>CAVXNT010000011.1:0-436232 GCA_963763225.1 uncultured Actinomycetota bacterium | reverse complement strand
TAGTGCGCAGGTTCAGTTGATCTGAGCGAGGGCGTCGCGTAGGTCGCGGGCAGGGGGTCCGCCGCGGTGATGGTCTGGTTGCCGACCATGATCTGGACGGTGCGGTAGCGCCGCGCGGTACGGACGAACTTCTTGATCGACCATCCGGTGCGGTTCTCGATGAGTCGGGTTACGGCCAAGGCGGCGAACACGATGGTCAGGTGGGCCTCGATCGAGTCGCGGTTCCGGGCATAGATCGGGCGGGCTCGGAGGTCGTGTTTGGACATCCGGAAACTCTTCTCGATGTGCCAGAGCTGGTGGTAGGCCCCGATCACGAACTCCGGGCTCGGGTCGGTCATGTTGGTGATGTACGCCTTGAACCCCGCCAGCGCACGCGCCTTGGCTTCCAGGTCCCGGTTGACCCGCGCTGCCGCCGGTGAGGTTGACGAACCGGTTGCGCTTGACCGGCTCCTTGCCAGCCACCGCGCGTTCGGCCTTCGCGACCTGAGTGTCGATCCCGCGCAGGGTCTTGCGGGCACTGTCGGCCTTGTAGCGGTAGTAGGTGACCTTGTCGCGACGCCCCAGCGCCTTCTCGCTCACGGCGGGCCAGGGCGGGGTGAACACCTGCCCATCGGGGATCTCGGTCTCAAGGTGGGCTCGGCGCCAGCAGCTATGACCGTAGGGCACCTCGGGCATCCGGGCCCCGATGATGTAGGACAGGCCAGCATCGTCGATGGCGTTGCGGTTGGCCTCTGAGACCATCCCGGCATCGGCGACCACGGTGACATCTGCAAGCTGGTGGGCCGCCATGAAGGAGGTGATCGTGGGCAACATGGTCTTGGTCTCGGCCCGGTTGCCCTCAAACGTCTCGATCATCAGCGGGATCCCGGCCGCGTCGGTGAGGAGACCGACGGTGATCTGAGGCTCCAGCCGTCGCTCCTTGGAGAACCCTGGCTCGCGGAACCCATCACCTTGGTGGGTCTCGAAGTACAGCGTCGTGACGTCGTAGAGCACCAGGCTGGCCGGCCCCAACGCGGCGTGCGCCGCGGACGCCGCGGCCAGGCCTTGACGCAACGCGGCGGGGCATAGCCGGGGAGTCGGCGTTTGAGGGTGGCATACGACGCGTCCGGGACCCCGACCTCCTCAAGCACCCGGAGGGAGTCCTGCTTGCTGGTCGGCTCGATGATCCGCGCCAACACCAACTGCCGGAACACCTCATCGCCCTCGGTGGCGGCCTCGAAGCCAAGGACCTCATAGGCGCGGCACAGCGCCTCCCACAGATGGGCCATCCGAGGCCCGGTGATCGGCAGCGGAGCGGCCGCGGCGGCGGCGACCTCGAGGCCCAGGTCCAGCTCACGTTGGTCCTCAGCGAGCCGCTGTGCCGCGACCTCCGCAACGCCTCCACCTCCTCGGCGGTATGAGCCGAACCGAGGTGCTCGATATCGCGCGCACCGCGACGATTCGAATGCACGATCTGGACCGCCATGGCACCCGAAGAGGTCCTCACGGTCCGCACATAGGCCACCCGCACCCTACGAGCCCGCTTAGTGCGCAAATCTGGCGACGCCCAGCCACGAAGTCGCAGGTCAGCGAGCCGCAGCCAAGCCGAACCTCATTTCGTGGCCCGAGTCAGGTTCTTGGAACTGCTTGACGATCGGGATGATCGTGAGTGTCTCTGCCTTGTTGCCTTCGAAGCAGCCGATCTCGAGTGGGAACCCGTGGCGGTCCACCAGGAGTCCCACGACGATCTGCGGGTCGACCCGACGCTCCTTGGAGTAGCCGACCTTGCGAAGCTCGTCTTCCTTCTCTGCCTCGAAGTACAGCGTGGTCACGTCGTAGAGCACCAGCGAGACGTCGCCGTGAGTGGCGGCGTGGGCAAAGCAAGCCGCTGCGACCACATCTCGGTAGCCCCCGACCTGCGACCGGCGCAGGGTCCGTTTCCGGGTCGAGTGCGACGCAGACACCCGCCCCAGCTCGGCCAGGACCCGATCGATGTCGAGCAGGCTGGTCGGCTCGACGATTCTGGCGATGACCAAGTCGCGGAAGACGTCATCGCCAACCGCGTCGAACCCGAGGTCGGCGTAGACCCCCGCGAGGGCCTCGTACAGCAGGCTGGCGTTGGTCTTGAGCACGTGCGCGCGACGCACCCACCGCCGCGCGGGCGGCTCACCCGGGATCAACTCCTGCGCCGGCGCCGGGACCAGCACCGCCTTCGGGACGGTCGGTGTCAGCCCAAGATCGAGCTCACGCTGCGCATCGTCGGCCAGCAGCCGGTGGGCCTCGGCCATGAGCAGCCCCAACTCGGCCTCATCGCGCGCCGAGCCCACATGTCGCACGATGCGGCGCTTGCCGTCCACCGACTCCGCGATCTGCACCGCAGTGGCGCCCGAGGCCGTCCGAACCCGCCGAACCCAGGCCATCCGTCGATCGTACCGACCGAATTAGTGCCTTAGCCACACACCTCGCACGCACATCATCGCAGGTCAGCGACCTGCGGCCCCCACGAATCTGTGCAGGTGACCCAAGTCAGGTTGGAGGTGCCGGGGCGGTCGAAGTAGGCGAGCACGTCGGCGGCGCGCTTCTTCAGGGTCCGGCCGAGCGTGGTGATCTCGGCCAGCGCCTCCGGCACGCCGCTGCTGATGGAGTCGATCAGCTTGACCATCAGTTCGTGGCCCTGGCGCCGGTCTTCGTGGCGGTAGGCGGCGATCATCCGCTGGTAGATGCCCCAGGTGGCCTCGACCTCGACGTGGGCGTCGTCGGCGAACAGGGCCCGCAGCCTGTCGGCCTGCTTGTCAGTGAGCAGGTCGGCGCCGGTGTGCAGTGTGCGCCGCGACTTGTAGAGCGGGTCGTCCTTGAAGCCGCGGTGGCCGTGGATCTGAGCTGCACCCGTCGCCGGCACTTGTCCAGGGCGTCGCCGGCCAGGCGCACGACGTGGAAGGGATCCATCACCGCGACTGCGTCGGGGACCTCCTCGGCTGCGGCGGTCTTGAAGCCCGTGAACCCGTCCATCGCGACCACCTCCATGGCGTCGCGCCACGCCTCGTCGCGGGCGGCGAGCCAGGTCTTGAACGCCTGCTTGGAGCGGCCCTCGACCATGTCCAGCAGCCTCGCCGGACCGGTGCCGTCGCGGACCGGGGTGAGGTCGATGATCGCGGTCACGTACTTGTCGCCGCGCCGGGTATGGCGCCACACGTGTTCGTCGACCCCGATGACCTTGACGCCGTCGAACCGGTGCTCGTCGTCGATGAGGACACGCCTGCCTTCGGCCAGGACTGCATTGGCGGTGTTCCACGCCACCCCGAGGCCTTCGGCGACGCGGGCCACGGTGAGGTGGCCGACCACGATGCCTTCCAGTGCCCACCGCAGCCCGCGGCGCGACAACTTCGCCCGGGGCTCGGCTGCAGCGGTGGTGTCCTGGCGCCACACGTGTCCGCAGCCGGCGCAGCGGTAGCGGCGCACGACGACCTCGAGCATGGTCGGGCGCCAGCCCAGCGGCTCGTGCGCCAACCGGCGGATCACCGTGTCACGCGGGGTCCCTTCGCAGCCGCAGCGGCGGCACCACTGATCCGGTTCGACGACCCGGCACGCGAGCACAGCTCGGTCGGGTTCGATGCGCTGCCCCGTGACGACGAGGCCGAGCTCGTCGAGGCGGCAGAAGGCGGTCATGTCAGGGCAGGCGAAGCCCGCAGAACGTGGCGCGCTGAGGCCGCGGTGATGGCGTGGCACGGAGCGGACGGCTCGTCGGTGGAAGCGACCTTCGACGGGCCGAACGCCATCCGGGTCCGGGGACCGGTTGCCCTACGGCTCACCGACGCCGCGGGTGGGCTGACGCCGTTCACGGGCACGTACCTCTTCGTGGACCCGGTCGACGACGCCGCCGTGTTCACGTCCTATGAGACCGGTCGGCGCTACCGGGTCACCCGCGTCGCGGGGTCGCTGGACCTGACGGGTGCGGGCGCCCTGGGTGCGGCCACGCGCGACGTCGTGCTCGGCGCGGACGGCGAGCCATGGGAGGCGGCCATCGAGGAGACGGCGACCGCGAGCCCCGAGTACCGGGCGACGGCGAGGTTCGAGGACGTCGTCGCGGCCTCGGGGGAGGCGTTCGCGCAGTACCTCGAGGCGGTCGCGCCCTGGCGCAGCGCCGAGACGCCGGCCGCCGCGCTGGCCGCCTATGTGCTCTGGTCGGCCACCGTCGCGCCGGCGGGCTTCGTCGCCCGGGAGTCGGTCCTGATGTCGAAGCACTGGATGGACAAGGTGTGGAGCTGGGACCACTGCTTCAACGCGCTCGCGCTCGCGCCCGGGCTGACCCGACCTGGCCCTCGACCAGCTCCTCGCGCCCTTCGACCATCAGGACGCGACCGGCGCCCTCCCGGACTCGATCACCCACTCGGAGGTCCTCCACAACTACGTCAAGCCGCCGATCCACGGCTGGGCGCTGGCGCGTCTGCGTCGTACCGCTGGCCGCGACTCACCGCGGCGAGCTGTCGCGAGTCCACGACCGGCTGGCCGCGTGGTCGCGGTTCTGGCTCGACCAGCCGCGCGACCGGCCACGCCCTGTCCTACTACCAGCACGGCAACGACAGCGGCTGGGACAACGCCACCACCTTCGACCGCGAGCGGGTCATCGAGGCGCCCGACCTCGCCGCCTTCCTGGCGGTCCAGTTCGAGGTGCTCGCCGACCTCTCCGAGGAGCTCGGGCGCCCGGCCGCGGACTGGAGGCGGCGCGGCGACGACCTGGTCGACGCGCTCCTCGACGAGTTGTGGAACGGTGACGCCTTCATCGCTCGCGGAGCCATGGACGGCGAGCCGAGCGCGTCCACCAGCCTGCTCAACCTCCTGCCGCTCGTGCTCGGCGACCGCCTGCCGGAGGCGGTGCGGTCGGCTGTCGCGCGGGCTGCCGGCGCGCACCTCACCGACTGGGGCCTGGCGACCGAGCCGGCGACCTCACCGCACTACGAGGACGACGGCTACTGGCGAGGACCGATCTGGGCGCCCTCGACCGCGCTCATCGAGGCCGGTCTCCGAGACTCCGGCTGCACCGCGCTCGCCGACGACGTCAGCGCGCGGTTCCGGCGGCTCTGCGAGCGTTCCGGGTTCGCCGAGAACTTCGACGCACGCACCGGCGCAGGGCTGCGCGACCGCGCCTACACGTGGACCGCCGCCGTCTACCTGACGCTCGCCGCCGAGCACGTCGAGCGGCAGGCCGGCCCACCGGACGACGGGTCCTCCGGCGACCTCTAGGGTCCCGCGCCGGGACGTCGACCCCGGGCGACCCCGCCCGTCGTCGCGATGCCGTCGCGCACCTCGCTGACCACGAGCTGAGTTGAGTAGGAGGCCGGCCCTCGCAGGACGGGGGCTGTCTGCCGACCCGGACATCGGGCAGGCTGGTCCGGTGCGTCACCACCCCCGCGGCCGACTCGGGGCCGCCTACCTCGTCCTGGCGGTCACCGACACCGCGCTCGCTGCCGCGCCGCAGCGTAGGCGGCGCGGGCGGATCCTCACCAAGCCGCTCCTGATGCCGGTGCTGGCGGCGCGGGGCGGGTCCGGGTGCGCTGATGGCGGCGCAGGCGTTCTCGTGGGGCGGCGACGTCGCGCTGATGGGTGAGGGTCGGCGCGCGTTCCTGGCGGGGCTCAGCTCCTTCCTCGGCGCCCACGTCGCCTACGTCGCGGCGTTCCGGGCCGCTCGTCCGTGCCGCTCCTCGCGTCGCCCGGCCGGCGCCGGCTCCTGGCCGCCAGCGCCGCCGCGGCCGCCGGGATGGCGCTCGTCGCCGCACGCAAGGATCGTGCGCTCGCGCTGCCCGTCGCGGCGTACGGCGGACCCTGGCCACGATGGTCGCCGCGGCTGCCGCGATCGACCACGACCGCGGCCGCGGCCGGGTGCTGGCAGGGGCCTCGCTGTTCCTGCTCTCCGACACCCTGCTCGGGGTCCGCACGTTCCTCGCTGGGCGATCGCGCACCGCGCACTCGACGGCGCCGTCATGGCGACCTACACCGCCGCACAGTGGTGCGTCGCCGAGGGGATGTCGGCTCCGCCTGACCCTCAGCCGCGCGTAGCCGTGCTCGTCCGGCCAGCCGCCGACGAGGTGGACCAGACCCGGCGCCGTCGACCAGGCGCGCGGTGTGGCCGCGCAGGCGCAGCCAGGTCGCCCGGCGCGGCCCTTGACGATGGCGGCAGTGCTCGCGGTGTTCGCGTCGACACAGGTGGCCGCGTCGACACAGGTGGCCGCGGCGACCGAGACGGTCCGCCACTCCGGTACGGCGGCACGGCCGGTGCTGGGGTCGACGATGTGGTGGACGGTGCGGCCCGCGCGATGCCAGGTCCGGCGCAGCGTGCTGGACGTGGCCAGCGCGGCGCCGGCGGGCAGCGCGACGTGCGCGGCCGGCTCCCCGTCGCCGTCCTGCACCGTGACCTGCCAGCCGCCGGCCGGCGCCGGCCCCGCGGTGGCGATGTCGCCGCCGAGGTTGACCAGCACGCCGGTGTCCAGCTGCTCGGCGATCCGGGCGGCGACGAGGTCGGCGGCCGCCGCCTTCGCCGTCGCCCCGAGGTCGAGCTCGACGCCGGCCGGCATCGACAGCCCGTGGTCGTCCAGCCGGATGCAGCGCCAGCCCGGCACCCGGCGTACGACGGTCACGCGGTCGTCCCGTCGTCGGCCGCGATCTCGGCCTGAACTCGCGATGTCGCGGTCGTAGCCGAGGCCGCGAGCGCCGCTCCCGACCGTCGGGTCGACCGCGCCCTCCGTCGCCTCGGCGGCGGCCAGGGCGGCGCGCAACAGGTGCCCCAGCATCGGCGAGACCGGTGCGGGCGCCGACGTCGCGCGTGCGGCGAGCCGCCGCACCTCGCTGTCCGGGCGGAACCGGCTCGCGGCCAGCTCGACCTCGGCCAGCAGCGCGTGCGCGATCTCGAGGGCGTCGGCGAGGCGGTCGGGCCCGGTGACCACGATGCGGGCCTGCGTGCTCCACAGCTCCCAGTCGTGCGCGGCGACGGCCATCAGGACCCCTGCGAGACCGCGTGGGACGACGTCGCCGACCCCTGGCCGAGCGTCGTGCCCGATCCGGTCGAGGTCGACGACCCGGCTGCGACGACGGGGAGGACGGGTCGGCCGTCGCCGCGCCGCAGGCCGTCGTGAGGGCGAGCGACCCGGCCATGAGGGTGCCGGCGACGATCCGGCGCCAGCGGCGCCGGCGTCGGGTGCTGGTGGGGAGTGGTGCGTTGGTCATGGGCCGAACCTAGGAACGCCGGCCGCGGACGGCCTCTGTGCGCTCTCCCATGGGTCTCCTGTGAGCCCGGCGGAGCCCACCGCCGGCTTGTCCGCCGAAACCCGACTGTCGCGCCCGCCTCAGGCGTGGGCGTCGGCGAGGAACACGTCCTGGCCGTCCTGGGTGGTCGGGTGCTCCTCGTTGATGGCCTCGACGGCCTCGGTGAGCTCCGGCTCGGCGGTCACGGGCCGCGCCGGTCGAGGTGGATGCCGGCGATCATGCAGCGCACCGACCCGCCCGCCAGCTCGATCGGTGGGGATGTCGACGGCGACGATCTCGCAGGACTCCTCGATCGCGGCCACCTGGTCCGGGCGCAGGCTCCGCCGGGCGCGCCCCGACATGGCCATGATGTAGCGCCGCCTGCCCTCCGGCGTCCGCCCGCAGAGCTCGACGGCGTTGCCGGCGAACTCGCGGATCTGCTCCTCGGTCAGTGGCGACGACCTTGCGGCCGTTGACGGTGAGCCGCTCGCGGACCTGCTCGCGGCGCTGCTCGTCGGGGATCATGTCCAGCGCGATCAGCGCGACGTCGGTGCCGACGCAGGCGATCACGTTGGTGTGGTAGACCGGCACGCCGTCGGAGTCGACCGCCTCGAAGGCCATCGGCTCGTAGTTGAAGTCGCTGCAGAACCGCTCCAGGACGTGGCTGTCGGCGCGGTGGCTGACCGCCATGTAGGCGACCCGGGACACGTGGTCGAGCACCATCGCGCCGGTGCCCTCGAGGAAGATGCCGTCCGGCTCGAGGCCGGAGTAGTCGACGATCGTCTGGCAGCCGGTACTGCGACTTGAGCATCTCCAGCACGTCGGCGCGCCGCTCGTGGCGGCGGTTCGACGCATACATCGGGTACACCGCGACGTAGCCGCCGGCATGGGTCGAGAGCCAGTTGTTCGGGAAGACGCTGTCCGGCCGGGTGTGGTCCTCGTCGCGGAACACGTGCACCCGCACGCCCGCGTCCCGCAGCGCCTGGGCCAGGGCGTCCATCTCGGCCAGCGCCATGCTGCGACGTGACCTCGTCGGACTGGCCGACCGGCACGTCGTGCTGGAAGGCGTTGTCGGCCGCGGTGGCCGGGTTGGGCACGAACTTCTCCGCCCGGATCAGGATGACGGCGGAAGGGGCTTGAGCGCTCACGTCGGCCGAATGTAGAGCATCGGGCGGCTCGGTGGCCTGATCAGGGCGGCGCACCAGCTGTAACGCCGTGTCACCCCTTCCTCCCACCAGGTTGCAGCACCGTGGGAACAGCGGGTAACCGGGCGTTACATGCGGTGCGCGCCCCGCTCAGCGGGCGTACGCCGCGAGCCACGCCCGGCCCTCGTCGGGCAGCCGGCCGTGGGCCTCGGCGACCTGCGCCCACCGCTTCGTCGCGCGCAGGAAGGTCGCCGGGTTGTAGACGTCCTCCTCGTGCGACCAGAGCCCGTCGCCGGCGTACGTGAGGATCGTGATGTTGCTGGCGCCGTGCCGCTCGCCGTCGCCGGGGTCGACGAAGTCGTTCCAGACCTCGCACACGATCCGGCCGCGCCCCTCGTCGACCAGGTGCCACTCGATCGGGAAGCGCGGCATCGCGCTGCCCGGGAACGCCGTCATCGTGTCGACGATCCAGCGCCGGATCTCCTCGCGGCCGGCGAACCGGCCGTAGGCGTGCTCGTGGTACGTCGCGTCCTCGGCGAACAGGTCCGCGAACCGCGCCCAGTCGCCGGAGCCGGCGATCCGGTCCACCTCGTCCTGGTAGTGCTGGAACGCCGACTCGAGCTCCGCGCGGGAGAACTGGCCCATGGCGGGACTCTAGGGGTACCGCGACCCAAATAAGAACACGTTCTAGTCTTGGTCACCGCTTGAGGTCGCGCAGGATCCGCTGGCTGGCCAGCTTGCCGGGGGACCCGATCACGCAGCCGCCCGGGTGGGTGCCCGAGCCGCACTGGTAGTAGCCGTCGATCGGGGTGGCGTACTGGCTCCAGCCCGGCGCGGGGCGGAAGAAGTACATCTGCGGGGCGAGGAACTCGCCGGCGAAGATGTTGCCCTCCGACAGCCCGGTGTGCCGCTCGATGTCGACCGGCGTCACCACCTCGCGGTGCAGGACCAGGTCGCCGAAGCCCGGGAAGTGCGACTCCAGCACGGCCTGCGCCTTGTCGGCGAAGTTGTCCCGCTCGGTCTCCCAGTCGCTGCCGCGCAGCTCGTACGGCGCGTACTGCACGAAGCACGACATCACGTGCTTGCCCGGCGGCGCCATGTCCGGGTCGACGACCGACTGGATGGCGGCGTCGATGAACGGCTGGTCGCTGTACCAGCCGTACTTCGCGGCGTCGAACGCGCGCTCGACGTACTCGATGGTCGGGCCGATGTTGAGGAAGCCGCCGTAGTGGTCGACGGTGTCGGGCAGCGCGGGGAAGACCGGCAGCCCGTCGAGGGCGAAGTTCACCTTCGCCGAGACGCCGCGGTACTTCGTGCGCTCGACGTTGTCGACCAGGTCGCCGGGCAGCTCGCGCGGGTCGACCAGCTCGAGGAAGGTACGCCGGGCGTCGAGCGCGGAGACCACGACCGGCGCGTGGAACTCGGTCCCGTCCGCGAGCACGACCCCGGTCGTGCGGCCCTCGCGGGTCAGCACGCCGGTCACCGGCGACTCCAGCCGGATCTCGGCGCCGAACGCCTCGGCGGCGCGGGCCAGCACCTGGGTGAACCCGCCGTTGCCGCCCTTGTGGAAGGCCCACGAGCCGAGGCTCCCGTCGTGCTCGCCCATCTTGTGGAACAGCAGCACCAGGCCGGAGCCGGGCGACATCGGGCCGATCTTGGTCCCGATGATGCTCGAGGAGGCGTGGAAGCCCTTGATCGCGTCGTGCTCGAAGTAGTCGTCCAGCCAGTCGGCGGCGCTGCCGGTCAGCAGCCGCACGGTGTCGTGCATGACGCCGCGCTCGACCGAGCCGAGGTGGTCCAGCAGCCAGGCCACGTCGGCCTGGTCCTCGGGGTCCTTGCCCCACAGGTTCGGCGGCGGGTTGTCGAACAGCGGCTGGATCGCCTGGCACACCCGGTCCAGGTCGTGGTGGTAGCGCTCGTAGGCGTCGGCGTCGTGGCGCGAGTGCCGCCGGATCTCCTGCACGTTCTGGGCGTGGTCGTCGCCGAGCAGCAGGTAGTCGCCGTCGCCGGTCGGGTGGAACGACGACGGCATCATCAGCGGCAGGAAGCCGTGCTTCACCAGGTCGAGCTCGTGGATGATCTCGGGGCGCAGCAGGCTCAGCGCGTAGGAGAACGTCGTGAACGAGAAGCCGGGCAGCAGCTCCTCGGTGATCGCGGCCCCGCCGACCAGGTGGCGCTGCTCGAGGACGAGCGTGCGCAGCCCGGACTTGGCCAGGTAGGCGGCGTTGACCAGCCCGTTGTGACCACCTCCGACCACGATGGCGTCGTACGTCGAGGGGGAGCTGGTCATCAGCGGGCCGTCTTTCTCGCGGGGTTGAACAGGGGCAGCCGGGCCGTCTGCGCGGCGACGGTCACGGTGTGGTGGTTGAGGGTCAGCTCCACGTGGACGGTGGTGCCGGGCGCGGCCAGGTCGGGCCGGACCCGGCCCATGCCGATGTGGCGCTGGAGCACGGGGGAGTACATGAACGCCGTCGCGTAGCCGATCTCCGCGCCGGCCCCGCCGTCGGTGTCCTCGCGCAGCATCACCTCGTAGGGGACCGGGTGCGGGTCCTTGGGCGGCAGCAGCCCGGCGCCGCGGTACAACCGGTCCCAGTCCTCCCAGTCGACGACGAAGCCGGTGGTCGCCCAGCGGGAGGTCCCGCCGGCGAGCTCGCGGCGGATCGCGTCGCGCCCGACGAACGGGCGGGTGTCGTCGTCGATGCCGCGCAGCATCCAGGCCATGCCGAGCTCCCTGGGCGTGACCCGGTCGGCGTCGACCCAGGCGGTCCGGCTGTTGTGCCAGTCGACGTCGATGAGGGCGAGGCCGGCCTCGATGCGCAGCATCATCAGCGCCTCCTCGCCGAACGGGCGTACGCCGTGGGGCCGGCCCGCCTCGAGCACGGCGTCGAGCACGGCGATCGCGTCGTCCGCGCCGACCGTGATCTCGAAGCCGAGGTCGCCGGTGTAGCCGGTGCGCGACACGGTGACCGGGGCCGAGCCGATCTTCGCGTCCGCGTGGTCGAAGAACGCCAGCCCGTCCACGGCCTCCACCAGGTCCCCGAGCACGAGCCGCGACTTCGGGCCCTGCACGGCGAGCATGCCGTAGTGGTCGGAGACGTCCTCGATCGCGACCCGCAGGTGCCGGCCGTGGTCGGCGAACCAGCCGAGCGCCGGCCGGGCGGCGGTGAGCAGGAACTCGTTGGACGCGTGCCGGAAGACGACCCCGTCCTCCATGACGAAGCCCCGGTCGTCGCACCAGACCGTGTACATCGCCTGTCCGGGCCGGCAGGTGCGGATGTCGCGGGTGAGCACGCCCATGAGCAGCTGCTCGGCGTCCGCGCCGGTGATCCGGTACTTGAACAGCGGCGAGGTGTCGAAGACGCCGAGGCTGTTGCGGACCGCGAAGTACTCGTGCTTCGGCGCGTGGCTGTAGCGCAGCGGCGACAGGGTGCCCTGCCAGTGCGTGTACAGGTGCTGGTCGTTGAGCTCGCTGAGCCGTGCGTGGAACGGCGTGGTCCTGATCATCGAGGTCCTTCCGGCGGGTCCGCCGAGCATAATCCGCGGTCAGAGGACCGCGTCGAGGAAAGTCTTGGTCTCAGGACGCGTCGGCGACGCAACAATCTGCTCGGGCGGGCCCTCCTCCAGGATGAGACCCTCGTGGAAGAAGCACATCCGGTCGGCCACCTCGCGGGCGAAGCCCATCTCGTGGGTGACCACCATCATCGTCATGTGCAGGTCCCTGGCCAGCGAGGTCATCACGGACAGCACCTCGCCGGTGAGCTCCGGGTCGAGCGAGGAGGTCGGCTCGTCGAAGAGCATCACGTCGGGGTGCATGGCCAGCGCCCGGGCGATCGCGACCCGCTGCTGCTGGCCGCCGGACAGCCGGATCGGGTGCTCCTTGGCCTTGTCGGCCAGGCCGACCCGGTCCAGCAGGTCGAGGGCGCGGGTCCGGATCGCCGCCCTCCTTGTCCTGGCCGGCGCTCAGTGGCCCGACCATGACGTTGTCGAGGACGGTCATGTTCGGGAACAGGTTGAACTGCTGGAACACCATGCCGGTGTGCAGCCGCAGCTGCCGGATCTGGCGGCGCTTGCGCCGGGTGCGGTGGCCGCCGGCCAGCTTGATCCCGGAGACCTCGATGGTGCCCTCGGTCGGGTCCTCGATCATGTTCACGCAGCGCAGCAGCGTGGACTTGCCCGACCCGGACCGGCCGAAGATCACCACGACCTCGCCGCGGTGCACCTCCAGGTCGACACCCCGGATCACCTCGAGGTGGCCGAAGCTTCTTGTGCAGCCCCTCGATGCGGACGATGCGGCTCGCTCATGCGCGATCCCTCCGCCTCCGCCGTGGCGGCTGCGACCGGCATCTTCTTCGTCGGCGTCCGGACGTAGCCGCGCTCGAGCCGCTTCTCCAGGCGCCGCTGGAAGAACGAGAAGATCGCGGTGAGGCCCCAGTAGAGGAGCGCCACCGCGAGGTAGGCCTCGAGGTTCTTGAAGTCCGCCTTGCCGAGCAGCTGCGCGCGCCGGAACATCTCGGCGCTGGCGATCGTCACGCCGAGGAAGGAGACCAGTGCGGTGTCCTTCATCATCGCGATGAACTCGTTGCCGGTCGGCGGGATGATCACCCGGAACGCCTGCGGCAGGATCACCTTGCGCATCTTCTGCCCGTGCGTCAGGCCGAGCGCGTCGGCCGCCTCGGACTGGCCGACCGCGACGGCCTGGATGCCGGCGCGGAAGATCTCGGTCATGTAGGCGCCGTAGTTCAGGCCCAGCGCCAGGGTGCCGGCGACGGCCGCGTCCAGGATCAGCGCGGACTCGAAGCCGGACGGGAGCCAGGTGTACTTGTCGGCCAGGTTGCGGCCCGACCGGCGGCAGCGCCAGGTAGATCAGGAACATCTGCACGATCAGCGGCGTGCCCCGGAAGAACGAGACGTAGAAGCCGGAGATGCCGTAGGCGACCGGGTTCGACGACAGGCGCGCCAGCGCTCCCAGCGTCGCGAGCACGATCGCGATCGCGATGCCCCCGAGGGCCATCATCATCGTGTACCGCAGCCCGCCGGAGATGTAGCGGATGTTGTCGCTGATCCACTGCCGGTCGAAGCCGGCGGCCAGCACGAACAGGGTGAGCAGGGTGAAGATGACCACCCAGACGGCGGCCACCTTCAGCCGGAACGGGACCCGGGCGCTGGCGAGCGCGAGCCTCTCCAGTGGTCGAGTCGTGGCCTCCTGAGCTCACTGCTGGACGGTCATTGTGGACGTCGATCGTCCGTCGTACCACTTCTTCGACAGCTCGGTCAGCGTGCCGTCGTCGTGCATCTCGCCGACGATCTTGTCGACCGCCTCGACCAGGCTGGTCGGGTCGGCCTGCGAGGTCTTGTCGAACGCCACGGCCAGCGGCTCGTAGAACACCGGGTCGCCGACGATCTTGACCGGGTTGCCCGCGTCGACGTAGCCCTGCGCGGTCGTCAGCGAGGTGATCACCGCGTCGAGGCGGGTGCCGTCACCGAGCGCGAGGTCCTGCAGCGCGGTGGTGTCGGTGTCGTAGCCGTGGATGTCGGCGTCGTCGATCGACGAAGTCGAACGTGAAGCCCTTGATCTCCAGGGTCTGTCTGAGGAACTGCTCGTAGGTGCAGCCGCTGCAGACGCCGATCTTCTTGCCGTCCAGGTCGGTCGAGATGTCGGTGACGCTGGTGTTGTCCTTGTTGACCACCACCACCGCGGGCGTGTAGTAGTACGGCTCGGTGAAGTCGAGGACCTTCTGGCGCGTCGTTGGTCGGTGTCATCGAGCCGACGCTCATCTGCCAGCGGTCGTTCCAGCTGCCCGCCGTGATGACGTCCCACGAGGGCGTCTCCCAGGCGATGTCGACGCCGAGGCGGTGCGCGATCTCGGTCGCGACGTCGATGTCGAAGCCCTTGTAGGTGTTGGTCTTCGGGTCGAGCGAGGACTGCGGCGGGTACGCCGGGTCGGTGGACACCGTGAGCGTGCCCTTGTCGCAGACCTCCTTGAGCAGGCCGTCGGTACCCCCGGCGCCGCACACGCCGCTGCCGGCCGCCGGGGCGTCCGAGCCCCCGTCGCCGTTGCTGTTGCCGTCGCCGCCGCAGCCGGCGGTGAGCAGCAGGGTGAACAGGGCCACGGTTGCGGCCAGGGACCGGTTGAGCATGGGGCGCGCCTCCTCGGGGACCGACGCCGCGTGCGTCGTGTCCCGAAGGATGGCAGATGATTCCGGGGAAGTTGAGGACCTTGCGCCGAATGGGAACACGTTCTAGTTTGGACAGGTGTCCAGTTCCACCGCCGAGCGCCTGATCGCGGCCGGCCGCGCCGAGCTGCGGGCCGTCGGTCCGGACACGCTGACGATCCGCACCGTCGCCGCAGCGCGCGGGTGTCTCGCCGGCGACGGCGTACACCTACCTGGCCTCCAAGAACCGCCTGTACGCCGAGCTGTTCTGGCGCTTCCTGGTCGAGGACGCCGGCGCGGAGCCGGTGGGGGACGACCCCGTCGCCCGCGTCCGCTCGGTGACCGCGCAGCCTGTCCGCCGGCTCGCGTCCGCGCCGGAGCTGGCCGCCGCGGTCACGCCGGCGCTGCTCGGCTCCGACCCCGAGGTCGACGACCTGCGGCTGCGCATCGGCACCGAGCTGGTCCGGCGGTTCCGCGCGGCCGTCGGCGACGGCGACCCCGCACTGGCGGACGGGCTGGTCGAGGCGCTGACGATGGCGTTCTCCGGGGCGCTCCTGCAGGCCGGCATGGGACTGATGACCTACACCGAGATGGGCGAGCGGCTCGACACGGTCGTCGCCGTGATCATGAGGGGCAACGCATGACCACCGCCCAGCAGGGCCGCCTGGTCTCTCGACCCCTACGACTACGCGTTCCAGGACGACCCCTATCCCGTCTACGCCTGGCTGCGCGAGCACGAGCCGCTGCACCACAACCCCGACCTGGACCTGTGGGCGCTGACCCGGCACGCAGGACATCGCCGACGGCGCTGCGCACCGAGGGCACGTACTCCAACTCGTACGGGCGTCGCCATCGAGAAGTCCGCCTGGGGTCCGGACGCCCACAAGGTGATGTCGATCCTCGGCATGGACCCCCCGCGACAGAAGCGGCTGCGCTCGCTCGTGTCGCGCGGGTTCACGCCGCGCCGGGTCCACGACCTGCTCCCACGCATCCAGGAGCTCACCGACCGCTACCTCGGCGAGTGCCTCGAGCGGGAGAGCTTCGACTGGATCGCCGACTTCGCCGGCAAGCTCCCCATGGACGTCATCTCCGAGATGATGGGCGTGCCGGAGGAGGACCGCGCCGAGGTGCGCCGCCAGGCCGACCTGGTGGTCCACCGCGAGGACGGCGTGTACGACGTGCCGCCCGGCCGGTGCCGAGGCCTCGCTCTGGCTGGTCGTCCTACTACCTCGACATGGTCGCCCAGCGCCGGCGTCGGCCGACCGACGACCTGACCAGCGCCCTGATCGAGGCGGAGATCGACGGCGAGCGGCTCACCGACGACGACGTGATCGCGTTCCTGTTCCTCATGGTCGTCGCCGGCAACGAGACGACGACCAAGCTGCTCGGGCACGCGACGTACCACCTCACCCGGCACCCCGAGCAGCAGGCGCTGGTCTTCGGCGGCGCCGGCAACATCGACCTGGTGGCGCCGTGGGTCGAGGAGACCCTGCGGTTCGACACCTCGAGCCAGCTCCTGGCCCGCTACCTCCTGCGCGACGTCGAGCTGCACGGCCGGGTCGCTCCGCAGGGCGCCAAGCTGCTGCTGTGCCTGGGCTCGGCCAACCGCGACGCGTCGGTCTTCTCCCGACCCGGACGAGTACGACATCACCCGGGATCGCGGACGAGCTCGCGCAGGATCCTGTCCTTCGGCGGCGGCCGGCACTTCTGCCTCGGCGCCAACCTCGCCCGGCTCGAGGCGCGGGTCGCCCTGACGGCGCTCGTCGAGCGGGCCCGCGTCATCGAGGTCGACCACGACCGCCTGCCGGCGGGTGCACTCCCTCAACGTCCGCGGCTTCGCCGTCGGCGCCGATGCGGGTGGAGGCCCGATGACCCACCCCCGAAGGGCAAGTACGCGCAGCCCGCCCGGCGGCCGGCGGTGGTCACCGGCGCGTCGTCCGGGATCGGCGCCGCGACCGCGCTGACCCTCGCCGCGCCGGGTTCCCGGTCGCGCTCGGCGCCCGGCGCATCGACCGGTGCGAGGAGCTGGCCGCGCAGATCCGCGAGGCGGGCGGCGAGGCGGTCGCGCACGCGCTCGACGTCACCGACGACGTCTCGGTGGCGACGTTCGCCGAGAAGGTCGCCGCCGACCTCGGCGACATCGAGGTGCGTCGTCAGCAACGCCGGCGCGCGTCGGGCCCGGCACGATCCACGAGGTCGAGACCGAGCGGTTCGCCGCGCGAGCTCGACCTCAACCTCGTCGGGCGCGCACCGGCTGGTGCGCGCGTTCGTGCCCGGCATGGTCGAGCGCACGCCGCGGCGACGTGGTGTTCGTCTCGTCCGACGTCGCCGTGCGGGCGCGGCCGTTCATGTCGTCGTACGCCGCCGGCAAGTGGGGCCTGGAGGGCATGGCGCACGCGATGCAGATGGAGCTCGAGGGCACCGGCGTGCGCGCCTCGATCGTCCGCCCCGGCCCGACCTGGAGCGAGATGGGCTCCGACTGGGACGACGACGAGGCCGGCGTTCGTGCTCAACCGGTGGGTCCAGCTTCGGGCTGCGCCCGGCACCCGCACTTCCTCAAGCCCGCCGCGATCGCCGACGCGATCGCCACCGTCGTCAGCGCCCCCCGCGGCGTGCACCTGAACCTGATCGAAGTCAACCCCGAGGCACCGCTGGAGGAGACGATGAGCGTCTCGCAGCTCGACATCCGCCGAGGCTCTCGCTACGCGCGATCCCCGAGGATCGACGCCGGTCCCCGACAGACCGCACGGCCACCTCGCCGAGCTGCGCGTCGACCCGATCGAGCTGCTTCGAGCGGGTCCGCGCCGAGTGCGGCGACATCGGCCGGTTCCGGCTCGCCGACAAGGACGTCGTGCTGTGTCGCGGTGCGCGAGGCCAACGAGCAGTTCTTCCGGGCGCCGGACTCGACGCTCGACCAGGCCGCGGCGTACCCGTTCATGACGCCGATCTTCGGCAAGGGCGTCGTCTTCGACGCCTCGCCCGAGGAGCGCCAGCAGACGCTGAAGAACCAGGCGCTGCGCGGCGACATGATGCGCGGCCACGCCGCGACGATCGAGGACGAGATCCGGCGGATGGTCGCCGACTGGGGCGACGAGGGCGAGATCGACCTGCTCGACTTGTTCGCCGAGCTGACCATCTACACCACCTCGGCCTGCCTGATCGGGCAAGCCGTTCCGCGAGGAGCTCGACGCGTCGCTTCGCCCAGCACTACCACGAGCTCGAGCGCGGCACCGACGCGCTGGCGTACGTCGACCCCTACGCCGGACATCGAGTCCTTCCGGCGGCGCGACGCGCGCGCGGGAGAGGCTGGTCGAGCTCGTGCAGGCGATCATCGACCGCCGCAAGGCGCGCGGGCAGGTCGCGCAGGAGGAGCGCGACCTGCTCGACGTGCTGATCTCGCTCGACATGAGCGCCGACTACATCACCGGCATGTTCATCTCGATGATGTTCGCCGGGCACCACACCTCGCTCGGGCACCGCGGCGTGGACGCTGATCGAGCTGATGCGGCACCCCGACGTGATGGCCGGGGTCGTCGAGGAGCTCGACGACCTGTACGCCGACGGCGCTCGGAGGTCTCCTTCCAGGCGCTGCGCTCGATCCCGCGGCTCGAGGCGGCGCTGAAGGAGACGCTGCGGCTGCACCCGCCGCTGATCCTCCTGCTGCGGGTCGCCCAGGAGGAGATCGAGATCGGCCGGCCACCGCGATCCCGGCCGGGCACCATCGTCGCGCGCCACCCCGCGGGTGTCCAACCGGATCGCCGAGGACTTCCCCGAGCCCGACGCCGTTCGACCCGGGCCGCTACCTCGACCCGCGCCAGGAGGACCTGCAGAACCGGTGGACCTGGATCCCGTTCGGCGCCGGCAAGCACCGCTGCGTCGGCAACGCCTTCGCGATGATGCAGATCAAGGCGATCTTCTCGGTGATCCTGCGCGACTACGAGTTCGAGATGGCCCAGCCGGCGGAGAGCTACCGCGACGACACCTCGAAGATGGTCATCCAGCTCGCAGCCCGCCGTCGCCGGGGGTCGCGGTACCGGCGGTGGCCGCGATCCGGTGGTCGAGGAGGGCGTCGCAGCACCGCTCGACCGCCGGGGCCGGTGAGCCGCGGTGAAAGTCGTCGCGCGACACCGAGCTGTGCCAGGGCGCACCAGATGTGCCAGGGCGAGGCGCCCGACGTCTTCGGCTTCGACGAGGACGCCGACCAGGTCGTGCTGCTCGCACGAGCACCCCGACGAGTCCCTGCGGACGCAGTGCGGCCGGCGGTCAAGTACTGCCCGGCGATGGCCCTGGCCATCGAGGAGGACTGACGAGTGAGCCTGACCCGCGCGGAGATCGAGGAGTTCTGGGACTCCTGGCTCGAGGTCAACCGCGAGGCCGAGCGGATCGGCGACTGGAGGATCATGGCCGAGCGCGTACGCCGAGGACGCGACGTACGGCTGGATGTACACCCCCGACGAGCACTTCATGGCCGTCGGGCGCGACCAGATCCGCGACTGGGCGATCGGCATCGAGATGGACGGCCTCGACGGCTGGCACTACGACTACCAGGCCACCGTGATCGACGAGCGGAACGGGATGGTGGTCGGCTTCTGGAAGCAGCGGTCCGGGCATCATCGACGACGCCACCGGCGAGGAGTTCGAGATCCTCGGCATCGGCGGCTCCTGGTTCGGCGTCGAGCGCCAGACGCGACGGCCCCGACGCGGGCAGCTGAAGTTCGCCTGGCAGCGCGACTGGTTCGACATCGGCTCGACCGCGCACACGTTCCTGGCGATCGTCGAGCTCCGGCAAGGCGCCGCAGACGCTGCTCGACCGGATGGCGGTCGACCGGCCTCGAGCGTGCCCGGGCACTACCGCCTACGCCGACCTGCCCTCGACCGTCTGGCCGCCGCCGGTCGAGCGCGGCGACTACATCACCCAGGAGGAGGCGGCGCCGATGACCCGCTCGGCACGCCCGCCGGCCCAGCAGCTGGTCGACGGCAAGCTCGTCGCGGCCTCCGACGGCGGCGACGTACCCGATCCTCGACCCGGCCACCGGGCCGCGAGATCGGCGCGCGCCCGACGCCACCGCCGCCGACGTCGACGCCGCGATCGCCGCCGCCCGCCGCGCCTTCGACGAGTCCGACTGGGCGACCGACCGTCGACCTGCGGGTGCGCTGCCTGCGCCAGCTGCACCAGGCGCTGCTCGACGACGCCGACGACGTTCCGGGCGCTGACCACCGCCGAGGTCGGGATGCCGGGCTTCATGATGGGCGCGGCCGGCTTCGACGTGCCCGTCGAGGGGCTGAGCGTGGGTCACCGACCTGCTGGAGGCCTACGCGTTCGAGACCGACCTCGGCGTCGCCGCAGCCGATGGGCATCCCGCAGCCGGCGCACCGTGCGTCGCGAGCCCGTCGGCGTGGTCGCCGCGATCACGCCGTGGAACGTGCCCACCCAGATCAACCTCGCCAAGGTCGGGCCCGGCGCTCGCCGCGGGCTGCACCGTCGTGCTCAAGCCCGCGCCCGACACGCCCGTGGGTCGCCTGCGAGCTGGGCCGGCTCGTCGCCGAGCACACCGACATCCCGCCGGGCGTGCTTCAACGTGGTCACCCCGCGGTCCAACGAGGTCGCCGCGGTGCTGACCACCGACCCGCGGGTCGACATGGTGTCCTTCACCGGCTCGACCGCCACCGGCCGGGCGATCATGGCCGCGGCCGCGCCGACCCTGAAGAAGGTCTTCCTCGAGCTCGGCGGCAAGTCCGCCGCGATCGCGCTCGACGACGCCGACGTCGCCGCCGTCGCCGGCGCCACCGCGTTCGCCGCCTGCATCCACGCCGGCCAGGGCTGCGCGATCACCACCCGGCTGGTGGTGCCGCGGGAGCGGTACGACGAGGCCGTGCAGGCCGCCGCCGCGACGATGGAGTCGATCGGCGCGAAGGACCCCGCCGACCCGGGCGCGATCTGCGGCCCGGTGATCTCCCGGGCCCAGCGCGACCGGGTCGAGGCCTACCTCGGCTCGCCGAGGAGGAGGGCGGCCGGTTCGCCACCGGCGGCCGCGATCGACCAGACCAGGGACGGCCGGGTTCTGGGTCGCAGCCCACCGTGGTCGCCGGCCTGGACAACTCCTCGCGGCTGGCCCAGGAGGAGATCTTCGGCCCGGTGCTCGTGGTGATCCCGCACGACGGCGACGACGACGCGGTCCGGATCGCCAACGACTCGGCGTACGGGCTGTCCGGGTCGGTCGACTCCGGCGTCGCTCGAGCGCGCCAGGGCGGTCGCCGCGCCGGATCCGCACCGGCACGCTGGCCGTCAACGGCGGTGTCTGGTTCAGCCCGGACGCGCCGTTCGGCGGCTACAAGCAGTCCGGCATCGGCCGGGAGATGGGCGTCGCCGGGTTCGAGGAGTACCTCGAGACCAAGACCATCGCCGAGCCGGCCTGACCGGCCGAACCCACGAGCGAGGAGAGCCACCGATGAGATTCGAGGACAAGGTCGTCGTCGTCACCGGCGCGGCGCAGGGCATCGGCGAGGCCTACGCCAGGGCGCTCGCCGCCGAGGGCGCGGCGGTCGTGGTCGCCGACCTCAACGAGGAGGCCGGCGAGCGGGTCGCCAGGAGATCGAGGCCGTCGGCGGCACCGCGATGTTCGTGCGCTGCGACGTCTCCGTCGCCGAGTCCGCCGACGGCGCTGGCCGAGGCGACCGTGGCGGCGTACGGCGGCATCGACCGGCTGGTCAACAACGCCGCCATCTACGGCGACATGGCAGTTCGACCTGCTGATCAGCGTCGACTGGGACTACTACCGGCAGGTTCATGAGCGTGAACATGGACGGCGCCCTGGTGATGACCCGCGCGGTCTACCCGCGATGCAGCAGCGCGGCGGCGGCGTCGATCGTCAACCAGTCGTCCACCGCGGCGTGGCTCTACTCCGGCTTCTACGGGCTGGCCAAGGTCGGCGTGAACGGCCTGACCCAGCAGCTCGCCCACGAGCTCGGCGGGATGAACATCCGGGTCAACGCGATCGCGCCGGGCCCGACCGACACCGCAGGCGACCCGCACCCAGGCCGGCGACGCCGCCCAGGAGCTGGTCAAGGACCTCGCGCCTCAAGCGGATGGGCCAGCCCGAGGACATGGTCGGCGCCTGCCTGTTCCTGCTCTCCGAGGAGGCGTCCTGGGTCACCGGCCAGATCCTCGACGTCGACGGCGGACAGATCTTCCGCCATGAGCCGCCGGAGCCCGTGCGTCGGCTTCGTCGGCCTCGGCAACATCGGCAAGCCGATGGCGCTGCGGCTCGCCGCGCGGGCCGGCGGCTCGACCTGGTCGTTACGACGTCGCCCCCGAGCCGGTCGCCGAGCTCGAGCGGCCGGCGCGCGCGCCGCGGCGACGGTCGCCGACCTCGCCGCGCGAGTGCCGACGTGGTCTGCGTGATGGTGCGCGACGACGACCAGGTGCGCGAGGTGGTCGGGCGAGGTCCTGGCCGCCGGCAGCCGGGTCCGTGGTCGTCGTCCACTCGACCGTCGCGCCGGGCACGCCGGCCGCAGCTCGCGGACCGCCGGGCGACACGACCTGCTGTCCTCGACGCCCCGGTCTCCGGCGGCGCGATGGGCGCCGCGGAGGGCACGCTCGCGATCATGGTCGGCGGCACCGAGGCGGCGTTCGACGCCGCTCGGCCGGCCGCTCGAGGCGATGGGCACCGAGGTCGTGCACGCCGGCCCGATCGGCGCCGGCACCCGCTTCAAGCTGGCCCGCAACCTGATGCACTTCGTGGCCTTCACGGCCGCGATGCGAGGCGCTGCGGCTGGCCGAGGCGGCCGGGCTCGACCTGGTCGCGCTCGGCCGGGTCGTCCGGCACACCGACGCGATCACCGGCGGACCCGGGCGCGATCATGCTCCGCGACACCACCGCGCCGCTGGCCGCCGGACGACTTCTGGCAGCCGATCTTCGACCACGTCCGGGCGCTGGGCGAGAAGGACCTGGCGTTCGCGATCGCGCTCGCCGACCAGCTCGGCGTCGACGTACCGCTCGCGACGCAGGCGCTGCCGAGACTGGGCAAGGAGCTGGGACTGTCATGAGCAAGTTCGACGACCTGCCGGAGGCCCGCCGGCGCGGCCTGGAGAAGATGGAGCAGGTCTACGGCTTCGAGATGACCGACGGGCCGGCGACTTCTTCGGCTACACCGCCGACCACCTCTTCGCCGACATCTGGAACCGGCCCGGGCCTCACCGACCGGGACCGGCGGCTGCTGCTGATCGGGATGCTGCGGGCACCGGGCGGCCACGACGTGCTGACGATCCAGATCCCCGCGGCGTACCGCAACGGCGAGCTCGACGACGAGGACCTGCGCGAGATCGTGATCTTCCTGTGCCACTACGCCGGCTGGCCGATCGGCGCGCGGGTCAACCAGGTCGTCGAGGAGACGATCGCCAAGGCCGCGCGCCGGGGCTGACGCGTACCCCCGTCGGGGTACGCGCCCCGGGTCACCGGGGCCTCGCGGGCAAGCACGGGAGATCATCGGGGCATGCGCGAGGAGACCATCGGCGTCGTCGGCGGCGGCATCGTGGGCCTGGCCGTCGCGCGGGAGCTCACCCGGCGCCGGCCCGCCGCCCGGGTCGTCGTGCTCGAGAAGGAGGACCGGCTGGCCGCCCACCAGACCGGCCACAACTCGGGCGTCGTGCACGCCGGCATCTACTACCGCCCGGGCAGTCTCAAGGCCGCGCTGTGCACGCGAGGGCGCAACCTGATGCGGGAGTACTGCGCCGAGCACCGGCTGCCGTACGACGAGTGCGGCAAGCTCGTCGTCGCCGTCGACCGGGACGAGATGGGCCGCTTCGAGGCGCTCGAGCGGACCGCCAGGGAGAACGGCGTCCCGGGGCTGCGCCGCGTGGACGGGGCCGGCATCACCGAGGTCGAGCCGCACGCCGTCGGGGTCGCCGCCCTCCATTCGCCGCACACGGCGATCACCGACTTCACCGCCGTCGCGGAATGCATGGGCGCCGAGATCGAGGCGGCCGGCGGACAGGTCCTCCTGTCGTCGGAGGTCACCGGGGTCGCGCGCCGGCGCGGTCGCATCGACGTCTCCTGCGGCGCTGCCCGCCACACCGTCGACCGCCTCGTGGTCTGCGCCGGCCTGCAGTCCGACCGGCTCGGCCGGCTCGTCGGCGGACCGGTCGCGCCGCGGATCGTGCCGTTCCGCGGCGAGTACCTCACGGTCACCCCGGCCAAGCAGGACCTGGTCCGCGGCATGGTCTACCCCGTCCCCGACCCGCGCTACCCGTTCCTCGGCGTGCACTTCACCCGCCGGGTCTCCGGCGCCCTCGAGGTGGGGCCCAACGCGTTCCTCGCGCTGAGCCGGCGCGGGTACGGCCGGGCGTCCTTCTCGGCCCGCGACCTGGCCGACACCCTCGCGTGGCCGGGCTTCTGGCGGTTCTCGGGCACCCACTGGCGCACCGGACTCACCGAGCTGCGCGGCGTGCTCTCCACCCGCGCCTACCTGCACGCGGCGCAGCGGTACGTGCCCGGGATCGGCGTCGCCGACGTCGCCCGCAGCCGTCTCGGGCTGCGGGCCCAGGCGGTCGACCGTGACGGGGCGCTCGTCGACGACTTCGTGATCGAGCAGGAGGGCGGCATCACCAGCGTCCGGAACGCGCCGTCGCCCGCCGCCACGTCGAGCCTGGCGATCGCCGAGCACGTCGCCGACGCCATCGGCTGAGCCAGGCTGACCTCCAAGTCCGCTCCCAGTCCCCTCCAAGCGGTGCGCGGGACGGTGGTACCCGTACCGATCCCCCTCCCCACGCACCAGGAGCACCACCATGTCCGACCTGTCCGCCCTCGTCCCCTTCCTCGTCGGCTTCTTCGCCGTCGCCGCGGTCGCCACCACCGTCGCCGTCGTCACCCTCGTCACGCTCGCCCTCGAGAGCCGTCGCCCGGCCCGACCGGCCGTCGCGATGCCCGCGACCCACCCGGCCGCGGCGTCGATCACCCGTCGCGCGGCCTGACCCGTGCGGCCATCAGCCAGGGTCCGGGTGGCGGGCCGGCCGGCGCCCGGAGTGGATCGTGGTCATCACGTAGTCCTTCTCCGGCCCGGTCGCCCGCCACTCGACCGTCCACCGCTCGATCGGATCCTGGTCGATCGGATCCTGGTCGAGCCCGATGAGCCCGGAGTAGAGGTCGGGGGCGCAGACGTGCCCGACCCGGGTGCCGACCTGCCAGGGGTGGAACGGCCGCCCGTCCTCGAACTCCACGAACCAGTCCGCCCCGGACGCCACCACGAACAGCGTCCGGCTCACCGGCACCTCGTGGCCGGCCCACGTCATCGTGCCCGCCTCGCTCCAGCGCACCCGTCCGGGTGCCTCCTGCGTGAGCGTGGCCGTGCCGCGCACGTCGCGCCGCTCGCCGGTCAGGCGGTCGTCGACCACCCGGGCGAGGTCCCAGGTGCCGAGCAGGTCCAGCGGGCTCACGACCCCCGACGGTAGCGCCCCGACGGTGTGCGAGGGTGCTCCCGTGCCACCCCGCAAGCGCCGTCCACCGCGCCCGCCGATGCCCGTCCCGACCGGTGCCCGCGAGGTCTTCACCGACGGCGCCTGCGCCGGCAACCCCGGCCCCGGCGGGTGGGCGTGGGCCCTCGACACGTCGGTCCACTCGTCCGGGCACGACCCCGCGACCACCAACCAGCGCATGGAGATCCGCGCCGCGCTCGAGGCGGTCCGCACCCTGGACGGGCCGCTGCTGGTGGTGAGCGACTCGACGTACGTCGTCAACTGCTTCCGCGACGCCTGGTGGCGCGGCTGGCTCGCCCGCGGGTGGGTCAACTCGGCCCGCAAGCCGGTCGCGAACCGCGACCTGTGGGAGCCCCTGGTGTCCGTGGTCGCCGAGCGCGGCGACGTCGCGTTCACCTGGGTCAAGGGCCACTCCGGCCACACCATGAACGACTTCGTCGACCGGCTCGCGGTGGCCGCCTGCCGCCGCTGAACCCGGCGGAAGGGCCGCCCGATCCGGCGACACTCCCGTGACCTGCGTGGCTTGCGGGGCTGGCGAGGCTAGCGTGAACGGACCTGCCGACCGAGTGGAGGGGAAGCCGCGTGGTCCGACGGGTCCGCCTCGGACGCCGCCCGGACGGTCGGCGCGCCCTGACGTGGGCGGGCCCGCCGCCGCTGCTGCTCGTGGCGACCGTGGCGGCGCTCCTGGTCACCCCGTTCGTCGACCGTACGCCGGAGCCGCCCGGCCGGATCGCCCCGACGGCCGTCACCGCGACCTCGCCGCGTGCGGTCGAGCCGCACGTCGTGCGCCCGGAGCGCGCGCCCTCCGGCCAGGGCGGGAAGGCCGCCCGCGGGGTCGCGCCGGTCCGGCTCAAGCCCGTCGGCGTCGGCGTCGCCAGCTTCAACATGTTCCGCAAGCTGTCCGCCGACCACGCGCACCTCGACGCGCTGCGGCTGACCCGCCGCCCGGGTGTCGACGTGGTCGGCTGGCAGGAGGCGGACCGCTTCGGGGCCGTGCTGCACCGCCTGCCCGGGTGGCAGACCCGGACGTTCCCCTTCGGCCGGCACAACTCCGAGCTCGCCGTGTCGTGGCGGGCCTCGGAGTTCACGCTCGTGTCCGCCCACCAGCGCCAGGTGGCGCTCGGCGTGAGCTGGCGTGAGGGCCGGTATCCCTTCGGCAACCGGATGGTCGCCACCGTCACGCTCCGGCACCGCGCCACCGGCCGGCTGCTCACGGTCGTCGACGCCCACCTGCCGCAGAAGATCGAGAACCTCCGGCACCCCGGGCACTGGACCGACACCATCAACGCCTTCCGGGCGCGCAACCAGCTGCAACGGATCGCGGCGATCTGGAAGCAGGCGCCCGGGCGCTGGGTCGTCGGCACCGGTGACTTCAACTTCGACGCCCGCGCGGACGCCCACCGGCACCCCGCCGGCGGGCCGATCCGGGCGCTCGGGCCGACCGCGGTGTCGTCGTACATGAAGCTCGGCCTCGGGGTCGCGCCGACCTACCCCGGCAACGGCCGCAACATCGACTACGTCTGGGCGGACCGGAGCGCGTACGCCGCGGGCCGGATCCGGTTCGCCGGCCAGTGGGTGCTCGGCGGATTCCGCAGCGACCACAACGCCCTGCTGGCCCGGCTGGTGCTCTCCTAGCCAGGTCCCGGCCCGAGGACCAGCCGCTCGCCGTGGCCGGGGACCACGACCCGCACGTCGTCGCCCGCGAGGGCGTCGACGAAGCGGCGCCCGGGCGTGACGAACAGCCGCTCGTGGTTGGCCGGTGCGATCCGGCGCAGCCCGGCCGGCCAGAAGGTCCCCCAGTGCACCGGTACGGCGGTCCGCGCGCCCACCCGGCGGACCGCCTCGGCGGCGCCGACCGGGTCGAGATGGCCCTCGCCGAGGGTCGGCCCCCACCCGCCGACCGGCACGAGTGCCAGGTCGACGGGCCCCAGGCCGCGCATGTCCTCGCGCAGCCCGGTGTCGCCCGGGAACCAGCACGACGCCCCGCCGGCCTCGAGGCGGAACCCCAGGGCCGGCCCGGCGATCCGGGTGTGCGGCCCGCGACGGCCGTCATGGGACGCCGGCAGCACCCGGACGGTGAGCCCGGTGAGGCGGACCACGTCACCCGGCACGACCGGTACGACCCGCTCGGGGCCGAGCGAGCGCAGCAGCGCCTCCCCGCCGCGGGGCACGAGGATCGGCACCGTCGGTGCGAACCGGCGCAGCGAGGGCAGGTGCAGGTGGTCGAGGTGCAGGTGCGAGACGACGACCAGGTCCGCGTCGACCGCGAGCGCGCCCGGGGTCGCGGCGTACCGCCGCAGGTGCAGCAGCCGGTCGCTCAGCAGCGGGTCGGTCGCCACGCGGACGCCGCCCAGCTCGACCGTCGTCGAGGCGTGGCCCCACCAGGTGACGGCGAGCGGCGGGTTCATGACCGCCCGCTGCGGTGTCCGCTGACCACCGTGCCGTCGACGTCCCCGTCGCGATGGAACTGCGCGGCGAGCCCGGCCGCCTCCATCAGGGCGGCCGTCCGGGGCGCCTGGGCGACACTCGTCTCGACGAGCACCCGGCCGCCGGGCGCCAGCCACCGCGGTGCCCCGGCTGATCACGCCGCGTTGCACGTCGAGACCGTCCGCGCCGCCGTCCAGCGCCACCCGGCGCTCGTGGTCGCGCGCCTCGGGCGGCATCGTGGCGATCGCCTCGGTCGGGACGTACGGCGCGTTCGCCACCACGGCCGCCACCCGGCCGCGCAGGCCGTGCGGCAGGGCGTCGTACAGGTCGCCGCAGCGCACCCGGTCCGGCGGCAGGTTGCGCCGGGCGCAGTCGACGGCGGCCGGGTCGACGTCCGCGGCGTACACCTCGAGCCCGGGGACCGCGGCGCGCAGGGCCGCCCCGATCGCCCCGGTCCCGCAGCACAGGTCGACGACGACGTCGCCGGGACCGAGCCCGTGCGCCGCCCGGCGGACGAGCGCCGTCGACCGCAGCCGCGGCACGAACACGCCGGGTGCGACGGCGATCCGCAGCCCGCAGAACTCCGCGAAGCCGACCACCTGCTCCAGCGGCTCGCCCGCGACCCGGCGCGCCGTCATCGCGGCCAGCTCACGCGTCGTCGGCCGCCGCGGCGAGCAGCAGGCCCGCCTCGTCCTCGGCGTACACGCACCCGGCCGCGCGGAGCGTCGCCACGAGGGCTGCCGGGGGAGCGTCGGTCCGCATGGTCGATGATGCTGCCATGCCGAGCGCTTCCACCCAGATCACCTGGATCGTGGTGGGGTACGCCGTCCTCGTGGCCGCGCTCGCCCTGGCCGGGGCCCTGCGCCGGCAGGAGCGGCCGCGCTGGCTCGACCAGATGGTCTGGATGCTCGAGCTGCTGCTGGTCGTGCGGGCACTCGCCGGGCTCGGCCCGCTGCTCGGCGACGACCACCCAGACTCGACGTCGACGTACGTCGGCTACCTGGTCTCGTCGGTGCTCATGCTGCCGATCGCGATGAAGTCGGTCGAGGACGACCGCGCCTCCTGGTCGTCCGCGGTCGTGGTGGTGGCGGCAGTCGCGATCGGCGTGATCGCCGTACGCCTGGAGATGACCGCATGACCTCGCCCACGACCACGCCCAGCACCGACGTCCCCCGGTCCGGGCCGCACAAGGTGCTGCTCGCCTTCTACGCGCTGTTCACCCTCGCCGCCGGGGCCCGCGCGATCGTCCAGCTGGCCACGCAGTACGACGACGCTCCGGTCGCGTACTGGCTCTCGCTCGCCGCGGCGGTGACCTACGCGCTGGGGTGGTACGCGATCCGCGAGGCGTCGGCGGGACACACGGGCTTCGCCAGCGTGATGCTCTGGGTCGAGCTCGCCGGCGTCCTCACGGTCGGGACGCTCTCGATCGTCGTCGACCGGTGGTTCCCCGACGCGTCGGTCTGGTCGGACTACGGCATCGGCTACGGCTTCGTGCCGGCGGTGCTGCCGGTCGCGGGCCTGCTGTGGTTGCGCCGGCAGAAGCGCACCGCTCGCACAAATCTGTAACGTGTTCTAGATTGCCGGGCGTGACCGACGTCTTCGCGCCCGCGACCCTCGGCCCGGTGCGGCTGCGCAACCGCACCGTCAAGGCCGCCACCTTCGAGGGTCGCACGCCCGACGGGCAGGTCACCGACGAGCTGATCGACTACCACGCCGTCGTCGGTCGCGGCGGCGTCGGGCTCACCACGGTCGCCTACCTCGCGGTCGCGCCCGAGGGGCGCACCCACCGGGAGCAGATCGTCGTCGGCGAGCACTCGCTGGCCGGCCTGACCCGCCTCGCGGACGCCATGCACGACACGGGCGCGGCGATCGCCGGGCAGGTCGGACACGCCGGGCCGGTCGCCAACGGCCGCTCCAACGGCGTCCGCGCGCTCAGCGCCGAGCCGGATGCCGAGCCCGCTGTCGATGCAGATGATCCGCGTCGGCGACCGAGGCGGACCTGACCCGGATCACCCGCGACTACGTCGCGGCCGCCGCGCACGCTGGTGCGCGCAGGCTTCGACGTGCTCGAGCTGCACATGGCGCACAGCTACCTGATCTCCTCGTTCCTGGCGCCCGGCCTCAACCGCCGCAAGGACCGCCTGGGGCGGACCGCTGGCGAACCGGGCCCGGCTGGCCCGCCAGGTCGCCCGGGCGGTGCGCGAGGAGGTCGGCGACGAGGTCGCGGTCACCGCCAAGGTCCAGCGTCAGCGACGGGTTCAAGGGCGGCGTGACGACCGACGAGAGCCTCGAGTTCGCCGCGCTCCTGGAGGCCGACGGGCACCCTCGACGCGCTCCAGCTCAGCGGCGGGTCGTCGCTGATGAACCCGATGTACCTCTTCCGCGGCGAGGCGCCGGTCGCGGAGTTCGCGGCCGACCATGCCGCTCGTCGTACGCCTCGGGATGAAGACGCCCGTGGGCCGCAGCGTTCCTCAAGGACCTACCCGTTCGAGGAGGCGTACTTCCGCGACAAGGCGCTGCGCTTCCGGTCGGCGCTGTCGATGCCGCTGATGCTGCTCGGCGGCATCAACCGCCGCGACACCATGGAGCAGGCGATGGCCGACGGCTTCGACTTCGTCGCGATGGGCCGCGCCCTCCTCCGCGAGCCCGACCTGGTCAACCGCCTCGCCGCCGGCGCCGCCGCCGAGGGCGTCTGCATCCACTGCAACCGCTGCATGCCCACCATCTACTCGGGCACCCGTTGCCCGGTGGTCGAGGAGGCCGCGTCGGGTTTCACCGGCTGACCGGTGAAACCCGACCGACACGCCGACGCGCACCGGCGTGTCGGTCGGGTTTTGGCGGACAACCCCTTCCTCAATACTAGAACGTGTTCTAGTTTCGCTCCCGTATGGCGGAACCACTGAAGGTCGTCGTCTGGTCCACGGGCACCGTCGGCCGGCACGCGATCGCGGGCATCGACGCCCACCCGGACCTCGAGCTGGTCGGGGTGTGGGTGTCCAACCCCGACAAGGACGGCAAGGACGCCGGCGAGCTGGCCGAGCTGGGGCGGGAGCTCGGCGTCCTCGCGACCACCGACAAGCGGCGCTGCTGGTCGCGATGAAGCCGGACGCGATCGTGCACACCGCGATGACCGACGACCGGGTCTTCGAGGCGATCGAGGACCTCATCGGCTTCCTCGAGGCCGGCGTCAACGTCACCTCCAGCGGGCCCGGTGCTGCTGCAGTGGCCCGAGAAGATCCTGCCGCCGGAGCTGATGGAGCGCATCACCAGGGCCGGCGAGCGCACCGGCAGCGCAGCCTGCACGTCAACGGCATCGACCCCGGCTTCGCCAACGACGTGCTGCCGCTGTCGCTGACCAGCCTCTCCCAGCGCATCGACGAGGTGCGGGTGATGGAGATCTGCGACTACTCGACCTACTACCAGCCGGTCGTCATGAACGAGCTGTTCGGCTTCGGCAAGCCCGATGGACCAGCCCGGCTTGCTGTGGGCAGCCCGGGATCCTGGGTATGGCGTGGGGCAGCGTGGTCCGCCAGATCGCCGCCGGCCTCGGGCATCGTGCTCGACGAGCCGCTGACCGAGGAGGTCGACCGCCGGCCGGCCGAGGTGGACACGCCGAGCGGTCTCCGGCGACGTGAAGGCCGGCACCATGGGCGCGGTCCGCTTCCAGGTGATCGGCAAGGTCGACGGCGTGCCCCGCGTGGTCCTCGACCACGTCACCCGCACCGCGCCCGACCAGGTGCCCGAGTGGCCGACCCCGCCGCGAGGGCGACGGCTGCTACCGCGTCGTCATCACGGGGGAGCCGCATCATGCAGGTCGACTTCACCCACCACGGCGAGCACGGCGACCACAACGTCTCCGGCATGATCGTCACCGCGCAGCGCATCGTGAACGCCGTCCCGGCGGTCGTCGCCGCTCCCGGCGGCCTGGTGACCGCCCTCGACCTCCCACTCGTCACCGGAAGGGGGCTGGTGGCCCGATGACCGGCATCCTCGACCGCTTCTCCGTCGCCGGCCAGGCCGCCGATCGTCACCGGCGCCGGCCGCGGGCTCGGTGCCGCCACCGCCGTCGCGCTTGCCGAGGCCGGCGCCGACGTGCTGATCTCCGCGCGCACCGAGCACCAGCTCGACCGCGTCGCCGAGCAGGTCCGCGCCACCGGCCGCCGCTGCCTCGTCGTCGCGGCCGACCTCAGCGACCTCGACGCGGTCGCCGGCCTCGCGCAGGCGGCGTACGACGAGTTCGGCCGGCTCGACACGGTCGTCAACAACGTCGGTGGCACGTTCCCGCACGGAGTTCCTCAAGACCAGCAACGAGTTCCTCAACGAGGCGTTCAGCTTCAACGTCACCACCGCGCACGCGCTGAGCGTGCGCGGCCGTGCCGCTGATGCTGAGGTCGCCCGACGGTCAGCAGAGCATCGTGACGATCAGCTCGATGATGGGCCGCACCGCCGACCGCGGCTTCATCGCCTACGGCACCGCCAAGGCCGCGCTCGCGCACTGGACGAAGATGGCGGCGCAGGACCTCGCGCCGCGGATCCGCGTCAACGGCATCTACGTCGGGCTCGATCATGACCAGCGCGCTGGAGTACGTCGCGGGTCAGCCCGAGATGATGGACCAGCTCGAGTCCAAGACGCCGCTGGGGCGGGTCGGCGAGCCGGAGGACATCGCCGCGGGCGTCGTCTACCTCGCGTCGCGCGGCCGGGCAGTACGTCACCGGCAAGCTGCTCGAGATCGACGGCGGCATCCAGCAGCCGACCCTCGACCTCGGCTTCCCGGACCTGACGCCGTAGGGTCCGATACGTGACCTCGTCAACCACCCCGACCGCGCACGCCGTCTCGCCGGACTCCGGCGAGCACTGGAGTCTCGAGGGTGCGTGGCGGGTGGCCGACGGCATCCACCGGATCCCGCTGCCGCTGCCGATGGACGGGCTGAAGGCGGTCAACGTCTACGCGATCGAGACCGGCGACGGGCTCACCCTCATCGACGGCGGCTGGTCGATCGAGGTCGCGCGCGACCTGCTCGAGCGCTGCCTGCGCGACATCGGCTACGGCTTCGGCGACATCCGCCGGTTCCTGGTCACCCACATCCACCGCGACCACTACACGCTGGCCACGGTGCTCGGCCACGAGTACGGCGCGGAGGTCGCGCTCGGGCTCGACGAGAAGCCGGGCCTGGACCTGCTCAACAACCGCGAGGAGCTGACCGGCAACCCCTTCCTCGACGTGCTCCGCACCGCCGGCGCGCAGGAGATCGCCGAGCAGTGGGCCGCCGGGCCCGCCGAGCTGCCCGACCCGGCGTGGTGGCAGTACCCGCACGCCTGGCTCGCCGGCGACCAGCAGATCGCCGTCGGGGCGCGCACCCTCGACGCCGTGCACACGCCGGGCCACACGCCGGGCCACTTCGTGTTCGCCGAGCAGGCCGCCGGGCTGCTGTTCGCCGGCGACCACGTGCTGCCGACGATCACCCCGTCGATCGGGTTCACGGTCCCGCCCGTCGCCGACCCGCTCGGCGACTTCATGGCGTCCCTGACCAAGGTCCGGTCGCTGCCCGACCTGACCGTCCTGCCGGCGCACGGGCCGGTCGCGCCGTCCTCGCACACCCGGGTCGACGAGCTGCTGGTCCACCACGAGCACCGGCTCGAGCTGAGCCTGGCGGCGCTCGCGAGCGGACCGCGCACCGCGCACGAGGTGGCGCACGAGCTGCCGTGGACCCGCCACGACCACGCGTACGGCGAGCTCGACCTGTTCGCCCAGGGCATGGCGTCGATGGAGACCAAGGCGCACCTGGACCTGCTGGTCGCACGCGGCCGTGCCACCTGCGAGCAGGCGCCGGACGGCGTGCGCTACTCCGCCGTGCTCACCGCCTGACGCCGCATCGGCGTGTGCGGGATCCCGTCCTCGAGGAACTCCGGCCCGTCGACCTCGAAGCCGAACGTGGCGTACCAGCCCGCCAGCGGCGACTGCGCGTCGAGCACCGTCGGCTTGTCCTCGCAGATCGTCAACGCCGTCTGCATCAGTCGGTCCGCCCAGCCGCGGCCGCGCGCCTCGGGGGCCAGCACGACCCGGCCGATCCGCCAGGTGTCGCCGTCGTCGAGGACGCGCGCGTAGCCGATGACGTGGTCGTCGTCGGCCATCACGCACGTGCCGCGTCTCGGGCTCGGGGTCGCGCCCGTCGAGGTCGGGGTAGGGGCAGCTCTGCTCGACGACGAACACCTGCTGGCGCAGCCGCCACACCGCGTAGGCGACCTCGGGGTCGAGCTGCCGGAACGTCGCCGCGAACACGTTCACGACAGGAACTCCAGCGTCCGGCGCCACGCGTCGCTGCGCCTCCGGGACCAGCGGCAGCAGCGGGTAGACGTGCAGCAGCCCCGGCCGCTCGACGTACGTCAGGTCCCACCCGGCGGCCGCGGCCCGGTCGGCCGAGCAACCGACAGCCCGGCGCGAGGGTGTCGCGCGTCCCGCAGAACATCAGCGCCGGCGGCAGCCCGGCCAGGTCCGCGAGCGCCGGCGACACCTCGGGGCGGCCGAGGTCCTCGGCGGAGCCGGCCCACCACGCGGCGTACGCCTCGAGCTTGCCGAGGAACAGCCACGGGTCCGTCGCGGAGTACGCCGGGGTGTCGGGCGTGCTCGTCGTCAGGTCGACCCACGGCGAGTGCAGCAGCAGCCGCGACGCCTGCGGCCCGCCGCGGTCCCGCAAGGTGAGCGCCAGCGCGAGCGCGTAGCCGCCGCCGGCCGAGTCGCCGGCGAGCACCAGGTCGTCGGAGTCCGTGGCCCAGCGCGCGGCCAGGTCGGCGATGGGCCCGTGCGAGTCGCGCCACGTGTGCTCGGGCTGCGAGCGGGTAGTCCGGCAGCACGATCCGCGCGCCGAGCGCGGTGGCCAGCCGGGCCAGGTAGCGCACGTGGAACGGGTCGATCCCGGCGACGTACCCGCCGCCGTGCAGGTAGACGACGGTCCGGTGCGGATCCCGGCCGCGCGGCGTGACGACGTAGGACGGGAACTCGCCCGCCGGTCCCTGGACGACCTCGGTGACGACCGAGAAGTGCCGGGCGAACCGCGGCACCAGCCGGTGCGGGACGCCGCCGCGCGCCTTCGCCTGCCAGGCCAGCAGCCGGGACCGCTCGACCTCCGGGCTCTCCAGGTCGCTGCTGCCGCGCAGCCGCGGGATCGACCCAGGCGAGGAGCTGGTGCCGTCGGCTGGGACTCATGCAGGGAGTGTCACAGATCGGCGGTGACCGGTGTCTGGAGGGCGACACCAACCCGACAGGCTCCACAGGCTCGACAGGAGAAGCGATGCCCAGCACGTTCCGCATCCCGAAGGCGCCCATCACCGGGCTCTACGGCAGGTTCCTGACGGCGTACGCGCGCCGCACGTACGGCCAGGTCCCCGACGGCGCCCACGTCTACTTCCACCACAAGCCGGTGCTCAGGGCGGTGCTCGGCTTCGAGGGCAAGGTCGCGAAGTGGCGCGAGCTCGACCCGCACCTGAAGTCCTACGCCCAGCTCGCGAGCGCCGCCGTCATCGGCTGCAGCTGGTGCCTGGACTTCGGCTACTTCCTCGCCCACGACGAGGGCCTCGACGAGGCCAAGGTCCGCGAGGTGCCGCGCTGGCGCGAGTCCGACGTGTTCACCCCGCTGGAGCGCGAGGTGCTCGCGTACGCCGAGGCGATGTCGACCACGCCGCTGACCGTGACCGACGAGATGACGGCCAGCCTGATCGCCCAGCTCGGGATCCCCGCGGTCGTCGAGCTCACCGCAGATGGTCGCGCTCGAGAACATGCGCTCGCGGTTCAACGCCGCCGCCGGCCTGCAGAGCCAGGGATTCTCGGATGTGTGCGAGCTGCCGCTCGCCGTACCGTCGTCCTCCATGAGGCAGGCATGAACCCGGCCACCAGCGCCACGGACGTCTTCGTCGAGCACCGCAACCTGCTCTTCACGGTGGCCTACGAGATGCTCGGCTCCGCCGCGGACGCCGAGGACGTGCTCCAGGAGACCTGGCTGCGCTGGGCCGAGGTGGACCGCGCGGAGGTGCGCGACGAGCGGGCGTACCTCGTGCGGATCGCCACCCGGCTCGCGCTGAACCGGATGCGCAGCAACGCCCGCCGTCGCGAGTCGTACGTCGGGCCGTGGCTGCCCGAGCCGCTGCTGACCACCCCCGACGTGGCCGAGGACGTCGAGCTGGCGGACAGCGTGTCGCTGGCGATGCTCACCGTGCTGGAGACCCTCGGGCCGACCGAGCGGGCGGTGTTCGTGCTCCGCGAGGTCTTCGCGTTCGGGTACGACGAGATCGCGGCGGCCGTCGACAAGTCGGCGGCCGCCGTGCGCCAGATCGCCCACCGGGCCCGGGCCCACGTCGAGGAGCGGCGGCCGCGCGGGGCGCCGACACCGACCGAGCACGACCGGGTGATCCAGGGCTTCCTCGCCGCCGTGGCGACCGGCGACATCCAGAGCCTGATGGACGTGCTCGCTCCCGACGTCGTCCTCATCACCGACGGCGGCGGGGTGAGGAAGGCGGCGCTGCGCCCGATCCTCGGCCGCGACAAGGTGCTCCGCTTCCTCGGCGCGGTCACCGACGGCGTCGACGCGGTCACCGACGTGGTCGTGGTCAACGGTGCCCCCGCGCTGCGCGTGGTGGTGGACGGCGAGCTCGACACGGTCGCCTCGATGGCCGTCGAGGACGGCCGGGTCACCGGGCTGTACGTCGTGCGCAACCCGGCCAAGCTCGCCGGCCTGGACGCGGTCGTCACGCTGACGAGGTGAGGTAGTAGGTTCGGCTCCACAAGACAGGGGAGCACGCCGACGACGTGCTGAGAGTGCGGACCAGCCGCAGACCCTATGAACCTGCTCCGGTTAGCACCGGCGAAGGGAGTCGGAGTTGAGGACCATCCGTACCCGCATGCCCGCCCTGCTGCTCGCGGCCGCGCTCGCGACCGCCGGCTGCTCCACGATCGGCTCGGCCGACGGCGGGGGAGGCGGCGGCGAGAGCGGCGGCGCCGCCCCGCACCGGGTCGTGCTGGTGACCCACGAGTCGTTCGCGCTGCCCAAGCCGCTGATCAAGAAGTTCGAGCAGGACACCGGCTACGACCTGGTGGTCCGCGCCTCCGGCGACGCCGGCGCGCTCACCAACAAGCTGGTCCTGACCAAGGACGACCCGCTGGGCGACGTGTCGTTCGGCGTCGACAACACCTTCGCCTCGCGGGCGGTCGACGCGGGCGTCTTCGCGCCGTACGACGCCGATCTCCCCGACGGCGCCGACCAGTACCGGCTGCCCGGTGACGACCAGCACGACCTGACGCCGATCGACAACGGCGACGTCTGCGTCAACGTCGACGACACCTGGTTCGCCGACCACCACCAGGCGCCGCCGAAGACGCTCGACGACCTGGTCGACCCGGCCTACCGCGGGCTGTTCGTCACCCCCGGCGCGACGACCAGCTCGCCCGGCATGGCGTTCCTGCTCACCACGATCGCCGAGTACGGCGACGGCTGGCCGGACTACTGGTCGAAGCTGATGGCGAACGACACCGAGATCACCGACGGCTGGTCGCAGGCCTACGAGGTCGACTTCACCCAGGGCGGCGGCAAGGGCGACCGGCCGATCGTGCTGTCCTACGACTCCTCGCCGGCGTTCACCGTCTCCGGCGGCCACACCTCGACCAGCGCCCTGCTCGACACCTGCTTCCGGCAGGTGGAGTACGCCGGCGTGCTGGCCGGGGCGCAGAACCCCGACGGCGCCGAGGCGCTGGTCGACTTCCTGCTGTCGCCGGACGTGCAGGCCGCGCTGCCGGAGAGCATGTACGTCTTCCCGGTCGACTCCTCGGTCGGGCTGCCGAAGGAGTGGGCGAAGTTCGCCCAGCAACCGACCGATCCCTACTCGGTCGACCCGGCGGCGATCACCGAGCACCGTGACGAGTGGCTGCGCACGTGGAGCGACGTCATCTCGCGCTGAGGCGGGTCCTCGCGCTCGTCGCCCTCGCCGCGATCCCGCTGCTCGTGCTCGGGGTCTTCTTCGTGGTGCCCGTGGTGGGCATGGTCTCCGAGGGGTTCTGGACCGACGGGCACTTCGACCCGGGCGGGGTGCTGGCCGTGCTGGGCCGCCCGCGGGTGCACCGGGTCGTCTGGTTCACGGTCTGGTCGTCGCTGGCCGGAACGGCGGGCGCGGTGCTGCTCGGCGTACCGGCCGCCCACCTGCTGCACCGGCGCACGTTCCCCGGGCGGCGGGCGCTGCGCGCGGTGCTGCTGGTGCCGTTCGTGCTGCCGACCGTCGTGGTCGGTGTCGCGTTCCGCGAGCTGATCGGCGAGTCCGGACCGCTCGGGTTCCTGGGCCTGGACGGGTCGGCCGGCGCGATCGTGGCCGGGCTCGTGTTCTTCAACGTCGCGGTCGTCATCCGCGCGGTCGGTGCGGCCTGGGAGTCGCTCGACCCGCGCCCGGCCGAGGCCGCCGCGGCGCTGGGGGCGAGCCCGGCGTACGTCTTCCGGACCGTGACGCTCCCGGCGCTGCGGCCGGCGATCGTGTCGGCGGCCAGCGTGGTGTTCCTCTTCTGCGCAACGGCGTTCGGCGTGGTGCTCACGCTCGGCGGGCTGCGCTACTCCTCGGTGGAGACCGAGATCTACCTGCTGACCACGAACCTGCTCGACCTCCAGGGGGCGGCCGCCCTGTCCATCGTGCAGCTGTTCGCGATCGTCGCCCTGCTCGCCGTCACGAGCCGGCTGCGCGCGGTGGCCGACCCGAGCCTGGCCCGGTCCACGGCCCGAGCGCCGCGGCTGTCGCGGGCTGACTGGCCGGGCCTGCTGGCGACCGGCCTGGTGATCGTGCTGGTCGGCCTCCCGGTCGCCGCGCTCGTCGTCGGCTCGCTCCGCGTCGGCGACGTGTGGGGGCTCGGCAACTACCGGGCGCTGGGCACCGTCGGGTCCCGCGACGCCCTCCTCGTGCCGGTCACGGACGCGCTGGTGACCTCCCTGCGCACCGCGTTCGACGCGACCTGGATGTCGCTCTCGCTCGGGCTGCTCGTCTCGGTCGTCGTGACCCGCCGGTCGCACAGCCGGGCCGAGCGCCACACCCGCGGGCTGCTCGACGGGGTCTTCATGCTGCCGCTGGGGGTCTCGGCCGTGACCCTGGGCTTCGGGTTCCTGATCACGCTCGACCGGCCCCCGGTCGACTTCCGCGACTCGCCGCTGCTGGTGCCGATCGCGCAGGCGCTGGTCGCGCTGCCGCTGGTGGTGCGGACCCTGGCGCCGGTGCTCGGCGGGGTCGACGACCGGCTGCGCCAGGCGGCCGCGTCCCTGGGGGCCGGACCGTTGCGCACCTTCGCGACCGTCGACCTGCCGGCGGTGTGGAAGCCGCTGCTCGCGGCGGCCGGGTTCGCCTTCGCGGTCTCGCTCGGCGAGTTCGGTGCGACGTCCTTCCTCGCCCGCGAGGACCGCCCCACCCTGCCGATCGTGATCTTCCACCTGATCGGGCACCCCGGGGCGATGAACTACGGGATGGCCCTCGCGGCGTCGGTGGTGCTCGCGGCGACGACCGCGGTCGTGATGCTCGCGGTCGAGCGGCTGCGGGTGCCGTCGGTGGGTGCCCTGTGACGGGCGGAGACTGATGCTCACCCTCGACGGCGTCACCGTCGCCTACGACGGCGTGCCGGCCGTCCTCGACGCGTCGCTGGAGCTGCGGGACGGGCACGTCCTCGCCGTCCTCGGGCCCAGCGGGTCGGGCAAGTCCACGCTGCTGCGGGCGATCGCCGGCCTCGAGCAGACCGCGCGCGGCCGGATCTGCTGGGACGGCGCCGACCTGGCCGGCGTCCCCACGCACAAGCGCGGGTTCGCGCTGATGTTCCAGGACGGCCAGCTGTTCGGCCACCTCACGGTCGCCCGCAACGTCGGCTACGCGCTGCGGCTGCGCCGCCGCCCGAACGCCGCCGCGCGCGTGCGCGAGCTGCTGGCCCTGGTCGGCCTCGAGGGGTACGGCGACCGGCTGCCGGCCACCCTCTCCGGCGGCGAGCGGCAGCGGGTGGCCCTGGCCCGCTCGCTGGCCGTGCAGCCGCGGCTGCTGCTGCTCGACGAGCCGCTGTCCGCGCTCGACACCGGTCTGCGCGAGCGGCTCGCCGCCGACCTGCGCGAGATCCTGCGCGAGGCCGGCACCACCGCGCTGATGGTCACCCACGACCAGGAGGAGGCGTTCGCGGTCGCGGACCGGCTCGCGGTGATGCGCGCGGGCCGGGTGGTGCAGCAGGGCGACATCGCCGAGGTGTGGCGGGCGCCGGCGGACCCCGAGACCGCCCTGTTCCTCGGGTACGCCCGCGTCCTCGAGGGCGCGCCGGCCGCCACGTTGCTGCGCGCCGCCGGGCGGGACGGGCCGGGGCCGGTCGCCGTACGCCGCTCCGCGCTCGTCGTCGCCGACCACGGGCCGCTGACCGGCACGGTGGTGTCCGCCCGGGCGACGCCCGAGCAGCTGCGGCTGGTCGTCGACGCCGACGGCGTGGGCGAGGTCGACGCCGTCGCCCGCCTCGACGCCCACGCGGCGCCGGGGGAGCGGGTCACGATGACGGTCGACCCGTCCCGGCTGGCCCTGACACCGGCCGGTTGCTGACCGGCAACCTTCCCTACACTGGCGGGCGTGTATCGCCGCGCCTACGCCCTGCTGGTGGGCAACGCCGTCCTCATCGGCGTGCTCGCGATCCTGGTGGCGATCCTCGACGACAAGCGGCTGATCGACCCCGACGGCAGCTTCCTCGGTCCGTCGTGGCTGCGGCTCCCGCTCCTCCTCGGCGCCGCGATCGCGGTCGACTTCGTCCCGCGGGCGCTGTGGTTCTCCCGGGCGAACCCCAAGCTCATGCCCGGGATCGTCACCGAGCGCTGGCGCACGCACTGGAACCGGGAACGGCTCACCCTGGTCGCCCTCGGCGTCGTCTGCTTCTACGTCGTCTACGTCAGCTACCGCAACCTCAAGTCGTTCCTGCCGAGCGTGCGCAGCACGACGTACGACCGCGAGCTGCACATGCTCGACCGGGCGCTGCTGTTCGGCCACGACCCCGCCGTCCTGCTCCACAACGTCCTCGGCGAGGGCGCCGCCGCGTGGTTCCTGTCGTTCATCTACCTGTGGTTCCTGCCGCTGGTGCCGCTCGCGGTCACGGCGTGGCTGGTCTGGTCCAGCAACATGTCCTTCGGCTACTGGTTCGTGACGTCGCAGTGCGTCGCGTGGACGCTCGGCACGGCGTCGTACTACGCGCTGCCGACCCTGGGCCCGGGCCTGGAGTACACGTGGCTGTACGACGGCCTGCCCGACACCCCCGCGAGCCAGCTGATGGACGTGCTGGTCTACGGCCGACAGCACGTGCTGTGGGGCGGGATCAGTGACGCGGTCCAGTCGGTCGCCGGCTTCGCCAGCCTGCACGTCGCGATCACGCTGCTGGTGGCGCTGATGATCCAGTACACCGTCCGGGCCCGGTGGCTGAAGATCGTGTTCTGGGTCAACTTCGGCCTGACCTGCTTCGCCACCATCTACTTCGGCTGGCACTACCTGGCCGACGACATCGCCGGTGTGGCGATCGCGTTCGTCTCCTTCTACCTCGGTGGCATCGCCAGCGGGCAACGGTTCGACAAGCACGGGCTGGCCGCCCACCCGACCACCACGACCTCCGCGGTGCCGGTCGACCACTGAACCTCGATCCAGGCCGACCGCGGTCCAGATCACCGCTTGGGACGCGCCCGGGATGGGTATCCGTCCGGCATGGCCACCGAGACCGCCGCCCCCGCGGCGACCGGATACGTCCAGCCCGAGGTCGACGTCGCCGCGCTGACCGCGCTCCTCGACGGCAAGTACGCCGAGGTGCGCGACCTGGTGCGCACGAACCTCGCCGAGTACGCCTCGATCCTCGAGGACGCCGAGGAGATGTCGATCGACGACTTCCGCGAACGCGTGCGCGACGTCGTCGTCGAGATGGCGGCCACCGGGCAGACCGGCATGGGGTTCCCCGAGGAGTACGGCGGCGGGGGCGACATCGGCGCCTCGATCGCCGCGTTCGAGACCCTCGCGTACGGCGACCTGTCCGTGCTGGTGAAGGTGGGCGTCCAGTTCGGGCTCTTCGGCGGCGCGATCCTCCAGCTCGGCACCCAGCACCACCACGACGCCTACCTCGCCGACCTGGTCACCGGGAAGGTGATGGGCTGCTTCGCGATGACCGAGACCGGCCACGGGTCGAACGTCCAGGCGCTCGGCACGGTCGCGACCTACGACCCCGACAGCCAGGAGTTCGTCATCACGACGACCCGGGAGGACGCGCGCAAGGACTACATCGGCAACGCCGCCCGGCACGCCGAGCTCGCCGCGGTGTTCGCCCAGCTCGAGGTCGGTGGGGTGTCGCAGGGCGTCCACGCGTTCGTCGTACCGATCCGGGAGGGCGGAGAGGTCTGCCCCGGCGTCCGCATCGAGGACGACGGCCGCAAGATGGGACTCAACGGCGTCGACAACGGGCGCATCTGGTTCGACGGTGTGCGGGTGCCGCGGACCGCGCTGCTCAACCGGTTCGCCGACGTGACGCCCGACGGTGTCTACGAGAGCCCGATCGAGAACCCGAACCGGCGGTTCTTCACGATGCTCGGCACGCTCGTGCAGGGCCGGGTGTGCGTCGGCGGCGCCGGCATCAACGCGGCCAAGGTCGCGCTGGCGATCGCGACCAAGTACGCCGTGCGCCGCCGCCAGTTCGAGGCGACCTCGGACGACGAGGAGGAGCTGCTGCTCGACTACGGGCTGCACCAGCGCCGGCTGTTCCCGCTGATCGCGCGGACCTACGCCCTGCACTTCGCGCAGGAGGTGGTCGCCGCCCAGCTGCACGACGTGTTGTCCGGGACGGTCGACGACGAGCACGCCCGGCGCGAGCTCGAGTCGCGGGCGGCCGGCACCAAGGCGCTCGGCACGTGGCACGCGACGCGGACGATCCAGGAGTGCCGGGAGGCGTGCGGCGGAGCGGGCTACCTGTCGGTGAACCGGTTCGCCGCCCTCAAGGCCGACAGCGACATCTTCACGACGTTCGAGGGCGACAACCACGTGCTGCTGCAGCTCGTGGCCAAGGGCCTGCTGACCGACTATGCGAGCGACTTCGAGGACCTCGACCAGCTCGGGATGGTCCGGTTCGTCACCAACCTGGCCGTCGAGACGGTCATCGAGCGCACGGCGGTGCACAAGCTGCTCGAGCGGGTCCGCGACCTGCTGCCGAGCGGCGACGACTGGGACCAGGAGGCCGGGCTGCTCGATCCCGAGTACCAGCTGGCCATGCTGCGGTTCCGCGAGGAGCACATGCTGGCCGGCGTCGCGCGCCGGCTCAAGCGGGGCATCGACCAGGACCTGAACCCCGGCGAGGTCTTCTCGCTGGTCCAGGACCACGTCGTCGCGGCCGCCAACGCGCACGTCGAGCGGCTCGTCCTCGAGGCGTTCGTCGCCAAGACCCGCGGCCTGCCGGAGGGCGACCTCCGGGTGGCGCTGAACCTGCTGTGCGACCTGTTCGCGCTCACCACGATCGAGTCCGACCGGGCGTGGTTCATCGAGCACGGCCGCCTCTCGGTCCAGCGCTCGAAGGCGATCAGCCGCGAGATCAACGGCCTGTGCCGCAAGATCCGCCCGATCGCCGTGGACCTCGTCGACGCCTGGGCGATCCCTCCGGAGATGCTCCGGTCGCCGGACCTGCTGGGCTGATCGACTGGCTGCGGGGAGCGGCTGGCTCGATCGTCCCCCGGCCGGACAACGCACCGGCTCGGGTCACGTCGGGACCCGGCCGCCCTCATGATCACGGGGCGTGACCGGGCACCGGGGCCGGGTCGGCGCCACCGCGGGCGCCGAGGCCGTGATGACGCCGGATGAGAGGAGTACCGCTGGTGACCCATGCCGCCGACACGTCGGCCGTCCGGACCGAGGCCCGTGACGGGGCCCGTGACCCGCGTCGCTGGTGGACCCTCGCGGTGCTCGGCCTGGCGCAGCTGATGGTCGTGCTCGACGCGACCATCGTGAACATCGCGCTGCCCAGCGCCCAGCAGGAGCTGGGGTTCTCCGACGAGGGCCGGCAGTGGGTGATCACGGCGTACTCGATCGCCTTCGGCGGCCTGTTGCTGTTCGGGGGTCGGCTCGCCGACCTCGTCGGTCGCCGGCGGATCCTGCTGATCGGCCTGGTGGGCTTCGCGGCCGCGTCGGCCCTGGGCGGCGCGTCGACCTCGCTGGGCATGCTCATCGTCGCCCGGGCGGTCCAGGGCGCCTTCGGTGCGTTCCTCGCGCCCGCGGCGCTGTCGCTGCTCACGGTCACCTTCAGCGACCCGGCCGAGCGCGGCAAGGCGTTCGGCATCTTCGGCAGCATCGCCGGCGGCGGCGCCGCGATCGGGCTGCTGCTCGGCGGCGTGCTCACCGAGTACCTCGACTGGTCGTGGTGCCTCTACGTCAACGTGGGGATCGCGGCCGTCGCGGGCGCCGGGGCGTTCGCGTTCATCCCGAAGGTCGGGGCGAACCGGGGCGTGCACCTGGACATCCCGGGCGTGGTGACCGTCTCCCTGGGGCTGGCCGGTCTCGTCTACGCCTTCGGCCGCGCCGAGACCAACGGCTGGTCGTCCCCGACCACGATCGGCCTGATCGCCGGCTCGGTCGTCGTGCTCGCGATCTTCGTCGGCCTGCAGCGCCGCGCCGCCCACCCGCTGCTGCCGCTGCGGATCGTCCTGGACCGGTGGCGCGGCGGCACCTACCTCGCCATGGCGCTCACGGCTGTCGGCATGTTCGCGGTGTTCCTGTTCCTGACCTACTACCTGCAGCAGGTGCAGGGCTACTCGCCGCTGCGGGCGGGAGTCGCCTTCCTGCCGATGGTCGGCGGCATCGTCGCGTCCTCGACCGGCATCGTGCCGTGGGCGCTGCCGCGCGTCGGGCCTCGGGTGCTGGTCGGGCCGGGGCAGCTGCTCAGCGCCGCCGGCCTGGTCTACCTGTGGCGCCTCGACGCCGACAGCGGCTACGTCGGCCACGTGCTTCCGGCGCTGGTGGTGATGGGACTGGGCCTCGGCCTGATCTTCGCGACCGCGTTCAACGTCGCGACGGCGGGCGCCGACGAGTCCGACGCGGGCGTGGCGTCGGCGATGGTCAACACCTGCCAGCAGGTCGGCGGCGCGCTCGGTACGGCGCTGCTGAACTCGATCGCGACCGCGGTCGACCACGGCGTACCTCACCAGCCACCGGCCCACGGGCCCGGCCCGCGTCCAGGCCGCGGTCGCGGGGGAGACCCGCGCGTTCCTCATCGCCGCCGGCATCTTCGCGGCCGCGGCGGTGGTCAGCCTCCTGCTGATCCCCGCGGGCCGCGCACCACAGGGCGCGCAGGCGGCCCCGGGCTAGGAGGCAGGCTCCCGGGCGCTCAGTGCCCCTCGGCCTGGAACCGGTCGAACGAGGCGTGGACCTCGGCCTCGGCCTCGGTGCGGCCGACCCACTCGGCGCCCTCGACGGACTTGCCGGGCTCGAGGTCCTTGTAGACCTCGAAGAAGTGCTGGATCTCGAGCCGGTCGAACTTCGAGACGTGGCTGATGTCGCGCAGGTGCTCCAGGCGGGGGTCGGTCGCCGGGACGCACAGGACCTTGTCGTCGCCGCCGGCCTCGTCGGTCATCCGGAACATGCCGATCGCGCGGCAGCGGATCAGGCAGCCGGGGAACGTCGGCTCCTGGAGGATCACCATCGCGTCGAGCGGGTCGCCGTCGAGCCCGAGCGTGTTCTCGATGTAGCCGTAGTCGGCCGGGTACTGCGTCGAGGTGAACAGCGTGCGGTCGAGGCGGATCCGGCCGGACTCGTGGTCGACCTCGTACTTGTTGCGCTGGCCCTTGGGGATCTCCACCAGCACGTCGAACTCGAGCACGTCATCCTCCGGCAGTCGTCTACGTCGTCGGGGCCCACGGGCGGGCCGGGGCCAGTGTCCCGCACAATGGCTGCAAAGGTGCAGTCGGGAAGGGGGCCGGGGTGGGCGGACGTGACGCACGCCACGGGCGGGCGCTGTTCCTCTGGCTGCCGGTCGCCCTGGTCGTCGCGGTCGTCGCCGCAGGCGTGGTCGCCGCGATCGTGGACCCGCCCGACGTGTCCGACGAGTCCGGCCGGCCGGCCGCCGTACCCCCGCCGCCCGGCCTCGACCTCCCCGACGTGGTCACCCCCGCCGCGGTGGCCACCGCGGCGGCCGGGGCCGCGGACCCGGCACGGGTACGCCGAGCGCTCGCCGGCCCGCTGCGGGACCCCGACCTCGGCCCGCACGTGGTCGTCTCGGTCACCGGCCTGGACGGCACCCCGGTGTACTCCACCGCCTCCGGACCCGGGTCCGGAGGCGCGACGCCGGCCTCCACGCTCAAGCTCCTGACCGCCACCGCCGCCCTCGAGGTCCTCGGGCCGGACCACCGGTTCGCGACCACCGTCGTCGCCGACGGCCCGGGCCGCGTCGTGCTGGTCGGCGGCGGCGACCCGCTGCTGTCCCGCGACGACCTGCGCCACCTGGCCAGGAGGACCGCCCGGCAGCTCGAGGGCCGCGGACACACCCGCGTGCGGGTGGGCTACGACACCGGCCTGTTCACCGGCCCGGACGTGAACCCGCACTGGCCCCCGACGTACGTGCCGGAGAACGTCGTGTCCCCGATCCAGCCGCTCTGGGTCGACGAGGGGCGCGCCGAGTCGGGCTACGGGCGGGTCGCCGACCCGGCCGCCAGCGCCGCCCAGGACTTCGCGGCGGCGCTCGGCGACGCCGGTGTGACGGTGCTCGGCAGCCCGGCCGCGACGACGGCGCCCCGGGCGGCCGGCGCCCTGGCCCGGGTCGCCAGCGCGCCGCTCGACCGGATCGTCGAGCACACGCTGGCCACCAGCGACAACGAGGCGGCGGAGGTGCTGGCCCGGCACGTCGGCCTGGCGGTCTCCGGCCGCGGTTCGTTCGCCGGCGGCGTCGCCGGCGTGCTGCACACCCTCGACGGGCTCGGCCTCGAGACGCAGGGCGCGGCCGTGTACGACGGCAGCGGGCTCTCCCGCGAGGACCGGCTCGACCCCGCCCTGCTGACGGCGGTCCTCGACCTGGCCGGCTCGGCGGACCACCCGGAGCTGCGGTCGGTGGTCACCGGGCTGCCGGTCGGCGGGTTCACCGGCTCCCTGGAGTACCGGTTCGACGGGACCGACGCCGGCCGCGGCGTCGTGCGGGCCAAGACCGGGACGCTGTCCGGCGTCAGCGGCCTGGCCGGGATCGTCACGTCCCGCGACGGCACCCCGATGGTCTTCGCCGTGCTCGCCGACCGGATCGCGCTGCCCGACACGCTCGGCGCCCGCGCCGCGCTCGTCGACGTCACGGACGCCCTCGCGGCCTGCCGCTGCGGCGCCTGACGTTGCGCCCGCGGGTACCGTCGCCCCATGAGCACGGGGATGGTCGACTGGGGCCTGGCAGTCTCGCTGGGCTCCCGCCTGGCCGGTGACGGGCCGCAGATCTCGCGGGCGGACGCCGACGCGGTGGTCGCCGAGCTGCGTGCCGGTGCGGACCGCTCGACCGGCCTCGTGCGTGACTTCACCGGTCTGGACACCGTGGCCGGCACCGCCCCGGTCCGCGTCGTGGACCGGGCCGGCTGGGTCGCCGCGAACGCCGACGGCTTCGCGACCGTCCTCGCCCCGGTCGTCGACCGGCTGACCTCGAAGAAGGGTGCTCCGACCGGGCTCTCGCTCGCGGTCGGGTCCCGGGTCACCGGCGCCGAGGTGGGGGCGCTGCTCGGCTTCCTGGCCGGCAAGGTGCTGGGCCAGTTCGACCCGTTCCACCCGCCCGCCGGGCGGCTGCTGCTGGTCGCCCCGAACGTCGTGCACGTCGAGCGCGAGCTCGGCGTCGACCCGCACGACTTCCGGCTGTGGGTGTGCCTGCACGAGGAGACCCACCGGGTGCAGTTCACGGCCACGCCGTGGCTGGCCGACCACCTGCTCGCCCAGATGCACGCGCTCGCGGACACGCTCGAGCCCGCCAACCTGCTCCAGGACGGCGTCGGCCGACTCGTCGAGGCGGTGCGCGGCGACAGCGGCCTCATCGACGCGCTCGGCAGCCCCGCCCAGAAGGAGATCGTCGACCGGGTGACCGGCGTCATGTCGCTGCTCGAGGGCCACGCGGACGTCGTCATGGACGGCGTCGGGCCCGAGGTGATCCCGTCGGTCTCCGCGATCCGGGCCAAGTTCAACGAGCGCCGCAAGGGCGCGGGGTCGCTGGACCGGGTGCTGCGCCGCCTGCTCGGCCTGGACGCCAAGATGGCGCAGTACCGCGACGGCGCCCGGTTCGTCCGCGCGGTCGTCGACAAGGCCGGCATGGCCGAGTTCAACGCGGTGTGGGAGCGCGCGGACAACCTGCCCTCGAAGGCCGAGATCGCGGAGCCCGCGGCCTGGATCAGCCGGGTGCTGTAGGCCGGGACGTGTCGCTCGACCCCGCCGTCGCCGCCGTACGCCGGGCCGTGCGCCGTTCGCTCGGCACCGTCGACCCCGGCCGGACGGTGGTCGTGGCCTGCTCGGGCGGAGCGGACTCGCTGGCCCTCCTCGCGGGCACCGTCTTCGAGGCCCGCAAGGCCGGCTGGCACGTGGTCGGCGCCACCGTCGACCACGGCCTGCAGCCCGGGTCGGCCGACCACGCGGCCCGCGTCGTCGAGCAGATGGCCGACCTCGGCGCCGACGAGACGCTCTCCGCGTCGGTGCACGTCGACGCGCCGGGGCTCGGACCCGAGGCGGCCGCCCGGCGGGCCCGCTACGCCGTCCTGGCGGAGGTCGCCGAGCGGTTCGACGCCGCGGCCGTGGCGCTCGGCCACACCCGCGACGACCAGGCGGAGACGGTGCTCCTCGGGCTGGCCCGCGGCTCCGGCGGCCGCTCGATCGCCGGGATGCGCCGCTCCTTCGACTGCTTCGTCCGCCCGCTGCTCGACGTCGGCCGCGACGTGACCGCCGCCGCCTGCCGGGCCGACGGGATCGAGGTCTGGAACGACCCGCACAACGACGACCCCGGCTACACCCGGGTCCGGGTCCGCCGCACGGTCCTGCCCGTGCTCGAGGAGCAGCTCGGGCCCGGGGTGACCGAGGCGCTGGCGCGCACCGCCGACCTGCTGCGCGCCGACATGGACCTCCTCGACGAGCTCGCGGAGGCGACGTACGCCGACCTGCCCGGCCTGCCGGTCGCCGGGCTGCTGGCGCACCCCGCGTCGATCCGTCGTCGGGTGCTCCGACTGGCCGCGCTGGACGCCGGGTGCCCGGGCTCGGAGCTGTTCCACGCGCACGTGCTGGCGATGGACGCCCTGCTGACCGACTGGCGGGGCCAGAAGTGGGTGGACCTGCCCGGCCACGTGCGCTGCGCGCGGCGGGCGGGACGGCTCGAGCTCGACCTGGCCGCCACCTGACGTAATTCCGGATTCGCATCCCGCAGGAGGCGCGGCGGCGTCACACTCAGTCGTCACCACTCCCGGAGCCGAGGAGCGCCCCATGTCCCGTCGTCGCATCGCCGCGGTGCTCGCCTGCTGTGGCGCGCTCCTGGCCACCCCGCACGCCCTGCCCGCGCAGGCCGCCCCGGCCGACCGGGCCGCCGCGCCACGCGCCGCCGTGTCGCACCCCCTGATCCAGGGGGTGGTCGTGGACCAGAAGGGCAAGCCGGTCGATGACGTGGAGGTCACGGCGATCAAGGCCGACGGCACGGTCCAGGGCTCCGCGCTGACCTACGCCAGCGACCGCGAGGACGGCCCCCAGCACGGCTACTTCTTCGTCGAGGTCACCCAGGGGACCTACACGCTGGAGCTGTCGCGCGACGGGTACAAGACCGTCGAGTACGAAGCCGGCACGATCACCAAGCGGCACCGGAAGATCAGCCTCGGCGAGCTCGAGATCACCCGGCTCGCCGCGCCGACGACCACGAAGGCCGCCCTCGAGGCCGGCACCGTGAGCCCCAAGCAGCGCGGCGTCGTCGACGTGAAGGTCACGACCAGGAAGGGTCGCGCGGTCGGCGACGTCGAGGTGCGCGAGGGCCGCCGGGTCGTCGGGTCCGACTCGCTGCGCAAGTCGGACAAGGGAGCCCTCGCGATCACCCTCGCCAAGCTGCCCAAGGGTGACCACCACCTGGTCGTGTACTACCTCGGGTCGAACGGACTGAAGCCGTCGCACTCCTCCGGGCTGACCCTCCACGTGGTCAAGAAGCGGCGCTGACCTAGAGTCGGCGCCATGGACGCTTCGCACGTGGAGAACGACCTGGTCAACGTCCTCTTCACCGAGGAGCAGATCCAGGCCCGGCTCAAGGAGCTGGCCGCCGAGATCGAGGCCGACTACGAGGGCAAGGACCTCCTCATCGTCGGCATCCTGCGGGGCGCCGTGATGGTGATGGCCGACCTCGCCCGCAGCTTCAGCCGGCACCTCGAGATGGACTGGATGGCGGTGTCGTCGTACGGCTCCGGCACCAAGTCCAGCGGCGTCGTGCGGATCCTCAAGGACCTCGACACCGACATCTCCGGACGGCACGTGATCATCGTCGACGAGATCATCGACACCGGCCTCACCCTGTCGTGGCTGACCTCCAACCTCAGCTCGCGCAGCCCCGCGAGCGTGGAGATCTGCACGCTGCTGCGCAAGCCCGAGGCGCTCACCATGCCGGTCGAGGTCAGGTACGTCGGGTGGGACATCCCCAACGAGTTCGTCGTCGGCTACGGCCTGGACTACCGCGAGCGGTACCGCAACCTGCGCGACATCGGCACCCTGGCCCCGCACGTCTACTCCTAGCGCGCCGGCGCCCCGGGGCGCCCATCACGCCGGAGCGGGCGTCTCTGGTGTGGCCTGCGACAATGGGAGCAGCCGTCGGTCACGTGTACCGTCGACTGTTCCATCGAGCTCGTCCGAGAGAAGCCTGTGAAGCGCATATTCAAGGGTCCCTGGCTGTGGATCGTCCTCGCCGTGGTGGGCGTGCTGCTCGCCCTGCAGTACCTCGCGCCCAACGGGGGGTACGACGAGGTCCAGGCGTCGAAGATGGAGAGCTACATCTCCAACGGCGACGTGAAGGAGATCACCTTCGTCGACGGTGACCAGCAGATGAAGGCGACCCTCGACGACGGCACCAAGGTGACCGCGTTCTGGCTGGACGGCACTCAGGCCAAGCTCCAGCAGGAGGTCCAGCAGCAGGTCGACAAGGGCGCCATCGACGAGTACAACGTCGAGGTCCCCAAGCCCAGCCTCATCGGCTCGATCCTGGCCACGCTCCTGCCGTTCGCGCTGATCATCCTGCTGTTCCTGTTCCTCATGAACCAGGTCCAGGGCGGCGGCGGCCGCGGCGTCATGCAGTTCGCCAAGTCGCGGGCCAAGCTGATCTCCAAGGACATGCCGAAGACGACGTTCGCGGACGTGGCGGGCGCCGACGAGGCGGTCGAGGAGCTCCAGGAGATCAAGGAGTTCCTCCAGGAGCCGGCCAAGTTCCAGGCCGTCGGCGCCAAGATCCCCAAGGGCGTGCTGCTCTACGGGCAGCCCGGCACCGGCAAGACCCTGCTCGCCCGCGCCGTCGCCGGCGAGGCGGGCGTGCCGTTCTACTCGATCTCCGGCTCGGACTTCGTCGAGATGTTCGTCGGTGTCGGTGCCTCGCGGGTCCGCGACCTGTTCGAGCAGGCCAAGGAGAACGCCCCGGCCATCGTGTTCATCGACGAGATCGACGCCGTCGGTCGCCACCGCGGGGCCGGCATGGGCGGCGGCCACGACGAGCGCGAGCAGACGCTGAACCAGCTGCTGGTCGAGATGGACGGCTTCGACGTGCGCGGCGGCGTCATCCTCATCGCCGCCACCAACCGGCCCGACGTCCTCGACCCCGCCCTGCTGCGTCCGGGCCGCTTCGACCGGCAGATCCAGGTCGACGCCCCCGACCTGACCGGACGCGAGCGGATCCTCCAGGTCCACGCGCGCGGCAAGCCGCTGGCCCAGGACGTCAACCTGACCACCGTGGCCCGCCGCACGCCCGGCTTCAGCGGCGCCGACCTGGCCAACGTGCTCAACGAGGCCGCGCTGCTCACCGCCCGCGGCAACCAGAAGCTGATCACGAACCAGGCCCTCGACGAGGCCATCGACCGCGTGATCGCCGGGCCGCAGCGGCGTACCCGCCTGATGAGCGAGAAGGAGAAGCTCATCACCGCCTACCACGAGGGTGGCCACGCCCTGGTGGCCGCGGCGCTGCCGGGCACCGACCCCGTGCACAAGATCACGATCCTGCCGCGCGGACGGGCGCTGGGCTACACGATGGTGCTGCCCGACGAGGACAAGTACTCCCAGACCCGGTCCCAGATGCTCGACTCGCTGGCGTACATGCTCGGCGGCCGGGCCGCGGAGGAGATGGTCTTCCACGACCCGACCACCGGCGCCGGCAACGACATCGAGAAGGCCACCAACCTGGCCCGCGCGATGGTGACGCAGTACGGCATGACCGAGCGCCTGGGCGCGATCAAGCTGGGCGAGTCGAACTCCGAGCCGTTCCTGGGCCGCGACCTCGGCCACGCGCGCAACTACTCCGAGGAGATCGCCGCGATCGTCGACGAGGAGACCAAGAAGCTCCTGGCGACCGCGCACCAGGAGGCGTTCGAGATCCTCGAGGAGAACCGCGACGTCCTCGACAACCTGGTCCTCGAGCTGGTCGACAAGGAGACGCTCGACAAGGAGCAGGTGGCCCGGATCTTCGAGGCGCTGCGCCGGCGTCCCGAGCGGCCCGCGTGGACCGGTTCCGACCAGCGCCACCCGTCCGCGATCCCGCCGGTGGAGATCCCGCAGTGGATCCGCGACCGGGCTGCCGCGAACGGGCACAGCCCGGAGGCCGAGGCGGGCGCGGTGCTCACCCCGCCCGGATCCGGTGGCGACGTGCACGGCGACCCGGGCGTCGAGGCACCGGGCGGCCAGCGTCCCGAGCCCCCGTCCCCGGCCTCCTGAGCGCGATGACCGATCCGATCCGGCTCGACGACCGCGCCCCGGCCGACGTACCGCGCTTCGACATGGCGCGGGCCGAGGCCGCGGTGCGCGAGCTCCTGATCGCCATCGGCGAGGACCCCGAGCGCGAGGGGCTGCTGGAGACCCCGGCACGAGTGGCGCGCGCGTACGCCGAGCTCACCGCCGGGCTGCGCCTGGAGCCCGAGGACGTGCTGACGACGACGTTCGACCTCGGCCACGACGAGATGGTCCTGGTGCGCGACATCGAGCTCTGGTCGATGTGCGAGCACCACCTGGTGCCGTTCACCGGGGTGGCCCACGTGGGCTACATCCCGGCCGAGAGCGGCAAGATCACCGGCCTGTCCAAGCTGGCGCGGCTGGTCGACGTCTACGCCAAGCGTCCCCAGGTGCAGGAGCGGCTGACCACCCAGGTCGCCGACGCGCTGACGCGCATCCTCGAGGCGCGTGGCGTGATCGTCGTCATCGAGGCCGAGCACCTGTGCATGACCATGCGCGGGGTCAAGAAGGCCGGCGCCCGCACGATCACCTCCGCCGTCCGCGGCACCATGCGCTCCAACGCCGCCACCCGCGCCGAGGCGATGGCGCTGATCCACCGGAACGGGTAGCCGCGACACGTCGGGTTTCACCGGCTGACCGGTGAAACCCGACCGACACGCCGTTGCGCAACGGCGTGTCGGGCGGGTTTCGGCGGACAAGTCCACGCCGCGCCGCTCCCGGGGCCGCCCGTGGCCCCGGTACGCCGCGCGGGCGCGCACCGATAGCCTCGAGCCATGGCGACGATCCCGGTGCTCATGGGCGTCGTCAACGTCACGCCCGACTCGTTCTCCGACGGCGGTCGCTGGCTGGCGCCCGACGCCGCGGTCGCGCACGGCCGGACGCTGCTCGCCGACGGGGCGGACATCCTCGACATCGGCGGCGAGTCGACCCGCCCGGGGGCCACCCGCCCGCTCGTCGAGGAGGAACTGGGCCGGGTGATCCCGGTCATCACCGAGCTGGCCGCCGGCGGCGCGACGATCTCGGTCGACACCATGCGCGCCGAGGTCGCCGCGGCCGCGGTGGCCGCCGGCGCGACGATCGTCAACGACGTGTCCGGCGGGCTGGCCGACCCGCGGATCCTGGACGTGGTGGCCGACACCGGCGTGCGGTACGTCGCGATGCACTGGCGCGCACACGCGGACCACATGCGGGACTTCGCCGTGTACGACGGGCCCGGCGGCGTCGTCGCGGCCGTCCGGGACGAGCTCGCCGCGCGGGTCGAGGCCATCCTCGCCGCGGGCGTCGGCGCCGACCGGGTGATCCTGGATCCGGGCCTCGGGTTCGCCAAGCGCGCCGAGCACAACTGGGCGCTGCTGCGCGACCTCGGGCCGGTCCTGGGGTTGGGCCATCCGGTCCTGGTGGGCGCGAGCCGCAAGTCGTTCCTCGGTAGGCTCCTCGCGGACGACCGCGGCACCGTGCGCGCGGTCGACCAGCGTGAGCACGCCAACACCGCCCTCACGGTCCACCTCGCCGAGCACGGCGTGTGGGGCCTGCGGGTGCACGACGTACGCGCCGCCAGCGACGCCCTCCGCGTCGTCGCGCGGCTGAGCGGAGGACCGGGCGCATGACCGACGAGCTGACCGTGACCGGCATCGAGTGCTTCGGTCATCACGGGGTGTTCGACTTCGAGAAGCGTGAGGGACAGGTGTTCGTCATCGACCTGACCCTGGGCGTCGACACGGCCGCGGCGGCCGCCTCGGACGACTTGCATGACACGGTGGACTACGGGAGTCTCGTGGCCTCGGTGAAAGCCGCCGTGGAGAAGGATCCGGTCGACCTGATCGAGACCCTCGCCCAGCGGATCGCGGACGTCTGCCTCTTGGACGGCCGTGTTGAATGGGCGCGGGTGACGGTTCACAAGCCGGATGCACCCATCGAGGCGACGTTCGCGGACGTCGCGCTCACCATCACCCGGAAACGCGAGGTCGCCCGTGACTGAGACCCCCAACCCGAACATCGTCGACACGGACACGTTGACCGGCGAGATGCGGCCGATCCGGCGTGCGGTGCTGGCCCTCGGGTCCAACCTCGGGGAGCGGGCGGCGAGCCTCCAGGGCGCGGTCAACGCGATCGCGGACACCCCCGACGTGTGGGTGACGGCGGTCTCGCCGGTGTACGAGACCGACCCGGTCGACAGCCCGCCGGACGCCAAGACCTACCTCAACGCGGTGGTCCTCATCGACACCACGCTGGCCGCCAACCGGCTGATGGACCGGGCACTGGCGATCGAGGACGCCTACGAGCGCGAGCGCGGTGACGTGCAGAACGCTCCGCGGACGCTCGACGTCGACCTCATCGTGGTCGGCGACCGTCGCAGCAACGAGCCGTCGCTGCGACTCCCGCACCCGCGGGCCGCCGAGCGCGCCTTCGTCCTGCGGCCGTGGCTCGACGTCGATTCCGGGGCCGAGCTCCCCGACCACGGCGCGGTCGCCGACCTGCTCGACCGGCTCGACCAGAGCGGCCTGAAGCTGCGCGACGACGTGGTCCTCGAAGTCCAGTGACCCGGCCGTGAGCACCGACCCGTCGGGTGAGGGTCCGGCGGGCGGGCGGCTGCGACCGACGTCCGTCGCGACCCTGAGCATCTGGGCCGTCCTCGGCCTGGTCGGCGGCTGGCTGCTGCACCCGGTCGCCGTCCGGTTGTGGGGCACCGCGCCCCTGGTCACCTGGGCCCAGCCCCTCGCGCTGCTGCTGGTCGCGGCCATCCTCGGTGCGACGGCGTACCTGACCTGGCGGGTCCTGCACATCCACCACGAGCGGCTCGAGCCCTACCGCGCGGTGAACCGACTGGTGCTGGCTCGCTCCTGCGCCCTGGTCGGGGCGCTGATCGCCGGGGGCTACGCGGGGTACGCCGTGAGCTGGATCGGCATGGACTCCGACCTCGCCTCCCAGCGGATGTGGCGGTCCGTGGTCGCCGCGATCGCCGGTGTCGCCGTCGTGGTCACCTCGATGCTCCTCGAGCGGGCCTGTCGGGTCCGGACCGACGAGGAGGAGTAGCCCCCACCTCGCCCGGAGCGCCTGCGCCGGATCCCGGCCGCGGGCACCTACCCTGCTGGCATGGCTTCCCCCCAGGCACCCGCCTCCAGCCGCACCGATCGGCGTCGTCAGCGCAGCACGCGCCTGACCGTCGCCGTCATCCTCCTCGTCCTCGCCGCCACCCTCGTGGCGGCGGCGATCGCCAGTGGTTCGCTGGCGATCGTCACCCTCTCCGCCGTCGGCGCCGTCGTCCTCGGCGCCGCCGCCACCCGCATCACGCACAGCGAGCTGCTCGCCACCCGTCGTGACGCCGCGCGCGATCGTGCCGAGCAGGCCCAGGCGTACCGCGAGATCACCGCTGCCCGCACGGCGGAGAACCAGGCGTTCGCCGAGGCCATGCAGGCGAAGATCGCCCACCACGAGACCACCATCCACGACCTCGAGGACGCCCTCGGCGCGGCCCAGGGCCGCGCCGCCGACGCCACCCGGAAGCTGAACGCCGAGGCGCGCCGGGCCGACGCCGCCGAGCGGGAGGGTGCCGCCGTGTCCGAGCGCCTCGCGGAGGCCGAGCAGCGCGCCGCCGACGCGATCGTCCGGGTCGCCGAGCTGGAGCAGGAGCTGGACGTGGTGCGTGCCGAGCTCGAGGTCGTCACCCAGGCGTGGCAGGACGCCGAGGCCCGGCAGCGCAAGCACGCCTGACCCCACCGTGGGCGCCACTGAGGTGCTCGCCACTTCATCCCCACGTTTCCGCGTCCGCCCGGTGCGGCAGAATGAGCGGACGTGATCCCAGACGAGAACCGGTTCCACAGCGACCCCGACCAGGTGCTCGGCGAGCAGCCGCCCCTGCCCGCCGGGTGGACGGTCGGTACCCCGGACCCGGGTGACCGGTTCGACGTCGCCCGACTGACGCACCTGCTGCGGGCCCACGAGCGGCACGGCCGCGGGTGGGCCGGGGCCAGCGTCGACGACGTGCTCGTCGAGGTCTCCGAGCGGGGACTGCGGATGCGCGAGAACGTCGTGGTCCGCGACGCCGACGGCGACATCCACGCGTGGGGGAGCGTCCACGACCGGTCGGTCGGCCGGATGCTCTTCGTCCACGTCGTGCAGCGGGACCTCCCCGAGGACATCGCCGACGCCTGCTCCGACGTGCTGTTCCTGTGGGCCGAGGGCCAGGCGCGCGCGGTCGGTGCCGCGCGCGGCCTGCCGGTCCAGCAGATCGACACCGGCGCGTTCGAGGGCGACGACCGGCAGGCCCGGTGGCTGTCCGGCGCCGGCTTCGACCGGGTCCGCACCTGGTGGCAGATGTCGCGTCCGGTGACCCCCGACGAGAAGGACCTGGTCCCGGACCCAGAGCGCTGGGAGGACCGCGGCGCGGTGTTCCGGGTGGTGCGTCGCTCGGGCTCCGGCTCGGGGCTGCCCGACGAGGACGACCTGCGCGAGGTCCACGAGGTCCTCGAGGGTGCGTTCGTGGACCACTTCAACTCCAGCGAGGAGACCTTCGAGGAGTTCCTGTTCCGGCTCCGCGAGGACCCCGGCCACCGCTGGGACCACTGGTGGCTCGCCGAGCTGGTCGACGACGGCGCCCCGCAGGCCGTCGGGGCGCTGATCGGCACCGTGTCGGAGAGCAACGGCGGCCCGGACGGCTCGTACGTCTCCTACCTCGGCGTGCTCGAGGCCGCCCGCGGACGCGGGGTGGCCAAGGGCCTGCTGCGCACGATCATCTCCGACGCCGCGGCGCGCGGCCGGGACCGCGTCGGCCTGGAGGTCGACGCCGACAGCCCCACCGGCGCCGCCGGGCTGTACACGTCGATGGGCTGGAAGACCAAGTACGTCACCGAGTCCTGGCACCGGGACGTCCCGGTCGAGGGCTGACGGCCCGGTACGAACGGTCAGTCGGGCGCCAGGTCGGCCAGGGCGTCCAGCGCGGCGGCGGCCGTGGCCAGGTCCGGGCTCAGGTCGCGGTCCGTGAGGTCCCGCCCGAGCGCGTCGAGCGCGTCCTGCGCCGCGGCCAGGACCGAGGGAAGCCGGATGCCGGCGATCAGGAGGCAGCGGTGGGCAGCGACCAGCTCGCACGCGATGAGCGACCGCAGGAGGGGCACGCACGCCAGCGCCTGGCGCGCGGCCAGCGCCGCGAACGAGGCGTCGTCCTCCACCCCGCGCGACAGGGTGACCGACTGGAGGGACGCCGGGGTGGCCAGCGCCCGCAGCTCGCCGAGCGCCGCGGCCGCGTCGTACTCCAGGATCATCGCCCCGGACGCCCCCGAGGTCCCGTCGGCCAGGAACGGCGCGACTCCGGTGATCCCCGGCTCCATCAGCATCGAGGTGCGCGCCAGCCCCAGCTGGGCGGCCTGGGCCGTCGCGAGCCGGAGTCCGTCGAGCGCCTGGGCGAGGTACGCCGCGTGGAACGCGCCGTGGTGCACCACGCCGTACCAGGGCGAGATCATCGGGTTCTCGCCCGCGGTCGCGGTCATGGTCTCGATCACGGCCGCCGTCCCGGCCAGGCGGTCCAGGAAGGCGCCGTGGACCTGGGGCAGGGTGCGCAGCCCGAACGGGTCCTGGATCCGGGCCGGTGGGATGGCCGGACCCGTGAGGACGCGCAGCGCCCGGCACACCCGGGACGCGCCCGGGAACGGCGTGCTCGCCTCGGCCGCGCGGGAGAAGGCCTCGGCGTTGCCGTGGACCGCGTGCCACGTCAGCGCGGCGACCACCATCGCCGCGTCGGCGAGCCGGCTCAGGTCCGCGACCGCGAGAGCGGCGTCGCCGAGTGCGCCCGCGTTGCTGGACAGGAAGACCAGGGCGTCGCCGGCACCGAACAGCTGGCCGCGCGGGTGTCGCGCGTCGAGGGCGAGTGCCACGGTCGCCAGGGCGCTGAGGTCGCCGGTGCCGATGCTGCCGCCCTCCCGGACGGTGGGCAGGGGGCCGGTGGCGAGGAGGTCGACCACGGCGTCGAGGACCGCGGGGTGGATGCCGTTCCCCGCCGCGGCCAGCTGGTTGAGGCGGACCACGAGCAGCGCCCGCACGCGCTCCGGCGAGCGGACGGCTCCGCCGCTCGTCGCGTGCGAGCGCAGCAGCCGCATCGCCGCGGCGTCGGGGTCGTCGACGATGTCCGCCCGGTTCGCGCCGACGCCCGTCGAGCGTCCGTAGATCGCACGGTCGATGGGCAGCTGGGCGCCGTACTCCCACGCCTCCGCGACGCGCGAGCGGGCGACCGGGTCGAGCGTGACCGGTGCCCCGCGTGCGACGGCGGCGACGGTGGACACCCGGAGCTCCGCTCCGCCGATCTCGGTCACATCTCCCCTCTCGGATCGCTCGACGAGCTCGCCGGCGCGAGAGCCTTCACGAATTTGGCGAGGGCTGCAATAGTTCCATGGACCGAAAACCGACTTTTGTGCAGCGGCAAGAGCGAGACGCTGCGCGGGTCGGTCCCCTGCCTCGGAAAGGCGGTCGGATGACGTCCAGCAGTCTCGCCTCGAGTCCCGACGGTGCGCACGACGCGCCCGTCCTCCACGGGTCGACCCGGACCGTGGAGCGCGCCCTGGCCCTGCTGTCGGTCGTCATCACCGACTCGCCGATCTCGCTGACCGAGTGCGCGCGGCACACCGGGCTCCCGGCGAGCACGGCGCTCCGGCTGCTGCGCACGCTCGAGCAGGCCGGGTTCGCCAGCCGGGATGCCGAGGGCTCCTTCCTCGCCGGACCGCGGATGATCCAGCTGGGCGCCGCCGCGGTGGGGCGGCACGAGCTGATCCGCCTGGCCGCCCCGGCGCTCGACCGGATCGTCGACCAGACCGGCGAGTCGGCCTACCTGTCGGTGCGGGGCGTGGGAAGCACCGCGCTGTACGTCGCGCAGTCGGAGGGCACCCACGCGGTGCGGCACACGAGCTGGATCGGACGGTCGATACCGTTGAGCGGGCTCGCCGTGGGGCGCGTGCTCGCCGGCGACGTCCCCGTCGAGGGGTACGTCGCGGAGCGCGACCGCCTCGAGCCCGACGTGACCGCGATCGTCGCGCCGATCAGCTACCCGGGCGGCGTGGTCGGTGCGCTGAGCGTCCTCGGCCCGACGTACCGCATCGACGACCAGACCATGAACCGGTACGGAGAGATCGTGGCAGCCGAGGGCTCGCGCCTGAGCGCGCATCTGGGTGCGACGCAGGAGGAACGCCGATGATCCGGTTCGACCACGCCACCAAGCGCTACCCGGACGGCACCGAGGCGGTCAAGGAGCTCGACCTCGAGGCACCCTCCGGCCAGATCACCGTGCTCGTGGGCCCGTCGGGGTGCGGCAAGACCACCAGCCTGCGCATGATCAACCGGATGACCGAGCCGACCTCGGGCACGATCTGGCTCGACGACACCGACACCGCCACGATGCCCGCGCACGAGCTGCGCCGGAAGATGGGCTACGTCATCCAGCACGCCGGGCTCTTCCCCCACCGCACGGTGGTCGACAACGTCGCCACGGTCCCGTTGCTGATGGGGGAGAGCAAGAGGACGGCGCGGGCGCGTGCGATGGAGCTGCTCGAGCGGGTCGGCCTCGATCCGGCGTCCGCGAGGCGGTACCCCGCCCAGCTCTCGGGCGGCCAGCAGCAGCGCGTCGGTGTCGCCAGGGCGCTGGCGGCCGACCCGCCGGTGATGCTGATGGACGAGCCGTTCTCCGCCGTCGACCCCATCGTCCGCGAGCAGCTGCAGGACGAGTTCCTCCGGCTCCAGGGCGAGCTGGGCAAGACCATCGTGATGGTCACCCACGACATCGACGAGGCGATCAAGCTCGGCGACCGGGTGGCCGTGATGCGCGTCGGCGGCCGGCTGGCGCAGGTGGACGCACCCGCCGAGCTGCTCTCCCGCCCCGTCGACGCGTTCGTCGCGGCCTTCGTGGGCCGCGACCGCGGCTACCGCGCGCTCGGGTTCAGCGGCGCCGGCGCGTTCGAGACCCGCCCGGAGCGGACCGTGCGGCTGGGTGAGCCGCTGTCCGGCGGGTCCGACGACGACCCCTGGCTGCTCGCCGTCGACGAGAACGACGAGCCGCAGGGCTGGCTCCACCTGACCGACGAGCGGCGCGGGGACACGGTCGCCGACGCGCTCCTGCACCGGGGCGGCACCCTCGTGACCGAGGGCGGGTCGCTCCGCTCGGCGCTGGACGCCTGCCTCTCCTCGCCGTCGGGGCGGGGCGTCGTCGTCGACGACGACGGCCGGCTGATCGGCTCGATCACGGCCGGCGAGGTCCTCGCCATGATCGAGGCGGCGCGCGCGTGACGGCGTCGATCATGACGTCGGTCATGACGTCGGTCACGCCGCTGTCGGCCACCTCCTCGCCCTGGGGCTTCTGGTCCTACTTCATGGACCACCGCTCCGAGGACCTCGGGTGGCTGTGGGACCACACGTGGCTCTCGGTGGTGCCGGTCGTGGTCGGCCTGGTGCTGGCGCTGCCGCTCGGCTGGGTCGCGAACCGCTACCAGTGGGCGTACCCGCCGCTGATCTCGGCCAGCGGGATCCTGTACACGATCCCGTCCATCGCGCTGTTCGTGCTGATCCCGCCGCTCCTCGGCCTGGACCCGCTGTCGCCGCTGCAGGTGCCGATCGCCCTCAGCATCTACACCACCGCCCTGCTCGTCCGGGTGGTGGCCGACGGCCTCGCCGCGGTCCCGGAGGACACGATCCAGGCTGCGACGGCGCTCGGCTACCGGCCGCTCGGCCGGTTCTTCACCGTCGAGCTGCCGATCGCCGTCCCCGTCATCGCGGCCGGGCTGCGGGTCGCGATCGTCGCCAACGTCAGCATCGTCGCGGTCGCCGGCACCATCGGCATGTCGAACCTGGGGCTGCTCTTCGACACCGGCTTCAAGCTGTCGACCGATCAGCCGTACTACCCGCCGATCGTGCTCGGCATCCTCCTGTGCGTGCTGCTGGCCCTGGTGCTCGACCTGCTGGTGGTGGTGGCCACCTGGGCGCTCACCCCGTGGCGGCGGGCGGTGCGGTCATGATCGGCGACGTCTTCCGCTGGCTGCTCGACAGCGACCACTGGTACAGCACGCCGTTCGACGTCGGGATCGTCGAGCAGCTCCTGAACCACCTGCAGTACTCCGCGGTCGCGGTCGCGATCGCCCTGGTGATCGGGCTGCCGGCCGGGTTGGCCATCGGGCACACGGGGCGGGCCACCTGGCTGGTGAGCGCGGTCAACGCGGTCCGCGCGCTGCCCACCGTCGGGGTCCTGGTCCTGCTGGTGGTCATCATCGCGCCGCACTTCTACGGCCGCACCAACGCCGGCTACCTGATCCCGACCGAGATCGTGCTGGTGCTGCTGGCCATCCCCCCCATCCTGTCGAACACCTACGCCGGGGTGCAGAACGTCGACGCGCGCGCCCGGGACGCGGCGTACGGCATGGGCATGACCGGCGGGCAGGTGCTCGCCCGCGTGGAGCTGCCCAACGCGCTGCCGCTGATCTTCTCGGGGCTGCGGTCGGCGACCCTGCAGGTGATCGCGACGGCGACCATCGCCTCCTACGTCACGCTGGGCGGCCTGGGCCGCTTCATCTACGACGGCCTCGCCCAGCGGGACTACCCCCAGATGATCAGCGGTGGCCTGCTCGTCGCCGCGCTCGCGCTCGCGACCGACCTCGCTGCTGGCCCTGGTGCAGCGGTGGACCGTCTCGCCGGGCATCACCGGCCGCACCAGCCGGCGCGACCGCGGCGGGGACGACTCCCGGGCCGCCGTCCTCGAGGAAGAACTCGCGGCCGAGACCGCTTGACCCCATGTCCAGGGAACTGACCGCACACACAACCCAGGAGAAACCCATGAGAAGCAAGCTCCTCGTCCTCGGCGCGGCCGCGATCACGATGACCGTGGCCGTGACGGGCTGCAGCAAGGACTCGCCCTCCGGCGACAGCGGCGGGGGCACGGTCGCGTCCGGGATGATCATGGGCGGTCCGCCGGAGTTCAAGACCCGCACCGACGGCATCCCCGGGCTCAAGGAGGTCTACGGCGTCGAGTTCGGCAAGTACACCGTGACCGACGTCGGCGGACCGGTGACGGTCAACGCGCTCAAGCGCGGCCAGGTCGACGCCGCCGACCTGTTCACGACCGACCCGTCGATCGAGGCCAACGGATTCGTGGTGCTCGAGGACGACAAGCACCTGTTCGCCGCGCAGAACATCGTGCCGATCATCAACAAGGACAAGAACACGCCGGCGGTGGCCTCCATCCTCAACGGGATCCAGGCCAAGCTCACCACCGAAGAGATCAGCGGGATGCTCGACCAGGTCTACAACGACAAGGCGGATCCCACCGACGTCGCCGCCCAGTGGCTGTCCGACCAGGGGCTCGACGCCTCCGGCAACGACGCGCAGGGCGTCAGCCTCACCGTCGGCTCGGCGAACTTCCCCGAGAACGAGATCCTGGCCGAGATCTACGCCCAGGCACTCTCCGCCCAGGGCGCGGACATCACCACCAAGCTCAACATCGGCAGCCGGGAGAAGTACCTGCCCGCGCTCAAGCAGGGCTCGCTCGACCTCTTCCCCGAGTACAACGGCACCCTGCTGAGCTTCCTGGACCCGAAGGCCACCGCGACGGCGACCGACGAGGTCGACGCAGCGCTCGCCAAGGCGCTTCCGGACAACCTGGAGGCCCTCGACTCCGCCGAGGCCCAGGACAGTGACGCGATCGTGGTCACCCAGGAGACGGCCGACAAGTACGACCTCACGACGATCGGGGACCTGGCCAAGCCCGTCAGCTGAGCCGGACCTCGAAGTCCCGCAGGGCGAGGGCCGCGGGGTCGACGGTCGCCGGGTCGATGACCGGCACGTCGATCCGCGGCCCCGCCGGCGTGCGGACCTGGGGCACCGGTCCGCCGAGGCCCGCGGCGTAGGACATCACCGCGGCCGCCTCCTCGCGGCGTCCCGCCTCGACCAGCCAGCCGGTCAGCCGGTGCACCGGGGGCAGCCCCGAGTGCACCAGCGACCGGGTTCCCCAGAACTCGCGCACCCCGGCGACCAGGAGCTCCCACCACTCGTCGGAGCAGCCCGGGATCTCGGTGAAGTACCGGTGCAGGTCGCCGGCCAGCACCCGGTCCACGAACACCCGGGTGACCGCCTCCGACCCGGAACCGCTCACGGTCGCCAGCGACATGCGCTTGGTCGCCCACCGGTCCCGGAGGTCGGCGAGCGACGAGCGCTGCTGGGTGATCGAGCTGCCGTCGTACCGGATCCGCCAGTGGTAGACGACGTCGGGAATCACGCCGAACCGGCGGGCGCGGACGTACGCCGTGGTCGTGGTGGGCTGGTCCTCGTAGCGGATCCCCTCCGGCCAGGCGAGGCCGACGCCCTCCCAGAAGTCGCGGCGGTACAGCTTGTTCCAGGCGAACACGTCGCCGAGGATCTCCGGGTGGCTCTCGACCACCTCGGTCGTGCGGCGCTGGTGCAGCCGGCGCATCCACGGCAGCTCGGTGAGGCGCTCGCCGTCCCAGCGGGCCACCGACCCGGTCACGAAGTCGGCACCGGTGCGGCGCAGCTGCCGGTGCAGCACGGCGTACGCCTCCGGGGGTACGACGTCGTCGGAGTCGGCGAACGCCAGCAGCTCGCCCCGGACGTGCCGCAGCCCCTCGTTGCGGGCGGCACCGAGACCGCGGTTCCCGGTGTGCACCACCCGGACCCGCGGGTCGCGCGCGGCGTACTCGTCGGCGAGCGCCCCGGAGCCGTCGGTCGAGCCGTCGTCGACGACCACCACCTCCAGCGCCGGATGGGTCTGGGCGAGCACGCTGTCCAGCGCCTCGGGGAGGTAGTCCTCGACGTCGAACACCGGGACGACCACGCTGACCAGTGGGGCCCGGCGACCGAACTTCATGGCGCCAAGGTACTGACCGTTAGGCTCCTGCTTCGTGAGTGACCAGCCCGCCCCCGCCGAGACCGTCGCGGACCCCAGCGAGGTCGACCCGTCCGAGTACCCCCGGAAGGTCCTGTTCGTCGCGGGCGCTGGACGCAGCGGCACCAGCACCATGGCCGGCCTGATGCAGATCATGGGGCTGCACGTCCCGCAGCCCGAGGTGGCCGCCGACGAGACGAACCCCAAGGGGTTCGGCGAGCCGCAGTGGGTGGTCGAGCACCACGACCGGCTGCTGAAGGAGGCGGGCGTCCAGGTCAGCGACGCGCGCCCCGACGCCTGGTTCGAGACCGGGCGGGTCTCCACCCGCGAGCACGAGCGGATCCGCACCGCCGAGTGGCTCGAGGGGCACTTCGGCGTCAACCCCGAGCTGGTCGTGAAGGACCCGCGGCTGAGCTGGTTCCTGTCGCTGTGGCGGGTGGCCGCGATCCGGACCGGCGCGACACCGGTCTTCGCCACCATGCTCCGCCCGCCCGCCGAGGTGGTGGGCAGCAAGCAGACCTACTACAAGAACCGGCTCGGCTCCGCGCACCTCGCGGCGTCGTGGCTGAACATGCTGCTGCACACCGAGCGGGCCACCCGCGAGTCGGCCGGCGACGGCGGCCGCGTGTTCGTCCGGTACGCCGACCTGCTCGACGACTGGACGCGCATCGTGATGGGCGTGGGCGAGCAGCTCCAGCTGCAGCACGTCATGCACGCCCGCAGCGAGGCGATCCGCAACGGCCACCGCTTCGTCGACCCGGGCCTGCGCCGGGTGACGCAGACCCTGGCGGACCTCGCGCTCCCGCCTCGGCTCCACGACCTCACCGCGCAGACGTGGGAGGAGCTGAACAAGCTCGCCGAGCCCGGCGGCGACACCGCCGAGGTGCACGCGGCGCTCGACCAGCTCCGCGAGGGCTACGTCGACCTGTACGAGGAGTCGGAGGCGATCTCGCGCTCGTCGGTCGTCGCGGCCGAGCAGCGGATCCGCAAGCAGCTCAAGGGCGGCGGTGGCCCGGGCAAGGCCGCCGCCGCGCCGGCCCCGGCACCGTCCGCCGCCGACAAGATCCCGCACGGCGTGCGCGCCGCGATCCCCGCGCCGATGCGCCGCGGCCTGCGCAAGGCGTTCGGCCGGACCCGATGAACGCCCACTTCGGTGCGACCGGGCTCTCGAACCTCGAGGGCCACACCGACTACGACATCACCTGGCCGTGGCTGCGGCCGGGAGGCCTGCGCCCCGGCTCCACCGCGGTGCTCCGCGTCAAGAACGAGGCGCCGTCGCTGCCGTTCGTGCTGCCGCCGCTGCTGCGCGCCTGCGACCACGTGCTGCTCGTCGACAACGGCTCGGACGACGGCACGCCCGACGTCGCCCGCGAGACCGCCGAGAGGTCGGGCCACGCCGACGAGCTGACGGTCACGTCGTACCCGTTCTCCGTCGCCCGCGCCGGCGGCGAGCACCTCGGCGTGCACGAGCTGTCGGTGCACTCGCTGTCGTACTTCTACAACTGGTGCTTCGCCCAGGTGACCACCCGCTACTCCTGGAAGTGGGACGGCGACATGGTGCTCACCACCGAGGGGGAGGCCTCGATCGCCGACCTGGGCTGGCAGGTCGGCGACGTGCAGTCGATCATCCGGGTGCCGCGCCACGGGCTCTACCTGGAGAGCGAGGCGAAGGGCTACCTCGACCTCGGCTGGCGCAACGCCGAGGAGTGGGGCTTCCCGATCGGCCCGGACTTCGTCTACACGAAGGCGTTCGAGTGGGAGATCCGCACCACGCCGGTCGGCGTCCGCTCGATCGGCCTGCCGCACGGGCTGTGCGTGGAGCTGAAGTACCTCGACGGCGAGGAGTTCGCGCACTGGACCGACCCCGAGTCGTTCGCGACCTCCTGGCGCAACCGGCGCAAGCGGCGCGAGTGGGAGGTCTTCCACGCGCTCAAGGAGGGGCGCGTGCTGCCCGGCGTACACGAGATCACCGCGCCGCCCGGCGTGCACATCGTCGACCACGTCACCCACGACTGGCTGCCCCGCGCCCCCCGGCCGCTCGAGGTCGGCTGAGTCCCACCAGTCACCGGAATCACCCGCCGGTGTCGCCCACGTCACGCCCCCGCCCGGTGACGCAGGTCTGGACCGGGGCGTAGATTCGATGGCGCCGGGGAACACCGTCCCCGACAGGACACAGAGCACACGTCCGGTACCCACACCGGCCCCAGACCGCAGTGACGCGGCGAGGGGTGGTCGGAGGGACTGGAACGAAAGGTTCGAGATCCATGACGCACCTCTCCCGGGAGACCGGGCTGCGGGTCGGTGTGATCGGCGCGGGTCGCGTCGGCGCCGTCCTCGCCGCCGCCCTCGAGGCCGCCGGCCACACCGTGGTCGCCGCCGCCGGCGAGTCCGACGCCTCCCGGACCCGCATCGCCGAGCTGCTGCCGCGCGCCGCGCACGCCAAGCCGAGCGACGTGGCCCGCGCGTGCGACCTGCTGCTGCTGACCGTCCCGGACGACATGCTCGAGAACGTCGTCACGGTGCTCAGCGACAGCGGCGCCATCCGCCCGGGGCAGTACGTCGTGCACACCTCCGGCCGGCACGGGCTGGCCGTCCTCGACCCGGCGCGCCGGGTCGGCGCACACGTGGTCGCGATGCACCCGGCCATGACGTTCACCGGCACCGCCCTCGACCTGGACCGCCTCTCCGCGCGATTCGGGGGAGGCTGCGTCTTCGGCCTCACTGCGGGTGACGCGGAGCGCGCGGTCGCCGAGGGCCTGGTCGCCGACCTCGGCGGGCGCCCGATGTGGGTGCCGGAGGAGATGCGCACGCTCTACCACGCGGGCCTCGCGCACGGTGCCAACCACCTGGTCACCCTGGTCACCCAGGCGATGGAGCTGCTCACCGCCGCCGGCGCCGACGACCCCGCCGGGACGCTGCGGCCGTTGCTGACCGCCGCGCTCGACAACGCCCTGGAGCACGGCGACTCCGCGCTGACCGGCCCGATCGTGCGCGGCGACGTGAACACGGTCCGCGCCCACCTGGCCGACATCGCCGCCAACGCCCCGCACACGATGCCGTCGTACCTCGCGCTGGCGCGCGACACCCTCGACCGCGTCGTCACGGACGGCCGCGTCCTGCCGATCCGCGCGGCCGCCATCCGCCGCGTCATCGACGACGCGCAGCGCACCGCCGACGTCCAGGCCGCCCGCGGCCGATGAGCGCGGCTCCCCGGACGGCGCGCACGCGCGCCGAGCTCGCCACGCTGCTCGCCGACGCCCGCGCCGACGGTCGCCGCGTGGGCTTCGTCCCGACCATGGGTGCCCTGCACGACGGCCACGCCAGCCTGATGCGCACCGCGCGGGAGCAGGTCGGCGACGGCCCGGTCGTCGTCTCCGTCTTCGTGAACCCGCTGCAGTTCGGGCCGGGCGAGGACCTCGACCGGTACCCGCGCACGCTGGACGCCGACCTCGAGGTCTGTGCCCGCGAGGGCGTCGACATCGTCTTCGCGCCGGACGTCGCCGAGGTCTACCCGGGCGGCGACCCGCAGGTGATGGTGCGCCCCGGACCGCTGGCGAAGGTGCTCGAGGGCAAGATCCGGCCGGGCCACTTCCGCGGCGTGCTGACCGTCGTCGCGAAGCTCTTCGGGCTGGTCCGCCCGGACGTGGCCGTCTTCGGCGAGAAGGACTACCAGCAGCTGGTGCTGATCCGCCGGATGGTGCTCGACCTCAACATGGGCGTCGAGATCGTCGGCGCCCCGACGGTCCGAGAGCCCGACGGCCTGGCCCTGTCGAGCCGCAACGCCTACCTCGACGAGGCCCAGCGGGCGGACGCGGCCGCGCTGAACCAGGTGCTGCGGGCGGCCCGGGAGGCCGCCGGGTACGGCGCCGCGAGCGCGCTCGCCGCCGCCCGGGCCGAGCTGCGCGCCCACCAGGGCATCGACCTCGACTACCTCGTGGTCACCGACCCCGAGCTCGGCGAGCTGCCCGACGACGTACCTCCCGGCACCGAGGCGCGCGTGCTGATCGCCGCGCGCGTCGGCTCGACCCGGCTCATCGACAACATGCCCCTCGTCCTGGGGCACCCAGAAGGAGCGTCCTGATGCTGCGCACCATGATGAAGAGCAAGATCCACCGGGCCACCGTCACGCAGGCCGACCTGCACTACGTGGGCTCGGTGACGGTCGACGAGGACCTCCTCGACGCCGCCGACCTGCTGCCCGGCGAGCTCGTCCACATCGTCGACATCACCAACGGCGCCCGCCTGGAGACGTACACGATCGCCGGCGAGCGCGGCTCGGGCGTCATCGGCATCAACGGCGCCGCCGCCCGGCTGGTGCACCCCGGGGACCTGGTCATCCTGATCGGGTACGCCCAGCTGGAGACCGCCGAGGCGAAGGAGCTCTCCCCGCACGTGGTGTTCGTCGACGCCGACAACAAGATCCTGGCGACCGGCTACGACCCGGCCGAGGCGGTCGAGGGCTCCGGTCTGGTCCGGGGCGACCGGCTCGCCGAGCGCTAGCATTTCTCGGGTGTCCACTGCTCCGGTACGCCGTGTGCCCGGTCGCCTCGTCGCGCCGGAGCCCGGCTGGACGACGACCGCCGACGTCGTCGTCGTCGGGTCCGGCATCGCCGGACTGACCGCCGCCCTCCGCCTCCGCGGCCAGGTCGACAAGATCCTGGTCGTCACCAAGGACGTGCTGGCCGCGGGCTCGACCCGGTGGGCGCAGGGCGGCATCGCCGCCGCGCTCGGGCCGGGGGACACCCCCGAGGAGCACGAGATCGACACCCTGGTCGCCGGCGCCGGGGCGTGCGACCGGGACGCGGTGCGTGCGCTGGTGACCGAGGGGCCCGACGCCGTACGCGAGCTGATCGCGCTCGGCACCAACTTCGACCACGACCCCGACGGCGAGCTGTCGCTGACCCGTGAGGGCGGCCACCACCGCGACCGCATCGCGCACGCCGGGGGCGACGCGACCGGCGCCGAGATCCAGCGGGCGCTCACGGTCGCCATCGAGCAGGCCCCCGAGATCGAGGTGATCGAGCACGCGCTCGCCGTCGACCTGCTGCTCGCCGAGGACGGCGGTGTCGCCGGCCTGACCCTGCACGTGATGGGGGAGGGCCAGCGCGACGGCGTCGGCGCGGTGCACTGCCGGGCCGTCGTGCTCGCCAGCGGCGGGCTGGGGCAGGTGTTCTCCCAGACCACCAACCCGGTGGTCTCCACCGGCGACGGGCTGGCCGTCGCGCTGCGCGCGGGCGCGGTGCTGCGCGACCTGGAGTTCGTGCAGTTCCACCCGACCGTCATGTATCTCGGCCCCGACTCCCGCGGCCAGCAGCCGCTGATCTCCGAGGCGGTGCGCGGCGAGGGCGCGTTCCTGGTCGACTTCGAGGGCCACCGGTTCATGCAGGGCGTCCACGAGCTCGCCGACCTCGCGCCGCGCGACGTCGTCGCCAAGGCGATCATGCGCCGGATGGGCGAGACCGGCCGCGACCACATGTGGCTCGACGGCCGCCACCTCGGCGCCGAGGTGTGGGAGCGCCGGTTCCCCACCATCCTCGCGACCTGCCGCCGGCACGGCGTCGACCCGGTCACCGACCTCATCCCGGTCGCGCCGGCGTGCCACTACGCCTCCGGCGGCGTGCGCACCGACCTCTGGGGCCGCAGCAGCGTCCCCGGCCTGTACGCCACCGGCGAGGTCGCCTGCTCCGGCGTGCACGGCGCCAACCGGCTGGCGTCCAACTCGCTGCTCGAGGGGCTGGTCTTCTCCCGCCGGATCGCCGAGGTGCTGCCCGGCGAGCTGCGGCCGCAGCCGACGCCGGTCCCGGACACCCGCCGGCCGGGCCTGGTGCCCGGCGGGTTGCGGCGCGAGCTGCAGGAGGTGATGACCACGCGGGTCGGCGTACTCCGCAGCGCCACCGGGCTCGCCGACGCCGCCGACCTGCTGGACAAGCTCGCCGGCGTGCCGCGCCGAGGTCGTCGACCAGGAGTCCTGGGAGACCACGAACCTGCTCACCGTCGCCACCGCCCTCGCCGACGCCGCCGCCCTGCGCGAGGAGACCCGCGGGTCCCACTGGCGCGAGGACTTCCCCGACCGCGACGACGCGCACTTCGCCGGGCACTTCGACGCGGTCATGGACGACGGCGCGACCACCCTGCGCTTCGTCGCCGCCGCCCGCCACGGACGGTGGCGCGTGAACGCGCGGACGCCGTACGACGACGAGCTGGCCGCCGCCGGCCTCGACCCGGCCGCGGTGCTGGCGCACGTGCGCGCGGCGCTGGCCGAGGACCTGCCCCCGGCGTGGCAGACGTGACGTCGCTGGCGCACCATCGCCGCGGACGCCCGCGGCACGCGGGGTCTTCGCCGCGCGCGAGGCCGGAGTGGTCGCCGGGCTCGGGGTCGCCGCGCTGGTGTTCCACGAGGTGATGGGCGAGACGGTCACGGTCTCCGACCGGGTCGCCGGACGGCACCCGGGTCGAGCCGGGCGACGTCGTGATGCGGGTGGCCGGGCCGACCCGGGGCCTGCTGACCGCCGAGCGCACCGCGCTCAACTACGCCAGCCACCTCTCCGGGCGTCGCGACCGCGACCGCGCAGTGGGTCGAGGCGCTGGCCGGCACGAACGCCCGGGTGCTCGACACCCGCAAGACGCTGCCGACGTACCGCGCCCTGCAGAAGTACGCCGTGCGCTGCGGCGGCGGCGTGAACCACCGGTTCAGCCTCAGCGACCGGGCCATGGTCAAGGACAACCACGTGGTCGCCGCGGGCGGCGTGGTGCCGGCGTACCGAGGCCGTGCGGGCGGCGTACCCCGACCTGCGGGTCGAGGTCGAGGTCACCGACCTCGACGAGCTGCGCGCGCTGCTCGACGCCGGCTGCACCGAGATCCTGCTCGACAACATGGACACCGCGACGATGGCCGAGGCCGTGCGCGATCGGACGCGCGGGGGCCGGCCGGCCACGCTCGAGGCGTCCGGCGGCCTCACCCTCGAGCGGGCCCGCGAGGTCGCCGAGACCGGCGTCGACTTCATCTCGGTCGGGGCGCTCACCCACTCGGTGCGCGTCTTCGACCTCGGGCTGGACCTGGACTGGATGACGCTCCTCGCCGCCGACATCGGCAACAGCCACACCATCCTCGGCCTCATCTCCGACGGCGAGGTGAGCGCGGACTGGCGGGTCGCCACCGACGCCCGCCGCACCTCCGACGAGTGGGCGGTGCTGCTGCGCGGCCTGCTGGGCCGCGCGATCGCCGACGTCGACGGCATCGCGGTGTGCGCGACCGTCCCCGCCGTGCTGCACGAGTGGCGCGACATGCTCGTCGGGCACTTCGCCGACGTGCCGTGCCTGGTCGTCGAGCCCGGCGTGCGCACCGGGATCCCGGTGCTGATGGACAACCCCCGCGAGGTCGGCACCGACCGCATCATCAACGCCCTCGCGGCCGTGCACGAGTACGGCGGCCCGGCGATCGTGGTCGACTTCGGCGGGACCGCGACCACCTTCGACGTCGTCAACGACCGCGGGCAGTACGTCGGCGGCGCGATCTCGCCGGGAATCGAGATCTCCCTGGAGGCGATCGGCCGGCGCGGCGCGCAGCTGCGCAAAGTCGAATTGCAGCGCCCGCGCAGCGTCATTGCGAAGAACACCGTCGAGGCGCTGCAGTCGGGGATGGTTTTCGGCGTCGCCAGCCAGGTCGAGGGAATTGTCGCGCGCATGATCGCCGAGCTGGGCGTCGGACGCCTCGACCGTGCGGGTCGTCGCGACCGGCTATCTGGCCGGGCTGGTCGTCGACGAATGCTCCTGCTTCACCGACCACGCGCCCTGGCTGACCCTGCGCGGCCTCGAGCTCGTCTTTACTCGCAATAGGTGAATCGGATATTCGCCGAAAGCGACCCAATTGGCCGTGTCGGGCGGTCTGTGGCATCATTTCTCGGGACATTGCTACGGGGGTTATCCGAAAGGTCCCGAAATGGCTCAAAAGGTCAACATCGTGCTGGTCGACGACCTCGACGGCAGCGAGGCCACCGAAACCGTGTCGTTCGGCCTGGACGGCACGACCTACGAGATCGACCTCAACGACGCGAACGCCGCCAAGCTCCGCGACGCGCTCGCGACCTACGTCGGCCACGGCCGCAAGGTCGGCGCGGCGCCCCGCCGGGGCCGCCGCTCGGCGGCGGCGAACGGCACCGGGCCGAGCGCCAGGGAGATCCGCGACTGGGCCCGCAGCAACGGCTTCGACGTCCCCGACCGCGGCCGCGTCTCCGCCGAGGTCCGCGAGGCCTACGACAAGGCACATTGATCACGCCCCCGCGAGTGAGCTCGCGAACTCGCGGCTCCGGGCGGGAGGTCGAGTAGCCCCGCGACCGAGGAACGAGGTCGCGACGGGCGTATCGAGACCCCAGTGACATGAGGCAGGGCGGTGACCACCGTGGTCACCGCCCTGCGTCGTCTCACCGGATTTCGACGACGCCCGTCGCGGCTTCGTTCCTCAGCCGCGGGGCTTGCTCAATCTGCCTGAGCCCACGCGCCGCGCTCGTTCCTCGCGCGCCGCTGCTCAGGCATGTTCGCTCTCAGCGGACTGGCTGGGACCAGATCGGGGAACGCGTAGGCTGTCCGTGGGGTTGAAGCACTCGTAGCCCCACCAAGCTTGTAGGAGCGATGCGCATGTTCGAGCGGTTCACTGACCGAGCCCGCCGGGTGGTCGTGCTGGCCCAGGAAGAGGCCCGCATGCTCTCCCACAACTACATCGGGACCGAGCACATCCTGCTCGGCCTCATCCACGAGGGCGAGGGCGTCGCCGCGAAGGCGCTCGAGAGCCTCGACATCTCGCTCGAGGCGGTGCGTGCGCAGGTCGAGGAGATCATCGGCCAGGGCCAGCAGGCTCCGAGCGGTCACATCCCGTTCACCCCGCGCGCCAAGAAGGTGCTCGAGCTGTCCCTGCGCGAGGCGCTGCAGCTCGGCCACTCCTACATCGGCACCGAGCACATCCTGCTCGGGCTGATCCGGGAGGGCGAGGGCGTCGCCGCCCAGGTGCTGCAGAAGCTCGGCGCCGACCTGAACCGCGTGCGCCAGCAGGTCATCCAGCTGCTGTCCGGGTTCCAGGGCAAGGAGTCGTCGGGTGCCGGCGCCGCGACCGGCGCGTCGTCCGGCGACGCCCCGTCGTCCTCGCTGGTGCTCGACCAGTTCGGTCGCAACCTGACCCAGGACGCCCGCGAGGGCAAGCTCGACCCGGTCATCGGCCGGGAGCAGGAGATCGAGCGGGTCATGCAGATCCTCTCCCGGCGTACGAAGAACAACCCGGTCCTGATCGGCGAGCCCGGCGTCGGCAAGACGACGATCGTCGAGGGCCTGGCCCAGGACATCGTCAAGGGCAACGTCCCCGAGACGCTGAAGGACAAGCAGATCTACACCCTCGACCTGGGTGCGCTGGTCGCCGGCTCGCGCTACCGCGGTGACTTCGAGGAGCGCCTGAAGAAGGTGCTCAAGGAGATCCGCACCCGCGGCGACATCGTGCTGTTCATCGACGAGATCCACACCCTCGTCGGTGCCGGCGCGGCCGAGGGCGCGATCGACGCGGCGAGCATCCTCAAGCCGATGCTGGCCCGCGGCGAGCTGCAGACCATCGGCGCGACCACCCTGGACGAGTACCGCAAGTACCTCGAGAAGGACGCCGCGCTCGAGCGCCGCTTCCAGCCGATCCAGGTCGCCGAGCCGTCGATCGCCCACACGATCGAGATGCTCAAGGGCCTGCGCGACCGCTACGAGGCGCACCACCGGGTGACGATCACCGACGAGGCCCTGGTCTCGGCGGCGACGCTGGCCGACCGCTACATCAGCGACCGGTTCCTGCCCGACAAGGCCATCGACCTGATCGACGAGGCCGGCTCGCGGCTGCGGATCCGCCGGATGACGGCGCCCGCCGACCTGCGCGAGTACGACGACAAGATCAGCGAGGTCCGCCAGCGCAAGGAGGCCGCGATCGACGGCCAGGACTTCGAGGCCGCCGCGCGCCTGCGCGACGAGGAGAAGCAGCTGATCCTGAAGAAGTCCGAGCGCGAGAAGCAGTGGCGCGCGGGCGACATGGACGAGGTCGCGGAGGTCGACGAGGAGCTCATCGCCGAGGTGCTCGCCGTGGCGACCGGCATCCCGATCGTGAAGCTGTCCGAGGAGGAGTCGACCCGGCTGCTCAAGATGGAGGACGAGCTGCACAAGCGGGTCATCGGCCAGGAGGAGGCCGTCAAGGCGCTCAGCCGCGCGATCCGGCGTACCCGTGCCGGCCTGAAGGACCCCAAGCGTCCCGGTGGCTCGTTCATCTTCGCCGGCCCGTCCGGTGTCGGAAAGACCTGGCTGTCCAAGACGCTCGCGGAGTTCCTCTTCGGCGACGAGGACGCGCTGATCCAGCTCGACATGTGCGAGTTCGGCGAGAAGCACACCGTCTCGCGGCTGTTCGGCTCGCCTCCGGGCTACGTCGGCTACGAGGAGGGCGGCCAGCTCACCGAGAAGGTGCGCCGCAAGCCGTTCTCGGTGGTCCTGTTCGACGAGGTCGAGAAGGCGCACCCGGACATCTTCAACAGCCTGTTGCAGATCCTGGAGGAGGGTCGCCTGACCGACTCCCAGGGCCGGGTGGTCGACTTCAAGAACACGGTCATCATCATGACCACCAACCTCGGCACCCGCGACATCGCCAAGGGCGTCAACCTCGGCTTCCAGCAGTCCGGTGACGCCGCGGGCTCCTACGACCGGATGAAGGGCAAGGTCCAGGAGGAGCTCAAGCAGCACTTCCGCCCCGAGTTCCTCAACCGTGTCGACGAGATCATCGTGTTCCCGCCGCTGTCGCAGGAGCAGATCGTGGTGATGGTGGACAACATGATCGCGTCGGTGGAGCTGCGGATGCGCGACCGCGACATGCGGATCGAGCTGACCCAGCCCGCGAAGAACCTGCTCGCCGAGCGGGGCTTCGACCCGGTGCTGGGCGCCCGGCCGCTGCGCCGGACCGTGCAGCGCGAGATCGAGGACGTGCTCGCCGAGAAGATGCTGTACGGCGAGGTCGGCCCCGGCCAGATCGTGCTCGTCGACGTCGAGGGCGAGGGCCCGAGCGCGACGTTCACCTTCCACGGCCAGAAGGTCGGCGAGCTGCCGGACCTGCCGCCGTTCGAGGCCGCCGACGTGTCCTCGGGTGACGGCCCGGACGACTCCGACAGCGGCTCGGACGTCCCGAAGTCCGCGGACTGACCAGCAGCACGACCCGAGCAGAACGCCGAGTCGGCGCAGTCTCAGCCTGAGACTGCGCCGACTCGGCAGTTACGGCAGTGCATAGGCGTCCGGACCGGCGTGGACGACCAGGCCGTCGTCGACCAGGGACGCCAGGCACCGGACCCGCTGCGCCCCCTCGGACCACGCGGCGTCCAGCCGGGAGCGATGGACCGGGCCCTCGGTGTCGCGCAGCACGGCCAGGAGCCGGCCGCGGCACTGGCGATCGGTGCCGGCCCAGGTCTGCACCTTGCGGGGCGGGCCGTCGTACGCCGGGTGGCCGGCCGCCCGCCACGCGCACCGGTCCTGCAGCGGGCAGTCCGCGCAGCGCGGCCGCGACGCGGTGCACACCAGCGCGCCGAGCTCCATGACCGCGACCGACCAGGTCGCCGCGGTCGGTTCGTCCTCGGGCAGCAGCTCGAGCGCCACCTCGCGCTCCGCCTTCGTGACCGACGGGGCCGGCAGCTCGACCCCCTGCACCACCCGGGCGAGCACCCGGCGCACGTTGGTGTCCAGCACCACGTGCCGCCGGCCGTGCGCGAACGTCGCGATCGCCGCCGCGGTGTAGTCGCCGATCCCCGGCAGGGCGCGCAGGTCGTCGTACGCCGCCGGCACCTCGCCGGCGTGGCGCTCGACGATCGCGGTGGCCGCCGCGTGCAGCCGCAGCGCGCGGCGGGGGTATCCGAGCCGGCCCCAGGCGCGGACCGCCTCGCCGCTGGGCTCGGCGGCGAGCGCGGCCGGGGTCGGCCAGCGCTCGAGCCACTGGCCGTGCACGGGCAGCACCCGCGCGACCGGGGTCTGCTGCAGCATGAACTCCGAGACCATCACCGACCAGGGGGACGCCTGCGGGCCCCGCCAGGGCAGGTCGCGCGCGTGCTCGTCGTACCAGCTCAGCACGGGCTCGTGGAGCTGGCTCGTCGGGTTCTGGCTCATCGGGCACATTGTCGCCGGTGTGGCTCCGCCACCAGGAGCCGGGCGCTGACTAGCGTTTGGCCCATGCCGCCGCTGACCCGAGGACCGCTCCCGGCCCGTGTGTACTGGGTCCGGCGGTTGATGGTGCTGGGTACGGCGGCCCTGCTGGTCTTCGGGATCGCCCGGGTGCTCGGCGGCGGCAGTGACGCGACGTCCGGGGAGGACCGGGCCGCCCAGGTCGCGGCCGACGCGTCGTCCTCCACCGGCCCGGCCGAGGCGACGACCGGACCGGCGACGCCGACGCGCACCCCCCGCAAGCACGGCGGCCGGAAGACGGACCGGCCGGCCCCGACGCCGACCCTCGCGGTCCCCGAGGGCGAGTGCCGCGGTGACGACATCGCGGTCACCCCGAAGGTCGCCAACGCGGTGGCGGGGCGCGACGTGATGGTGGTGCTCCAGCTGCGCACGCTCGAGTCCCCGGCCTGCACGTGGCGGACCGGCAAGGACTCGCTCGCCGTGAACATCACCTCCGGCAAGGACCAGATCTGGTCGAGCCGGCAGTGCCCCCAGGCGATCCCGGTGCGCGACGTGGTGGTCCGCAAGGCGGTCACCACGAACGTCGGCGTCGTGTGGCGGGAGGCCAAGCGGTCCGGTGAGACCTGCACGCGGTTCACCACCTGGGCCATGCCCGGCTGGTACCACGTCACCGCCGCGGCGGTCGGCGGCGAGCCGTCGGACCTGCAGTTCCAGCTCCGCAAGCCGACCGCGGCGACGGTCACGAAGACGGCCTCACCCACGCAGCGCCCGAGCGCCTCCCAGAAGCCGTCCCAGCAGCCCTCCCACACGCCGTCCCAGCAGCAGAGCGGCCGCCCGGTCACCCACGGTTGAGTCTCGACTCGACCGACGGAAGTCTCGATTCGACCGTGGGTCAGACGTAGCGCTCGAGGATGGTGGACTCGGCGAGCCGGGAGAGGCCCTCGCGGACGCTGCGGGCGCGCAGCTCGCCGACGCCCTCGACCGCCTGCAGGTCGTCGACGCCCGCGGACAGCAGCTTCTGCAGCGTGCCGAAGTGGTCGACGAGCCGGTCCACGACCGAGCTCGGGAGCCGGGGGACCTTGGCCAGCAGCCGGTAGCCGCGGGGTGCGACCGCGCCGTCGAGGTGCTCGCCGTTGCCGAGCCCCAGTGCCCGGGCGGCCGCCGCCGGGTCGACCAGCTCGGTCGACGACAACGACTCGAGCCGGCTCAGCAGCGCCTCGGGGCTGCGGGTGCGGCGCCCGGACGGCAGGTAGTCGCGGATCACCAGCTCGCGCTCGGTGTCCACGCCGGTCACCAGCTCCTCGAGCTGGAGCGACAGCAGCCGCCCGTCGGTGCCGAGCTCGAGCACGTAGTCCTCGATCTCGCTGGCGATCCGGGTGACCATCTCGAGCCGCTGGGCGACCACCGCGACGTCCCGGACGGTGACCAGGTCCTCGATCTCCAGGGCGGACAGCGTGCTGGACACCTCGTCGAGGCGCAGCTTGTACCGCTCGAGGGTCGCCAGCGCCTGGTTCGCGCGCGTGAGGATCTGGCCGGAGTCCTCCAGGACGTGGCGGGTCTCGCCGACGTACGCCGCGATGATCTGCATCGACTGGGACACCGAGATGACCGGTAATCCGGTCTGCCGGGCGACCCGGTCGGCGGTGCGGTGCCGGGTGCCGGTCTCCTCGGACGGGATCGTGTGGTCGGGCATCAGGTGGACCGCGGACCGGATGATCCGGGTGACGTCGCGGTCGATGATGATCGCGCCGTCCATCTTGGCCAGCTCGCGCAGGCCGGTGGCGGTGAAGGGCACGTCGAGGTCGAACCCGCCGGTCGAGATCGAGTCGACGACCTTGTCGTGGCCGAGGACGATCAGGGCGCCGGTGCGGCCGCGCAGGATCCGTTCGAGGCCGTCGCGCAGCGGCGTGCCGGGGGCGATGGTGGCGAGGGTCGCGCGCAAGCGCAGCGTCTCGTCCGAGCGATCCGTGGCCACGTCGCGAACACCCTCCGTCTTCGCGGCGTCCCTCGGCCGCGTGCCACAGATTCTAGAGGTCGTCCACGGCCCGGGGTCGCTGGACGTCCGCGGTGACCAGCTGCAGCAGCCGCAGGGCCGACCCGACGTCGGGTACGTCGAGCACGCGCATGCCGTCCACGGTCCAGGACTCGGGCGAGCGCGCGGCCGCCCGACCGGGCTCGGTGGGCACCACCGCGAGCCGGAACCCGAGCCGGGCCGCCTCCGCCAGCCGCTGCGGCAGGTCCCGGACGCGCCGCAGCTCCCCGGACAGCCCGATCTCCCCCATCGCCACCACCCCGCTCGGGGCCGGGACGCCGCGGCTCGCCGACGTCAGCGCGACCGCGACGGCCAGGTCGCTGGCCGGCTCGACGACCCGCGCGCCGCCGACGGTGGAGGCGAACACGTCGAGGGTGTGCAGCCGCACCCTGCAGTGCTGCTGGAGCACCGCCATCACCATCGCGACCCGGGACGAGTCGAGCCCGGAGGTGGTCCGCCGGGGTCGTTCCGCGGCGCTGTGCGTCACCAGCGCCTGCACCTCGGCGAGCAGCGGCCGTCGACCCTCCATGGTGACGGCCACGCAGGTGCCGGGCACCCGGGCGTGGTGGCTCTCCACGAACAGCCCGGTCGGGTCGGTGACCGCCGCGATGCCCTCGGAGCCGAGGTCGAAGCAGCCGACCTCGTCGATCGGCCCGAACCGGTTCTTCATCGCGCGCACCATCCGGAAGCGGGAGTCCCGGTCGCCCTCGAAGTGCAGCACGACGTCGACGACGTGCTCGAGGACCCGGGGGCCGGCGATCGAGCCGTCCTTGGTGACGTGGCCGACGATCACGGTGGTGATGTTGCGGGTCTTGGCGACCCGGACCAGCGCGGCGGTGACCTCCTTGACCTGGGTGACGCCGCCGGGGACCCCGTCGACGCCGGTGGCCCCGATGGTCTGGATCGAGTCGACGACCAGCAGCGTGGGCCGGACCTGCTCGATGTGGGTCAGCACGGCACCGAGGTCGGTCTCGGCGGCGAGGTACAGCTCGTCGTGGACCCCGCCGGTGCGGTCGGCGCGCAGCCGCACCTGCGAGGCGGACTCCTCACCGGTGACGTAGAGCGTGCGGCGCTGGTAGCGGGCGGTCTGCGCGGCCACCTCGAGCAGCAGCGTGCTCTTGCCGACCCCGGGCTCGCCGGCCAGCAGGATCGCCGCTCCGGGCACCAGGCCGCCGCCGAGCACCCGGTCGAGCTCGGGGACGCCGCTGGTGCGGAACGCCGAGTCCTCCACCGACACCTGGCCGATGGGCACTGCGGGCCGGCTGACCGGCGCCGCCGGCGTACGGCCCGCCGGCTCGGTCGCGGCCTCGGCGACCGACCCCCAGGCCTGGCACTCGCCGCACCGGCCGACCCACTTGGCGGTCTCCCACCCGCACTCGGAGCAGCGGTACGCGGGACGGGGTGTCTTCGGCATGGGGCACACGCTAGGTGGCGGCGCCGACATCGCCTGCCGACGGCGCCGGTCTATGGTGTCATTGGATCGATCAACACGGTCCGGGTCGGGGGAGGGAGACGGGCGTGTCGAGGAGCACCGGGCGGCCGGTCGGCCGGGTGACGACGTCGCTCGCCGCCATCAGCCCGCCGACGCTGTCGGACGTCGCCGAGCGCGCCGGGGTGTCCCGGCAGACGGTGTCCAACGCCCTCAACAACCCCGACCTGCTGCGCCCGGACACGCTCGCGCGCGTGCTCGAGACCATCGCCGAGCTCGGGTACTCGCCCAACCGCGCGGCCCGCAACCTGCGCACCCGCGCCTCCCACCTGGTCGGCATGCGGATCAACCCCGCGCAGGAGGGGACCGCGAACGCCACCATGGACCGGTTCGTGCACACGCTGGTCGAGGCCTCGCGCGAGGCCGGCTACCACATCCTGCTCTTCACCGGCGACCACCAGGACCCGGTCAGCGGGTACGACGACCTGCTCCGCTCGACCGCGGTGGACGCCTTCGTCGTCACCGACACCTATCTCGGCAACCCCCAGGCGGCGTGGCTGGAGGAGCGGCGGGCGCCGTTCGTGGCGTTCGGCCGGCCGTGGGACAACCCCGGCGCCGGGCACCCGTGGGTCGACGTCGACGGCGCTGCGGGCACCGACCTCGCCACCGCCCACCTCGTCGATCGCGGGCACCACCGGATCGCGTGGATCGGGTGGCGCAAGGACTCCTTCATCGGCGAGGACCGCCGGTCCGGCTGGTCGCGCGCGATGCACGCGCGGGGACTGTCGACGACCGGCCTCGCGTCCCGGGTCGAGGACACCGTCGCCAGCGGGCGGGAGGCCAGCGCGGTGCTGCTCGACGAGGCGCACCCGTCGGCTTTCGTCTGCGCCTCCGACACCCTCGCGATGGGGGTCCTGCACACGCTGCGCGACCGGGGCCTGCAGGCCGGCCGGGACCTCGCCGTCGTCGGCTTCGACGACTCCCAGGTCGCCCAGGTGGTGCCGCCCGGCCTGACCTCGGTGCGGCAGCCGCTCGAGCAGGTCGCCGTGGAGATCGTCCAGGCGCTCGAGGGCATGCTCGCCCACCCGCCCGTGGTCGGCCCCGGCGTGATGCTGACCCCCACGCTCGCCGTACGCGGGTCGAGCTGACGCTCCGGGCTCAGAAGTCGCGCCACCACAGGTTGACCGCGTAGTCGACCTCGGTGCCCTCGTGGGAGGCCAGGACCTGGTCCGCGACCTCGCGGGTGAACTCGATGCGGACGACGCTCTCCAGGTCCGCCCGCGAGGAGAACGACCAGCGCATGTCGACCGGCGTGCGGGTCCACCCGCGCGTGGACCAGAAGCGCTCGACGGCGGCCGGGTCGACGTCCGGGTACCCGCGCCGGAACCAGGCGCCGAACGTCGACCGCGTCGGGTCGTTGTCGATGACGAACGCCGTACCGCCCCGTCGTACGACGCGGTCCAGCTCGGCCAGCCCCGGCTCGCACCCGGGGCCGAAGAAGTAGGCCCACCGCGCGTGGACCACGTCGACCGAGGCGTCCGGGAGCGGCACCTCCTGGGCCGTCCCCTGCAGCACCGACACGTGCGCGAGCCGGCGCGTGCGCCGGCGCGCCAGCGCCAGGAGGTCGGCGTGCGGCTCGACGCCGACCACCGAGGCCGCCGTCCGCGCGAACCACGGCAGGTGGAAGCCGGTGCCGCAGCCGAGGTCGAGCACGGTCCGCCCGTCCCACGACGCGACCGCGCGCATGGCCGTCTCGATCGCGCCGTCCGGGTCGACCGCGCGGTTCTCGATCTCGTACGTCGCGGTGTGGTGCCAGATGTTGGGGCTCGGCCGGGCCCCGGGGGACAGGGTCAGATGCGCACCAGGCCGTGCGGCGTCTGCACCTGCGCGGCGATGATGCCGGGCGTGCCGTTCGGCGCGACCCACTCGACCTTGACGTCCTCCAGCGGCGCCTCGACGGTCTCGCCGAGCCACTCGCTGACCCGCTGCGGGTCGCCGGCGATCTCGAGGCAGGCCAGGGAGTACACCGGGTCGGCGCCCGCGCTCGGGTGCATCGAGGAGGGGCTCTCCCACTCGATGAAGAACGGCAGCTGCGGGTCGGCGATCAGGCCGTTGACGCCGATCTGCTTCCAGCGGAGCTCGCTGCCGTCGGGGCGGTGGCGGTTGCCGTTCGCGGCCTCCCGGCCGAGGCGCTGCTCGACGACGGTGATGTCGTGCACGGCGACGACCCAGCCGAGCCAGCCGCCGCCCAGTGCCGAGCGGGCCCGCACGGCCTGCCCGAACGGGGCCTTGTCGGAGGCCGGGTGGTCGAGGACCTCCACGATCTCGAGGTACGTCTCGTCTGCCAGCGGCAGGATCATGTTGCGGGTCCCGAAGCGGGGGTGGACGCCACCGTCCACGAAGTCCTTGCCGAGCAGTCCCCCGATGCGCTGGGCAGTGCTGGCGAGGCCATCCGGTCCGGCTGCGAAAGAGAGATGGTCCAGGCGCATGCCTCGATTCTCGGCGTTCTCTCAGGAACGCCGGACACCGGGGTCCCGGTCTCTTGATGTCGAGAGGACTCCGGTGCTGCGGACCAGCGCGCGTCAGTGCGGATCGGCAGGGTGCAGCGCGAGCGCCGAGCGGGACCGCAGGTGCGCCTCGCAGTGCCGCACCAGCTCGTCGTACGCGGGCCTGCCCATCAGCTCGGTCAGCTCGGGCTCGTGCGTGATGTACACGGGCTCCACGGCGACGTGCGCCTCGGTGTTGCCCGAGCAGTACCAGTCGAGGTCATGGCCCCCCGGTCCCCAGCCGCGGCGGTCGTACTCACCGATCGTGACCTCGGTGTAGGTGGTGTCGTCCTGCCGCTTCACCTCGCGGAAGGTGCGCCGGATCGGCAGCTGCCAGCACACGTCCGGCTTGGTCTCGAGGGGGTTCTTGCCCAGCACGTAGGCCAGGGCGTGCAGCGCGCAGCCGGCGCCGCCGCCACCGGACGGCGGTGCGAAGTCGGGCCGGTTCTGGAACACGCAGGCCTGCTGGCCGTCGACGGTGGTCACCAGGGTCTTGCGCTCGCCCTCGTCGTCGACCTCGATCCAGTCCTGCTTGCGGGTCCTGCGCCCCCGCGGCTTCTGCTGCCAGAGGTTCTCGTCGAGCATGTCGACGTAGGCGGCGACCCGCTTCTCGTCGTCCTTGTCCGCGAAGTGCGCGCCGAGCGTGCAGCAGCCCACGTCGGGGGCGTCGGCGTAGATGCCCTGGCAGCCCTGGCCGAAGATGCAGGTGTAGCTCGAGGTCAGCCAGGTGAGGTCGCAGCGCAACACCTCGGTCTCATCGGCCGGATTGACGAACTCCACGAACGCACGTGGGAAGACCAGGTCGACTTCGGGCACGGCCCAACCCTACGTGCCGAGATCACGCTAGTACGTTGGAGCCATGCGCCTGGGCGTGCTCGACATCGGCTCCAACACCGGCCACCTCCTCGTGGTGGACGCCCACCGCGGGGCGGCACCGCTCCCGGCGTACTCCTACAAGCAGCCGCTGCGGCTCGCCGAGCACCTCGACGACACCGGCGCGGTCTCGCAGGCCGGGATCGACGCGCTCGCCGCGTTCACCTCGGAGGCGCTGCGGGTCGCCGAGGACAAGGGCAGTGAGGGCATGCTCGCGTTCGCGACGTCGGCGGTGCGCGACGCGGTCAACAGCGAGGCGGTGCTGGCCGAGGTGCGCGACCGGACCGGGCAGGCGATCGCGGTGCTGTCGGGCGAGGACGAGGCGCGGTTGACCTTCCTCGCCGTACGCCGGTGGTTCGGCTGGTCCGCGGGCCGGCTGTCCGTGTTCGACATCGGTGGCGGCTCGCTGGAGATCGCCGGCGGTGCCGACGAGGAGCCCGACGTCGCCTGGTCGTTGCCGCTGGGTGCGGCGCGGCTGGCCCGCCAGCACTTCGCCGAGGGCCGGCTCGACGAGGACGGGGTGCGGGCGCTGCGCAAGAGGATCCGTGCCGAGATCGCCCGCAACGCCGGGCTGCTCCTGCGCGCCGGGACGCCCGACCACGCCGCGGCGACCTCGAAGACGTTCCGCTCGCTCGCCCGGATCTGCGGGGCGGCCCCGTCGGCCGAGGGGCCGCTGGTGTCGCGGTCGCTGCCGCTGGCGTCGCTCGCGGAATGGATCCCGAAGCTCGTGGCGATGACGCCGGACGAGCTCGCCGGCCTGCCCGGCGTCTCGCCGAGCCGGCGGCACCAGGTCGTGCCCGGGGCGCTGGTCGCCGAGGCGGTGATGGACATCTTCGAGCTGCCGGCGCTGGAGATCTGCCCGTGGGCACTGCGCGAGGGCGTGATCCTCGAGCGGCTCGACCAGATCACGGCGGGCCTGTGATGGCGCCACGCATCGGTCTCTCGACGGTCTCGGTCTATCCCGAGTCGTCGGCGCACGCCTTCGGGTACGCCGCGTCGCTGGGGTACGACGCCATCGAGGTGATGGTCGGCATCGACGCGCTGAGCCAGCAGACGTCGGCGGTCCGGCAGCTCGCCGAGCACCACGGCATCCCGATCAGTGCGGTGCACGCGCCGTGCCTGCTGTTCACCCAGCGGGTCTGGGGCACCGAGCCGTGGGGGAAGCTCGAGCGTTCCGCCGAGATGGCCGCGGCCGTCGGCGCCGAGGTCGTGGTGGTGCACCCGCCGTTCCGCTGGCAGCGCACCTACGCCGCCAACTTCGTCGAGGGCATCGCCGCCCTCGAGGAGTCCACGGGGATCGCGTTCGCGGTCGAGAACATGTATCCGTGGCGCGCGTCCTCGCGCCGCGGCATGGAGATGTACCTGCCGGGCTGGGACCCGTCGACGGAGCCGTACGCCAACACCACCATCGACCTCTCGCACGCGGCGATCGCGGGCTCGGACCCGATCCACATGGCCAAGCGGCTGGGCGACCGGCTGCGGCACATCCACCTGACCGACGGCACCGGGTCGGCCAAGGACGAGCACCTCGTACCGGGCCGTGGATCGATGGGGGCCGGGCCGTTCCTGCGGCACCTGGCCAAGGTCGGCTTCTCGGGCGAGATCGTGGTCGAGATCAACACCCGCAGGTGCCGGGACACCGCCGAGCGAGAGGCGGACCTGCGCGAGTCCCTCGAGTTCGCCCGCGAGCACGTGTCGGTGGCCACTCCATGAGCACGGCGGCACCGCGCCGGGGCCGCCGGCCCGGCGCCCCGGACACCCGTGCCGCGATCCTCGGCGCCGCGCGCTCGGCGTTCGCCGCCAACGGCTACGCCGGTACGTCGGTGCGCGCGGTCGCCGCCGCGGCCGGGGTCGACGCGGCGCTGGTGCACCACTACTTCGGCACCAAGGACGACCTGTTCGTCGCGGCGCTGGAGCTGCCGGTCGACCCGCGCGCGGTCCTGGCGGGCGCGATCGCCGAGGGTCTCGACGGGGCCGGCGAGCGGATCCTGCGGGTCTTCCTGTCGGTGTGGGACGACCCCGAGATGCAGCTGCCGCTGTTCGCCCTGGCGCGCGGGATGCTCGAGCCCGACGGCCACCGGCTGCTGAGCGAGGGGTTCTTGCGGGCGGTGCTGCACCCGGTCGGGATCGCACTCGGCGTCGATCGCCCCGAGGTGCCGGATGCCACTGGTCGCCAGTCAGGTGATCGGCCTGATCCTGATGCGCTACCTGCTCGCGGTCGAGCCGGTCGCGTCCATGCCGGCCGACGACGTGGTCACCATCTACGCACCCACGATCCAGCGGTACCTCTCCGACCCGTTGCCGTAGGTCCGTACCGAGGTCGCCGGCCGACTTGTCGTGGGAAACCCGACCGACACGCCGGGTTCACTCGGCGTGTCGGTCGGGTTTCACCGGTCAGCCGGTGAAACCCGACGTGTCGTCCCGCCGGCCTCGGGCCGGACGACCCTTGCGCGGCACCGGGGCCGTGCCCATAATTCAACGCATGATGAAAAACGCGGTGGAGATCCGCGACCTGCACGTGGTCCGCGGGGCGCACACGGTGCTGGAGCACCTCGACCTGACCATCGGTGGGGGCGTCACCGGGCTGCTCGGACCGTCCGGGTGCGGGAAGTCGACGCTGATGCGCTGCCTGGTGGGGGTGCAGCAGGTCCAGGGCGGCGCGGTCGAGGTGTTCGGCCGGCCCGCGGGCAGCCGGGCGCTGCGCGACCGGGTCGGCTACGTCACCCAGGCGGTGAGCGTGTACCGCGACCTGACCGTGGCCGAGAACCTCCGCTTCTTCGCGCAGGTCCTCGGCGCCGACCGGGACGCGGTCGACCGTGCGATCGACGCCGTCGACCTGCACGGCTACCGCGACGACGTCGTCGCCCGGCTCAGCGGCGGCCAGCAGTCGCGCGCCAGCCTCGCCGTGGCACTCCTCGACGCCCCCGACCTGCTGGTGCTCGACGAGCCGACCGTCGGTCTGGACCCGGTCCTGCGCGAGGACCTGTGGGCGCTCTTCCACCGGCTCGCCGACTCCGGCGTCGCGGTCCTCGTCACCAGCCACGTGATGGACGAGGCCGAGCGCTGCGACCGGCTGCTGCTCATGCGCGAGGGGCGCATCATCGCCGACGGCACCCCGGCCCAGATCAAGGCAGCGGGCCGGCGTGCACGACGTCGAGGCGGCCTTCCTGGCCATCGTCCGGAGTGACGCGGCATGAGCCCCCGCATCCTCGGATTGAGGAGCCGAGGGACGAGGCGTCTCGAAATCACGCTCGCCGTCGCCGTTCGCGTCCTGACCCAGCTGCGCCGCGACCCGCGCACGCTCGCCATGCTGCTGGTGCTGCCGTGCGTGCTCATCGCGCTGATGTGGTGGATGTACGACGAGGCGAACCCGGCGCTGTTCGACCGGATCGGTCCCGCGCTGCTCGCCATCTTCCCGGTCATCGTCATGTTCCTGGTGACCAGCGTGACGACGCTGCGGGAGCGCTCCAGCGGCACCCTCGAGCGCCTGCTGGCGATGCCGATGGGCAAGCTGGACTTCCTCGTCGGCTACGCCGTCGCGTTCGGTCTCGTCGCCGCCGTGCAGTCGGTCGTCGCCGTCGCCGTCAGCGTCGGCCTCCTCGGCCTGGACATCGCGGGCCCGCTGTGGCTGCTGACCGTGGTCGCGGTCGTCGACGCGGTCCTCGGCAGCGCGCTCGGCCTGTTCGTCTCCGCCTTCGCCCAGACCGAGTTCCAGGCCGTCCAGTTCATGCCGGCCCTGGTCATCCCCCAGCTGCTCCTGTGCGGCCTGCTCGTGCCGCGCGACGAGCTGCCCGACGTCCTCAACGCGATCAGCGACGTCCTGCCGCTGTCGTACGCCGTGGACGCGATGCAGCACCTGACCACGAGCACGAGCACCGGCGAGGTGTGGCGCGACGTCGCGATCGTGGCGGCGTTCGCGGTGGCCGGGCTCGGGTTCGGGGCCGCGACCCTGCGCCGGCGTACCCCGTGACCGGCACCGGACTCCGGATCCCGCCCGACCCGTCGTAGCCTGAGACCATGTCGCTCCTCCGTCAGCCGCTCCTCCTCCTGGCCCGCAGCAGCGCGGTCAAGAAGCTCGTGAGCACCATGCCGGTGTCGGCCGGCATCGTCCGCAGCTACGTCCCCGGCGAGACCACCGCGTCGGCGGTCGAGGCGACCGCCGGCCTGGTCGACGACGGGCTGCGGGCCACGCTGGACTTCCTCGGGGAGGACACCCTCGACGCGGAGCAGGCGGACGCGACGGTGGCGGCGTACGTCGACCTGCTCGAGCAGCTCTCGGCGCGCGGCCTCACGCGCCACGCCGAGGTGTCGGTCAAGCTCAGTGCGATCGGCCAGTTCCTGCCCGACAACGGCCACAAGATCGCGCTCGAGAACGCCCGCACGATCTGTCGCGCCGCCCGCAACGCCGGCACCACCGTGACCCTCGACATGGAGGACCACACCACCACCGACTCGACGCTGGCCATCCTGCGCGAGCTGCGCAAGGACTTCCCGGAGACCGGCGCGGTGCTCCAGGCGGCCCTGCGGCGCACCGAGTCCGACTGCCGGGCGCTCGCCCACGAGGGCTCGCGGGTCCGCCTGTGCAAGGGCGCCTACCTCGAGCCCGAGTCCGTCGCCTTCCAGGACAAGATCGACATCGACAAGTCCTACGTGCGCTGCCTCAAGGTCCTGCTCGCGGGCGAGGGCTACCCGATGATCGCGACCCACGACCCGCGGATGGTCGAGATCGCCTCGTCGCTGGCGGGCCGCTACGGCCGGTCGCACGGCTCGTACGAGTTCCAGATGCTCTACGGCATCCGGCCCGAGGAGCAGCGTCGGCTGGCGGGCAACGGGGACACCGTGCGCGTCTACATCCCCTACGGCCTGCAGTGGTACGGCTACCTGATGAGAAGGCTCGCCGAGCGCCCGCAGAACCTGACATTCTTCCTGCGGTCCCTGATCTCGAAGAAGCTGACAACCGGACGGAGTCCCATGGCCCAGACCGCGATCCTCGGCGCCGGCGTGATGGGGGAGACCCTGCTCTCCGGCCTGGTGCGGGCCGGCCGCCGGGTCGACAACCTGCTGGTCGGCGAGAAGCGGGCCGACCGGGCCCGCGAGCTCGAGGAGCGGTACGGCGTGGCCGTCGTCTCGAACGCCGAGGCGGCCCGCAAGGCCGACACGCTGGCCCTGGTCGTCAAGCCGCAGGACATGGGCGACCTCCTCGAGGAGATCGCGGGCGAGCTGCGACCGGGGCAGCTGGTGGTCTCGCTGGCCGCCGGCATCACGACGGCGTTCATCGAGGCCCGGGTGCCCGAGGGCGTCGCGGTGGTCCGCGTCATGCCGAACACGCCGGCCCTGGTCGACGAGGGCATGGCGGCCATCTCGCCGGGGTCGCACTGCGCGGAGGAGCACCTCGCCGAGGCCGAGGCGCTGATGGCGTCGGTCGGCAAGGTGCTGCGCATCCCGGAGCGCCAGCAGGACGCCGTCACCGCGATCTCCGGGTCCGGGCCGGCGTACATCTTCTTCGTCGTGGAGTCGATGATCGAGGCCGGCGTGCACCTCGGCCTGCCGCGCGCGACCGCGACCGACCTGGTCGTGCAGACGGTCGTGGGCTCGGCCAAGATGCTGCGCGAGACCGGCACCCACCCGGTGGTCCTCCGCGAGCAGGTGACCTCGCCGGCCGGCACCACCGCCGCCGCGCTGCGGGAGCTGGAGATCCACAAGGTGCGCGCCGCGTTCCTGGCCGCGATGGAGGCCGCCCGCGACCGCTCCCGGGCGCTGGCCGAGGGAAGCGGCTGACGCGCACCTGCTGATCCGCACCGGGCACACTCACCGGGCACACTCACCGGGCACACTGGCCCGATGGAGACCTACCGCACCCCTGACGACCGCTTCGCCGACCTCCCCGACTTCCCGTGGGAGCCGCGGTACGCCGACGTGGCCGACCCGGACGGCGGCACCGTGCGCATGGCGTACGTCGAGGCCGGGCCCGCCGACGGCCCGGTGGTCCTGCTGCTGCACGGTGAGCCGACCTGGTCGTTCCTCTACCGGAAGGTGCTCCCCGTGCTGGCGGACGCGGGCCTCCGCGCGGTGGCCCCGGACCTGGTCGGCTTCGGCCGATCCGACAAGCCGTCGCGGGCCGAGGACCACTCCTTCGCGCGGCACGTGGCGTGGGTGCGCGAGCTGGCCCTCGACGCCCTCGACCTGCGCGACGTCACGCTGGTCGGGCAGGACTGGGGCGGGTTGATCGGGCTGCGGCTGGTCGCCGAGAACCCCGACCGCTTCGCCCGCGTTCTCGCCGCGAACACCGGCCTCCCGACCGGTGACCACGACATGCCGGAGATCTGGTGGGCGTTCCGCCAGGCGGTGGAGAGGGCCGAGGTGCTCGACGTCGGCCGGCTGGTCGCCGCCGGCTGCGTGCGCGGGCTCGCGGACGCCGACCGGCTCGCGTACGACGCGCCGTTCCCCGACGAGGCCTCGAAGGTCGGGCCCCGGGTCATGCCGACTGCTGGTCCCGACCCGGCCCGACGACCCGGCGACCGAGGCGAACCGGGCGGCCTGGGAGGTGCTCACGCAGTGGGACAAGCCGTTCCTGACCGCGTTCAGCGACGGCGACCCGATCACCGGCGCGATGGGGCCGGTCCTGCGCAAGCTCGTGCCGGGCGCCGGCGGCCTCGACCACCCGACGGTCGAGCGCGCCGGGCACTTCCTCCAGGAGGACGCCGGCGCGGAGCTCGGCCGGATCGTCGCCGACTTCGTGCGGGCCGGCTGACGTCACAGCCCCATCGCCGCCTGCGGCGGCGGCCAGCACCGGCGCGGTCGACCTCGCGGCAGCGCTCGGCACCCCGCTCGAAGACCGCGGTCGACGTGGGCCGGGTCGGCGGCGAGCTCGGCGTACCGCTCCTGGATCGGCTCGAGCTCGGCCACGACGGCGTCGGTCACCGCGCGCTTGAGGGCACCGTACGTCGTGATGCCGTCGGCCGACCCGCCGCAGGCGGCGAGCACGTCGAGCAGGTTGGTGACGCCGGGCTTGGCGGGGTCGGCGCGCACCGCGTCCGGCCCGGTGTCGGAGTCGGTGACGGCGCGCGCGACCTTGCGACGGACGACGTCGGGCGGGTCGAGCAGGCCGACGACCCCGGCCGTGTCGCCGTCGGACTTGCCCATCTTGCGGGTCGGGTCGTCCAGGCGCATCACGCGCGCACCCGCGGCGGGGACGGTGATCTCGGGGACGGTGAACACCGGCCCGTAGTCGCGGTTGAAGCGGAGCGCCAGGTCCCGGGTGAGCTCGACGTGCTGGCGCTGGTCGGCGCCGACCGGGACCTGCTGCGGCCGGTAGAGCAGGATGTCGGCGGCCATCAGCGCGGGGTAGGTGTACAGCGACGCCCGGGTCGAGTCGACGCCCCGGCCCTTCTCCTTGAACTGGATCATCCGGTTCAGCTCGCCGGTGGTGGCGGTGCACTCGAGCAGGTAGGCCAGCTGGCGCGTGGGCCGGTACCCGGCTCTGCACGAACAGCGTGGCCCCGTCGAGACCGGCGGCGAGCATCAGCGTCGCCGTCTCCCGCGACGAGGGTTCGCAGCCGGCCGGGGTCGTGCGGGGTGGTCATCGCGTGCAGGTCGGCGATGCCGTAGAAGCAGTCGGCGTCCTGCTGGCCGGCGGCCATCGGTCGCAGCGCGCCGAGCAGGTTGCCGAGGGTGAGGTGGCCGCTCGGGGTGAGCAGCGAGAGCCTGCGGTCCATGGTGGTGCTCCTGGGTCGAGGGCCCACGGGTCGGCAGACATGACGAACGGCCGCCCGTGGGCGGCCGTGGGTGACGAGTGTGCGCGTCGGGAGTGGTCCGCCCTCAGGCGGGCCACCACGATGACATGGGACGGCGTCAGCACGCGGACAGGCTACCGGTACCGTCGCGGCATGTCCGTCCGAGTCGGCGCGGTGCACCGGTCCTGCGGTCGTCGTGTTCGACCAGAGCCTCACCGAGTACGACTTCGGCCCGGCGCACCCCATGTCGCCGGTCCGGGTGGACCTGACCATGCGGCTGGCCGACGAGCTCGGCGTGCTCGGCGGCCACCTGCGCCGGGTTCCGGCGCCGATCGCGGACGACGACCTGATCGCCACGGTCCACGAGCCGGGCCTGATCGAGGCGGTGAAGCGGGCCGGCAGTACCGGCGATGCTCGACGACGCACGGCCTGGGCACCGACGACAACCCGGTGTTCCCGGGCATGCACCACGCCGCGGCACACATCGTCGGCGCCAGCCTCGAGGCGTTCCGCCAGGTGTGGTCGGGCGAGTCGCTGCACGCGGCGAACATCTCCGGCGGCCTGCACCACGCGATGCCCGACCGGGCCAGCGGCTTCTGCATCTACAACGACGTCGCGCTCGGCATCTCGCACCTCCTCGACCAGGGCGCCGAGCGGGTGGCCTACGTCGACGTCGACGTCCACCACGGCGACGGCGTCGAGCGGATCTTCTGGGACGACCCGCGGGTGCTGACGATCTCCCTGCACGAGACCGGCCAGATGCTCTTCCCCGGCACCGGCTTCCCGAACGACCTCGGCGGACCGGAGGCGCTGGGCTCCGCGGTCAACGTGGCGCTGCCGCCGGGCACCGGCGACGGCGGCTGGCTGCGTGCCTTCCACGCGGTCGTGCCGCCGCTGCTGCGCGAGTTCCGCCCGGAGGTGCTCGTCACCCAGCACGGCTGCGACTCCCACGTCGAGGACCCGCTGGCGCACCTGATGCTGACCGTCGACGGCCAGCGGGCGGCCTACCTCGCGCTGCACGACCTCGCACACGAGGTCTGCGACGGGCCGCTGGGTCGCCACTCGGTGGCGGCGGCTACGCGCTGGTGGAGGTCGTCCCCCGGGCGTGGACGCACCTGCTGGCCATCGTCGGCGGCGCACCGCTGGACCCGGCCACCGACACCCCCGAGGGCTGGCGTGCGCACGTGCGGACCGCGCTCGGCCGGGTCGCCCCGCACCGGATGACCGACGGGCGGACTCCGGCGTACCGTGACTGGCGGGAGGGCTACGACCCGGACACCTGGCTGGACCGGGCCATCCACGCCACCCGGATGGAGGCCTTCCCGCTGCACGGCCTGGACCCGCTGCCCTAGACCGCTGGCGGTCTGCGACTGAGCGGCAACGCAAGCGGACACGCCGCGTCGCGAAGAGTTACTTTGGTGAACCCCTTCCCCATCCGTCACATCAGGCTCTATTCTCACCGTGCGCGGCGCGTGCATGCACTGGCGGGGAAGCCGGTGGCGCGCCGGACGGAAAGTGTCGGTGCACGATGGCTAGCAACTCCGGGGACATGTCCGACTCGAAGTTCCTGACCGTCGCCGAGGTCGCGGCGATGATGCGGGTGTCCAAGATGACCGTGTACCGCCTGGTCCACAACGGCGAGCTGCCGGCCGTCCGGGTCGGTCGCTCCTTCCGCGTCCTGGAGAAGGACGTCGACGAGTACCTGCGCAAGAGCTTCTACAGCGCCGGCTGACGCTCCCGCGCCGCGGCGGTCGGTCGCCGGGCGGCGCCCGCACGTCAGCGCCGACGGGTCGGTGTCCACCGTCCGGCCCCCGGCCGATTCTGCTGGGCGGGCCCCCGCCGGATAGGCTGGGTCGGTCCTCCCGGGACCGTCCGGGGACCGCAGTACTGCTGTTGAAAGGTTTCCCTGTGGGTTCTGTCATCAAGAAGCGGCGCAAGCGCATGGCGAAGAAGAAGCACCGCAAGCTGCTGAAGAAGACGCGCGTGCAGCGTCGCAAGCTCGGCAAGTAGCGCCACCACCACGCCGCACATGGCCAGCGCCGGCAGGGTCGTCCTCGTCACCGGGGTCTCGCGCGACCTCGGCCGGCGCTTCGCGCGTGCGCTGGCGGCCGACCCCGGCGTGGCCCGGGTCGTCGGCGTGGACGTCGTCCCGCCGCGCGGCGACATCGGCGACGTCTCGTTCGTGCGGGCCGACATCCGCAACCCGGTGATCGCCAAGGTCATCGTCAAGGAGGATGTCGACACCGTCGTCCACATGAGCGTCATCGCGACCCCCGGCAGCGCCGGCGGCCGCAACACGATGAAGGAGCTCAACGTCATCGGCACGATGCAGCTGCTCGCGGCGTGCCAGAAGGCGCCGCAGCTGCACACGCTCGTGGTGAAGTCCTCCGCGACCGCCTACGGCGCCAGCAACCGCGACCCCGCGATGTTCACCGAGGACATGGAGCCCCGTCGGATCCCTCGGGCGGGCTACGCGAAGGACGTCGCCGAGGTCGAGGGCTACGTGCGCGGGTTCGCCCGGCGTCGGCCCGACGTCCGGGTGACCATGCTGCGCGCGGCCAACGTGGTCGGCCCGCACGTGGTCAGCCCGCTGACCTCCTACTTCCGCCTCCCGGTCATCCCCACCGTGCTCGGCTTCGACCCGCGCCTGCAGTTCCTCCACGAGAGCGACCTGATCGCGGCGCTGCGCCACGCCACGGCGTCCGGCGTCGCCGGCACGTACAACGTCGCCGGCGACGGTGTCATCATGCTGTCCCAGGCGGTACGCCGGCTCGGGCGCCCGTCGGTCGCGCTGCCGTCGTTCGCGCTCGGCGGGGTGCGTTCCGTGCTGCGGTCGGCCCGGCTGAGCGACTCTGACGCCCGAGCTCCTCGCGTTGATCACCTACGGCCGCGGCCTCGACACGACCCGGATGCGGCGCGGGCTCGGCTTCGAGCCGGCGTACACCACGGCCGAGGCGTTCGCCGACTTCGCCGGACCGATGGCCCACGCCGGCGGCCCCGCCGAGCGGGCGCTCGAGCGCGTGGCCCGCGCCCTGCCCGACCCGGAGCGGGCCCCGTCCGCACTCCGCGCCCCCGGAGGAGCCGACCATGGGTGACGCCGAGATCATCCCGATCGGCACCCGCGGCCGACCCGGTCGCGGCACCGGCACCCACCCGTCCTCGGCGGCGCGTGGACTCGCCGGCGGCGCGGCCGGGAAGTCGGCGAAGCCGACGGCCGCCCGGCCGGCCCGGGCCGCGACAGGCAAGCAGCCGGCGGCGGAGACCGACCCGCCGGCCGGTGCCGAGCGACCGCCCGCCGTGACGACCGACCGCGCCCCAGGTGCCGGCATCCCCGCCTCCGACTGGCTCGCCGCCCTCCAGCACGGTGCCCGCGAGGTCTTCGGCGACGAGTGGGAGCTGCAGCTGGCCCGGTTCCTGGCGTTCCTGCGCCGGCGGGTGACCGGTGACTACGCGGTCGACGAGTACGGCTTCGACGCCGAGGTCACCGAGCGCTTCCTGATGGCCGCCCTGCGACCGATCGCGGAGAAGTGGTTCCGGATCGAGGTACGCGGCGCGGAGAACATCCCCACCGAGGGCGGTGCGCTCGTGGTGTCCAACCACTCGGGCACGATCCCGGTCGACGGGCTGATGACGATGGTGTCGATCCACGACGCGACCGGCCGGTTCCTGCGTCCCCTGGGTGCGGACCTGGTGTTCCGGCTGCCCTTCGTCAGCGCGATGGCGCGCCGCAGCGGCGCGACCCTGGCCTGCAACGAGGACGCCGAGCGGATGCTGCGCGGCGGCGAGCTGGTGGGGGTCTGGCCCGAGGGCTTCAAGGGGATCGGCAAGCCCTACGCGCACCGCTACAAGCTGCAGCGGTTCGGCCGCGGCGGTTTCGTGTCGGCCGCGCTGCGCACCGGCGTGCCGATCGTCCCGTTGTCGGTCGTCGGCGCGGAGGAGATCTACCCCCTCGTCGGCAACGTGCCGTCGCTGGCCCGACTGCTCGGCCTGCCCTACATCCCGATCACGCCGACGTTCCCGCTGCTCGGGCCGCTCGGCCTGCTCCCGCTGCCGTCGAAGTGGCTGCTGGAGTTCGGCGAGCCGATCCGCACCGACGAGTTCGACGCGGGCGCCGCCGACGACCCGATGCTGGTCTTCAACGTCACCGACCAGGTGCGCGAGACGATCCAGCAGACGCTGTACTCGCTGCTGATGCAGCGCCAGTCGGTCTTCCGCTGACCCCGGCCGCGCGGAGGATCAGGGCTGGGCTCAGGGCTGGGCTCAGGGCGACGGGGACGGCGACTGCCCGGTGAGCGGGTCGACGACGCCCTGCAGGATCTGGCCGACGCCGTCGGTCACGCCGCCGACGACGCCGCCGACGGTGTCGCCGAGGTCCGGCTGGGAGGAGTCGCCGGACTGGTTCCCCGCCCCGGTCAGCCCGTTGGCCAGGTCCTGGAGCGGGTTCGAGCCGCCGTCGGACCCGGACGTGCCGCCGGTGCCGCCCTGGCCGGGGTTCAGCACGCTGCCCGGGCCGAGGTCGCCGGGCTGCACGTCCGGCAGCTCCGGGCGGCCGTCGTGCTTGCCGGAGTGCTTGCCGGAGTGCGACGGGGCGCTGGTCTGACGCAGCGTCGTGGGCACCAGGATCGTCTCGGTGTCGGCGGCGAGGACCGGCGGGATCGAGTCGATCGGCGTACCGCCGCAGGTCGGGCAGCGCAGCGCGGCCTCGGCGTCGATGGTCTGCAGGACGCGGGCGGCGCGGATCAGCTCGTCGCGGGCGTCCGCCGGCACCAGCGGCTCGAGTGCCGCCAGCTGGTCCAGGCTGGACGAGGCGAAGTCGCGCAGCGAGGCGATCGACGCGTCGTTGCCGGTGTGGGCGTAGTCGGCCAGCAGCAGGTCGGAGGCCTCGGTCGCCTGGTCGGTGAACGTGCCGAGGGTGTCGGCGATGCGCAGCTCGTCGCCGAGGTGGTCCTGGTGGGTCAGCGCGTCGACCTCGTCGAGCCGGTCGGCGGCGTTGGCGAGCATGGTCGCGCCCTTGCTGCCCTCGCCGACGGACAGGCCGGTGTGCGCGCTCTCGATGGCGCGCTTGATCGGGTAGAGCGAGTCGCCGGGCAGGGCGCACTGCGACGCGACCGCGACGCCGGTGGTGGCCCCGACACGGCGACGCCGCCGACGAGGGCGGCGAGCCGGCGCTCGCGGCTCGGGCGACGCTCGGGCAGGCGCAGGCGAGAGAGGTCGTCGGGCACCAGCGCGGTGGCCGCCTCCGCCATCAGCCGGCCGCGCAGGTCGGCGACGAACTCGGGTCGCGCGGTCGACCTCCGGTACGCCGCGCAGGGCGCCGACCAGCTCGAGCAGCTCGGCGTCCGCGGCGTCGCCGGTCGCGCGGTCGAGCCCTGCTCGACCAGCGCATCGAACTCGTCGGCGCGCCGGTGCGCCGCGAAGCCCCACGTCATGTCGATCCTCAACGACGTCGCGCGGGCCGGCGAGGTTACGGTGCCGGGCGCGCGCGGAACGTAAACGGTTGCTGTGATCCGCAGGTCATCAGTCCCGGATCCCTTCCGGCATCAGCTTCGCGAGGTTGCGCACCCCGCGCAGCTGGAGCTGCTTGACCGCGCCGTCGCAGCGGCCGAGGACCTCGGCGGTCTCGGCGATGCTCATGCCCTGGAGGAACCGCATCACCAGGCAGTCGCGCTGCTCGGGCGGCAGCTCGGTCAGCGCGCGCAGCAGGATCTCGTTGGTGAGGCCGGCGAGCACCGCCGACTCCGGGCCCTCGGTGCTGTCGTCGTGGAGGCCCATGTCCTCGGTGGTCAGCTCGAGGCGGGTCCGGCCGGCCTTGAAGTGGTCGGTCGCGAGGTTGCGCGCGATCGTCATCAGCCAGGCGCCGAAGTCCTTGCCCTGCCAGCGGAAGTTGGTCATGCTCCGCAGCGCGCGGAAGAACGTCTCCGAGGTCAGGTCCTCGGCGAGCGTGCTGGACCGGGTCCGGTAGAAGAGGAACCGGTAGACCGAGGGCTGGTAGTGGTCGTAGAGCATCCCGAACGCGTCCGCGTCGCCCTTGCGGGCCAGCTCGACCAGCGCGATCAGCCGCGTGCGCTCGGCCTCGTCCTCCTCCGAGGACGTCGCGAGCTCGGCGTCGTCGTACCCGTCGCCCGGAGCCCGGGTCCGGCGTCCCGGTGGCCGCTGGTGACGGCCTCGGTGAGCAGCACGCCGGGGACCCCGCCGAGGCCGGCGAGCGCGGGGCGCTCGGCCAGCAGCACATGGGCGACCAGTCGTCGCAGGGCGTCCAGCCCGTGCGCGATGCCGCGGTCCTCCCTCGACATGGATCGACACACCCTCCCGGAAAGCTTCCCCCGAAGCCATTCCCATCGTAAACGGGAGTTACTCCTCTGGGAACCCTCGTTCACGTCATCCCGGGGCGTCGCGGGAGGACGTCGCAGATCGGCGCCTGGTACGGAACGCCACGGCGGCCGCCACGGCCCCCGGTCGCTGCGCCGCGCCACGCCGCCCCCGACGACCCCGGCGCGCAGGGCCTTGCGACGGGTGCGGTAGTCGCGGATCCGCCACCCGTGGTCGCGGGCGTGTGCCCGCAGCCGGGTGTCCGGGTTGATCGCACAGGGGTCCCCGACCAGCGAGAGCATCGGCAGGTCGTTGACCGAGTCCGAGTACGCCGAGCAGCGGCGCAGGTCCAGCCCCTCCCGGGCGGCCAGCGCCTTGACCGCCTCCGCCTTGGCCGGCCCGTGCAGCAGGTCGCCGACCAGGTGGCCGGTGTAGACGCCGTCCACGTGCTCGGCCACGGTGCCGAGGGCGCCGGTGAGCCCGAGCCGCCGGGCGATGATCTGGGCGATCTCGATGGGCGCGGCGGTGACCAGCCACACGCGCTGCCCCTCGTCGAGGTGCAGCTGAGCGAGGGCGCGGGTGCCGGGCCAGATCCGGTCGGCCATCGCCTCCTCGAAGATCTCCTCGCCGAGCTCCTGCAGCTCGGTCACGGTGTGGCCGGCGATGAACTGGAGCGCCGAGGCGCGGGTGTCCGCGACGTGCTGCGGCTTCTCGCCGACGACCCGGAACCAGGCCTGCATCCAGGCGGCGCCGACCAGATCGCGGGTGGTGAAGAACTTGCGGCGGTAGAGACCGCGGGCGAGGTGGAAGATGCTCGCGCCCTGCAGCACGGTGTTGTCGACGTCGAAGAACGCGGCCGCCTCGGGGTCGGTGGGCGGAGTCAGCGCCGACTCGACCTCCGCGGAGGCCGCCGCCGCCTCGCCGGCCAGCACGGACCGCGCCTGGAGGTTGCGGGGCCGGTGCCGCTTGTCGGTCACACCGGCAGCGTAGCCGCGGTCGGCGCCCGCGGCGCCCGGCTGTGGAAGGATCGAGACATGCCGGGTGAGCGGGACGTCACGGAGCTGGTGGCGGCTGCTGCCGCGGACCAGCCCGAGCGGACCGCGCTGGCCGAGTCCGGAGGGCGCCGCCTGACCTGGTCGCAGCTCGAGGACGAGGTCGCCCGCGTGGCCACCGGTCTCGGCGCCGCCGGCCTGGTCGGCGGGCAGCGGGTCCTGATCGCGGTCGGCAACCGGATCGAGTTCGTGACGACGTACCTCGGCGTGCTCCGCGCCCAGGCGGTGGCCGTCCCGGTCAACCCGCGCTCGGCCGTCGGCGAGCTGGCGCGCATGGTCGAGGACTCGGGGTCCCGCGTGGTCGTCGCCGACGCGGGCACGATCGACGCGGTCCGGGAGGCGCTGGACGGCGTCGACCCGCTGCCGCGGGTCGTGGTGGTCGGCGCCGAGCCGCGGCCGGGGGAGCGGGCCTACGACGAGCTGCGGGCGGAGCCGCCCCGGACCGTCCCGCCGCTGCAGGACCCCGAGAAGCTCGCCGCGCTGCTCTACACCAGCGGTACGTCGGGTCGCCCGCGAGCCGCGATGCTGACCCACCGGGCGCTGCTGGCGAACCTCGAGCAGGTCGCCCGCGTCGAGCCGCCCATGATCCGCGGCGACGACGTGGTCCTGGGCGTGCTGCCGCTGTTCCACGTGTACGGCCTCAACGCCGTCCTGGGCGGCGTGCTGCGACACCGCGCGCGCCTGGTCCTGGTCGAGCGCTACGACCCGCACGAGACGCTCGGGCTGATCGAGGACCAGGCGTGCAGCGTCGTCCCGGTCGCGCCGCCGGTGTTCGCCCACTGGGCGGGGGAGCCCGACCTGACCGCGCACCTGGGCCCGGTCCGCCTGGTGCTCTCCGGGTCGGCGCCGCTGTCCGCCGAGGCGATCGAGGAGTTCACCGGGCGCACCGGCATCCCCGTCCACCAGGGCTACGGGCTCACCGAGGCGGCCCCGGTCGTGACCAGCACGCTGTGCAGCGCCCACCCGCAGGCCGGCTCGGTCGGTGCCGCGCTGCCGGGCGTGGAGCTCCGGCTGGTCGACGAGACCGGGCGGCGGCCCGAGGGCACGGACCCGGGGGAGATCCAGGTGCGGGGCGCGAACCTGTTCAGTGGCTACTGGCCCGACGGCGCGGACGGGCCGGACGAGGACGGCTGGTGGTCGACGGGGGACGTGGGCTTCCTCGACGAGGACGGCGACCTGTTCCTCGTCGACCGGCTCAAGGACCTGGTGATCGTCTCCGGCTTCAACGTCTACCCGACCGAGGTCGAGGACGTGATCGAGGAGGTGCCCGGCGTCACCGACGTCGCGGTCATCGGGGTCGAGGACCCGCGCACCGGCGAGGCGGTGGTGGCCTACGTGCGCGCCGCCGATGCCGATCCGGACGCCCTCGAGGCGGCCGTGCGCGAGCACTGCGCCGAGCGCCTGGCGCGGTTCAAGCAGCCGTCCCGGATCGAGGTCGTCGCCGAGCTGCCCAAGACCGTGACGGGGAAGGTGCAGAAGGGCCGGCTCCGCGGCCTGGAGCGCCGCCGCAACCTGGGGCTCCTCGAGTGAGCGGCGCCCGGGTCACCCTCTACTCCCGGCCGGGCTGCCACCTGTGCGACGACGCCCGGGCGGTGATCGAGCGGGTGTGTGCCGACCTCGGCGAGCGCTACGAGGAGGTCTCCATCCTCGACGACCCCGCGCTGCTGGACCGGTACGCCGAGGAGATCCCGGTCACCCTGGTCGACGGTCGCCAGCACGACTTCTGGCGCGTCGACGAGCAGCGCCTCCGCGCCGCGCTGGGCTGAGGCGGCCACCTCGACCCCTCCGTGCGTGGGTCACGTCACATGTGCTAGCCCGAGGCGTGGGAGGGGCCGCGCTCGGTTTGTTCTCCTGTTCACAAACTCCTACAGTGAACGAGCCGCCGGCGCACGACGGTCCATGGCCGATGGGCCTGCTCCGCCGTGCCCGACGACGGCCCATCCATGTCTATGGAGACGAGAGCAGTGACGGCACGCACCTCCCCCGAGAGCAGCCGGGACATCCCGGAGGCGACCGTCGCGCGACTGCCCGTCTACCTCCGGGCGCTGGTCACCCTCTCCGACCAGGGCACCGCCACCTGCTCGAGCGAGGAGCTCGCGCTGGCCGCCGGCGTCAACAGCGCCAAGCTCCGCAAGGACCTGTCCTACCTGGGCAGCTACGGCACCCGCGGTGTCGGGTACGACGTGGACTACCTGCGCTACCAGATCGCCCGCGAGATCGGCGTGACCCAGGACTGGCCGGTCGTCATCGTCGGCATCGGCAACCTCGGCCAGGCCCTCGCGAACTACTCCGGCTTCCGCAGCCGCGGGTTCCGCGTGGTGGCCCTGCTCGACGCCGACCCCGCGCGCTCGGCCCAGGTCGTCGCCGGCCTCGAGGTGCGGCCGTTCGACGACATGGAGCGGATCGTGCGGGAGCACTCGGTCGCGATCGGCGTCATCGCCGTCCCGGCCCTGGCCGCCCAGGACGTCGCGGACCGGATGGTGGCCTGCGGCATCACCAGCATCCTCAACTTCGCGCCGATCGTGCTCAGCGTGCCGGCGCAGGTCGACGTGCGGAAGGTCGACCTCTCCATCGAGCTGCAGATCCTGGCCTACCACGAGCAGCGCAAGACGAACGGGGCGCCGGCATGAGCGTCCTGGTCGTCGGCATGTCCCACAAGTCCGCCCCGGTCGCGCTCCTGGAGCGCATCGCGCTCGACGGGGAGGGTGTCCACAAGCTCATCGACGACGTCGCCGCGTGCGAGCACGTCACCGAGGCCACGGTCATCGCGACCTGCAACCGGCTCGAGATCTACGCCGAGGTCGACCGCTTCCACGGCAGCGTCGAGGAGGTCTCCCGGCTGCTGGTCGAGCGGGCCGGTGAGCCCACCGAGGCGATGCTCCCGCACCTGTACGTCCACTACGACGACGGCGCGGTGTCGCACCTGTTCCAGGTCGTCGCCGGCCTCGACTCGATGGCGCTCGGCGAGAGCCAGATCCTCGGGCAGGCCCGCGACGCGCTCAGCGCCGGCCAGGAGATCGGCACCGTCGGGCCGTCGCTCAACATGCTGTTCCAGCAGGCCCTGCGGGTCGGCAAGCGGGCCCGCGCGGAGACCGACATCGACCGGGCCGCGCCCTCGCTGGTCAGTGCCGCCCTGGACCGCAGCCACGCCCTCGTCGGCGACCTCGTCGGCAAGCGCGTGCTGGTCCTCGGCGCCGGCGCCATGGCCGGCCTCGCCACCGCGACCGTCTCGCGGCGCGGCGCGGCGAGCATCACCGTCGCGAACCGGAGCGCGGGCAACGCCGACCGGCTCGCCGCCGAGTACGGCGCCCGCGCCGCCGCGCTCGCCGACCTCGAGGCCGAGCTCGCCCTCGCCGACGTCGTGGTCTCCTGCACCGGCGCGACCGGCGTGGTCGTGACCCGGCCCATGATCGAGGACGCGACCGCCGGAGGCCGCGAGCTCGGGATCGTCGACCTGGCCCTGCCCCACGACGTGGACCCCGCCGTCGGCGCGCTGCCCGGTGTGGTCCTGATCAACCTCGGCGACCTCGCCGAGGAGCTCCGCGACTCCGCCGCCGGCCGCGAGGTCGAGGAGGTCCGCCGGATCGTGACCCAGGAGGTCGCGGCGTTCCTCGCCGCCCGCCGGCAGGCCAGCGTCACGCCGACCGTGGTCGCGCTCCGCTCGATGGCGACCTCGGTCGTCGACGCCGAGATGGAGCGCCTCGCCGGCCGGCTGCCCGATCTCGACGACGTCACCCGCGCGGAGGTGCTGCACACCGTCCGCCGGGTCGCCGACAAGCTGCTCCACCAGCCGACCGTCCGGGTCAAGGAGCTCGCCAACGAGACGGGCGCGGTGTCGTACGCCGCGGCGCTCGCCGAGCTGTTCGCGCTGGACCCCGAGGCCGTCGACGCGGTCACCCGCCCGGAGGGCCTGTCATGACCGCGATCCGGATCGGCACCCGCGCCTCGGCCCTCGCGACGACCCAGTCGCGGCACGTGGCCGACCTGCTGCGCGTCCGCCTGGGCCGCGAGGTGGAGCTGGTCGAGATCACCACCGAGGGCGACCGCACGCAGGCCGCCGGTACGCCGCTCGCGGCGGCGTCCGGCACCGGGGTCTTCGTGTCCGCGCTGCGCGACGCGCTGCTCGACGGCCGCGTCGACGTCGCGGTGCACTCGCTGAAGGACCTTCCGACGTACGCCGCGGACGGCATCGCGCTGGCCGCGGTCCCGGACCGCGAGGACCCGCGCGACGTGGTCGTCGCGCGCGACGGGCTCACCCTCGGCGAGCTGCCGCCCGGCAGCCGCGTCGGGACCGGCTCGCTGCGCCGGGCCGCCCAGCTGCACGCGCTCGGGCTCGGCCTGGACGTGGTCGGGATCCGGGGGAACGTCGACACCCGGATCGGCAAGGTCCGCTCCGGCGAGTACGACGCCGTGGTGCTCGCCCGGGCCGGACTGGCCCGCCTCGGGCGGGTCGACGAGGCGACCGAGGTGCTCGACCCGCTGCAGGTGCTGCCGGCGCCGGGGCAGGGCGCCCTGGGCGTGGAGTGCCGGGCCGACGACGCCCTCGCGGCGGAGGTCGCCGACGCGCTCGAGGACCCGCGGACGCGGGTGGCGGTGACCGCCGAGCGGGCCGTGCTGGCCACCCTCGAGGGCGGCTGCTCGGCGCCGATCGGGGCCCTGGCCGAGGTGGTCGAGGGCGAGGACGGCGAGGAGCTGTGGGTGCGGGCCGTGGCGCTCTCGCCCGACGGGGCGCTCTCGGTGCGGATGTCCGCGACCGGGTCGCCCACCGACGCGCGAGGCGTCGGGACCCGGCTGGCCGAGGAGATGCTGGCCGACGGGGCTGCAGGACTGATGATGGCAACAGACAAGAGGCAGAACGCATGACGCGAGGCAAGACCACCACCACCAGCGCCGGGGCCACTCGCGGCTGGGTGTCCTTCGTCGGCAGCGGCCCGGGCGACCCCGGGCTGCTGACCGTGCGCGCCGCCGACCTGGTCCGCGAGGCCGACATCGTGGTCACCGAGGTGCCCGAGCACGCCGACCTGGTGGCCGCCCTGCGCGGGATCACCGAGGACGGCCCCGAGCTCGTCGACGGCGGGTTCGGCGAGGACGGGCAGCCGCTGACCCACGCGGCCCGGGCCAAGGTCGTCGTCAAGCAGGCCAAGCGGGGCCTGCGGGTGGTCCGGCTGATGGCCGGCGACCCGTTCCTCTACGCCTCCGGGCCGGAGGAGGCCCAGGCCTGCGCCAAGGCGGGCATCGGCTTCGAGATCGTCCCGGGTGTCTCGTCGGTGGCCGCGGTCCCGGCGTACGCCGGCATCCCGCTGACCACCAAGGACCACCGCGAGGTGGCGGTGGTGACCTGCGGCGAGAAGGTGGACTGGAGCCAGTACGCCGACCGGCGCACGCTCGTCCTGCTCTCCGCGGTCGGCCAGATCGGCGACGTCGCCAAGGCGCTGGTCGCCGCCGGCCGGTCGCCGCAGACCCCGGTCGCGATGACCCGGGTCGGCACCACCACCGACCAGACCACGATCACGAGCACGCTCGAGCAGGTCGCGGCCGACGCGCGCGCCGCCCGGATGGCCCCGCCGGCCGTCACGGTCGTCGGCGACGTGGTCGACCTGCGCGAGACGCTCTCCTGGTTCGAGACCAAGCCGCTGTTCGGCTGGCGGGTCCTGGTGCCGCGCACCAAGGAGCAGGCGGGCTCGGTGTCGCAGCGCCTGCGCGGCTACGGCGCCGTCCCGGACGAGGTCCCCACGATCTCCGTGGAGCCGCCGCGCAACCCGCAGCAGATGGACAAGGCGGTGCGCGGCCTGGTCGAGGGCCGCTACGAGTGGATCGCGTTCACCTCGGTCAACGCGGTCCGGGCGGTGCGCGAGAAGTTCGAGGAGTACGGCCTCGACGCGCGCGCCTTCTCCGGCCTCAAGATCGCCGCGGTCGGCGACAAGACCGCCCAGGCGATCGCCGCGTGGGGCCTGCGCGCCGACCTGATGCCCTCCGGCGAGCAGTCGGCGGCCGGCCTGCTCGAGGACTGGCCCGAGTACGACGAGGTGCTGGACCCGATCAACCGGGTCTTCCTGCCCCGCGCCGACATCGCGACGGAGAACCTCGTCGCGGGCCTGGTCGACAAGGGCTGGGAGTGCGACGACGTCACGGCGTACCGGACCGTCCGTGCGGCCCCGCCGCCGGCGCCCACCCGCGACGCGATCAAGACCGGCAAGTTCGACGCGGTCGTCTTCACCTCGTCCTCCACGGTGCGCAACCTGGTCGGCATCGCCGGCAAGCCGCACCCGTCGACGGTGATCGCGGTGATCGGGCCGGCCACCGCCAAGACCGCGGAGGAGCACGGCCTGCGCGTGGACGTGCTCGCCCCCAAGCCGGACGTCGACGAGCTCGTGGACGCGCTGGCGGACTTCGGGGCCGCCCGCCGGATCGCGATGGTCGAGGCCGGGCAGCCGGTGACCAAGCCGTCGGACCGCAAGCCGTCCTCGCGCCGGAAGGCCAGCACCTCGCGATGACCGACCTCCCCCCGGTCGTGGGCCCGACCGTCCGGCCGCGCCGGCTGCGCACGACCGCGGCGCTGCGCCGGATGGTCGCCGAGACCTCGTTGGAGGCGCGCCAGCTCGTGCTGCCCGTCTTCGTCCGCGAGGACATCTCCGAGCCGCAGCCGATCTCGTCGATGCCGGGCGTCGTCCAGCACACCCGGTCGTCGCTGCTGGCGGCCGTCACCGAGGCCGCCGAGCTCGGCCTGGGCGGCGTCATGCTGTTCGGGATCCCGGCGGCCAAGGACCCCGAGGGTGCCGGCGCGTGCGACCCCAACGGGATCCTGAACCTCGCCATCACCGACGTGGTCGCCGAGGTGGGCGACGCGCTGACCGTGATGAGCGACCTGTGCCTCGACGAGTTCACCGACCACGGCCACTGCGGGGTGCTGACCCCGGACGGCCGCGTCGACAACGACCGCACGCTCGCGGCGTACGCCGAGATGGCCCGCGCCCAGGCGCACGCCGGCGTCGACATGGTCGGCCCGAGCGGGATGATGGACGGCCAGGTGGCGGTGGTGCGGTCCGCGCTCGACGCCGCCGGGCACACCGACGTGTCGATCCTGGCCTACTCCGCGAAGTACGCCTCGGCGTTCTTCGGACCGTTCCGCGAGGCCGTGGGCTCGTCGCTGCAGGGTGACCGCCGGACCTACCAGCAGGACCCCGCGAACGCGGTCGAGGGCGTGCGCGAGACGCTGCTCGACGTCGCGGAGGGCGCCGACATGGTGATGGTCAAGCCGGCCCTGGCCTACCTCGACGTGCTGCGCCGGGTCCGCGACGCGGTCGACGTGCCGGTGGCGGCGTACAACGTCTCCGGCGAGTACGCCATGGTCGAGGCCGCCGCCGCCAACGGCTGGATCGACCGTGAGGCCGCGATCCTCGAGAGCCTCACCTCGATCCGGCGCGCCGGCGCCGACGTGGTGCTCACCTACTGGGCGGTCGAGGCCGCGCGGCTCATCCGGGGCCGCTGAGCGCAGCACGGCCGCGGGACGTCATACGGACAGAGCAACCGCTTGCCCCGTCCGTATGACGTCCTGCGTGCCAGCTCGGGCTGAGGGAGCTCAGCCCTTGTGCGTGTAGTCGTACACGCACTGGTCGAACGGGTCGTCGTTCTTCAGCGGGTTGTCGATGTAGCCGTCGAGCGTGCACTGGGCGACCGCCTGGGCGTAGGTGAGCACCTGGTCGACCGGTGTGACCGACGTGGACGGCAGCGGCGGGACGCTGACGCTCGGCGTGGGCACCGGCAGCTGCGGCGTGCCGCCGCCACCGCCGCCGCCGCCACCGCCGGTGGAGCCGCCGCCGACGGGCGCCGTCGGCTCCTGCGTGGGCTGCTGGCTCGGTGCCGGAGCGGTCGACGGGCCGGAGTCCGCCTGCTGGGCGTGCGCGGGGCTGGGCTGGTGGTGCTTCTTCGGGCCCTTCGGGCTCGGCTTGGGCGGCGCGGGCACGAGATAGCCCGCGGACGTGGTGCCGTTGGGCACCGACGTGAACTCGCCCTTCTGGTAGGCGTTCATGATCGACAGCACGAGGTCCACGTAGGACTGGCTGTGGTTGTAGCGGTAGACCGCCGCGCGCTGCCCGGCCGGCGTGGACAGGTCGTCGTCGCCCGAGCACAGGTACACCGCGGTCGCGAGCGCCGCGTCGTTGATGTCCTGCGGGTTGCGCTGGCCGTCGCCGTCGGCGTCCACGCCCACGACCGACCAGGTCGAGGGGATGAACTGCATCGGGCCGATCGCGCGGTCGAACCTGGCGTCCGCGTCGTACTGGCCGGCATCGGTGTCGACGATCCGGCTGGTGCCGTGCTTGCCGTCGAGCGCGGGCCCGAAGATGCCCGGGCGGGCGATGCCCTTGGCGTCGAGGGTGTTGCCGTTGGTGCGGCCGTGGTCGGACTCGACCCGGCCGATCGCGGCGATCAGCTGCCAGGACAGGTGGCAGGACTTGTCGGCGGCGTCGATGACCGTCTCGGCCCGCTGGTACGCCGCCAGCGCGGCGGCCGGGATGCCCGACGTCGACGAGCTCGCGACCACCTTCTCCACGTCACCGTGGACGGCCGGGGCGACCCCGCCGGCCACGGACACCGACGCCGGTGCCTTGATCGCCTGCGTCGGGACGGTCGAGCCGTCCGGCAGGTGCGTCTGCGGCGTGGCCGGGTCGGCGCTGGCGGTGCTCGCACCGACACCGGCGATACTCGCGGTCCACGCGGCCGACAGGACGGCCAGCGGGACCAGGGCCAGGGCCTTCTGACCTCGACCGAAGCGCGCGCTCGTCATCGTGAATGCTCTCCCTGCTCCCAGACGTTCCGCGTGTCCCTCGTCACGCGATGCCCGAACCAACGAACGGGATCTCCACCGGTTACGGTACGTCTCGTCGCGATGCTTCGGTGCCCCAGTCACGGGACGACCATTCCCGGCGCCCATGACGCTGAAACGCGTTCTCGCGTGGCCTGGCCCACGTCGCAGGGCTCTCCCGGCGACCTCGGCGTCCGGGCGTTGGACCGCCTTGGGACAATGAGCGGGTGACCGCCGATCCCGCTCGCTCCCGCGCGCTCTTCGAGCGCGCCCGTGCCGTCACGCCGGGCGGCGTCAACTCGCCGGTCCGGGCGTTCAACGCGGTCGGCGGGACCCCGCGGTTCATCCGCTCGGCCCACGGTGCGTGGCTCACCGACGTCGACGGCAACGACTACGTCGACCTGATCTGCTCGTGGGGCCCGATGCTGCTCGGGCACGCCCACCCCGAGGTGCAGGCCGCGGTGCTGGACGCGGTCCGGCGCGGCACGTCGTACGGCACGCCGACCGAGCCCGAGGTCGAGCTCGCCGAGGAGATCGTCGCGCGCGCCCCGGTCGAGCGGGTCCGGTTCGTCTCCTCCGGCACCGAGGCCACCATGTCCGCGATCCGTCTCGCCCGCGGCGTGACCGGCCGGGACGTGGTCGTGAAGTTCGCCGGCTGCTACCACGGCCACGTCGACCCGCTGCTGGCCTCCGCCGGGTCCGGCCTCGCCACGTTCGCCATCCCCGGCACGCCCGGCGTCCCGGCGTCCTCGACCGCACTGACCCTCGTGCTGCCCTACAACGACCGCGCCGCCGTCGAGAAGGCCTTCGCGGAGCACGGCGACCGGATCGCGTGCCTGATCACCGAGGCGGCCCCGGGCAACATGGGCGTGGTTCCGCCCGAGGCCGGCTTCAACCGCTTCCTCGCCGAGACCTGCGCCCGGCACGGCGCGCTGTTCGTCAGCGACGAGGTGATGACCGGCTTCCGGGCCTCGAAGCAGGGCCAGTGGGGCCTCGACGGCGCGGCCGAGGGCTGGCGGCCGGACCTGGTGACGTTCGGCAAGGTGATGGGCGGCGGCTTCCCCGCGGCGGCGTTCGGCGGCCGCGCGGAGCTGATGGCGCACCTCGCGCCCGAGGGGCCCGTCTACCAGGCCGGCACCCTGTCGGGGAACCCGGTCGCCACCACGGCCGGCCTGGCCACGCTGCGCCTGGCGACCGACGAGGTCTACGCGCACATCGACGCCGCCGCCGCGACCGTCAAGGGCGCGGCCGCGGAGGCGCTGGCCGCGGCGGGCGTGCCGCACGTCGTGCAGGCCACCGGGACCATGTTCTCGGTGTTCTTCACCGGCGACCCGGTGCGCGACTTCGACGACGCGTCGCGGACCGACCAGACGGCGTACGCCGCGTTCTTCCACGCCATGCTCGACCGGGGCGTCTACCTGCCGCCGTCGGCCTACGAGGCGTGGTTCCTGTCCTCCGCGCACGACGACCGCGCCGTGCAGGCGGTGCTGGACGCGCTGCCCCACGCCGCCCGGGCCGCGGCCGCCGCCGGTGACTCGAAGGGACGTGACGCGTGAACCAGACGCCCGACACGATCGTCCACCTGCTGCGCCACGGCGAGGTCCACAACCCCGACGGCGTGCTCTACGGCCGGCGCGACGGCTTCCACCTGTCCGACCTCGGCCGCCGGATGGCGGAGAAGGTCGCCGACGTGATCAAGGGGCGCGACATCACCCACGTGCGCTCCTCGCCGCTGGAGCGGGCCCAGGAGACCGCGCGGCCGCTGGCGACCGCGCGCGGCCTGGAGATCGTCACCGACGAGCGCGTCATCGAGTCGACGAACGTCTTCGAGGGGCGCCGCTTCGCCGGCGGCGAGAACGCGCTGCGCGACCCCCGCACCTGGCGCCATCTCTGGAACCCGTTCAAGCCGTCGTGGGGCGAGCCCTACCACGAGGTGGTACGCCGGATGCTCGCCGCCGTCGAGGACGCCCGCGTCGCCGCCGCCGGCCACGAGGCGGTCGTCGTGTCCCACCAGCTGCCGATCTGGATCACCCGCCTCCACGTCGAGGGCCGGTCGTTCCTGCACGACCCGCGCAAGCGGCAGTGCACGCTGTGCTCGCTGACCTCGTTCCACTTCGTGGGCGACCGGATCACCCGGGTCAGCTACTCCGAGCCGGCCGGCGACCTGATCCCCGTCAAGGACCGGCGGGCGCCGTTCTCGGCCGGCGACGCCCCGAAGAGGCGGAGGCCCTAGGGATGGGCGTGCGCGCGATCGTCGCGGCCGCGGTCGGGAGCCTGCTGCTCCTCACCGGCTGCTCGTCGCTGGCCGGGTCGGGCGACAAGGGTTTCTACAGCGGCGACGGGACCGTGCACGTCGTCGACGGCGCCGACCGCGACGGGGCGGTGGAGCTGACCGGCACCGACCTGGACGGGAAGCCGATCGACCTCGCCGACTACCGCGGCAGACCGGTGGTGATCGTCGTCTGGGGCTCGTGGTGCGCTCCCTGCCGCGCGGAGGCCCCCGACGTCGTCGCCGCCGCGAAGGAGATCGGGTCGAAGGCCCAGTTCGTCGGCATCAACCTGCGCGACGCCTCGACCACCACCGGCGATGCCTTCGTGCGCCGCTTCGACGTGCCCTACCCCTCGGTCTACTCGCCGGACGGCAGGGCGATGCTGCAGTTCCAGGGCACCCTCGGTCCGAACTCGATCCCGTCCTTCGTGGTCCTCGACGCGGACGGCCGGGTCGCGGCCAGCATCCTGGGTCCCCTGCCCTCGAAGCAGACCCTGGTCGACCTGGTCGACGACACCATCTCCGGACGCGGCGGGCAGAGCGTCGATGGGTGACTGGTTCCGCGAGACCGCGATGTCGGGCTCGATCGTCCTGGCCGTGCCGGTCGCGCTCATCGCCGGCCTGGTGTCGTTCTTCTCGCCGTGCGTGATCCCCCTGCTGCCCGGCTACCTGTCCTACGCCACCGGGCTGTCGGGCGCCGACCTCGCCAACGGCGTCGCCGGCGCGCGCCGGGGACGGATGCTGGTCGGCTCGGTGCTGTTCGTGCTCGGCTTCACGGTGGTGTTCGTCATCCTCGGCACCGCCGTCGGCGCCATCGGGGCCTGGCTGGTGACCTGGAGCCGCGAGCTCTCGATCGTGCTCGGTGCGATCACCATCGTCCTCGGCCTGGCCTTCGCCGGCTGGCTGCCGTTCCTGAACCGGGAGTGGCGGGTCCACCGGATCCCGGCCGTGGGTCTCGGCGCCGCCCCGGTGCTCGGCTTCCTGTTCGGGCTCGGCTGGACGCCGTGCATCGGCCCGACGCTGGCCGCCATCAGCACGCTGGCCATCAACGAGGGCACGGCCGGCCGCGGCGCGCTCCTCTCCGCGGTCTACGCGCTCGGGCTCGGCGTGCCGTTCATCGTCGCCGGGCTCGCCTACGAGAAGGCGCTGTCGGCGATCGGCTTCGTCCGCCGCCACCAGGCCTGGGTGATGCGGGCCGGCGGGCTGATGCTCGTCGCGGTCGGCGTGCTGCTGATCACCGGGTGGTGGGCCGACGCGGTCACCTGGCTCCAGCTGCGCCTGGTCTCCGACACCGAGACGATCGTATGAGCACGCCGCCCTCGACGACCCCGCCGCGCACCGCGCTCAGCACCCGACCGCCCGAGGACGACCGGCGGCCCGGCGAGCTCACCCTGCGCGAGCTGCTGCGCTGGACCTGGCGCCAGGTCACGTCCATGCGGACCGCGCTGATCCTGCTGCTCCTGCTCGCGCTGGCCGCCATCCCCGGCTCGATCATCCCCCAGCAGGGCGTGGACTCCCTCAAGACGTCGAACTGGCGCTCCGACCACCCGAAGCTGACCCCGATCTACGACCGGCTCGGGCTGTTCTCGGTCTACGACTCCCCGTGGTTCGCCGCGATCTACCTGCTGCTGATGCTGTCCCTGGTCGGCTGCATCCTGCCCCGGACCTACCACTACTGGCGCGGCATGCGCGCCGAGCCGCCCACCGCCCCGCGCAACCTGACCCGGTTGCCGGACCACGCGACGTACACCACCTCCGAGGATCCCGACGCCCTCCTCGAGCGCGCGCGGGTGGCCCTGAGGGGCCGCCGCTACCGGCTGCGGGTGGCCGACGGCGCCGTCTCGGCCGAGCGCGGCTACCTGCGCGAGGCCGGCAACCTGGTCTTCCACCTGTCCGTGCTGGTGGTCCTGGTCGGCTTCGCGCTCGGCGGGCTGTTCGGCTACAAGGGCGGCGTGATCCTGCTGGTCGGTGACGACTACGGGTTCTCCAACAACCTCACCCAGTACGACGACTTCGACCCCGGCAGCCTGTTCCGCGCCGACAAGATGGAGCCGTTCTCCTTCAAGATCGACGACTTCGACGTCGACTGGCTGATGACCGGGCCGCGGGCCGGGCTGGCCCGCGGGTTCGAGTCGCACCTGACCTACCAGGAGTCGCCGGGCGCACCCGAGAAGCACTACGACCTGCGGGTCAACCACCCGCTGAGCATCGGCAACACCGACGTCTTCCTCATCGGCCACGGGTACGCCCCCGTGATCACGATCCGCGACGGCAACGGGGACAAGGTCTACAGCGGGCCGACCGTCTTCCTGCCGGTCAACCAGAGCTTCCAGTCCATCGGGGTCGTGAAGGCCCCGGACGCCGAGCCCACCCAGGTCGGGCTCGAGGGCGAGTTCTACCCGACGGTGGCGTTCTCGAAGCAGACCGGCAGCTACTACTCCCTGCTCGGCAAGCCGCTGGACCCGATGATCTCGATGCTGGTCTACACCGGCGACCTCGGGATGGACAGCGGTGTTCCGCAGTCGGTCTACGCGCTGGACAAGTCGAGCACCACGATGCTGACCAAGAAGAACGGTGCGCCGTACCGCATCGACCTGCGGCCGGGCCAGCAGGTCACGCTGCCGAACGGGCTGGGCACGGTCAGCTTCGACGGCCTGCAGCGCTGGAACAAGATCCAGATCAGCCAGACGCCCGGCAAGTGGATCGCGCTGACCGGCGTCGTGCTCGCGCTGCTCGGACTGCTGGGCTCACTGTTCATCCGGCCACGGAGGGTGTGGGTTCGCGCCCGCCGGGAGGGTGACGGCACACTGGTGGAGGTCGCCGCCCTCGACCGGTCGGGTGGAGGCGACATGGCAGCCGTCGTCGACGAGGTCGTCGGCGAGCTCCGGGACCAACGAGAAGAGGACAAGTCGTGACCGACGCCGCGTGGGAGAGTCTCAGCAACCAGGCCGTGGCGGCCTGCGGGATCGTGTACTTCCTGGCGCTGCTCGTCCCACCTGGTCGAGTGGGCGTCGCTGCGCAAGGTGCCGGTGGCTGCGGCGGCGTCCTCGTCGGCGTCGTCGGCGTCCTCGGCGTCCTCGGGTGGGGGTCGCGGTCGCGACCGGTCCGGAGCAGCCCGACGAGGCCGCGGAGCGGCGCACCGCGATGTTCGGCCGGCTCGGCTACCTGCTCACCGTCCTGGCGGTCGCGGTGCACTTCGTGGCGCTGGTCGGCCGGGGCATGGCCGCGGACCCGAACCGCGTGCCCTGGGGCAACATGTACGAGTTCACGCTGACCGGCACGTTCGTGGTCGCGTTCCTGTACGTCGCACTGTCGCGCCGGCTCAAGCTCTCCTGGATGGCGCCGGTCGTGCTGACCTTCGTGCTCGCGGTGCTCATGGTCGCCGTGACCTGGCTGTACGGCCCGGTGGCGCCGCTCACCGAGGCGCTCTCGTCGTACTGGCTGGTCATCCACGTGGTGTCCGCGATCATCGCCACCGGCGCGTTCACCCTCGGCGGCATCACGTCGGCGCTCTACCTGGTCAAGGCCCGCGGCACGTCGCGGACGACCGGGTACGTCGCCCGGCTGCCGAAGCCCGAGGTGCTCGACCGGGTGTCGTACCGGCTGCACGCCTTCGGGTTCCCGGTGTGGACCTTCGCGGTGCTGATCACCGGCCCCATCTGGGCGCACCAGGCGTGGTCGTCGTACTGGAACTGGGACCCCAAGGAGGTGTGGGCGTTCATCACCTGGGTCGTCTACGCGGCCTACCTCCACGCCCGCACGACGGCCGGCTGGAAGGGCCGCAACGCGGCGATCCTGGCGCTGGTGGGCGTCGCCACGCTGTGGTTCAACTTCATCGGGATCAACTACTTCTCGACCACGTCGCAGCACTCCTACGCCAACGGCGCGCCCGCGCCGGTGACTGTTCGGATCGACGCCGAGTCGGCGTGAGTTGCCGCCGTGACCGGCTCGAGTCGGCGTGAGTTGACGTAACTCACGCCGACTCGGCGGCTACTCGGGGTCCTCGGGGTGCTTGCGACGCCGGTCGAGGTCGCGCAGGAAGTCCGGGTCGTCGTCCGGGCCGACGACCCGGGGGGGCTCCGCCCGCGGGCGCCGAGGTGGCGCCGGTGCGATGCCACGCCGCTGGATCGCGCGGGTCGTCAGGTAGACCGCGACCGCGACGAGGATCACGAAGAGCAGGAGCTTGAGCACACCCCCAGCGTAGGCACCACCTGGTCACGCCTACGCTGAAACCGTGAAGGAGTTCTGGATCTACACCGGGCTGCGGCTGGCGTTGTTCGTCGGCTCGTTCGGCGTCGTGATCGGCATCTGGTTCGCGGCCACGGACACGGTGCCGATCCTGTGGGCCCTCGTCATCGCGCTGCTGGTCAGCGGGATCGGCTCCTACTTCCTGCTCGACCGCCAGCGCCAGGCCCTCGCCCACCGCGTGCAGCAGCGGGCCGAGCGGATGACCGCGCGGATCGACGAGATGAAGGCCAAGGAGGACGTCGACGACGACGCCCCCTCCCCGGGGGCGCCGGGCGCTCCGCCGGCCCCGTAGTCCGGTGGCCCCGTAGTCCCTCAGCCGGCGAGCACCAGCGCCGCGGCCACCAGTGCCGCCCACGCCAGCTCGGCGAGGCCCGTCTCCTGCAGCACCGGGATGAGGCCGGGCCCGGTGGCCCCGCCCAGGACGGTCCGGGCCGCGGGGGCGGCCAGCGCCAGGAAGGCCGAGGCCCACCAGGGCCCACCAGGACGTCGCCGCGGCCACCGCGACCACGGCGGCAGCGGCGACCCACCACCAGGGCGACGTAGAGCAGCCGGGTACGCCGGTCGCCGAGCAGCACCGCCAGCGTCCGCTTGCCGGCCACGGTGTCGGTGGGGATGTCGCGCAGGTTGTTGGCGACCAGGATCGCGCAGGCGAGCGCGCCGACCCCGACCGCGGCGTACAGCGCCGCCCACTCCCACGCCTGGGTCTGGACGTACGTCGTGCCGACGACCGCCACCAGCCCGAAGAACACGAACACCATCACCTCGCCCAGGCCCAGGTAGCCGTACGGGCGCGAGCCGCCGGTGTAGAACCAGGCGGCGAGCACGGACACGAGGCCGATCACGAGCAGCCACCAGGCGGTGGTCGCCGCGAGGACCAGGCCCGCCGCCCCGGCGACCCCGAAGGCCAGGAAGGCGGCGCGCTTGACCGCAGCAGGGGTGGCCGCGCCCGACCCCACCAGCCGCATCGGGCCGACCCGGTCGGCGTCGGTGCCGCGGATCCCGTCGGAGTAGTCGTTGGCGTAGTTGACCGCGACCTGGAGCGCGAGCGCCACGACGAGGGCGAGCAGCGCCTTCCACCAGACGAACCCGTCGGCGTACGCCGCGATGCCCGTCCCGGCGAGCACCGGGGACACGGCGGCGGGCAGGGTGCGCGGCCGGGCGCCGGCGAGCCACTGACTGGAGGTTGCCACGAGGGGTGATTCAAGCAGCAGCGGGCTGGCGGGTGCGCGCCAGGTGGCGCTCGGGCATCCCACCACGGATGGCTAGGGTCGGTCGCGTGAATTCCGTCCGCGCGGTCGGCGCCTGGCTGGCCGCCGACGACCCCGGGCCGTGGGTCGTGGAGACCTCGGGCTCGACGGGTACGCCGAAGCGCGTGCTGCTGCCGCGCGACGCGGTCCTCGCGTCCGTGCGCGCGAGCGCCCGGCGGCTCGGCGCGTCCGGCCGGTGGCTGCTCGCCCTGCCGCCCACCTACGTCGCCGGGCTCCAGGTCGTCTGCCGGTCGCTGGTGGCCGGACACGACCCGGTCCTGCTCGACGAGCACGCGGACTTCGCCGCCGCGACGGCGGCTCTCGGCGAGGTCGAGCGGTTCGTGTCTCTGGTGCCCACCCAGCTGCACCGGCTGCTCACCACCGACGCCGAGGCGCTGCGCACCTTCCACACGGTGCTGCTCGGCGGCGGGCCGGTCGACCCGGACCTGCGCGCACGCGCCGCCGCCGCCGGCGTACGCGTCGTGGCGACCTACGGCTCCGCGGAGACCGCCGGCGGGTGCGTCTACGACGGGTACCCGCTCGACGGCGTCGCGGTGGCGATCGGCGACGAGGGGCGCGTGCGGATCGGCGGTCCGACGCTGTTCGCCGGCTACGAGGGCGAGCCCGAGCGGACCGCCGAGGTGCTCGTCGACGGCTGGTTCCGCACCTCCGACGCGGGACGGCTCGACGACGACGGCCGGCTGCACGTCCTCGGCCGGCTCGACGACATGGTGGTCAGCGGCGGCGTGAACGTCCCCGCCGCCGCGGTCGCCGCGCGGCTGCGCCGGCACCCGGGAGTGCGGGCCGCCGAGGTGCTCGGCGTCCCGGACGAGGAGTGGGGCAACCGGGTGGTCGCCTTCGTGGTCGGCGACCTCGGCGCCGACGAGGCCCGCGACTGGGTCGGGCAGGAGCAGCCCCGCTCGTGGGCGCCGCGCCAGCTGGTGCGGCTCGACGCGATCCCGATGCTCGCCAACGGCAAGCCGGACCGGCTCGCGCTCAGGGAGCTCGCGTGAGGGTCTTCAGCCTGCCGATGCGCACCCGCTTCCGCGGCATCACCGTGCGCGAGGGCGTGCTGCTCCGCGGCGCCGCCGGCTGGGGGGAGTGGAGCCCCTTCCTGGAGTACGACGCGACCGTCGCCGAGCCGTGGCTGCGCGCCGCCGAGGAGGCCGCCGCGGGGGACTGGCCCGCGCCGGTGCGCGACTCGGTCCCCGTCAACGTCACCGTGCCGGCGGTCGGCCCGGAGCGCGCGCACGCGATCGTCAGCGCCGGCGGGTGCCGCACCGCGAAGGTGAAGGTCGCCGAGCCCGGCCAGTCGCTCGCCGACGACCAGGCCCGGCTCGAGGCCGTGCGCGACGCGATCGGCCGCGACGGGAAGGTCCGCATCGACGCCAACGGCGGGTGGGACGTCGACACCGCGGTCGCGGCCGTCGCGGTGCTCGACCGCGCGGCCGGCGGGCTCGAGTACGTCGAGCAGCCGTGCGCGACGGTCGAGGAGCTCGCCGCCGTACGCCGGGCGGTGGACGTCCCGGTCGCGGCCGACGAGTCGATCCGCCGCGCGGCCGACCCCTACCGGGTCCGCGACCTCGAGGCCGCCGACGTGGCGGTGCTCAAGGTGCAGCCGCTGGGCGGCGTGCGGGCGTGCCTGCGCATCGCCGCGGACATCGGGCTCCCCGTCGTGGTGTCGTCCGCCCTGGAGAGCAGCGTCGGGATCGCCGCCGGCGTGGCGCTGGCCGCGGCCCTGCCGGAGCTGCCGTACGCGTGCGGGCTCGCGACCGTCCAGCTGCTCGAGCGCGACCTGGTCACCGACCCGCTGCTGCCCGTCGACGGCGCCCTGCCGGTGCGGGTGCCGACCGTCGACGAGTCGCTGGTGCACGCCGACCCCGCGCGCGTCGCCCACTGGGAGGCCCGGCTCGCCGAGGTGCGGGCGGTGCGGCAGGATCGCACCTCGTGACGTCGACTGCCCTCGCCCGGTCCGTGGTCGCCGACCTGGTCGGCGCCGGCGTCACCGAGGTCGTGGTCGCCCCCGGCTCCCGCAACGCCCCGCTCTCGTTCGCGGCGTACGACGCGGCCGCCGCCGGGCTGGTCCGGCTGCACACGCGCATCGACGAGCGGACCGCCGGGTTCCTCGCGCTCGGCCTGGGTCGCACCGGCGGCCGCGCCGCGGTGATCTGCACCTCCGGCACCGCGGTCGCCAACCTCCATCCCGCCGTGCTCGAGGCCGCGCACGCCGGCGTCGACCTGGTCGTCGTGACCGCCGATCGCCCGGCCCGGCTGCGCGGGACCGGCGCCAACCAGACCACCGACCAGGTCGGCGTCTTCGGGCCGCTGGTCCCGACCCAGGACGCCACGGGGGACCACGACCTGCTGTCGGCCGGCCCGGTGCACCTCAACGTCCCGCTCGACGAGCCGCTGGTCCCCGAGGACCGCTGGCACCCGGACGTGACGCCCGGTCCGCGCGTCGAGCGGGTGACGCCGGCGGTGCTGGTCACGCTGCCGCGCGGCCCCCGCACCGTCGTGGTCGCCGGCGACGACGCCGGCCCTCCGGCGCGGATCCTGGCCGAGCGCGCGAACTGGCCGCTGCTCGCCGAGCCGTCCAGCGGCTCCCGCACCGGCGACAACGCGATCCGCACCTACCGGCTGCTGCTGGGCACCGACCTGGCCGAGCGGGTCGAGCGGGTCGTGGTCTGCGGCCACCCGACGCTGTCCCGGCCGGTCACGAGGCTCCTCGGCCGGGCGGACGTGCAGGTGGTCGACACCCCGGCGTACGGCGTCTGGACGACGCGGCCGTTCCCGGTCGCCGAGCGCCTGGTGGCGGTGCCCTCGCCGGCCGAGCCCGACGACCCCGCGTGGCTGGAGGAGTGGCGGGCCGCCGACCGCTCCGTGGGCCGCCGGCTGGACGCGCTGCTGGCCGCCGAGCCGGAGCTGACCCCGCACGAGGTCGCCGGTGCGGTCGCGCACGCGCTCCCACCCGGGGGCCTGCTCGTCGTCGGCGCGTCCAGCCCGATCCGCGACCTGGACCTGATGGTGCCGCGGTACGACGTCGGCGCGCGCCGCAAGGTGCTCGCGAACCGCGGACTGTCCGGCATCGACGGCACGGTGTCCACCGCGATCGGCGCCGCCCTGGGCCGCCCCTGGAGCAGCCGGGCGCTGGCCCTGATGGGCGACGTCACGTTCCTCCACGACATGACGGGACTGGTCGTCGGGCCCGGCGAGGCGCGTCCGGACCTGACGATCGTGGTCGTCAACGACGACGGCGGCTCGATCTTCGCGATGCTCGAGCAGGGGGCGGGCGAGTACGCCGAGCAGTACGACCGGCTGTTCGGCACGCCGCACGGCGTCGACCTCGCCAGCCTGTGCGCCGCCACCCGCACCCCGCACCTGCGGGTCACCAGCCGGCCCGAGCTCGAGCAGGCGCTGGCCAGCCCCAACGGCGGGATCGAGGTGATCGAGGCCGTCGTACGCCGGGACAACCGCCGCGACCTCGACGAGCGCATCCGGGGCCTGCGCCCCGACGGCGCGCAAGCCTGATCAAGCGGGCCGGGGGCGGCGGGGAGCAGGATCGTCGCCATGACCGCAGCCGAGACGCTCCGCCCCGACGTGTTCGCCCGGTTCGTCGACCAGCTGGCCGACGCGCTCGACGACCACGACCTGTCCGCCGACGAGCGGGCCGCGCGGCTGCACTTCTCCCGCTACCACCTCGACCGGATGGTCCGGTCGGTGGCGGGCGAGCCGCCGCAGGCGCTGCGGCGCCGGGTGCTGCTCGAGCGGGCGGCGTACCGCATGGTCACGACCTCCGCGCCGCTCCTCGACGTCGCCGTCGAGGCGGGCTACGGCTCGCACGCGGCGTTCACGCGCGCGTTCACCCGGGCGTACGGCGTCGCGCCGGCCGCGTGGCGGCGCCGGCCCGGGCACATCCAGATCGCCGCACCCAGCGGCGTGCACTTCCACCCACCCGGCAGCCTCCGGCTGCCCTCACGAGACGAGGTGACCGCGATGGAGCTGTTGACGAAGATGGTGGAGCACCACATCTGGCTGACCGGGGAGATGATCCGCGTCGCGGGCCGGCTCACCGACGAGCAGCTGGACCAGCCGATCGAGCTGGACGTCGACGACGACCGGCAGTCGATCCGCTCGCTGCTGTCCCGGCTGGTCGGCCAGATGGGCATGTGGAACGCCGCGCTGGCGACCCGTGACTACGACTGGTCGGTCGAGGAGCACGAGCCCCTCGACGCGATGCGCGAGCGGCTGGCGATCGAGGGCCCGACGTACCTGTCCCACGTCCGCGACGTGGTGGCCGGCAACCGGCTCGACGAGACCTTCGTCGACGCGCTGTGCGAGCCCGCCGAGGTCTTCACGCACGGCGGGATGATCGCGCACGTGCTGACCTTCGCGGCGCACCGGCGCACGCTCGTGGCGCTCGCGCTCGCCCGCCACGGCCTCGACGACCTCGGCTGGGGCGATCCCATGCTCTGGGTCGCGCAGCCCGCCTGACCCCACCCCTCCGGGAGAATGCCGGGGTGGAGATCGCCCTGTTCCTCGTCGCCCTGGCCGTCGGCGTGCTCGCGGGGGTGGCGGTGGCCGGGCGGATCGGGGTGCCCGCCCCGCTGCTGCTCGTCGTCGCCGGCGTCGCCGCCTCCTTCCTGCCGTTCGTGCCGCAGGTGCACCTGGCACCCGAGGTGGTGCTGCTGGGGCTGCTGCCGCCGTTGCTGTACTCGGCGGCGATCACGTCGTCCCTCGTGGACTTCAACGCCAACCGGCGGTCGATCCTGCTGCTGTCGGTCGGCCTGGTGCTGTTCACCACCGCCGGTGTCGGGTGGCTGGTGCACGCCCTGGTCCCGGACGTCGGGTGGCCGATCGCGTTCGCGCTCGGCGCGGTCGTCGCGCCGCCGGACGCGGTGGCGGCGACCGCGGTCGGCCGCACCATCGGCCTGCCCCGCCGGGTCGTGACGATCCTCGAGGGCGAGTCCCTGTTCAACGACGCGACCGCCCTGGTCTCGCTGCGGACCGCGGTCGCGGCCGCGTCCGTCGGCGTCGAGACGTGGCGGGTGGGGGTCGACTTCCTGGTCGCGTCCGTCGGGGGCGTGCTCGTCGGGCTCCTCGCGTTCGTGGTCGTGGCCCGGCTGCGCCGCCGGATCGCCGACCCGGTGCTCGACGTGGCCCTGTCGTTCGTCATCCCGTTCGCCAGCTACCTGGCCGCCGAGGAGCTGCACGCCTCCGGGGTGATCGCGGTCGTGGTCGCCGGCCTGCTGCTCGGGCACCAGGCCCCGGTCCTGCAGACCGCCCGCTCGCGGATCGCCGAGCGGATCAACTGGCGCACGATCGCGTTCCTGCTGGAGAACACCGTCTTCGCGCTCATCGGCCTGCAGGCGCAGTGGCTGTTCCAGGACCTCGCCCACAGCTCGCTGTCCGGGACCAGGATCGTCGTCGTCTGCCTGGCCACCCTCGCTGCGGTGATCGTGCTGCGCATGGTCTGGATGTTCGGCGCCCGATACCTGTTGGTCCGGCCGGGCCCCGACCCGGTCACCGGACACGCCCCGCCCTGGTCCTTCACCGTCCTGCTCGGCTGGGCCGGGATGCGCGGCGTGGTCACGCTGGCCGCGGCGTTCGTCATCCCCGAGGACGCCCGGCACCGGGAGGTCCTGCTCGTCGTCGCGTTCACCGTCGTGGCCGGGACCCTCCTCATCCAGGGGCTGTCGCTGCCCTGGCTGGCGCGGCGGCTGCACGTGCCGTCACCGGATCCGCGCGACGACGCGCTCGCCCGCGCCACCCTCCTGCAGCAGGCCTCCAAGGCCGCGCTCGAGGAGCTGGACGAGATCGAGTACGACGATCGTGCGGGCGTGACGGAGGTGATCCGGCAGCGGCTGGACCAGCGCAACTTCGCGGCGTGGGAGCGCCTCGGCACCACCCCGGACGAGGAGTCGCCGGCCGCGCTCTACCACCGGATCCGGACCCGCATGATCGACGCCGAGCGGCGCCGGATCCTCGAGATCCGCGGCTCCGGCCACGTGCCGTCGGAGGTGATCGCCGACGTGCTCGCCAGCCTCGACGTCGAGGAGTCGATGCTCGACAGCGCCGAGGACGAGCGGGACGAGACCGCGGCGTACACGCGTCGCCGCTGGTCGATCGGCGAGCTGTGCGCCGACCTCGAGCAGTACCCGCGGGTCGACGACGAGCCGGCGACGCGTGCCCGGCCTGCCTCGAGGAGGGCACCCCGTGGGTCGCGCTGCGCCGCTGCCTGGAGTGCGGCGCCATCGGCTGCTGCGACTCCTCACCCCGCCAGCACGCCACCCGCCACTTCCACGAGACCCAGCACCCGGTCATCCAGTCCGCCGAGCCCGGCGAGGACTGGCGCTGGTGCTACGTGCACCACCTGACGGCGTGAGGCGCGCCGTCGACAGTCCGGTCAGGCGGGCGTGAAGCGGATCGGGAAGCGCACCGGGCCGGTGTTGCCCGAGACCGGCAGCCATTCGCCCGGCCCGTCGGGCTCCGCGTCCGGCATCCGTCGCGCCAGCAACGGCAGCGCGACCGCCATGTCGGTGCGGGCGACGAAGTGGCCGAGGCAGTGGTGTACGCCGGCGCCGAACCCGTGGTGCGGCGGCCGCTGCTGCGTGATGTCGAAGGCCGGGTCGGGCATCGCGGCCGGGTCGGTGCCGGCGCTGTGGGACAGCATCTGCACGATGCCGCCCTGCGGGATGTGCAGCCCCTGGAACTCGACGTCCTCGAGCGCCTCGCGGGTGACCCAGGTGACGGTCGGGTTGACCCGCATCACCTCCTCGACGGCGTTCTCCCCGAGCTCCGGCCGCTCGCCGAGCAGCCGCCACTGGTCGGGGTGCCGCAGCAGCGTCTGGAGCGCGAGCCCGAGCTGGTTGCGCGTGGTCTCCATGCCGGCGAAGGCCAGGAAGACCAGCGCGACGCCGAGCTCGTGCCGGGAGAGCCGGTCCCCGTCCTCGGTCGCCCGCACCAGCGTGCTCACCAGGTCGTCGCGCGGGTCGGTGGTGCGGTCGGCGACGACCTCGTCGACGTACCCGTAGAGGCCGTCCAACGCCGCCTCGATGCGCGGCACCTGGTTGCCGACGTCGATCGAGAACGACGCCCCGAGGTCGTCGGCCCACCGGGCCACCTGGTGCCAGTGGTCCTCCGGGAGGCCGAGCAGCACGCAGATGATCCGCGCCGCGTACGGCTCGGCGAACTCGCCGACGAACTCGACCGTGCCGCGGCCGGCGAACGCGTCGACCAGCTCGTCGGCGAGCGCCTGGAAGCGCGGCCGCAGCGCCGCGATCGTCCGGTTCCGGAACGCCGGCATCAGCAGCCGCCGGATCCGGGCGTGGTCGTCGCCCTCGAGGCTCAGCAGGGTCTCCTGCCACCAGTCCGAGAAGAGCCCGGAGTGGATGCCGTTCTGTGCCGGCCAGCGGGCGTTGCCCTGGCGGAACCGGCGGTCGCGCAGCAGCGCGCTGACCTCGGCGTACCGCAGCACCGCCCAGCCCCAGTTCGTCTCGACGTACCAGCTGTCGTCGCGCGCCGCGTGCACCGCGGGGGAGGAGACGTCGAACGCCGGGTCGGAGAGGTCGAAGTACGTCACGGCCGCACCATCCGGATCTCCCACGCGTCGAGTCCCGCGTAGTGCTCGCGGGCGCCATCGGCGACGAACCCGTTGCGCCGGTAGAACCCCTGCGCGCGGGCGTTGGCCTCCAGCACCCACAGCGAGCACGAGCCGTCGGGCCGCACCGCGTCCCACAGCGCCTGGCCCAGCCCGGTGCCCCAGTACGCGGCGCGCGCGTAGATCGCGTAGAGCTCGTGCTCGGCGGCGCCGTCGTCGCGCGCCGGCCCGACCACGGCGAAGCCGACCGGCTCGCCGTCCACCTCGGCGAGGATCCGCGGCGGGCCGTCGACCAGCTGCGCGCTCCAGGCGGCGGTCCATCGCGCCGCGTCCGCCAGCCGCTCCTCGAGCAGCGCCGGGTCGACGTACGGTCCGTAGGCCTCGCGCCAGCAGGCCCGGTGGAGGGCGGCGCCGGCGACGGCGTCGGCCGGTACGGCGGGGCGCAGGGTCGGGTGCGCGGTCGAAGGTGGGGGCGACGTCACGCGAGCATCGTAGGAGGGCCCGGGCGGCGGTCCGGGCTACCGTGGCGGGCATGCGGATCACCAAGTTCGGACACGCCTGCGTGCGGATCGAGCACGACGGCACGACGGTCGTCCTCGACCCCGGGGTCTTCACCGACGCGTCGGCGGTGGACGGCGCGGACGCCGTGCTGATCACCCACGAGCACCCGGACCACTACCTGCCCGACCACCTGCTCGCGACGTCCGCGCCGGTGTTCACCATCGAGGCGGTCGCGGAGAAGATCCGCGTGGACGCCCCGGCCGTCGCCGAGCGGCTGACCGTGGTGGCGCCCGGCTCGACCTTCGACGCCGGCCTGCCCGTGCGGGCGGTGGGTGAGCTGCACGCCGTGATCCACCCGGAGTACCCGCGCATCAGCAACAGCGGCTACGTCATCGACGCCGGGGGCACGAAGGTCTACCACCCCGGCGACGCGCTGAACGAGCCCGGCGAGCCCGTCGACGTACTCCTCTGCCCGGTGTCTGCGCCGTGGATGCGGGTGTCGGAGGCGATCGACTTCGCCCGGGCGGTCCGGGCGCCGCGGACGCTCGCCATCCACGACCGCGTCTACAGCGACGCCGGGCTGGGCATCGTCGACACCCACATGAACGCGTTCCTGCCGCAGGAGGGCCTGGAGTACATCCGGATCGCGGACGGCCAGGACCTCTGACTGGGTGTGTCCTCCTCGACGTCCGAAGCAGCGAGCCGTTGACCGGACCTACCGATGTCCGCTCGCCCCGGGACGTCATGCGGACGGTGTCACCGCTGCTCCGTCCGTATGACGTCCCGAGGCCGCGCCGCGAGGAACGTCCGAACCGGCTCAGCGTGGCGTCAGTCCGCGGTCAGCGCGTCCCGCACCGGCACGAACTTGGCCTGGGCCTCGGCGAGCTCGGCCTCGGGGTCGGAGTTGCCGACGATGCCGCAGCCGGCGAACAGCCGCACGGTCGCGCCGGAGACGCGGGCGGAGCGCAGCGCGATGCCCCACTCGCCGTCGCCGGTGGCGTCCATCCAGCCGACGGGGCCGGCGTAGCGGTCGCGGTCCATGCCCTCGATCCGCGAGATCAGGTCGGTCGCGACGGGGGTGGGGGTGCCGCCGACCGCGGCCGAGGGGTGCAGCGCCTCGGCGAGCTGCAGCGAGGAGACGGTGGCCGCGTCGTGCACGACGCCGGCGACGTCGGTGGCCAGGTGCATCACGTTGGGCAGGTGCAGCACGAACGGCGCCTCGGGGACGTTCATCGACGAGCAGTGGGGCTCGAGCGCGTCGGCGACCGAGCGGACGGCGTACTCGTGCTCCTCGAGGTCCTTCGACGAGCGGGCCAGGGTGGCGGCCAGCGCCAGGTCGCGCTCGTCGTCGCCGGTACGCCGGATGGTGCCGGCCAGCACCCGCGAGGTGACCAGGCCGCGCTCGCGACGGACCAGCATCTCCGGCGTGGCGCCGAACATGCCGTCGACGTGGAACGTCCAGCACATCGGGTACGACGCGGCCAGCCGCGCCAGCGGCCAGCGGACGTCGACCGGCTCGTCGGCGGTGGCGATCAGGTCGCGCGCGAGGACGACCTTCTCCAGGTCGCCGCGGCCGATCCGGCGCACCGCGTCGGCGACGACCGACATCCACTGCTCACCGTTGAGCGCGCCGTCCGCGAAGCTCACGCCGACCGGGGCTGCCGGCGGCTCGGCCGCGACCAGCTCGGGGGCGGGGACGTCGACCGTGGTCAGCCAGGCGACGTCGCCGCGGCGGCCGACCACGACCTGGGGGACCACCAGCGTCGAGTGCCCCGGCTCCCTTCGAGACGCCTCGTCCCTCGGCTCCTCAGGACAAGCTCCGGCGAACGCGAACGTGCCGAAGGACACCAGGCCGGTGCCCGGCTCGTTCACCTCGTCGTGCACCTCGGCCCGCGCGGTGGTCTCGCTCCACCACTTCGCCGCGTCCGCGAACCGGGTGTCGCCATGGGTGCGGACCTGCGCCGCCACCCCCCAGCCGACGAGGCCGTCACCGCGGCGCAGCCAGGTCACGGGGCGGTCGGCCGGGACCAGGTCGAGGAGCCGCGTGGTCTCCGCGAGGTCGAGGCGGACGGTGCGGACGGTCAGCGTCACGTGCCGAGACTACTCACGGGCCCCACCCCTGGCCCTTTCCGGGCGGCGGGTAGCGTCGCCGGTCGTGAGCGCCACCACCTCCAGCAGGACGTCCACCTGGGTCGGGATCGCCGTCGGCGTGCTCCTTCTCGGTCTCGTCGCCGCCTTCGCGATCGGGCTGCCGAAGGTGGAGGGCGGTGACGGGGGCGCCGCGGGCGCCGCGCCCGGCCTGCCCGCCACGCTGCCCGACACGCTCCCCGGCGGGTACGCCGCCGCCGACGACGCGACGTCGTTCGCCGGCGGGGACCTCGCCCAGCAGGCCGACCAGATCGCCAAGCAGCAGGCCGAGAGCACCGCGTACGGCAACCGGGTGCTGCCCGACGTGCTCGGCGTACCGGCCGTGACCCGCAGCTACGTGCACGGCGGCAGGGACGCGGTGTTCGTGCAGGTGTTCCGGTCCGAGGGGCACGCGTTCTCGCCGAACTCGTTCACCGACCCCGGCACCACCAGCGGGTCGGGCGGCATCACCATGGACAACGTCGGTGACGGCGTCTGCATCCTCACCTACGGGCAGAGCCAGGACGGGTCCACCGGGGACCCGGTGTCGAGCCAGTGCCAGATCACGCGTGGGGGCCTCACCGTGCAGATCGAGTCCAACGCGGTCTCCGCCGAGGACCTGGTCAACGCCGCCGACGGCCTGCTCGACGAGCTCGGCGCGCAGTCCTGATCTAGGACCAGTACACGACGACCGTGTCGCCGACCCGCACCTGGTCGAAGAGGTGCGCCAGCCCGTCGTAGTCGCGCACGTTGACGCAGCCGTGGGACGCGCCGGCGTACCCGCGCGCGGCGAAGTCGGACGAGTAGTGCACCGCCTGCCCGCCGGAGAAGAACATCGACAGCGGCATCGCCGAGCCGTAGAGGCCGGAGACGTGGTCGGCGTCCTTGAGGTAGACGTGGAAGACGCCCTCGCGGGTCGGGCTGTACGACGCGCCGAAGCGGACGTCGAGGGTCTGCTGGACCTGGCCGTCGACGACCCAGCGCAGGGTGCGGCTGGTCTTGTCGATGCAGAGCACCCGGCCGGTGCGGCAGCGGGCGTCGAGGGCCCCCGGCTGGTTGGCGCGGTTGTGCAGCTCGGCCTCGGTCGGGGCGGTCGTCATCGCGTCGAGCCGGTCGAGGGTGCGCTGGTCGACGACACCGGTCACCGGGATCTCGCGCTTGGCCTGGAAGCCGCGCACGGCCTGGGTGGTGACGTCGCCGTAGAACCCGGTGACGTCGGCGTCGAACCAGAAGATCTGCGCCAGGCGGGCCTGGAGGTCGCGGACGTCGTCGCCCTCGTCGCCCGGCCCGAGCAGCTGCTCGCCGGGCTCGAGGGTGGGGGTCGGCGTGGGCGTGGCGGTGTGCGTCGGCGTCGGAGTCCGCGTCGGGGTCGGCGTGGGCGTCGCGGTCGGGGTGGTCGGGGTGGCCTCCGGCCCGGGCGCGGACGTCTCGACGCCGCCGGTGCCCGAGGCGGTCGGGCGCTGGGTGGTGTCACCGTCGCGCAGGGCGTAGCCCGCCAGGAACGCGGTCGCGACCAGCAGGGCGGCGACGGCGGCGGCCAGCGTCAGTCGACGCATCACCAACATGAGCTCTCCCGGGGAAGTGAAGTGAGCCGGACACGAGGGTGACTCCCGGGGAGGCCGTTCGGTTGCATCCGGGCGGCGAGTTCCTGCCGCCGTGACCAAAGCGTTACCGGCGCGGGCCGGGGGTGCGTGGACCGGCCGCCGGTGCCCGTAGTCTCTGCGCGTGGTCCGCGCAGAGCTCGACAAGCAGCCGTCCGACGTCCGTCGCATGTTCGACGCGGTGGCGCGTCGGTACGACGTGACCAACGACGTGCTCTCGCTCGGTCAGGACCGCCGCTGGCGCACCGCCGTGCTCGCCGCGGTCGACCCGCAGCCGGGGGAGCGGGTGCTCGACCTCGCGGCCGGCACCGGTACGTCGAGCCAGCCGTTCGCCGAGCGTGGCGCGACCGTCGTGCCCTGCGACTTCTCGCTCGGCATGCTCGGCGTGGGCAAGCGCGCGCTGCCGCACCTGCCGTTCACCGCCGGTGACGGCACCCGTCTGCCGTTCGGGGACGCGACCTTCGACGCGGTGACGATCTCGTTCGGCCTGCGCAACATCGTCGATCCGCTCGCCGGCCTGCGCGAGATGCTCCGCGTCACCCGTCCCGGCGGCCGGATCGTGGTGTGCGAGTTCAGCCACCCGACCTGGGCGCCGTTCCGCACGGTCTACCTCGAGTACCTGATGCGCGCGCTCCCGCCGCTGGCCCGCGCGGTCTCGTCCTCACCGGACGCCTACGTCTACCTGGCCGAGTCCATCCGGGCCTGGCCGGACCAGCGGGGCCTGGCCGTCCTGCTGGCCGAGGCCGGCTGGCGGTCGCCCCAGTGGCGCAACCTCTCCGGCGGCATCGTCGCCCTCCACCGCGCCACGCGCTGAGCGGGCTGCGGTCGGCTCCGCGGTCCGTAATTCGACAACGAATGTGTCACCTAATTCCGCAGGTCAGCGTGGTTGTCGAGGTCACCCGAAGTGACGGCGCCCCCGGCGTGCGAGCGTGATGCCGGAGTGGTTAGATGTGTGCCGGCCCACTTAGTGATTCGGTTCACAAGGTCACAAGGCGGACCGTGAGCAATCGCTCGAATCGAGTGTGGAGAGAGGCGACGCATGGAGCTCTACGCACCGGTCCTGGTGCTGTTGGCCCTCGCGGCGGCGTTCGCGGGCATCTCGGTGGTCATGAGCACCGCGGTCGGCCCGCGTCGCTACAACCGGGCCAGGCTGGACTCCTACGAGTGCGGCATCGAGCCGACCCCGCAGCCGGTGGGCGGCGGCCGGTTCCCGGTGAAGTACTACATCACCGCGATGCTCTTCATCGTCTTCGACATCGAGACCATCTTCCTCTACCCGTGGGCGGTCCAGTTCGACCAGCTCAAGCTGTTCGGGCTCGCCGAGATGGTCGTGTTCATCGCCACCGTGTTCGTCGCCTACGCCTACGTATGGCGCCGCGGCGGCCTCGAGTGGGATTGAGGATCGCGATGTCCGCGCCCTGCCTGCGTTCTCCTCGGTCGACGGCCGCTAGGCCGCTTCGCGCCCTGGCTCCCTCGCTCGGCACGCATGCACGAGCAAGCTCGGCGTGCGGCCTCGCTCAGTCGCCTCCGCTGCGCTCCGCAAAAAGGCCGCCTTCCCTCGTCGGCCTTGGCATGACACGAACCTCGCGACCCTCAATTGGAGGAGATGTTCATGGGGATTGAGGAGAAGCTCCCGAGCGGCGTCCTGCTGACGACGGTCGAGGGTGTCGCCGGCTACATGCGCAAGGCGTCGTTCTGGCCCGCGACGTTCGGGCTCGCCTGCTGCGCGATCGAGATGATGACCTCCGGCGGGCCGAAGTACGACCTGGCCCGCTTCGGCATGGAGGTCTTCCGGGCCAGCCCGCGCCAGGCCGACCTGATGATCGTCGCCGGCCGGGTGAGCCAGAAGATGGCCCCGGTGCTGCGCCAGATCTACGACCAGATGCCCAACCCGAAGTGGGTGCTGGCGATGGGCGTGTGCGCGAGCAGCGGCGGCATGTTCAACAACTACGCGATCGTCCAGGGCGTCGACCACGTCGTCCCGGTGGACATGTACCTGCCCGGCTGCCCGCCGCGGCCGGAGATGCTCATCGACGCGATCCTCAAGCTGCACGACCAGGTCCAGCACGCCAAGCTCGGCAGCAACCGCGAGCGCGAGGTCGTCGAGCTCGAGGCGGCCGCCCTGACGGCACTGCCGACCTCGGCCATGAAGGGGCAGCTTCGATGACGGAGAACGACGCCACGGACCAGATGCCGGAGAACGTGCCCGCCCCGACCGGCGAGGTCCACCAGGTCGGGGTCCAGCGCGGGATGTTCGGTGTCCACGGCACCGGTGACACCAGCGGGTACGGCGGCCTCACCCGGGCCGTCACCCTCCCCGGTGAGGCGCAGCGGCCCTACGGTGGCTGGTACGACGAGGTGGCCGATGCCCTCGAGGCCGCACTGCGCTCGGCCTCGGAGGGCGACGCCGGGCTCGAGATCGCCGCGCCCGCCGTCGTCATCCACCGCGGCGAGATCACCTTCCACGTGCGGCGCGAGGACCTGCTGGCGGTCGCCCGGGTGCTGCGCGACGACGAGCGGCTGCGGTTCGAGCTCTGCTCCGGTGTCAGCGGCGTGCACTATCCCGAGGACACCGGGCGCGAGCTGCACGCGGTCTACCACCTGCTCTCGATGACCCACAACCGGCGGATCCGCCTCGAGGTCACCGCGCCCGACGCCGACCCGCACATCCCGTCGATCGTGTCGGTCTACCCCACCAACGACTGGCACGAGCGCGAGACCTACGACATGTTCGGCATCGTCTTCGACGGCCACCCCGGGCTCGCCCGGATCCTCATGCCCGACGACTGGCCGGGCCACCCCCAGCGCAAGGACTACCCGCTGGGCGGCATCCCGGTGGAGTACAAGGGCGGCACCATCCCGCCGCCGGATCAGCGGAGGTCGTACTCATGACAACCGATCAGGACCTGTACGCCGGCAGCGCCGAGACGACCGAGGGCCGGGTCTTCACGGTCACCGGCCAGGACTGGGACTCCATCGTCGAGGGCCTCGGTGACGAGGCCGACGAGCGCGTCGTCGTCAACATGGGCCCGCAGCACCCGTCCACCCACGGCGTGCTGCGGCTCGATCCTCGAGCTCGAGGGCGAGACGGTGACCGAGGCCCGGTGCGGCATCGGCTACCTGCACACCGGCATCGAGAAGAACATGGAGTACCGCACCTGGACGCAGGGCGTCACGTTCTGCACCCGGATGGACTACCTGTCGCCGTTCTACAACGAGACGACGTACGTGCTCGGCGTCGAGCGGCTGCTCGGCATCGAGGACGAGGTACCCGAGAAGGCCCAGGTCATGCGGGTGCTGCTCATGGAGCTCAACCGCATCTCCTCGCACCTGGTCGCGATCGCGACCGGCGGCATGGAGATCGGCGCGCTGACCGTGATGACCATCGGGTTCCGCGAGCGCGAGCTGGTGCTCGACCTGTTCGAGCTGATCACCGGGCTGCGCATGAACCACGCGTTCGTCCGCCCCGGCGGCGTCGCGCAGGACCTGCCGCCCGGTGCGCTCGACGAGATCCGCGGCTTCATCTCCCTGATGCGCAAGCGCCTCAAGGAGTACGCCGACCTGTGCAACGCCAACCCGGTCTTCCGGGCGCGGCTGGAGGGCGTCGGCCACCTCGACCTCGAGGGCTGCCTGGCGCTGGGCCTGACCGGCCCGATCCTGCGCAGCACCGGCTACCCGTGGGACCTGCGCAAGACCCAGCCGTACTGCGGCTACGAGACCTACGACTTCGACGTCCAGACGTGGGACACCGCCGACTCCTACGGCCGGTTCCGGGTGCGCCTGAACGAGATGTGGGAGTCGCTGCGCATCGTCGAGCAGGCCGCGGAGCGGCTCTCGAAGCTGGACGGCGCCCCGGTGATGGTCGCGGACAAGAAGATCGGCTGGCCCAGCCAGCTCGCGATCGGCAGCGACGGCATGGGCAACTCCCTCGACCACATCCGCCACATCATGGGCGAGTCGATGGAGGCGCTGATCCACCACTTCAAGCTGGTCACCGAGGGCTTCCGGGTCCCGGCCGGGCAGGCCTACGTACCGATCGAGTCGCCGCGCGGCGAGCTCGGCGCGCACGTCGTCTCCGACGGTGGAACGCGGCCGTTCCGGGCGCACTTCCGCGACCCGTCCTTCACGAATCTCCAGGCCACGAGCGTGATGAGCGAGGGCGGCATGGTCGCCGACGTCATCGTCGCGATCGCGTCCATCGACCCGGTCATGGGAGGCGTCGACCGATGAGTCTCACTCCAGAGACGTACGACGAGCTGCGGGCGATCGCCGCCCGCTACCCGGAGCCGCGCTCCGGCCTGCTGCCGATGCTCCACCTCGTCCAGTCCGTCGAGGGGCGGGTCACGCCGGAGGGCATCGAGGCGTGCGCCGAGATCCTCGACATCTCGGCCGCGGACGTCAGCGGCGTCGCGACGTTCTACACCATGTACAAGCGCCGTCCCGTGGGCGACTACCACGTCGGCGTCTGCACGAACACGCTGTGCGCGGTCATGGGCGGCGACGCGATCTTCGAGCGCCTGAAGGACCACCTCGACGTCGGCAACGACGAGACCACCGAGGACGGCAGGATCACCCTCGAGCACGTCGAGTGCAACGCCGCGTGCGACTTCGCGCCGGTGATGATGGTCAACTGGGAATTCATGGACAACATGACCCCGGAGTCCGCGGTCACGCTGGTCGACGACCTGCGTGAGGGCAAGGAGGTCCAGCTCCACCCGCGGCCCGCGGGTGGTCACCTGGCGCGAGGCGGAGCGGGTGCTCGCGGGCTTCCCCGACGGGCTCGCCGACGAGGGGCCGGCCGCCGGCCCGGCCTCGCTGGTCGGGCTCGACATCGCGCGCGAGCGCGGCTGGACGGCGCCGAGCACCGACGCCGACGGGCGGGGCCACGCCGTGCCGGAGGAGCCCGGCCAGCGGCTCCAGGCCGCGCAGGAGGCGGGCAGCCGCCCGTCCGAGGCGGCGACCGTCGAGGAGACCGCTGACACCGACGAGTCGGCCGCGGAGAAGGAGGAGGGCAAGTGACCACCGACACGCTCACGCCGGTCCTCACCGACAACTGGGGCGACGAGCGCAGCTGGACGCTCGCGGCGTACCAGGCGCGTGGCGGCTACCGCGCGCTCGACAAGGCGTTCGCGATGGCGCCCGACGCCGTCATCGAGCAGGTCAAGGAGTCCGGCCTGCGTGGCCGCGGCGGCGCGGGGTTCCCCACCGGCATGAAGTGGGGCTTCATCCCGCAGGACAACCCCAAGCCCAAGTACCTCGTGGTCAACGCCGACGAGTCCGAGCCGGGCACCTGCAAGGACATCCCGCTGATGATGGCCAGCCCCCACACGCTGGTGGAGGGCGTCATCATCAGCAGCTACGCCATCCGCGCCAACAAGGCCTTCATCTACATCCGCGGCGAAGTCCTGCACGTGATCCGCCGGGTGCAGCGCGCCGTCCAGGAGGCGTACGACGCCGGCCACCTCGGCAAGGACATCCACGGGTCCGGCTTCGACCTCGACGTCGTCGTGCACGCGGGCGCGGGCGCCTACATCTGCGGCGAGGAGACCGCCCTCCTCGAGGGCCTCGAGGGCCGCCGCGGCCAGCCGCGGCTGCGCCCGCCGTTCCCCGCGGTCGCCGGCCTCTACGCGAGCCCGACGGTCATCAACAACGTCGAGTCGATCGCATCGGTGCCGAGCATCATCGAGCACGGCCACCAGTGGTTCGCCTCGATGGGCACCGAGAAGTCCAAGGGCTTCGGCATCTTCTCGCTGTCCGGCCACGTGCAGAAGCCCGGACAGTACGAGGCGCCGCTGGGCATCACCCTGCGCACCCTCATCGACCTCGCCGGCGGCATCCGGGAGGGCCACGAGCTGAAGTTCTGGACGCCGGGCGGCTCCAGCACCCCGCTGCTCACGGCCGAGCACCTCGACGTACCCCTCGACTTCGAGGCGGTCGGCGGGGCCGGCTCGATGCTGGGCACCCGGGCGCTGCAGATCTTCGACGACACCACCTGCGTGGTGCGCGCGACCCTGCGCTGGTCGGAGTTCTACAAGCACGAGTCGTGCGGCAAGTGCACCCCGTGCCGCGAGGGCACCTGGTGGCTGGTGCAGGTCCTCACCGCGCTGGAGAAGGGCCAGGGCAGCGAGGCCGACCTCGACCTGCTGCTCGACCAGTGCGACAACATCCTCGGCCGCTCGTTCTGCGCGCTCGCCGACGGTGCGGTCAGCCCGATCGCCAGCTCCATCCAGTACTTCCGTGACGAGTACGTCGCGCACCTGACGAACGGCGGCTGCCCGTTCGATCCCGCCGCCTCGACCGCATGGGCCGGACAGGAGGTCCCGGCATGAGTGCCGCGCCCGAGCAGAGCAACGCCGTCGACACGGTCAGCCTCACCATCGACGGCGTCCAGGTCAGCGTCCCCAAGGACACCCTGGTGATCCGCGCCGCCGAGCAGATCGGCGTGCAGATCCCGCGCTTCTGCGACCACCCGCTGCTCGCGCCCGTCGGCGCGTGCCGCCAGTGCCTGGTGGAGGTGCCCGACGCCGGCAACGGCCGCGGCTTCCCCAAGCCGCAGGCGTCCTGCACGCTGCCGGTCGCCGAGGGCATGGTGGTCAACACCCAGGCGACGAGCCCGGTGGCCGACAAGGCGCAGCAGGGGATCATGGAGTTCCTGCTGATCAACCACCCGCTCGACTGCCCGGTCTGCGACAAGGGCGGCGAGTGCCCCCTGCAGAACCAGGCGATGTCCAACGGGCGCGGCGAGACGCGGTTCGAGGGCCTCAAGCGGACCTACCCCAAGCCGATCAACATCTCGGCCCAGGTGCTCCTCGACCGCGAGCGCTGCATCCTGTGCGCGCGCTGCACCCGGTTCTCCGAGCAGATCGCCGGTGACCCGTTCATCGCGCTCATCGAGCGCGGGGCCCTCCAGCAGGTCGGCATCTACGAGCGCGAGCCGTTCGACTCCTACTTCTCGGGCAACACGATCCAGATCTGCCCGGTGGGCGCGCTGACCAGCGTCGACTACCGGTTCCGGTCCCGCCCGTTCGACCTGGTGTCCACCCCGGGCGTCGCCGAGCACGACGCCTGCGGCTCCGCGATCCGCATCGACCACCGGCGCGGCAAGGTGATGCGCCGCCTGGCGGGCAACGACCCCGAGGTCAACGAGGAGTGGATCACCGACAAGGACCGGTTCGCGTTCCACTACGCCACCGAGCCCGACCGGATCACCTACCCCCAGGTGCGCGACCGCGTCGAGGACGGGGGAGACGGCTCGCTGCGTCCGGCGTCGTGGCCCGAGGCGTTCGTCGTCGCGGCCCGCGGGCTGAGCGCCGCAGGTCCCTCCGCCGTGCTGACCGGTGGCCGGGTGACCGCCGAGGACGCCTACGCCTACAGCAAGTTCGCGCGCGTGGCGCTCGGCACCAACGACATCGACTTCCGGGCGCGGCCGCTGTCGGCCGAGGAGGCGTCGTTCCTCGCGTCCGAGGTCGTGCTGCGGACGCCGGTGACCTACACCGACCTGGAGTCGGCGACCACCGTGGTGCTGGCGGGCCTGGAGCCCGAGGACGAGGCCGGCATGATCTTCCTGCGGCTGCGCAAGGCGTCGCGCCGGGGCACCCGCGTGGTGTCGATCGCGCCGTACGCCACGTGGGGCCTGCACAAGATGAACGGCCAGCTGGTGCGCACCGCGCCCGGCGACGAGGCCGCCGCGCTCGAGGCGCTGGTCGAGCAGGGCGAGCACGGCGTGGACAAGAACGCCGTCATCCTGGTCGGCGAGCGGCTCGCGACCGTCCCGGGCGCGCTGACCGCCGCGGCCGGCCTGGCCGCGAAGACCGGCGCCCGGCTCGCCTGGGTGCCGCGCCGGGCGGGTGACCGGGGCGCCGTCGAGACCGGCTGCCTGCCGAACCTGCTGCCCGGCGGCCGGCCGGTCACCGACCCCGCCGCGCGCGTCGACGCAGCCACCACCTGGGGGGTCGATCGCGTGCCGGAGCAGCCGGGCCGGGACGCCGACGCGATCGTCGCGGCGCTGGCCGCCGGCGAGCTCCACGGCCTCGTGGTCGGCGGCGTGGACCCGGACGACACCGCCGACCCGGCCGCGACCCGCGCCGCGATCGAGGCGGCGTCGTTCGTCGTCGCCCTCGACCTGCGCGAGACCGAGGTGACCCGCGCCGCCGACGTGGTGTTCCCCGTGGCCCCGGTCGCGGACAAGGCCGGCACGTTCGTCACCTGGGAGGGCCGCCCGCGGCCCTTCGAGGCGGTCTTCGCCAGCCGCACCTCGCTGCCGGACCTGCGGATCCTCGCCGGCATCGCCGAGGAGATGGGCACGCCCCTGGGCTTCCGCACCGTCGCCGAGGCGCGGGCGCAGATGGAGGAGATGGGGCCCTGGGACGGCGAGCGTGCGGGTCTCGACACCCCGCCTCGTCCCTCGGCGGCTACTCGACCGGCGAGTGGCGAGTTCGCGCTCGCGACCTGGAAGCTGATGGTCGACAACGGGTCGATGCAGGACGGCGACAAGCCGTACCGGGCCACCGGCCGGGCGCCGGTCGCGCGGCTGAGCCCCGCGGCGTTCGAGGCGCACGGCCCGACCGTCACCCTCACCGGTGACCGCGGCTCGGTGACGCTGCCCGCGGAGCCGGCCGACCTCGACGACGACGTCGTGTGGGTGCCGGCGAACTCGTTCGGCAACGGCGTGCTGGCCGACCTGGCCTCGCCCGGCAGCCGGGTGACCGTCACGAAGGGAGCAGACCAGTGATCTCCGCCGTGGTCCCGATGGTCGACGACCTGTCGCAGTTCGGGCAGGACGCCTGGTGGGTGATCGGCATCAAGACGCTGCTGATCTTCGTCGTCCTGGTGCTGTTGACGCTGTTCAACATCTGGTGGGAGCGCCGGGTCGTGGCCCGGATGCAGCACCGGATCGGCCCGAACGTGCACGGCCCCTTCGGCCTGCTGCAGTCGCTGGCCGACGGCGTGAAGCTGGCGCTGAAGGAGGACATCATCCCCACGGCCGCCGACAAGGTGGTCTTCATCCTGGCGCCGGTGATCTCCGCGACGACGGCGTTCGTCACCTTCGCGGTGATCCCCTTCGGCCCGACCGTGAACTTCTTCGGGCAGCAGACCCCGCTGCAGCTGACCGACATGCCGGTCGCGGTGCTGTTCGTGATGGCGATCGCGTCGATCGGCATCTACGGCATCGTGCTCGGCGGCTGGTCCAGCGGCTCGACGTACTCACTCCTCGGCGGGCTGCGCTCGAGCGCCCAGATGATCTCCTACGAGGTCGCGATGGGCCTCGCGCTGGTCGCGGTGTTCCTGTACGCCGGGTCGATGTCGACCTCGGAGATCGTGGCCGCCCAGGACAACCTGTGGTTCGGCCTGATCCTGGTGCCGTCGTTCGTGATCTACATGATCGCGATGGTCGGCGAGACCAACCGGGCGCCGTTCGACCTCCCCGAGGCCGAGGGCGAGCTGGTCGGCGGCTTCCACACCGAGTACAGCTCGCTGAAGTTCGCGCTGTTCTTCCTCGCCGAGTACATCAACATGGCGACGGTGTCCGCGCTGGCGACCACGCTGTTCCTGGGCGGCTGGCACGCGCCGTTCTGGATCGACCACGTCTGGGCGGGAGCGAACCAGAACTACTGGCCGGTGCTGTGGTTCTTCGGCAAGGTCCTGTTCTTCATCTTCATCTTCATCTGGCTGCGCGGGACCCTGCCGCGGCTGCGCTACGACCAGTTCATGGCGTTCGGCTGGAAGCGGCTGATCCCGGTCGCGCTGGTGTGGATCGTGGCGGTCGCGACGATCCGGGCGGTCTCGCTCGAGGGCGGGGTCGACCGGCGCTACCTGCTGATCGGCATCGGCATCCTCGCCGTGCTCTTCCTGGTCCTGTTCTTCATCGGCGACCGCGAGGAGGCGGGCGAGACCGCCGAGCCGGCGCCCGCCCCGACGGGTGCCTTCCCCGTGCCGCCGATGCCGGCCGGCGGAGCCGTGCGCGGCGCCGCGAAGCCGCTCACCTTCGAGTCCCGCGCCCGGATGACCGAGCCGAGTGCCGCCACCCGCAGCGCAGGGGAGGAGATCTGATGGCCGACGAGCAGCCCAAGACGCTCAAGGAGCAGTTCTGGGACCCGGTCGCCGGGTTCGGCGTCACCTTCCGGACCATGTTCCGCAAGGTGGTCACCGAGCAGTACCCCTTCGAGAAGATGCCGACCGCCCCCCGCTTCCACGGCCGGCACCAGCTCAACCGCTGGCCCGACGGCCTCGAGAAGTGCATCGGGTGCGAGCTGTGCGCCTGGGCCTGCCCGGCCGACGCGATCTACGTCGAGGGCGCCTCGAACGTCGACCTGCCGGACGGCTCGGGGCGGTTCAGCCCGGGTGAGCGGTACGGCCGCGTCTACCAGATCAACTACCTGCGCTGCATCCTGTGCGGGCTGTGCATCGAGGCGTGCCCGACCCGCGCGCTGACGATGACCAACGAGTACGAGCTGGCCGACGACAACCGCGCCGACCTGATCTACGAGAAGCAGGACCTCCTCGCGCCGCTGCTGCCCGGCATGGAGCAGCCGCCGCACCCGATGCGGCTCGGCGACGACGAGGGCAACTACTACCGGGGCGAGTACGCAGCCCCGGCGCCGACGCAGGGTGGTGACCACTGATGGTGGCCTTCTGGATCCTGGCGCCGATCATGACGATCGCGGCCCTGGGCATCCTGTTCGTCCGCAAGGCGGTGCACGCGGCGCTGCTGCTGGCCGTGGTGATGATCAGTCTCGCGATCCTCTACGCGGCGCTCGACGCCCCGTTCCTGTTCGCGGTGCAGATCATCGTCTACACCGGCGCGATCCTGATGCTCTTCCTGTTCGTGCTGATGCTGGTCGGTGTCGACGCGTCCGACTCGGTCGTGGAGACGATCCGCGGCCAGCGGGTGGCGGCGATGATCGGCGGCCTGGCCCTGGGGCTGGTGCTGATCCTCGGGCTCGGGCAGATCTCGCTCGGCACCGCCGTCGGGCTGGACGGTGCGAACGAGAAGGGCAACATCCCGGCGCTCGCGAACCTGCTGTTCTCCCGGTACGTCTTCGGGTTCGAGGTCACCAGCGCCCTGCTGATCACGGCCGCGGTCGGCGCCATGGTGCTCGCGCACCGCGAGCGCCTCACCCCGAAGGCGACCCAGGCCCACCTCGCCGCGCAGCGCGTCAAGGACTACGCCGAGCAGGGCACCCACCTCGGTCCGCTGCCGGCACCGGGCGTCTACGCCCGCCACAACGCCGTCGACACCCCGGCGCTGCTGCCGGACGGCTCGCCGCTGGAGTCGTCGGTGTCCCGGGTGCTCGCCGCGCGCGGTACGGTCCGCTCGGCCCCGGCGCTCGCCGACGACATCGAGGCCGATCGAGGGGCAGATCGGTTGGGCTCCGCACGCCGGCCGCGACGCCGCCCCGCCGGCGTCGACCGTCGAAGAGGCCCCCGCGACGGGAGGAGACCACTGATGAACATCACGGCCTACGTCGTACTCTCCGGGATCCTGTTCACGATCGGCTGCGTCGGCGTGCTGACCCGCCGCAACGCGATCGTGGTGTTCATGTGCGTGGAGCTGATGCTCAACGCCACGAACCTCGCGCTGGTCGCGTTCTCCAAGCAGCACGGCAACCTCGACGGGCAGATCGCCGCCTTCTTCGTGATGGTGGTGGCCGCGGCCGAGGTCGTCGTCGGGCTCGCGATCATCATGACCATCTTCCGCACGCGTCGGTCGGCCTCGGTCGACGACGCCAGCCTCCTGAAGTACTAGGAGAGGACCTCGATGTTCGCACTGCAAGCGGGTGAGTCCATCCCCGTCGTGGATCCCACGACCGCGGACGGCGTCTTCTCCCTGCTCTGGCTGGTGATCGCGCTGCCGGCCGCCGGCGCCGCGATCCTGCTGGTCGGCGGCAAGTACACCGACAAGTGGGGGCACCTGCTCGGCACCCTGCTCCCGCTCGGCTCGTTCGCGATCTCGCTGGCGATGTTCGTCGCCGCGCTCGGCCGCGACGAGGGCGACCGGCAGGTCAGCCAGCACCTGTGGACCTGGATCGAGGCCGGCCACCTCAACGTCGGCATGGACCTGCTCTACGACCCGCTGTCGGCGCTGTTCCTGCTGCTGATCACCGGCGTCGGGTCGCTGATCCACATCTACTCGATCGGCTACATGGCCCACGACGCGCGGCGGCGCCGGTTCTTCGGGTACCTCAACCTGTTCGTCGCCGCGATGCTGATGCTGGTGCTGTCCGAGAACTACCTCGGGCTGTTCCTCGGCTGGGAGGGCGTCGGCCTCGCGTCGTACCTGCTGATCGGCTTCTGGCAGCACAAGCCGTCCGCCGCGGCCGCCGCGAAGAAGGCCTTCGTGATCAACCGCGTCGGTGACATGGGGATGTCGCTGGCGATCATGATGTTCTTCGTCCTCTTCGGGTCGACCAGCTTCTCGGTGATCAGCGCCGCGACCGGCAACGCCTCCGAGACGCAGATGACGATCCTCGGCCTGCTGCTCCTGCTCGGCGCGTGCGGCAAGTCCGCGCAGTTCCCGCTGCAGGCCTGGCTGCTGGACGCGATGGAGGGCCCGACCCCGGTGTCGGCCCTCATCCACGCCGCCACCATGGTGACCGCCGGCGTCTACCTGGTCGTCCGGTCCAACTTCGTCTTCGAGCTCGCCCCGCACGCGCAGACCGTCGTCGTCGTCATCGCGGTGATCTCGCTGCTGTGGGGCGCCTGGATCGGCTGCGCCAAGGACGACATCAAGAAGGCGCTCGCCGGCTCCACGATGAGCCAGATCGGCTACATGATGCTCGGCGCCGGCCTCGGCGTCGCCGGCTACCCGTTCGCGATCTTCCACCTGCTCACCCACGGCTTCTTCAAGGCGAACATGTTCCTCGGGCGCCGGCTCGGTGATGCACGGGATGGACGACGACGTCGACATGCGCCACTACGGCGTGCTGCGCAAGGCGATGCCGGTGACGTTCCTGACCTTCGCGATGGGCTACCTCGCGATCATCGGCTTCCCCGGGTTCTCCGGGTTCTGGTCGAAGGACAAGATCATCGAGACCGCCATGGACCAGAACGTCCTGGTCGGCATCCTCGCCCTGCTCGGCGCCGGCATCACCGGCTTCTACATGACCCGGCTGATGCTGATGACGTTCTTCACCGACAAGCGGTGGGAGAAGGGCGTCCACCCGCACGAGTCCCCGGCCGTGATGACCGGGCCACTCGTGGTGCTCGCGGCGCTGTCGGTGCTCGGCGGCCTGATGCTGCTCGGCAACTGGATCGTCGACTGGCTCACGCCGGTCGTCGGCAGCGAGCAGCCCGTCGACACCACCCTGTCCCCGTGGGTGCTCAGCACCCTGGCCGTGGTGGTCGTCGCCGGCGGTGTGTTCGCGGCCTGGTGGTTCGTCGGCCGGCGTGACGTGCCCCGGGTGGCGCCGCAGGACGTCTCCTTCGTGACCCGCGCCGGGCGCGAGGAGGTCTACGGCAACCTCATCAACGACACCGTCGTGGTGAACCCGAGCCGGCACCTGACCACCGGCCTGCTGGCCACCGACCGGTACGTCGTGGACGGGGTCCTCACCGGCGGCCCGGTCGCCATCGGGTCGATCGCCGGCGTCGCGCGCCGCGTGCAGAACGGCTTCGTCCGCTCCTATGCCCTGTCCCTCCTCGGCGGCGTGCTCATCGTCGTCCTGGCCCTCCTGGCGGTGAATCTCGTATGAACCAGTTCCCCTGGCTCACCGTCCTGTGGGCGGTCCCGCTCGCGGGCGCGGTCCTGACGGCGTTCCTGCCGAAGGCGCGCGGCGCGGCGCTGCCCAAGCAGGTCGCGCTCGCGGTGTCGGTGCTGACCCTGGCGGTCGGCATCGCGATCGCCGCGCAGTACGACTCCGGCAAGGGCATGCAGCTGACCGAGACCCACGACTGGATCTCGGCGTTCGGCGTCCACTACGCGCTCGGCGTCGACGGGCTCGGGCTCCTGCTGATCCTGCTCACGGTGGCGCTGGTGCCGGTCGTCTTCGTCGCCTCCTGGCACGAGGCCGACGGCCAGCGCAGCTCGGCGTCGTTCTTCGCCTGGGCGCTGGCGCTGGAGTCGTTCGCGCTCGCCGTCTTCGCGGCCACCGACGTGTTCCTCTTCTACGTCGTCTTCGAGGCCACGCTGATCCCGGCGTACTTCCTCATCGGCCGGTTCGGCCGCGAGGGCCGCGCGTTCGCCGCGCTGAAGTTCCTCATGTACCAGCTCGGCGGCGGCCTGGTGCTCCTCGCGGCGGTGATCGGGCTCTACGTGGTCTCCGCGCAGGCGGGCAGCCCGTCGTACCTGCTCTCCGACCTCCAGCAGGTCGACATGAGCACGACGTGGGAGCGCTGGCTGTTCGTCGGCTTCATGATCGCGTTCACCGTCAAGGCGCCGCTCTTCCCGCTGCACACCTGGCTGGCGGACACCACCGAGAAGGCGACGCCCGGCACCAGCGTGCTGCTGGTCTGCATCCTGGACAAGATCGGCACCTTCGGGATGCTGCGCTTCTGCCTCGGGCTCTTCCCGGAGGCGTCCCAGTGGGCCACGCCGGTCGTGGTCACGCTCGCGCTGATCTCGATCGTGTACGGCGCGTTCCTGGCCATCGGCCAGGACGACATCCTGCGCCTGATCGGCCTGACGTCGCTCAGCCACTTCGGCTTCATCACGCTGGGCATCTTCGCGCTGACCACCCAGGGCGGCTCCGGCTCGATCCTCTACATGGTCAACCACGGCGTCGGCACCGCTGCGCTGTTCCTGATCGCCGGCTACCTGATCCGGCGCAAGGGCACCTCGCTGATCAGCGAGATCACCGGCGTGGAGAGCAAGGCACCGGTGCTCGCCGGGCTGTTCCTGGTCGCCGGCCTGGCCACCCTCGGGCTGCCCGGGCTGAGCCAGTTCGTCTCCGAGATCATGGTGATGATCGCGGCGTTCGACTACCACTGGTGGGTCGGCGTGGTCGCGGTGACCGGCATCGTGCTGGCCGCGGTCTACGTCCTGTGGCTCTACCAGCGGACCATGACCGGCCCGCCGGTCCTGGCCGACGAGGGCATGACCGACCTGAACCGGCGCGAGCTGTTCGCCGTCGTACCCCTGGTCGTCGCGCTGGTGCTGTTCGGTTTCTGGCCGATGCCGCTGCTCGACGCCGCCAACCCGACCGTCGAGACGCTGCTCGAGCACGTCGGCGTCACCGATGACGCGCCGATGGTGCCTGCGAACGCCGAGGAGGGCGAGCACTGATGGACTTCGTGAAGCCCACCATCGAGTACGGCCAGATCTGGCCGCTGCTCGTGATCTTCGGTGTGGCCTGCGTCGGCGTGGTGGTCGAGGCGTTCGTCGCCCGGGACGCCCGGTTCCGGGTGCAGACGATCCTGACCACCGCCGGTCTGGTCGCCGCGCTGGTCGGCACTGTCTGGATCGGCGTGCACCTCGACGAGCTCGGCAACGGCACCGCCCGGGGCGCGGTCGACCTCGAGGGCACCGTCGTCGTCGACGGGCCCGCGGTCTTCCTGTGGGGCATGATCCTGGTCTTCGCCATCGGCGGCGTGCTGCTCTTCGCCGAGCGCACCCTGGAGGGGGGCGTCACCGCGTTCGCCGGCCAGGCCGCCGCCCTGCCCGGCACCGAGGCGGAGCGCCAGGCGTCGACCCGGGGCCTGGAGCACACCGAGGTCTTCCCGCTGCTGCTGTTCTCGGTCGGCGGCATGATGCTGTTCCCCGCGGCCAACGACCTGATCGTGCTGTTCGTCGGCCTCGAGGTCCTCTCGCTGCCGCTCTACCTGCTCAGCGGGCTCGCCCGGCGGCGCCGCCTGCTCAGCCAGGAGGCGGCGATGAAGTACTTCCTGCTGGGGGCGTTCTCCTCCGGCTTCTTCGTGTACGGCGTGGCGCTGCTCTACGGCTTCGCCGGCTCGATGGGCTTCTCGGAGATCAACGAGGCGGTCCGCGACGACGTCGGCAACCAGACCCTGCTGCTGATCGGCCTCGGCATGGTCTCGGTCGGCCTGCTGTTCAAGGTCGGCGCCGCGCCGTTCCACTCCTGGACCCCGGACGTGTACCAGGGCGCCCCGACGCCGGTGACGGCGTTCATGGCCGCGGGCACGAAGATCGCCGCCTTCGGCGCGCTGCTGCGCCTGTACTACGTCGCCTTCGGGTCCGACCGCTGGTCGTGGCAGCCGATGCTCTGGGTGATCGCGATCCTGACCATGCTGGTCGGCGCCGTGCTCGCCGTGGTGCAGACCGACATGAAGCGGATGCTCGCCTACTCGTCCATCGCCCACACCGGCTTCATCCTCACCGGCGTGCTCGGCGTGCAGCAGGCCTCGGAGCTCTCGGAGGGGCAGGTCACCTCGCTGCAGGCGGTGCTGTTCTACCTGGTCACCTACGGCTTCGCGATCATCGGCTCGTTCGCGCTCGTGACGCTGGTGCGCGACTCCGGCGGCGAGGCGACGACGTTCGCCCGCTGGCAGGGCCTGGGCCGGCGCTCGCCGCTGGTCGCCGGGCTGTTCGCGTTCTTCCTGCTCTCCATGGCCGGCATCCCGCTCACCGCGGGCTTCGTCGGGAAGTGGGCGGTGTTCACGGTGGCGCTGTCGGCCGGGGCGTGGCCGGTGGTCATCGCGGCGATCGCGTGCAGCATCATCGCGGTGTTCTTCTACGTGCGCGTGATCGTGCTGATGTTCTTCGTCGACGGTGACGCCGACGGCGAGGGCGCGGTCGTCACCCGGCCGTCGGTGCTGACGTCGGCGACCATCCTGGTGGGCGTCGCCGCGACCCTGGTCCTGGGCGTCGTACCCGGCCCGGTGCTGGATCTCGCGGCGAATGCGGGACAATTCGTCAGGTGACCACGAGTACCGCCGCTCTGGCCCTCCCCGTCGCCGACGCGGAGCTGGCCGCCCGGCTCCGCGACCGCATGACCGCGGTCGAGGACGCACTGGCCGGACACGTGCGCAGCCGCGCCGGGTTCGTCACCGAGGCGGCCAGCCATCTGATGGCCGCCGGCGGCAAGCGGTTCCGGCCGCTGCTGGTGCTCCTCGCCGCCGAGGCCGGGGACCGGCCGGACAGCGACGAGGTGATCACGGCGGCGTGCGTGGTCGAGCTGACGCACCTCGCCTCGCTCTACCACGACGACGTGATGGACGAGGCCGAGCTGCGCCGCGGTGCCGACACGGCGCACGCCCGGTGGGGCAACCATGTCGCGATCCTCACGGGCGACTTCCTGTTCTCGAAGTCGTCGGAGCTCACTGCGCAGCTCGGCGCGGACGCGGTCCGCATCCAGGCGGAGACGTTCACCAAGCTGGTCGAGGGCCAGATCCTCGAGACGATCGCGCCCGCCCCCGGCGAGGACCCGCTCGCGCACTACCTCGACGTGGTGGCCGGCAAGACCGGGTCGCTGATCGCGACCTCGGCCCGCTACGGCGCGCGCTTCGGTGGCGCCAGCCGCGAGGTCGAGGAGGCGCTGACGGCGTACGGCGAGATCGTCGGCTCGGCGTTCCAGCTCTCCGACGACATCCTCGACATCGCCTCGGAGTCCGGGGAGTCCGGCAAGACGCCCGGCACCGACCTGCGCGAGGGCGTCCCGACGCTCCCGGTGCTGATGGCGCGCGCGGCCGCCGACCCCGGCGACGCCCGGCTCATCGAGCTGCTCGACGGTGACCTCACCGACGACCAGCGCCACGCCGAGGCGCTCGACCTGCTGCGCAAGCACCCGGCCCTCGACGAGGCCCGTGCCTACGTCGTGGCCCGCGCCCAGGAGGCCAAGGACCACCTCGCCGTCGTCCCCCACGGCCCGGTCCGCGACGCCCTCGAGGCCTTCGCCGACCTCGTCGCCGTCCGCACCACCTGACCTCACCCACGGTTGAGTCGGGACTTCTGACGGTCGAATCGGCCGGATGAACCGTCAGAACTCCCGATTCGACCTCAGACGGCGGCGGCCTCGACGGTGAGGCGCAGCTGGCGGCGGCGGTGGTTGACCGCCTCGACGGTGAAGACGGCCAGCGCGATCCACACCAGGACGAAGCCGATCCAGCGGCCGGCGGGCATGTCCTCGTGGAAGTAGAGGACGCCGAGCGCGAACTGGATGATCGGGGCGAGGTACTGCAGCAGCCCGAGGGTCACCATGGGGACCCGCGTCGCGGCGGCCCCGAAGCAGATCAGCGGGATCGCGGTGACGACACCCGTCGTCACGAACAGCAGAGCGTGACCGACACCGTGCCCCATGAACGCCGACTCGCCGGTGAGCCCGAGCCAGACGAGGTACGCCGCGGCGAACGGCGCGATGACCGCGGTCTCGTAGGCGAGGCTGTCGACGGCGCCGACGTTCGCCGTCTTCTTGCACAGCCCGTAGCTGCCGAAGGAGAACGCGAGCAGGAGCGCGACCCACGGCAGCTGGCCGTAGTCCAGGGTGAGCACGACGACCGCGCCGGCGGCGAGCCCGAGCGCGGCCCACTGGAGCGGGCGCAACCGCTCGTGCAGGATCAGCACGCCCATCAGCACCGTGACGAGCGGGTTGATGAAGTAGCCCAGCGAGGTCTCGACCACGTGGCCGTTGTTGACGCCCCAGATGTAGGTCACCCAGTTGACCGTGACGACGACCGCAGCGAGCGTCAGCAGCAGCCGGGTCCGGCGGCTGCGGACGATGGCGGCGAGCTGGGTGCGCCGGCGCAGCGCGAGGACGAGCACGCCCATCGTGATGCACGACCACAGGACCCGGTGGGCCAGGATCTCGAACGCGCCGGCAGGCTCCAGCAGCGGCCAGTAGAGCGGGAACGCGCCCCACATGACGTACGCCGCGACCCCCAGCAAGAACCCCCGTCGCGCATCCGGCACGGCGCAAGCATAGGTGGGGGTTTCGGACGCGTACGTCGTGGGGATGGTCCGACGTGACGGGGGTCGCTCGGGGCTCCCGCGTACTTCGAGGGGGAGCCCGCCGGATGGCACGGACCTGGAGCGCGCTGATCGCGGCCGCCGTCCTGCTGGCCGCCGCCGTCCCCGGCGGCTCGACCCCGGCCACGGGCCGGTCGTGGTCCAGAAGAAGGCCTGCGCCAGGAAGAGCTGCCGGTGGAAGAGGTTCGCGCGGGTGACGCCCCACGGCCCGAAGCAGAGGTGGCGGGTACGCGTCCATGCTCCCCGGCACGGCAACTGGTACTGGCGAGGTTACGTCCGCGCCTACGGTGGGTACTCGAAGTCCTGGACGCACGTGTGGAAGACGTACGTCATTCACTTCTGAGGGTGAAGACACGGAAGCAGGGGTCCCCGCTCCCGGGCGGGGATCCCTGGTCGTCCTCCGTGGTCCCTAAGGTCTAGACGACCGTCCAGGTGTCCCCGCCGCCGATGAGTGCGGCGAGCCGGTCAGCGGCGTCTGCCGGGTCGCTCTCCTGGGCGGTGGTGACCTGGGCGCGGGCCTGGTCGTCGTACGTCGGCCGCTCGACCTGTCGGAAGATCCCGATCGGTGAGCGGTCGAGGTAGCCGGACTCGGTGAGCCGGGAGATGGCGAACGCCGTGCTGGGGTCGGGGTTGTGCGCGTCGTGCACGAGCAGCGCGTCCTCGCCCACGTCGGCCACGTCGACGACCTTCACGCCGCCGGTGTCGCTGTCGCGGATGAGCCCCTTCTGCCCGTCCGCGCCGAACCGGACCGGCTCGCCGTGGACCAGGGGGACGATGGCGTCGGCCTTGGTCGCGTTGTCCTTGATCGCGTCGAAGGCGCCGTCGTTGAAGATCGGGCAGTTCTGGTAGATCTCGACCAGGGCGGTGCCACGGTGGGCGGCGGCCGCGGCGAGCACCGAGGTGAGGTGCTTGCGGTCGGAGTCGATGGTGCGGGCCACGAACGTGCCCTCGGCGCCCAGGGCCAGCGAGACCGGGTTGAACGGCTGGTCGATGGAGCCCATCGGGGTGGACTTGGTGACCTTGCCGGGCTCGCTGGTGGGGGAGTACTGGCCCTTGGTCAGGCCGTAGATGCGGTTGTTGAACAGCAGGATCGTCATGTTGACGTTGCGGCGCAGGGCGTGGATCAGGTGGTTGCCGCCGATCGAGAGCGCGTCGCCGTCACCGGTGACGACCCACACCGACAGGTCCTGCCGCGCCGTGGCCAGCCCGGTCGCGATGGAGGGGGCGCGGCCGTGGATGGAGTGCATCCCGTAGGTGTCGAGGTAGTAGGGGAACCGCGAGGAGCAGCCGATGCCGGAGATGAACACGATGTTCTCCCGGCGCAGCCCGAGGTCGGGCAGGAAGCCCTGCACGGCCTTGAGCACGGCGTAGTCGCCGCACCCGGGGCACCAGCGCACCTCCTGGTCGGAGGTGAAGTCCTTCCCGGTCTGCGGCTGCTCACCCTCCGCGAGGTGGGGGACCAGCTCGACTCCGGAGTGCAGGCCCGGCAGGCCCAGATCGGTCGTGCTCACTGCAGCACCTCCTGCGCGGCGGTGGTCAGGTCGGCGTGGACCTGGTCGGCTGAAAGGCCCTCGGCGTCGGCGACCAGCCCACCGATCGCCTCGGCGAGCTCGGCGGCCTTGAGGGGCAGGCCACGGACCTGGTTGTAGCCGACGGCGTCGACCAGGTACTTCGCGCGGATCAGCAGCGAGAGCTGGCCGAGGTTCATCTCGGGGACCAGCACCTTGTCATAGCGCTTCAGGATGTCGCCCAGGTCCCGGGGGAACGGGTTGAGGTGGCGCAGGTGCACCTGCGCGACGTGGTAGCCGGCCTTGCGCACCCGGCGTACGCCGGCGCCGATGGGACCGTACGTCGAGCCCCAGCCGAGCACGACGACACGGGCCTCGCCCGACGGGTCGTCGATCTCCAGCGGCGGCAGCGACTCCGCGATCCGGTCGACCTTGGCCTGGCGGGTGCGGACCATCAGGTCGTGGTTGGCGGGGTCGTAGGAGATGTTGCCGGTGATGTCGGACTTCTCCAGGCCGCCGATGCGGTGCTCGAGCCCGGCCACGCCCGGCGGCGCCCACGGGCGCGCGAGCGTCTCGGGGTCGCGGGCGTAGGCGTGGAACGTCGGCTTCCCGTCGGGGCCCTCCGTCAGGTCGTCGGCCGTCGCGAACGCGGGGTCGATGGCGGGCAGGTCGGCGAGCTCCGGGATCCGCCACGGCTCGGAGCCGTTGGCGAGGTAGCCGTCCGACAGCAGCATGACGGGCGTGCGGTAGGTGATGGCGATGCGGGCCGCCTCGAGGGCGGCGTCGAAGCAGTCGCCGGGTGACTGCGGTGCCACGATCGGCACCGGGGCCTCGCCGTTGCGGCCGAACATCGCCTGCAGCAGGTCGGCCTGCTCGGTCTTGGTCGGCAGGCCGGTCGAGGGCCCGCCGCGCTGCACGTCGACCACGACCAGCGGGAGCTCGGTCATCACCGCCAGGCCGATGGCCTCGGACTTCAGTGCGATGCCGGGGCCGGAGGTGGTCGTCACGCCGAGTGAACCGCCGAAGGACGCGCCGATCGCCGAGCCGATGCCGGCGATCTCGTCCTCGGCCTGGAACGTCGTGACCCCGAACGCCTTGTGCTTGCTCAGCTCGTGGAGGATGTCCGAGGCCGGGGTGATCGGGTACGAGCCCAGGAACACCGGCAGCCCGGACTGCACACCGCCGGCGATCAGGCCGTAGGCCAGCGCCAGGTTGCCGGTGATGTTGCGGTAGGTGCCCGGCGGCATCGTGGCCGGCTTGATCTCGTACTGCACGGCGAACGTCTCGGTGGTCTCGCCGAAGTTCCAGCCCGCCTTGAACGCGGTGATGTTGGCGTCGCGGATGTCGACGACCTTGGCGAACCGCTTGGACAGGAACGCGATCGTCGGGTCGGTCGGCCGGCCGTACATCCACGACAGCAGGCCGAGCGCGAACATGTTCTTGGCCCGGGCCGCGTCCTTGCGCGACAGCCCGAACTCCTTGACCGCCTCCACCGTCATCCCGGTCAGGTCCACCGGCTGGACCTGGAACTCACCGAGCGCGTCGTTGGCGTCGCCGAGGCTGTCGAGCGGGTTGGCGTCGTACCCGGCCTTGGTCAGGTTCCGCGGCGTGAAGTCGTGGGTGTCCACGATGATCGTGGCGCCCTTGGGCAGGTCCGGCAGGTTCGCCCGCAGCGCGGCCGGGTTCATCGCGACCAGGACGTGCGGGGCGTCACCGGGCGTGAGGATGTCGTGGTCGGCGAAGTGCACCTGGAACGACGAGACGCCCGGCAGGGTGCCCTGCGGTGCGCGGATCTCGGCCGGGAAGTTCGGCAACGTGACCAGGTCGTTGCCGAAGACGGCCGACTCCTGGGTGAACCGGTCGCCGGTCAGCTGCATGCCGTCCCCGGAGTCCCCCGCGAACCGGATGATCACCCGGTCCAGCTGCTTGACCTGCTTGGCCACCTCGCGTCCACTCCCTCGTCGTGTGCTGCCGCAACCCGGATCGTACTCACGGTACGGCGCGAACTGGAACACGTTCCAGTTTTCGTTGCCGGGTGTTACCGACACGGTTTCCACGATAGTCCGGAGCATCCCTCCGCCGGAGCGGTCTCTTCCCTCGGATCTGTGAGGAGTGACACGCGTGCGCCGAGCGGGCGCCGGCGCAGGATCAGCGGTAGTTGGTGAACTGCACCGCGAAGTCGTAGTCCTGCGCCTTCACCAGTGCGATCACCGCCTGGAGGTCGTCGCGCTTCTTCGACGACACCCGCAGCTCGTCGCCCTGGATCTGCGCCTTGACGCCCTTGGGGCCCTCGTCGCGGATCAGCTTCGAGACCTTCTTCGCGTCCTCCGACGAGATCCCCTCCTTGAGGGTGATCGAGATCTTGCTCTGCTGGCCCGACTGACGCGGCTCGGAGGCGTCGAGCACCTTGAGGCTCACGTCGCGCTTGACCAGCTTGGACTTGAAGACGTCGAGGACGGCGTTCGCGCGGTCGTCGGCCGAGGCCGAGATCTCGATCGCGTGCTCGCCCTGCCATTCGATGGTGGCGCCGGTGCCCTTGAAGTCGAACCGGGTGGCGATCTCGCGCGCGGTCTGCCCGAGGGCGTTGTCGACCTCCTGGCGGTCGATCTTGCTGACGATGTCGAACGACGAGTCGGCCATGGTTCCCTCTTCCAGTCGGCAGGTGCCGGCGTTTTTCTCCAGCAGTTGGGTCTGCGCTATTGTTTCGCCTCGCAGCCGGTGGTCCAAACGGGCCACGGAAGCACCCGGCAGGTTGCCCGAGCGGCCAATGGGAGCGGACTGTAAATCCGTCGGCTTACGCCTACCCAGGTTCGAATCCTGGACCTGCCACTGGATGGAACTTCCACCAGGCGCCTGACCCCCACTTCGCGTGGGGGTCTCGTGCATTTGGCGAAGATTTTGCGGTAATCGGGGGCTGTTGCCGGACGATCGCCCATCCCTGTGGGGCCAATGTCGGGGCCAATCTCGAGAAACCTGGGCGCCTGACCCAGGTGACCCCAGGTGCCCCCAGGTCCGCCCCTGGACTGCTGGCGGGCGGGCACCGACGCCCCCGCACCCGGATCCGGGCGCGCGACCTGGGGCGACCTATGGCGACCTGGGGCGCAGTTCGAGGCGTGCACCGATTGCCGACCCCGGACGTCGCCGCACGGTCGCCCGCCATGACCACCACCCACGGGGGCGACGACGCCCCGCGGCTCACCAGCACCACGATGCTCTCGGTCCGCCAGGTCGGCGAGCTCACCGGCAAGCCCGGCCAGCCCAAGGATCGCAAGACCGTGATGACCCACATCAAGGACGGCCGCTACCCGAACGCGGTGCAGGAGCCCACCGGCCGCAAAGTCTGGACCGTCCCGGTCCAGGACCTCGTCGACGCCGGCGACCTCGACCCCACCCAGGTCCTCGAGGTCGCCGCCACCCTCGAGGCGCTCCGCGAGACCAGGCAGGTCGCCGAGCTCCGAGTCCGCGTCACCGAGCTGGAGACTGAGCTGGCGACCCTGTCCGCCCTCGCGGCCGAGCGCGCGAGAACCGTCGAGTTCCTCGAGCGCATGCTCGCCCTCGCGATCCCGGCGGGAGGCGCGCGATGAGCAAGCCCGCAACGGGGAGCATCAAGCTGACGGCGGCCGGCACCTTCGAGGCCAGCCTGCCGGTGGCTACCGGCGAGCGGCGCCGCACGACGCACACGTTCACGACCAAGACTGGTGCTCGGCGCTGGATCAACCGGGCCGTCGATGCGCTCGAAGCCGGCCGCCCGCTCCCGGAGCCGGACCCGGCCGACCTCAGCCGAAACACCCGCCGTGCGTCCCGCGGGTCGGCAGTCGGCACCCGGTTCGGCGCGGCCGGGGCCGCGTTCATCCAGGAGCACTACGTCGAGGACAACCACGGGGACATCGGTCGGGAGGACCAGGTCCGTGGCTACGTCACGGCCATCGACGCCTACCTGCAGGGAAGGGGTCTCTACATCGAGACGACGACCCGCAAGGCTGCCCGGGCGATGTTCCGCAACATGCTGCGCACCGAAGCCAAGACGAACAGCCCGGGTGTTCCGCGCGGTCTGGACCCCGACGACCTCGTCACCATGGCGCAGGCACTGGGGCTGCTGGCGAAGAACGGGCACACGATCTCCGAGTCCACCTTCAAACGGGGGCGTCGCGACGGCAAGCTCACCCCGGCCGACACCTCCGGTCGCGCGCACCAGTTCCGGACCGGCGACGTCTTCACCTTCGCGGCCGGCCGTCCGAGTCGCCGGGCCGGGGGCAGGTTCAGCCACAGCACCCTGCGGGACGTCCGCCGCACCTTCCGGGCCGTGCTCTCAGGCCAAGTACCTCAAGTCCAAGCAAGGCTCATCCGCCGACATCTTCAACCTGTTGCGCGACGACGTGCTCAAGCCGATCACGACATCCCCGGATACCTGGACGTCGCTGCGAACCGGCAATTCGACGGCCGGCCAGCCGTTCGCCGGCTACGGCATGTTCTGGACCCAGGCCAACATCGCCAAGGTCGCCCGGCTGCTCAACAACGACGCCGGAAGGTCGCTTTCCGGCAGGCAGCTGCTCTCCCGGTCCGTTCTCGCCGCGGGCATGCAGCAAGACGCTGCCGACCGCGGCCTCGACACCGGGGTCGGCTTCACCTACAACAATGGGCTCTGGGGAAAGCAGTTCACCGCGGCCGACGACTCCAGCTACACCACAACGTTCTCCGTTCCGTTCATGTCCGGATTCGGCGGCATCACCGTCGCGATGATGCCGAACGGCGGCACCTACTACTACTCCAGCGACAGCGACGAGTACTCCTGGTATGGCGCCGTGAAGGAGTCCTCGAAGCTGGCTTCGATGACCCCGGCTGCAGGTCGCGGCGGCCGCTCGTGATCTGGTAGCTGCAATTCGGGTGCTGTCCGGGGTCGGTGCCCCGGGCACCGCCCGTAGCGTGCCGAATACCGAACCCGGCTCCCGCCGACTCGGGGTCAGACCGCGTTGAAGGGCTCGGCGCGGGCGTATCGCCGGGTCGTGAAGGCGCGCAGCTCGCCCACGGTCGCCCCTATGTCGCTCGCCGCATAGTGCTCGGGATCCCAGGCTGCATATATGGTGACGGTCAGCGGTTCTCCGTCCACCAGGATGAGCGCCTTGGAGAGCCCGTACCGCGGGTCATCGGACGTGACACAGACGCCTCGGCCGGCGGCGGCCATTGCCTGGCCGAGTCGTGGAGCACGGGTCTCCGCGACAGCGTCGTACGTCAGGCCGTGGTTGGAGGTCGCAGCATCGAAGGCCCGGCGTACGGCGTGCGCGACGTCGAGATGCACGAGCGGGTAGCGGGTGAGGTCGACCAGGTCCAGGTACGGCGAGCCCGCCAGCTCGTGCTCGCCCGGCATCTGCGCCCACACGTCGACGCGGATCAGCACCTCCGCGTGCAAGGAGCGCATGGGGACCGAGGTGCCCAGGCCGAAGTCGACGTCGCCGCGAGCCACGGCGCCGTAGACATCGGCAGGCATCGTCTCCACAACGTTGGCCACGGACACCCGGCCACCCGTGGCTATGAAGGGCGCCACGATGTCGTTGATCGTCGTCGTCGGAGCCGCCACGACCAGGTCGGGAGCAGTTCCGGCAGCGATGGCCGCGGCCATCGTCTCGGCCTGGGATGCCCGAGCCAGTAGGTCGCGGGCGATCGGAACGAACTGTCTCCCGGCCGTGGTCAGCACCAGACGTCGGTCCAGGCGGTTGAACAGCTGCACGCCGAGGGTGGTCTCGAAGCGGCGCAGCTGACGGGACAGCGACGGTTGGGCGACGAACAGCTCCTTCGACGCGGCAGTCACCGATCCGGAGTCGACGATCGCGAGGAAGTAGCGGAGCATGCGCAGGTCCACAATGCCTCCGAGGTATGCACAACGGTCTTTATGAGTATTGGACTGTATGTGACGAGGGCCCCAAGAATGTCGTTCACGAAAGTCCTGCACAAGGGAGAGCCCGTGAAGAACCGACGCATCGCCGCAGCCCTAATCTCGGCAGTGAGCCTGCTTTCGCTGGCCGCGTGCTCAGGTGGAAGCTCGGCCGACACCCACGATGGAGGCGGGAGCACGGCTGTGCTGACCGTCGCCTCGTCGGCGTCGGTCACCACCTGGGACCCGGTCAAGTCCTTCTCGACCGAGGCCATGTACATGGGCAACCTCTACGAGCCGCTGCTCTGGAAGAACCCGTCCGGCAGCGACGAGGACTACACGCCCGCCCTCGCGACGGGCTGGGACGTCTCCGCCGACGGCCTGACCTGGACGTTCACCATCCGTCAGGGCGTCAAGTTCCACACCGGCGAGACGCTCGACGCCACTGCGGTCAAGGCGAGCCTGGACGCTGCCAAGGACCACGGCGGCGCCTCCTTCATCTGGGCCCCGGTCAAGAAGATCGAGGCTCCCGCTCCGGACAAGGTCGTCTTCAAGCTGTCCTACGCCGCGCCGGTCGACCTCATCGTGTCGTCGACGTACGGTGCGTGGATCGTGGCGCCGTCGGCGCTCAAGGCCGTCGCGAAGGACGGGAAGTACTTCGAGTCGGGGATCGACGCCGGCACCGGTCCGTACACCCTGGACTCGTACAAGGCCGGGGAGAAGGTCGTGCTCAAGAAGTTCGACGACTACTGGAACGCCGACGATCCGGCGACCTACGACATCGTCGACGTGGCCATCACTTCGGACGCTGTCACCGCCCAGCAGATGCTCTCCTCCGGTGAGGTGAAGTACTCGACCCAGCTCCCGCTCGAGAACATCAGCTCCTTCGAGAACGACCCGAACTACACCGTCAACGTCTCCAAGTCGCCGTTCAACTTCCTGGCGCTCTTCAACACCACAAGGCCGCCGCTCGACGACCCGGAGGTCCGGCGCGCCCTGTCCTACGCGATCCCCTACGGCGACATCATCAAGGTCGGCGCCCAGGGCTACGGAACGCAGGCGCACGGACCGGTGCCTGACGGCATCTTCCCGTTCTCCGAGGACGTCCCGCAGTACACCCAAGACCTCGACAAGGCCCGCGACCTGCTCGCAGAGTCCGGCCACCCTGATGGGGGCTTCGACCTCACGCTGACCTACGCCTCCGAGAACGCGGCGGAGAAGAGGTTCGTTCCGCTGATCAAGGACGCCTTCGCGCAGATCGGAGTCACGGTCAACGTCAAGAGCCAGTTGTTCAACCAGCAGTGGGAGGACGCCAAGGCTGATCCAGCCCAGGCTCAGGACATCTTCGTGCTCTACTACTGGCCGACGTACAGCGACGCGGGATCTGACAACCTGTTCTCCCTGTTCCATTCCAGCGACGAGCCGTTCTTCAACCTGAGCTACTGGAAGAACGACCAGTACGACGCGCTGATCGACAAGGCGGGAACGTACACCGCGACCAACCGCGACAAGGCACAGTCGATGTACGTGGACGCGATGAAGCTGCTGTACGACCAGGCGCCTGGCGCATTCCTCTACGACGCCCAGGCGGTTCAGGTGGTACCGAAGGGTCTACAGGTCCCGCCGGCCAACGAGAACTACCCGTTCACCGCGTTCTTCGCGCACTTCAAGCCCGCCTGACGTGGGAGGTGGTGGGCACCCAGCGCTCCACCGGTGCCCACCACCATCATCGACCTGACGAGTTCAGGAAGGCTCATGACCAAGTTCGTCGCCAAGCGCGTCCTCTCCTCCGTCGCCGTGATGCTGACCATCACGGTGCTCACCTTCATCATGGCGCGCGTCGTCCCCTCCAATCCGGCCGTCATCTATGCCGGCCCGAAGGCCCCGCCCGAGACACTGGCCCGGATCCAGAGCGAGCTCGGACTCGACCAGCCGCTCGCGGTCCAGTTCTTCGATTATCTGCGCGGCCTGCTGCAGGGCGACTTCGGCGACTCCCTCGCCACGAACAGCCGGTGCTTCCCGAGGTCCTGGAGCGCCTGCCGGCGACCTTGGAGCTGATCGCCGCTGCCATGACGCTCGCCACGGTGATCGGAGTGATGCTCGGCGTGATCGCGGCCCGCCGGCGCAGCGGGGTGTTGGACGGTGCCATCAGGCTGCTGTGCCATCGGCGGCATCTCCATGCCGGCGTTCTGGCTGGGTCTGATCCTGCAGGTCGTCTTTGTCGGCAAGCTCGGGTTGCTCCCGGCGACCGGTCAGTTCAGCACCGAGCTCGCCTACTCCGATCCCCATCCGAGTCAGTCACCGACTTCGCCCTGCTCGACTGCGTCCTCACGGGTAACTGGGTGGCTTTGCAGGATGGGCTGGAGCACTTGATCCTCCCGGCGATCACCCTGGCCGCCTACCCGCTGGGACTGATCGCGCGGATGACGCGTGCGTCCATGCTGGAGTCGCTCGACCAGGACTACGCCCTCACCGCGCGTGCGTACGGCCTGGGGCGCCGGACCATCGTCTGGCGGCTCGCGTTGAAGAACGCGCTGTCGGCGCCCTTGACCGTGGTCGGGCTCTCGGTGGCCTACATGCTCACCGGCACGTTCTTCGTCGAGGTCGTCTTCAACTGGCCCGGCATCGGGCAGTACGCGACGCAGGCGATGTTGGCCGTCGACTATCCCGTGATCATGGCGGTCACGCTGCTCGGCGCGCCGGCTACCTCCTCACGAACTTCGTCGTCGACGTCCTGCAGGCCAGGCTCGACCCCCGGACCCGGAGCTGACCATGGCCCTTGTGATCCACCGAACCACCCCGTCGACGTGCTGGCTCCGCCCTCCTCCCGCAGATCGCGTTCTACGAACCCTCGCCGGTGACTGGCTCGCGCTGCTCGGGCTCGTGCTCATCGGCGCGCTCATCCTGCATCGCGCTCCTGGCTCCATGGTTGGCCCCCTACCCCGACCAGGGACGTGGCGCCGCGAACGTCGAGGCGGCCAGCCTGGCGCCGAGCGGCTCCCACCTGTTCGGCACCGACGAGCTCGGTCGGGACATGCTCAGCCGGGTCATCATGGGCACCCGGCCGGCTCTGCTGATCTCGATCTCGGTCGTGCTGGTCGCGGCGCTCATCGGTGTACCGCTCGGCGCCGTCGCGGGCTACCGCGGCGGCTGGGTCGACGAGGTCCTGATGCGGGTCACCGAAGTCTTCCAATCGTTCCCGCCACTCCTGCTGGCCATGGTGGTCGTCGCGCTGCTCGGTCCTGACCTGAAGAACGCGGCGCTGGCGCTCGTCGTCTCGTGGTGGCCGTGGTACGCCCGACTCGTCCGTGCAGAGGCGAAGTCGCTGCGGGAGCGACCATTCGTGGCCGCGGCCGAGGCGATCGGGGTTCCGTCGCGGACGATCCTTCGGCGCCACATCATCAAGAACTCCATGACGCCGAGTACTCGTCCAGGCGACCGTCGACGTCGGCACGGTCGTGCTCGCGGCCGGATCCCTCGCGTTCATCGGCCTCGGCGCACAACCGCCGGCTCCGGACTGGGGACTGATGGTCGCCGAGGGCCGCAGCCAGATCTTCACGGCGTGGTGGGTCTCCACCTTCGCAGGGCCTGGCCATCTTCGTGACCGTCCTGGCGTTCAACCTGCTCGGTGACTCGCTGCGAGACTGTGTTCGACCCCCGGAAGGTGAAGCGATGACGAGGACATCAGCGAGTCCGCGGAGCTCGGACCCGGCGACGTCGTCCGCGCTGCTGCACGTGCGGGACCTCGTGGTCGAGTTCACCGACCGCGGCGCCGTCACGAACCGGCCGGTGCGCGGAATCCAGCTGCGAGGTCGGTCGACCGCGAGGTCCTCGGCATCGTCGGGGAGACCGGGTGCGGCAAGTCGATCACCGGCCCACGCCATCCTCGGCACGCTGCCGGAGCAGGCTCGGGCCACCGGCCACGTCGAGTTCGCCGGTGTCGAACAGCTGTCTCTGTCAGAGAGCAAGCGGGCGCTCAACCGGGGAGACGCCATCAGCATCGTGTTCCAGAACCCCGGCACCGCGTTCAACCCGGTCTTCCGGACCCGGAAAGCAGATGCGCATGGTGCTGCGGCGACACCGCAGGCTCCGCGGACGCGAGGCCGATGCCGTGATCGCGCAGCGGCTGACCGACGTCGGCCTCACCGACACGCCACCGGGTCACCGAGTGCCTACCCGCATGAGTTGTCCGGGGGCATGTTGCAACGGGTGATGATCGCCATGGCCCTGCTGTGCGAGCCGAGGTTGTTGATCCTCGACGAGCCCACCACGGCGCTCGACGTCACCGTCTCGCGACAGATCTTGCTGCTGATCCTGCGCCTCCAGCAGTCGCTGGGCTTCAGCGTTCTGCTGATCACGCACGACCTCGGCGTCGTCAAGGCGACCTGCGACCGGGTGGCGGTCCTCTACGCCGGACGCGTGGTCGAGACCGGTCCGACCGATACCGTCCTGTCCGCCTCCCAAGCACCCGTACACCCAGGGTCTGGTGGGTGCCCTGCCCGGTCGATCGGACGGGCGTCTGCGGCTCGATTGCCGGGCAGGTGCCGGCCAACTTCCTGAGCCTCGCAGGGCTGTGCCTTCGCTGACCGGTGTTTCGCGGTCATCGACGCCTGTCGGCACGTCGACCCCGATCTCCGACCGGTCACGACGAGTCACGAGTCGGCATGCCTACGAGGAGACGAGCTGTGACCGCCTTGGTGTCGACCAGCGAGCTGGTCCACGAGTTCAAGGGCCGGAGCCTCCTCGCACCGAGCGCTCGACCACGTCACCCTTCAGATCGAGAAGGGGATGTCGCTGGGCGTCGTCGGCGAGTCGGGGTCGGGGAAGACGACGCTCGTGCGTTGCGTGCTCGGCCTGCTCCTCGACCGACCAGCGGTTCGGTCGTCTTCGATGGGGCCGAGGTCACCGACATGTCGACCAAGCAACTGCGGGCCATGCGACGACGGGTCGGCATGGTCTTCCAGAACCCGGTCATGGCGCTCAATCCCCGCATGACGGTCGAGGAGAGCGTGGCCGAGCCGCTGCGCTTGCACACACGACTGCGCGGGGTCCAAGCTGCAGCGAGCGGTCGGAGAGGCCCTGGACTCCGTGGCGCTGTCGCAGGCCCATCGAACCCGGCTGCCGCACCAGCTGTCGGGCGGTCAGTGCCAGCGGGTCGGCATCGCCCGTGCGCTGGCGACCGGCCCGGAGCTGCTCATCCTCGACGAGCCGACCTCGGCGCTCGACGTGTCGGTCCAGGCCCAGATCCTGAACCTGCTGACCGATCTGAGGGCGGAGCGCGCACCTCACGTTCGTCATGATCTCCCACTCGCTCGACGTGGTCCGGTACCTGTCGGACCACGTCGTGGTGATGCTCCAGGGACGCATCGTCGAAGAAGGCAGCGCCGTCGATGTCCTGACATCCCCGCAGCACGAGTACACCCAGAACCTAGTGGCGGCGTGCCCGACCGTCGAAAGCGACAGCCTGCGCGCCGTATTGGAAGATCGAGAGGAAGCAGCGAAGTGAGTCGTATCTCCGGCTATGACCTGGGAGGCGCGTTCGGTCCCGGCGAGGTGAACCTCAGCAACTGGCAGGACGCACCGTGGAACACCTGGGGCTTCGGCCACATCTCCGAGATCGTGCCCACGGCCGTAGTGTACAGGGTCGCGGAGGCGGACGACGTCGCTCAGACGCCGTTGTCCGCGGGATCCGATGCTGACTTCCTCGAGCACGCCACCATCACCGCTGCCCGATCGGTCGTCGTGCTACGCGGCGGGGAGCTCGTCGGCGAGCTGGTACGGCCCCGGCATGGGGCCGAGCTCGCGGCACACGCTGATGTCGGTGTCGAAGAGTGTGTGCGGCCTGCTGATCGGACAGCTGCTCGCGGAAGGGCTGCTCACCGAAGACTCGCTCATCGGCGACCTCGTGCCTCGACTGAAAGAGTCGGCGTTCCGGGACGCGACCATCCGCGACGCGCTGGACATGCAGGTCGCGGTCGTCTACGACGAGACGTACCACGACCCGGCCGCGCACGTTGCCCAGCAGGACCGGGTGGCGGGCTGGCGACCGCGTCTGCAGGGCGATCCGGCCGACACCTACGACTTCCTCACCACCCTCCAGCCCGCCGGCCACCACGGAGAGCGACTGCAGTACTGCTCGGCCACGACTGACGTCCTTGCCTGGGTCGTCGAGGCGGTCACCGGGGAGCGCTACCACCACGTGATGTCGACCCGGCTGTGGTCCCGGTTGCCGACTCAGTACGACGCGAGCATCACCGTCGACCCCGGCGGCTTCGCGTTCGCCAACGGGGGCCTCGCCTGCACGACTCGAGACCTGGCCCGCCTGGGGCAGCTGGTCCTCGACCGCGGGGCGGTCGAGGGTCGTCAGGTGGTCCCTGAGTCGTTCGTCACCGACATCCTCGCCGGTGGCAACTCCGCCGCGGCCGCCGGCAGCCACTTCCAAGCCGTCCATCCACGCGGCAGCTACCGCAGCCAGTGGTGGGTGACCGGCGACGACCACGGCGCCGTCTACGGTGCCGGGATCCACGGTCAGTACCTGTGGGTCGACCCGCTCGAAGAGACGGTCGTGGCGAAGTTTGCGGCACACCCGGAGGCAGTGTCGGCAGAGGCCGTGGAGCAGAACTCCGCATTCATGCGGTGGCTGGTCGATCGACACGCCCGGTGACGGGTGCCGCGACCTAGGACTCCGCGGCGCCCTCCTGAGCCCGAGGACGCGTGGCGTCGAGACCGCAGAGCAGCAGGTCGATGTCCAGCCCGAGCTGGGCGCAGAAGTCGCGAGCCTGGGCCTGGCTTACCTGATGGCCACTGAGCGCCCGCACCGTCCCGGTCGGCAGTCCCAGGGCTCGGGCGAGTTCTTCGCCGTCGTACCCATGTTTGCAGGCAAGCGCGTCGAAGAGATCGCTGGCGAAGATCTGCAGTTCCACTGTCATGGTCACCAGCCGCGTTCGGCGAGCCGGTGCGGCTGCGGGATCTCCTCGACGTTGATGCCGACCATGGCCTCGCCCAGGCCGCGGGAGACCTTCGCGACCACGTCCGGGTCGTCGTAGAACGTGGTCGCCTTGACGATCGCCTCGGCCCGCTGCGCCGGGTTGCCCGACTTGAAGATGCCCGAGCCCACGAAGACAACCTCGGCCCCGAGCTGCATCATCATCGCCGCGTCCGCCGGCGTGGCGATGCCGCCCGCCGTGAACAGGACGACCGGGAGCTTCCCGCTGGCGGCCACCTCCTTGACGAGGTCGTAGGGCGCCTGCAGCTCCTTGGCGGCGACGAACAGCTCGTCCTCGGCGAGCGCGCCGAGCCGGCGGATCTCGCGCCGGATGGTCCGCATGTGGGTCACGGCGTTCGACACGTCGCCGGTGCCGGCCTCGCCCTTGGACCGGATCATCGCCGCGCCCTCGGTGATGCGGCGCAGGGCCTCACCGAGGTTGGTGGCACCGCACACGAACGGCACGGTGAATGCCCACTTGTCGATGTGGTTGGCGTAGTCGGCGGGGGTCAGCACCTCGGACTCGTCGACGTAGTCCACGCCCAGCGACTGGAGCACCTGCGCCTCGGCGAAGTGCCCGATCCGCGCCTTGGCCATCACCGGGATCGACACCGCCTCGATGATCCCGTCGATCATGTCGGGGTCGCTCATCCGCGAGACGCCGCCCTGCGCGCGGATGTCCGCGGGGACCCGCTCGAGCGCCATCACGGCGACGGCGCCGGCGTCCTCGGCGATCTTCGCCTGCTCCGAGGTGACGACGTCCATGATCACGCCGCCCTTGAGCATCTCTGCCATGCCGCGCTTCACGCGCGTGGTGCCGGTGCTGTCCGGGTTCACTGGGTCGGCCACGCGATGCTGAGGTACTGCGTCTCCTGGAACTCGCGTAGTCCGTCGCGTGCGCCTTCGCGGCCCAGCCCACTCTGCTTGACGCCGCCGAAGGGTGCGGACGGGTTGGAGACGAGCCCGCGGTTGATCCCCACCATGCCGGCGTCGATCTGCTCGGCGATCCGCACAGCACGCTCGAAGTCGCCCGCGAAGACGTACGCCGCGAGACCGTACTCGGTGCCGTTGGCGAGCCTGAGGAGCTCGTCCTCGTCGTTCCAGACGACGACGGGCGCCACCGGACCGAAGATCTCCTCGTGCAGGATCGTGGCGTCGGGAGGGACGTCGGCGAGGACGGTCGGGGGATAGAAGTAGCCGGGAGCATCAGGAACGTCGGCCTGGTGACTCAGGCGGGCGCCTTCGCGCACGGCGAGATCGACCGCCTCGGTCACGCGATGCAGCGCCGCTGCGGTGATGAGGGGACCGACAGCAGCGCCGTCGGCTGCTGGTCCCACGGTGAGCTTCTCGACCTCTGCGCCGAGGCGGGCGAGGAAGTCGGCGGCGATGTCGGAGTGCACGTAGATCCGGTTTGCCGCGGTGCAGGCTTGGCCGCCGTTGCGGAACTTCGCGACCATTGTGCCTGCGACAGCCGCGTCGAGGTCGGCGTCCTCGGTGACGACGACGGGGGCGTTGCCGCCGAGCTCCATCGAGGCGTTGAGGACCCGGTCCGCGGCCTGGTGCAGCAGCGCGCGGCCGACGCCGGTGGAGCCGGTGAAGGAGAGCTTGCGGACCTGGGGGTGTTGCAGCCAGGCAGAGACCACACCAGCGGCGTCGGTCGTGGTGACGATCTCGACGACACCCTCAGGCACGCCGGCCTCGGTGAGGATTTGTCCGATCGACAAGGCGGTCAGTGGTGCCTCGGCGGCGGGCTTGAGGACGACGGTGCAACCGGCAGCCAGTGCTGGTGCGATCTTGCGGGTCGCCATCGCGGCCGGGAAGTTCCACGGCGTCACCAGCGCAGCCACGCCGACCGGGTTGTGCGACACCAAGGTCCGCACGCCGCCGGCCGGTGCCTCGCCGTAGTCGCCCCCGGGCCGGACGGCCTCCTCGGAGAACCAGCGGAAGAACTCGGCCGCGTACCGGACCTCGCCGAGGGCGTCGGTCAGGGACTTGCCGTTCTCCCGACGATCAGCGCCGCCAGCTCGTCCTTGTCGCGCAGCATCAGGTCGTGCGCGCGGCGCAACACGTCGGAGCGGTGCCGCGGCGAGGTGCGGGACCATGCGGAGAACGCGGCTGCTGCGCGGTCCGCTGCAGCGCAGGCGTCCTCGTCGCCGAGGTCGGGGACCTCCGCGATGATCTCCAGGGTGGCGGGGTCTTCGACGGGGAAGGTGCGGTCGGCGCTGTTCACGGGTAGAGCCCTCGCTGTCGGTGGGCCTCGGCGACACGGTGTACTGCGAGGCAGGTGGCGGCGGTGCGGAGAGGAAGGCGGCGTTGTTCCGCCTCGGAGAGGACCTGGTTCCAGGCCGCGGTCATGCGATCGGCGAGGCGGGCCTCGACCTCGGCCTGGCTCCACCAGTACGCCTGGTTGGCCTGGACCCACTCGAAGTAGGAGACGACCACGCCACCGGCGTTGGCGAGTATGTCGGGCACGACCAGGATCCCTCGTTCCTGCAGGATGCGGTCGGCGTCCGTGGTGGTCGGCCCGTTGGCGCCTTCGACGACGATCCGGGCGCGCACCGTCGTGGCGTTGCCGGCGTGCAGGACTCCTTCGACCGCGGCCGGAACGAGGAGGTCGACGTCCAGGGCCAGGAGGGTCTTGTTGTCGATCGGTGTCGCAGCCGGAAATCCGACCACGCTGCCTGCTCGGTCGACGTGCGCTTCGAGAGCGGGCACGTCGAGACCGTCCGGAGTCCAGACCGCGCCGTGCTCGTCGCTCACTGCCACCACGCGCACGTGTTCTTGGGCGAGGAAGCGAGCGGCGCCGCGGCCGACCTTGCCGAAGCCCTGAACGGCGGCGCTCGACCGAGTCGCCTCGAGTCCGATGTGCTGTAGCGCAGCCAGCGCGACGTGGACGACACCGAGCGATGTCGCGGCGGCTCGGCCCAGTGATCCGCCGAGACTCACGGGCTTTCCGGTCACGGTCCCCAGGACGGTGTGGCCGTTGGCCACGGAGTAGGTGTCCATCATCCACGCCATCGTGTGCTCGTCGGTGCCGATGTCAGGCGCGGGGATGTCGCGGGTCGGGCCGATGACCGGGAGGATCTCCGAGGTGTAGCGACGGGTGACCCGCTCGAGCTCGGCAGTCGAGTAGCGGGTGGGGTCGATGGTCACCCCGCCCTTCGCGCCGCCGTACGGCAGCTCCATGAGTGCGCACTTCCACGTCATCCACATGGCCAGCGCTCGGACCTCGTCGAGGTCGACGTGCGGGCTGTAGCGCAGACCGCCCTTCGCCGGACCGCGGGACAGGTTGTGCTGGACCCGGTGGCCGGTCAGTACCTCGACCGATCCGTCGTCACGCCGCAGCGGGATGCTGACCGTCACCTCGCGGCGGGGTGCTGCCAGCATCCGCAGCGTCCCGTCGTCGTACCCGAGGAGCGCACAGGCCTCGGTGAGCTGGTCGACGGCGTCGTCGAGCGGGCCGCGGGTGGCGCGCTGGTCGGCGACCGTGGTCATCGAGCCTCCTCGAGGGTCGCGGCGAGCACGTCGAACCCGTCGTGCAGCAACTCGTCGGAGATGCTCAGCGGCGGGAGGAAGCGCAGCACGTTCCCGTGCGTGCCGCAGGTCAGCACGATGACTCCTTGGCGGTGCGCGGCCGCGGCGACAGCCTTCGCGAGCTGAGGGTCGGGTACGTCGGTCCCTGCGTGCACCAGCTCGACGGCGACCATCGCGCCCCGGCCCCGGACATCGCCGATACGGTCGTTGCTGGCCGCGATGCGGCCGAGCCGGTCGAGCAGGATCGCCCCGACCTGCCTCGCGCGAGCCACGAGGTTCTCCGACTCGATCGTCTCGATCGCGGCCAGCGCGGCCGCACAGGCGAGCGGGTTCCCGCCGTACGTGCCGCCCAGGCCGCCTGCGTGCGGGGCGTCCATGATCTCAGCGCGCCCGGTGACCGCCGACAGCGGGAGGCCACCGGCGATGCCCTTCGCGGTGACGATCAGGTCGGGGACCACACCCTCGCGGTCGCACGCGAACATGTCGCCTGTTCGGGCGAAGCCGGTTTGCACCTCGTCGGCCGTGAAGACCACGCCGTTGTCGCGGCACCACGCCGCCAGCGCGGGCAGGAACCCGGCGGCCGGCTCGATGAATCCACCCTCACCCTGGATGGGCTCGATCACGAGCGCGGCAAGGTTGGCGGCGCCGACCTGCTTCTCGATCACGTCGATTGCCTTGAGGGCAGCAACGACGCCGTCGGTGTTGCCGTCCCGGTACGGGTAGGACAGAGGAGCCCGGTAGACCTCGCTGGCGAACGGTCCGAAGCCGTGCTTGTACGGCATGCTCTTGGCGGTCATCGCCATCGTGAGGTTGGTGCGACCGTGGTAGGCGTGGTCGAACACGACCACCGCCTGCCGGCCGGTGTGTGCGCGCGCGATCTTCACCGCGTTCTCGATTGCCTCCGCGCCGGAGTTGAAGAGCACGGTGCGCTTGACGTGGTCCCCCGGGGTCAGCCGGTTCAGCGCCTCTGCGACGGCGACATAACCCTCATACGGCGTGACCATGAAGCAGGTGTGGGTGAAGGACATCGCCTGCTCGCGGACCGCCGCGACGACCCGGGAGGCGCTGACCCCTACCGTGGTGACAGCGATGCCCGACCCGAGGTCGATGAGGTGGTTGCCGTCCACGTCGACCACCACGCCGCCGCTAGCGCGGGCCGCGAAGACCGGCATCGTCGTGCCGATCCCGCCGGCGACGGCCGCGGTCTTCCTGGCCATGAGTTCCTGGGATCGCGGACCGGGGATGCTCGTAAGGAGCCGGCGCTCCTGGGCCACCGGCTCGGCGCTCGAGGGGGACGCCACTGTCGTCATGGGGCAAGTCTTCGGGGTCGACGGTATGCTGTCCAATACTTCCTTCCGACTTCAGACATGCCGAGGAGGCATAGGTGGAACTGCGCCACCTCCGCTACTTCGTCGCGACCGCGGACGCCGGGAGCGTGAGCGGAGCGGCTCTGGACGTCCACGTGACCCAGCCCGCCCTGTCCCGGCAGCTCCGTCAGCTCGAGCAGGACCTCGGCGTCGACCTCTTCGAGCGCGGCGCCGGGCGCCTTCTGCTCAGCCGGTCCGGTCGCGCGCTGCTACCGGCCGCCCGCCAGCTGCTCGCGTCAGCCACCGCCCTCGAGGCGCGGGCGCGCTTTCACGCGCACGGCGGCCTGGAGCGCGTGACGATCGCCGCGCCCACGGTCACCTTGACCGACGTCGTGTCGCCGTTCGTGGCGACGATGTCGGCCGAGGACCCCGTCGTGGACGTGCGTTCCAGCGACGGACAGTCGGTCGCCCGGATGCTGGAGCTCGGCGCGGACCTGGCGATCGGGACGCTGCGTCCCGGGCAGCCCTACGCGCACCTCGCGCTGGCCGTCCTGCCGGTGTGGGCGTACGTGCGCGCTGACGACCCCTGGGCAGGTCGGAGGCGGGTGACGCTTACCGAACTGCTGGAGCGGACGATCGTCACGGTGCCAGCCACCTTCACCGCCCGCGAAGCTCTCGACACGGCGGTCGCCGCTCGAGGCGAGGCGCAATCGTTGTTGGTCGAAGCGGCCAACGGCACGATCGCCCAAGCGCTCGCGGCGACCGGTCGCGGCGTGGCCGTGGTCTCCGACGATCCCCGCTTCGACCTGGTCCCGATCGGCGTTGCCATCGGCCACGATGAGTTGTGCATCCGTCTGGTCGCCGGGTGGGATTCCCGCAGCGTAGCCGTGACGGAGGTCGAGAGCATTGCAGCCAGGCTCGGGGAGTGGACCCGCGAGCACTACCGTCGCTGCGCGACGTAAGGACTGCTGTCGATAGCGGGGGCCGCTCAGGCTCACCATTGCGTCCCCGCGCGACGTAGGTGGCGCCCAGCGGATGCCTGCTCTGGCATTGCAGGAAGGGGAAGACAGAAGGGGCACCTGCTGGTCAGTCGAGTCGTTCTCAACAACGCCGACGTGGCTTGTCCGAGCTCGACGTGTCGAGTGACGCCGCTCGTCGGCTCCGGCAAGTCGGCGCTCCCAGCCGTGCCATGGCCGTGCCGTGTGCTGTGATCGAGTCCGAAAGGGCGACCGCTTGTCGATCTCATTGTGGGGATTGGAGCGTTGTGGACGCGCGGATCTGGGGAACGACCTGGGGCGAAAACTCGGGAACCGAGCGTGAATCGTGAAGATGCGTCGCAGACCTTGTACAGGGTCAGGCAGACCGCCTGCCACACCCACGGAGAGGGCCCGGGGTACGCCGAAGCGCGTACCCCGGGCCCTCTCGAGTATCGGGCGTTCGGAGCCGGGTCAGGCGGTACTCACCCAGGTTCTGACGTTGCTCAGCCGCGGTGATCCTCGTCGCCGGTCGCCTCTCCCGCGCCTCGGCCTCCACCGGTGCGCTGGGCCTCGGCCCGCTCGATGGCCTCGGGCTCGGCGAGGATGCCCTGCCGCTCGTACCGCTTCCGCGACCGGCTCCACCGCACGACGATCACGGAGATCCCGCTCAGTCTCTTGGCCCGCCGGGTGAGCCCCGCGTCGCCGGCCGGCAGGTACTCGAGGTGGGCGAGGTCGGCGCAGGTCAGGCAGAGCGGGCCCGCGTCCTCCATCATGAGGACCGCGCCGGCAGCGTACTCGGTCGTGCAGCCGGTGCAGGTCCACGGCTTGCTGGCCGCGATCGCCACCAGGTCAGGTGGCCGGCTCTGGTGCTCGACCAGGCGCTCCCGCTCGCGATCCGACAGCTCCGGCGAGACCCAGTGGGTTCGATAGGCACGCTCCATCGTGGGATCGTCACCGGCGGTGAAGCGGAGCCGGCGCCGGTCGCGGGTGCGCGCCACGTAGGCGGCCTCTGCCGGCGTCAGGCCGGTTGCCCGCGCCCAGTCGCGGAGCTCGAGCATCGCCGCCGAGACCTTGCCGGGGCCGGCCTGGACCTCGTGCTCGAGGTACGGCACCCGACCCTGTCGCCACCGGTCGACGTGGGAATGCGCCAGCCAGCCGAGGCCGAGCAGGACATCGACAGGGCAGACGTACCGCTGCTCTGCGAGCATCTGCTCGGCTACCCGGCGCACCCGGGCCCGGACGTCGTGGTGTGCCATGGCTACGACGTGTCCCCGAATCGCCGGTACGCCGTGCGCAGCCGGGCGACCAGCGCGTCACCGCCGAGGAGCCGGCTCGGTGCCGGAAGCTGTCGCAGCAGCAGGTCCGGCTCGACGTCCAGGGTGGCCGGCCGTGCCGGCAACGGAGCGGGCGGCTGCCAGAAGCGATCCGGCGCGCAGTCCTGCCGGGAGATTCCGGACAGGACGAGCGAGCTGCCCGCCGCTGCCGGTGCGGCCGCGTCGGGCTCCTCCGCGGCAGCGTCGGTGCGCAGCTCGCGGAGTCGGGCAAGAAGGGTCTCGCGGTCCCGCCCGCGCCACCGCAGGATCAGGAACGGGTCGTCGTCGAAGGCCTCGGCGAGGAGGTAGAAGGTGGCGGCGAGGTGCTTGCAGGGCACCTCCCGGTCCGGGCAGGAGCAACGCTGGTCGAGATCGTTCGCGGTGCTCGGGAAGAGGGGGGCGCCCGCCTCTGCGAAGATCGCCTCGAGCTCGGGCGGCACCTCTCCGGCGAGCAGCTTGGCGCTGGGCAGCGCCTGCTCGGACAGTGCGATCTCGGCCTTGGCCCAGACGATCTCGGCGAAGGCGGCCAGGCCGATCGTCACCCGGTAGGGCTTGACCCGCGAGCCCTGGACGGTCGCGCGCACCTCGCCGGGTGTCACGTCGAGCGAGACGACCTGTCCCTTGCGCGCATACGTCCGGCCCCGGGTGAGACGGTTGCCCATCGCGAAGGACTCCAGCACGTCGAGGAACCGACGCGACCACCACGACTCGCCGATGGCTCCCCGTCCGGTCCGTGCCCTGAGCCCGTTCTCGACCACCCTCGGGCGACTCGGCGGGTACCAGCGACCGTCGGTCATTCGACCACCGCCCCCTTCTCGAGCCGGAGCAGGTCCGCGAGCTGTCCGGTGGACAGCTCGGTGAGCCACTGCTCTCCCGTGCCCACGATCTTCGCGGCGAGGCCGCGCTTGTCGCGGATCATCGCCGCGATCTTCTCCTCGACGGTGCCGGCGCAGACGAGCTTGCGCACCTGCACCGTCCGGCGCTGCCCGATCCGGAACGCCCGGTCGGTGGCCTGGTCCTCGACGGCGGGGTTCCACCATCGGTCGACGTGGACCACGTGGTTCGCGGCGGTCAGCGTCAGCCCGGTGCCACCGGCCTTCAGTGACAGCACGAAGATCGGCGGTGACGCGACGTCGTCGGCCTGGAACCGGGCCACCATGTCGTCGCGATCGGGTTTCGCGACGCCGCCGTGCAGGAACAGCACCTCGCGGCCGAACCGCCCGGCCAGGTGGCCACGCAACAGCGCCCCGAACTCGGCGTACTGGGTGAACAACAGCGCCTTCTCGCCCGCCTCGAGCACCTCGTCGAGGATGTCGTCGACGCACTCCAGCTTGCCCGAGCGCCCGGCGAGCCGGCTGCCGTCCCGCAGGAACTGCGCCGGATGGTTGCAGACCTGTTTCAGCTTGGTCATCGTCGCCAGCACCAGCCCCCGTCGCTCGATCCCGTCGGTCCTCTCGATGCGCTCGAGCATGTCGTCGACGACCGCCTGGTAGAGCGCGGCCTGCTCGGCGGTGAGGTTGCAGACGACGTCCATCTCCAGCTTGTCGGGCAGGTCCGCGATGATCGACCGGTCAGTCTTGACCCGACGCAGGACGAACGGCGCGGTGAACCGGCGCAGCCGCTCCGCGGCGTCGTCGTCCCCGTGCCGCTCGATCGGCTCGGCGTACCGCTTCTTGAACGTCGCGGCCGGACCGAGCATCCCGGGGTTGGCGAACTCGAGGATCGACCACAGGTCGGCCAGGCGGTTCTCGACGGGCGTGCCGGTGACCGCGATCCTGCTGGCCGCGGGCAGGGAGCGGATGGCGGTGGCCTGCTTGGTGGCGGCGTTCTTGATCGCCTGCGCCTCGTCGACGACGACGCGCCGCCACGAGATCTTGCGCAGATCGGCGGCGTCGCGGGCGGCGAGGGCGTAGGTCGTGACCACCAGGTCGGAGCTCGCGACCGCATCGGCGAACCGCTTGCCCCGGGCCCGTTCCTGGCCGTGGTGGACATGCACCCGGAGCTTCCGGTGTGAACCGGGCGGCCTCGCGCTGCCAGTTGCCGACCAGCGACATCGGGCACACCAGGAGGCTGGGTCCGGCATCGGCGTCGTGGGCCAGCAGCGCGAGCAGCTGCACCGTCTTGCCCAGCCCCATGTCGTCGGCGAGCACGCCACCCAGCCCGGCGCGGCCCAGGAAGTCCAGCCACGACAGCCCGCGAGCCTGATAGGGGCGCAGCTGCCCCGAGAACGATGGCGGGGGCGGAATCGCCGTGATCCGCTGCTCGGCGCTGCCGGACAGCAGGTCGCCGAGCCAGCCGTCCGCCTCGACTCCCTCCACCGGCAGGTCCTCCCGGGTCGGGGCGACACCGAGGCCGAGGCGCAGGAGCTCACCGACGGTCGTCTGCTGGCGGCGCCCGACCAGCTCGAGCCCGGCCGCCAGCCGGCGCGCGTCCAGCTCGATCCACTGGCCGCGCAACCGCACCATCGGCGCCTTGGTCGCGACCAGCTCGGCCAGCTCGCGCTCACTGAGCACCTCGCCCCCGACCGCGAGGTCGTAGCGGAACTCGGTCAGCGCGTCGAACCCGAGCGCAGCGTCGGCGTCGACGCGGCCCGGCTGGCCGGGCGTCGAGGCGGTCAGCCGGAGCCCGAGTCGGGAGGAGGGCTTGGTCCACCAGCCGGGGAGCTGGAGGCCGAACCCGGCCGTGGCGAGCGTCGGAGCCGCCTCGCTGAGGAATCGGTGGGCATCCTCGGTGGCCAGCGCCAGGCGTGCGGGACGTGCCGTTCGCAGCGCGCGGTCCAGCTCGGGGTAGAGGCGCGCGGCCTTGCCGAGCTCGGCGAGGAACGTCTCCTGCGGCGCGTCGACGTGACGCGCGAGCGCGGGCAGCTTGCCGCGCGAGCGCCAGACTGCCTCGGCGTCGACCACCAGGCTTGGTTCATCGGCGGCCTGCAGTCCGAAGTCCACCTGCCACTCGTCGCCGTCAGCCGGCGGCTCGACCAGCCGGAAGCAGGCCCGGACGGGGCCCGCGACGGCGTCGCGCTGCCATTCGGTGAGCGCCTCGGCGAGCGCGGTGGCGGCAAGCGGGTCGGTGCCGAACGAGCGGTCGGTGCCGGTCAGGGCGCTCACCCAGGCACGGGCGATGGGATCGCCCGCACGGCCGAGGGTGAGGCGCGACCGGCCGAGCGCGGCGCGCGCCGCGGCGTCGACCATGCCGTCCAGGACCTCGGACCACGGCTCGAGGCCGCGGTCGGGGTCCGCCGCGAACAGCGCGGGCGGGGCTGCGACCGCCAGCGTGCGCGCCCAGGCTGCATCCGCAGCGGTCAGCACGGGGCGCCACAGCGCCTCCGGCGGGTCGATGGCGACCCCTGGCAGCACCCGCCCTCGGGCGACGAGATCCGCCGCGAACCGGACGAGCTCGACCAGGTGCGCCATCGACGCGCCCCAGACGGCGCCCTCTGCGTGCGGCTCGCGCAGCACAGCGAGCGCTCGGTCGGCGTCGAGCTCGAGCACGGGGACCTGCCAGTGGCCCCAGGACACCGGTCCCTCAAGGGCGTCGAGGTGGTCCCGCACCAGCTCCGGTGAGGCGACCGGTCCACCACCCCGGGTCGGCAACCCGAGCGTGGCGGTCGAGGCGGGTGCCGGCCCAGCAGCCGTGGGGAGGGTGCCGGCGAGGTCGTCGTGCGCCACGGCGAACGGATGCACCTGGACTCGCGGCTTGCGGCCGGGCTTGCGCGGAGGTGCCGCCGGTCCTGAGGAGTCCTCGCCCCATATCCCCAGTCGGCCGGACAGCCAACAGGCGTGGACTACGAACATCGACGCTCCTCATGGCCACCGGGGAAGATCGGCTCACAGCATGCCAGCCCTCCACGCTCGACGAGCACCAGCCACGGACGGGCTCACCGCCCACGACGCCCGAGCGGGCCGGCGCGGGGGACCGGGAGAGGTCCCCGCTGTCCATCTGCCACCCTGTGCGGCGTGGGCGTGGTTCTCGTGCTGCTGTCGGCGACGTGCTTCGGCGCCATGGCCGTCTTCGGGAAGCTCGCCTACGACCAGGGAGTCTCGCCGCAACAGCTGGTGCTGCTCCGCTTCGCGCTGGCCTCCGTACTGCTGATCGCGCTCACCGCCGCACGGGCCGCCCGGACGGGGCGACCGGTGATCCCGAGGCGTACGTCGGGTGGGAGGACCCGTCTGGTGCTGGCGGCACTCGCTCTCGGTGGGCTGGGCTATGCGACCCAGGCAACGCTGTACTTCTCCGCACTCGACCGGATCGACGCCTCGCTCGTGGCGCTGGTGCTCTACACCTACCCGGCGTTCGTCACGCTCGTGGCCGTGCTCCTGGGCCGCGACCGGATGACGCCGGCCGTGGGTGCGGCGCTCGTGGTCGCCTCGGTCGGCACGCTGCTGGTGCTCCTGGGGGCGGGCGGTGTCGCCTTCGACCTGCTCGGCGTCGCGCTGGCGTTCGGCGCAGCGCTGGCCTACACGGCGTACATCCTCGTCGGCGACTCCACCGTCCGGCACGTGCCACCGCTGACGCTCACCACGCTGGTGATGAGCGGGGCGACGGTCACCCTGACCGCCCGCGCGCTCGTCACCGGCGGGGTGGACCTCGACGTCCGGCCGGCCGGCTGGTTCTGGATCGCCTGCATCGCCGTGGTGTCGACCGTGGTCGCCTCGACCGCCTTCTTCGCCGGGCTCGAGCGCATCGGGCCGTCCGCCGCGTCGATCCTGTCGACCTTCGAGCCGGTCGCCACCGTCGCGCTGGCCGCGCTCGTGCTCGGCGAGCTGCTCGCACCGCTCCAGGTCGTCGGCGGCGTGCTCGTGCTGCTGTCGGTGGTGCTGGTCCAGCTGCGACCGCGCACGCGGCGCGTCATGCCGCCCACCGATGCGGTCGCTCCGGGCCCTTGACCGTGCTCAGGAGGGATCGAGGTCGAGGGCGACGAGCTCGGTACGCGAGGTGATGCCGAGCTTGGTGTAGACGTTGCGCAGGTGGAAGTCGACGGTGCGCGGGCTGACGAAGAGCCGGCCGGCGACGTCCTTGTTGGACAGCCCCTGTCGCACGAGGGCGGCGATCTGGGCCTCCGACGGTGTCAACCGGGTGGGCGCGACGTCGTCGCCGCGCCGCGCGGTCTCTCCAGAGGCGCGCAGCTCCTGGCGCGCCCGTTCCGCCCAGTACGCGGCGCCGAGCCCCTCGAACGTGTCGAGCGCTTCGCGCAGGGGCACCCGGGCGTCGGTACGGCGGCGGTGGCGCCGCAGGTACTCACCGTAGGCCAGCTGGGTGCGGGCCTTGGCCGGGAGCCGCGGCGAGCGCTCGTGCCACTCCATCGCCCGGCGGAAGCCCTCCTCCGTCTCGGCGTCGGCACCCAGGACCGCCTCGCAGTGGTGGACCGCTGCCCACGCCCACGGCATCTCGGTGCCCTCCGCGAACAGCCGCAGCTCGTCGAGCCACTGCCGGGCGAGCTCGGGCCGCCCGGCGCGGGAGGCGGTCTCGATGCGGTCGATCGCGGCGAGCCCGCGGACGATCGGCAGCTCGATGCGCTCGAGGTGGTGCAGCGCGGTGGCGGGGCTGACGTCGAGCTGCCGGGCCGCCGCCCATTGTGCGAGGCCCGCGACCAGGCCGCTGGACGCGCCGTGGACCCTGCGCTCGGTCAGCGCTCGTTCGAGCGTCTCGAGGCGGCGGGGCGCCTCGGGGTCACCGCGGAGTGCGGCGATGAGGGCGAGCTCGGCGAGGGGGAACGGCGCCAGCTCGTCCAGGCCGAGGTTGCGGTCGATCAGCAGCGCCTCCTGGGCGGCCGAGGCCGCCTCGGTCCAGGACCCGGTGGCGATGCGGTACACCGCGCCGCGGGTGAGCGCGTGCTCGATCATGTTGACTGCGCCGGCGTCACGCGCCTGCTGCAGCTGCCGGTCGTGGAGCGCGATCGCCCGCGAGTCGTCGCCCAGGTGCATGGTCGAGATCGCGAGGTTGCTGTGCAGCATCGGGTCTGCGGCCGGGGCGATCGGAGTTGCCCACGCGTGGCGCAGGGCCGTGGCCGCGGTGCCCCAGTCGTCGGCCACGACGGCGGAGAAGCCCTCGAGCAGCCAGGCGGCGACCCGGTCCTCGGCGGGTGCGTCGGCGCCCGGCGGCGGCACGATGTCGGTCGGGTCCGGGGCGTCGGCGGAGCGGGCACCGAACGACGCGAGCGCGGTCGCCAGCATCGCCAGCACCCGGGCCCGGCTGGGGTCGTACGGGGCCGCCGTCGCGGCTGCCTTGCACACGATGCGGTACCCGTCGTCGAGGGACCGGGTGTTCCACTCGACCTGCCCCTGGATCAGCAGCAGGTCGGCGCGCAGGAGCGGGTCCTCCGCGTCGAGCAGCGCCGTCCGGACGAGCTGCTCGGCCTCGAGCGGCCGGCCCCCGGCCCAGCTGGACGAGGCTGCGGTGGCGAACCGGCGGGCCCGCGCCTCCGGGTCGGTGGTGAGCTCGGCGGCGCGAGCCCACGCCGCCGCGGCAGCCTCGTGGCCTCCGCGGCGGCGAGCGCGTTCGGCGGCCTCGTCGAGGGCCGCGGACCACGTCCTCGTCCGGGCCGTCGACGGAGGCGGCGAGGTGCCAGGCGCGGCGGTCCTCCTCCGGGCGTGCCGGCCAGCGCGTCGGCGAGTGCGCGGTGGGCCTGCCGGCGACGGGTGCTGGTGGCGGCACCGTAGATCGCCGACCGGACCAACGGGTGGCGGAGCGTCAGGACGGTCGTCGTCGACGTCGAGCAGCCCCGACTCCTCGGCGGCGTCCAACGCCTCTGCGTCCGGCGCCCAGCGTCGGCGGCGGCGCGGGCGACGGTCGCCACCCGGCCGGAGTCGTCGGCCGCGACGACCAGCAGCAGGGTCTGCGCGGCGATCGGCAGCTGCGGTAGCGGTCCAGGAACGCGCGCTCGACCCCCTCGGTCAGCGGCAGCCGGTCCGGCAGCCGCTCGGCCCCCGACGAGCTGTTCGGTGGTCAGGGCGCCGGTCAGCTCCACCAGTCCCAGGGGTTGCCGCCGGTGGCCTCGACCAGCTCGGCCCGCACCTGCCGGCGCCACCGGGACGGCGGCCTGGTCGGCGATCAGCGCCTCGGCGGCGGCCGCGTCGACCCCGGTGACGGCGAGGACCGGCAGGTCGCGCGTGTCGAACGCTCCCGGGCTCGTCGTCACGGATGGCGAACACGACGGCGACCGGCTCACCCTCGAGGCGTCGGGCGACGAACAGCAGCGCCGCGGCGGAGGCGTCGTCGAGCCAGTGCGCGTCGTCGACGACCGCGAGGACCGGGCGCTCCTCGGCGACCTCGGAGAGCAGGCTCAGCGTGCGCCAGGAAGACCAGGTGGCGGTCGCCGGCGTCCTCGCCGCTCTCGCCGAAGGCGGCGCGCAGGGCGTCGGCCTGGCGGCGCCGGGATGTCGTCCAGGCGGGCCAGCACCGGGCGCAGCAGCCGGTGCAGCGCCGCGAACGGCAGCGGGGCCTCCGACTCGACCCCGCGGGTGCGCAGCACCGTCATGTCCGCCGCGGTGGCGACGGCGTCGTCCAGGAGCGCCGACTTGCCGACCCCCGGCTGGCCCGCAGCGAGCAGCGCCGCGCCGTGGCCGGATCGCGCCCGGTCCAGCAGCTCGCCCAGCGTCGCCTGTTCCCGCCCCCGTCCCCGCAGCACGCTCGACACCCTAGTGGCGGAGCGCGGAGCAGGCACCGAGATGCTCGACGAGGTCTGGACGATCGGCTCCGGTCCGGAGCGGCTCAGCCCTGGATGGTGATGCGGGTCCACATCCGTCGCCGCGGCCCGGCCGCGAGGCGGGCGTGGCGACGCTGGTCGGACTCGCGGAGCAGCTGGTGCTGGCGGTCCTTGGCGAGGTCGTAGCGCAGGGTGTCGGTCATCGGGACTCCTCGGTGCGGCTGTCCGGGACAGCGGGTGGTTGGTTCCACCACGGTCCCGCCCGCACGGTGTCGGTCGCGCCGGTGAAATCGCCGGGCTGTCGGGTCACGAGCCGCCGGGGGCGTATCCCGCGAGTCGACGGGTCGCCGCACGCAGGATCTCGGGGCTGGTGCCGAAGTTGAGCCGGAGATGGCTGGCGCCAGGCGGCCCGAAGTCGGCTCCGGCGCTGAGGGCCACGCCGCACCGTTGGAGCACGTCGTCGGCGAGCTCCGACGGCCCGCGGAGCTCCGTGACGCCCGGGACCCGACGGAAGTCGAGCCAGGCCAGGTAGCTCGCCTGCGGCGGCCGGTAGCGGACGTCGGGCAGGCACTCGGCCAGCAGCTCGACGAGGAGCGTCCGGTTCTCGTCCAGCACGCCGATGACGGCGTCCAGCCAGGCCTCCCCGGCGCGGTACGCGGCGGTGCTGGCGAGTACGCCGAGGTGGCCGGTGCGCCACGGCAGCTCGCCGGGCAGCCGGCGGTGGACGCCTGCCGTGCGGCCGCCGGCGGTCACGATCATCGCGCACTTCAGCCCGGCGAGGTTCCAGCCCTTGCTCGCCGACACCAGGGCGATCCCGCAGCGACGTGCGTCGTCGCTCACGCCCAGGAACGGCGCGAACGCCGCACCCGGCAGCACCAGCGGCGCGTGGATCTCGTCGGCGACGACGGTGACGTCGTACCGGACCGCCAGCTCGGCCAGCGCCTCCAGCTCGGCGCGCGTGTGCACGGTGCCGACCGGGTTGTGCGGGTTGCAGAGGAGGAAGACGTCGGCACCGGCGCGGAACGCCACCTCCAGCGCAGCCAGGTCCAACCGCAGGCCCTCGTCGCCGGCGTCGCGCAGCGGGACCTCCAGGCTGCGGGCGCCGACCTCGCGGACCCATTCGTAGAAGGGCGGATAGATGGGTGGAGAGATCGCGATCGTGGCCGGTCGGTCGGGGAGGGCACGCAGCGTCTCCACCATGGCGACGCTGATGTCCGGTGCGAGGCTGACCTGCTCGGCGTCGACGCCCCAGTCCCATCGGCGTGCGGCGAACTCCGAGAACGCCGACGGGAGACCGGTCGCCGGGGCCGCGTAGCCGGTGTCGGACCGCTCGATCGCCTCGGCGAGCGTGCGGGTGATCGCCGGCGCGAGGTGGACGTCCATCTCCGCGACGAACAGTGGCAGTACGTCGTCGGGGTACATGCTCCACTTGGCGCTGCGCCGGGCCCGCAGGTCGGCGAGGTCGGCCATGGGCGACGTCGGGGTCATGGAGCCTCCTGACGTGGTCGTGGTGGTCGTGTGGCGTGTGCAGCTCCCTGCATCGTCCCCGGTGGTGCCTCACCGGCGGACGATCGTGCAGCCCAGCGCTGCCGTGCCGAGGGCGACGGCAGCCGCCGCGGTGAAAGCCGCCGCGAAGCCGTTGCCCGCGGTGAACGCGATCGCCGTGAAGGTCGCCGTGCCCAGCGCCGAGCCGACCTGGGTCGCGGAGCTCGCCAGCCCGGAGGCGAGACCGGTGTGGGAGTCGGGGGCGGCCGACGCGATGACCATGGTGGTGGGGGTGAAGCTGAGGGCGACTCCGGTGGCGACGAGGAGCAGGCCCGGCAGCACCGCGACCGCGTAGCCGGCGCCGGACGGCGCGTGGGCGAGCCACAGGTGTCCGGCCGCGAGGATGACCAGCCCGGTGACGAGGCTGCGTCGGGGCCCGATGGCGCGCAGCACCCGCGGCAGCAGGGTCAGGGAGACGACGAACCCGGTGACCGAGGTCGGCACCATGGCCAGGCCCGCGTGCTCGGGCGACATCGCCAGGGCCTGCTGCAGGTAGAGGGCGATCAGCACGAAGCTGGAGGCGCGGGCGGCTCCGCCGAGGACGGCGAGCCCGACACCGGTCGACAGGATGCGCGAGCGGAACAGCTCGAGCGGGACCAGCGGGTCGGCGGTACGCCGTTCGACGGCGACGAACGCGCCCAGCAGGATCCCGACCGCGGCCAGGCCGGCGAGCACGGCCGGGTCGGTGACACCGCTGTGGGTGGCGGTGAGCGCGGCGTGCACGAGGAGGGCGACGCCCGCCGTGACGGTGATCGCGCCCCGGCCGTCGAAGCGACGGCGGGGGCCGGCCGTCGTGTCGTCGAGGACGCGGCGCGCCAGGACCACGGCGGTGATCGAGGCCGGGACGGTCACGAGGAAGACCGACGACCAGCCGAAGGTGCCGGCGAGCAGGCCGCCCGCGAGCACACCGGTGGCTCCGCCGACGGCGGACGCCGCGCCCCACAGGCTCATCGCGCGGGCCCGCTGCTCGCCGGGGAAGGTCAGCATCAGCAGCGACATCGCGGCGGGGCTGAGGGCCGCCGCTCCGGCGCCCTGGACGACGCGCCCGGCCGATGAGCATCCACTCGTTCGCGGCCGAGGCGGCGAGCAGGGTCCCGACGGTGAACAGGGCGGATCCGCCGATGAACATCCGGCGCCGGCCGACCAGGTCCGCGACGCGTCCGAGCAGCAGCAGCAGGCCGCCGAACGTGAGGACGTAGGCGTTGACGATCCAGCTCAGCCCGGTGGGGCTGAGGGTGAGGTCGGCCTGGATGGACGGGAGCGCCACGTTGACGATCGAGGTGTCGAGCATGACCACGAACTGCGCCGAGACGAGCAGCCCGAGCGCGATCGCGCGCCGCCTCCGGTCGTCGAGCCCGGCTCGGGCCGGAAGGGTGGCGGTGGCCGGGGTCGGCTGGGGGGCCTGGGGCTGGAGGGTGATGGTCATGGGTCTCACCTGTGTCGTGGGGTGGTCTGCGGGCTCCACAACGGTCCCGCCCGGACGGGCTGGCTCGCACCGGCGAGATCGCCGGGTTTCGCCGGGACGCCGGGCGACGCGTCACTCGCCGGGTACGTGAGCACCCACGACGCCCGGACGTCGGAGAAGAGGACGACGTGCTTGCCGTCGGCGACCGCGCGGTCGATCTCGATCAGCACCCCGAGCCGGCACCGGGCCGCGCTGGTCGATCGGGTGGGCCAGGTAGATGGCGCCGTCCATCAGGCGTGGTCGACGGCCGCGGCGGTGATCCGGCCGGCGAGCCAGCCGGCGTCCTCCTTGACGAAGCCGAGCAGGGCCGAGCCGCGGGTGTGCTGCCAGGGCAGGCCGATGAACGTCAGCCCCTGGACCGGGGTGATCCCCCGCGTGTGCTGGACGCCTGCCTCCGTCACGACGCCCGGGACGTCGATCCACGAGTGGTCGCGCCGGAACCCGGTGGCCCAGATGACCGTGGCCGGGCGGGCCCGGCTGTGGTCGGCGAACGTGACCACGGCCACCGTCCGCCGTGGTCAGCCGCGGGCGTACGTCGACGCCGGCGTCGCGCAGCTCGGACAACCGGCTGCCGATCACGAGGTCGCCCCGAGCCCGCATGCGGCGGGCGAGGCGCGAGTCGGCCGTCGTCGCGAGGAGCCCGAGCCGGAGGAGCCACCAGAACAGGTCGCGGCCGAGCATCCGTTGCGGCAGCTCGAGGGCCCCGGTGCCGACCGCGAGCGCGACGTCGTGGGCGGCGGCGAGCTCGAGCGCGATCTGGCGTCCCGAGTTGCCGGCGCCGACGACCAGGACTGGGCCGTCGGCGATCTGGGCGGGATTGCGGTACGCCGCGCTGTGCAGCTGCTGCACGCCCGGGCCGAGGCCGGTGCCCACCGCCGGGACGACGGGCGTCTGGAACGGGCCGGTGGCCACCACGACCTGGCGGGCGTGCAGGAGCCCGTGGTCGGTGTGCACCGCGAACACGTCGCCGTCGCGCACGAGGCGGGTGACGGTGGTGCCCAGGAGCACCGGCAGCTCGAAGCGTGCGACGTACGCCTGCAGGTAGTCGGCGACCTGCGTGCGCGTCGGGTAGGTGTCGGGCGGGGCGGGGAACGGCATCCCGGGGAGGCCGTCGTACTGGGCCGGCGTGAACAGGCGCAGCGAGTCCCAGCGGTTGCGCCAGGACGCGCCGATCTCCGTGGCGCCGTCGACCACGAGGGAGCGCAGTCCGGCCTCGCGCAGGTGGTAGGCGAGCGCGAGTCCGGCCTGGCCGGCGCCGACGACGAGTACGTCGAGCGCCTCGGTGCGGAAGGGGGCGGTGGGATCGGGGTGGGGGCGGGAGGTGTCCGTGAGCATGGTCGCTGGTCCTTCGGTGTCGGTAGTGGTGGTGGGGTCGGTGCGGGTCGACGTCAGAAGATGACGTCCTTGAACGCGAGCAGGCGCTCGACGATCTCCGGGCCGGCCTTCTCCGGGCTGCCGGTGTCGAACGGTGGCTGCGGGTCGTACTCGATGCCGCACTGGATCGCCCGGGCGTTCTCGTCGCCGGCGATGGCGGCCGCCAGGGTCAGGCCCATGTCGATCCCCGCCGAGACCCCGGCGGCGGTGACGTACTTGCCGTCGGTGACGACCCGGTCCGCGCTGGGGATCGCGCCGTGCGCCGCGAGCTCGTCGCGGCGGACCCAGTGGCTGGTCGCGCGCCGGCCGGTGAGCAGGCCGGCGCTGGCGAGGATCAGCGAGCCGGTGCAGACGGACGTCGTCCAGGTGGTCGTGGCGTCGGCGATGCGGAGCCACTCGTGGACCGGCCCGTCGCTCATGTGGGCCTGCTGTCCGATACCGCCCGGGACCACCACGATGTCGGGTGCCGGGACCTCGTCGAGCGTCGCGTCGACCTGGAGGCCGAGGCTGCCGAGGTCGGTGCGGACCAGGCCCAGCCGTTCCCCGACGAAGACCGTGCTGGCTCGCGGCACCCGGCTGAGCACCTCGTAGGGCCCGACGGCGTCGAGGGCGGTGACCCGGTCGTAGAGGAGGACGGCGATCTGCATGGCTGCTCCTGTGGTCGGTGGCCCGGGCAGCTGGTCGCGCCGGGCGGATGCAGCGACGTTAGGGACGCTCCGGGTGGCCGCACACCGGTGAAATCGCCGGTCTCGGCGCGCGTCCGGCGCCGTGCTCGAGGGGTTGGCAGTCCCGCATGCCGCCCGGGCGACCGGCTCGCCGGTCGCGGCGGCTGCCGGGAGTGAGCCTCGGATCCCGGCGATTCCGCCAGCGCGACGGACCGCGCCCGGCCGCAACGCTCGTGGTCACCGCCGGCACCCACCGAGCCGGCCACCGAACCCCGAGGAGATCACGATGTCCACCGAGCTCCACCACGCGCCGTCGGACCGGAGTGCCGACCACCACGCCCAGCCGCCCGACCACCAGGACCACCACGCCGCGGCACACGGCGTTCCCGACGAGGGAGCCGACTCGCCCAGGCGCCCCTGGACCGTCCTGGCCCTCATGCTCGCCGCCCAGGTCATGGTCGTGCTCGACGTCAGCGTCGTGAACGTCGCGCTGCCCAGCATCGCGGCCGACCTGCGGCTGTCGTCGGGCGACTACCAGTGGGCGGTCAGCGCCTACGTGCTGCTCAGCGGCGGCCTCCTGCTGCTCGGCGGCCGGATGTCCGACCTCTTCGACCGGCGCCGGATGTTCCTGACCGGTCTCGCCGTCTTCACCCTCGGCTCCCTGGTCTCCGGCCTCGCCGGCTCCGCGCTCACCCTGATCCTGTCCCGGGGCGCGCAGGGCGCCGGCGCGGCCATGCTCACCCCGGCCGCCATGTCGATCGTGATGACCAGCTACGCCGGGCGCCAGCGCGCCACCGCGCTGGCGATGTGGGGCACCGTCGCGAGCATGGGCATCGCCGCCGGCGTGCTCTTCGGCGGAATCCTGACCACCGTGTTCGACTGGCGTGCCGTCTTCTTCATCAACGTCCCCGTCGGCGCCGTCGTCCTCACCGGCGTGCTGCGCAAGGTCCCCGCGATGCCCGCCGCGACCGACGGCGCGCGGCGCCTCGACGTCTCCGGTGCCCTCACCCTCGTGACCGGGCTGCTCGCCCTGGTGTACGCCGTCGAGTCCATCACCAGCCACGGCTGGACCGCGCCGCGCACGATCGTCGCTGCGGCCGCCGCCGTGGCGCTGCTGGCCGCCTTCGTCGTCAACGAGCGCAAGGTCGCCGCCCCGATCGTCCCGCCCGCCACCTGGCGGATCCGCTCCCTGGTCTCGGCGTCGGTCGTGATGGCCGGGGTCACCGGCGCCGTCGTCGGCGCGATCTTCCTCAGCTCCCTCTACCTGCAGCAGGTCCTGGGCTCCTCCGCACTCGTCGCCGGCCTGGAGTTCCTGCCGCTGGCTGCGTTCATCACGATCAGCGCCGCGGTCGCGTCCAAGGCGCTGCCGCGCGTCGGCGCGAAGCGGCTCATCGCCGTCGGCCTGGTGGTTGCCGCCGCCGGAGCACTCGTGCTCGCCTCGATCGACACCGACCCCAGCTACCTCACCGACGTGCTGCCCGGCTTCGCGCTGCTCGGCCTCGGTGTGGGACCCGATGTTCGTCGCGATCTCGGTCGCCGCGATGAGCGACGTCGCCCACGAGCAGTCCGGAATGGCCTCCGGGCTGCTGATGACCGGCCACGAGATCGGTGCGGCCCTCGGCGTGGCCACGCTGACCGCCGTCGCCGGCGACCTCACCACCCGGGCCGGGATCGTCGCCGGCAGCCAGGACGCGTTCCTGGCCGTCGCGATCGGGCTCGCCGCGCTGCTGGTCCCGGCCGCCCTGCTGCCGGCCCACGACCCGGACGCCCCGGCCGCCGGACACGGCCACGGGCACGGTCACGGTCACGGCCACTGAACCCGGCGATTTCCCCGGTGCGACGCCGCACCGGGGAGATCGACGCTGAAGACCCCACCCCAGCACCACCACCGAGAAGGAGAAGCACATGTCCACCAGCACCCAGCGCAGCTACCAGGTCGTCGGGATGACCTGCGGCCACTGCGTCGCCGCCGTCGAGCGAGAGGTCGGCGCCATCGACGGCGTCACCGGCGTGGACGTCGACCTGCCCACCGGCGCCGTCGTCGTCCGCAGCACCCGTCCGATCGCCGACGACGAGATGGCCGCCGCGATCGACGAGGCCGGCTACCAGCTCGCCTCCTGAGCCCCCCGCGACGTCCCACCCTCACCACACCGGAGACCGAGATGACCACGACCACCACCCCCACCGTCGACCAGCACGGGGCGCCCGGCGTCCACAGCGGAGACGTCGAGACCAGCCTCACCATCGGCGGCATGACCTGCGCGTCGTGCGTCGGGCGGGTCACCAAGGCCCTGACCCGGGTCGACGGGGTGGTCGTGGCCTCGGTCAACCTCGCCACCGAGACCGCGACGGTCGCCCACGACCCGTCCCGCGCCCCGGTCACCGACCTGACCGCCGCCGTCGTCCGGGTCGGCTACACCGCCACCCCCAAGCCGACCCGGACGTCGTCTCCCTCCGCCCCCGCGCCTGCGGCCGACCGCGACCCGGTAGACGACCTGGACGCCCGCCGCGACCGCGAGATCACCCGCCTCGCGTGGCGCTGGCGGGTGGCCCTCGTGGCCGGCCTCGCCCTGATGGGCGTCATGTACCTGCCCCTGCACCTGGACACCATGGACTGGCTGATGCCGCTGCTGATGGTCGTCGCCACCGTGGTCCAGGCCTGGGCCGGCGCCGACATCTACCGGCACGCCTGGGCCGCCGCCCGCAACCGCGCCGCCACCATGGACACCCTGGTGGGCCTCGGCACCGGGGTCGCCTACGGCTACAGCACCTTCGTCACGCTGTGGCCCGGCCCGGCGCAGTCCTGGGGCCTGCCCCTCCACCTGTACTTCGAGACCGCCCTCATCGTGGTTGCGCTCGTGCTCATGGGCCGCTGGCTCGAGCTCAAGGCCAAGAAGCGCACCGCCTCCTCCATCAAGGCGCTCGTCGGTCTCGCGCCGACCACCGCGCGGGTCGTCCGCGGCGACCTGGAGGTCGACGTCCCCGTCGACGAGGTGGCGGTCGGTGACCTGGTCCGGGTCCGACCCGGCGAGAAGCTCCCGGTCGACGGCCTCGTGACGGACGGATCCTCGGCCGTCGACGAGTCGATGCTGACCGGTGAGAGCGCTCCGGTCGCCAAGTCCGTCGGTGACACCGTCATCGGTGCCACCGTGAACCGCACCGGCACCCTGCTCGTCCGCGTGACCGCCGCCGGTGAGGACAGCACGCTGGCCCAGATCATCCGCCTGGTCGAGGAGGCGCAGGGCGCCCAGGCGCCGATGCAGCGGCTCGCCGACCGGGTGTCCGCCTGGTTCGTCCCCACGGTCCTCCTCGCGGCCCTCGCCACGTTCCTGGGCTGGTTCCTCCTCGGCCCCGACGACCAGTCGCTGGTCCTGGCGATCGGCACCGCCGTCGCCGTCCTGATCATCGCCTGCCCGTGCGCGCTCGGCCTGGCCACGCCGACCGCCGTGATGGTCGGCACCGGCAAGGCCGCCGAGCTCGGCATCCTCATCGGCGACGGGGAGGCCCTCGAGACCGCCCGGCGCGTGACCGCGGTCGTCCTGGACAAGACCGGCACCATCACCGCCGGCCGGCCCGACCTGGTCGGCCTGACCGCGGTGACCGGCTGGTCCGAGGACGACCTGCTCGCCCTGGTGGCCGCCGCCGAGCTCGGCAGTGAGCACCCCGTCGGGGAGGCGATCGTCGCCGCGGCCCGCGACCGCCGCCTGGGGCTGCCGCCGGCAGCCGCCTTCGAGGCGATCCCCGGTCACGGCATCACGGCCGTGGTCGAGGACCGTCCGGTCCTGGTCGGCAACGAAGCGCTGATGCAGCGGTACGGCGTCGACGTCGGCTCGTTGAAGGCGGCCGCCGACCGGTCCGCCGCGCAGGCGCGGACCCCGATGTACGTCGCCGTCGACGGCGTCGCAGCCGGCCTGCTCGAGGTGGCCGACCCCGTGAAGCCGACCTCCGCGAACGCCGTCGCCGCGCTCCGCGCGCTCGGCCTCCGGGTCTGGATGGTCACCGGCGACAACGGGGCCACCGCGCGCGCCGTCGCCGCCCAGGTCGGGATCGACCACGTGCTGGCCGACGTACTGCCCGGCGACAAGGCCGCCCGTGTCGCCGACCTGCAGGCCGAGGGCCACGTCGTCGCCATGGTCGGGGACGGGATCAACGACGCACCCGCGCTCGCCCGGGCCGACCTCGGCATCGCGATCGGGACCGGCACCGACGTCGCCATCGCCGCCTCGGACATCACCCTGGTCGGTGGCGACCTGAGCGGCATCGTCAGCGCCATCGCGCTCTCCCGGGCCACCGTCACCACCATCAAGCAGGGGCTCGCCTGGGCCTTCGGCTACAACGTGCTGCTGATCCCCGTCGCCGCCGGCGCCCTCTACTGGTGGGACGGCTTGCTGCTCGACCCGGTGCTGGCCAGCGCCGCGATGGCGATGAGCTCGGTCAGCGTGGTGACCAACGCTCTCCGGCTGCGCGGTTTCCGTGCCGAGACCGCCGGCGCGCACCCGACCCTGCTCGGCCGGGCCGGCGAGTGGTCCTACCTGGTCGCGATCGCCGTGGTCGCGCTCGCGCTCGGCGCGGGCTTCACCTGGCTGAGCCGCACCGACCAGGCCGAGCGGGGCATGAACGGCGCCCTCGCCTGGTCCGAGGGCATGGGGATGCCGATGCGGCCGCTGATGAGCGTGATGGAGGAGACCGACGTCCTGCCGGTCGGCACCCAGGACGCCGGGCTCGACGTCCAGCTCGACGTCCCGACCGGCATCGTCCCCGGCGAGCCCACCACGCTCACGCTCCACGTCCGGGATGCCCGCACCGGTGAGCCCGTGACCGACCTCGTGCGGACCCACCAGGTGTGGATGCACATGATCGTCACCCGCGCCGACCTCGGCACCTTCGCCCACCTGCACCCGGAGCCCACCGGCCGCGACGGTGAGCTCGCGGTGACCGCGGTGTTCCCGACCGCCGGCCGCTACGCGCTGCACAGCGAGTTCCGCCGGCAGGGACAGATGGCCGACGTCCTCGACACCCACGAGGTCGTGGTCGGCGGCGACGCACCCCGACCGGTACCGGTCCCGGCGGCCGACGTGCGCGCGTACGCCGGTGACGGCGTCCGGGTCACCCTGGACGGCCGGGCGCGACTGGGCGAGACGAGCGACTTCGTGCTCCGCTTCGAGGGTGCGTCGGCCGGCCGGCCGGTCGACGACCTGCAGCCGTACCTCGGTGCCGCCGGACACGTGGTCGTGATGCGGGCCGACGGCTCCACCTTCGAGCACCGGCACGCCGAGACCTTCGACGGCCAGGGCCGCCCCGTCTTCGCCCTGCCCGGCACGACGTTCGGCCCCGACCTCGACCTGCACGTGCGGTTCGACCGTCCCGGTGCCTACCGGCTCTGGGCGCAGTCCCGCCTCGTCGACGGCACCGTCGTCACCGCCCCGTTCGTCGTCCACGTCCGGGCCTGACCCTCGCGGAAGAGCACCTCATGACACCCGAACTCCCGGACGCCTGCTCCCGCCGGAGCCGGCGATGATGCGGGACACACCGCGCACCTTCGTCGGCTCGGTCGTGTTCCTGCTCCGCGAGCCCGTCTGCAGCCATCTCGTCGACGACGTCCCGGCCGGCATCCTCGGACTGTCGGGCGTCAGCGGGTGCCAGCTGGACCCGGCTGCCGGGGTCCTGGTCGTCACCGCCCGTGACCCGGTGGACCGGGCCGACGTGCTCGCCACCCTCGACCGCCTCGGGTGCCGGGTCCGCACCTGATCGGCACGGGCCGGCGCAGGCCTCCCGACCCCGGCGAATTCGCCGGTGCGAGCACCGGCGCACGGCCGCGACGATGGCAATCCCACCACCCACCACCACCGGCGAGGAGAACGCCATGAGCACGCTGTACACGATGAACCCCGACGCCATCCGCACCGAGATCGACTGGCGCGTCCGCGCCGCGGCCACCGAGCGCCGTCGCCGGCACGATCGGCGCCTGGTGCGCGCCGGTCGTCGGACGGCCGCCCCGGTGTCGTGGGGCGCCCGCGCCTGACACCATCTGACGACATGCGGTTGCACGTCGGATCGATCGGCGCGGACGAGCCAGCAGAGCTGGCCGTCGCACACGCACTGCTGCGCCGGGCGGGTCGCGGCGAGCTCGACGAAGCGCTCCGCATCCGCACCCCCCGTCGCCCGGCGGTCGTCTTCGGTCGCCGGGACACGCTGCTCCCGGGATTCCCGGCGGCGAGGGCGGCGGCCGTCGAGGCGGGCTTCCAGGTCGGCGTGCGCGCCGTCGGTGGCCGCGCGGTCGCCTACACCACCGATGCGCTCGTCATCGACCACGTGCGCCGGGAGCCGGAGCCGGCCGGCGGGCTCGAGCGCCGGTTCGCCGAGTACGGCGAGGCGCTCGCGTCGGTGCTGCGCCGGTTCGGCGTCGACGCCCGCGTCGGCGCGGTGCCCGGCGAGTACTGCCCGGGGGCCGAGAGCGTCAACGCCCGCGCCACGGTCAAGCTGGCCGGGACGGCGCAGCGGGTCATCCGCCAGGCGTGGTTGTTCAGCGTCGTGATCACGGTCGGTGGCCGGGAGGCGCTCGGTCCGGTGCTGTCGGCGGTCTACGGTCACCTGGACCTGCCGTTCGACCCCGCCTCCGTCGGCACCGTCACCGGGGAGGCACCCGGCACCCGGCTGGACGACCTGACGACCGCCGTCCTCGCGGCGCACGGCCGGTCGGAGGCGGACGCGGAACCGCTCGACGAGCACACGATCGAGACGGCGGAGGCGCTGCTCGGCCAGCACCGATGCTGACGGCAACGCTCACGGAGCCGGGTGCGGGTGGCGGCGCGTCCCGACTCCGCCGAGCGCGCGCATCTCGATCAGGCGGGTGACGTCCGCCGGCGTGACGATCCCGACCAGGTGACTGCCGTCGAGGACGAGTGCCCGGCCGCCGGTCTCCCGTGACGAGCGCTCGACCAGCTCCGCCAGCGGGTCGTCCGGGCCCGCGGTCGGCACCCGGTCGAGCGGCAGCGCCACGGCGTCGAGCCGCACGGTGCTCCGTCCAGTCGGCGGGACGGTGCGCAGCTGGGTGAGCGTGACCAGGCCCTCGACCGCCCCCGAGACGTCGACGACCGGGTAGGCGGAGTGGCGCTGGCCGAGCACGTGCTGCTCGACGAAGGCATCGATGGTCAGCCAGCCGGGCGCGGTCACCGGCGCGGGGGTCATCACGTCCGCGACGCGTACGTCGGCCAGCAGTTCGCGCGCGACCACCTGCCGCTGCTCGACCTCGGCGGCGGAGAGCAGGAACCAGCCGATGAACACCAGCCAGATGCCCCCGATGCCGCCGCCGGCGACGAACGCCAGGAGGCCGAGTGCGATGAGGCCGTAGCCCACGACCTGGCCCGACCGGGCGGCGGAGATCGTCGCCGCGGCGCGGTCACCGCGGCGGTGCCAGAGGGCGGAGCGCAGGATCCGGCCGCCGTCCAGGGGTGCACCCGGGATCAGGTTGAAGGCGGCGAGGAGCATGTTGGTGGCCGCGAGCCACCAGGTGGCCGAGACGGAGAGGTCGGAGCCGCCCACCAGCGTGAGGCCGAGGGCGAGGACCCCGAACCCGACGCCGAGCCCGATGCTGGTCGCCGGCCCGGCCGCGGCGATCCGGAAGTCGGCCCCCGGCGAGGGCGCCTCACCTCGGAGGGTCGTGACACCCCCGAACAGCCACAGCGTGAGGTCGTCGACCTCGACGCCCGACCGGCGCGCGACGATCGCGTGCGCGAGCTCGTGAGCCGTCAGTGAGGCCAGCAGCAGCACGGTGGTCACCAGGCCGACCAGCCAGTACGCCGTGGCGCCGTACCCCGGCGCCGCCGCCGGCAGCGAGACCTCGGCCAGGCTCCAGGTGAAGAGCAGCAGGATCACGGCCACGCTCCAGTGCGCCGCCACCGGCAGGCCGGCGATGCGCCCGAGGCGGATCTTGTTGTGCACGCGTCCCTCCTCTCCCCTCGAGCAAACTCCTCGAGGCCGGGGTCGAGCAGGGGCGAACGTCCGCCGCCCGCCGGGTCCTTGGACCGGCGACCGGGCGGCGCACACACCGGGGCACGCCCGGGCGGGACGAATTCCCTCCGCCGGAACAGGCGAACGCCTCTGACTGCCGCGCCGACGGCTCCCTACGGTCGACGACAACGGGTGGCCGGACCGGACCACAGGAGGGGCCATGCACAGTCAGCTCGCCGCGACGCTGGAGACGATCGACGGGACCACGCGCCTGGGGCTGTTCGAGACGATGGTGCTCTCGCGCACCTACGAAGAGGCCATCCTCCGCGAGTACCACGCCGACAAGGGGCCGGGCTTCGACATCGGCAAGGGCGCCATCCCGGGTGAGATGCACCTGTCGGCCGGCCAGGAGCCGGTGGCCGCGGGCGTGTGCGCGGCGCTGACCGGCGACGACGCGGTGACGGCCACGCACCGTCCCCACCACTTCGCCGTCGCGCACGGCGTCGACCTGCGCGCGATGACCGCCGAGATCTTCGGCAGGTCGACCGGCCTGTGCCACGGCCGCGGCGGCCACATGCACCTCTTCGACCCTGCGGTGCACTTCTCGTGCTCGGGGATCATCGCCGAGGGCTACCCGCCCGCGCTCGGACAGGCCTTCGCCTTCCAGCGTCGCGGGACCGGCCAGGTCGCCGTCGCCGTCACCGGCGAGGGTGCGGCGAACCAGGGTGCCTTCCACGAGTCGCTGAACCTCGCGGCGCTGTGGCGGCTGCCGGTCGTCTTCGTGGTCGAGGACAACGACTGGGGCATCTCGGTGCCCAGGTCGGCGTCGACCGCCGTGCCGTCCAACGCGAGCCGGGCCGCCGGCTACGGCATCCCGGGCATCCGCCTGGAGAACGAGGTCGAGGAGGTCTACCGGTCCGCCGTCGAGGCCGTCGCCCGCGCTCGCGCGGGCCTCGGACCCAGCCTCATCGAGGTGCACACCCTGCGGATGTGGGGGCACTTCGAGGGCGACGCCCAGGGGTACCGCGGTGATCTCGACCAGGTCTCGAGCCTCGACCCGATCCCGCGCTACGAGCAACAGCTGCGGGCCGACGAGGTCCTCGACGACGAGATCGTCGCCCGGGTCCGCCAGGAGAGCGCCGACCTCGTCGAGGACGCGGTCACCTACGCCAAGCAGAGCCCGGTGCCGGACCCGGCCACCGCCACGTCGTACGCCTTCGCCTGAGGAGGGGCACCATGACCGTCACCGACACCACCCTGATGCCCGGCCCGGCCACGCACCGGCTCAGCGCCGCGAAGGCCATCGTCGAGGCAGTGCGGCAGGAGATGGAGCGGGACCCGAACGTCGTGTACCTCGGCGAGGACGTCGGGGCGTACGGCGGGATCTTCTCCTCCACGACCGGCCTGCTCGACCAGTTCGGTCCCGGCCGGGTCATCGACACCCCCATCTCCGAGACCGCGTTCATCGGCCTCGGGATCGGCGCGGCCGTGGAGGGCATGCGCCCGGTGGTCGAGCTGATGTTCGCCGACTTCATGGGAGTGGCGCTGGACCAGATCTACAACCACATGGCCAAGATCCACTTCGAGTCCGGCGGCAACGTCCGGGTGCCGATGGTCCTCACCATGGCCGCCGGCGGCGGGTACTCCGACGGTGCCCAGCACTCGCAGTGCCTGTGGGGCACGTTCGCCCACCTGCCGGGGATGAAGGTCGTGGTGCCCTCCTCGCCGGCGGACGCCAAGGGCCTGATGACCGCGGCCATCCGGGACGACAGCCCGGTGGTCTACATGTTCCACAAGGGCATCCTCGGCCTGCCCTGGATGGCGAAGAACCCCCGGTCGGTCGACGAGGTGCCCGCGGGGGAGCACGCGGTCCCGATCGGGCAGGCGCGGGTCGCCCGGGCGGGCACGGACGTGACCGTGGTGACCGTCTCGCTGTCGGTGCACCACGCGCTCGACGTCGCGGAGCAGCTGGCCGGTGACGGCGTCAGCGTCGAGGTGCTCGACCTGCGCAGCCTGGTCCCGCTCGACCGCGCGGCGATCCTCGCGTCCGTCGGACGCACGGGTCGGCTGGTCGTCGTGGACGAGGACTACCTGTCCTTCGGGATGTCCGGCGAGGTGATCGCCACGGTCGCCGAGCACGACCCGACGGCGCTGCGGGTTCCGCCCGTGCGGGTCGCCGTGCCCGACGTGCCGATCCCGTACGCCCACGCCCTCGAGGAGGTCGTCCTCCCGGGACGGGCCCGGATCGAGGCCGCCGTGCGCCAGGTCCTCCGGCATGGTTGAGGTGCCCTTCCCCGCGCTCTCCACGGAGACGCCCGACGCGGTGGGCGTGCTGGCGTCGTGGTTCGTCGGTGACGGCGACGCCGTCCGGCAGGACGACGTGATCGCCGAGGTGCAGGTCGACAAGGTCGCCGCCGACGTCCCGGCGCCGGCGCACGGGCGGGTGCACCTGCTGGTCGCCGAGGGGGCCGAGGTCCGGCAGGGCGCCGTCATCGCCACCGTCGGGTGATCAGCCTCCGGCTCGCCAGGCGGGCCGGGCGTCGAGGACCGCCTGCCACGACGCTCCGACGCCGGCCGCGAGGACGTCGATGTCGGCGGCGGCCGACGCGTCGGCGGTGATGCCGACGGTGAGGGTGTCCACGTAGCTCATCACCGCGAAGCCGATGCGGACCCGGTCGGCGATCGGCACCACCGGCAGCAGCTCCTGCACCGGCCGACCCACGCAGGTGAGTGGCGCGCGCGGTCCGGGCACGTTCGTCGTCACGGTCACGATCTGCTGCTGCGGGAACCGCAGCCCCCAGCGGACGCCCCACCGCAGCAGCGGGAACGGCAGGAGGCCGGCCGCCGCCTGGAGCGCGACCCCGGCCTCGGGCTCGTGGGAGCGACGCAGCCCCGACACCCGCTGGTGCACCGCGCGCACCCGGTCGACCGGGTCGTCGACCTCGACCGGAAGCTCGGGGAGCATGAGGGTCACCTGGTTGCCCGGCCGGTCCGCGGTGCCGGGGCGCCGCGAGGACACCGGCAGCAGTGAGCGGACCGCGTGCTGGTCGGGTTGGCGACCGCGGTGGAGGAGGAACTCCCGCAGGCCGCCGGTGATGGCGGCGAGCACCAGGTCGTTCAGCGTCACCCCGAGGTCGTGCCGCGCGGGCGCCGAGGCGCCGATGCTCATCGACGTCCACGCGTAGCACCGCTGGCCGTCGAGGTGGCCCAGCAGGCCCTCGCCGCGCGCCGGCCAGAGGGCGGTGCCGAGGGTGAGCGCGCCGCGCACCGAGGCGATCGCCGTACTCACCACGCCGGTCGGCGACAGGCCCGGCGCGGCCCGCGGCGGCGTCGGCGGCGGCTCGGTCGCCGGGGCCTCGGAGTCCAGGACGATCCGGTGCAGGCCGGCGCCCGAGACCCCGTCGGCGAGCGCGTGGTGGACCCGCGACAGCAGTCCCCACCGGCCGTGGTCGAGCCCCTCGCACACGGTGACGTCCCACAGCGGCTGCCGGCGGTCCATCCGCCGGGCCATCAGGTCGGCGGTGAGCTCCGCCAGCTCCGCCGGTCCGCCCGGCGGTGGTACGACGGCGGCCCGGACGTGCCGGGTCAGGTCCAGGTCGGTGGCCTCCACCCACCCCGGCGGGCGCAGGCCCAGGAGGCTCGGCGACAGCCGCTCGCGGTAGCGCGGCACCGAGGGCAACCGCGCCGCCACCACGTCCCGCACCTCCTCGACCGCGGGCGCCGGGCCGTCCAGGACGGCCATCGACCCGATCACCAGGCAGGCCGCCGGGTCCACGTCCTCGGCCGCGAGGAATGCGTACGACAGTGGGGTCAGGCGCTCCATCGGTCCACCTCCAGCCGTCAGTCTCCTCGGGCGGACGGGGTGCGTCGGGAGGCGCAGGCCCCGGTCCGGCGGTGACTTCTGGCCCTGTCCTCCGTCCCGCGGCGGCGGGAGCCTGCGGGCATGGCGACTCCACGGCACCCGGTGCGGCCCGTCGACGACGTGTGGCTGGCCATGGACCAGCCGGACAACCTGATGGTGGTCGAGGGCCTGATGACCGTCGACGGCAAGCTCGAGCTCAACGACGCCCTCGACCTCATGGAGGAGCGGGTGCTCGACCGGTTCCCGCGCTTCCGGCAGCGGGCACGGTGGGGGTGGTTCCCGTGGCCGGGGCAGTGGTGGGAGGAGGACCCCGACTTCGAGCTGGCCCGCCACGTCCATGAGGTCGAGCTCCCCGCCCCGGGGGACGACGCGGAGCTGGAGGCGTACGTCTCGTCGTACCTGTCGCGGTCGCTGGACCGTCGGCACCCGCTGTGGGAGATGCGCGTGATCCGCGGCTACCGCGGCGGTACGGCGATCTACACGCGGCTGCACCACGCGCTGGCCGACGGCACCGCGCTGCTGCGCGTGATGCTCGCGCTCGCCGACGAGGAGCCGGCGGCGGACGACGCCGACGGGACGGGGCCGTGGCTGCTGCGCTCGGTGCCCGATCTCGTGCGGGGGCTGCCCGGTGCCGCCCGGTTCGTCACCGCGCCCGCGGTCGCCGGCCACCTGGTCCTGGCGCACCGCCCGGCGTCGGCGCTCTCGACGCCACCCCGTCACGCGAAACGCGCCGTGTGGGCGCCGCCGATCGAGCTCGACGTCCTGCGCGCCATCCGCCGGGCCACCGGCACGACCGTCACCGACATCGCCATGTCCGCGCTGGCCGGTGCGCTCCGGCGCTGGCTGCTCGAGCACGAGACCGATCCGCCCGAGAACCTGCCGACCATGGTGCCGGTCGACCTGCGTGGGTCCGCCGCCCTGCGGCCGAGCGACCTGGGCAACCAGTTCGCCCTCGTGCTGCTGGACCTCCCCGTCGGGGTGGGCACCGCACGTGGCCGGCTCGCGGAGACCGCCGCGCGCATGGACGCCATCAAGCGCTCGCCCGAGGCCTGGGTGACGTACGGGCTGCTCGAGACGATGGGCCTGCTGCACCCGCGGGTCCGGGTGCTCGTCACCGACTTCTTCGCCCACAAGGCGACCGGCGTGACGACGAGCGTGCACGGGCCGGACGAGCCGCTGCACCTCGCCGGGCTGCCGATCACCCGGATGTGGGGATGGGCGCCGATGTCGGCGGACCAGACCCTGTCCACCTCGATCATCGGGTACGGCGGGCAGGTGCACATCGGCTTCAAGGTCGACTCGGCCGCCGTACCCGACCCCGAGGTGCTGGTGGCGGGGCTCCAGGCCGAGCTCGAGGAGCTGGCCGACACCCGGCACGAGACCAGGGAGGCGCGATGAGCAGGACAGGAGACGATCTGCGCCAGCTTTCCGGAACGGCGTACGGCTGGAGCCGGGCCGCCGTCGGCGCGATCGACGGGGCGCTGATCGACCAGCTGGGCCACCTGCCCGGTCCGCTGGCGGCCGTCGGCCAGCAGGTGCGCGACGTCCTGCGGGCCCTCGCCCGGCTGCCGTTGCCGACCGACGAGGTGCAGGCGCTCGTCGAGCAGCTGCACGCCCAGCGCCGGAGCATCCAGGCGATGGAGGCCCAGCTGGCGGCGCTCGACCACCAGCTCCGGCTGCTGGAGCAGTCCCTGCACCCGCTGGAGGTGTGGGTCGGCCAGGTCCAGGACCTGCGTGAGTCGCTGGTGCGGGAGCACGTGGACGCCTGACCGGTACCCTCCCCTTCGTGGGCATCAAGCGGCTGGTGAACGCCGGGGTGCTGGCCGGATGGCGGTGGCTGGACCGGGCCGGCGAGATCGTGCCGGGCACGCGTGCCGCGGACCGGTTCGGCAGCTTCGGTGAGGACAGCTGCATCGGCTTCCCCGCGGCGACCCTGATGGGCACCCGGTCGATCCACATCGGCTCGCGGACGCTGATCGGCCGGCAGGCCACGCTCGCGGTCGGCTACGGCCCCGACGACCCGAACGTCCCCGACCGGGCACTGGTGATCGGCGACCGGTGCGTCCTCGGGGCGCGGGTCACCGTGGTCGCCCACACGTCGGTCGAGATCGGGGACGCGGTCTGGTTCGGCCAGGACGTGTTCGTCTCCGACTCGGGTCACGGCTACCAGGACCCCGAGGTGCCGATCGGTGAGCAGTTCGGCGACCGGCAGCCGGTCCGCATCGGGTCCGGCTCGTGGCTCGGCCACGGCGCGATCGTCCTGCCGGGCGCCCGGATCGGCCGCAACGTGGTGGTTGCGGCCGGCTCCGTCGTCCGGGGTGAGGTGCCCGACCACAGCGTGGTCGGTGGCGCCCCGGCGCGGATCATCCGGCGCTTCGAGCCCGGCGTGGGCTGGGTGGGGTCGCGGGGCGACGTACGCCCCGTGGTGCGCGGGCTGTTCGGCGAGGACGGCTCCGACGGGGCGGGGGACGCCGAGACCGCCTGACCGGGTGCGCATCAGGTGCGGATTATCGTGGACGGGTGCATCGGGCTGAACTGGTGCTGCTGCTCGGGTTGGCAGCGGCGTTCCTCTTCGCCCTCGCCGCCCATGTCCAGCAGCGTGCCGGGCGGCGCCACGCGCATCTCGCGGAGCGGGGGCTGGCCGGTGCCGCATCGCTGACCTGGCGCCTGGTGCGGGACCCGACATGGCTGACCGGATGGTCGGCCAACCTGGCCGGCTGGTGCACCCAGGCGGGTGCGCTGCGCCTGGGATCGGTCGCCGCGGTCCAGCCGTTGGTGTCCACGCAGCTGCTCTTCGCGCTGCCGCTCGCGTCGTACGACGCCCGGCGCTGGCCGCGCGCGCAGGACTGGGTCGCCGCCGGCGCGGTGTGTGGCGGGATCGCGGCGCTGCTGGCCACCGGCGGCGCCGCGCCGCTCTCCGGCACCGCCGACCAGTCCCGCATCGGGCTCGCCTCGGCCGGCGCGGCCGTCGCGGTCGGCGTCCTCGTCCGCGCCTCGCGCGGCCGGCGCCCCCGGGTCACCAGCGTGTTCACCGGCTGCGCCGCCGGGCTCTGCTTCGCGATGAGCGCGGTGTACCTCAAGCTCACCGTCGACGACCTCTTCGGCCCGGGCGTGGCGGCGACCGCGCGCGACTGGTGGGGCTACGCGCTGGCGGCGTCGACGGCGCTCGGCCTCGCGCTCGGCCAGTCGTCGTACGCCTCCGGGCCGCTGCCGTGGGCGCTGGCGGCCACGAACGTGACGAACCCGGTGGTCAGCTTCGCCGTCGGGTCGTTCGCCTTCCACGCCGCCCCGGCCGCCGACCTCCGGTCGGTCGGGGTGCTGGCGATCGCCGCGGTGCTGCTCCTGGGTGGCTCGCTCGGGCTGGCGTTCTCGCCGTCGGTCCAGCGCTGGGCGGTGGACCGATGAGCGAGATCGCGCTCACCCGCAGCCGCGCCGACGAGAACACCGTCGTCGTCCTCTCCCGCGAGCTCATGCTCGGGCTCGCGGTCTTCGCCTACTACCTCGTCGTCGACGCGGTCCCGAAGAACCACGCCCGCGCCGCCGCCGCCGGTTCCTGGCTCCTCGACGCCGAGCGGTTCCTGCACCTCGACGTCGAGGAGCGCGCGAACCAGTGGCTCGTCGGGCACCCGACGCTGACCGTGCTCTTCAACTACGAGTACGCGTACACCTACGTCATCAGCGCGTTCGGGCTGCTCGCCTGGGTGCTGCTGCGCCGGCCGGAGCTGTACCGGCGGGTCCGCAGGTCGTTCGTGGCGCTCAACCTCGTCGGGATCACCTGCTTCCTCGTCCTCCCGACGATGCCGCCGCGGCTGCTGCCCGACGGCGACTTCACCGACACCGTGGCCGACCACCACACCTGGGGGTCGTGGGGCACCGGCCTGATCGACTCCTCCAACCAGCTCGCCGCCATGCCGTCGCTGCACCTGGCCTGGGCGCTGTGGGTCTCGGCCGTGCTGGCCGCGCTGATGCTCGGTCGCTGGGCGCAGGCCATCAGCGGCGCGCACGTCGTGCTGACGTTCGCCGTCATCGTCGCCACGGCCAACCACTACGTGCTCGACGCCGCGGCCGCGGTCGTCCTGGTCAGCGTCGCCCAGCGGATCGCGGACCACACCGAGACCCGGACCGCTGCCGCCGTGCGGGTGGCGCCGTACGACGCCTTCTTCCTCCACGTCGAGGACGCGGGCGCCCCGCAGACCGTCGGCGGGGTGGTGTTCCTCGACGGCTCGCCCGACCTCGGCGAGGTGCGCGCGCTGGTGCGCGGCGAGCTCGACGGCCTGCCGCGCTTCCGGCAGCGCCTCGCCCGGAACGGGCGGTGGCGCCGGCCGCGCTGGGAGGACGCCGGGCCGCTCGACTGGGCGTGGCACGTCCCGGAGCGGCGGGTGGACGGCCCCGCCGGCTTCCGTCGCTTGGTCGCCGAGCTCGCCGAGCAGCCGCTGCCGCGCGACCGCCCCCTGTGGCGACTGGTGGTGGTGCGGGGCCTCGCCCCGGGGCGCTCCGGCGTGGTGCTCGTGCTGCACCACGCGGTCGCGGACGGCATCGGCACCGTCGTGCAGGCCCTCCACCTGCTCCGGCCGCGCACGTCCGTGCCGCGCTCGCCCGCGGACCGGCAGCCCGGGCGGCTCCTGCGCGCCGCGGCGACCGTCGGAGGGCTGGCCCGGCTCGCCACCGACGGCCGGGCGCACGGCCGGCTGGGCGCCGGCGGTCCGCGCCGCGACTACGCGACCGGCGCCCTCCCCCTGGAGGAGGTACGCCGCCTGGCGGCTGCCCGCGGCGTCCGGGTCACCGACGTGCTGCTGTCCCTGGCCGCGGGCGCGCTCGCGCGGGTGCGGCCGGACCTGCCGCAGGACCGGATCCGCGTCGCCGTGCCGGTGATGGTGCAGGCGCCCGGCGACGCCGCCGAGGCGAACGCGACCGCGGCGCTGATGGTGGACGTACCGCTCCGGCCAGACGCCGAACCGGTCCGGGCGAAGCGCCTCGACGGCCGGTCGCGAGCGCTCGCGGGCCGGTTCGTGATGGCGACCGGCCTGCGGGTGCTGCCGGAGCCGGCCGCCGCCTGGTTCGCGCGCACCGTGTACGGCCACCGGTTCTTCCACGGCGTGCTGTCGAACATGCCCGGGCCGGCCGGCCGGATGACGCTCGCCGGAGCGGGCCTGACCGAGGTCTACCCGCTGCTGCCGCTCGCGCCCGGGACGCCGTTCGCGGTGGGCGCGCTCAGCTGGGACGGCGTCCTCGGCCTCGGCGTCGCGACGGACCCCGACGTGGTCGGTGCCGGCGAGCTGGTCGCCGCGATCACCGACACGGCCCGTGCGTGGTCCGGGGAGTGAGCCTCAGATCCGGCCGGGCACGCTCGTCTCGCCGGTGTAGATCGGCGAGTCCTTGCGCGACAGCAGCTCGCGCCGCTCCTCGGGCGTCAGCGCCTCCACCTGGGCGCGGACGTCGGACGAGAACCCGCTGACCTCCGGCGCCTCGGCGACCGGCACGACCGTGTGGACGACGCGGTCGGCGTACACGTGCACCATCGAGAACGCCTGGTGGCCGTCGACCCCGGAGACGAACCGCTCCAGCGGCGCCGGGTCGGAGGTGTAGCAGGTCGCGGAGGCGACCGAGACGGGGATGCCGGCGAACGTCGAGTGCGTCGTGTAGTGCAGATGACCGCCGAGGATGCAGCGCACGTCGGTGCCGACCAGCACGTCGGCGAGCCGCTGCTGGTCGAGCAGCTCGATGATGTCGGCGGCGCGCATCATCGGGGTCGGGACGGGCGGATGGTGCAGCGCCAGCAGGGTCCCGTGCGGCGCGGGCTCGGCGAGCACGTCGGCCAGCCAGGCCAGCTGCTCGTCGGTGAGCTCGCCGTGGTGGTAGCCGGGCACGCTGGTGTCGAGCGCGACGATGCGCAGCCCGTCGACGTCGTACACCCGGTCCTGGGGCGCCTCGGGGTCGTGCGGCCCGTCGCCGAACAGGCCGCGTGCGTACGCCGCCCGCTCGTCGTGGTTGCCCATCACCCAGACGACCTCGGCGCCGATCTCCGCGGCGGCCGGCTCGACGACCTCCCGCAGCCGGCGGTACGCCGCGGGCTCCGCCCGGTCGGCGAGGTCGCCGGTGAACACGAGTGCGCGGGGGAGCGGGTCGAGGCGGGTCAGCCGGTCGAGCGCGAGCCGCAGGCCGGCCTCGGTGTCGATGACGCCGTACTGCCGGGCGTCGCCGGCCAGCAGGTGCGGGTCGCTGAGGTGGGCGACGACGTGTCCCGGGTCGGGGTACTGGCCGAACTGCACGCGGTCACGCTACCCGGGCGGCCGCGCCGTCCTCACTCGGCGACGAGGGACCAGCCCCACAGGCTGCCGGCGGTGGCGTCGGGCTCCTGCGCCGCCTCGGTGAACGCGCGCAGGGCGTCGACGACCTCCGAGCGGCGCTCGGGCGGCATCCGGCGCACGATGCGCTGCAGCTCGCGGCGCCGCCGTTCGGTCACGCCGTCGACCACCTCGCGCCCGGCGTCGGTGAGGGAGAGCATCACCTCCCGCCGGCTCCGGGGGTTCGGCTGCCGGTCCACGAGGCCGGCGGCGGTCAACCGGTCGACCATCCGCTGCGCGGTCGACGCGTTGACCCCCAGGAGCTCGGCGAGCGAGCCCTGCTTCATCCCGTCGTGCGCCGAGAGCACGACGAGCGTGCGGAACTGCGTCACGGTCACCTGCTCCTCCGCCTCGGCCAGCGACCGGGCGGCGACACCCACGAGCACGCGGGACGCCGTCAGCAGGGACGTGACGACGTCCTCCGACGTCGTTTTGCCTTGCATACGGCAACTATTGCATACTGCACGAGTGTCCCCGACCTTCGCGCGCCGCAACTCGGAGACGGGGCTGCTGGCCCTGGCTCTGGTGGTCGGCGCAGGCGCCGGGCTGGGTGCGGTCGCGTTCCGCTGGCTGATCGTGAGCTTCACGCGGCTGCTCTCCGGACACGACGACTACTCCGACGCCGGGCACGCCGCGCACCCGTGGCTGCCGTGGCTGGGGCCGTGGTTCGTGGTGCTGGCCCCGGTCGTCGCCGGCCTCGTCTACGGACCGCTGGTCTACGCGTTCGCCCGCGAGGCGCGCGGCCACGGCGTCCCCGAGGTGATGGACGCGGTCGCCCGCCGCGGTGGCCGGATCCGGCCGCAGGTCGCGGTCGTCAAGGCGCTGGCCTCGGCCCTCTGCATCGGCGGCGGTGGATCGGTCGGCCGCGAGGGCCCGATCGTCCAGATCGGCTCCGCCATCGGCTCGACCATCGGGCGGGTGCTGCGCGCGGAGGAGGAGCGGACCCGCATCCTGGTCGCCTGCGGTGCCGCGGGGGGCATCGCAGCCACCTTCAACGCGCCGCTGGCCGGGGTCTTCTTCGCGATGGAGCTGATCCTCGTCGACTTCGCCGCGCGCAGCTTCGGCATGGTCGTGCTGTCCTCGGTGACCGCCAGCGTGATCGGCCGCGCGGCCCTCGGCGACCAGCCGTTCCTGACCCTGCCGCCGTTCTCGGTCGCGCACCCCTCGGAGTACGTCCTCTTCGCGCTGCTCGGCGTCATCGCCGGCCTGGTCGGCGTCGCGTTCACGCGGTTCCTCTACCTCGTCGAGGACGGGTGCGACCGGATCTGGCGCGGCCCGGAGTGGCTGCGCCCCGCGGTCGGCGGGGTGCTGCTCGGCGGCGTGCTGCTGGTGCTGCCGCAGATGTACGGCGTGGGCTACCCGGTGCTCGGCAACGGGATCGCCGGCCTGTACACGGTCGGCTTCCTGGTGGCGCTGCTGGTCGGGAAGATGGTCGCGACCAGCCTCACGATCGGCATCGGCGGGTCGGGCGGTGTCTTCGCCCCCAGCCTGTTCATCGGCGCCATGCTCGGCTCCGCGTTCGGCCAGTCCGCCCACCTGCTCGTGCCGGGCATCGCCGGAGCCGCGGGTGCGTACGGCCTGATCGGCATGGGCGCGGTCTTCGCCGGCGCGGCCCGGGCCCCGATCACCGCAGTGGTGATCATGTTCGAGCTCACCGGCGAGTACTCGATCATCCTGCCGTTGATGGCGGCGATCGTCCTCGCCACCGGCGTGAGCCACCTGGTCTCCGAGGACTCGATCTACACCCTCAAGCTGCGCCGCCGCGGCGTCGTCATCGGCGCCCGCCCGCAGGCCGAGCGCCTGGCGCTGGTGCAGGTGGCGTCGGTCATGACCCCCGGACGCCGCCCGGTCCACATCGGCGACGCGCTCGTCGACGTGGTCGGCGGGCTCGCCGAGGCCGAGCGGCTCGCCGTCGTCGACGACCAGGAGCGGTACGTCGGCGTGATCACCGCCCGCGCCGTCGCCGAGACCCTCGCCGACGGCGAGCACGACACGGCCCGCGTCCGCGACCTGCTCGAGCGCGTCCCCGCGGTCGACGCGACCCAGACCCTGGCCGAGGCGCTCGAGGTCCTCGACCGCACCGACGCCTCCTCGGTCCCGGTCCTCGACGCCGACGGTGCCGTGGTCGGCTGGCTCACCCACCGCCAGGTCGTCGGCCGGCTGCGCCTCGCTGCGTAAACTCGCGGCGTGGTGAGTGCGCCGGTCGAGGAGTCCCTGCGGGTGACGGAGTTCGTGTGCCTCCCGCCGACCGTCGACGGCGCAACGGTCGAGCTCCACTACCGCGCGACCGCCGCGGACGGGACCGGCCACGAGTTCACCGAGGTCGTCGAGCTCCCCGCGCCGCTGGACCACGTCCCGGCCGCCACGCGCGACCGGTTGCTGCGGCTGCTGTCGCTGGCGGCGTCGCTGAGCTACTTCAAGGCCTTCGCGCCCGCCGAGATGCGGGTGCCGGACGGGCTCACCGCGCAGGAGCGCGCATTCCTGGCCGCGGCGACCACCTTCGGGCTCGGCGAGTTCGCCTACGTCAACGACCTGCCCGAGGTCTTCGACACCCACATCGCCGGTCCGGAGCTGGCGGCCGACGACACCACGGACGACGCCCCGCCCGCGCCGGCCCGGCTGCTCGTCGCGGTCGGCGGCGGCAAGGACTCGATCGTCTCGATCGAGGCGCTGCGCGACGCCGGCTTCGAGGTCGAGCTCTTCTCGGTCAACAGCTACGCGCCCATCGAGAACACCGCCGCCGTCGCCGGGCTGCCGCTCCGGTCGGTGCGCCGCCGCCTCGACCCGGCGCTGTTCCGCCTCAACGAGGCGGGGGCGCCCAACGGCCACGTGCCGGTCACCGCCGTCAACTCGATCCTCGCCGTCCTCACCGCCCTGGCCCTCGGCTTCGACACCGTGGTCTTCAGCAACGAGGCGAGCTCGTCGTACGGCAACGTCGTCTGGCACGGCCGGACCGTCAACCACCAGTGGTCCAAGAGCCTGGAGTTCGAGGGCCTGCTGCGCGACAGCCTGCCCGCCGGCGCCCCGCAGTACCTCTCGCTCCTGCGGCCCATCACCGAGCTCCGCATCGCCCGCCGGTTCGCCGACCACACGGCGTACCACCAGGTCTTCACCAGCTGCAACCGCGCGTTCAAGCTGCAGGAGCACGAGCGCACGACCTGGTGCGGCAACTGCCCGAAGTGCCGCTTCGTCTTCCTCTGCCTCGCGCCGTTCCTGTCCCGCGACGCCCTGCTCGCGATCTTCAGCGGCCGCGACCTGTTCGCCGACGAGTCCCAGTTCGAGGGCTTCCTGGAGCTGCTCGGCGCCGAGGGCCTGGTCAAGCCGTTCGAGTGCGTCGGCGAGCCCGACGAGTGCCGGGTCGCGCTGACCCTGCTGCGCGACCACCCCGACTGGCAGGGACCACCCCTTCCTCGCGCGCCCCGAGCTGGCCGGGTTCGCCGTGCCGGCGGCCGGGATCGACGCCGTCTTCGCGTTCCGCGAGACCGAGCACCACCTGCCGCCCCGGCTCGAAGCGGTCGCCCGTGCGATTTGAGGACCTTGCCGGCCGCACGGTCGTGATCTGGGGCGCCGGCCGCGAGGGACGGGCGGCGTACGCCGACCTCGCCGGCCGCGGCGTCGCGGCCTCGATCGCCGTGACCGGCACCGACGCCGTCCCCGACGACCTGCGCGACGTGGCCGTCGCGGGACCCGCCGCGCTCGAGCGCCTCGAGGCCGCGGACGTCGTGGTGAAGTCGCCGGGCGTGCCGCACACCGCGCCGGAGTTCCTGCGGCTGCGCGAGCTCGGCACCGCGATCACCTCGCTCACCGACCTGTGGCTGAACGACAACCACGCCCGGGTCATGGGCGTCACCGGCACCAAGGGCAAGAGCACCACCTCCGCGCTCATCCACCACGTGCTCGGCGGGGTCGGCATCACCGTCCTCCCTGGTCGGCAACGGCGGCACCCCGGTGACCGCCGACGACCGCGCCGGCGCGCAGGTCGCGGTCGCCGAGGTGTCGAGCTACCAGGCCGCGGAGCTGTCGGTCTCGCCGCGCATCGCGGTGGTCACCTCGCTCTACCCCGAGCACCTGCCCTGGCACGGCGGCTACGAGCAGTACGTCGCGGACAAGCTCAACCTCGTGGCGCACGGCCCCGAGGTCGTGGTGGTGCCGGACCTGGCCGGCGGGCTGGCGGAGCTGGTCGCGGCCCGGGTCGGCCCGGCCACGCGGATGGTCGACCCGGGCTCGGTCGGCCTGGCCGCGTCCGGGGCCGGCGTCGTGTGGGACGGCGTCGGGGAGCTGGCCGCCGGCGACGTCGTGGTGCGCGGCCGTCACAACCTGGTCAACCTGGCGCTCGCCCTGACCGCGGTGACGGCCTGGACCGGCCTGGACGCGGAGGACCGGCGCCGCCTGCTGGACGCCGCCCGCACCTTCGCCCCGCTCGCGCACCGGCTGGAGCGGGTGCCGTCCGGCGACGGCCGGGCCTGGGTCGACGACGGCCTGGCCACGGCCCCGGAGGCCGTCGTCGCCGCGCTCGACACCTACCCGGACGCCCGCGTCACGCTGATCGTCGGTGGCGCGGACCGCGGGCTCGCCTTCGCCCCGCTCATCGACCACCTCGCCCGGCGGGCGGCCGACTCGCCCGTCGACGTCGTCGCGGTCGGGCCGGCGGGTGCGCGCCTGGTGGACGAGGCCGGCGACCTCCTGGGCCCCGAGCGGCTCGCGCCCAGCTTCGCCGCCGCGCTGCGCCACGCGCGCGACAACCCGGCCGGCACGGACGTCGTCCTCCTCTCGCCGGGCGCGCCGAGCTTCGACGAGTTCGCCAGCTACGAGGAGCGCGCGGCGGCGTTCCGGGCCGCGGCCGCGTCAAGTCCCGGTCACTGAGCGGATCCGCAGGTACCCTCCCGCAGGTGAAGCTGCGCGTTCTCCGCAAGGACCACACCGTCATCGCGATCGTCGCGGGCATGTTCGGCCTCGGCCTGATCGCGATCAACGTGGTGTGGCCCGCCGCCTTCGGCGTCTTCATCGCGGTCGGCGGTGTGATCGGCGCACTGATGGTGCTCTACGAGGTGCGGCTGACCAAGCGGATCGCCCAGGCCGAGTTCATCCGGGACCTGCAGAGCGGCTTCACCTCCGACGCGAACATCGGCGAGCTCTGGCGCAAGCTCCTGCTCAAGGAGGCGGTGACCGCGGACGACCGGTTCATCGTCAGCAGCTACCTGACGTTCTTCGAGACCCTCCACCTGCTCCTGGCCAAGGGCGCGCTCGAGCTGCCGCTGACCGACGACCTCTTCCGCAACCGGTTCTTCACCGCCATCGGCGACAAGGGGGTCCTGGACACCGCCCTGATCCGTCAGGCCGGCGCCTTCGCCAACATCCACGACCTCATCGAGACCTGGCACGCCTACCTGCTCGGCAACGGCATCCCGATCCACCCTGGCTACTACTCCTACGTGCACTCCCTCACCGAGGCCAAGGGCTACCAGCTCACCCGGCTCGGCCCCGACGACCTGCCGGCGCTGATGGACCTGCAGGAGCGCGTGATCGACACGCTCACCGAGGATGCCTGGCTGCGCGCCAACACCGACGTGATGCTCAAGGAGTGCCTGACCGACCACGTCGCCCTCGGCGTCCGCCACGCCGGCGAGCTGGTCGCGGCCGCGGTCCTGTATGACGGCGCGACCACCGACGAGAACATCCGCAAGTACTTCACCGATGACGCCGCCGCGCTCGGCCGGGCGGTGAACCTCAAGCTGGTGCTGGCACTTCCCGAGCATCGCCGGGCCGGACTCGCGCGCGCCCTCGTCGAGCTCCTCGAGCAGCGCGCCACCGACCTCGGCAAGGGCGAGGTCCTGTGCACGATCCATCCGAAGAACGAGCCGAGCCGGTCGCTCTTCACGCTGCTCGGCTACCGGCGGGTCGGGCGGGTGAGCACGTCGTACGGCAAGCGCGACGTCTTCGCGCGCCCGCTGCCGGCGCTGAGCGCCCGCTGGGCCCGGTAGGGCAGGTAGGGCAGTGGCGGGCGGGCGGCACACGCTGGACGGCGTCGAGGTCGACGCGGTGCCCGTCGAGCTCGCCCTGCGGCCCTACGGCTCGTTCACGACGTTCGTCGCCGTCGACGGCACCGTGCTCGCCTGGCCCCGGCACCTCGACCGGCTCGCCCGCGGCGTCGTCGAGCTGTGGGACCACGACCTCGACACCGAGCACGTGGCCGGCCTGGTCCGCGGCCACCTCGCCGGCGTCCCCGGCGCTGCCTCGGTGCGGGTGACGCTCCACCCCGAGCACCTCGACCTGGCCGGCCCCCGCGACGCCTCGGGCTGCCGCGTGCTCGTCTCCTCGAGCGACACCACCTTCCCGTTCCGTCCGGTCACCGGCCTGCGGGTCCGTACGGTCGACCACGTCCGCGACCTGCCGCACGTGAAGTCCACGGACCTCCTCACCCAGATCCGGCTGCGCCGCGAGGCGCAGCTGGCCGGGTACGACGACGCCCTGTTCGTCGCCGGCGACCGGCTGCTCGAGGGGACGACCTGGAGCGTGCTGGTCTGGCGGGACGGGCAGGTGCTCAGTCCGGACGCGCAGGTGCTCCACAGCATCACCGTCGCGCAGTTGGGCACCGTCGCCGCCGGCCTGGGTCGCGATCTGGTCCGCGGGCCGGTGCGGCTCGCCGACCTCGAGGGCGCCGACCTGGTCCTCGCGGCGAACGTCCACCAGCCGGCCCGCGCGATCGCCCGGCTCGACGACCGCGACCTGCCCGTCGACGACGCGCTGCTCGAGGCGGTCGCGACGGCGTACTCCGCCCTGCCGCGCGACGAGGTCTGACCATCGCGGGAGGTCATACGGACGGTGCAACCCCTTGCTCTGTCCGTATGACGTTCCGCGGTCAGTGCCAGGAGGGCCTCTGGGCGGCAGTCTCTCCGCAATTGCGAGTTTCCACGCACGTGACGCCGGTCACTGTCCGTGCGAGGCTCGGGGGTCGAGGCCGAGAGACGCGGAGGAAGGGCAGATGGTGCACGCAGTTGAGGTCACGGGTCCGATGCACGCCCGGTACGACGAGGTGCTCACCGATCGCGCACTGGAGCTGGTCGCGCTCCTGCACCGCGAGCTCGACGGCCGACGGCGCGAGCTGCTCGACCGGCGCGCGGAGCGGGTGCGCGCGATCGCGGACGGCGGCGGACTGGGGTTCCTCGAGGAGACCCGGGCGATCCGCGAGGACGACTCGTGGCGGGTCGTCGAGCCGGCGCCGGGCCTGGTCGACCGGCGGGTCGAGATCACCGGGCCGACCGACCGGAAGATGACCATCAACGCGCTGAACTCCGGCGCGAAGGTCTGGCTGGCCGACCACGAGGACGCGAACACCCCGTTGTGGGAGAACGTCGTCGGCGGCCAGCTCAACCTGCGCGACGCGATCACCGGCGACATCGACTTCACCAGCCCCGAGGGCAAGGAGTACCGGCTCGACGACGGCCCGCAGCCGACCATCGTCGTACGCCCCCGCGGCTGGCACCTGCCCGAGAAACACCTCGAGCTCGACGGGCAGCCGACCTCGGGCAGCCTGGTCGACTTCGCGCTCTACCTGGCCACCAGCGGCCAGCTCCAGATCGACCGCGGCCTCGGCCCGTACTTCTACCTGCCCAAGATGGAGTCCCACCTCGAGGCGCGCCTGTGGAACGACGCGTTCAACCTCGCCCAGGACTTCCTCGGCATGCCCCGCGGCACCATCCGCGCGACCGTCCTGATCGAGACCTACCCGGCGGCGTTCGAGATGGAGGAGATCCTCTACGAGCTGCGCGAGCACTCCGCCGGCCTCAACGCCGGACGCTGGGACTACATGTTCAGCGTGATCAAGTGCTTCCGCACCCGCGGCGAGGGCTGGGTGCTCCCGGACCGCAACTCGGTGACGATGACGGTCCCGTTCATGCGCGCCTACACCGAGCTGCTGGTCCGCACCTGCCACCGACGCGGCGCGCACGCGATCGGTGGCATGGCGGCGTTCATCCCGAGCAAGGACGAGGAGCAGAACGCCGTCGCGTTCGCCAAGCTCACCGAGGACAAGACCCGCGAGGCCGGTGACGGCTTCGACGGCTCGTGGGTCGCCCACCCCGGCATGGTCGAGGCGTGCCGGGGCGCGTTCGACCGGGTGCTCGGTGACCGCCCGAACCAGCTCGACCGGCTCCGCGAGGACGTGCACGTGACGGCCGACGACCTGCTCGACGTACGCTCCACCCCCGGCGAGGCGACCGAGGCCGGGCTGCGCAACAACGTCGCGGTCGGCCTGCGCTACCTCGAGTCCTGGCTGCGCGGGTCGGGCGCGGTCGGCATCTTCAACCTGATGGAGGACGCCGCGACCGCGGAGATCTCCCGCAGCCAGGTGTGGCAGTGGCTCCACCACGGCCAGGTCCTCGCCGGCGGGCAGAAGGTCACCCGCGACCTGGTCGAGTCGATGATCGAGGAGGAGCTGGCGAAGGCCCGCGACGAGGCCGGCGACGACGGGCGCCGGTGGGACGACGCGCGCGACCTGTACGCCGAGATGGCGCTGTCGGAGGAGTACGCCGACTTCCTGACCCTGCCCGCGTACGAGCGGATGCCGTGACCGACCTGGCGTCGGGGGTCGCGGGGGCGCCGGGGGTCGCGGCGGTCGCGGCCCGGGCCCGCGAGCTCCTCCCGGCCGACGGCGTGATCACCGACCCGGCCCGGCTGCGCACCTACGAGTGCGACGGGCTCACCCACTACCGCGTCGTCCCGGCGCTGGTGGTCATCCCGGAGTCCGCCGCCCAGGTGGCCGAGATCGTGCGGGCCTGCGCGGCGCACGGGGTGCCGTTCGTCGCGCGCGGCTCCGGCACCGGCCTGTCCGGCGGCGCGCTGCCGCACGCCGAGGGCGTCCTGATCGTCACCTCCCGGATGCGCACGATCCGCGAGGTCCGCCCCGACGACCAGCGCGCGGTCGTCGAGCCGGGGGTCATCAACCTCGACGTCACCCGGGCCGCGACCCCGCACGGCTACTACTACGCGCCCGACCCGAGCAGCCAGCAGATCTGCTCGATCGGGGGCAACGTCGCCGAGAACTCCGGCGGTGCCCACTGCCTGAAGTACGGCTTCACCACCAACCACGTCGTCGGCGCGGACTTCGTGACCACCGGCGGCGACGTCGTACCCCTCGGCGGGCTGGCGCCGGACAGTCCCGGCTACGACCTGCTCGGCGCGGTCGTCGGGTCGGAGGGCACGCTCGGCGTCGTCACGTCGGTGACCGTGCGCCTGGTGCGGCTGCCCGAGGAGGTGCGCACCATGCTGGCCGGCTTCCGGTCCACCGACGCGGCCGGGGCCGCCGTGTCGGCGATCATCGCCGCCGGGATCGTGCCGGCCGCGATCGAGATGATGGACGCCCTGGCCATCGCGGCCGCCGAGGAGGCGGTGCACTGCGGCTACCCGGCGGGCGCCGGCGCGGTGCTCGTGATCGAGCTGGACGGGCCCGCGGCCGAGGTCGCGGCGGAGTACGACGAGGTGGCCCGGCTGTGCGACGAGCACGGCGCGTTCGAGCAGCGGCTGGCCACGGACCCGGCCGACCGGGCGCTGATCTGGAAGGGCCGGAAGTCGGCGTTCGCCGCGGTCGGCCGGATCAGCCCCGACTACATCGTCCAGGACGGCGTGATCCCGCGGACCGCGCTGCCGGAGGTGCTCGCCGCGATCGACGAGCTGTCGGCGTCCTCCGGCGTCCGGGTCGCCAACGTGTTCCACGCCGGCGACGGCAACCTGCACCCGCTGGTGCTCTTCGACGAGTCGCAGCCCGGGCAGGGCGAGGCGGCCGAGGAGGTCAGCGGCGCGATCCTCGACCTGTGCATCAGCCACGGCGGGTCGATCACCGGCGAGCACGGCGTCGGCACGGACAAGGCGAAGTACATGCCGCGGATGTTCGACGACGACGACCTGGACACCATGCAGCTGGTGCGGTGCGCCTTCGACCCGGGCGGCATCGCCAACCCCGGCAAGGTCTTCCCGACCCCACGGCTGTGCGGCGAGGTCCCCGGCAAGCGCCAGGGCGTGCACCCGGCCCAGGAGGCCGGCCTGGCGGAGGCGTTCTGATGCCAGAGGTCGCGCAGCCTGCCTCCACGGCCGAGGTGGCCGAGGCGCTGCGCGACGCCGCGGCCCGGGGACTCACGGTGGCCGCCCGGGGGAGAGGCACCAAGCCCGGCTGGGGACTGCCGGGCGCGACCGACCTGGTCGTCGACCTCAGCCGGATGGACCGGGTGGTCGACCACCAGCCCGGCGACCTGATCGTCGAGGTCCAGGCGGGGGCGCGGCTCGCCGACGTCCAGGCGGTGGTCGGCCGGGAGCGGCAGCGGCTCGCGCTCGACGAGACCGTGCCGGGCGCCAGTATCGGCGGCACCCTCGCCACGAACGCGTCCGGCCCGCAGCGGCTGCTCGCCGGGACCGCCCGTGACCTGCTCATCGGCGTCACGCTCGTGCGCGCCGACGGGGTCGTCGCGAAGGCCGGCGGGCGGGTCGTGAAGAACGTCGCCGGCTACGACCTCGGCAAGCTGGTGGTCGGCTCGTTCGGCACGCTCGCGGTCATCACCGAGGCGGTGTTCCGGCTGCACCCCGAGCCGGAGGTACGTCGCTGGGTCACCGTCGGGACCGACGACCCGGCCGACCTCGTCCCCGCCGTCGTCCACTCGCAGGCCGTGCCGTGGGCGGTCGAGGTCGACGGCACGACGCTGGTCGTCATGCTCGGCGGCCGCACCGACGGCGTCGCCGCCCGGGTCGAGACCGTCCGGGGCCTGATCGGCGGCACCGTCTCGGACGCCCCGCCACCCTGGTGGGGCCGGTACCCCTGGCGGCCCGGCGAGACCGGCATCAAGGTGACGTTCGCGCTGTCCGGGCTCCGCGCCGTGCTCGCCGCGCTGGCCGACGCCGGCGCCCGGGTCCGCGGGTCGGCCGGCGTCGGGGTCGTGTACGCCGCGCTCGCCGCGCCGGACGCCCTACCGGGACTGCGCGCGGTCGCCGCCCGCCACGGCGGCACGGTCGTGGTCGTCGACGCCCCCGACGAGGTGAAGCGGTCGGTCGACGTGTGGGGGCCGGTGCCGGCGCTGGACCTGATGCGGCGGGTGAAGGCCGAGTTCGACCCGGAGCACCGGCTGGCGCCGGGGCGGTTCGTGGGAGGGATCTGATGGACCCGGAGCTGATCGACGACTGCGTGCACTGCGGCTTCTGCCTGCCGACCTGTCCGACGTACGTGCTGTGGGGCGAGGAGATGGACAGCCCGCGCGGGCGCATCCAGCTGATGCAGCAGGTCGTCGACGGCGCGCCGGTGTCCGAGGCGATGGTCGGGCACTGGGACGCGTGCCTGGGCTGCATGGCGTGCGTGACCGCCTGCCCGTCCGGCGTCCAGTACGACCGGCTGATCGAGCAGACGCGCGCCGAGGTCGAGGAGACGCATCGGCGGCCGGCGGCGGACCGGGCCCTGCGGGCGCTGGTGTTCGCGGTGTTCCCGCACCCGCGGCGGCTGCGCCTGCTGCGCGGTCCGCTGCGCGGCGTCCAGCGCACCGGGCTCGACCGCGCGCTGCGGCGTACCGGCCTGCTCGACCGGGTGGCGCCCTCGCTCGCCGCCATGGAGCGGCTCGCGCCGCGGCTGTCGAAGCCCGAGCGGCTGCCCGAGCGGCTCCCGGCGCACGGCCCGCAGCGGATGGTCGTCGGGCTGTTGACCGGCTGCGTCCAGGGCGCGTTCTTCCCCGGCGTGAACGCCGCGACCGCGCGGGTGCTGCAGGCCGAGGGGTGCGCCGTCGTCGTACCCCCGGACCAGGGATGTTGCGGCGCCCTGTCGGTGCACAACGGTCGGTCGGACGAGGCGAAGCGCTACGCGCGGCGGCTGATCGAGAGCTTCGAGGACGCCGGCGTCGAGCGGATCGTCGTCAACGCCGCCGGGTGCGGGTCGGCGATGAAGGAGTACGTCGAGCTCCTCGGCCCCGAGGCGCAGCCGTTCCAGGACCGGGTGCGCGACGTCAGCGAGCTGCTCGACGAGCTCGGCCCGGTCGCCGAGCGGCACCCGCTGGACATCTCGGTCGCGTACCACGACGCCTGCCACTTGGCGCACGCCCAGGGCATCCGGGCGGCGCCGCGCCGGCTGCTCGAGGCGATCCCCGGCCTCGAGCTGCGCGAGATCGCCGAGCCCGAGCTGTGCTGCGGCTCGGCCGGCATCTACAACGTCCTGCACCCCGAGCCCGCGCGCGAGCTCGGTGACCGCAAGGCCGCCCACGTCGTCGCCACCGGCGCGGACGTCCTGGTCACCGCGAACCCCGGCTGCCTGATGCAGGTCGCGTCGGCCGTCGAACGCTCCGGCCACCCGATGCGGCTCGCCCACACCGTCGAGGTCCTCGACGCCTCGATCCGCGGCGTCCCGCTCTGACTGAGTGAGCGCGTCACGCCGGCTGGTCCGGGTCGTGTGCCTGAGACCGACCTATAGGGCGGTCTCAGGCACACGACCCGACATCGATCGGCGACCGACTAGAACATCACCGACGCCGCGGGCGCGGCGTCGGTGCGCAGCGCGCGCCACAGGTCGCGCGCGGCGCCGGGCCGGGCCTCGGTGAGGTGGCCGGTCCGCGCGAGCACGGCGAGGTTCCCGCCGCCGAGGTACGCCGAGCCGAGCGCGTCTGCCGTCAGCCGGAGGTCGGCGTCTGCGGTGGTGCGCTCCACCTCCGCGGCGCCGGAGGCGTCGGCGTGGATCCGCCACCGCCCCTCGTTCCACGGCGCGTGGGTGTCGGCGACGTCGACCACGACGTCGCACGCCGCGTTCCACGCCCGGGCGATCAGCGCCTCGGGGAGGTCGACCAGCCGCACCCACAGGCTGTCGTACGTCGCCACGCCCGCCGTGGCGCGCGGGCCGCCGGCCCAGTGCAGCAGCGGGTCGTCGAGGCCGACCGTGCGGACCGAGACGGTCGCGACCAGGTCGAAGTCGACCAGCCGGCGCAGCAGCGCGAGCCGGGCCGCCGGCTCGCCGATGACCGCGAAGGCCTCGAGCCGGCCCGCCGGCCGCGAGTCCACCCACTTCTGCTCGCGGCGGAACATCGCGAACCCCACGTCGCGCCCGTCGCGGCGGGCGAACAGGACCCGCCACGGCTCCCGGTCGCGCGTCCGCTCGGGGAACTGCTGGCACAGCTGCTCGTAGTACCCGACCGCTCCGACCACGGCACCGGTCTCCACGGTGGCGCGGTGGCAGTCGCGCATGCGCTGCGGCACGCCGGCGTCGGTGACGGTCCCCACCTGCGTGGTCACCGCGCTGGCCGCGTCCTCCAGCCCGGGCGCGGTCAGGGTCGTCCCGCGGGAGAGCGTCGTCGTGAGCTCGAGGGACGCCAGTCCGTAGCCGTACCGGCCGTAGATGGCGGGCTCGCTGGCGTGCAGGGCGGAGATCGACGTCCCCGGTGTCTCGTGCACCCGCTCGAGGTGGTGGCGGATCATCGCGGTCAGCACGCCGCGGCGCCGGTGGTCCGGGTGGACCCCGACCCAGGTCAGGCCGGCGCAGGGGAGGAGCCGGGGCTCGTCGTCCTCGCCGGGGACCGCGAGCTCGAGCGGGTAGACGCCGTACACGCCCGGGTACGTCGTCGGGTCGGCGCCCTCGCGCAGCGCGGCGAACCGCTGGTCGGCGGGCAGCGCCACGAGCTGGTCCTCGGCCGGTGCCGCCAGCGACTCGTCGAACCAGACCAGCCGGTCGGTCGCCAGGAAGCGCGCTGCGTCGTCGGTGGGCACTACCTCGATGCTGCTCATGGGGACAGCCAACCGGATCGGCGCCGGACGGGCACCACCCGGTCCGTCGTGTCGCCGAGCGCTACCCCAGCAACCGCTGCACCGCAGCACCCACCTCACCCGTCGGCACCACGGCCGCGACGTGCGCGTCGTCGGCGATCGTGCGGCCCGCGCCGACCGAGTCCCAGATGTCGAGGGTCTCGCGCTGCTGGCAGATCGAGCGCGAGCCGACCACCTCGCGACGCTCGTGGGCGTCGACGACCAGGGCCGGGATCTCCCACCGGTCCAGCAGCAGCGCGACGGTCTGCCCGACCGGTCCGTTCCCGACGACCACCACCGGCGGCCCGCCGTACATGGGGGCAGCGTGGACCCAGGGACTCGCTCAGAGTGCTCTCAGTGAGTTCCGGGACCATGAAGGGGTGACCCACCCCGAGCTCTCGCCCCGCGCCCAGGCCCTGCTCGACCGCATCGACGCCTGGGCAGCGCGTGGACCGGTCCGCAAGGCCGCGGTCCGGGTGGGCGTGACGGTGGCCGGCCCGCTCACCATCGTCGCGGGCATCGCGATGCTGGTCCTGCCGGGTCCGGGGCTGGTGGTCATCGCCCTCGGGATGGCTCTCCTCGCGCTCGAGTACGCGTGGGCACGGACGATGCTCGCGCAGGCGGGGCGGGGCGCCGGGTGGGTACGCCGGACGGTCCTGCCCCGCGAGGGGAGCCGCGGCCGGCGGCTGCTCGGAGTCGCCGGTGCCGGGGCGTTCGTGGCCGCCACGACCGTGTTGACCGGCGCCGTGACGACGTACGTCGGGGCGCAGGCCTTCCTCTGAAGAGAGGCTCAGCCGCGGACCGGCTCGATCCGGCCCGTCACCTCGCCGAGCGCGATCTTCCCACCCGCGGTGCCGGGGGCGGTGTAGCGCAGCGTGATCTCGTCGCCGTCGGCGAGGAACACCGACTCGTCACCCCAGCCGATCTCGAGCAACGAGCCGCGCTGGTCCGGCTCGGTGCCGCTGACCGTCCCGGACGCGAACAGGTCACCGGTGCGCAGCGAGGCGCCGTTGACCGTCAGGTGCGCGAGCATCTGGGCCGGCGACCAGTACATGGTCCGGTACGGCGGGCGGCTGATCACCTCGCCGTTGCGCACGATCTCGATGGAGATGTCGAGGCCCTGGGTCGCGCCGGGCCCGAGGTAGGGGAGCGGCTCGGGGTCCTGTCCGGGCAGGTCGACCCACGCGGCGTCGAGCGCCTCGAGCGGCGTGACCCAGTGGGAGATCGAGGTCGCGAACGACTTGCCGAGGAACGGCCCGAGCGGCACGTACTCCCACGCCTGGATGTCGCGCGCGGACCAGTCGTTGACCCCGACGACGCCGAACACGTGGTCGGCGAACGCGGCGTACGACACCGCTGTGCCCAGCTCCGACCCGGTGCCGACGACGAAGCCCAGCTCGGCCTCGATGTCGAGCCGGGTGGACGGTCCGAACACCGGCTCGCTCTCGCCCCGGCGCTGCCCGCTGGGCCGGACGATCGGCGTACCGGACGCGACCACCGTGCCGGCCCGGCCGTGGTAGCCGACCGGGAGGCGCTTCCAGTTCGGCAGCAGCGCCTCGCCGTCGGGGCGGAAGATCTTGCCGACGTTCGTGGCGTGGTGCTCGGAGGCGTAGAAGTCGACGTAGTCGGCGACCTCGAACGGCAGGTGCAGTGTCACGTCGGCGAGCGGGACCAGGTGCGGCTCGACGAGGTCGCGCTCGGGATCCTCGGTGAGCAGGGCGATCACCCAGCGGCGTACCGATTCGCGGACCTGCCGGCCCTGCGCCATCAGCGGGTTGAGCGTGGGCGCCTGGAACACGTGGTGCACGTCGAGCATCTCGGCCGCCGACACCGGCGCGAGGTCGAGGACGTGGTCGCCGATGCGGACGCCGACGCGCGGCTCCTCGCCCGGGCGGGAGAACACGCCGTACGGCAGGTTGTCGATGTCGAAGTGGGAGCCGGCGGCTCCGGGGACCCAGGTGGTCAGGGGCGTGGTCACGGCTTCTCCAGCAGTCCGAGGGTGATCAGGTCGTCGAGGGGCTCGCTGACCGAGCAGGAGCCGAACGAGGTGAACCAGCGGCGGGCGCGCTCGAGCTCGTGCGCCTGCGCGACCAGTGCCTCGCCGTCGCGCTCCTCGAGCAGGGCGACGACGTCGTCGCGTGAGGCGCCGTCGAACGCCTCGCGGGTCGCGACGAGCAGGTTGAGGAAGCCGTGGTGCTCGAACCCGTCGTCGCCGGTGTGGCGGACCGCGCGGTGCAGGCCGGCGGTGGCCTTGAACGGCGTCTCGCGGTCGAGCGCGGCGTCGACCCAGCCGGCCAGCGCGATCGCGGGCGGGTACGCCGCGTACTCCAGCCCGCCGGTCCGGAACTTGAGCCGGAACTCGTTGGCCGCGACCTCGTCGGCGGCCGCCAGCCACAGGGGTTCGGTGCAGGTCGCGGGGATCTCGACGTACACCGGCACGTGGTCGTCGAGCTGGCCGTCGGCGCGCGCGGCGTCCACCGCGGCGGCGACCCGGCGGGCGGCGCCGACCGGGTCGGTGGGGTCGCGCAGCGCGATCTCGAGGCCCTCGACGGCGATGTGCAGCTTGCGGGCGATCGTCACCGCGCCCGCCACCTGGCCGGCGCCGCCGGTCACCACGACGGACAGGGCGAGCGGGGTGGCCTTCAGGTCGGGGAGGTCGGTGTCCTTGGCGACGAACGTGCCGACCAGGTCGGCGTACGGCTCGGCCCGGCGGGCCTGGTGGGCGGCCGCCGCCTCGGCCAGCGGGACGTCGCCCGGCGGGAAGATGGCGGCGTCGTCGACGAGGCCGCGCAGGGCTGGGGGAAGTGGCTCCGTTGACACGCTGGCTACTCTAACCGTGAGGCACATTCCGGACGAGATTGTTCGACTATCGAACGCGGGAGAAATCCGATGGCGCACTACCGACGGATCGGTGAGGTACCCCCGAAGCGGCACACCCAATTCCGCGACGGCGAGGGGCGGCTCTACTACGAGGAGCTGATGGGCGAGGAGGGCTTCTCCTCCGACTCCTCCCTGCTCTACCACCGCGGCGTCCCGTCCGCGATCGTCGCCAGCGAGCCCTGGGAGCTCCCCGACCAGACGCGCACCCCGAACCACCCGCTCAAGCCGCGCCATCTCAAGCTCCACGAGCTGCGGACCGGCACGGATGCCGTCAACGACCGCCGCCTGGTCCTGGGCAACAACGACGTCCGGATCGGGTACGTCGTGACCGGCACCGACCCGTCGCCGTACTACCGCAACGCGATCGGCGACGAGTGCGTGTACGTCGAGTCCGGCGGCGGCGTGGTCGAGACGGTGTTCGGTGTGATCGGCTACCGGGCCGGCGACTACGTGGTGATCCCGCGGGCGACCACGCACCGCTGGGTCCCGGCCGAGCCGAGCCGGCTGTACGCGATCGAGGCGAACAGCCACATCGCCCCGCCGAAGCGCTACCTGTCGCGCTACGGGCAGCTGCTCGAGCACGCGCCGTACTGCGAGCGCGACCTGTACGGCCCGGAGCAGCCGTTCACGGTCGAAGGGGAAGACGTCGACGTGCTCGTCAAGCACCGCACCAGTGCCGGCATCGTCGGGACGCGGATGACGTACGCGACGCACCCCTTCGACGTGGTCGGGTGGGACGGCTGCCTGTACCCGTACACGTTCAACATCGAGGACTACATGCCGATCACCGGCAAGATCCACCAGCCGCCGCCGGTGCACCAGGTCTTCGAGGGCCACAACTTCGTGGTGTGCAACTTCCTGCCGCGCAAGGTCGACTACCACCCGCTGGCGATCCCGGTGCCGTACTACCACTCGAACGTCGACAGCGACGAGGTGATGTTCTACGTCGCCGGCGACTACGAGGCCCGCAAGGGCTCGGGCATCGGCCTCGGCTCCATCTCGCTGCACCCCGGCGGCTACGCCCACGGCCCCCAGCCGTCGGCGATCGAGGCCTCGCTCGGTGCGGAGTTCTTCGACGAGTCCGCGGTCATGGTCGACACGTTCGCCCCGCTGGATCTCGGCGAGGGTGGCTTGGCCGTCGAGGATCCGGCGTACGCGTGGACGTGGGCGGGCCGTCAGGCGTGACTGTGGTCTGACGACCGCTCACGGTCGTGGTGGACTCCTGTCCGTCTCTGGGGGAAGGGACCATGACGACTCCACCGGCGAACCGGTATCCGGATTCCCACGGTTCGGGCTCCCCGATTTCGGGGCTGCAACCGCAGGCGTGGTCACCTAGCGTCTCTCAGCGGACAGTGTCTCGGGCAAGGTCGTTAGGGATCGGGGGGCGCGTGATGGACAGACAGTCCCTCCAACTCTTCTTGCAGGCGCTGGCGCTGTGTTTCGTGGGGATCGGACTCAGCGCGCTTGCGATCGCCTGGACGAACACGGTCAGCCGGTGAGCCGGCCGGTGGCTCGCTGGATCACACTGGAAGTGTGCGACTGCACCACCGCTGGGACGACGAGGATCGTCCTGAGCCAGACCTGACCGATCCGGCGACAGCCGCGGCATTCACCCGAGCCGCCTGCGACGTGCACATCGTCAAGCTGGTTCATCTGGCGCTGCTCGCACTTGGGATAGGCCTGCTCGCACTCGCGCTACTTCTGCGTGCGGACTGACGCCCGATCGCAAGGAGCTGCACCGGCATGCGGCGGAATGAGGCACCTTGCGGCATAGCGACACCGCCACCCTCGTCGTCAGCGGTCCTCGCCCCAGTTGGCGATGATCGCGGCGACCGGTGGGAGCACAGCAGCGACGACCGACATGGCCACGGCTGCCGTCGTCGACCACAACCGGACCAGGTTCCAAGCCAGCAGGATCAGCACCAGGCAAACGCCCATCAGGGCGAAGTACCACCGCTGACGCCGGCGCAGCCGCTCGCTCTGCGCCCTGCGCACCCCGCTGGCTGCTACGCGATGGTGTCGTCTCATCACTTTCACCATCCCACTGGCCGACGGGGCACGCGAGGCGGCAACGAGCTCCATCATCGGAAAGTGCTGTGTCGAGCTTGCGGCGGAAGGACACGCCTCAGAAACGACCCACTTCGCGGCAGATGAGTGCGACCATGCCTCGGGGTGATCGGGTCGTGTGCCTGGGAACGCGCTATGGCGCGCCTGCAGGCACACGACCCGCCCGGGCGGCCCGCTCATCGGCGGATCCGGTAACTCGACTGCGCCGGCAGGCGGCGGGATCCTCGCCATGACCGAGCGGTCCGTTACGAGGCGAATCGGGAAGCCCTTCCAACCCGGCCGCCAGGCAGCCGGCCGAGCAGAACCGTTCAGGCGGCGCCGTAGTTGAGCACGATCTCGCGGAAGGCGATCTCGACTCGGCTGGGTCGGGGTGGCTGCTGGGGGTGGGTGCGCGGGGTGCGGTGGAGACGACCGTGTGTCCGGTGGGGAGCCGGGTCTTGATCCGGTGCCGGCTGTCGGGTGGGCCGGTGGAGGTGGCTCGCCAGCCGGGGGCTTGTTTGATGTGGTTGCACTGCTCGCAGGCGCCCTGGCCGTTCTCGGCGGTGGTGGGGCCGCCGTCGGCGTGCTCGACGGCGTGGTCGATGTGGCGGACGGGCGCGTCGCACCACAGGGCGCGGCAGGTCTGGTCGCGCAGCTCGATGAACAACCCGAGCGCCTTCGGGAAGGCGCGGGCGACCGACTCCATGGCGACCAGGGCGCCGGTGGCGGGTCGGGCGTAGAGCCGGCGCAGCGCGGCGCGGGCCTGGTCGAGGGCGGTCCGGGTCAGGTCGCGGGCGGTCTCGGCGGTCACCGGGCCGTAGCCGTGGAGCCAGGCGGGGTCGGTGCCGCCGGCCAGCAGGGTGTGGTCGGAGACGACCAGGTTGACGGTGATCGGGACCGCGTCGGCGGTGGCCTGGCCGGTGATGCGCTCGACCAGGGTGTCGGCGATGACCTGCTGGCGGGTGCGGGGGTCGCCGGCGGCGCGGGCCTGGTCGGCGGCCTGGGACAGGGTGGCCCACACCGCCACCCCTTGGGCGGCGGGCAGCAGGGCGGTGAGCTGGGTCATCACGTCGGGCGCGGGGCGCAGGGTGACTCGGCGGTCGGCTTCGGCGCGGGAGCGGCGTTCGACCACGGCGCGGGCGTCCAGGCCGGCGACCAGGCGGCGTACCTCCGCGGCCAACCTGCGGTCGCCCCACCCGTCGAACGGGTAGCTGCCGTCCGGGCCCACGGCGGCGATCTCCTGGTCGACGACCGCGCGCAGGTCGGGGGACAGGCAGGCGGTCTCGCGGGCGATCAGGGTGGCCCGCCACTCCGACAGGGCCCCGGACTCCATCGCGGCCAGCGTGTGCGGCAGCTCGCCGGTCAGCGCCTGCGCCAGCCCGATGTGCCGCGAGGCGCGGGCGGGAGAGACGCGGCGGGCGTACCCCACCAGCCCGGGCGCATCGTCAGGCCGGACCTGCTTCAACCGTGCGGTCAGCCTCGCCTGCGCGGCCTGGGCGGCCGCGACCTGGTCCTCGTAGCCGCGGATCGCGTCGACCAGCTCCGCCGCCGTGCCGTCGCGGAGCAGGTCCTCGACGGTGGTGGCGGTGGCTGGCGAGTTCATGGTTCCCATCATAACCGAACACCAGTTCGAGATGCAAGCGGAATTCCACACCACTTCCGCATGACTTTCGCGGGCGTGGCGGCCGTCGGCGCCGTGGTGCAGGCTCGCCCCCATGGGCTGGACGTGCACGTTCGACGCGGAGCTGTGGGAGTGGGAGTCCGCGCCCGCGAGCTCGCAGTGGGTCTTCGTCACGGTGCCCGAGGACGAGACCGAGGAGATCCGGCTGCGCTCCGGCCCGCCGCGCGGCTTCGGCTCGGTGCGCGTGGAGGTGACGGTGGGCGCGACGACGTGGCGCACGTCGGTGTTCCCCGACAAGCGGGGCTACGCGCTGCCGGTGAAGAAGGCGGTGCGCCGCGCCGAGTCCCTCGACGTGGGGGACTCGGCGCGGGTCACGCTGGAGCTGATCTGAGGCTCAGCCGATCTTGAGCACCCGGGTGCCGCCGGCGAACCGGTCGTGCCACCCCTGCCGGTTGGCGGTGTCGCCGCTGATCTGGACCGCGATCATGATGACCGCGACCAGGCTGGCGATGCCGCCGATGAGAGTGCCGAGGATCGGGACGACGCCGGCGATGCCGAACGCGGTCCAGATGTTGCGGCGCACGGCCTGCTCCTGGGTGGGCAGGGACAGCCCGTCCGGTCCGACCACCTTGAGCTTGAGCACCTGCTTGCCGATCGTGGCGCCGCGGCTCGACTCGAGGAGGGCGAAGTACGCCAGGTACCCGATCGAGCTGATGACCGCGGTGAGGAACCAGTACAGGTAGCCGTTGAAGATCGCGGTGAAGACGCCGCTGATGATCCCGAAGGCGACGCCGAGGATCACGCCGTCGATCAGGCGGGCGAGGAAGCGATCGAGCAGCTCGCCCGGTCGCGGGAAGCCGACGGCCGGTGGCGGCGGCGTCTGGTAGGGCTGGGACGGGTCGATGGGCGGCGGCACGTTGCTGGCCATGGGTCTGTCCTCCTGGGAGCGACTGGTCAAGGGCAAGGTAAACCTGCCGAGCCGCCGCGGGACAGGGTCGAAAGGACTATTGCGACCGGCGCGAGAATGGCGTGGTGAGCAACCTCGAGGACCGGCCGGACGAGGTGACCGCGCAGTGTGCCGTCACCGGCGCCGTCGAGATCATGACCCCGCGCGACGTACCGCTGGGTGGCCCCCGGGCGATGCGGGTGCGCCGGACTCTGCCGCAGCGGCACCGCTCGCTGATCGGGGCGTGGTGCTTCGTGGACCACTACGGCCCCGACGAGGTCGCGCGAGACCGGCGGCATGAAGGTCGCCCCGCATCCGCACACCGGCCTGCAGACGGTCAGCTGGCTGTTCACCGGCGAGATCGAGCACCGCGACAGCGCGGGACACCACGCGCTGGTCCGCCCCGGCGAGGTCAACCTGATGACCGCCGGCCGCGGCATCAGCCACTCCGAGGTCTCCACGCCGTCGACGTCCACGCTGCACGGCGCCCAGCTGTGGGTCGCGCTGCCGGACACCGACCGGCACACCGACCCGCGCTTCGACCACCACGCACCCGAACCGATGACCGGTCCGGGCTGGGAGGCGCGGGTCCTCCTCGGCTCGCTGCTCGGCGACACGTCGCCGGTCCCGACGTACACCCCGCTGCTGGGTGCCGAGCTGCTGCTCGAGCCCGGTACGACGGTGGACCTCGACGTCGACGCGTCCTTCGAGCACGGGGTCCTCGTGGACACGGGCGTGATCAGCGTCGACGGCGTCGAGGCCAAGCCCAGCGACCTCGCCTACGTCCCGCCCGGTCGCCGCACGCTGAGCCTGACGGCGTACGACGAGCCGGCGCGGCTGCTGCTGCTCGGCGGGCCGCCGTTCGGCGAGGCGATCGTGATGTGGTGGAACCTCGTCGCCCGCACCCACGAGGAGGTCGTCGAGTGGCGCGCCCGCTGGCAGGAGCAGGTCACCGACGCCGGCCTGGTCGACGGCTGGTTCGGCATCCCCGTCGGTGACGAGCTGCCGCCGATCCCGGCCCCGTCGCTGCCCAACGCGCGCCTGAAGGAACGCCGGTAGCGGTCAGTGCCGCAGCGTCCCCTGGATGGCGCCGGCCGGGTACGTCGGGTTGTGGACGTTGACGTAGTACCGGCCCGGGTGACGCTGCAGTGCCCCGATGGTGCGCTTCGACACGCCCGTCGCGCAGCGGGACCCGCCGGTGACCGAGCCGGTCAGGTCGACCACGATCGAGCCGTCGGACCCGCGGTGGATGTGCGCGGCGTCGGGGGAGTCGATGTGCTCCCAGGTGATCGTCGCGCAGACCCGCTTGCGGGCCTTGTTCAGCGTCAGGTGCGCCTCGCCCGACCCGTCCGGGTCGCCGCTGGGGCGGAGGTTGGCCTCGAGGCGGCGGTGGTGCTGGGGGCTGTCGTCGGTCCCGGCGGCGCCGGCCGGTGCGCCGGCGAGGGTGCCGGCGGCGACGAGGGCGAGGCCGCCGGCCGCGGCGATGGTGCGTCGTGCCTGGATGGACATGGTCCGCTCCCTTCCTGGGGGGTTGCCCGGGAACACGGCTGCGGTGGCCGCACGGTTCAGGCTGTCGGCGCGGCGTCGGCGCGGTGCGCTTGGATGGCGGCATGGGACCGGTGATCGGTGAGGACGGTGTCGCGCGCTGCCCCTGGGCCGGCGGGCCCGGCGTGATGCGCGACTACCACGACACCGAGTGGGGCAACCGCGTGAGCGGGGAGTCGGCGTACCTCGAGCGGCTCACGCTCGAGGCGTTCCAGTCCGGGCTGTCGTGGTCGACGATCCTCAACAAGCGCCCGGCGTTCCGCGAGGTGTTCCACGCCTTCGACGCCGATGCGATCGCGGTGTTCGGGCCCGACGACGTCGAGCGGCTGATGCAGGAGCCGCGGATCGTGCGCAACCGGCTCAAGATCGAGGCCGCGGTCACCAACGCGCGGGCCACGGTCGGGCTGCGCGAGGGCGAGGGGCTCGAGGACTTCGTGCTGTCCTTCGCCCCCGACGAGCCGCCGGCGTGGGAGGACACCGCCGAGATGGCGACCACGTCCGCGGAGTCCGTCGCACTGTCCAGGGCGCTGAAGAAGCGCGGCTTCGCGTTCGTCGGCCCGACCACGATGTACGCGCTGATGGAGGCGATCGGGCTCTTCGACCCGCACCTGGTCGGCTGCTTCAGGCGCGGGGCGCGTCCAGGAAGTTGAGGATCGACGCGGCGACCCGTGCGGGCTGCTCGAGCTGGAGGAAGTGCCCCGCGCCGCCGACGGTCGTGGCGCCCGCGAGCCGGGCGAGGCCGGGCTCGAGGCAGTGGTCGTCGGTGCCGTGCAGGACCAGCAGCGGGTGCACCGGCTCGGCCAGCGCCGGCGCGACGCCCGGCCCGAGCAGCGCCCGGTAGTAGGACACGACCGCCGTCGCGTGCGCCCGGTCGGGGACCGAGTCACGCAGGTGCTCGAGGTCCGCGGTGGCGTCGTAGCCCGGCGACCAGGAGCGCCACAGCCGCGCGGCCAGCCCGTGGAAGCGGCGCTCGGCCAGGCCCGGCACCTGGTTGACCGCGATGTACCACGAGTGCAGTGGCTGCCGCGCCACGGCCGACGCCCAGGTGCCGAGCGTGCGCAGCGACGGGTTCATCCGGCTCAGCGGCGGGACGGCGAGCGCGACGTGCTTCGCGTACGGCGACGCGGGGTCGCCCGCGACCGCGGTCGTGGTGATCGCGCCCCAGTCGTGTCCGATCAGGGCGGCGCGCTGGTCGCCGCCGAGCCGGTCGTGCAGCGTGACCGCGTCACCGGCCAGCGCGCGCACCGAGTAGTCGTGGTCGGACGGGATGCCCGAGGGCGCGTAGCCGCGCAGGTACGGCGCGGCCACCCGCCAGCCGGCGTCGGCCAGCAGCGGGGCGAGCCGTGGCGCCAGGTCAGCGCGGTGTCGGGGAAGCCGTGCAGCGCGACCGCGAGCGGACCGCCCGGCGGCCCCCACTCGAGGACCCGGACGTCATGGGTGGGCAGGGTGACGTCGTACTGTCGATCCGGCGAGGGGCGCACGACCTCAGCGAACCAGACCGGCCGCCTCCGAGGCGAGGGCCGAGATGCGCGCCCAGTCGCCGGCCGCGACCGCGTCGGCGGGGGTGAGCCAGGAGCCGCCGACGCAGCCGACGTTCGGCAGTGCGAGGTACGCCGGCGCCGTGGCCGCCGTGATCCCGCCGGTGGGGCAGAACCGGGCCGCCGGCAGCGGGCCGGCGATCGCCGTCAGGAACGCGGCGCCGCCGGACGCCTCGGCCGGGAAGAACTTGAGCTGGGTGCAGCCGGCCTCGAGTCGACGGCCAGCACCTCCGAGACGCGTGGCGGCGCCGGGCAGGAACGGCAGCCCGCTGTCCTGCCATGGCGTGCGAGCAGGGAGCCGGTGGTGCCGGGGGAGACGAGGAACTGCGCGCCCGCGTCCGCGGCGGCCTCGCTTGGCCTGGCCGGCGTCAGACGGTGCCGGCGCCGACGAGGATCTCGGGCACCTCGTCGGCGATCGCGCGGATCGCGTCGAGCGCGGCGGCGGTGCGCAGCGTCAGCTCGATGGCCGGCAGCCCGCCGGCGACCAGCGCGCGCGCGAGCCGGACGCCCTGGGCGGCAGGTCGTCGACCACGACGACCGGCATGACCGGGACGACGGTCGAGCAGCGAGCGAGCTCAAGCAGGCTGGACAACGGGGACCTCCTGGCCGGGGGCGCCGACGCCCGGGAAGACGCTGGCGCCGGCGTCGGCCGAGCCGACGGTGGCGCGGAACGCCGCGAACAGCTCGCGCCCGGTGCCGGCCCACTCCGCGCCCCTGCGGGCGCGCGGCCGGTGGCCGGGCGGCGCGGCGAGCTCGGCTCGTGCTCGACGTGCAGGTCGAGCACGCCGGTGTCCGCGTCGACGGTGACCAGGTCGCCGTCGCGGACCCGCGCGAGCGGGCCGCCGAGCGCGGCCTCGGGCGTGACGTGGATCGCGGCCGGGACCTTGCCGGACGCGCCGGACATCCGGCCGTCGGTGACGATCGCGACCTGCTGGCCGCGGTCCTGCAGCACGCCGAGCGCGGGGGTGAGCTTGTGCAGCTCGGGCATCCCGTTGGCGGCCGGGCCCTGGTAGCGGATGACCGCGACGAGGTCGCGGCCGTCGAGCTCGCCGGCGGCGAACGCCTCGAGGAAGTCGTGCTGGTCGTCGAAGACCAGCGCCGGCGCGGTGACCACGCCGGTGCTCGGGCTTGACCGCCGAGGTCTTGATCACCGCGCGGCCGAGCGGGCCGCGTCAGCAGCTCGCAGGCCGCCGTCGGGGGCGAACGGGTCGTCGGCCGGGCGCAGCACGGTCGAGGTCGAGGGAGGCCTTCGGCCCCTCCTCCCAGGTCAGCTCGTCGCCGCGCAGCACCGGGCTCGGTGGTGTAGCGCCACAGGCCGCGGCCGGCGACGGTCCGCACGTCCTCGTGCAGCAGGCCCGCCCGCAGCAGCGTGTGCACGAGGAACGCGATGCCGCCGGCGGCGTGGAAGTGGTTCACGTCCGCCTCGCCGTTGGGGTAGATCCGCGCACAGCAGCGGCACCACCGCCGACAGGTCGGACAGGTCGTCCCAGGTCAGCGTGATGCCCGCCGCGCGCGCGATCGCGACGAGGTGCAGGGTGTGGTTGGTCGAGCCGCCGCTGGCCAGCAGCGCGACGCAGGCGTTGACGATCGCCTTCTCGTCGACGATCTCGCCGATCGGGGTCGGCTCGCCGCCCTGGGCGGTGAGCTCGGTGGCGCGGCGCGCCGGCGGCGCGGGTCAGCGCCTCGCGCAGCGGGGTGCCGGGGTTCACGAACGAGGAGCCGGGCAGGTGCAGCCCGAGCACCTCCATCAGCAGCTGGTTGGAGTTCGCGGTGCCGTAGAAGGTGCACGTGCCCGGCCGAGTGGTACGACGCGGCCTCGGCCTCGAGCAGCTCCTCGCGGCCGACCTTGCCCTCGGCGTACAGCTGGCGGACCGCGGCCTTCTCGCCGTTCGGCAGGCCCGAGGCCATCGGACCGGCCGGCACGAAGACCGTCGGCAGGTGGCCGAAGGACAGCGCGCCGATCAGCAGGCCGGGCACGATCTTGTCGCAGACGCCGAGCATCAGCGCGCCGTCGAACATGTCGTGGGAGAGCGCGATCGCGGTCGACATCGCGATCACGTCGCGGCTGTAGAGCGAGAGCTGCATGCCGTCGCGGCCCTGGGTGATGCCGTCGCACATCGCCGGCACGCCGCCGGCGAACTGGGCGATGCCGCCGGCGCGGATGACCGCCTTCTTCAGCGGTCGCGGGGTAGTCGCGGTACGGCTGGTGTGCCGAGAGCATGTCGTTGTAGGACGAGACGATCGCCAGGTTGGGCTTGGTGCGACCGCGCAGCGCCTGCTTGCCGGTCGTGGTCGGCGGCGGCGAAGCCGTGGGCGAGGTTGGCGCAGGCCAGCCGGCCGCGGGCGGGCCCGGCGTCGGCGGCGGCGCGGATGCGCTCGAGGTACGCCGCGCGGCCGGCGCGCTGCGCTCGGCGATGCGCGCGGTGACCGCGGCGATCGGTGGGGTGGACTGCGAGGGAGTGTCACTGGTCGGGCTCCTGCCAGGTGCGGCCGTCGCGCTCGAGCAGGGTGGCGGCGGCGGTCGGGTCCGTCGGTGCCGGCGGGGTAGCGCAGCGGCCGGTCCGGCGAGGTGGCCCAGCGCTGGAGGATCGGCTCGATCCAGGTCCACGCGGCCTCGACCTCGTCGCGGCGCATGAAGAGGGTGGGGTTGCCCTTGATGACGTCCATGAGCAGCCGCTCGTAGGCGTCGGGGAGCCGCTGCTCGAACGCGGTCGCGTAGCTGAGGTCCAGCGAGACCGGGCGCAGGCGGATGCCGCCCGGGCCCGGCTCCTTGGCGGTCAGGTGCAGCCGCATGCCCTCGTCGGGCTGGACCTGGATGTGCAGCCGGTTCGGGGCGGTGACGCCCTCGGCTGTTCGGGAACATCGGGTGCGGCGGCTGCTTGAAGACCACGACGATCTCCGAGACCCGCCGGTCCATCCGCTTGCCGGTGCGCAGGTAGAACGGCACCCCGGCCCAGCGCCAGTTCTGCACCTCGGTCTTGAGCGCCACGAACGTCTCGGTGCGCGAGGCGTGGTGGCCGAGCTCGTCGGCGTACGACGGGACGGGGTCCCCGTCGACGAGCCCGGCGGCGTACCGGCCGCGGACCGTGTCGTGGTCGACGTCGGCGGGCGTCATCGGCCGCAGCGCCTGCAGCACCTTGAGCTTCTCGTCGCGCACGGTCTCGCGGCCGACGTACGTCGGGGGCTCCATGGCGACCAGGCAGAGCAGCTGGAGCAGGTGGTTCTGCACCATGTCGCGCATCGCGCCCGCGTGGTCGTAGTACTCGCCGCGGCTGCCCACGCCGACCGTCTCGGCGACGGTGATCTGGACGTGGTCGACCCACTGAGAGTTCCAGAGCGGCTCGAGGAACGTGTTGGCGAACCGGGTGACCAGGAGGTTCTGGACGCTCTCCTTGCCGAGGTAGTGGTCGATGCGGAAGATCTGCGACTCGTCGAAGACCTGGCCGACCGCGTCGTTGACCTCGCGGGCCGAGGCCAGGTCGTGGCCGATCGGCTTCTCCAGGACCACCCGCGCGCGTTCGTCGACGACGCCGATCTCGTCGAGCCGGCGGCACAGCGCGCCGAACAGCCGCGGGGCGACCGCGAGGTAGAAGACGCGGACGGCCTCCTCCGGGCGCGGCCGGTCCTTGAGGACGGCGTGGAAGCGGTCCCAGTCCTCGGGGTTCTCGGCGTCCAGGCGCAGGTGGTGCAGCCGGCCGAGGAACCGGTCGACGGCGCCGTCGTAGAGGTCGGCGCCGTCGACGTGCGTCGTGAGCGCGGCGCGCACCTGGACGCGCCAGGCGTCGTCGTCGAGGTCGGACATCGAGACGCCCAGGATCCGGTAGTCGCCGGGCAGCTGCCCCTCGAGGTCGCGGTGGTAGAGCGCGGGCAGCAGCTTGCGCAGCGCGAGGTCGCCGGTCCCGCCGAAGACCGTGAAGTCACACGCGTCGGGCAGCACGTACGGCGCCGGGGCGATGTCCATGCGGACCACCGTAGGAACGAGTTAGGTCCGACGCAAGCCCTACATAGGTCTTTTCGCGATCAAAGGATGGCGGTTTATGCTCACCTCGTGACTGAGCTGGTGGAGAGCCGCGAGACCGCGGCGCCGGCGACCGCGGGGGAGCTGCTCGACCTCGTGCGCAGCGGGCGGGCCGAGACCCGGTCCCAGCTGCGCGCGCTGACCGGACTGTCGCGCACCGCGGTCACCGCCCGGGTCAACGCGCTCACCTCCGCCGGCCTGCTGATGATCGGCGAGGAGCTCGCCTCGACCGGCGGCCGTCCGCCGGGCGGACTGGTGTTCAACAAGGACGCCGGGGTCGTGCTCGCGGTGGCGATCGGCCGATCCCGCAGTCAGCTCGCCGTGCTCGACCTCGACGGGCAGGAGCTCGCCGCCGACTCCCGCGACCACGAGGTGGGCGTCGGGCCCGACGACCTGTTGCCCGGGGTCGCCGGGCGGCTCCGCGGGCTGATCGACCGGGCCGTGCCGGCCGGCGCGTCCCGCCCGGTGCTCGGGATCGGGCTCAGCCTGCCCGGCACCCTCGACCCGGTCCGGCGGACCAGCATCGGCTCGCCGGTCATGTCGGGGTGGGACGGGGTCGAGCTGGCGCCGTACTTCGCCGGCGTCACCGACGCGCCGCTCTTCGTCGCGAACGACGCCGACGTGCTGGCCCGCTCCGAGCTCCTCGGCGGCGCCGGCGGCCTCGAGGACGTGCTGGTGGTGAAGGCCTCGACCGGCCTCGGGCTCGGCATCGTCGCCGACGGCCGGGTGCTCAGCGGCCACGCCGGCGCCGCGGGCGAGATCGGGCACACGATCGTCGACGCCGCCGGCGACCAGCCGTGCCGGTGCGGGGCGACCGGGTGCCTGGAGACGATCGCCGCCGGCTGGGCGCTGGTCGCCCGGATGGCCGAGGCGGGGCAGCCGGTCGACCACGTGCGCGACCTGGTGGCGCTGGCGCTGCAGGGCGACTCGTTCGCCCGCGGGCTGCTGCGCGACAGCGGCCGCGAGCTCGGCGAGGTGCTGGCCGTGGCGATCAACCTGCTCAACCCGGCCGCCGTCGTGATCGGCGGCGACATGGCCGCCGCCTTCGACTTCTACGTCGCCGGGGTGCGCGAGACCGTCTACCGGCGGTCCGCGCCGCTGGCCACCCGTGACCTGCAGTTCCTGCCGGCGACCCACGGCGACCGCGCCGGCGTCGTCGGCTGTGGCGCCCTCGCGCTCGACCACGTGCTCGCGCCCGTGGCCGTCGACGCGCGCCTCGTGGCCTCCTGACAGGCTGATCGCGTGGACGCGAACACCTGGCTCTGGATCCTCGCCGGCTTCCTCGCGGCGATCTTCCTCGGCACCGGGGCGCTCAAGCTGACCCGCAGCCGGGAGGAGCTGGTCGGCGCGGGCCTCGGGTGGGCCGCGGAGTACCCGGTGCCGACGCTGCGCGCGCTGGGGTGGGCCGAGGTGGTCGGCGCCGTCGCGCTGGTGGTGCCGCCGCTGGTCGGGCTGGGCATCCTGACACCGGTCGCGGCCGTGGTCCTCGCCCTGCTGACGGTCCCCGAGCTCGCCGTCCACGTACGCCGTCGCGCGCTGCTCCCCGATGGGCTGCGCGCCCTCGCGCTGGTGGCGCTGTGCGTGCTGCTCGCGGCGTACCGGTTCGGGCCCGAGGCGTTCTGACAAGTCCGGCGCGCCGGTGACCGGTCCCGCAATAGTCTCGGGTCGTGAACCCAGTGCACGCCTTCGGCGACGACGCCCTCGGTGACCGCGACGCCGTCGGGCTGGTCGCCGCCATCCAGGAGGGCGAGGTCGCGATCCCCGAGGTGATCGAGGCCGCGATCGCGCGGACCGAGCGGCTCCAGCCGGAGCTCAACGCCGTCTCCTACGTGGCCTACGACCGGGCCCGCGCCGAGGCGCGCGACCCGCGGGGCGGCTTCTTCGCCGGCGTACCGACGTTCCTCAAGGACAACGTCGACGTCGCGAACATGCCGACCCAGCAGGGCTGCGACGCCTACCCCGCCCGGCCCGCGCCGGCCGACGGCGACTTCGCCCGGATGTTCCTCGCGACCGGGCTGGTGCCGATCGGCAAGACCCAGCTGTCGGAGTTCGGCTTCAGCCCGTCGGCCGAGCACCCGCGACTGGGGCCGGTCCGCTCGCCCTGGAACACCCAGCACACCGCCGGCGCCTCCTCGGCCGGCACGGCCGCGCTCGTGGCCGCCGGCGCCGTGCCGCTGGCGCACGGGAACGACGGCGGCGGCTCGATCCGGATCCCCGCGGCGGTCAACGGCCTGGTCGGCCTCAAGCCCACCCGGGACCGGCTCGCGCAGGACAAGCTGAGCCGGCAGATGCCGGTCCGCATCGTCTCCGACGGCGTGCTGACCCGGTCGGTGCGGGACACCGCGGCGTTCCTCCGGGAGGCCGAGCACGTCTACCGGGCGCTGAAGCTCCCGCCCATCGGCGACGTCACCCGGCCCGGCCGCGCCCGGCTGCGGGTCGCCGTCCACACCAGCGGCATCGGCCGCCCCGCCGACCCCGAGGTCGTCGAGCTGACGCTCAAGACCGCGCGGCTGCTCGAGGAGCTCGGCCACCACGTCGAGCAGGTCGAGCACCCGGCGCCGGCCAGCGTCCCCGACGACTTCCTCCTCTACTGGTCCATGCTCGCGATGATGATCGTGCGCACCGGCCGCCGGCAGCTGGGCCCGACGTTCGACCGGACCCGCCTGGACAACCTCACGCTCGGCCTGGACCGGCACTGCCGGGCCCGGCTGCACCGGCTGCCGGGCGCGATCCGCCGGCTCCGGCGGCTGTCGCGGGTCTCGGCCGACTTCCACCGGCGGTACGACGTCGCGCTGACCCCGACACTCGCGCTGGCCACCCCGCGCGTCGGCCACCTCGACCCCACCAACGACTTCGAGACCGTGATGGAGCGGATCCTGGAGTGGGTGGCGTTCACGCCGTGGCAGAACGCCACCGGCGACCCGGCGATCTCGCTGCCGCTGGCACGCACGTCCACCGGGCTGCCGCAGGGGATGATGCTGTCGGCCGGTGCCGGTCGCGAGGCGTCCCTGCTGGAGCTCGCCTACGAGCTCGAGGAGGCGGCGCCCTGGCCGCGGATCACCGACGTCGCCTGAACGCCGCCTGACCGTCGCCTGATCTCCCCGATGTCGGGCGGACATCTCCCGGCCGACCGGACATGTACGGGGTGTCAGGCTTCACCAGACGGGAGACACCATGCGACACGAGCTCGACGACCTGCTCGATGCCTCTGCCCCACCCCTGCGCGACGTCCCGGAGGCTGAGCTGTCGGCCGCCGTGGCCGACCTCGTCCACCGCGCCCGCGGTGCCGGCCGCCCGCAGCGACGCCGGCGGCGCACCGTCGTGGGCGCGACCGCGGCGTTCCTCGCGGTCGGCGGCGCCGCGGCCGCAGCGACGGCGATCGGCGGCTGGACCAATCCGTGGGCGGAGCGGCCGGAGGCCGCGATGAGCTTCGTGCTGCCGAGCGGCACCACGTGCGAGGAGCGGATCGGTGCCCTCCAGGTCGACGACCCGCAGGCGAACGCGATGGTCCACGACTGGCTCGCCGGCCACACGCTCGACGAGGTCGCCGACGTCGACACCGCCCTCGCCACCATCCGTGCGCAGGGCGACACCTGGCACCGCGCCGACGGGACCGACGTGGCGGCCGGGTACGGCACGCCGTACTACGACGCCGACTACGAGTACGCCGCCGCGGTGTCCCGCGCCATCGCGACCGCGGTGACGGACAGGCTCGCCGAGGCCGGCTACACCGGCATCGACTACCGCTGGGGCGGCGAGGTCCGCTGCGCGGACGGCGTCGACCCGACGACCCCGGACTACGCGCGATGAGCGATCGACGCGAGGCGGCGCTCGCCGAGGCCGCGCCCGACCTCCTCGCCTACTTCCGCCGACGGATCGGGGACGACGACGCTCCGGACCAGCTCGCCGAGACCCTCGCGACCGCCTGGCGGCGGCTCCGGGTGATGCCCGAGGACCCGGAGGGCGCGCGTCGCTGGCTGTTCGGCATCGCTCACCACACGCTGCTGAACCACACCCGCGGCGTACGGCGACGGCACGGCCTGGCCGATCGCCTCCGGGGCGTCCTCGCCGCCGGCTCCAGCGCCCCGGCGGCCGACGACGGCCTGGAGGTGCGCGACGCCATCGCGCGGCTCGAGCCGAGGCTGGCCGAGCTGGTGCGGCTGGTGCACTGGGAGGGCTTCACCCTCGCCGAGGCCGCCGACATCCTCGGCGTCCCCGCCTCCACGGCCCGCAACCACTACCAGGCGGCCAAGCGTCAGCTCCGCGCGGCGCTGACGGCCGACGTGGACTGCGCCGCTCCGGCTTCCTGAGCGCGGGTCAGCCCCCGCAGAAGGCCCCCGGACGGGTGCGATCGAGGTGTCGCCGAGGCTCGGAACGGTGCCGGACGAGCGGCTCCCAGACCGCCGGAACCCGGTGTGCTCAGCCGATTTTTCGATCACCCGCACCCCTGTGTATTGTTCAGCGTCGTTGCCCCTTTAGCTCAGTCGGCAGAGCGTCTCCATGGTAAGGAGAAGGTCTACGGTTCGATTCCGTAAAGGGGCTCTGGGCAGGCGGTTGCGGTGGCCGGTTACGCTGGTCGACGCAGCCGTGCCCTCGTGGCGGGGTAGCTCAGGTGGTTAGAGCACACGGCTCATAATCGTGGTGTCGCGGGTTCGAGTCCCGCCCCCGCTACTCAGAACCGATGCGACACCGTACCGACGAAAAAGGACTTCCCGTGGCCAGCAAGAGCTCCGACGTTCGCCCCAAGATCACGCTCGCCTGTGTCGAGTGCAAGGAGCGCAACTACATCACCAAGAAGAACCGCCGCAACGACCCCGACCGGCTCGAGCTGGCGAAGTTCTGCCCGCGGTGCCGCAAGCACACCGCGCACCGCGAGACCCGCTGATCACCAGCTGACCGTCTTCGCGAACGGCCCGCCAGGATCCCTGGCGGGCCGTTCGGCGTTCCCGGCCGGCGGGAACGACACGAGCAGCTCACCCGATAGTTTGAGCGCCATGCCAGTCGACCAGTCGCTCGTCGGCCGGGTCTTCCCACCCACCCGACCCCATGCGGTGTCCGAGGACGGCATCGCGCAGCTTCGTCGCCGCGACCGGCGGTGAGTACGACGGCGGCCCCGCGCCGGCGACGTACCCGATCGTGCTCGCCTTCGACGCGATGAACGCCTTCCTCGAGGCCGAGTCGATCGACCTGTTCCGGATCGTGCACGGCGAGCAGAAGTTCGCCTACGAGCGGCCGGTCGTGCCCGGCGACGTGCTCACCGCGACGCTGACGGTCGCCTAGCCTGCGCCAGATCGGCGGCAACGACATCATCGGCACCACCAGCGAGATCACCGACGACGCCGGCGCGCTGGTCTGCACGGCCGGCGCGACGCTGGTGCACCGGGGGGCGGACGCATGAGCCTGCCGACCCGCAGACCTACACGATCACCCGCGCGGACCTGGTCCGCTACGCGGCCGCCAGCGGCGATCCCAACCCGATCCACCAGGACGAGGAGGTGGCGCGCAGCGTCGGGCTGCCCGGGGTGATCGCGCACGGCATGCTACACCATGGCGCTCGCCGCGCGGGCGGTGGCCACCTGGTTCCCCGGCGCCGAGGTGGTCAGCTTCGGCTGCAAGTTCACCAACCCGGTCGTCGTCCCCGCCGACGGCGGCGTCGAGCGTCGAGGTGGCCGGCGAGGCCAAGCCCGGCGACGACGGACTCACCACGGTCGCGCTGACCGTCACCTGCGAGGGCCAGAAGGTCCTCGGCATGCCGAAGGCCGTGCTGCGTGGCTGAGGCGGTGCCTGAGCAGCTCGCGCGACCACACCACCCTCCGGCTCGGCGGCCCCGCCGCGCGCTGGGTGCGCGCGACGACCGAGGACGAGCTGGTCGCGGCGGTCAGCGAGGCCGACGCCGCGGGCGAGCCCGTCCTGGTGCTCGGCGGCGGCAGCAACCTGGTCGTCGCCGACGAGGGCTTCCCCGGCACGGTCGTCGAGGTCGCGACCCGCGGCGTGAGCCCGGACATCGAGGACGAGGCGCTCGTGCGGCGGTGTCCTGGTCACGGTCGCCGCCGGCGAGACCTGGGACGACCTCGTCGCCGCGCGCGGTGGCGAACGAGCTGGTCCGGCGTCGAGGCGCTCTCCGGCATCCCGGGCTCGGTCGGCGCGACGCCGATCCAGAACGTCGGCGCCTACGGCCAGGAGGTCAGCCAGACGATCGCGTCGGTGCGGGTCTGGGACCGCGCGCTGCGGGGCGTGCGCACGTTCGCGAACGCCGACTGCCGGCTTCGGCTACCGCACCTCCCGGTTCAAGGCCGACCGGATCGACGCCTGGGGCGGCCGCCACGTCGTCCTGTCGGTGACCTTCCAGCTGCGCCAGGGGTCCCTCGGCGGCCCGGTGGCGTACGCCGAGCTCGCCCGCACCCTCGGCGTCGAGGTGGGGGAGCGGGCCGCCGCTGGCCGACGTACGTCGTGCCGTGCTCGGCCTGCGCGCGCGGCAAGGGCATGGTGCTCGACGCCGGCCGACCACGACACGTGGAGCGCCGGGTCGTTCTTCACCAACCCGGTCGTCGCACCGGAGGCCGTGCCCGACGGCGCGCCCGCGTGGCCGCAGCCGGACGGCGCCGTCAAGACCAGCGCGGCCTGGCTCATCGAGCACGCGGGCTTCGCCAGGGGCCACGGCACCGGCCGTGCCGCGCTGTCGGGCAAGCACACGCTCGCGCTGACCAACCGGGGCGGCGCGACGACCGCCGACCTCCTCGACCTCGCCCGCGAGGTCCGGGACGGGGTCGAGGCGCGGTTCGGCATCCGGCTCGTCAACGAGCCGGTGCTGGTCGGCTGCGAGCTGTGAAGGGCTAGGAGCTGTAGGTCGTCGTCGAAGTGTCGGCGGAGACCACCGCGAGCGCGATGATCGCCGCGATCGCGACGACACCGAGGATCAGCAGGATCGTCCCGATGATGCCCATGATGCGACCGGCGTTCGCGGAGCTGCGGCCGCCGTACGCCGACGGGTTCGCGTCGATCTCCCTGACCGCCTTGCCGCCCATGACCCACGCGAACGGCGAGAGCACGAGCGTGATCCGCCACAGACCGCGAGGCCGGCCAGGCCGACGATCCCCAGCACCATCGCGGTGTTGGCCGACGGGTGCGCCGGCGGCTGTGGCGTGTAGGAGTACGGCGCCTGCGGGTACTGCTGGCCGTACGGCTGCTGGCTACTGCTGGTACTGGTACTGCGGCTGCTGGGTACTGCGGCTGGCCGTACGGCGGCTGCTGTCCCTGCGGCTGGTAGGGGTTCTGCTGCGGCTGCCCGTAGGGCGGCTGCTGCGGCTGCTGCGGCTGGTAGGGGTTCGGGCCCGGCGGCTCGGGGTCGCTCATGGCTCCATCCTCGCAGGCTCTGCAGGATCCGGGGGAGCGCCCAGCCAAACCTCGATGTCGCCGAGAATCGCGCTCTTGACGTCGTCCGGGGCGCGGGACGCCCGCACCGACATCCGGGCCAGCTCGGCGAGCTGCTCGTCGGAGAGGTCGTGCGCGGCGCGCATCGTGGCGTACTGGCCGGCCAGCCGGGATCCGAACAGCAGCGGGTCGTCGGCGCCCAGCGCGACCGTCGCGCCGGCCGCCAGCAGCGTCGGCAGCGGGACGGAGGTGAGGTCGGAGTAGACGCCGAGCGCCACGTTCGACACCGGGCAGACCTCCAGCGCGACGCCGGCCTCGACGATCCGGTCGAGCAGGCCGGGTCCTCCGCGGCGCGGACGCCGTGGCCGAGCCGGCCGGCGTGCAGCTCGTCGAGGCACAGCCGGATGTGCTCGGGGCCGCGCAGCTCGCCGCCGTGGGGGTCCAGCAGCAGCCCGCCGCGCTCGGCGATCCGGAACGCGGGGGCGAACTCGCGGGTGGCGCCGCGCCGCTCGTCGTTGGACAGGCCGAACCCGACGACGCCGCGTCCGGCGTACTGGACGGCGAGCCGGGCCAGCGTGCGGGCGTCGAGCGGGTGGCGCGTGCGGTTCGCCGCGATCACCACCGCGATGCCGAGGCCGGTCGCCTCGGACGCCTCGCGCACCGCGTCGAGCACCAGGTCGGTGAAGGCGGTGATACCGCCGAAGCGGGCGCCGTAGCCGCTGGGGTCCACCTGGATCTCCAGCCAGCGGCCGCCGTCGCGGACGTCGTCCTCCGCGGCCTCGCGCACCAGCCGGCGCACGTCGCCCTCGGTGCGCAGCACGGACCGGGCGACGTCGTACAGCCGCTGGAAGCGGAACCAGCCCTTCTCGTCGGCGGCCGACAGCTTCGGCGGCCACTCGTCAACGAGCTGGTCGGGCAGCACGATGCCGTCGCGGTCGGCGAGCTCGAGCAGGGTGGCGTGCCGCATCGACCCCGTGAAGTGCAGGTGGAGGTGCGCCTTGGGGAGTGCGTGGAGATCACGGGCGGCGAGCGAAGCGAGCTCCTTCAACGGTGGTTGAGGAGGTTGTTCTGCAACCGTCTCGAAACCCACCCTCAGGCGAAGAGCTTCTGCAGCCGCGTGACGCCCTCGACGAGGTCGTCGTCGCCGAGTGCGTAGGACAGGCGCAGGTAGCCCGGGCGACCCGAACGCCTCGCCCGGGCACGACGGCGACCTCGGCCCGGTCGAGGATGTACTCGGCCAGGTCCGCAGACGTGTCGATCCGGCGGCCGTCGTACTCCTTGCCGAGCAGGCCCTTCACCGACGGGTAGGCGTAGAACGCGCCGCCCGGCATCGGGCAGACGACGCCGTCGATCTCGTTGAGCATCGCGACGATGGTCCGGCGCCGCCGGTCGAAGGCCGCCTTCATCTCCTCGACCGCCGCGAGGTCGCCCTCGAGCGCGGCGAGCGCGGCCCGCTGCGACACGTTGGCGACGTTGGAGGTGGCGTGCGACTGGAGGTTGCTGGCGGCCTTCACCAGGTCCGTCGGGGCCGATCATCCAGCCGACCCGCCAGCCGGTCATCGCGTAGGTCTTCGCCACGCCGTTGACGACCACGGTGTGCTCGGCGATCTCGGGGCACAGCACCGGCAGCGAGCCGGTCTCCGGCGCTGACCGTCGGCAGGTCGTAGACCAGGTGCTCGTAGATCTCGTCGGTCAGCACCCACAGCTCGTGCTCGGCGACCCAGGCGCCGATCGCGCGGATCTCGTCGGCGGTGTACACCGCGCCGGTCGGGTTCGACGGCGAGACGAACAGCAGCACCTTGGTGCGGTCGGTGCGCGCCGCCTCGAGCTGCTCGACGGTCACCTTGTAGTCCTGGGTCTCGTCGGCGAGCACCTCCACCGGCGTACCGCCGGCGAGCTGGATCGCCTCGGGGTACGTCGTCCAGTACGGCGCCGGCACGATCACCTCGTCGCCCGGGTCGAGCATCGTCGCGAACGCCTCGTAGATCGCCTGCTTGCCGCCGTTGGTGACCAGCACCTGCGCCGGCTCGATCTCGAGGCCGCTGTCGCGTCGCGTCTTCGCGACGATCGCCTTCTTCAGCTCGGGCAGCCCGCCGGCCGGGGTGTAGCGGTGGTTCTTCGGGTCGCGGGCAGGCCTCGACCGCCGCCTCGACGATGTAGTCCGGCGTGGGGAAGTCGGGCTCGCCCGCGCCGAAGCCGATGACCGGCCGTCCCTCCGCCTTGAGCGCCTTGGCCTTCGCATCGACCTTGAGCGTCGCCGACTCGGCGATGGCGCCGATGCGCCGGGAGACGCGGCGGGAGCGGGGGGAGGTCTCGGGGGAGGTCATGCCACCCATCGTAGGGTGGGCGCGCGGGGCCGCTGCCGCCGGTTTGGACTCCGGATCGTCGCGACCCCGTAGACTCCACTCTCGGTGGATTCCCACAGGCTCAGTGCTGCCCGCAGGCGGGTCGGTCTGGAGGAGTGCACCGGCGAAGGGCACTAGCTCAACTGGCAGAGCATCGGTCTCCAAAACCGAAGGTTGGGGGTTCAAGTCCCTCGTGCCCTGCAAGGAGGTGCACGATGCAGACAAGGTCGCAGGAACAGTCGGACGAGGAGAGGTGAGGACGTGTCGGACAGCAAAGCGGTCCGTGGTCCGCGCGGCGGGAGCACCCGGAAGCGCACCAGCATCCCCACGTTCTACCGCCAGGTGGTCGCGGAGCTGCGCAAGGTCGTCTACCCGACCCAGGAGCAGCTGGTCACCTACTTCATCGTGGTCATGGTGTTCGTCATCGTCTGATGGCGATGGTGGCGGTGCTCGACCTGGCCTTCGGCAAGCTCATCGTTCAAGGTCTTCGGCGGATAGCCGGTGCCCGAACGTCTTCCAACTGATGGAGTCAGCACGTGTCTGAGCAGGAGTACGACGACTCGGTGCAGGCCCCCGCGACGGCGGAGGAGCCGACGGAGGAGTCGGCGCCCACGGTCGACCCGACCCTCGAGGACCAGTACGGCGAGCCGAACGACGGTCCCGCGATCGAGGAGGACCCGCGCCTGGACGCGGAGGTCACCGACGAGGACACCGACGCCGAGATGGGCCTCGACGACACCGAGCGACGGCGGCGCCACGAGCGTCGAGCCTGGCCGAGGCCGAGGGCGACCGGAGGCCGACACCGAGGACGAGGACGCCGACGAGGACGCCGACCGAGAACGACCCGCTCGAGGCGTTCCGCCGCGAGCTGTGGGCCAAGCCGGGCGACTGGTTCGTCGTGCACACCTACTCCGGCATGGAGAACCGGGTGAAGTCGAACCTGGAGAACCGCATCATCTCGCTGAACATGGAGGACTACATCCACGAGATCGTGGTCCCCACCGAGGAGGTCGCGGAGATCAAGAACGGCCAGCGCAAGATGGTCAAGCGCACCGTCCTCCCCGGCTACGTCCTGGTCCGCATGGACCTCACCGACGAGTCCTGGGCCGCGGTCCGCCACACCCCGTCGGTCACCGGCTTCGTCGGCCACAGCCACCAGCCGGTGCCGCTGTGCATGACCGAGGTCGAGAACATGCTCGCCCCGGCCGTCGTCGCCCGCGCCGAGGCCGAGGCGGTCGCCGCCGGCACCCCGGCCGCCGCGGGTGGCGCCACCACCGCCAAGAAGCCGGTCGAGGTCGCCGACTTCGACGTCTCCGACTCGGTCATGGTCGTCGACGGGCCGTTCGCCACGCTGCACGCCACGATCACCGAGATCAACGCCGAGTCCCAGCGGGTCAAGGCCCTGGTCGAGATCTTCGGCCGGGAGACCCCGGTCGAGCTCAGCTTCAGCCAGATCCAGAAGGTCTGAGCGCCGCGGTCGGGCGCTTGCGCCGGACAGGAGCCGGCGCAGAGGTCGAGGAGCCGTCGGCTCGGGCGCCGACGGAGCGGGGCCGGCCGAGCGTATCGCGTCTCGAGAACCCGGTCCGAGGGTCGAGATCGAGCCAGCCGGCACGGACCCGGATTTCGCAGATCGGCGGATCCCGCAGCACAATAGTCCGGTTGCCCCGGGCGACGGCAGCAGCAGGTGGCAGAGGCGTACGACGTACTCCTCGTCATGACCACGAGAGAGAAAGAGAAGCAGATGCCTCCGAAGAAGAAGATCGCCGCACTCGTCAAGGTGCAGCTCCAGGCCGGTGCCGCGACCCCGGCCCCGCCGGTCGGTACCGCCCTCGGTCCGCACGGCGTGAACATCATGGAGTTCTGCAAGGCGTACAACGCCCAGACCGAGTCCATGCGCGGCAACGTGATCCCGGTCGAGATCACCATCTACGAGGACCGGTCCTTCACCTTCATCACCAAGACCCCGCCGGCCGCCGAGCTGATCAAGAAGGCCGCCGGCCTGCAGAAGGGCTCGGGCGTCCCGCACAAGGAGAAGGTCGGCAAGCTGACCAAGGACCAGGTGCGCGAGATCGCCCAGACCAAGCTCCCCGACCTCAACGCGAACGACATCGAGGCGGCCATGAAGATCGTCGAGGGCACCGCCCGCTCGATGGGCGTCACCACCGACTGAAGCACCGTGGGAGGAGCCGCGCTGGCTCGCTGACCACATCTCCTGAAAGAAGAGGAACACCATGCAGCGCAGCAAGACCTACCGCGCGGCGGCGGAGCCGTTCGACAAGGACGAGCTCTACGCCCCGCTGGCCGCGATCAAGATCGCGAAGACCACCAGCAAGAAGAAGTTCGACGAGACCGTGGACGTCGTCATGCGCCTCGGTGTCGACCCCCGCAAGGCCGACCAGATGGTCCGCGGCACCGTGAACCTGCCGCACGGCACCGGCAAGACCGCCCGGGTGCTCGTGTTCGCGAACGCCGACAAGGCCGAGGCCGCCCGTGAGGCCGGCGCCGACGTCGTCGGCGGCGACGAGCTGATCGAGAAGGTCTCCGGTGGCTGGCTCGACTTCGACGCCGTCGTCGCGACGCCGGACATGATGGGCAAGGTCGGCCGCCTCGGCCGCGTGCTCGGCCCCCGCGGCCTGATGCCGAACCCGAAGACCGGCACCGTGACGCCGGACGTGGCCAAGGCCGTGTCCGACATCAAGGGCGGCAAGATCGAGTTCCGCGTCGACCGGCACGCCAACCTGCACTTCATCATCGGCAAGGCGTCCTTCGACGAGGCCCAGCTCGCGGAGAACTACGCCGCCGCGCTCGAGGAGGTGCTCCGGCTCAAGCCGGCCAGCTCCAAGGGCCGCTACATCAAGAAGGTCACCGTCTCCACGACCATGGGCCCCGGCGTCCAGGTCGACCCCAACCGCACCCGAACGTCGCGGCTGAGGACGAGGCCACCCCGGCCTGATCTCACTTCATGCCGAGTCGGCGCAGTCTCAGCCTGAGACTGCGCCGACTCGGCATTGCGGGGTGTGCGATTTGGCGCGACTCCGGGAGCGGCCCGTAGAGTTCCCCACGAAACCAGAGACCGCCGGTTGTCAGGCCCGACGCCCCCGCCAGGGACGGACGGCACGACCGAAGGTTCCGCGGAGATGCGGACGGCCAGCGCAGGTGACAGAGCAGCACCCCGGCACCAGCAGTACGCCGGCGATGTCCACGCCCTGAGCCTGCGCTCGGGGCGTTCGTCTTTCCTCGGGGCTTCCGGGCGGCGGTCGACCACCGGAAGGAGACCCATGGCGCGGGCAGACAAGCAGGCGGCCGTCGCGGACATCGTTGAGTCGTTCAACGATGCCGCCGGTGCCGTGCTGACCGAGTACCGCGGTCTCACCGTGAAGCAGCTGCAGGACCTGCGGCGCTCCCTCGGCGAGAACGCCAACTACGCCGTGGTCAAGAACACGCTGGCCAAGATCGCCGCCTCCGAGGCGGGCATCTCGCGGCTTCGACGACCTGCTCACCGGCCCGACCGCCATCGCCTTCATCCAGGGCGACGTCGTCGAGGCCGCCAAGGGTCTGCGTGACTTTGCCAAGGCGAACCCCGCCCTTGTCATCAAGGGCGGCATCCTGGACGGGCAAGCCCCTCGACGCGGCCGAGGTGGCCAAGCTGGCCGACCTCGAGTCCCGCGAGGTGCTGATGGGCAAGCTGGCCGGCGCGATGCTCGCGTCGCTCAGCCAGGCCGTCTACCTGCTCAACGCCCCGCTCGCCCAGGCCGCCCGTCTCGCGGGCGCGCTGCAGGCGAAGGCCGAGCAGGACCCCTCGATCCTCGCAGGTGGTGCTGGCCAGCGGCTGCGGCCGAGCCGGTCGCCGCCGAGGAGGCCCCGGCCGAGGCCGCTGCCGACGCGCAGCCGGCCGAGTCCGAGGCCCCCGCTGACGAGGCCGCCCGCCGCCGCGGAGGCCTCCGACGAGGGCGACACCACCGAGGCCTGAGAGGCCCCGGCGACCACCACCTGAAACCCCCGGTCCGCCGCGCATGCGGCCGGACCACCGAATGGAAGGAAACGCCACCATGGCGAAGCTCACCACCGACGAGCTCCTCGACGCGTTCAAGGAGATGACGCTGATCGAGCTCAGCGAGTTCGTGAAGCAGTTCGAGGACACCTTCGGCGTCACCGCGGCCGCTCCGGTCGCCGTTGCTGCGGCCCCGGCCGCCGGCGGCGCCGCGCCGGCGGCGGCGACGACGCTGCCGCCGAGCAGGACGAGTTCGACGTCGTCCTGGAGTCGGCCGGCGACAAGAAGATCAACGTCATCAAGGAGGTGCGCGGCCTCACCTCGCTCGGTCTCAAGGAGGCCAAGGAGCTGGTCGAGGCCGCCCCCAAGGCGGTCCTCGAGAAGGTCAACAAGGAGGCCGCCGACAAGGCCAAGGAGGCCCTCGAGGGCGCCGGCGCCACCGTCACCCTCAAGTGACGCCGCGGCTGAACCCTTCACGAGGGGCGGTCCACCCGCCGGGTGGGCCGCCCCTCGGTCGGCATTTCGCAGACGGTGCCCCCGATGACATCAGGTGTACCTACCCAGGTTACCGGGGAAGGAAACTCGGCGCGTAACTTCGCTGCGGACGTCGCGTTGTTACCGCGCAGTGGGAGCACGGGGGAGCGTGGCAGGCGCGTGCCGGGAGCAAGTCCGGCAGCGCGCGCGGGCGATGGAGGGACAGGCGCGGACATGGGCGTGGAGATCGAGGTCGAACACCTGACGAAGTCGTTCGGCAAGCAGCTGATCTGGGGCGACGTGACCCTGACCGTCCCGGCCGGCGAGATCTGCGTGATGCTCGGCCCCTCGGGCACCGGCAAGTCGGTCTTCCTCAAGACCCTCATCGGCCTGCTGAAGCCCGACCAGGGCTCGATCGTCATCGAGGGCACCGACATCGCGACCTGCTCCGAGAGGGAGCTCTACGAGATCCGCAAGCTGTTCGGCGTGCTGTTCCAGGACGGCGCGATGTTCGGCTCGATGAACCTCTACGACAACGTCGCCTTCCCGCTGCGCGAGCACACCAAGAAGTCCGAGTCCGAGATCCGCGACATCGTCATGGAGAAGATGGACCTGGTCGGCCTCGTCGGCGCCGAGGACAAGCTCCCGGGCGAGATCTCCGGCGGCATGCGCAAGCGCGCCGGCCTGGCCCGGGCGCTGGTGCTCGACCCCGAGATCGTGCTCTTCGACGAGCCGGACTCCGGCCTCGACCCGGTCCGCACGGCGTTCCTCAACCAGCTGATCGTCGACCTGAACGCCCAGATCGACGCGACGTTCCTGATCGTCACCCACGACATCAACACCGCCCGGACCGTGCCGGACAACATCGGGCTGCTCTACCACCGGCACCTGGCGATGTTCGGCCCCCGCGAGATGCTGCTCTCCTCCGAGGAGCCGGTCGTCCGCCAGTTCCTCAACGCCCAGCGCGTCGGCCCGATCGGCATGTCCGAGGAGAAGGACGCCGACGAGCTCGAGGCCGAGAAGGACCAGGAGCTGCCGCCGCTGCCGCCGATCCCGCTCCAGCTCGAGCCCTCGAACGGCATCCCGCGCCGCAGCCAGCGCGCCGCCGGGCGACTGGTGCCGGGAGAACGGCGTGACGCCGCCGCCGGGCTCGTTCGAGGAGAACATGTCGATGGCGACCGGGCGGCTGAGCATCCGGTCGGTCACCTGACCGCGAGCCGGGTTCTCGCGCCCGTCGGGACCGCGGGCAAGCTCTTCGCCTTCGGCCTCGACGTCGGGCGCGGCCTGTTCCGGCGCCCCTTCCAGCTGCGGGAGTTCCTCCAGCAGGCCTGGTTCATCGCCTCGGTGACGATCATCCCGACCGCGCTGGTCGCGATCCCGTTCGGCGCGGTCATCGCGCTGCAGGTCGGCGGCCTGATCAAGCAGTTCGGCGCCCAGTCGTTCACCGGCTCCGCCGCCGTGCTCGCGGTGGTCCGCGAGGCCGGCCCGATCGCGACCTCGCTGCTGATCGCCGGCGCCGGCGGCTCCGCCATCGCCGCCGACCTCGGCGCCCGCAAGATCCGCGAGGAGCTCGACGCGATGATGGTGCTGGGCATCGACCCGATCCAGCGGCTGGTCGTCCCCCGGGTGCTCGCCTGCATGCTCGTCGCGGTCTTCCTCAACGGCCTGGTCAGCGTCGTCGGCGTCGCCGGCGGCTACGTCTTCAACGTCGTCCTCCAGGACGGCACCCCGGGCGCCTACCTGGCGAGCTTCACCGCGCTCGCCCAGCTGCCGGACCTGTGGCAGGGCATGGTCAAGGCGCTGGTCTTCGGCCTGATCGCGGCGATCGTCGCCTCCTACAAGGGCATGAACGCCGCCGGCGGCCCGAAGGGCGTCGGCGACGCCGTGAACGAGTCCGTCGTCATCACCTTCATGCTGCTGTTCGTCGTCAACTTCGTGATGAGCGCGATCTACTTCCAGCTCGTCCCGCCGAAGACGGGTTGAGCGCCATGGCCAGCATGCGAGGCGGTCTACGTCAAGCCGCTCCAGACCCTCGACAGCCTCGGCGAGGAGCTCGCGTTCTACCTCAAGGCGCTCGGCGTGGACCCCGCGCGCGGTCGCGCCGCTACAAGAAGGAGATCCTGCGCATCCTCGCCGAGGTCACCCTCGGCTCGGGCGCGCTCGCCGTCATCGGCGGCACGGTCGGCGTCATCACCGCGATGTGCTTCTTCACCGGCACCGAGGTCGGCCTGCAGGGGTACGCCGCGCTGAACCAGCTCGGCACCGCGGCGTTCTCCGGCTTCGTCTCCGCCTACTTCAACACCCGCGAGATCGCCCCGCTGGTCGCCGGCATCGCCCTGGCCGCGACCGTCGGCTGCGGCTTCACCGCCCAGCTCGGCGCGATGCGGATCTCCGAGGAGGTCGACGCGCTCGAGGTGATGGCGATCCCGTCGCTGCCGTTCCTGGTCACCACCCGGATCATCGGCGGGCTGATCGCGATCATCCCGCTCTACGTGGTCGGCCTGCTGTCGTCGTACTTCGCCACCCGGCTGATCGTGACGCAGTTCTTCGGCCAGAGCACCGGCACCTACGACCACTACTTCAACAGTTCCTGCCACCGGGCGACGTGCTGTGGTCCTTCGGCAAGGTGCTGGTCTTCGCGGTGACGGTGATCCTGATCCACTGCTACCACGGCTACAACGCCTCCGGCGGTCCCGCCGGCGTGGGCGTGGCGGTGGGCCGCGCGGTCCGCACCAGCATCGTGGCGCATCAACGTCATCGACCTCTTCCTGTCGATGGCGATCTGGGGCGCCACGCACCACCGTCAGGCTGGCGGGGTGAGCGCGGCATGAGGGTCACTCAACCACGTCAAGGTGCTCGGGCATCGTGTTCCTGTGCCTGCTGCTCGCCGGCGGTCTACCTCACCTACGCGATCTTCACCAAGAAGTTCACCGACTACGACGAGGTGACCCTGCGAGACCTCGACGATCGGCCTGCAGCTGCCCCAGCCGCGCCGACGTCAAGGTCCGCGGCGTCATCGTCGGGGAGGTGCTCGACTTCGACGCCACCGCCGACGGCGCCGAGCGTCACCCTCGGCCTCTACCCCGACCAGATCGGCACGATCCCCGCGAACGTCACCGGCTCGATCGTGCCCAAGACCCTGTTCGGCGAGAAGTACGTCTCCCTCGGGTCCCCGACGACGCCGTCGGCCGAGCACATCGAGGCCGGCGCCACCATCGAGCGCGACCCAGGTCGTCGATCGAGGTCGAGAAGGTGCTCTCCGACCTCTACCCGCTGCTGCGCACGGTGCAGCCGGCCGAGATCAACATGACCCTCAACGCGCTGGCCACCGCGCTCGAGGGCCGCGGCGACCAGCTCGGCGCAGAACCTCGAGACCGTCGACAGCTACCTGCAAGCGGATCAACCCGCAGATCCCGGCAGCTCGTCGAGGACCTGCGGCTGACCGCGCAGGTCTCCGACACCTACGCCGACGGTGATGCCGCAGATCGCCCAGATCCTGCGCAACACCGTCAAGACCACCGGCACGCTCGAGGACCGCGAGGCCCAGCTCCACGCGCTGTTCACCGACGTCGCGGCGTTCTCCGACACCGCCAGGGGCTTCCTCGAGCGACAACGGCGACAACCTGATCCGGCTCAGCCAGGTCGGGCCAGGCCCAGCTCCGGGTGTTCGCCAAGTACGCGCCGGAGTACCCCTGCCTGACCAAGGGCATCGTCAACGCCGGCAAGCTGCAGGCCGAGGCGTTCCGCGGCTTCACCCTCCACATCGTGCTGGAGACGCTGCCCAACCAGCCGCGGGGCTACGACGCGCAGCGACAAGCCGCGCTTCGGCGAGGACCGCGGCCCGACCTGCCTGCACCTGCCCAACCCGCCCTGGAACCAGTCGAACCCGGTGCGCCACCAGCCGAACTTCAACGACGGCGTCGACGAGCCCACCGGCAAGGGCACCGACCGCGTCGCGCCCCGAACCACTACTTCGCGCCGACCGTCGGCCGGCACGCCGGCAGCGAGACCGACCTGCTCAAGTCGCTGCTCGGCCCCGCCCTCGGCGTCACCGCGACCGACGTCCCCGACCTCGGCGCTGCTGCTGGTCGGCCCGATGGCCCGCGGGGCGGAGGTGTCGCTGCGATGAAGGTCCTCGACAAGCAGCACCGCCGTCGACCTGGCCAAGCTGCTGATCTTCATCGTGGTCACCACGCTGGCCACCGGCGGTCCTGGTGATCACCATCGGCAACCTCGTCCTTCGCCCCAAGCACGGACTACAAGGCCGAGTTCGTCGACGCCACCGGCGTGGTCAAGGGCGACGACGTCCGGATCGCCGGCGTCAAGGTCGGCACGGTCCAGGACGTCGCGATCGTCGACCGCGACCCGGGCGCTGGTCACCTTCAGCGTCGAGGAGTCCGACGCCGCGTCAGCAAGGCCACCCACGCCGCGATCCGCTACCGCAACCTGGTCGGCCAGCGCTACATCGCGCTGACCCAGAGAGATCGGCGACGCCGGCGCGCTCCAGGCCGGGGACGACCATCCCGGTCGCGCAGACCTCGCCGGCGCTGGACCTGACCGTGCTGTTCAACGGGTTCAAGCCGCTGTTCCAGGCGCTGTCGCCGGCCGACGTCAACCAGCTCTCCTACGAGATCGTCCAGGTCTTCCAGGGCGAGGGCGGCACCCTCGAGAACCTGCTCGCGCACACCGCGTCGGTCACCTCGACCCTCGCCGACCGCGACCAGGTGATCGGCGACCTGATCGACAACCTCAACGAGGTGCTCGACCACCTCGGCGACCGCGACGCAGCAGCTCAGCCGGCTGATCACGACCTTCCGCACCTTCGTCGGCGGCCTGAAGGACGACCGCGAGGCGATCCTGGGCTCGCTCGACCAGATCTCGGCAGCTCTCGGTGCAGACCGCCGACCTGGTCTCGGGGATCCGGCGCCCGTTCGTCGACGACATCAAGCAGCTGCGCCGCGGTGGCCGGCAACCTCGACGCCGGCAAGGGCGAGCTCGACCGGGCCCTGCAGGTGCTGCCGATCAAGCTCAACAAGGTCGGCCGCACCGCGATCTACGGCTCGTGGTTCAACTTCTACCTGTGCCACTTCCAGGGCCGCGTCCGGCTGCCCGGCGGCCAGTCGCGTGCCCGTCGACTACAACACCGGCAGCCGACGAGGTGTGATCTCGGATGAACAGCTGATGCCGTTCCGCGAGCGCAACCCCGTCGATCGTCGGGGCGGTCAGCCTGGCCGTGCTGGCGCTGCTGATCCTCGCCGCCTTCCGCGCCCAGGACCTGCCGCTGATCGGCGGTGGCGACACCTACTACGCCGCGTTCTCCGAGTCCGGCGGCCTCAAGGCCAACGACGAGGTGCGGATCGCCGGCGTCCGGGTCGGCAAGGTCGAGAGCGTCGCGCTCGACGGCGACCACGTCCAGGTCACCTTCCGGGTCGACACAGCCGTCGGAGTTCGGCACCAGACACGCGCGCCGCGATCAAGGTCAAGACGCTGCTCGGGGCGATGTACCTCGCCCTCGAGCCCGCCGGGCCCGGCCAGCTCGACCGAGGGCAGCGAGATCCCGGTCGACCGCACCAGCTCGCCGTACGACGTGGTCGACGCGTTCTCCGGACTCGCCCAGACCTCCGAGCGGATCGACACCGACCAGCTGGCGAAGTCGCTGACCACGCTGGCCGACCTGACCCGGAACACCCCGAAGGAGTTCCGACAGCGCCCTGCGACGGCGTCTCACGGCTGTCGGCGAACGTCGCCGCGCGCGACGAGCAGATCAACACGCTGCTGAAGAACCTCAAGCGGGTCTCGCGGTGTCCTCGACGCAGCGCGACGACGACATCGTCGGCGCTGATGAAGGACTCCGACGTGCTGTTCCGGCGCTGGTCGCCCGCCGCGAGGCCGTCCACAACCTGCTGGTCTCCACCAGCCGGCTGTCCACGGAGCTGACCGCACTGGTCAAGCAGAGCCGCGCCGACCTGAAGCCGGCGCTGGACCACCTCGACAACGTCGTCGCCGTGCTCAACAAGAACGAGGACAACCTCGACAACAGCCTGCGGCTGATGGCGCCGTTCTACCGCGTGTTCGCCAACACCCTCGGCAACGGGCCGTGGTTCGACACCTACATCCAGAACATGCCGCCGGCGCCGAGGTCCGGAACGGAGGTGGCGTCGGATGAAGCTCCTCAAGCGCGCAGTCGTCCCCGGCCGTCCTCGTGCGCGCTGCTCGCGGTCGCCGCGTTCGCGATGTTCGGCGGCGGCGACACCAAGACCCTGACCGCCCACTTCCCCCGGACGATCTCGATCTACGAGGGCAGCGACGTGCGGGTGCTCGGCGTGCCGGTCGGGCAGGTCGACTCGGTCACGCCCGTCGGGCACCGACGTCGTGGTCAAGATGTCCTACGACGCCGAGCGTGAAGGTCCCCGCGGACGCCAAGGCCGTCATCATCGCCCCGTCGATCGTCGGCGACCGCTTCATCCAGCTGACCCCGGTCTACGACGGCGGGCGACGTCGATCGCCGACGGCGCCGTGCTCGACGACCGACCGCACCGCGGTCCCGCTGGAGCTGGACCAGATCTACTCCAGCATCGACGACCTGACCGTGGCGCTCGGGCCGACCGGCGCCAACAAGAACGGCGCCCTGACCGACCTGCTCGAGACCACCGCCGAGAACTTCGGTGGCCAGGGCGCGCAGTTCCACCAGACCGATCCAGGACTTCAGCAAGCTCAGCCAGACCCTCGACGACAACAAGGAGGAGCTGTTCGGCTCGGCCCGCGAGCTCGAGGGCTTCATCGGCACGCTCGCCAAGAACGACAAGACGGTGCGCCGCTTCAACCAGTCGCTCTCCGACGTCTCCTCGATGCTGGCCGGCGAGCGCCAGGAGCTCTCGGCCTCGCTGAGCAACCTCGCCACCGCGCTCGGACAGGTGTCGACCTTCGTCAAGGAGAACCGCGACGATCCTGGGCACGCAACATCAAGGGCCTCGAACCGGGTCTCCAAGGTGCTGGTCAAGCAGCGCGACGCGCTCGACGAGATCCTCGATGCGACGCCCCGCTGGCGCTGAACAACCTGGCGCTCACCTACAACCCGCAGGCGGGCACCCTGGACACCAACGCCAACCTCGGCGAGGTCGTGAACCAGATCCAGTCCGACCCGTCGACGTTCCTCTGCGGGTTCGTCAGCCAGGCCGACAACTCGGGAGCGCTGTGCGACCTGGTCAGCAGGCCCTGCCGCGCGCCGGCCCCTTCGGCCGGGGCGGCGGACGCCGACCTCGGCCGACCGGTACGACCGCGTCGCTCGGCGGCCTCGTGGGGGTGGCCCGATGATGGCTCCAGGATGCCAGCGCCCTGGTCGCTCCTCGCGCTGCTCGCCGGCTCCCTGCTGCTCAGCGGCTGCGACTTCGACGTCTACAAGCTGCCGCTGCCCGGCGGCACCGACACCGGCGAGCAACCCGATCACGGTCAAGGCGGAGTTCGCCGACGTGCTCGACCTGGTGCCGAAGTCCACGGTGAAGGTCAACGACGTCAGCGTCGGCCAGGTCACCGACGTCGCGCTCGACGGCCAGCACGCCGTCGGTCACGCTGCAGGATCCCGCAGCGACACCGAGCTGCCCGACAACGCCATCGCCGAGCATCCGCCAGACCAGCCTGCTCGGCGAGAAGTTCGTCGCCGCTCGCGCCCGCCGCCGACCGGGCCAGCGACCAACCCGCTCGGCGACGGCGACGTCATCCCGCTCGACCGCACCGGCCGCAACCCCGAGGTCGAGGAGGTCCTCGGCGCGCTGAGCCTGCTGCTCAACGGCGGCGGCGTCGCCCAGCTGAAGACGATCGCCGACGGAGCTGAACCTGGCCCTCGAGGGCCGCGAAGGCGTGGCCCGCGTCGGTGCTCGACCAGATCCGCTCGTTGATGACCAGCTCGACGAGAACAAGGCCGACATCGTGCACGCGATCGACTCGCTGAACAACCTGGCCGTCTCGGTCGCGCCAGCAGCAGGGCAGCATCGACGCCGCCCTGGAGGAGCTGCCCAGCGCGCTGACCTCCCTGGACCAGCAGCGCCACGACCTGGTCAAGATGCTCAAGGCGCTCAACCGGCTCGGCGACGTCGGCGTCCGGGTGATCAAGGCGTCCAAGGACGCCACGATCGAGACGCTGCGCCAGCTCAACCCGGTGCTGACCGAGCTGGCCAACTCCGGTGACGACTTCGTGAAGTCCTTCAACGTCTTCCTGACCTACCCGTTCGTCGACGAGGTCGTCGGCCGCGACCCCCAGGTGGCGCGCAACCTGCACATGGGCGACTACACCAACCTGTCGGTCGAGCTCGACCTCGACGTGTCCGGCGGCGCCAGCGGCACCCCGACCGGTCTGCCGACCAACCTGCCCCGGCTGCCTCGACCCGACGGTGATCCTCGACAACGGTCACCAGGTGCATCCGCAGCGGCGACCTCACCAGCAAGGCGTGCACGAAGGTGCTCAGGACCGCCGCAGGAGCTGTCCGCAGCTCCAGCAGGAGTGCGCGAAGCAGAAGAACCGAGAACAAGTGACGTCTGCAAGCAGCTGAACACGATCCCGGGCCTGCCGACGCCCTCCGGCGGCGGGCTGCCGCTGCCGAGCTCCCGGCGTCCGGCCTGCCGCGTGCCGGGCCTCGGCCGGACCAGCGTCTGGTCCACGCAGCGTGCGCACGGGCCGACGATGGGTCAGCTGATGCAGGTCTTCGACCCCGCCCTGGTCCAGCCTGCTCGTGCCCGGGATGGTGACCCGATGATCACCCGCCGCACCAAGCTCCAGCTGCTCGTCTTCGTGGTGATCACGCTGCTCGGGTGTCAGCTACGTCGGCGCCCGGTACGCCCGCCTCGACCGGCTGGTCCTCGACGACCACCTACACGGTCGTCGCCCACTTCGCGGACTCCGGCGGCATCTTCGCCGGCGCCGAGGTCACCTACCGCGGCGTCCGGGTCGGGCGGGTCGGCAAGCTGCAGCTCACCGACGACGGGCGTCGACGTGCTACCTCGACATCGACAACGGCTACGACACGATCCCGCCGACACGCTCGCCGTGGTCGGCAACCGGTCCGCGGTCGGTGAGCAGTACGTCGAGCTGCAGCCCCAGACCGACAACGGGCCGTACCTCGAGCGACGACTCCCAGATCGCGCAGGCCGACACCCGCACCCCGATCCAGACCCAGAAGCTGCTCACCGACCTCTCCGAACACCGTCGAGTCGGTGGACAAGCAGGCGCTGCGCACCACCGTCGAGCGAGCTCGGCAAGGCCTTCGGCGGCACCGGCCAGGACCTCCAGCGGATCATCGACACCGGCAACTCCTTCATCAAGGACGCCAACGCCAACTTCGACACCACCACCGCGCTGATCCGGGACGGCAACACCGTGCTGCACGGCCAGGTCGCCTCGGCCAGCGCGATCCGCACCTTCGCCCGCGACCTGTCGCTGTTCAGCGGCACGCTCGCCGGCTCGGACCGGGCGCTGCGCGCAGGTCATCGACGACGGCTCGGCGACCGCGAACCAGCTGCGCACGTTCCTCGAGGAGAACCGGGTCGACCTCGGCGAGCTGATCAACAACCTGGTCACCACCGGCGACGTCGTGGTCAAGCACCTCGACCGGCATCGAGCAGATCCTGGTGATCTACCCCTACGTCGTCGAGGGCGGCTTCACCGTGGTCTCGAAGTCCCCGGACACCGGGCTCTACGACGCCCACTTCGGCCTGGTCCTCACCCAGGACCCGCCGGTGTGCCACCACGGCTACGAGAGCACCGACACGCGCCCGCCGCAGGACGGCAGCAACCGGCCGATGAACGCCAAGGCCCGCTGCGCCGAGCCGCCGACGCGTGAGCAACCCGCGCGGCGCCCAGAACGCTGCCCGCGCACCGGCGCCGCCTACCGGGCCCCGGTCGCCTCCTACGACCCCGACACCGGCAAGCTCACGTGGGGCAGCCAAGGTGCGACCCGGCGCTCGCGCTCGCCCGGTACGCTCGCCCCCGCCACCCTCGGAGAGGAGTCGTGGAAGTGGCTGTTCCTCCAGCCCCTGGTCCGGAGCAGCGGGGAGGTGAGCGACGCGCGCTCGCGCGCCGCGACCTTCCGGCTCGGCCGCTCCTCGGCGTGCTCGTGGTCGCGCTCCTGGCCGCCTGCGGCGTCGCTCGTCTGGCTGCTCGCCGGGCCGCCGCGGCCAGGCCGAGGCCGACCAGCAGCCGAGCGGGAGGCGGTGATGTCGCAGACCGAGCAGTTCATGCTGCGGCATGGACACCTACGGCCCCGACCTGCTCGACGACCAGGGCGCACATGCCCGAGTACCGCAGCCGGGTCGAAGGCCGTGATCACGCCCAAGTTCGCCAGCCTCCTTCGACAAGCAGGCCGGCGACCGCCGAGCAGACCGTCGCCCAGGCCGGCGTCTCGCGCCGGAGGCCGAGGTCTTCGCCGACCGGCGTCTCCACGATCGACGGCGGACTCCGCCGACCGCGCTGGTCGCCGGGCACGTTCACCGACCCGAAGCCCACGAGAAGGCCAAGGCCAGCACGGAGCCGATGCCGTTCCGGTCGAGGTCGACGCTGGTCAAGACCGACGGCAAGTGGCTCGTCGACGACTTCACGCCCGTGACCGGAGCGGACGGAGCGACCCAGTGACCGGTGCGCAAGCCCAGCTGGTACGACCTGCTCGGCGTCGCGCCGCGCCGCCTCGCACGCCGAGGTCCGGGCCGCCTGGCAGCGCCGGCGATCGCCGACCTCGACCCGGCCGACCGCCGGTTCGGCGTCTACAACCAGGCCGCCGAGGTGCTGCTCGACCCCGACGCGCCGGGCGGCGTACGACGCCGAGCTGGCCGCCGCGCCGAGCCCGAGCGCCGAGCCGAGGGCCGCGGCGACCGAGCGCGGCCACCCGGAGCGCGGCCGCTCGCGAGCCCGGACCGCGGAGTCCGCGGTGCGACCCGCGGCGCCGGGCGAGCCGCCCGCGAGAAGGCGGGTGCGCTCGCGCCGGGCTGGCTGATCGCCGCTGCTGGCCGTGGCGGCCGTCGCCGTCGGCCGCGGCGTCGGCCGGCGTACCTGTGGCTCGACGGTGCCCTCCGACCAGGCCGTCGAGGAGCGTCGACCCGGCGCGGCCCAGGCCGCCGCCGAGCGCGCGGTCGGTCCCGTCCTGTCCTACGACTACCGCCACCTCGACGAGGACCAGAGGCGGCGGCCGAGCCGTACATGACCTCGCGACTACCGCCAGCAGTACGACAAGCTGTTCGACGGTGATCAAGCAGAACGCCCCCGGCGACCGGGACCGTGGTGAAGGCCGAGCGTGGTCGCCTCGGGCATCGTGCGCTCCGGCGACGACCGGGTCGAGGTGCTGCTGTTCGTCAACCAGTCCGACGACCAACAAGCAGCAGAAGCAGCCGGTGGTCTACAAGGACCAGGTGACGGTGACGATGGAGAAGGTCGGCGGCGACTGGCTGGTCGACGACATGGTCACCTCGCCGGTCGGCCAACTGACGCGCTCGGCCGTTCGGGCCGCACGGGACGATCGTCGGCGCGGACACTTGACCTCACCGGCGTCGCGCGGCTCATGATCGTCGCGCAACGTCTCGCCTCGTGCGCATGCCGGTGTTGTGGCGCGCCTCGATCTGCGGTAGTGTGAGCGCTTTGCGCCTGCCCTCAAATGCGAATCGGCCTGCCCGGTGGCTGATTTTGTGGTGGGCCGGCGCCATCCCAAGTGAGCGAACCCGTCGAAGGACACCTCTTGGCCGCGCGCACCACCACTGGTAACCCCCGCCGCATCTCTTTCGCAAAGATCACCGAACCTCTCGAGGTTCCGCAGCTCCTCTCCCTCCAGACCAACAGCTTCGACTGGCTGGTCGGCAACGAGGCCTGGCAGGCCGCCGTCGAGCGTCGCCGCTCGCGAGGGCGAGGACGTCTCCGAGCAAGTCCGGTCTGCCAGGAGATCTTCGAGGAGATCTCCCCGATCGAGGACTTCTCCGAGACGATGTCGCTGTCGTTCGAGAACCCGGTCTTCTACGACCCGAAGTACACCGTCGACGAGTGCAAGGAGAAGGACTTCACCTACTCCGCTCCGCTCTACGTCTCGGCGGAGTTCACCAACAACGACACCGGTGAGATCAAGGGCCAGACGGTCTTCATGGGCGACTTCCCGCTCATGACGCGACAAGGGCACCTTCATCATCAACGGCACCGAGCGGGTCGTCGTCTCCCAGCTGGTCCGTTCGCCCGGCGTCTACTTCGAGCGCACCGCGGACAAGACGTCCGACAAGGACATCTACACCGCCAAGCTGATCCCGCTCGCGCGGTGCCTGGCTCGAGTTCGAGATCGACAAGCGCGACATGGTCGGCGTCCGCCTCGACCGCAAGCGCAAGCAGAACGTCACCGTGCTGCTCAAGGCCCTCGGCTGGACCAACGAGCAGATCCGCGAGGAGTTCGGCGAGTACGAGTCGATGATGCTCACCCTGGAGAAGGACCACACCCAGAGCCAGGACGACGCGCTGCTCGACATCTACCGCAAGCTGCGCCCGGGCGAGCCGCCGACGCGTGAGGCCGCGCAGACGCTGCTGAACAACTACTACTTCAACCCCAAGCGCTACGACCTGGCCAAGGTCGGTCGCTACAAGATCAACAAGAAGCTGGGCCTGGTCGAGGCGTTCGACCAGCAGACGCTGACCGATCGACGACATCGTCGCCGCGATCAAGTACATCGTCGCGCTGCACGACGGCCGCGAGCAGGTCGAGGCGCCGCAGGGCACCCTCGACATCGACGCCGACGACATCGACCACTTCGGCAACCGCCGCATGCGCACGGTCGGCGAGCTGATCCAGAACCAGCTGCGCACCGGCCTGGCCCGCATGGAGCGCGTCGTCCGCGAGCGGATGACGACCCAGGACGTCGAGGCGATCACGCCGCAGTCGCTGATCAACATCCGCCCGGTCGTCGCGGCGCTGAAGGAGTTCTTCGGCACCTCGCAGCTGTCGCAGTTCATGGACCAGACCAACCCGATCGCGGGCCTGACGCACAAGCGTCGGCTCTCCGCGCTCGGCCCGGGCGGTCTGTCCCGTGACCGCGCCGGCATGGAGGTCCGCGACGTCCACCCGTCGCACTACGGCCGCATGTGCCCGATCGAGACCCCGGAAGGCCCGAACATCGGCCTGATCGGCTCGCTGGCCTCCTACGGCCGGATCAACCCGTTCGGCTTCGTCGAGACGCCGTACCGCAAGGTCGTAGAAGGGCCGGGTCACCGACAAGGTCGACTACCTGACCGCCGACGACGAGGACCGCTACGTCATCGCGCAGGCCAACGCGCCGCTCGACGACAAGGGCCGCTTCGTCGAGGAGCGGGTGCTGGTCCGCCAGCGCGACGGCGAGGTCTCCGAGATCCTGGCCGACGAGGTCGACTACATGGACGTCTCGCCGCGCCAGATGGTGTCGGTCGCGACCGCCCTGATCCCGTTCCTCGAGCACGACGACGCCAACCGCGCGCTCATGGGCGCCAACATGCAGCGCCAGGCCGTGCCGCTGATCAAGAGCGACGCGCCGCTGGTCGGCACCGGCATCGAGTACCGCGCCGCCGTCGACGCCGGTGACGTCGTCGACCGCGACCACGGCCGGCGTGGTCAAGGAGGTCTCCGCCGACTCGGTCGAGACGATGAACGACGACGGCACGTACTCGACGTACAAGCTGGCCAAGTTCCGCCGCTCCAACCAGGGCACCTGCATCAACCAGCGCCCGCTGGTCAGCGAGGGCGACCGGCTCGAGGTCGGCTGCCCGATCGCCGACGGCCCGTGCACCGACGACGCCGAGATGGCGCTGGGCACCAACCTGCTCGTCGCGTTCATGCCGTGGCAGGGCCACAACTACGAGGACGCGATCATCCTCAGCCAGCGGCTGGTCCAGGAGGACGTCCTCACCTCGATCCACATCGAGGAGCACGAGGTCGACGCCCGCGACACCAAGCTCGGCCCCGAGGAGATCACCCGGGACATCCCGAACGTCTCCGAGGAGATGCTGGCCGACCTCGACGAGCGCGGCATCATCCGCATCGGCGCCGAGGTCACCACCGGTGACATCCTCGTCGGCAAGGTCACGCCCAAGGGCGAGACCGAGCTGACCCCCGAGGAGCGCCTGCTCCGCGCGATCTTCGGTGAGAAGGCGCGCGAGGTGCGCGACACCTCGATGAAGGTCCCGCACGGCGAGTCCGGCACGGTCATCGGCGTCCGCGTCTTCGACCGCGAGGACGGCGACGAGCTGCCGCCGGGCGTGAACCAGCTGGTCCGCGTCTACGTGGCGCAGAAGCGCAAGATCTCCGTCGGCGACAAGCTCGCCGGCCGCCACGGCAACAAGGGCGTCATCGCGAAGATCCTGCCGGTCGAGGACATGCCGTTCATGGAGGACGGCACCCCGGTCGACGTGATCCTCAACCCGCTGGGCGTGCCGCGCCGGATGAACATCGGCCAGATCCTCGAGCTCCACCTGGGCTGGCTGGCCAAGCAGGGCTGGGACCTCAACCTGTCCGGGGACCCCGACTACGCCGGACTGGAAGCAGCGCCTGATCAAGATCCACGCCGACAAGGCGGAGCCGGGCACCAAGCGTCGCGACGCCGGTCTTCGACGGCGCCCGCGAGGACGAGATCACCGGGCTGCTCGGCTCGACGATCCCGAACCGGGACGGCGTGCGGATGATCGACGACACCGGCAAGGCGAGCCTGTTCGACGGCCGCTCCGGCGAGCCGTTCCCGGACCCGGTCGCGGTCGGCTACATGTACATCCTCAAGCTGCACCACCTCGTCGACGACAAGATCCACGCGCGCAGCACCGGCCCCTACTCGATGATCACGCAGCAGCCGCTGGGCGGTAAGGCCCAGTTCGGTGGCCAGCGGTTCGGCGAGATGGAGGTCTGGGCGATGGAGGCGTACGGCGCCGCCTACGCCCTGCAGGAGCTGCTCACGATCAAGTCCGACGACGTGCCCGGTCGCGTCAAGGTCTACGAGGCCATCGTCAAGGGCGAGAACATCCCCGACTCCGGCATCCCCGAGTCGTTCAAGGTGCTCGTCAAGGAGATGCAGTCGCTCTGCCTCAACGTGGAGGTGCTGTCCCAGGACGGCTCCGCCATCGAGATGCGCGACGCGGAGGAGGACGTCTTCCGCGCCGCCGAGGAGCTCGGCATCGACCTGTCCCGCCGCGAGCCCAGCTCGGTCGAAGAAGTGTGACGGCAGGGCCCGCGAGGGCCCTGCCTCCGCCCCCACTACTTCACTTTTCTAGAACTACCGAAGGGTTGCAGCCATCGTGCTCGACGTGAACTTCTTCGACCAGCTTCGAGATCGGCCTGGCCACCGCGGACGACATCCGCACGTGGAGCCACGGCGAGGTCAAGAAGCCGGAGACCATCAACTACCGCACGCTCAAGCCCGAGCGTGACGGCCTCTTCTGCGAGAAGATCTTCGGTCCCACCCGGGACTGGGAGTGCTACTGCGGCAAGTACAAGCGCGTGCGCTTCAAGGGCATCATCTGCGAGCGCTGCGGCGTCGAGGTGACCCGGTCCAAGGTCCGCCGCGAGCGGATGGGCCACATCGAGCTCGCCGCCCCGGTGACCCACATCTGGTACTTCAAGGGTGTCCCGAGCCGGCTCGGCTACCTGCTCGACCTCGCCCCGAAGGACCTGGAGAAGGTCATCTACTTCGCGGCGTACATGATCACCTCGGTCGACGAGGACGCCCGGCACCGCGACCTGTCCTCCCTCGAGGGCAAGGTGCAGCTCGAGCGCGAGCGCCTCGAGAAGCGCCGCGACCAGTCGATCGAGGACCGCGCCAAGAAGCTGGAGGAGGACCTCGCCGCCCTCGAGGCCGAGGGTGCCAAGGCCGACCAGCGCCGCAAGGTCAAGGACGGCGCGGAGCGCGAGATGAAGCAGCTCCGCGACCGCGCCCAGCGCGAGATCGACCGCCTCAACGAGGTGTGGGACACCTTCAAGAGCCTGAAGGTCCAGGACCTGATGGGCGACGAGATGCTGTACCGGGAGATGAAGAACTGGTTCGGCAAGTACTTCGAGGGGCACATGGGCGCCACGGCGATCCAGAAGCGCCTGGAGTCCTTCGACATCGAGGCCGAGGTCGAGTCCCTGCGCGACACCATCGCCAACGGCAAGGGCCAGCGCAAGGTGCGCGCGCTCAAGCGGCTCAAGGTCGTCGACGCGTTCCGCAAGACCGGCAACAAGCCGCAGGGCATGGTCCTCGACGCCGTCCCGGTCATCCCGCCGGACCTGCGCCCGATGGTGCAGCTCGACGGTGGCCGCTTCGCGACCTCCGACCTCAACGACCTGTACCGCCGCGTGATCAACCGGAACAACCGCCTCAAGCGGCTGCTCGACCTCGGCGCGCCCGAGATCATCGTCAACAACGAGAAGCGGATGCTCCAGGAGGCCGTCGACTCGCTGTTCGACAACGGCCGTCGCGGTCGTCCGGTCACCGGCCCGGGCAACCGGCCGCTGAAGTCGCTGTCCGACATGCTCAAGGGCAAGCAGGGCCGGTTCCGCCAGAACCTGCTCGGCAAGCGCGTGGACTACTCGGGCCGTTCGGTCATCGTGTCGGGTCCGCAGCTCAAGCTGCACCAGTGCGGTCTGCCCAAGCAGATGGCGATCGAGCTGTTCAAGCCGTTCGTCATGAAGCGCCTGGTCGACCTGTCGCACGCGCAGAACATCAAGTCCGCCAAGCGGATGGTCGAGCGCGGCGTGCGGCGCGAGGTCTGGGACGTCCTGGAGGAGGTCATCGCCGAGCACCCGGTGCTGCTGAACCGGGCGCCCACGCTGCACCGCCTCGGCATCCAGGCCTTCGAGCCGCAGCTGGTCGAGGGCAAGGCGATCCAGATCCACCCGCTGGTCTGCACGGCGTTCAACGCCGACTTCGACGGTGACCAGATGGCGGTGCACCTGCCGCTGTCGGCCGAGGCGCAGGCCGAGGCGCGGATCCTGATGCTGTCGACGAACAACATCCTCAAGCCGTCCGACGGCCGTCCGGTCACCATGCCGACGCAGGACATGATCATCGGCCTGTTCTTCCTCACCACCGACCGGGACGGCCAGCCCGGCGAGGGCCGCGCGTTCGCGTCGCAGGCCGAGGCGATCATGGCGTTCGACCGCGGCGAGATCTCGCTGCAGAGCAAGGTCAAGATCCGCTTCGACGACATCGTGCCGCCGCTGGAGCTGGCCGGTGACCTCGGAGGAGGGTCGGTCGATCACGCTCGAGACCACCCTGGGTCGCGCGATGTTCAACGAGACGCTGCCCGCCGACTACCCGTACGTGAACTACGAGGTCGGCAAGAAGGCGCTCGGCGCGATCGTCAACGACCTCGCCGAGCGCTACACCAAGGTCGAGGTCGCGGCGTCGCTGGACGCGCTCAAGGACGCCGGCTTCCACTGGGCGACCCGCTCGGGTGTCACCGTCTCGATCGACGACGTGACGACCCCGCCGGAGAAGGCCACGATCCTCGAGGGCTACGAGGCGCAGGCCGCGAAGGTGCAGAAGCAGTTCGAGCGCGGTCTGGTCACCGACGAGGAGCGCCGCCAGGAGCTCATCGAGATCTGGACCCAGGCGTCCAACGAGGTCGGCAAGGCCATGGAGACCACCTTCGACCGCGCCAACCCGATCTACATGATGGTCGACTCGGGTGCCTCCGGAAACATGAACCAGATCCGGCAGGTGGCGGCCATGCGTGGCCTGGTGGCCAACCCGAAGGGCGAGATCATCCCGCGGCCGATCAAGTCGAACTTCCGCGAGGGCCTGACCGTCCTGGAGTACTTCATCGCCACGCACGGTGCCCGCAAGGGTCTGGCCGACACCGCGCTGCGGACCGCCGACTCGGGCTACCTGACCCGTCGTCTGGTGGACGTCTCGCAGGACGTCATCATCCGCGAGGACGACTGCGGCACCGAGCGCGGCCTGCCCAAGCGGATCGGCGAGCGGCGCGAGGACGGCACCGTGGTCAAGGCGGAGAACGCCGAGACCGCGGCGTACGCCCGCACGGCGGCCGTCGAGGTCACCCACCCGGAGACCGGCGAGGTGCTGGTCGCCGCCGGCGAGGACCTCGGCGACGTCAAGATCGGCGAGCTCGTCGCGGCCGGGTTCGAGGAGGTCAAGGTCCGCTCCGTGCTGACCTGTGACGCCAAGACCGGCACCTGCGCGAAGTGCTACGGCCGCTCGCTGGCCACCGGCAAGCTCGTCGACATCGGCGAGGCCGTCGGCATCATCGCCGCCCAGTCGATCGGTGAGCCCGGCACGCAGCTGACGATGCGTACCTTCCACACCGGTGGTGTGGCCTCGGCCGACGACATCACGCAGGGTCTGCCCCGCGTGGTCGAGCTCTTCGAGGCCCGCTCCCCGAAGGGCCGTTCGCCGATCTCCGAGGCCGCCGGCCGGGTGCAGATCGAGGAGACCGACAAGGCCCGCAAGGTCCTGGTCACCCCGGACGACGGCTCGGAGGTCCAGGAGTACCCGGTCTCGAAGCGCTCCCGCCTGCTGGTCGCCGACGGCGACCACATCGAGGTCGGCCAGATGCTCACCGTCGGTACCCCCGACCCGCAGGACGTGCTGCGGATCCTCGGTGTGCGCCGGGCGCAGGAGCACCTGGTGGACGAGGTCCAGAACGTGTACCGCTCGCAGGGCGTGTCGATCCACGACAAGCACATCGAGATCATCGTGCGGCAGATGCTGCGCCGGATCACGGTGATCGAGTCCGGTGACACCAACCTGCTCCCGTCCGACCTGGTCGACCGGGTCCGGTTCGAGGAGGAGAACCGGCGCGTGGTCTCCGAGGGCGGCAAGCCGGCCTCGGGTCGCCCGGTGCTCATGGGCATCACCAAGGCCTCGCTGGCGACCGAGTCGTGGCTCTCGGCGGCCTCCTTCCAGGAGACCACCCGCGTCCTCACCGACGCGGCGATCCACGGCCGCTCGGACTCGCTGCGCGGTCTGAAGGAGAACGTGATCATCGGCAAGCTGATCCCGGCGGGCACCGGCCTCGAGCGGTACCGCAACATCCGGGTGGAGCCGACCGAGGAGGCCCGCGCCGCGGCGTACTCCGTCACCGGTTACGACTCCTACGACTACGAGTTCGGCAACGGCAGCGGCCAGGCCGTCGCCCTGGACGACTTCGACTTCGGCTCCTACCAGAACTGAGCCGGAACCGAGAACGAACCGAAGGCCCCATCTCCCCGAGCGGGAGGTGGGGCCTCGGTCGTTCCTGCAGGTGTGCCCGGTGGCCGGGGTTTCGTCGTTCGTTGCGGGCGGTTGTTATCGTGATGGACGTTCGAGGAACGTGTTGCGCAGTCGTCACGGACGGCACCGCCACTCGACGCTCTGTCTCGGGTGCTCCTCCGCGCGACCGTCCTGTTGACGGTGATGAAGGGCTGGGGTGTGGGCTCGAAACTCTGGGGACTGGTACTGACGCTGGCGTTGGCGGGCTCGCTGCTCGCGGGCCCGGGGCAGGTCGAGCGCGGCGAGCGCGGCCAAGAAGCGGTGGTCGCCGCAGGCCGGCGGATTCTTCAACGACCCGTGGGGGGACGTCGACCAGCAGTACCGGATCGAGCGTCAGGTGCTTCCGGCCATCCGGCACGCGCGCAAGGGCTCCTACATCCGGATCGCGGTCTACTCCTTCGACCGCACCAACGTCGCCAAGGCGCTGATCAACGCCCACAAGCGCGGCGTACACGTGCAGGTGATCCACAACGACCACCTGTACACGAAGGCGATGAAGATGCTGCGGCACGCGCTCGGCAAGAACCGCAGCAAGAAGAGCTGGGACTACATCTGCAAGACCGGCTGCCGCAGCGTGCAGGGCGTGATGCACGACAAGTTCTACCTCTTCGAGCACACCGGCAGTGCCCGGAACGTGGTGATGATCGGGTCGGCGAACATGATGCGCAACGCGATCGTGCACCAGTTCAACGACCTGATGGTGCAGAAGGAGGCGCCGAAGCTCTACGGCACCCTGCTCACCCTGTTCAAGCAGCTGAAGAAGGACAGGACCGCGAAGCCGATCTACTGGCACCGCGTGATCAGCAGGAAGTACCAGCTCTGGGTGCTGCCGCACCCGCGCACGACGTCGAAGAACGACCCGATCATGAACATCCTGCGGCCCGTGAGGTGTCACCGCGCCAACGGCGGCACCGGCATCAACGGACGCACCAAGATCCGGGTCTCGATGCATGCCTGGAACGGTGACCGGGGTGCCTGGATCGCCCGGCGCCTGCGGCACCTGTTCGCGCAGGGCTGCAACGTCAAGGTGCTGTGGGCGCTCGCGGGCTCCAAGATGAAGAAGGTCATCGGCATGAACACGCGTCGCGGCAAGGTCCGCCGGCACGCCGACGGCTACAACACCGACTGCGACCCGGACAACCAGGTCGACAAGTACAGCCACCAGAAGTACATGACGATCTCCGGTCACTACGGCTCGGACCGGTCGACGTCGCTGGTGATCACCGGCTCCAGCAACTGGACCCACTCCGGGATCAGCGGCGACGAGGTCATCCTCAGTGCACGCGGCAAGCGCCTGGTGCGGCAGTGGAACCACAACTTCGACCACATCTGGACCAAGCGGTCGCGCCCCGTCGGGCAGAGCACGGGCGGCTTCCGCCCGGATCCGCCCAACTGCCCGAACCAGCGGCACGCCGTCGGGCGTCGCGCCACGACCCGCGACCTGAGCTTCTCGGGCCCGTACTGGGAGAGCGACTGACGCAACCGGCGGGGCTCCCGGCGCATCCCAGATGTGTCGGGCCCGACCGGGCCCGGGAGAGGGGTGGATCACGATGAGGTCCACAGCGTTGGGAGCCACGCTCGTCGTGGCGGCCCTCAGCCTGTCCGGTACGCCGGCGTTCGCCCACGCACAGCGCGGCGTGCCCGAGTGCACGAACGCCGAGCTCGTGGCGTCGTACCACGGCACGGACGCGGGGATGAGCCACCGGTACGGACGGATCGTGCTGAAGAACGTGTCCCTGCGGGCGTGCAGCATCCGTGGGTACGGCGGCCTGTCGTACGTCGGCCACGGCGACGGGACCCAGATCGGCGCGGCCGCCGACCGGGAGCCGAGCCGGGTCCGGTCGATCGTCGTCCGGCCCGGGAAGCGGGTCGTCAGCGCGGTGTCCGCCACGGTGGCGTCCGCCTACCCCCGGCACCGGTGCCGTCCGGCGCACGTGAACGGGTTCCGGGTCTACCTGCCCGACGAGACCCGCTCCCAGTTCGTCCGGCACGCCACGACCGGGTGCAGGAACAAGCGGGTTCACTTGCTCAGCCACAAGGCTTACCGTCGACCATGACCGGATCCGAGGAGACCCAGGGCGAGGACGTCGAGCGCCAGCGCCGCGAGCGGCTCGATCCCGAGAACCGGCCGGACGAGGCCGAGGTGGACAACACCGACCGGGAGTTCGACGAGACCAAGGGGATGTTCACCGACTCCGAGGGCTACGAGGAGGCGGAGCAGCGCTACCCGCCCGCCGCCGAGCAGGACACCTGATTCCTCGTTGGACGGCACTGCCTGAGAGAATCGAGGGGTGACCACCCCGCGCAGACCGACGTCCTCGTCGTGGGCGCCGGCCCCGCGGGGTCGGCGGCCGCGGCCTGGGCGGCGCGCTCCGGCGCTGGACGTGATGCTCGTCGACGCGGCGGTCGTTCCCGCGCGACAAGACCTGCGGTGACGGGCTGACCCCCCGCGCGATCGGCGAGCTCCAGCGGCTCGGCCTCGAGGACTGGCTGCGCGCCCACACCGTCAACCGGGGCCTGCGGGCGCACGGCTTCGGCCAGACCCTGCTGCTGCCGTGGCCGGGCGGGTCGCTGCCGGACTGGGGCTCCGCGGTCGCCCGCACCGAGCTCGACGACCACCTGCGCACCACCGCGATCAAGGCCGGCGCGATCGCGATCGACGGGCACGAGGCGGTCGACGTGCGCCGGGACGGCGACCGGGTCTCGGCGTGGTGTTCAGGACGCCGGACGGCGACCGGTTCGAGATCGGCTGCCGGCGGCTCGTGGTCGCCGACGGCGTGCGCTCGCCCGCTGGGCAAGGTGCTCGGCCGCGAGTGGCACCGCGAGACCGTGTACGGCGTCGCCGGCCGCTCCTACGTCGCCTCGGCGATGTCCGACGACCCGTGGATCAGCTCGCACCTCGAGCTGCGCGGCGAGCGACGGCGAGATCCTGTCCGGCTACGGCTGGATCTTCCCGCTCGGCACCGGCGAGGTGAACCTCGGCGTCGGCACGCTGGCGACCGCGAAGCGGCCCGGCCGACGTCGCGATCAAGCCGCTGATGCGCGTACTACGCCGACCAGCGCCGCGAGGAGTTCCGGCTCAGCGGCGACCTGCGGATGCCGACCTCGGCGCTGCTGCCGATGGGCGGCGCCGTCTCGAACGTCGCGGGCCCGAACTGGGCGCTGATCGGCGACGCCGCCGCCTGCGTGAACCCGCTCAACGGCGAGGGCATCGACTACGGCCTGGAGACCGGGCGGCTGGTCGCCGAGCGTGCTGGCGGAGCACCGGTCCGACTCCGCAGACCTCGCCGCCGTCTGGCCGGCGCTGCTGCGCGAGCACTACGGCGAGTCGTTCTCCATCGCCCGCCGGCTGGCCGGCCTGGTCACCGTGCCGCGCCTGCTGCCGACCCTCGGCCCCGCCGGCATGCGGTCGGACTGGCTGATGACGCTCGCCCTGCGCTGGATGGGCAACCTGGTCACCGACGAGGACCGCGACCGTGCGGCACGGGTCTGGCGCTGGGCGGGTCGCCGCTCGATCGCCCGCGACCACCGGCCGCCGTTCTCGTGACGGGGTCCCGCTGATGACCGGCCTCCCCAAGCGTCAGCGGGTGGCGGCGTACGCCGTCATCCTGCGCGACGGCGAGATCCTGCTCAGCCGGCTCGCGCCGAGTCGTCAGTGCCGAGGAGCTCTGGACGCTGCCCGGCGGCGGCCTCGACCACGGCGAGGACCCGCGCGACGCGGTCGTGCGCGAGGTGCACGAGGAGACCGGACTCGAGGCCGACGTCGGCGACACCGCGCGGGTGTACTCCGCGCACCTGCCCGGCGTGTGGCGCGAGGGCCGCCGCGTCGACGCCCACGCGCTGCGGATCGTGTACGACGGGTGGGTCCCGTCCGACGCACCGGCACCACGGGTCCTGGAGGTCGACGGCTCCACCGCGGAGGCGGCCTGGAAACCGGTCGTGACGTGCTCGACGGCACCGTGCCCGTGGTGCCGATGGTGCTCGAGGCGCTGGCCGACCACCGGCCGCTCCGCCACCAGCGGCTCGCCGCCTACGCGTTCATCACGCGCGGCGAGGACGCGGTGCTGCTGACCCGGATCTCGCCGCGGGGGCCCACAGCGGCTCCTGGACGCTGCCCGGCGGGGGCGTCGAGCACGGTGAGTCGCCGCGCACGGCGCTGCGGCGCGAGGTCCGCGAGGAGTGCGGCGTCGACTGCGAGGTCGGCGAGCTGGTCGGCGTCCACGACGTGCACTTCGAGGGGATGGCGCCCTCGGGTCGGCGCGAGGACTTCCACGGCATCCATCTGGTGTTCCGGGCGCGGATCGACGACCGGTGCCGAGCCGCGGGTGGCCGAGGTCGACGGCACCACCGACGCGGTCGCGTGGGTGCCGGTCGCCGACATCGACTCCGGTGAGCTGCCGGTGCTCGACCTGGTGCTGGAGGCGCTCAGAGTGGCGCGGCCGCGACCTCGCAGACGTTGAGCCAGGGCTTCTTGTCGTTGTTGGTGACCATGTACGACGACAGCACCCACGCCTTCTTCACGCCGTCACCGACCACCAGATCCGCATCATGCCGTTGCTGGGCAGGTCGACCGGACCGAGCAGGCCGGTGACCGGGTCGTACTGCAGGTCGGCGTAGTGGTCGACGTGGTGCTCGTGCCCGCGCCCTCGCCGCTGGACGTACTCGTAGTCCATGAACGGCTCGGGTCGTCGGGCTCCAGGGCGATGCGTCTGGTCGCCGGTGCGGCCGGCCTCGCAGCGCAGCTGCGCCTCCCCGAACCCGGGCATCGTGGTCGTGCTCTCCGACCGGGTGGCGGCCTCGTCGTCCGCCGTGCCAGCTGAGGCCGAACTGCTGGTCGGTGTCGGTGCCGCAGCCGCAGCGTCATCTTGCAGAACTGGCTAGCCGGGGTAGGCGAACCGCTCCCAGTACCAGGTCAGCCGGAACGACGTCACCGGCAACGTCAGCGCGCCGCCGCCGGCGGTGTTGCGGCCCGGGCGCTGGCTGATCACGCCGTACGCCGACCCCTTCTGAAGTCCTCGATCGGCGACTGCTGGTTGAGCCCCTCGTGGGCCTGCCGGCCCGGTGCCGCCGCGCGCCGTCGTCGTCGGCTGTCGCGTAGGTGAAGACCCGGACGTTCTTCACCGCCACCCGGTCGGTGCCGTCCTTGTTCTCGAACTTCGCCAGCCACATCTGGGTCTCGGCACGCCGGTCGTTGGCGTGCAGCCGGATCATGGTGCTGTTCGGCCGGCAGACCAGGTCGACCTGGCCGATGCCCGGGCACGTCCGCGGTCTTGAGGTACTTCGGCCGCTTCTGGAAGCCCTGCCACTTCACGACGATCCGCTTCTGCTGCTGCACCGAGCGGTGGCGGTCGGCGCTGCCCGCCGGCGTACGTCGGGGCGATCCCGATCGTCGGCCAGGAGGAGCAGCCACCGAGCCGACGAGCGCGAGGCAGGCGGGTGGCCCGCGGGCTCATCGCGCCGGCTTCTCGCTCTGGACCGGCTGGGCCGGCGCGGTCGCGGTGTCGCTCGGGGCGTAGAGCAGCGGCGCCTGCTCGCCGCTCAGCCAGGACTGCTCGAGCTGCACCGTCTGGTCCGGAGACGCCACCAGTCGTGCCGAGCTCGCCGCGTGCTGCGCGGTCTTGAGGTAGTGCGACAGGAAGTCCCGGACCTCGCGCGCGCGCCAGCGAGCGGGTCGTGGTCGGTGATCAGCAGCTGCCGGGCCAGCGGGTACTCGCCGCTGGTGATGGTCCGCTGGCTGGGGAAGATGCAGTTGCCCTGGCCGTCGGGGCTGGGTGATCTCGAAGGGCCGCAGCTGGTCCTCGAACAGCTCGTAGTAGCTGAACCGGAAGTAGGCGACGTGCCCGCGGTAGGCGTTGTACAGCTTCCGCGCGTGGCTGATCTTCCGGTAGCGCTTGTCACCCGGGTGTAGCGGACCGGCTCGGCGTGGTAGCGGGTGATTCGCCTTGAGCCTCGGCGGCGTAGGCGCGCCATCGACCCGGGCCTGGTCCTTGGCCTTGTCCTCGGCGCTGCGCTGGTCGCGGATGCCCTTGGCCCGCTCGGCCAGTGCGGCGGCGAGCTCGTGCGCGGGCCGCCGCAGCTCCTGGCGCGCGTCCTGGAGCGCCTGGTTGGCCTGGGCCCGGACGCGCGGGCGTCGTCGAAGCGGGCAGCGCGGGCTGCAGTCCAGGGCTTGCCGACCACGAAGAGGCGGGCGGCCTCGTCGTCGGCGGCCAGGTAGTAGTCCGAGCGCAGGTCCATCCGGGACGGCTCCGGCGCGTCGAGGACGTAGCGGCCGAAGAAGCCGAAGCCGCTGTTCGTACGGCCCGGGCCGCCGACCTTGAGCGGGACGTCGTCGAACCCGAGGGGTTCCTGGCTCCAGTTGGTCAGCGGCGACCCGGCGCGGCAGATGTCGCGGACCTGGTCGACGCTGAGGCAGTCGGCGCCGACGTCGGTCTCGGACTTGATCGCGACCACGATCGCCTCGGCGGCCACCTGGAACTGGACGACGTCGAGGCCCACCGCCTGGCACGCCTCCCACTCGGCGCGGCTGATCGGGCGGGCGGAGTCGACCAGGTCGATCCGGCCGGCGCACAGCTCCTGGAACGCCTGGTCCTCACCGTTGTCGGCGACGCGGATCTGGGCCGCGTTGGCGGTGGCCTCGTAGCTGGCGACCTCGTTCGGGGTCAACGAGCCGCTCGTGGTGCCGTCGATGTCCACGACACCGGACGGGCGCGACGGCAGCTCGGCGTACGCACGGTCGATGTCGCGCAGCCGCGCCTGCTCCTGGCGGAAGTCGTTGGCCTGGCCCTGGCTGACCTGGTCGGTCGCCTGGTGGGAAGGGTCCGAGCAGGCCGCCAGCAGGCCGAGCGACAGGGCGGCCGCGGCCAGGCCACTGGTCAGGCGGAGTCGCCGCCGCGTCATCGACGTCATCCTGGGCCCCCTGGTCCACGCTCGGCGAGCTGGTGGGCGAGGACGTCGCGCTGGGCGATGCGCCGGGTGAGCCGAGCTGCGCGATCTCGTCCTCGGTCGGGGGGTAGTGGTAGCTGCTGGCCGAGCGGGAGGACCTCGAAGTCCTTGAGGGTCAGGCCCTGCAGCTCGTTGCCGCGGATCAGGTTGTCGGTGACGTCGCGCTGGGCGTACAGCGTCGGAACGGCGGCCCGGTCGACGACGATCGCGCCGTAGGTGCGCAGGCAGGCCACGATGGCGTCGGCCAGCCGCTGCTGCTGCTTGGTCAGCTTGATCAGCTTGCCGGTGATCGGGTCGTGGGGCTGCGGCAGCACGACGTCGCGCCTGAGCCGGATCCGGGCCCCCTCGGGGATCGACATCGGCCGGCCGTTGCCGTCGGTGGACGACGCCGGCTGGACGAACACCCCGGTGGCCGGGCCGGGTACGGAGATGGCCAGGGCGTGCTGGATCTCGCCGGACTCCAGCTCGCCGGGCCGGATCAGACCGGCGAACAGCGGCAGCCCGGACCCGCGGGCGCCCTCGGTCCAGGGCTCGCTGAACCCCGGGCCGTTGAGGTCCCACTTGCGCATGTAGTTGTACGAGATCGTGTCGTTGTCCTCACGGCGGGCCCGCCACAGGTCGTAGGCCACCGACGCCGACGTGTCGAAGACCGTGTACCAGCCGTCGTACCGCGGATCGGGGTCGACGTCGTCGGGGATGCTGAGCATGGTCGTGTTCGAGCCGTCGCCGCAGACCAGCTGGCGGCAGACCAGCTGGGTCGGCCGGCCGCCCGCGACGACGGGGTCGGTCCACCGGTAGGTGTTGATGTAGAGGCCGTCGTCGACCAGGACGCGGGTCTTGGTCGTCGTGCCGTTCGGCCCCTCGACGATGCCGACCCGCTCCTGGGCGTAGTCGATCATCTGGCGCGACCTGGGGTCGACGCGCGCGCCGTCGATCCGCTTGTTCCACGGCGAGCCGTCGTTGAAGAAGCGCCGTTCCGGGACGACGACGCTGTTCGCCGAGCCGGGGTCGACGGTCACGACGACGTTGCCGCCCTTGTCGTTGTTGGTGTGGCTGCCGCCGCAGCCGGCGAGCAGCGCCGCCGAGGCGGTCACCAGGACGGCGAGGTGGCGAGTGCGCTGCCGACGGTGCGTGGTCATGGTGCTGGTCATCTCGTTCACGTCCTCCCGCGGCCATGGTCGAGCGCGGAGTCGGTCGCGTCGGCGACCCGGGAGACGGCGTCGGTGAACACGGCGAGCCGATGGCCCTCGTCGTCGGGATCGGTCTCGTCGTCGAACTCGCCGGTCCGCATCCGGGCGGCGGTGACGATGGCATGCGCCTCGCGGCGCGACTGCAGGCGGATCAGCTCGGCGTCCAGCTCGGCCTGGGCGGTCACCAGCTCGTAGCGCCGGGTCGCCTCCAGCTCCATCGCCTCGAGGTGGCCCAGCGTCGCCTGCTCGGCCGCGCGCATCCGGGCGATCACCTCGGCGGCGACCTCCTCGACCGTGCGCGCGACGTCGACGACGTGCTCCTCGACGGTCGGTGCGAGGACGACGGGTGTCGGAGGCTCGGGCTCGGGCTGCGGGCTCCGGCTCCGGCTCGGGCTGGCGACCGGCTCGGGCTCGGGCTCCGGCTCGGGTGCGGCGGCGACTCGGGCTCGGGCTCGGGCTCCGGCTCGGGTGCGGGCTCCTTCTTGGGTCGACGTGGCTTCTTCTGCTTCGGCGGCTTCTGCTCGGCGACCGGCTCCGGTTCTGGCTCGGGTTCTGGCTCCGGCTCGGGCTCGGGCTCGGCGGCAACCGGCTCGGGTTCTGGCTCGGGTTCTGGCTCGGGGACCGCCTGCGTGGCCCGCCGGGCCGCCTCGAACCGGGCCCGGACCGACTCCGGTCGGACCACGGTCTCGGCCGGCGTCGAGGGCGGCGTCGAGGGCGGCGCCGGCTCCGGGGCCAGGGCCGCGGTGAAGTCGACCTGGCCGATCCGGCCGTCGTCGGTGAGCGCCGAGAGCACGTCGTCGACCGAGGGCGGCGGCGCGATCAGCGGCGTGCGCTCGTCGGTCATGACGACCCCCGGAGCTGGGCCTGCTGGGACTGCGTCTGGGTGGGCGCGTAGCCGGGCGGCACGCTCACCAGGACGTAGCGGGGCGTGCGGTAGACGACCTGGAGCTGGGCGTCGTTGCCGGCCGCGGCGTCGGGGTAGAGCTTGGTGAGCAGGTCGCCGTTGTCGGCGGTCGACAGCAGCATGTAGTCGACGTACTTCGCCGGGTTGCGGGCGGCGACCTTCCACGGGCCGTCGCTCTTGTCGACCCGGTCGAAGAACAGCTCCGGGTGGCCGGTCAGCATCATCACGGCGTACGTCTGGGCGTTGTCGGTGAGGATCGAGTTGTCGCGCGACACGTTGTTGCGGATGTACTCCGCCATCGCCTGCTCGGAGACGATCCCGACCTTGTCGCCGCTGAGGGTCTCCGCGCCCTCCTGCGACTCACCGGTGGTGAGCGCGGCCGCGAACGGTGCCTCGAGGTTCTGGTACCGGTAGGTCTTCATCTGGTCCAGCGTCCACGGGATGCTGATCAGCAGGGCCACGACCACCAGGGCGGCGACCAGCGTGCTCCCCTCCTCGGCGGAGCGGGCCAGCCAGATCGCGCCGACGACCGACAGCAGCAGGATCGGGACCGCGTTGCGCATCAGCATCGGCGAGTCGGTCAACCGCAGGGCGACGGCGAGGGCCGGCGACAGGATCGAGGCGCCCAGGAGCACACCGAGCCACAGTGCGAACGGGTTGCCGCGCGCGAAGCCGGCGAAGACCAGCGCGGGCAGCACGATGATCGCCATGGGAGCGCCGTACAGCACGAGCTCGCCGGTGGCCTTGAGCAGGTCGACCGCGGAGAACACCTCCAGGCCGCCCGATGCCGCAGCGTCACTGCTCCGGGTGATCCAGGCGAAGGGGTTGAGCAGGAGGATCAGGTTGAACACCGTCCAGAGCGCGACCACGTAGACGGTGGGCGCCGCGAAGCCGACCACGGTGCCCTCGACCTCCGTCCCGTCCGCACCCAGCCGGGCCAGGATCGCGCCGATCATGATCGCGCTGAGGACGAAGTACGTCAGCGACGAGTAGCCCGCGAGCGCGGCGACCGAGTAGGCGAGCCCGGCCAGCATCACGAACCGCACGTCGGCGGTGATGTACCAGGCGAAGAGCGCGCCGACCCCGGCCACCACGAACGCGATCCAGACGAGGTGACGGGTGCCGGTGGTGGCGTACAGGAGCAGCAGCGGGTTGGCGCCGAGGGCGAGCAGGACGGCGTACCGCAGCGGTGCCACGATGATGGCGCGCCGCATCATCGTGTTCAGCGCGACCATGGTGGCCGCCGCGAAGATCGCGGACGCGACCGGGACCGCGGCCATCGAGGTGACGAAGCCACGGAAGATCGCCAGCGGGGCGATCAGCAGCGTGGCCAGCGGCGGGTAGTCGAAGCCGATCGCCGAGCAGCTTCGCGGGGTCGTTGTGCCAGACCATGAGGGCACGGTTGAGCCGGTCCAGGGTCTCGAAGCCGACCACGTGCTGGTCGACCACGAGCCAGTAGCCGAACCAGCTGTAGCCGACAGGAAGAACAGGAAGACCAGGGCGCTCTCCCACCACCGGCGGGGTACGTCGTCGGGCCGGCGGCCGACCAGCTGCACGACGCCGCTGAGGCGCTCCTTGGTGTGGATGACGGTGACGGTGGTCATCAGCCGGCCGATCCGTCGTCGAGGCCGTGGGTCGTCTTCTCCCAGTAGAACGGGTTGGTGAACAGCTGGATGAAGCCCTTCCAGGCCGCCCAGCTCATCAGGCCCCAGTACAGCGGCGAGAGCAGCGCGGTCCGGGTCAGCCCGAACTCACCGCGCTGCAGGCTGCCGGCCACGTTGAGGTAGATGAAGATGAAGTTGCCGATGAACAGCAGCGCGCTCGCGGCGTAGAAGACGATGCCCGGGAAGAGCTGCTCGATGAAGCCCGCCTGGGTGAACACGTACAGCGTGGTCAGGCCCCAGAAGATCGGGTTGAGCAGGAGCACGAACGCCGTGCCCATCGTCAGGTTGAAGCTGAGGAAGCCGCGCAGGCCGGTCGCCGACAGCAGGCCGAACGGGCGGCGCATGTGCACCAGCCAGGTCTGGATGTAGCCCTTGTTCCAGCGGCTGCGCTGGCGGATCCAGTTCGGGACCTGGGAGTTGGCCTCCTCGAGCGTGGTCGAGTCGATCATCGCGGTCCGGTAGCCCTCGCGGTGCAGCCGGATCCCGAGGTCGGCGTCCTCGGTCACGTTGAAGGGGTCCCAGGCGCCGAGCTCGCGGAGCTTGCTGGTGATGAAGTGGTTCGAGGTGCCGCCCAGCGGGATCGGCGACTCCGGCCGCGCCCATGGCGGGCAGGATCAGCTCGAAGTGCATGGAGTACTCGTTGGCGAACCACGCGGTGAGCATGTTCTGGTCCTGGTTGAAGTGGTTGAGCTTCGCCTGGACGCACACGACGTTGTCGTGGACCGCGGTCGAAGGCGATCACGGCCTTCTTCAGCTGGTCGGGGTCGGGCCGGTCCTCGGCGTCGAAGATGACGCAGAAGTCACCGGTCGCGAGCTGGAGGCCGTAGTTGCAGGCCTTCGGCTTCGTCTTCGGCTGGCTGTCGGGGACCACCACGAGGTGGAAGTGCGGCGGTAGCTGCATCTCGCGGATCTTGGCGACGTCTCCTCGTCGTCCTCCTCGCAGAGCAGCTTCACGTCGAGGCGGGTGCGCGGGTAGTCCAGCGCGTTGATGTCGCGCACCAGGCGCGGCACGATCGCCGCCTCCTTGTAGAGCGGCACCAGGATCGTGTACATCGGCAGGCGACGCTCGTCGAGGGCGGCGATCTCCTCGTCGGTGACGTCGGTCTCCAGGTGCGTGCCGAGCGCCCGCAGGGTCAGGCGGAACTTGTAGATCGAGACGACGAGGTAGAGCAGGCTGCACGCTGCGACCAGCGCGATCGCGGTGTCGAGCGGCCAGATCACCGCCGCAGACGACGACGATGATCGCGGTGATGACGAAGACGGCCTTCTGGCCGCCGGAGACGACGATGTGCGCCGACTCCTCGGGTTGGGTCTCCATCAGCGAGCCGGGTCGAGACCTCGGCGTAGTGGCGGGCGTGCACCCGCTGGATGAGCTGGTCCAGCTCGGTCCGGTTGGCGAGCAGCTGGCGGAACGGCGCCCCGAGCGCCTCCTCGACCTCCGCGGACTGCTCGGCGTCGAGCGGCCGGGCGACGGCGAGCAGGACCAGGTCGTCGGTCGCGGCCACCGGTACCGCCTGGAACGCCTGCGCGAGCGGCTCGGGCAGGCGGCGGGCGATCTCCATGTCCGGGGTGAACTCGGACAGGCCGACGCGCTGCATCTGGTACATCTCGGACAGCGCCGCGACCAGCACGTCCTCGGAGATCGCGTCGTGGGAGACGAGGATGTCGCCCAGCGGGTCGCCGGTCCGCGAGTACTCGAGCATCGCCCGCTGCAGCTGGTCGTCGGTGATCAGGCCGCTGCGGGTCAGCATCTGGGCCATCTGCATCCGCGCCCGGCGGGCCTCGGGCGTCTCGACCTCGGTCTCCTGGGGCGGGTAGACCGAGTCGATCGCGGACGACGATCTCGTTCACCGTGTGCCGGACGAGCAGCACCGGCCGGTCGATCCGCTCGGCCGACCACGTGCGCGGTGATGCTGTCGTCGGCGTCCGCGGCCGCGACCAGCACGGTTGCCCTCGACCGCGGCGTACGGCATCACCCGGAAGGTCCGGCAGATGCCCTCGGGGATGAGGTGCCGCAGGTCCTGGGCGACGCCGTCGGTCAGCCGCGGGTTGCGCGTGGTCGGGATCGAGCTCTGGGTGGTGGTCATGCGCCGGCCCCCGATCCGAACCCGTGGGCCGCGCCGCCCCGCGGGTGCGGCGCGCCGGCGTGCGTGGACCCGGAGGACCCGGCGGCGGGCGGCGTGGCCGCGGTGGCCCTGCGCCGGTTGCCGGGCCGGAGCACCGCGTAGGCGAGGTAGGCGAGTGCGAGCACGAGCAGCGGGGCGATCAGGAACGAGAGGAACACCACCACGAGGATCGCCAGCGTCAGGACGATGCTCACGACGGCAGCACCGATCGACTTCGTGGCCGGACGCGACGGGCTCGCCTGCACCGACATGTGCAATCCCCCCTGCTCGGTCGTCTTCCCCAACGCCCGAGTCAACTCGACTCAACCACCCCCATGGTGGACTCGATCATCGCCACCGTAGTGGGCTTTACGGGACTGCCCGGCGCGGTCTGGTCCACCGTTGACCGGCTGTTGCCGAAGCGTTGACCAACCGTGGACCGGCTGTTGCTTTCCCGCCCGCCGCGGCCACCTCGGGACCGGTCAGCCGGCCCCGTGGCCGGTCAGCCAGTTGCGCGCGTCGATGCCGTACGACGTGGGCCGGCCGCGCTCGTCGGTCACCAGTGCCATCGGGTCGGACGGGTGGTCGGCCCACACCCAGAACAGCGCGCCCAGGTCGTGGGCGTCGGCCCAGGCGAGGTAGCGCGCGACGTACCCGTCCTGTGGCTTCTGGGCGCCGAGCTCGGTCGTGAGCACGGGGACGCTGTCGGCGAGCTGGCCGAGGGTCCGGTCCCAGCAGTCCTGGTCGGCGCACTGCTTGAAGTCGTAGGAGTGGAAGGCGGCGATCAGCTGGTCGTCGTCGGGCGCGAACTCCCGCCAGTGGCTCAGGTCGTTGGCGTAGTCGAGGCCGCCGAGGAGGATCGGCTGCTCCGCGCCCGCGTTGCGGATCGCGCTGACCACCGCGGCCATGCCCTGGACCGGGTAGGTCACCCGGCCCGCGGTGGCGGTCTGGTCGTCCTCGGCCGGCGCTGCGCAGCCGCCGTCGCGCCAGCACCGCCAGGTCAGGTCGAACAGCGACTTCGTCCCGCCGGCGTTGTAGCGCGAGTACGGCTCGTTGAACGCGTCGAACATGACCGACGGGTTGCCGGCGTACTGGCCGGCCACGGAGGTCCAGAACGCGATCGACTCCGAGTCGGGCATCGCCAGGTTGCCGAACTCGGGCTGGCCGATCCGCTTGCGGCTGTGCAGGTCGAGGATGACCACCAGGCCCGCCTGGTTGAGCGCGTGCACGAACTCGCGCACCTCGTCGCGGTAGCCGGAGACGGTCCGCTCCGTGTACTGGTCGCTCACCGGCGCGCCGCGGGTGCCCAGCCAGCAGTCCTGGTTCAGCGGCAGCCGCACCGTGTTGACGCCCCACGTGGCGAGCTTCTTGGCCTCCGTGGCGTACGGGTCGCGGGCCACCAGGTTGTCGAGCGCGGAGTAGCCCCAGCCCTGGGCGCAGGCGTACTCGAAGCTGCTCCAGTTGACGCCGCGCGGCACGAACTCCCGGTCGCTGCGGGCGTCGACGATGCGGTCGCCCTCGACGACGGGGTGCGGGGCTCCGGACTCCGCGGCGGGCCACAGCGGGGAGACCGGCGAGCCGATCTGCGCGTACAGGGCTCCGCCGGAGACGAGGACGACGACGACCGCGAGCGCGAACCAGCGCGCGTGACGCCACAGCTGACGCACCGAAGCCCCCCTCTCCGTCTGGAGCAGGCTACTAGGTTGGCGAGATGAGCGAGACCGTATTCACCTACGCCGCGCCCGGCGCTCAAGTTCGGCAGCGGGGCGTCCGCCGAGGTCGGGCACGACCTGGCGTCGTACGGCGCCCGCCGGGTCCTGCTGGTCACCGACCCGGGCGTCGCGGCCACCGGCCACCCGGCCCGGATCGCCGAGCAGGTGGCGAGCCGCGGGCTCGAGGTCGTGACGTACGACGGCGCGCACGTCGAGCCCACCGACGAGTCGCTGCGCGACGCGATCGCCTTCGCGCGCGACGCCGGGCCGTTCGACGCCATCCTCGCGGTCGGCGGCGGCTCCTCGATCGACACCGCCAAGGCGGTGAACCTGCTCACCACCAACCCCGGCGAGCTGATGGACTACGTCAACGCGCCCGTCGGGAAGGCGCAGGCGCCGACCGAGCGGCTGCTGCCGCTGGTCGCGGTCCCGACCACGACCGGGACCGGGTCGGAGAGCACCACGATCTGCGTGCTCGACGTCCTCTCGCTGCACGTCAAGACCGGCATCAGCCACCCCGCGCTGCGCCCGACCCTCGCCGTCGTCGACCCGGGCCTGACCGTCACCCAGCCGGCGATGGTGACGGCCGCGGCCGGGATGGACATCCTGTGCCACGCGCTGGAGAGCTGGACGGCGCGGTGGTTCGCCGACTTCGAGGCCAAGCGGCCCGAGCAGCGGGTGCCCTACTGCGGGGCGAACCCGATCGCGGACCTGTGGGCGGAGAAGGCGATGACGCTGCTCGCCGGGGTGTTCCGGGACGCGGTCCGGGACGGGACCGACCTCGAGGCGCGCGAGCAGATGGCGATGGCCGCCACCTTCGCCGGCCTCGGGTTCGGGAACGCCGGGCGTGCACATCCCGCACGCGAACGCCTACCCGATCGCCGGCCGGGTGCGCGACTACCGGCCGGAGAGCTACCCCGACGGTGATGGTGCCGCACGGGATGGCGGTGTCGCTGACCGCGCCCGCGGCGTTCCGCTTCACCTTCGACGCCGCGCCGGAGCGGCACGTGCGCGCGGCGCAGATCCTCGACCCCACGGTGGAGCCGGGGCCGGACGCCCTGCCGACGGTCCTGACCGCGCTGATGCGCGACATCGGCATCCCGAACGGGCTGTCCGCGGTCGGGTACGGCGACGCCGACGTCGACGACCTCGTGGCCGGCGCGATGCAGCAGCAGCGGCTGCTCGCGACGGCGCCGAGGAGTCCCACGGAGGAAGACCTCGCGTCGGTGTTCCGGGCGTCGATGGAACACTGGTGACGTGTCGAACCCCGTCCCGGACCTGGTCGCACCGGATCTGGTCGGCGAGCTGCGCCGGCGGGGCGTCTCGGACGTCGACGACTCCACGCTGACGCGGGCGCTCTACTCCTCCGACGCCTCGCTCTACCGGGTCGTGCCGCAGGTCGTGGTCCGGCCACGGCACCCCGACGAGCTGGACGCGATCCTCGACGCCTCCGCGCAGACCGGGGCGCCGGTCACCATGCGCGGCGCCGGCACGTCGATCGCGGGCAACGCGGTCGGCACCGGGATCGTCGTCGACACGCTGCGGCACCTGAGCCGGGTCGTCTCCGTCGACCCGGAGGCGCGCACCGCCGTCGTGCAGCCGGGGGTCGTGCACGCCGACCTGCAGCGCGCGGCCGCGCCGTACGGGCTGCGGTTCGGGCCCGACCCGTCGACGCACACCCGCTGCACGATCGGCGGGATGATCGGCAACAACGCCTGCGGCTCCCGGGCGCTGGGCTACGGCCGCACCGTCGACAACGTCGTGGCGCTCGACGTCGCCGTACGGCCCGGGCGCGACCGACGTCGCGGCCCCGGCTGGGCGCGACTCGTCGACGAGCACCTGGGCCACGTCCGCACGCGTTCGGGCAGTTCTCCCGCCAGGTCAGCGGCTACTCGCTGGAGCACCTGCTGCCCGAGAACGGCCGCTCGGCTCGACCGGTTCCTGGTCGGCTCGCGAGGGCACCCTCGCGCTGGTCCTCGGGGCGACGGTGCGGCTGCGTCGACGACCGGGCGGACCGGCAGCTGGTCGTGCTCGGCTACCCCTCGATGGTCGAGGCCGCCGACGCCGTACCGGCGCTGCTCGCGGCGACCGGCGGCGCGATGGTCGCCTGCGAGGGGCTCGACGCCCGGATCGTCGACCTGGTGCGGGCCACGGGCCACGCGGTCCCGGACCTGCCGCGCGGCGCGGGCTGGCTGTTCGTCGAGGTGCGTCGACCCCGACCTGGCGCGCGGCTGGTCGAGGCCGCCGGGGCGCTGGAGCACCGGGTGGTCACCGACGCGCCGGGCGGCCGCGCTGTGGCGGATCCGCGAGGACGGCGCCGGGCTCGCGGCCCGCTGCCTGCGCGCCCGGCGTACTCCGGCTGGGAGGACGCGGCCGTCCCGCCGGAGCACCTCGGCGCCTGGCTGCGCGACTTCGACGAGCTGCTGCGCGAGCACGACCTCGACGGGGTGCCCTACGGCCACTTCGGCGACGGCTGCGTGCACGTGCGGATCGACTTCCCGTTCGCCCGGCGACGCGCGGCCGCGTCGTTCCGCGACTTCCTGACCGCCTGCGCCCTCAAGCTGCGCGAGCACGGCGGGTCGCTGTCCGGCGAGCACGGCGACGGCCGGGCGCGCTCGGAGCTGCTGCCGCTGATGTACGACGCGGAGTCGCTGCGGCTCTTCGGCGCGGTCAAGGCGATCTGCGACCCCGACGGCCTGCTCAACCCCGGCAACCTCGTCGACCCGGCGCCGCTGGACGCCGACCTGCGGCCGGCGCCGGCCGCGGCCGGCGATCCCGCTCGGCACGACGGCAGGCGTGCACCGCTGCACCGGCGTCGGCAAGTGCGTCGCGCCGCGGACGGCCGGCGTGATGTGCCCGTCCTACCTCGCCACCCGGGACGAGAAGGACTCCACCCGCGGCCGGTCGCGGGTGCTGCAGGAGGCCCTCGACGGGACGCTCGTGCACGGGCTGGCCGACCCGGCCGTGCACGAGGCGCTCGACCTGTGCCTGGCCTGCAAGGGCTGCGCCTCCGACTGCCCGACCGGCGTGGACATGGCGACCTACAAGGCCGAGGCGCTGCACGCAGAAGTACGACGGGCCCGACGCCGCGCGTCGCCGCCCGCGCAGCCACTACCTGCTCGGCCGGCTGCCGCGCTGGGCGCGGCTGGCCGCGCCGGTCGCGCCGATGGCGAACGGGATGATGCGGCTCGGCCCGGTCGCCCGGCTGGCCAAGGCCACCGCGGGGATCGACCAGCGGCGGTCGATCCCGGCGTTCGCCCCGACGACGCTGCGGCGCACCGTGGGCACGCCGGACACCGTGCCGGACGTGTGGATCTGGGCGGACTCCTTCACCGACCACTTCTTCCCCGCCAACGGCGCTGCCGCGCTCCGCTACCTGGAGTCGGTCGGGGTCACGGCGCGGGTGATCCCCGACGACGCGTGCTGCGGGCTGACCTGGGTCACGACCGGGCAGCTGGACCAGGCGCGGGCGATCATGCAGCGCACGGTCGCGCACGCTCACGCCGTACCTCGACTCCGGCGTGCCGGTCGTCGGCCTCGAGCCGTCCTGCCTGGCCACGCTGCGCAGCGACGCCGCCGAGCTGACCGGCGCGAGCCTCGACGTGCTGACCCTCGCCGAGCTCCTCGAGCGGCTCGACCTGCCGCTGCCCGACCTCAACGGCGTCGAGGTGGTGGCCCAGCCGCACTGCCACCACGCCGTCGGTGCTCGGCTGGGAGGCCGACCAGCGGCTGCTGGAGCGGGCCGGCGCCACGGTCACGCAGGTCGCCGGGCTGCTGCGGGCTGGCCGGCAACTTCGGCATGGAGAAGGGCCACTACGAGGTGTCGGTCGCGGTCGCCGAGACCCACCTGCTGCCCGCCGTCCGCGCCCACCCGGGCGCGGTCGTGCTCGCCGACGGCATGTCCTGCCGGGTCCAGCTGGACGACCTCGCGCGGCGTCCCCGCAGATGCACCTCGCCGAGCTGCTCGCCTCTAGGATTTCGCGGGCGTGAACCCCCGCCACCGCCGACTCGTCATCCCGGTGGCCCTGGTGGCGCTGCTGCTGATCGTCGTCGCTCGCCGCGGTGCTGTGATGAGCAACGAGCCGCTGCTGCGCGCAGCTGAACCGGATGCGCGACCGCTGTCCTCGACCCCGACGCCCTGGTGCGCGCGGTCGGCGTCGGGACGGCAGCGGGGCCGGCAGCCGACCTGGCGGCGCGTCGAGCTGCGCTACGTCGACCTCAAGGCCGGCCGGCACCTGCAGGTCACGGCGTACGACGCAACCCAGGCGCACACCGCCAACCACGCCGTCGGCGACGCCGCGCGGGACGCGGTCGACGACGCTGCTCGACGAGCCGTTCGGCAACTGGCACGTCGACACCACCACCCAGAGCCACCAGCTGCGGGTGACCAAGAAGCTCGAGGCGGTCGTGCACACCACCGACCGCGCGCGAGCCGGTCGAGGCCGACCGCGGCCACGACCGCGACAAGGCCCGGCTGCTGCCCGAGGACGACCCGGTGTTCGGCGCGCTCGGGCATCTCCGACGCCCACGGCCGGATCAAGCCGAGCCGGCAGGCGAAGTACCGCCAGGTCGAGGAGTTCCTGCGGCTGCTCGACGCCTCGATCACCGAGGCGCTCGACAAGGGCCACCTGCGCCGGCCGACGCCGGAGGACCCGCTGCGGATCGTCGACCTCGGCTGCGGCAACGCCTACCTCACCTTCGCCGCGCAGCGCTTCCTCGCCGACGTGCGCGGCCTGCCGGTGCGCCTGACCGGCGTCGACGTCAAGGAGCAGTCGCGCGAGCACAACAGCGCGGTCGCCGCGCGACCTCGGCGTCGACGCGGAGTTCGTGGTCGGCTCCATCGGCGGGGTCGCGCTCGAGCCGGCGCCGGAGGTCGTGCTCGCCCTGCACGCCTGCGACACCGCCACCGACGAGGCGCTCGCCCAGGCGCGTGCGACTGGGATGCGCAGCTGGTGCTCGCCGCGCCGTGCTGCCACCACGACATCGCCGCCCAGCTGCGCAAGGCACCGACCCCGGCGCCGTACGCCATGCTCACCCGGCACGGCATCCTGCGCGAGCGGTTCGCCGACACGCTCACCGACGCGCTGCGGGCCTCGCTGATGCGCCAGCAGGGCTACCGCGTCGACGTCGTGCAGTTCGTCGAGAGCCAGCACACGCCGCGCAACACCATGCTGCGCGCGGTGCGCACCGGGCCCCCGGTCAAGGGCGGCGGCGTGCGCAAGGAGTACGACGACCTGGTCGACGCCTGGGGTCCGGCCGCGGCTGGCCGAGCTGCTGCGACGCTCGACCGGATCGCCGGCGCGGCCTCGCTGGCTCGCTGGCGGTCGGTGCGTTCGCCGGGCCGCCGACCCGAGCACCCGACCGCCTCACCTTCCGGGACCCGGCGATCGTCGAGTCCAGCGGGCTGGTCGTGCGCGACGGGCTGTTCGTCACCACCAACGACTCCGGCGACCCCGGCCGGGTCTTCATCGTCGACCGTCCGGCGCGCACCGTCGGCACGACCTCGTGGTCGCCGGCACCCGGTGGACGACGAGGCGCTGGCGCCGGCGGGGCCGGGCGGTACGTCTGGGTCGGCGACATCGGCGACAACACCGCCTCCCGCGACCCCGATCAGGTGCTGCGCGTGCCGGTCGGCCGCGGCGACCGGACGGTCACCCCCCGGCGTACACGCTCGTCTACCCCGACGGCGCCCGCGACGCCGAGACCCTGCTGGCGCAGCCCGCGACCGGGCGGCTCTTCGTCGCGACCAAGGAGCTCTTCGGCGGCGCGCGTGTACGCCGCGCCCCGGCACCTGTCGCCGGACCGGCCCAACCGGCTGCGGAAGGTCGGTGGACGCGCTGGCGATCGCCACCGACGGCGCGTTCTTCCCCGACGGCCGGCACGTCGTGCTGCGCGACTACGGCCGCGCGGTGATCTACACCTATCCGGGGTTCGACCGGGTCGCGGAGCTCCGGCTGCCGGACCAGCCGCAGGGCGAGGGGATCGCGGTCGCCGAGGACGGCACGACGTACGTCAGCACCGAGGGCCTGCACAGCAGGGTGCTCCCCGTCACGGCGGTGTCGGTGTGGGGCTGGGTGGACCGCGCGGTGGCGTTTGTGGCCGACGCGGTCCGGCTACTCCTGCGCCATGGTGCGGCTGCGTAGGACCTCACCCGACCAGCCGGGCTGGACCCGGCGGCGGGCCGGGCGCGGCTTCGTCTACCTCGACGAGCACGGCGCGCGGCTGCCCGAGGAGGACGCGCAGCGGATCCGGGACCTGGTCATCCCGCCGGCCTGGAGGGACGTCTGGGTCACGCCGTACGAGAACGGGCACCTCCAGGCCGTCGGCACCGACGACGCCGGACGCCGCCAGTACCTCTACCACCCGGACTGGCGGTCGCGGCGGGACGCGCAGAAGTTCGACCGGATGCTGGAGTTCGGCAAGGCGCTGACGAAGGCGCGCGCCGTGGTGGTCAACGACCTCGGCCGCGAGGGGATGCCGCTGGAACGTGCGTGCGCGGCCGCCGTGCGGCTCCTCGACCTCGGCTACTTCCGGATCGGCAACGACGTGTACGCCGACACGCAACGGCAGCTTCGGGCTCACCACGCTGGAGCGGCGGCACGTGCGCCGGCAGCAGGACCGGCTGGTGTTCTCCTTCACCGGCAAGTCCGGCGTCGAGCACCGCATCGAGATCGACGACCCGGTCGTCATCGAGGCGATCGAGATGATGCGGCGCCGGCGCGCCGAGGACCTGCGGCTGCTGGCCTACAAGAACGGGCAGGGATGGCGGTCGCTGCTGCCGGAGCTGGTCAACGAGTACGTCCGCGCCACCACCGGGATCGAGGCGACCGCGAAGGACTTCCGCACCTGGCACGCCACCGTGCTCGCCGCGGCGGCCCTCGCCGAGTCCACCGAACCGGGCGAGTCGAAGGCGTCGCGCAAGCGCGCGGTGTCCGGCGCGATGAAGGAGGTCGCCTCGTTCCTCGGCAACACCCCCACCCTGGCGCGGTCGTCCTACGTCGACCCGCGCGTGGTCGACGCCTACGAGGAGGGACGCACGATCGAGCGGGCCACCCGGCGTACCTATGACACGCCCGACGAGCGACAGGCGGCGCTGGAGCGTGCGACGCTCAAGCTGATCCGCAACTCTTGACCCGTGGAGATCACGGTCGTCCAGGGGGACATCACCCAGCAGCACGTCGACGCGGTCGTCAACGCCGCGAACCGCCGGATGCGCGGCGGCGGTGGCGTCGACGGCGCCATCCACCGCGCCGGCGGCCGCGCGGTCCTCGACGACTGCGTCGCCCGCTTCCCCGACGGGCTCGCCACCGGCGACGCCGGCTGGACCACCGCCGGCGACCTGCCGGCCCGGTGGGTCATCCACGTCGTCGGCCCGAACTACAACGCCGGCGAGCGCGACCGCGCGCTGCTCCTCTCCTGCTACTCCCGCGCCCTCGCCGTCGCCGACTCCCTGGGTGCGTCGACGGTCGCGTTCCCACTCGTCTCCGCCGGCATCTACGGCTGGCCCAGGCACGACGCCATCGCCGCGCCGCTCGAGGTGTTCCGGGCCGCGTCGACGTCGGTCGCCGAGGCGCGGCTGGTGGCGTACGACGGCGCGACGTACGAGCAGATCCGCGCGGCCCTGTAGTGGTCAGACGGGTTCGGTGCCGTCGGGGGTGACGAGGTAGTGGCGGCCGTGGGGTCCGGTCCACAGGTAGACCCCGGGTGCGAGTTGTCGGTAGCGCCATCGGCGTCGGGTCTTGGCGCGGTGGTGGCGTCTGCACAAGGGCGCGAGGTTGTCGGGGTGGGTCTGGCCGGGTGGGCCGCCGTCGTCGGGGTCGACGTACTCGGTGATGTGGTCGAGGTCGCAGGATCGGGCGTCGGTGGCGCAGTAGGGGTGGATGCAGTGCTGGTCGCGCAGGATGACGAGCTCGCGCATCCAGGCGGGCGGGTCGTGCTGGTCGACCGCCTCGGTGCGGTCGGTGCGGAGGACGGGGAGGATGGTGACGGCGGCGTGGCCGACCCAGTCCTTGATCTTGCGCCATGCTGATCGGGCCGAGGCGCTCGACGACCCGGTGCCGATGGTGGCGTCGGACAGGTCGGCGGCGTTCGCGTGCAGGTAGAGCTTGAGCCGCGGGGGCTTGCCGCCGTTCGTCCGCCGCGCGAGTAGCCCGACCGCCAGCGCCTGGCGGACCTCCAACGTCTCGTCGGGGTGCGTCTCGGCGACCTCGCCGGTGGCGAGAGCGTTGATCTGGTCGTAGAGGTGGGTCAGGTCGACGGTGTCACCGGTGATGACCAGGGTGGAGGTGCCCTTCCAGGCGGCCGGGCCGGTGGGCTCGGGGTGGAACAGCTGGACACCCCACTGGTTCTTGCGGGCCTCCTCGTCGTCGAGCTGCTGGTCGGGTTCGGCGTCGGCGGTGGCCTCGGCGATCGCGGCGTCGATGGCGCGGGTGCCGCACTTGTGCGCCTTGGGCGCCAACACCGTGTCCACGGCCGCGGCCGCCTCTGTCGACAGGCCGGTGGTGTTCTGCGCGATCCGGCGGGCCCGCCAGCCGGGGACCTCCAGGGCGCGGACGCGGGCCCAGGTCTTGGGCAGCCGGTAGGCCAGGTCCAGGGCGTCGGAGATCAGGGAGCGCGCGGAGTGGCTGGTGGTCGCGAACACCGCCGCCAGTGGTTCGGCGGTGAACTCCTCCACGTCCGGGGTGCCCGGCCCGCCGGCGATCTCGACCCACCCGTTCGCACTCTCCTCGGGCGAGGCGGGGTGCGCCAGCGCCCACGCCAGCGCGCACTCCAGCCGCTGCAGCTCGGCCACTCGGGCCAGCCGGTCGGCGTCCGCGGCCACCGCGAGCAGCTCGTCCGGGCCCATCCCCGGCGAGGTCGTCCGCGCGGTACGGCTGGGGGCCGTCCGGGGCGGGGATCGCGGTGCTGCTCATGGGTTCTACTCAAGCACCGGGCACCGACACTCAGGCCCCGAGAATCCCCTTGTTCCACAAGGGATTCGGTAACAGTCAGGTCACGATCCGCGGGCGATCTCCACAGGGCGACGGACCCGCCTTCGGGGGTGGTTTCGAGGCTCGGGCGCGGGGCGCCCTCGCACCTCAACCACCGTGGCCGACGGTCGCTGACGAGCTCGATCCCCGGCACGGTGGTTGAGGAGGTTGCCCTGGCAACCGTCTCGAAACCACCGCCTCGCGCAGGGTGGTTTCGAGGCTCGTCGCTGGCGCTCCTCGCACCTCAACCACCGTGGCGACAGGCACCGGAGTGCCTTCAGCCACCGTGTGGACTACAGGTTCTCGACGACCCAGTCGATGCAGCGCGTGAGGGCCTCGACGTCGGCGGGGTCGACGGCGGGGTACATCGCGATGCGGAGCTGGTTGCGGCCGAGCTTGCGGTAGGGCTCGGTGTCGACGATCCCGTTGGCGCGCAGGACGGCGGCCACGCGGGACGCGTCGACCGAGTCGTCGAAGTCGACGGTGCCGATCACCAGGGACCGGTGCGCCTGGTCGGCGACGTACGGGAAGGCGTACGACGACTTCTCGGCCCAGGCGTAGAGCGTGTCCGACGACTCGGTCGTCCGGGCGACCATCGCGTCCAGCCCGCCGGAGGCGTTCATCCAGTCCAGCTGCTCGGCCATCAGGAACAGCGTGGCGACGGCGGGCGTGTTGTAGGTCTGGTTCTTGCGCGAGTTGTCGATCGCGGTCGGCAGGTCGAAGAACGCCGGGACGTGCCGGTCGGACCCGGCGATCTCGTCGACGCGCGCCAGGGCGGCGGGGGAGAAGATGCCGAGCCACAGGCCGCCGTCCGAGGCGAAGCACTTCTGCGGCGCGAAGTAGTAGACGTCGGCCTCGCGGACGTCGACCGGCAGGCCGCCGGCGCCCGAGGTGGCGTCGATCAGCACCAGCGAGTCGGAGGAGGAGCCGGCCGGGCGGACCACCGGAGCCATCACCGCGGTCGACGTCTCGTTGTGCGCCCACGCGTACACGTCCACGCCGTCCTCGGCGACCGCGACCGGCGCCGTCCCGGGCTCGGACTTGATCACCGACGGATCCGCCAGCCACGGGGCCGCGGCGGCCGCGGCCGCGAACTTCGACGAGAACTCCCCGAACGACAGGTGCTGCGACCTCTCCCGGATCAGGCCGAACGTCGCGATGTCCCAGAACGCCGTCGAACCGCCGTTGCCGAGCACGACCTCGTAGCCGTCGGGCAGCGAGAACAGGGCCGACAGCCCGGAGCGCACGCGGCCCACCAGGTCGCGCACCGGCGCCTGCCGGTGGGAGGTGCCCATCAGGGACGTGCCGGTGGCCGCGAGTGCGTCGAGGTGCGAGGGCTGGATCTTCGACGGGCCGGCGCCGAACCGGCCGTCGGCGGGGAGGAGGTCGCGGGGGATCTGCAGGGCGTCGGTCATGACAACCTTCCGTGAGGGCGAGGGATGCACCTGACGACGTTGTCAGCACGCCTATTGTGGCACCCGCACCGACCGACCTCTCGGGGGAGACATGTCATGAGCAACCGCACCACCGGCCAGAGCGCGCTGATCGCCCTCGGCTCGGTGATCCTTCTCGCCGGGCTGGCGTGCGTGGTCGTCGGCTTCGTCCGGTTCGCCGGCGCCGATCCCTCCTCGGACGGCCTGGGTTCCATGTACCTGTTCGGCGGCGGCGCGTTCGCCGCGGTGGTCGGCCTGGGCATCGTCGCCTTCACCCGGGCGTCGGTGATGCGCGCCAACGGCGGCTACCGGATCACCATCGAGGAGGGCACCGCGGCCCGCCGCGGCCGCTTCTGCTCCACCTGCGGCACGCCGCTGTCGCCGCACGCCCGCTTCTGCGACTCCTGCGGGGTCGCGGTTGGCTGACATCCTGCGGGTGGGCTACGGCCACCCGGATGCGGTGCGGCTGATCGAGGAGGTCCAGGGCGAGTATGTGCGCCGGTACGGCGGCCGCGACGAGACCCCGCTCGACCCGCTGATGTTCGAGCCGCCCGAGGGCAGCTTCTTCGTGGGCTACCTCGACGGCGAGCCGGTGGCCACCGGGGCGTGGCGCCGGTCGCTCGTCGAGGTGTTCGGGACCGGCCGGACCGCGGAGATCAAGCGGATGTACGTCGCGCCCGCCGCACGCGGTCGCGGGCTCGCCCGGCGGATGCTCGCGCACCTCGAGGCGGACGCGGCGGCGTACGGCGCCGAGGCGGTCGTCCTCGAGACCGGCCTCGCCCAACCCGAGGCGATCGCGCTCTACGAGTCCAGCGGCTACGCGCCGATCCCGGCGTTCGGCTTCTACCGTGACGCGCCGCTGTCGCGTTGCTACGGCAAGCGCCTGCCGACCACGGCGTAGCGCTCGTCGTCGATCTCGCCGCCCCAGTACGCCGGGTCGCCCAGCGGCCGCAGCTCCGGCTCGAGCCCGGCGCCCTCGACCAGTGCCATCGTCTGCGCGGCGGTCAGCCCGGCGCCGGTCGACCAGTCGCCCTCGATCAGCACCACGCGGCCGTCCGGCACGAGCAGGTCGACCCACCGCGCCAGCGCGTCGGCCGGCGCCGGGAGCGCCCACAGCACGTGGCGGCACAGCACGACGTCGTACGCCGCGGGCGGCAGGTCGGGCGCCGAGGCGTCGCCGACCACGAACGTGGTGCCGGGGAACGTGCCGGCCTTGGCGAGCGCGCGCCGGATCATCTGCGTGGAGAAGTCGACGCCGTCGACCTCGTGGCCCTCCTCGGCCAGCAGCAGCGACAGGGTGCCGGTGCCGCAGCCGAGGTCCGCGACCCGCGCGGGCACCGGCGGGACCACCGACAGCAGCAGGCTGCGCCAGGCGTCGCGCACCAGCGGGTCGTGGAGGCCGTGGTCGGGCTCGTCGTCGAAGCCCTCGGCCTCCGCGTCCCACAGCTGGCTGTCCCGAGAAGTCGTCACCCCCCGACCATAGGCTTCCGCCGAAATTCCGCGCGGATGCCGGTCCGAACGTACGATTTCCGATCGTGCGTCTCGGGATCCTCGCTCTGCTCACCACCCTGCTCCTCGTCGCCGCGCCGGCCGCGGCCCGAGCGGGGATCGAGGACTACCCGACGTACGACCCGCAGACCCGCTGCCACACGAAGCCCAAGCCGGGCACGGTCTTCCTCGCGCACTGGGTGGTCAGGAAGTACGGCGGCGCGCTCGGCGGCATGTCCCGCGCGTGCGACAGGCACACGACGTCGGAGCACATGGACGGCCGCGCCTTCGACTGGAGCCTCGACGCACGCCGGGCCGCCGACCGCGCGCGGGCCAGGGCGTTCCTCGACCGGATCCGGCAGACCGACTCCCGCGGCCACGCCGACGCGTGGGCGCGCCGGATGGGCGTCATGTACCTGATCTGGAACGACCGGATGTACGGCGCCTGGTCCCACTACCGCCCCGAGCCCTACCTCAACTCGGGCTGCAGGACGCGCCGGAAGTGCTCACCGACGCTGCGCCACCGCAACCACGTGCACGTGTCGCTCAGCCGCCAGGGCGCCCGCGGCGTCACCACCTGGTACGCCGGCCGTCTGTAGTGCGCTCACCCCGGGACGTCATACGGACGGTGCAACCACTTGCTCCGTCCGCATGACGTCCCGGGGACGCCGGGATCTGCTCAGTCGGCCCAGTCGTCGCGCCAGCCGTCGACCTCGGAGGCGGGGCGCGAGGACGGGCCGACGTAGACGGCCGACGGGCGGATCAGGCGGCCGGTGCGCTTCTGCTCGAGGATGTGCGCGGACCAGCCGCCGGTGCGGGCGCAGGTGAACATCGAGGTGAACATGTGCGCCGGCACCTCGGCGAAGTCGAGCACGATCGCGGCCCAGAACTCGACGTTGGTCTCCAGCACCCGGTCGGGGCGCCGCGCGCGCAGCTCGGCGAGCGCCGCCTGCTCGAGCTTCTCGGCGACCTCGTAGCGCGGGGCGTCGAGCTCGCGCGCGGTCCGCCGCAGCACCCGCGCCCGCGGGTCCTCCGCGCGGTAGACGCGGTGCCCGAAGCCCATCAGCCGCTCGCCCTTGTCCAGCAGCTCCTTGACGTACGACTCGGCGTCGCCGCGCTTCTCGACCTCCTCGATCATGCCGAGGACCCGCGACGGCGCACCGCCGTGCAGCGGGCCGCTCATCGCGCCGATCGCGCCGGAGAACGCCGCGCCGACGTCCGCGCCGGTCGAGGTGATCACCCGTGCGGTGAACGTCGAGGCGTTCATGCCGTGCTCGGCCGCCGAGCTCCAGTAGGCGTCGATCGCGTGCGCGTGCTTCGGGTCGGCCTCGCCCTTCCAGCGGATCAGGAACTTCTCCGCGAGCGTGGCGCCCTTCTCGACCTCGCTCTGCGGCACCACCGGCTGGTGCAGCCCGCGCGCCGACTGCGCGGCGTACGACAGCACCATGACCGCCAGCCGCCCGATGTCCTCGCGCGCCTGCTCGTCGCTGATGTCGTAGGTCTGCCGGAAGCCGAACGCCGGCGCGAGCATCGCCACCGCCGCCTGGACGTCCACGCGGACGTCGCCGGTGTGCACCGGCAGGTTGAACGGCTCGGCGGGAGCCAGGCCGGGCGTGTACGAGCCGTCGATGAGGAGGCCCCAGACGTTCTCGAAGGGCACCCGCCCGACGATCTCCTCGATGTCCACGCCGCGGTAGCGCAGCGCGGAGCCTTCCTTGTCCGGCTCGGCGATCTCCGTCTCGAAGGCGACGACGCCTTCCAATCCGTGGTGTACGTCAGTCACGCAGGGCAGTCTAGGGTCGACCGCATGGATGGCGGCATGGACCTCGCGGCTCTCCGCGCGGAGTACGGGCGGGCCGGCCTCGACGAGGGCGACCTCGCACCCGACCCGATCACGATGTTCGAGCGCTGGCTGCGCGACGCGGCCGACGCGGGCGTCCACGAGCCCAACGCCATGGTGGTGTCCACCGCCGCGGCCGACGGCGCGCCGTCGTCGCGGATGGTGCTGCTCAAGGGGCTCAGCCCGGCAGGCTTCGTGTTCTTCACCAACACCGCGTCCCGCAAGGGCACCGAGCTCGCGGAGAACCCGCGCTGCGCGCTGCTGTTCCCCTGGCACCCTCTCGAGCGGCAGGTGCGCGTCGACGGGGTCGCGACGCCGCTCCCGCGCGCGGACGTCGAGGCGTACTTCGCGACCCGACCGCGCGGCTCGAAGCTCGGCGCCTGGGCATCGCACCAGTCCCGGGTGACCACGCGGGACGAGCTGGCCGGCGCCTACGAGGAGGCCGAGATCCGGTACCCGGACGAGGTGCCGGTCCCCGAGGAGTGGGGCGGGTACGCCGTACGTCCGGACGCCGTCGAGTTCTGGCAGGGCCGGCCGGGTCGCATGCACGACCGGCTCCGGTACCGCCGGACGCCCGACGGCTGGCTGACGGAGCGCCTCGCGCCGTAGCTCGATCCTCAGAAAAGCGGTTGTGAGTGAGTGCTCACTCACTTATGCTCCCGTCCCGTGGAGGAGAGCAAACGCGAGCGTGCCCGGCCGATGTCGCCCGAGGAGCGCCGGGAGGCGATCGTCGCCGCGACCCGGCCGCTGCTCTACGAGCACGGCCAGGCCACGACCACCCGGCTGATCGCCGAGGCGGCCGGCATCGCCGAGGGCACGATCTTCCGGGCGTTCGCGTCCAAGGAGGAGCTCTTCGACGCCGTCCTGGAGGCGGAGTTCGACCCGTCGGCGTTCCTCGACGAGGTCGCGAGGATCGACCGCTCCCTGCCGCTGCGTGAGCGGCTGGTCACCTTCATCACGCTGCTGCAGGCCCGCTTCGTCGGCATCTTCGCCCTGATGGCGGCGATGGGGCTGCGCAAGCCCCCCGAGACCATCCAGACCCCCGAGAACCGGCAGCGGCTCCACGAGGGCGGCCTGGCGGCGCTGCTCGCCGGCGACGCCGACCGGTTCGCCATCCCGGTCGACCGGGTCGTCCACATGGTGCGGCTGCTGACCTTCGCCGGCAGCCACCCGCACATCTCCGACCAGTCGCCGCTGACACCCGACGAGATCGCGGACGTGATCCTGCACGGCACGCTCCGCCCGGGGAGGACTCCTGATGCTGCTCCGACTGCTGCGCGACCGGCTCGCGCCGTACCGCACCTGGCTGGTGCTGGTGGTGGTGTTCCAGTTCGCCGCCGTGCTGGCGATGCTCTACCTGCCCACGCTCAACGCCGACATCATCGACAACGGCATCGCCGTCGGCGACACCCACTACATCGTGCGCACCGGCGTCCTCATGCTCGCGATCTCGCTGGGCCAGATCGTGTGCTCGGTCGCGGCCGTCTGGTTCGGCGCGCGCACCGCGATGGGCTTCGGGCGCGACGTCCGGGCCGCGCTGTTCCAGCGGGTGGGCAGCTTCTCCGCGCGGGAGGTGCAGGAGTTCGGGGCGCCGTCGCTGATCACGCGCAACACCAACGACGTCCAGCAGGTGCAGATGCTGGTGCTGATGGCGTGCAGCATCGCCGTGCAGTCGCCGATCATGATGGTCGGCGGCGTGATCATGGCGCTGCGCGAGGACGCCGGCCTGGGCTGGATCCTCGCCGTCGTCGTGCCCGCGCTGTTCGCCAGCGTCGGCTTCGTGGTCAGCCGGATGGTGCCGAGCTTCCGGGCCATGCAGACCCGCATCGACGAGGTGAACCGGGTGCTGCGCGAGCAGATCACCGGCATCCGCGTGGTCCGGGCGTTCGTCCGGGAGCCGCACGAGACCGCGCGGTTCGCGACGGCGAACGGCGACCTCACCGACGTCGCCGTCCGCGCGGGCCGGTGGATGGCGACGATGTTCCCGCTGGTGATGCTGGTCGTGAACGTCTCGAGCGTCGCGGTCATCTGGTTCGGCGGGCACCGCATCGACAACGGGCAGATGATGCCGGGCGCGATGACCGCGTTCCTCACCTACCTGATGCAGATCCTGATGTCGGTGATGATGGCGACCTTCATGCTGATGATGGTGCCGCGCGCCGCGGTCTGCGGGGACCGGATCGCCGAGGTGCTCGACACCGACAGCTCCGTCGTACCGCCCAGCGCGCCGGTGCCCCCCGACCCGGAGCGGCACGGCCACCTCGCCTTCGACCGGGTCACCTTCGCCTACCCGGGCGCGGACGAGCCGGTGCTCGCCGAGATCTCGTTCGAGGCCCGGCCCGGCCAGACCGTGGCGGTCATCGGCTCCACCGGGGCCGGCAAGACCACCCTGGTCAACCTGGTGCCCCGCCTGTTCGACGCCACGACCGGCGCGGTCCGCGTGGCCGGCCGGGACGTGCGCGAGCTCGACCCGGAGCGGCTGTGGGCGCAGCTCGGGCTGGTGCCGCAGAGGGCGTACCTGTTCAGCGGCACCGTGCGCAGCAACCTGCAGTACGGCAAGGCGGACGCCACCGACGAGGAGATGTGGGCCGCCCTGGAGGTGGCGCAGGGCCGCGACTTCGTCGAGGCGCTCCCCGAGGGGCTCGACGCGCCGGTGGCGCAGGGCGGCACGAACTTCTCCGGCGGCCAGCGGCAGCGCCTGGCGATCGCGCGAGCGCTCGTGCGGCGTCCCGGGGATCTACCTGTTCGACGACTCCTTCTCGGCGCTCGACCTCGCGACCGACGCGCGGCTGCGTGCTGCGCTGCGGCCCGAGACGCGCGGGGCGACGGTGGTGATCGTCGCCCAGCGGGTGAGCACGATCCGCGACGCCGACCTGATCCTCGTGCTGGAGGACGGCCGGATCGTGGGCCGCGGCACCCACCACGAGCTGCTGGCCGACTGCCCGACGTACCAGGAGATCGTCACCTCCCAGATGACCGCGGAGGAGGCGGCATGAGCGGCAAGGCGAGCAAGCCGCAGGGCTTCGCGAAGACCGAGCGCATCGAGGCGCCGATGGGCGGTCCCGGCCGCGGGCCGATGGGCGGCGGCATGGTCGGCCAGAAGGCGATGGACTTCGGCCCGTCGGCCAAGCGGCTGGTCACGCGGATGCGGCCCGACCGCGGCAAGGCCGTCCTCGTCGTGCTGCTCGGCGTCGCCAGCGTGCTGCTGATGTCGGTCGGGCCGCGGATCCTCGGCCACGCGACCGACCTCGTCTTCAACGGCTTCATCGGCTCCCGGATCCCGCCCGGGACGCCGGAGTCGCTGTGGCCGAAGGCGATCCAGGGCATGGACGTCGTGCCCGGGCGCGGCGTGGACTTCGCCGCGGTCGCCGACGTGCTGCTGCTGGTGCTGGCGATCTACGTGGGCGCGTCGCTGCTCGCCTGGTTGCAGGGCTACATCCTGAACACCGTCGTGCAGAACACCGTGCGCCGGCTGCGCCAGGACGTCGAGGCGAAGATCAACCGCCTGCCGCTGGGCTACTTCGACCGGTCGCCGCGCGGCGAGCTGCTCTCGCGGGTCACCAACGACATCGACAACGTCAGCCAGACGCTGCAGCAGACGATGAGCCAGCTGCTCACCTCGGTGATGACCGTCTTCGCGGTGCTGGCGATGATGATCTGGATCTCGCCGCTGCTGGCGCTGGTCGCGGTCGTGACCGTGCCGCTGTCGCTGGTCGTCACCCGGCAGATCATGCAGCGCTCGCAGGGCCAGTTCGTGGCGCAGTGGCGGCGTACCGGCGCGCTCAACGCGCAGGTCGAGGAGGCCTTCTCCGGACACGCGCTGGTCAAGGTGTTCGGCCGGCAGGCCGAGGCCGAGCGGGTGTTCGCCGAGGAGAACGACGAGCTGGCGAAGGTCAGCTTCGGCGCGCAGTTCGTGAGCGGCCTGATCATGCCGTCGATGATGTTCATCGGGAACCTCAACTACGTGCTGGTGGCCGTCATCGGCGGGCTCCGCGTCGCGCACGGGTCGCTCTCGCTCGGCGACGTGCAGGCGTTCATCCAGTACAGCCGGCAGTTCACCCAGCCGCTGACGACGGTCGCCTCGATGGCGAACCTGCTGCAGTCCGGCGTCGCCTCGGCCGAGCGGGTCTTCGAGCTGCTCGACGCCGACGAGGAGCCGGCCGACGAGCCCGGGCTCCCGGCGCCCGGTCGCCGGGGCGAGGTCGCCTTCGAGCACGTGTCGTTCCGGTACGACGAGGACCGGCCGCTCATCGACGACCTGTCGCTGGTGGCGCGGCCCGGGCAGACGGTGGCCATCGTCGGTCCGACCGGCGCCGGGAAGACCACGCTGGTCAACCTCGTGATGCGGTTCTACGACGTCGACGCCGGCCGGATCACCCTCGACGGCGTGGACATCGCGAGGATGCCCCGGTCCGCGCTGCGCGGGCAGATCGGGATGGTGCTGCAGGACACCTGGCTGTTCGCCGGCACCATCCGGGAGAACATCGCCTACGGCCGGCCGGACGCGACCGAGGAGGAGATCCTGGCGGCCGCGCGGGCGACGTTCGTGGACCGCTTCGTGCACTCCCTGCCGGACGGCTACGACACGCTCATCGACGAGGAGGGCTCGAACCTGTCCGCCGGCGAGCGGCAGCTGGTCACCATCGCGCGGGCGTTCCTCACCGACCCGGCGCTGCTGATCCTCGACGAGGCGACGTCGTCGGTCGACACCCGCACCGAGCTGCTGCTCCAGCACGCGATGGCGGCGCTGCGGACCGACCGGACGTCGTTCGTGATCGCCCACCGGCTCTCCACGATCCGCGACGCCGACCTGATCCTGGTGATCGAGGACGGGGCGATCGTCGAGCAGGGCGACCACGACGAGCTCATCGAGCGTGACGGCGCGTACGCACGCCTCTACCGCTCGCAGTTCGCCGCGGCCGCCGCCTGAGCCAACAGGGCTGAGCCGGGCTGCTCAGTACACGATCACGCCGCGCAGGTTCCGGCCCGCGTGCATGTCCTCGTAGCCGAGCGCGACCTCGTCGAGCTTGTAGGTGCGGGTGACGAGCTCATCGAGCTTGAGGTTGCCCTCGGCGTACAGCCGGAGCAGCGTGAGGATGTCGGTCTTCGGGTTCGACGCGCCGAAGAGCGACCCCTGGATCCGCTTCTGGAACAGCGTCACGTCGGCCAGCGAGATCGGCACCCCGACGTCCTGGATGTTGCCCAGGCCGGTGACCACCACGGTGCCCGCCTTGCGGATGGCGGCCATCGCCTGCCCCACGTGCTCGCCGGTGGTGACCCCCACGGTGACGATCGCCGAGTCGGCGCCCTGACCGTTGGTGACCGACTGGGCGAGCTCCGTGGCCTCCTCCATCGTCGCGACCGCGTGGGTCGCGCCGAACTCGAGGGCCTTGGTCCGCTTGAGCTCGACCGGGTCCACGCCGATCACCATCGAGGCTCCGGCATGGGCCGCGCCCTGGACCGCGTTGATCCCGATCCCACCCACGCCCATGACCACCACGACGTCGCCGGGGCGCACGTCGGCCGACCTCACCGCAGATCCCCAGCCGGTCCCGACGCCGCAGCCGACCAGGCAGGCCTTGTCGAGCGGTACGTCATCGGGCACCTTCACGGCCGAGTCGACCGCCACGGTGGTTACCTCGGCGAACGTCGAGATCCCGCACATCTGCCCGACGGGCTGGCCGTCGTACGACAGCCGGAAGCTGGTGGGGTCGTCCCACCGGGAGCCGTTGAGCAGCGTCGCGCCCAGGTCGCAGAGGTTCTGCATCCCGCGCGAGCACCAGGTGCAGCGACCGCACGCGGGCAGGAAGGAGAACACGACATGGTCGCCCTCCTTCCAGCCGGGAGTGTGCGGACCGACTGCGGTGACGACACCGGCCCCCTCGTGGCCGCCGCAGAACGGGTACACCCCGACCGGGATGTCGCCGGTCGCGATGTGGTCGTCGGAGTGGCAGAGGCCCGAGGCGGTCATCTGGACCTGCAGCTCGCCCTGTCGCGGATCGTCGACCTCGAGGTCCACCACCTCGTAGGTCCCGGGTGCCTGCTTGATGACGGCGCCGCGTGTGCGCATGGCTTCCTCCTCGGTCGGGTGACGGACGTCACAGACCATGGTCCGGACCAGGCGTTGGCGACCGGTTGGTCGGTGCGGCCGGCGCCGCCCGATTAATCGCTTGAAGCCCCACCGGCGCCGACCTACGGTTGCCGCACACGGGAAAGGAGGTGGTCCGAAGAATGAATTCTTGTTGGACGCGTGAGGTGGCTGCCCGCTAGCAGCCCACTGGCATCACCCGGGGCCGGAACGCCCCGGGACGGCTGCTGGTGAATCCCAAGCAGTCACCCGACCCGCAGGCGATCCGGTATCACGTCCACCGGAGCGGGCCCCGTCCGGGGTCCACGCCTGCGGGTCGCTGCATATTCTGACTGGGTATCCGCGACCGCCCTTTCGGACGCTCCCGCCGCGTGGTCAAGTCGTCCGAGACCACCTGTCTCGAGAGCAGGCCCACCGGCGCACACAGGCACTCGCCGCCTGACCGGTCCGCCTCACGGAGCGCGCGAATCGCGGACACAGATCCGGACGTTCCTCGCAGTGCGGCCTCGGGATGTCATACGGACAGAGCAAGGGGTGACACCGTCCGCATGACGTCTCGGGGTGAGCGCACACTCGGCAGGCCGGCTGGTCCGGGTCATGTGCCTGACACCGCGCTATAGGTCGGTGTCGGGCACACGACCCGACATCAATCGGCGGGCGAACGCTCATCGGCATGAGCGGACGTTCGACTCGCGGCAGATCCGGACGTTCCTCGCCGTGCGTCCTCAGGACGTCATGCGGATGGAGCAAGGGGTGACACCGTCCGTATGACGTCCCGAGGCGCCCGCTCATCGGCAGATCCGGTGAACGGCCCGCTGCCTCGGGCAGCGAACAGGAACACACCCAGTGAGACCCTCAGGCGGCGTCCGAGGGCTCGCGCTCCGGGGCCTGCTCGGCCGACTTGTTCGCCGCGAGCGCGTCGTCGGCGAGCGAGACGACCACCGAGCACACCGCCCAGACGCCGAGGGCGCACAGCACCAGGCGGACCAGGGCGACGTCGGGGGAGAGGGTGCCGGCGACCTGGGCCGCGTAGAGGGCGGGGGACCCCACGACCAGGGTGCCGACGAGGACGGGCCACGAGAAGGGACTCACGGATCACGCTCCTACCGAGGACAGGCGCTGCTCGGTGCCGACCGTGCCCTCGGAGCGGATCTGCTCCGCGCCGACGAGCTCCTGGTACGACAGCACCGCGAGGCGCGGGACGATCGGGTGGACCAGCCGGTGCACGGCGGCGCGCAGCTGTGGCGCGCAGACCAGCACCGGACGCAGGTTGCGGTTCTCGACCTCGGCGACCAGCTGCGCCAGGTTGGTGAGCAGCGCCTGACTGGACTCGGGGTCGAGCGCGATGGCCTGGCCGAGCTCCGAGGGCCGCAGGGACTCCAGGATCCGCTGCTCGAGCGGCGGATCCAGGGTGATCACGTGCAGCACCTTGTCGACCAGGTACGGCGCCGCGATGGCTGGGCCGAGTGCCTGGCGGGCCGCCTCCACGAGCGGGTCGAGCTCCTTGGTGCGCGCCGCGCGCAGCGAGAGGGCCTCGAAGATCCGGACCAGGTCGCGGATCGAGACGCCCTCGTCGAGCAGCTGCTGCAGCACCCGCTGGATCTCGCCGAGGCTGAGCTGGGCGGGGGTGAGCTCGTCGACGACGACCGGGTGGGTGCGCTTGACGACCTCGGTGAGCATCCGGACGTCCTCGCGGCCCAGCAGCCGGGCGGCGTGCTGGGTGACGACCTCGGCCAGGTGGGTGGTGATCACCGAGGCGCGGTCGACGACGGTCGCGCCGGACAGCTCGGCCTGGCTGCGCAGCTCGGCCGGGATCCACTTCGCCTCGAGCCCGAACACCGGCTCCTGGGTCGGCTCACCGGGAAGCGAGCCCAGGAACTCGCCGATCGCGAGCACCGTGCCCGGTGGCGCCTCGCCACGGGCGACCTCGATCCCGAACAGCGAGATCGCATAGGTCCGGCTCGGCAGCTGCAGGTTGTCCCGCGTGCGCACCGGCGGGGCCACGATGCCGAGGTCGCCGGCGATCTTGCGGCGCAGGGCCTTGACCCGCTCCAACAGGTCCCCGCCGCTCGAGGCGTCGACCAGGTCGATGAGGTCCGCCGAGAGCTCCAGGCCCAGCGGGTCCACCTGGATCTCGGCGGCGAGCAGCTCCGGCGTCTCGACCGGCGCGGCCACCGGCGTACCCGCGTCCGCCTCCGTCGCGTCCTCGTCTGCCGTCACCCGTGTCGAGGCCAGCAGCATCGCGCCGCCGGCCAGCACGAACGGGATCTTCGGCATCCCGGGGATCACGCACAGTGCCAGGGCAGCGAAGCCGGCGACCCGCAGCGGGGTCTGGTACGACGTGATCTGCTTCATGATGTCCGAGCCCATGTCGGACTCGCCGACCGAACGGGTGACGATCAGGCCGGTGCCGACCGAGAGCAGCAGCGCCGGGATCTGCGAGACCAGGCCGTCGCCGATCGACAGCAGGCTGTAGTGCGAGATCGCCTCGGTGAACGACATCCCGTTCTGGCCGACCCCGACCGCGAAGCCGCCGACCAGGTTCACCAGCGTGATGATCACCGCGGCGATCGCGTCGCCCTTGACGAACTTCGACGCACCGTCCATCGCGCCGTAGAAGTCGGCCTCCGCGTGCACCTCGCTGCGGCGGCGCCGGGCCTCGTCCTCGGTGATGAGCCCCGAGTTGAGGTCGGCGTCGATCGCCATCTGCTTGCCCGGCATCGCGTCGAGCGTGAAGCGCGCACCGACCTCGGCGACGCGGCCGGCACCGTTGGTGATGACGACGAACTGGATGACGAGCAGGATCGCGAACACGATCAGCCCGACGATCAGCGATCCACCGACCACGAAGTGCCCGAACGTGTCGATCACCTTGCCGGCGTACCCGTCGAGGAGCACCAGGCGGGTGGCGCTCACGTTGAGCGCCAGCCGGAACAGGGTCATCACCAGCACGACCGCGGGGAACGCGGCGAAGTCCAGGGGCCGGTGCACGAACATGGTCACCATCAGCACCAGCAGTGCGACCGTGATGTTGGTGGCGATCAGCAGGTCGAGCACCATCGCGGGCAGCGGCACGACCAGCATCACGACGATCATCACGATGCCGACGGGGACGCCGAGCTGGGTGAGCCTCTTCAGGGGCACGGTGTCTCCTATCGGCCGGCCGCGGCGGGACCTGAGGACCCGGTCGAGGCGGTACGCCGGCGGCGGCCGGCGAGGGGTACGTCGGGCAGGTCCGGGCCGGACCGCGGCGTGTCGTGCGACCCGCCCCGCAGCCCGGTGCCGCGGCGGCTGATCACGAAGGCGAGCACCTGCGCGACGGCGGCGAACAGCTCGGGCGGGATCTCGTGGCCGACCCGGGTCGAGGTGTAGAGGGCGCGGGCGAGCGGCACGTCGCGGACGATGGTCACGCCGCTCTCGCCGGCCCGCTCGCGGATCGCGGCGGCGATGACGCCGGCGCCGCGGGCGACGACGCGCGGGGCACCGCGTTCGGGCTCGTAGCGCAGCGCGACCGCGACGTGCGTCGGGTTCACGAGCACCACGTCGGCCTGGGGAACGTCCTGCATCATCCGGTTGCGGGCGGCGGCCAGCTGGCGCGAGCGGATCGCGCCCTTGAGGTGGGGGTCCCCCTCGGACTGCTTGTGCTCCTGCTTGACCTCCTCCTTGCTCATCCGGGTCTTCTTGCCCACCTTGCGTCGCTGGACGCCGTAGTCGGCGACGGCCAGGGCGAGACCGGCGAGCGCGACGTTGCGCAGCAGCGACGAGGCGTCGTCCGCGAACGCCGACAGCACGACCGGGATCGGCACGAGTCCGCCGATCATCGGGACCATCCGGCGTACCGCGACGTAGGCAAGGCCGGCCACGACCGCGCTGCGCAGCAGCATCTTCGCGCCCTCCCACAGGGCGGTCGGACCGAAGATCCGCTTGAGACCGGTCAACGGGTTGAGCTTGGCGAACGACGGCTTCACGGCCTTGGTGGCGACGTAGAAGCCGCCCTGGGCGACGGCGCCGACGACGCCGACCACCAGGACCCCGGACCCGAGCACCAGGATCGCGACCATCGCGTGCCAGAGCGCGTCGCCGAGGAGCTGCATGCCCAGCTCGGTGCTGGCGTCGGTGCCGGCGGTCAGGCACTGCGCCATCAGGTCACGCAGCGCGGACAGCTCGCGTCCGAGCAGGGCGGGCAGGAACGACGCCACGAGCAGCAGCGCGGACCAGCCGCCGATCTCGGGGGTCCGGGGGACCTGGCCCTTCTTGCGGTTCTCCTTGCGCCGCTTGGGGGTCGGCTTCTCGGTCTTCTCGCCGCTCACCGGATCACCCCGCCCCTGCGAGTGCGGCCATCGCCTGGGTGGCGAGGTCGACCAGCCGGTCCACGGCCCGCGGCAGGACCGGGAACGACAGGCCGACCAGGAGCAGCGTGAGCCCGATCTTGACCGGGAACATCACGTTGATCGCCTGCAGCTGCGGCGCGATCTTGGTGAGCAGCGCGAGCCCGAGGTCGGCGACGAAGAGCACGGCGATCATCGGCAGGGCGATCTGGACCGCGGTGACGAAGAACAGGTCGAAGGCCCGCATCAGCACCTCGGGGGCGCCGGACCAGTCCGGGGTGGTGCCGAGCGGCAGGAAGTGGAAGGTGCGCAGCAGCCCGCCGATCACCACCAGGTGGCCGCCGCTGACGAACAGCAGCACCACGGCGAGCATCTGGTGGAACTTCCCGAAGACGGTGTTCGAATGCATCGCGAGCGGGTCGAAGCCCTGGGCCAGCGAGAAGCCACCGAAGACATCGATGAGGGAACCGGCCGAGGCGACGGCGGCGAGCAGCAGGTAGGTCACGAACCCCATCGCGAGCCCGATCAGCACCTGGGTGCCGACGTTGAGCAGCAGCTCGACGGTGCCGAGCGGGATCGACGTACCGTCCGGAGCCACGGCGAACGCCAGGCCCAACGCGAGGACGACCTTGGCCATCGCCGGCAGCGTCCGCCCGGAGAACGGCGGTACGACGGCCAGCCAGGCCACGATGCGCACGGAGGCCAGCAGGAACGCGACGAGCGGCTCGCCGGAGACGGTCAGGGTCACGGAATCACCGGGCCGCCTCAGCCGAGCATCGCGGGCAGGCCCGCGAACAGGTCCTGGGTGAAGCTCACCAGGGTGTGCATCATCCAGTTGCCGCAGATCAGCAACGCGATGCCGACCCCGATCACCTTGGGGACGAAGGAGAGCGTGAACTCCTGGATCTGGGTGATGGACTGGAAGAGGGACACGGCGAAGCCGATCACCAGCGAGGTGATCAGGATGGGGGCCGCGAGCTTGAGCGCCACCAGCATGGTCTGGAGCGCGATCTCGATGATGGCGGTGTCGGACACGGCGGCTACCCGTAGCTCGCGATGAGGGACTTCACGACCAGCGCCCAGCCGTCGACCAGCACGAACAGCAGCAGCTTGAACGGCAGCGAGACCATGACCGGCGGCATCATCATCATGCCCAGCGCCATCAGCGCCCCGCTCACGACGATGTCGATGACGAGGAACGGGATGAAGACGATGAAGCCGATGATGAAGGCCTGCTTGAGCTCGCTGAGCACGAACGCGGGGATCAGGGTCGCGGTGGAGACGTCGTCGCGGTTCTTGGGCAGGTCCCGGTCGGCGACGCTGGTGAGCAGCTCGAGCTCGGCGTCGTCGGTGTTGTCGAGCATGAACCCGCGCAGCGGCTGCATGCCCTCGGAGATCGCGACGCTCGCGGTCTTGTCGCCGGCCAGGTAGGGCTGCAGCGCGACGTCGTTGATGTCGGACAGGGTCGGTGCCATCACGAACAGGCTGAGGAACAGCGCGAGCCCGGCGAGCACCTGGTTCGGCGGGGTCTGCTGGAGCCCGAGGGCGTTCCGGGTCAGGCCGAGGACGACCAGGATCTTGGTGAATGCCGTGCAGCTGAGCAGGATCGCCGGCAGCAGCGAGATCAGCGTCAGCCCGATCAGGACCGTGACCGAGCTGCTCGGCTTGTCGGCCAGCCCGCCGAGGTCGATGGTGACGCCGGAGCCGCGGTGGGGCCCGGACGGTCCGGCCGGCCCGGTGGGATCGGCGTACGCCGCCGGCGCGGCCGCCAGCCACAGCACGAGTGCGGTGACCAGCAGGACCGCGCGTCGGATCACGACGCCCGCCGGGTGGCGGCCGCGAGCGCCTGCCGCCAGGTCGCCGGCGAGAGGACCGAGCCGGCCAGGGCGCCGCCGTCGTCGACCGCGGCCCGGTGCGCGCCGCCGATCGCGCGGGGTGCCGGCAGCGCCGCCGGCAGTGCTGTCGGCAGCGCGAGGACGTCTGCGGTGTCCTCGAGCTCCTCGGGGTCGAGCTCCGCGAGCACGCGCACCTGCTGCTCGGTCGTGCCGAGCACCAGCACGCGGGTACCGACGGCCACGACGCTGACCGCGCTGGTGCGGCTCAGGGGCTGGCGGTGGAGCACCCGCACCAGCGAGTCACCACTGCCGCGGAACCGTCGACCGGCGACCCGGGCCAGGAGCAGCAGCAGGCCGAGGACGACGGCCAGCGACAGCACCAGCCGGATGGTCAGCTCCAGCATCGTCAGCCTGCCGCCGCGTCGACCGCGATCTCGGTGATCCGCAGCCCGAAGTCCTCGTCGATCACGACGACCTCGCCGCGTGCGATCAGGCGGCCGTTGACCAGCAGGTCGGCCGGGCTGCCGGCCGCGCGGTCGAGCTCGAGGACGGCGCCGGGGGCCAGGTCGAGCAGCTCGCGGACCGTCATCCGGGTGCGACCGATCTCGACGGTGACCTCCATGTCGACCCCGTGCAGCAGCTCGATGCCGCGGGGCTGGCCGTTCTGGCCGTTGGTCGTCCGCACCTCGGCGGGTGCGGGCGCGAGGAGCCGGACGCCGGACGGGTCGACCGGCTCGGGCTCGGCGCCGGCGCGCGTCGCCGCGGCCGCGAGCAGCGCGGTGGGCAGCAGCACGGCGGCGGCCGGGCCGGACTGGCCGACCAGCTGGAGGGAGACGAAGGGGCCCTCGAGGTCGGTGAGCACGAGGCCCAGCTCGACCTGCCGGGCGGCGCCCGCCGCCGTACCGAGGGCCTCGGCGGCCGCGTCGAGCGTCGGCTGCAGCGCGGCCGCGAGGTCGAGGCCGCCGATCGGGCTCGCCGCGAGCGCGCCGACCAGGTCCGGTCCGACGAGGACGGCCACCCGGCCGGCGAGCGGTGCCTCGACGTCGGCGACCACCGCACCGGCGAACCCGTCGACGACGTCGTCGGCGCCCGGCTTCGGCTCCGCGGCGGTCAGCGGCTCCCCGGAGGGGAGGACCCCGGCGGCCGCGGTCGCGGCGGTGCGGGCCAGCTGCTGCTCGTCGGGCGAGGTGGTCGTCATGAGTTCTCCTTCGGGGTGCCCACGATGAGGGCGGCGAGACGGGGTCCGCGGGACCCCGCGGTGGCGTGCGCGAACGTCTCCCCGTCGACGACCACCTCGAGCGGGGCCGCGGCGGGGTGGTCGAGCCGGATGACGTCGCCGACCTGCAGCAGGGAGATGTCGACCGGGCCGAGCGAGGTCGGCCGCATCCGGACCGCGATGTCGACCGGGACCTGCTGGAACCGGTCGAGCAGCTGCGCGGACGCCCGCGCGCGCTGGGCCCGCTCGCGGTCGGAGGCGGGGACGGGTGCGGACGCGCGGACCAGGTGCGGCAGCAGGCCGGCGAACGGCAGGCAGACCGTCATCCGCCAGGCCCGGTCGTTGATCCGCAGGTCGAACGCGGCGACGACCATCACGTCGGCGGCGCCGGCCACCTGGGCGAACTGGGGGCTGTACTCGACGCCGGTCACGGTCGGCTCGAGTGGGACGACCCCGGACATCGAGTAGCGCATCTCGCCGAGCAGCCGGTCGATCAGGGTCCGTGCCACGGTCGACTCGATCTCGCTGAGCGGCCGCTCCGGCTGGTGGGCCGGCCCGGGACCGCCGAGCATGTGGTCGATGCTGGTCATCACCGCGGCCAGCGGGATCTCCAGGACGCCACGGGCGTGCATCGGTTCGGCGCTGAACATGGTCAGGTACGTCGAGGCGTCGAGCGAGTCGACGTACTCGGCGTAGGTGCGCTGCTCGACGGAGACGAGCCCGACCGAGCACACGGTCCGCAGGGCGGACGTGAACACGGTGGTGGCCTGGCGGGCGAACCCGTCGAAGGCGAGCTGCAGCATCCGGGAGTGCTCGCGCGACAGCTGGATCGGCCGGCGGAAGTCGTACGGCGTCGGGTCGAGGGCGCGCCGACGCTCCCGGGCGGTCGTGGCCGAGCCGGGCTGGACGGGGTCCGCCGAGAGGAGCACGATTCTGGGATCGGCTCCCGGCTCGGCGACCTGAGCGCTATTGGGTCACGAACTCGGTGAAGTACACCCCCATCACGTCGCCGTCGTACCGCTCCTCCAGCTCGGTGGCGAGCTTGTGCTTGAGCGACTTGCGGTTCGCCGCCTTCGACACCTCCGCGACGTCGAGACCGCTGAACAGGTCGATGGTGGCGTCCAGGGCCTTGCTGCCGTCCACCTCGGTGGCGCCGTCGACCAGCTGGAGGGCGATGCCGATCTTGAGGTAGTGGCCGTCGGCCAGGTTGATCTGCGTGGACTCCAGCGGGAGCATCGCGCCCGGCTTCGGCTCGGCCGGGCCGGAGGGGCGGAGCAGGAACCACCACGCCGCCGCGGCCACCACGACCAGGGCCACCACCACGACCAGCAGCTTCTTGCGGCGTCCGGGCTTCGACTCGCCCTCCGCCGTCCCGCTCTCCGCGTCCTTGAGGTCGGTCACGGTCATCGTCGCGTCTCCTCTCCGGTGCGGGTGCGGGTCGGGTGGCCGCCGACGCTGCCGAGGAGTGCGCGGGCCTCCTCCGAGACCGGCGACAGCACGACGATGTCGACCCGCTTGTTCACCTGTTGCGACCCCGGCTTGCTCGGGTCCACCAGCGGCCGCTCGTGGCCGAACGCCGCCACCGACAGGCGCTTGGCGGGTACGCCGTCCACCTCGTCGAGCCGGCGGAGCACGCTCACCGCGCGGGCGGCCGAGAGGTCCCAGTCGGTCGCGTAGTACTTGGGGTGCACCTTGACCTGGTTGGTGTGGCCGTCGACGCGCAGGTCGTCCGGGATCTTGCGCAGCACCGGCGCCAGCGCGTCCACCACCGCCTGTCCGCGCGGGCTGAGCTGGGCCACGTTGGCCGGGAAGACCACGTGCCGCGACACCATGCTGATCACCAGGCCGCGGTCGTCGATGGACATCTTCACGTCCTGGCGCAGGCCCTGCTTCTCCAGCGCGGCCTCGATCCGGTGCCGGATCTTCGCGAGCCGGTCGGCCTCCGTGCGGGCGACGTCGAGGACGGCCGGCTTCGGCGTCGTCGGCGTCGCCGGTGTCACGAAGTCGTTCGTCACGACCTCCGTGCTGGTCTGCTCGGGCTGGTCCTGGAGGAACGAGTCGGAGCCCTGCATGAACGAGCTCTTCGCGCCGAAGCCCTCGGCGAGGCCCGGACCGGAGCGCGTTGAACTTCTTCTCGTCCACCTGGCTCATCGCGAACATGACGATGAAGAGGACCATCAGGAGCGTGAGCATGTCGGCGTACGTCACGAGCCAGCGCTCGTGGTTGTCGTGCTCCTCCTCCTCGTGGCGTCGCCTGCCCATGCGTCAGGCCGCCTCCTCGCGCTGCGTTCGGCCGGCAGGCGCGAGCGCAGCCGCTCGGCGACCAGGCGCGGGTTGGAGCCGGCCTGGACGGCCGCCACCCCCTCGACGACCAGCTCCATCCGGTCGGCCTCGATCTCCGAGAGCCGCTTGAGGCGCGCCGCGATCGGCAGGAAGACCACGTTGGCGGACATGACGCCCCAGAGCGTGGCCACGAACGCCCCGGCGATCAGGTGGCCGAGCTCCTCGGGCTTCGCGAGCTGCTCGAGCACGTGCACCAGGCCCATGACCGTGCCGACGATGCCGATGGTCGGCGCGTAGCCGCCGGCGGCGGAGAAGAACTTCGCGGCCTGGCGGTCCTCGGCGCGCTGGGCGTCGATCTCGGCCTCGAGGATCTCCCGCAGCTCCTCGGGGTCGGTGCCGTCGATGGCCAGGGTGAGCGCACGGACGAGGAACGGGTCGTCGATGTCGGACAGCGAGTCCTCGAGCGCCAGCAGCCCGTCGCGGCGGGCCTTCTCGGCGATGGTGACGATGGACGGCACCAGGTCGGCCGCCGATCGGCCGCCGCCGGTGAACGCGCGCTTGAGCCCGCGCACCGCCCGTTTGCCGTCCTCGACGGTGCCGCCGGCGAAGGAGATCAGCAGCGTCACGCCGAAGACCAGCAGCATCGGGGGGAACATGAGCAGCGCCATGGGATCGCCGCCCTCGAGGACGTTGGCGACGACGACGATGATCAGCGCCACGAGGACGCCGATGAGGGTGGCCGGGTCCATCAGGACTCCGGGCGCGCCAGCTCGCTGACCGTGCCCAGCCGGGTCGGCCCGCGGGTCGGCCAGGGCTCGACGTCCGCGTAGCTGCTCCGGGCGAGCACCTCACCGCGGTGGCTCCGCACCAGGTCGACGATCTCGTCGAGGCTCTCGGTGACGACGTACTTCTTGCCGTCGACGAGGGTGACCACCGTGTCCGGGGTCGCGTCGACGCGTTCGATCAGGTCGGAGTTCAGTACGAACACCGACCCGGAGAGCCGCGTGAGCGTGATCATGGGTGCACCGTCCTTGTGCGTGTCGCGAGCCGCCATCCATGGCTGCTCGACGGTCCCATCGGCCGTTCCCGTCCGGACCTGAGGAACGAACTGGTGCGGGATCCTCGTCAGACGTCGGGGGCGAGCTGGGCGCGCAGTCCGGCGAGGTCGCCGAGCACCCAGGCGGTGGTGAGCTTCCCCGCGCGGCCGGTGAAGAAGGCGGCGCCGGCATAGGAGAAGCGGCGCCCCGTGGGTGGGAGCCCGCCGAGCGGCCCGTCGTGGGTGCCGGTGTAGAGGAGACGGGCGGCGGCGCGTTCGCCATCGACGACCAACGAGTGGACCTCGTTGTGGAAGTCGCTGGACCCCGCCCGGATCAGCTCGCGATAGCGCCGCCAGCCGTCCCGCCCCCGGGTCTCCTGGCCGAGTGATCCCCGGAAGGCGAAGTCACCGGAGAGCACGCGGTCGATGGCCGTGTCGTCCCACCGGTTCCACAGGTCGCGGTAGAAGGAGTCCACCAGCTCGACCATGTCCATGGCGTCGTCCCTTCCCACCGGTCAGGCCATCCCCAGTGTCACGAAGGCGGCCGCCAGGGTCAGTGTGGCGGCGGACATCCCCCATCGCTCGGCCGGGTGAGTCGCGGTGAGGTTGGCGGCCGTGTTCAGGGCGAACAGCGCGGCGAAGACCCATGGCCAGGGCGTGGTTCCGGCGTGCGCGCACCACGCCGCCGCGCCGAGCACTCCGACCGTGCATCCACTCGCGGCACGGAACCGGCCCGGCAACCGGCCATCCTCCCTCGCCGCCCGTCCTCCGTAGGCGTACCGTCCCCACGGGGCACCGAGAGCCAGCGCCGCCTGGAACACCGCGGCCGCCGTCAGGAGGCTGTGGGCGACCGCTGTCGCGATGCCGGTCACCCGCACAGCCGCATCGACACGTCGAGGACCCGGGCGGAATGGGTCAGCTCACCGACCGCGACGGAGTCCACGCCGGTGGCGGCCACGAGCGGCGCCTCCGTGAGCCGCAGGCGACCGGATGCCTCGAGCCGGGCCCGTCCGCGCGTGAGCAGGACCGCGGTGCGCATGTCCTCGACGGACATGTTGTCCAGCATCACCAGCGGTGCGCCGGCGTCGAGCAGCTCACGCAGCTGGTCGAGGGTCTGGACCTCGACCTGGATCGGCACATCGGGATGCTGCGCGCGCACCAGGGAGTACGCCGCCGCGGCGCCTCCCGCCGCGACGATGTGGTTGTCCTTGACCAGCGCCTGGTCGGCGAGCGAGAGGCGGTGGTTCGCACCGCCGCCACAGCGCACGGCGTACTTCTCCAGGGTGCGCAGTCCCGGGGTCGTCTTGCGGGTGTCGCGGACGGTCACGCCGCAGTCGGACACCGCATCGACCCAGGCGCGGGTCAGGGTGGCGATCCCGGAGAGGTGACAGAGCAGGTTGAGTGCGGGTCGTTCGGCCGTCAGGAGCTGAGCGCAGTCGCCACGGACGCGCATCAGCACCTGGTCAGCCGTGACGCGGTCACCGTCGTGGGCCTCGTGGCCGACCGTGACCTCGCCATGGGCGACGTGACGGAACACCGCCTCCGCGACGGACAGCCCCGCCACGACGCCGGCCTCCCGAGCGACCAGTTCCGCGGTGCCGGGAACCCCTGGTGGGACGGTCGCTGCGGTGGTGATGTCGTGGTCGGAGCGGTCCTCCTCGACGGCGGCGGCGACCACGCGGGCGACGTCGTGGGGAGCCGGTCCGGCCGCCGGCGCCGGCCTCACAGCGACCCACCGGCGACCGCGACTCCGGCGCCGACCAGGGCGAGGGCACCGAAGCGCTCCAGACGTCGGGACGTGGTCCCGGAGAGTGATCGGGCAGCACGGGCCGAGGCCCGGGCGACCCCGCCCAGCCAGAGCGCGGACAGCGCGAGGTGGATGCTCGCCAGGACCAGCAGCAGCCCGGGTCCGCGCTGGTCCGCGGGAGCGAACTGGGGCAGCAGGCTGACGTAGAAGATCCCCACCTTCGGGTTGAGCAGGTTCGTCACCACGCCGCGCCGGAAGGCGTGGATCGGCTGCCGTCCCGCGGTCGGCTCGGCCCGCGTGGCCGACAGCTCGGTCACGCGGTGCCGCAGCAGGCCGGACACGCCGAGACCGACCAGGTACACCGCGCCCCCGAGTTGGAGGCAGCGGTAGGCCCCGGGCACCGTGGCGAGCAGTGCGGTCAGGCCGGCGACGCTCAGGACCGCCCAGCAGACCAGGCCCGCGTTCACGCCGACTGCGCAGGCGAGGGCGGTGCGGCGTCCCGCGCGGACCCCGTGCGTGAGGACCAGCAGGGTGTCGGCACCCGGGCTGATGGTCAGCAGGGCTGCGACGACCGTGAAGGATGCGATCGTCGTCAGGGTGCCGTTCATGCCGCCACCTCGGTGGTGGGCGACATGCCCTCGTGCCGGGCGCGGGGTCGAGGGGCTCGGCTCTCCCTCCGGCATCGTGCGCACCGCTCGGACGGCGGACAGCACGACCGGAAGTGCGCTGAGAGGTGCGGCGATCGCGGCGACCAGCGTGGTGTCCGCGAGGCCGATCGAGCTCGCCAGCCAGGCGCCGACGGCCGCGCCCAGGGGCATCGTGCCCCAGATCAGGAACCGGTTGCTCGCGTTCATCCGGGCGAGCATCGGTGACGGCGTGGTGGCCTGGCGAAGGCTCACGGCGTTGACGTTCCAGACCGCCGTGCCGGCCGCGCTGATCGCGAGACCGAGCGTGAGCCACAGGACGGGGTACCCGGTCCGCGCGAACGTCGCCACGACGAACCCGACCTGGAGGCCGGCCCCGAGGGCGATCGATCGGCCGATGCCGAAGGCGCGGTTGAGCCGCGGGACCGCCAGTGAACCGAGCAGGTATCCGACGTTCGACCCGGCGAGCACCACTCCGACGGTGGCCGCGGACAGGTCCAGGTCGCGGACGGCGTACGTCACGAGGATGGCGAGGAACGCCTCGACCCACAGGTTCATCCACGCAGCGCCGAGGGCCAGCGGTCGGATGTAGGGGTGCCGCAGGCAGAACGCCAGGCCGGCGGTGACCTGGCGCGCCAGCGGCTCGCGCCCTGCCGGGCGCTCCGGCGCGGGCACCGGCGGCAGGCCTCGCAGCAGCAGCCCTGAGGCCAGGTAGCTGATCGCGTCGACAGCGACCGCCAGCGGGGCGGTGAGCGCCTGGACGAGCACGCCGCCCACGCCGGGCCCGGAGGTCTGGGCGACGGCCCGCGCCGCCTCGAGCCGGCCGTTGGCCGCCGCGATCTGTCCGCGCGGGACCAGGGCCGGCAGCACGGTGAGGGAGGCGACGTCGAAGAGCACGCTGAGCGAGCCGACACCGAAGGCCACGACGTACAGCTGGCCCAGGCACAGCACGCCCAGGAGCCAGGCCGCGGGCACGCTCGCGAGCAGCAGGCCGCGCAGGACGTCGGTGGTCACCATGAGGGCGCGTCGGGACCACAGGTCCACCCACGCGCCGGCCGGCAGGCCGAGGACCAGGAACGGCGCGGTCCCGGCGGCGGCGAGCAGGGCGACCTGGCTGGGGGAGGCGTCGAGTGCGGCCAGCGCCGTCAGGGGCAGGGCCAGCAGTGAGACCTGGGTGCCCATCATGCTGATCGCGATCGAGCCCCAGATGCGGCCGAATCCGCCGCGCCAGGGCACGCGGTCCGCGGCTCGTCCGGTCTCCGCGGCGTCATGTGGCGCTGGTGTGTGTCATGATTGACACCCTAGAAGGGATTCAATAATGACGTCAAGTGCACGTAATGACACCCGGCAGGATGGGGTCATGGCGTCGCAAGCACCCTGGCGGCCGGGCGCCCTCGCCGCGGACCGGCCGGCGTACCTCGCCCTGGCGGACGCCATCGCCCACGACCTGGCTCGTGGTGTCCTGGCGCCGGGCGATCGGCTGCCGACGCATCGGGCGCTGGCTGCCGAGCTCGGGGTGACGGTGCGCACGGTCGCGCGCGGGTACGCCGAGGCCGAGCGGCGCGGACTGGTCGGCGGCGAGGTCGGTCGCGGTACCTACGTCCGCACGGCCTTCGGTCTCGCGCCCGCGCGGGCCACGACGATCGACCTGTCGGCGCTCCACCCGCCGCTGGGCGCCGGGACCGGCGCCGGCCGAGCGCTTCGCGGCGACGCTGCAGTCACTCGCCGCGGACCCGGTCGCGCTGCGGATGGTGACCGACACCGAGCAGAGTGCCGACCACCCCGCCCACCGGGCGGCCGCGGCGGACTGGGTGGCCCGCGGAGGCTTCGCGCCGCGGGCCGACAACGTGCTGCTCACTGCCGGTGCGCAGCACGCCATCACGCTCTGCCTGCTGGCGCTCGTCCCGGCCGGGTCGGCGGTGGCGACCACGTCCCTGACCAACCCCGGGCTGATCGCGGCGGCGAGGGCGCTGTCCGTGCCCCTGGCGGTGGTCGACAGCGACGACGACGGGATGCTGCCAGAGGCGCTCGACGAGGCCTGTGCGCGGGAGGTGATCGCCGCGGTCCACGTGCAGCCGACCTTCGACAACCCGCGGGCCCGGGTACTGCCGAGGAGTCGCCGGGAGGCACTCGCCGAGGTCGCCGGGCGTCGGGATCTCTGGGTGATCGAGGACGACCCGCTCGCGCCGCTCGCGCCCGAGCGTCCCGACCCGCTTGCGGCACTCGCGGGGGACCGGACCTGCTACATCGCCAGCGCCGCGAAGGTGCTGGCGCTCGGTCTGCGGGTCGGTGTCCTGGTGGCTCCGGGTGGTGCCTACCCACGGCTCGCGGCCGCCCTGCGTGCCTCGACCTGGCTGTCGGCTCCGCTTCTCGGGGAAGTCCTGGCGCGCTGGGTCCGCGACGGCGCGGCCGAGCAGATCGTGGAGCAGCGGATCGCTGCCTGCCGCGGGCGGAGCGCCGTCGCCCGCGAGCTGCTCACCGGCCTGGAGGTGCACGGTGACCGGGGGGCGCCCCACCTGTGGATCGAGCTGCCCGACCCGTGGTCGGCCGGCTCCTTCGTGTCGGCCGTCCGCGACGAAGGAGTGCTGGTGGCACCTGGCGACGACTATGCGACCGACCGGACCCAGGCGGCGTACGGGATCAGGGTCGGTCTCAACGCGGAGGTGAGCGACGACGAGTTGCGCCGCGGGCTCGCCGCCGTCGCGCGCGTGATGTCGCTGGGCCCCGTGGCGTCCTGAGCCTCGACCCGGAGTCGCCGGGACGTCATGCGGACAGAGCAAGCGGTGGCTCCGTCCGCATGACGTCCCGGGTGGTGCAGGATCAGCGCTTGATGTTGACCAGGTCCTCGAGGACCTGGTCGGAGGTGGTGATCACCCGGGAGCTGGCCTGGAAGCCGCGCTGGGCGAGGATCAGGTTGGTGAACTCGGCGGCGAGGTCGACGTTCGACATCTCCACCGATCCGGTGCTCAGGGTGCCGCGGCTGCCCTCGCCGACGACGCCGAGGTCGGGCTCCCCGGAGTTGGGCGTCTTGGTGAAGCTGGTCTCCCCGGCCCGCGCGAGGCCCATCGGGTTGGTGAAGTTGGCGATCGCCACCTGGGCGACGACCTGCTTCGTCCCGTCCTCGAAGGTGCAGGTGAGTTTGCCGTCGCGGCCGATCTCGTACGACGCGAGGTCGGACGGCGACGCTCCTCCGCTGTCCTTGGGCAGCACGATGTCGCCGACCACGGCGGTGTGGTCGCCGGTGGCGGGGTCGACGGTGTAGCCCTGGACCTTGCCGCCACCGGGCGACACCAGCGTGCCGTTCTCGTCCCAGCCGAAGGCGCCGGCCCGGGTGTACGTCGTCTCGTTGCCACGCTGGATGACGAACATGCCGTCACCGTTGATCATCATGTCGGTGGCCCGGCCCGTGGTCTGGTTGGAGCCCTGGTTGAAGTTCGTGTTCGTCGCGGCGATCTGGACGCCCAGGCCGACCTGGATCGGGTTGGTGCCGCCGAGGTTGCCGCTGGGTCCGGAGCTGGTGGTCAGCATCTGCGAGAGCGTGTCCTGGAAGACCGTGCTGCTGGACTTGAAGCCGATCGTGTTCGCGTTGGCGATGTTGTTGCCGGTGACGTCGAGCATGGTCTGGTTGACGCGCAGGCCGCTGATGCCGGCGAAGAGTGAACGGAGCATGGGAGGACCTTTCGTGGGGGGTCAGGGGGTGGGGGTCGGGTCGGCCGGGTGCGCGGATCGGTCGGGTCGGCAGGGTCGGCAGGGTCGGTTCCCGGGTCGGCGGTGTCGGCCGGGGCCGGGTCGATCGGTGTCGCGGACACCGTCTGCACCTGGCCCAGCGCGACGGACTCGCCGTCCACGACGAGCATCGGCCCGTTGGCGTCGTAGGTCACCGAGCCGACCAGGCCGGTCTGCGCGGCGCCGTCGGCGTCGAGGTAGCTGACGTACCGGCCGACCAGGCCGGTGGCGCCGAACGACACCTGCGCGGCGAGCAGTCCGGCCGTCTGGTCGGCGACGTCCTGCATCTTCTCCAGCGCCGTGAACTGCGCCGACTGGGCGAGGAACTCGCCGGAGTCGGCCGGGTTCATCGGGTCCTGGTAGCGCAGCTGTGCCACCAGCAGGTCGAGGAACATCTGCTTGTCCTTGCTGGTCCCGGGCGCCTGGGTCGACGGCTGGTAGAAACCGGTCGTCGGCGCCACGGGCTCGGTGGCGGGGATGGACACGCGTTACCTCCTCACATCATGACGTCGAGGCCGCCGGCGGCACGGATCTGCCAGGCGGGCTCGAGGGGTCGGTCGGGGAGGCCGTCCGTGGCCGTGGGGGCTGCGTCCTGCGGGGCCCGGTCACGGCGGTCGCCGTGGGCCGTGCCACCCGCCGTACCGGCGCCCACGTCGACCGTGAGGCCGGTGGGCTGGGCGTCGGTGCGGACGGGAGTCGGGGGTGCGACGGGCGCGGCGGCCGCCGGGGGCGGGGCCGCGGGGGCGGCGGGCGACCCCGGCGCGTCGGGAAGATGGCGCAGCAGGATCCGGGCGTCGGGACTGCCCGCCGCCTCGAGCATCCGGCGCAGCTCGGGCGCGCCCTCGCGCAGGGCGGTCCGCGCGTCCGTGCCCGCCGCGAGGCTAACCTCGAGGCCGGCCGTGCCCGTGCGGAGCACGACCCGGACCTCGCCGAGCTGCTCGGGCTCGAGCCGGATGACGACCCGCTTCGGGGTCTCGCCGGTGACGGCGAGACGGACCACCTCGGGGAACACCTGGTGTGCCACCGGCGCAGCAGCGGGCGCCGGCCCGGGGGCCGGTGCGCCGACCTGGGCCGCCGGTGCGAGGCCCGGCACCACCAGGCTCGGGGCCGTGACCGGAGCCGGATCCGGGCCCGCGATCGCCGGCTGCGGCTGGGGCTGGGACGGCAGCGGCTTCGGAACGGCGATGGGCAGGGCGCCAGCCGCCCCCTCGGCAGGATCCGTCGTGGGAGCGGCCGCGGTCTTCGCGGCAGCGCCCGGGGTCGCGCGGAGGGCGGCGGCGAGCTGGGGCACCACCGGCAGCGTGGCGACGACCGCGGTCGGCTCCGCGTTCGTCGACGGGTCGTCGGACCCGTCATCGGTCCCGCCGTCGGCGCCGTCGGTCGGCTGACCCGGTGCGTCGGGGGCTGCGCCCGCTCCGCCCGGGACCGGGACCGGCCCGCCGACGAGCTGGGCGAGCAGCGCGAGGAACGGGTCCGCCGCGGTCGGGTCGTGCGGCGTGGGCAGCGAGCCCGGGAGCGCGGGGACCGCGCCGGGGATCGCGCCCGGGGTCGGGCCGGGGAGCACGGTCGGGAGCTGGGTCATGCGGTCACCACCTGGGCGAGGATCCTGCGGACGTAGTTCTGGGTCTCGGGGTACGGCGGCACACCGCCGTACCGCAGCACCGCGCCCGGGCCGGCGTTGTACGCCGCGAGCGCGAGCTCGGTGCTGCCGAACCGGTCGAGCAGCGCCGGAGCAGCCGGGCGGCGCCGTCGACGGCCTGGGCCGGGTCGAAGGGGTCGCGGACGCCGAGGCCGTCGGCCGTGGCGGGCATCAGCTGCATCAGCCCCTGCGCGCCGGCGGGGCTGACCGCGCGGGGGTCGAATCCCGACTCCTGGCGCGCGACCGCGGCGAGCAGCTGGGGGCTGACCCCGTGCTCGGCGCCGGCGGTGTCGAAGAGCCGGGCGTACGGCGTACCGAGCGGGATGACGGCGGGCGTGCCGTCGGCGGCGGGGGCCGCGGATACAGTCGGGACGGACGGGACGGTGTCCGGGCACGATCCGGCGGATCGCCGACGGCGTCTCGTACACGGGCCCGATCCGCACGTCGAGCCCCGGGCGGGGTGCCTCGATCATCTGACCGTCGCCGATGTAGATGCCGATGTGGTGGACCGGCGACCCGAACGCGAGCAGGTCGCCGGGCTGGGCGTCGGCCATGCTGTCGACCGGGCGTCCGGCCTGGGCCTGCTGCCACGAGACGCGGGGCAGGTCGTAGCCGAGGTCGGCGTACACGCGCTGCACCAGGCCGGAGCAGTCGAGGCCGTGCTTGGGGTCGGTGCCGCCCCAGACGTAGGGCACGCCGAGGTACGTCCGGGCGCGGTCCACGACGGCCTGGCCGGCCGCGGTGCCGGTGCTCGCCTGCGTGGTGGGGGTGGCGGTGCGCAGGGCGCGGGCGAAGTCCGCGGCGGCGGCCGCGTTCGCGGTCGTCGGGGCGGTCGGGGTGAGGACCGCGAGCTGGGCCTGGATCTGCGCGATCCGGTCGGTGACGTCGGCGACGCTCATCCGGCTGCCTCCCCGTGGTGCCTCCGCCGCCAGAGGTCCTCGGCGATGGCGTCGAGCTCGCGGGTCTCGCGCCGCCGGGCGACGGCGGCGCGGGCCGCGGCGCGGCGATCGACCAGGGACTCCACGGCGGCCAGGCGGCTGCGGTCCGAGCGCCAGCGGTCGCGGGCGGTGAGCGTGATGCGGTGCGCCGACGCGAGCTCGGCGCGGGCGCGCCGGAGGGCCTCGCCGAGCGCGGTCGCGGTGTGCTGGCGGGCCGCGAAGCCGGCGAGGTCCTGGACCGACGGTTGCGGCAGGGTGGCCAGCAGCTCCTCGATCCGGGTCACCTGCGCCGCAGCGCGGTGCTCCTCCTCGAGCGCGGTCGCGAAGCCGATCCGGCTGTCCCGTTCGCGGATCGCCCGGACCCGGACGACCCCGGCGAGCCGGCCCCGGCCGGTCATGCCTCGGCCCCCACCAGCTCGTGCAGGGCCGCCCAGGTCGGGGCCACGGCGGAGGTGTCGTCGAGGTCCTGGCGCAGGAAGGCGTCGATCTGCGACATCAGCGCGAGCGCCGCGTCTGCGTCGGCGTCGCTGCCGGCGACGTACGCCCCGATCTCGACCAGCTCGCGCACGGAGCGGTACGCCGCGAGCAGCCGCCGCAGCCGCTGCGCGTCCGCCTTCGCCTCGGGCCCGGTGATGGCGTTGCCGACCCGCGACACCGACTCGAGCACGTCGATGCTCGGGAAGTGGCCGGAGGTGGCCAGGGCGCGCGACAGCACGACGTGGCCGTCGAGGATGGAGCGGGCCGCGTCGCCGACCGGGTCGTGCAGGTCGTCGCCCTCGACCAGGACCGTGTAGAGGCCGGTGATGCTGCCGGCCGGTGAGGTCCCCGCGCGCTCGAGCAAGCGGGGGAGGAGTGCGAACACGCTGGGCGGGAAGCCGCGGGTGGCGGGCGGCTCGCCCGCGGAGAGCCCGATCTCGCGCTGGGCGAGCGCGACCCGGGTGAGGCTGTCCATCATCAGCACCACGTGCGAGCCGGCGTCGCGGAACCACTCCGCGATCCGGGTGGCGACGAAGGCGGCCCGCAGCCGGACGACGGCCGGCTGGTCGGAGGTCGCGACGACGACGACGGAGCGGCGCAGGCCCTCGGGGCCGAGGTCGTTCTCGAGGAACTCGCGCACCTCGCGGCCGCGCTCGCCGATCAGGGCGATCACCGAGATCTCGGCGTCGGTGCCGCGCGCGATCATCGACAGCAGGCTGGACTTGCCGACGCCCGACCCGGCCATGATGCCGAGCCGCTGGCCCCGGCCGCACGGCGTGAGCGCGTCGAGGGCGCGGACGCCGAGGCCGAGCTGCCGGTCGATCCGGGGCCGGCCCAGGGCCGGGGGCGCCGGGTGCTCGACCGGGACCGCGGTGAGGCCCGCGCCGGTCAGCGGCGGACCGTCGTCGAGGGGGCGACCGAGCCCGTCCAGCACCCGGCCGCGCAGCGCCTCGCCGACGCCGATGCGCAGGCCCGCGCCGGTGGGGCGCACGTGGTCGCCGGCGCGCAGGCCGGTCGTGTCGCCGAGCGGCAGGCAGGTGAGCAGGCCGGGGCCACTCGCGACGACCTCGACCGGGACGGCCCCGCGCGGGCCCTGGATCTCCAGCAGGTCGCCGACCGCGGCGGCGAGCCCGGTGACGGTGACCCGCAGGCCGAGCAGCCCGGCGACGCGGCCCAGGTGGAGGGGGCGGACGGCGGCGAGCGCCCCGTTGCGGTGCTCGGTGGTCAGGGCGCTCATCGCAGCACCTCCCGCAGGCGCTCCAGCGCGGTGCCGATGCGCAGGTCGATGGCGGCGCCGTCGACCTCGACGACCGCGTCGTCGGGCGCGAGGGTCGCGTCGGGGCGGACCGCGACCCCGCGGGCGGCGAGCTCCTGGGTGGCCACCGACTCGGCGGTCGCGGGGTGCAGGCGCACGGTGGCGGGTACGTCGGTGGGGGTGGCCGCGAGCGCCCGTCGTACGACGGCCTCGCCCGGGTCCTCGGCGAGCGCCAGCTCGTGGCCCAACAGCTCGCGGATGACCTCGAACGCGAGGCCGCTGGCCTGGTGCGCCACCCGCTCGGACGCCGCCGCGGTCGCCTGCCGCAGCTCGTCGGCGGCGCGGACCAGCGCGTCGAGTGCGGATCGGTGCTCGGCGTCGCGCTGCCGCTCGCGCTCGGCGGCGGCCGCGGCGGCCAACCTGGCGTTCTCCTCGGCGCGGGCGAGCGCCTCGCGCCGGCCCTCGGCCCAGCCGATCGCGTAGCCCTGGGCGCGGGCCGCGCTGCGGGTCCGCTCGGCGAGCCGGCCGAGGGCCTGCTCGGTGACGTCGTCGCCGAGCACGCTGGGATGGCCGAGCCGGGTCCAGACGCCGCTGCGCAGGTCGGGCCGCTCGGCGGGGCGCCACGCCCGGGCATCCGGCTGGGCGGCGGTGGCGCCGGACGCCGGGCTAGGTGACGAGCTCATCGTCACCCCCGCGGCGGATCAGGATCTGGCCCTGCTCCTCGAGCAGCCGGATCGTGCGGATGATCGACTGCCGCGCCTCCTCGACCTGGGTGAGGCGCACGGCGCCGAGCAGGTCGACCTCCTCGAGCAGCATCGTGGCGGCGCGCTCGGACAGGTTGGACGTGATCTTGTCTCGCACCGGCTCGGCGACGCCCTTGACGGCGAGCGCCAGCTCGGCGTTGTCGACCTGGCGCAGCACGAGCTGCACCGAGCGGTCCTCGAGGTCGACGATGTCCTCGAACATGAACATCCGGCTGCGCACCTCGTCGGCGAGCTCGGCGTCGAGCGCCTCGAGGCCCTCGACGATCTGGCGCTCGGTGACGCGGTCGGAGCGGTTGATGATCTCGACCAGCGGGTCGACGCCGCCGACCCGAGAGGCCTCCGCGGGCTGGAGCACCGACGACAGCTTGCGCTCGAGGCTCGCCTCGACCGCGCGGACGATCTCCGGCGACGTCCGGTCCATGACCGCGATCCGGTGGGCGACCTCGGCCTGCAGGGAGGACGCCAGCCCGGAGAGGACCAGGGACGCCTTGTCCGCGGTGAGGTGCGCCAGCACCAGCGCGATCACCTGCGGGTGCTCGTCGGAGATGAACGTGCGCAGCTGGGTCGGGTCGGCGCGGTGCAGGAACTGGAACGGCAGCTGGACCGCGGCGGCCTGCAGCCGCTCGATGATCTCGTTGGCGCGTTCGGGGCCGAGCGACTCGACCAGCAGGTTGCGTGCGTAGGCGAGGCCGCCCTGGCTGATGTTGGCGCGCGCGACGGCCATCTGGTTGAGCTCGGCGAGGACCGCCTCGACCTCGGACGCCTTGATGTCGTCGAGCCGGGCGATCTCGGCCGAGATGGCCTCGACCTCGGTCTCCGACAGGTGGCTGAGGATGACTCCGGCGTGCTCCTTGCCCAGCTGGATGAGCACGATCGCCGCCTTGCGGACGCCGAGGGTGGTGAGTGCGGAGGACATCACGGACGGTCCACCAGCCAGCCGCGCAGGAGGGCGGCGACGTCCTCGGGCTGCTTCTCGACGAGCGCGGTGAGCTCGGTGCGCAGCTCGTCGTTCGCGGCGCTCTCGGCCTGCTGGAGCGCGGTCAGCGCGGGCGCCGACTGGACCTCGGCGGCGGCCGCGATCGCCGCGCGCTCGGCGGCGTCGCTGCGCAGCTGCTCCACGACGTACGTCGTGGCCTGCTCGCGCGCCCGCGCCCGGCGGCGGCCGCGCAGCCACGCCAGGAGCAGCGCGGCGAGGACCGCGAGGCCGAGCCCGGCGTTGCGCGCCCACCGCCACATCCGCGCCTGCTGGTCCGCCTTCGCGGCCGCGGCGAGCTCGGCCTGGGCGGCCTGGTCGGCGGTCCGGTCGAACGCCATCGCGGTCACCTGGATGGTGTCGCCGCGCTTGCGCTGGATGCCGTTGCCGGCGGCGATCAGGTCGGAGATGTCGGTGGTGCTGCGCCCGGCGAGCGCCGTGGTGTCGATCGCGACCGCGACGTTGAGAGAGTTGATGCTGCCGGGGGCGTTCTCGCGGTGCTCGACGACCTTCCCGATCGCGTTGTCCTGGGTGTTCGACTCCTTCACGTAGCGCGACGACTTCGAACCGGTCGTGCCGAGGGAGTCCATCTGGCCGTCGGGGCCGACCACACCGCTGCTGCTGCCGGCGCCGGCGGGCCCGTCGTACTTCTCGGTGCTCGTCGACGACGACAGCGGCGGCTGCTTCGGGTCGTGCTGGTAGCTGACCGTGTCCTGCACGGCCTTGTCGAAGTCGAGGTCGGCGGTGACCTGGACGGTCGAGTTGCCCGGGCCGAGGATCCGGTCGAGCATCGCCTGGATCTGCGCGGTCTTCTGCTGCTCGAACTGCGCCAGCTCCTGGTCGCGGGTGCTGGCGCCGAGGGCGGTGGCGTCGGAGGAGGACAGGACGCGGCCCTGGGAGTCGGCGACGGTGACGTTCTCGGGGGTGAGCCCGTCGATGCTGGCGGCCACCAGGTGGACCACCGCCTGCACCTGCTGGGGGTCGAGGGTCGCGCCGGCCGCGGTGTCGACGAGCACCGACGCGGTCGGCGGGTCCTGCTGGTCGGCGAACACCTTCTTCGGCGGCAGGGCCAGGTGCACCACGGCGGTGTCGACGCCGTCGATGGCCTCGATGGTCCGGGACGAGCTCGCCCTCCATGGCCCGCTTGAAGTCCGTCTGCTCCTGGAACTCCGAGGTGGAGATGCCCTGGCCGTCCAGCAGCCCGTAGCCGTCGCTCGACGACGACTGCGGCAGCCCCTGGCCGCTCAGGGCGATGCGGGTGGCGTACACCTTGTCCTGCGGCACCATCACGGTGCTGCCGTTGTTGGTGAGCTTGTAGGGCACGCCCTCGGCGTTCAGCTCGTCGACGACGGCGGACGCGTCGGACGCGGCCAGGTTGCTGAACAGCGGCGCGTAGTTGGGGGTCGCGACCCAGCGGAACACCAGCACGGCGGCGAGGAGGACGGCGGCGGTGCCGACCACGGCCACGACCTTCTGGCCGGGCGTGAACGCCAGGAACGTGGTGCGCAGGCGGTTCAGCGAGTGGTTGAGCTGGTGCTTCATCGGCGCGTCATCCGATCGGCATCCGCATGATCTCGTTGAACGCGTCGAGCGCCCGGTTGCGGACGGCGACGGTCAGCTGGGTGGTCACCGACGCCTCGGTCGCGGCCAGCGTGTAGTCGTGGATGTTCTGCAGGTCGCCGGTCGCGGCCTGGACCGCGAGCTGGTCGCTCTTCTGCTGGACGCCCTGGAGGCGGTCGATGCCGTCGAGCACCAGGTCGCCGAAGGAGCTGCCGCCGGCAGCGCTCGCTCCCGTCGTGGCGGCGGTGGCCGCCGGGGGAGTGGGCGCGACGGTCGGGGGGACGTACGGCGTGAACCCGACGCCCTCGATGCCGGGAACGCTCATCAGCGGCGTCCGATCTGGAGTGCGGCGGAGTAGGTGTCCTGCGCGTTCTTGGTGACCTGCACCGAGGCCTGGAAGCCGCGCTGGGCCATGATCAGCTGGGTCATCTGACTGGCCAGGTCCTCGTCGGGCGCGCGCACGTATCCGTCGGCGTCGGCCAGGGGGTTGCCGGGGTCGCTGACCAGCCGGCCCGCCGGGTCGCTGAGGGCGATGCCGCCGACCTCGACCCCGCCGCCGGGCGACGACCGGACCATGAGCATCTGGGCCTGGAAGGCGCTCTGGTCGGTGCCGGTGACCGTGTTGACGTTCGCGATGTTGTTGGCCAGCACGTCCAGCCAGGTCTGGTGCACGCCCAGTCGAGGACCCGGCGATGCGGAGCATGTCGAAGGCGCCCATCACTGACCACCCGCCACGGTGCGCAGCAGCTCGAAGCGCTCGCTCGCCGCGCGGGTGAGCATCTGGTACTGGAACTGCGACTGCACCGCCGCCAGCGTCTCCTTGCGCAGGTCGACGTTGTTGTCGTTGGCGCCGACCGGCGTGTCGGTCGGGACCGCGCTGATGTCTGCCGCGGCCGGGTCGCCGGAGGCGATCGCCGCGCGCAGGCTGGCCTCGAAGTCGACCGTGGTGGCGCGGTAGCCGGGGGTGTCGACGTTCGCGATGTTGTCGGCGATCACCCGCTGCCGCAGCGAGATCGCGTCCAGCGCGGTGTGCAGGGCGGCGTCGACGGCGTCGGGAGCGCCGAGGGAACCGAGGATGGACACGCCTGTCCTCCGAGGAGACGAGGGGGCGCCGATCCATCGGCCGGGGGGGCGAGCGGTCCGTGCTCAGCAGGACCCTTCGGCGCCGCTGTGACTCACCTGAGAGGTTTTCCGGTGTTTCCCGCGCCTCACGCGTCGAGGTCGACGTACACCGGTCTCGCCGCGCGCGCCGTCGCTCGGTCGACGCGGCTGGCGAAGTCGTGGTGACGGCGCAGGGTCTGCAGCGCGGTGGTCATCTGCTCGCGGACCACGCGTTGCCGCTCCAGGAGACCGCGCGCCCGCTCCACCAGGTCGTCGGGCATCGGGCCGGTCAGCTGCGGCTCGTCCCAGGGCTCCGGGTCGGGCGCGTCCGGGTCGGTGAGCCGTCGCTCGGCATTGATGATGTCGAGCTCGAGCCGGTCCAACGCGGTCTCCCAGTGCAGGTGCCGGCGGTCGGTCTCGGCGAACGTGGTCATGCCGACTCCGACATGAGCTGCAGTGCCGCGTCGCGCCACGTGTCGCGGAGCTGGGTGGCCAGCTGCAGGCAGTGCTCGGCGGCCGGGAGGCTCTTGCGGACGTTGGCGCCGACCAGCTCGCGGTAGAGGTGGTCGTAGAGCGCGGCCAGCCCGGGAGCGCCCTCCCAGGCGTCGACCCGCAGGCTCGAGGCGAGCTCGAGCACGATGTCCTGCGCGTGCAGGAGCGGGTCGTGCGCACCGGCGTTCTCGCCTCGACCGAGCGCGTCCGTGGCGCGCTGCAGGTCGAGCACCAGCCGCTCGCAGAGCATGACGAGCAGCTGGCCCGGGCTGGCCGTGGCCACGGACGCGGCGAGGTAGGCCTCGCGCGGGTTCTGGGCGGGGAACGTCATCGTCGATTCCTTCGATCAGGAGCTGGTGGAGGGCAGCGAGGCGAGCTGGCCGGCGAGCCAGTCGCCCTGGCTCTTCATCGTCGACAGCGCGGTCTCGAGGGCCGTGAACCGACGCTCGAGCGTGCTACGCCGGAGCGCGAGCCGGTCGTCCCAGCCGTCGATGCTGTCCTGGAGCTGCTTGATGCTGGAGTCGCGGCCCTGGATGGCGGTGGTGATGGTGCCGTCGACGGAGTCGCTGGCGGACTTGGCGACGGCCGCGACGCGCGCCGCCCACCCGTTGTCGGCCGGGGTGGCCCCCGTGGTGAAGGCCGCCATGGTGCCGGCGGGGTCGGCGGCGTACGCCTCGTCGAACTTCGCGGAGTCGAACACCAGCTTGCCGTAGCGGTCGGTCTGCAGGCCGTACGCCGCCATGGAGCCGGATCCGCCGAAGATCGTCTCGGCGAGGGCGTCGCGGACGCTGCGGGCGGTCGAGTCCCCGGCGAGCACGCCCGCAGCCGTGGTTCCGCTGGCTCCGGCGGTCTTGGTGTCGAGGTCGGACAGGATGCTGTTCACCTTGTCCACCAGCGCCTTGACCTGGTCGCGGACCGACGACGGGTCGCGGGCGACCGTGATCGTGCTGGTGGTCCCGACCGTGGCGCGAGCCGCCCAGCGTGACCGAGACGCCCGGCATCAGGTCGGTGAACGTGTTGGTCGCCGACGTGGCCGTGATGCCGGCACCCAGGCTGACCTGGGCATCGGTGCCCTGGACGACGGTCGCCCCGCCGAGCAGGGCGGTGCCGTCCTGCTGGGTCAGCGTGAACTGGGACGCCGCCCCCGTACTGGTCGACTCGACGAGCAGCTGGTAGCTGCCGCTGGCGACCTGCACCGCCGTGGCGCGCGACGCCGGTGGTGCTCGTCGACCCGTTGACCGCGTCGACGACCTCCTGCAGGCGTGCCGCCGCCGGTGGTCGAGGTCGTGCGCGACGCCGTCGCTGCCCGTGATCCGGATGCCGCCGGCCGCGACGACGTCGGTCAGCGCCGCAGCCTGGGTGAAGCCGAGCTGGTGCGCGGCCGCCAGCCGGTCGACGGTGACGGTGAGCTGGCCCGCCGTGGCCTGGTCGGTGGCCGTGGCGGTGACCGCGGTGCTCGACGAGGTGGCCTTGAGCGTCTGCCAGGTGGCGGCCTTCGCCAGTGTCTCGGCGCTGGCTGCCCAGCAGCGACCATGTCGGTGTTGAGCGACTGCAGCGCGGAGAGGACGGTCTTCTCGGCCTTCTGGCGCACGACCAGCCGGTTCTGCGGCATCGCCTCGAGCTGCATGAGCTGGTCGACGATCGAAGCGGTGTCGAGACCGCTGGCCAGGCCGCTGATGCTGCTGGTCGGCATGTGAGACCTCCGGATGACCTGGGTGCCTGGGGATGCGTGGTCGTCCCCCGGGAGGGCGCGTCAGTCACGCCCTCCCGGGAGGCGGTCGGTCAGCGCAGGAGCTGCAGGACGCCCTGCGAGGCCTGGTTGGCCTGCGCCAGCATCGCGGTGCCGGCCTGCGACAGGATCTGCGAGCGGGTGAAGTTCATCATCTCGCTGCGCCATGTCGGTGTCGCGGATCCGGCTCTCCGACGCGGACAGGTTCTCGATCGCCACGTTCACGTTGTTGATGGTGTGCTCGAACCGGTTCTGGATCGCACCGAGGTCGGCGCGCGGGGTGGAGACCTCGGTGATCTGCGGCCTGGACGTCGTCCGTCGCTGTCGGGTGGTGATGTCGAGCGCGCCCGTGCCGGCCGTCGGCGCGTCCGCGGCGGTCGTCGACGATGTCGATCGTGTCGGTGCTCGCAGTAGCCCGACCTGGAAGGTCTTGGCGCCGTGCCGTCGAACAGGGCCATGCCGTTGAACTTGGTGTTGGTCCTCGATCCGGCCGATCTCGGTCTGCAGCTGCGTCGAACTCCGCTGCAGCGCGGCCTGCGAGTCGGTGTTCTGGGTGCCGTTGTTGTACTGCACGGCGAGGTCGCGCATGCGCTGCAGGATCGAGTGCACCTCGGTGAGCGCGCCTTCCGCGGTCTGGACGACGCGAGATGCCGTCCTGGGCGTTGCGGACGGCGACCTTGAGGCCGCCGACCTGCGAGCGCAGGCCCTCGGAGATGGCCAGGCCGGCGGCGTCGTCGGCGGCCCGGTTGATGCGGAAGCCGCTGGACAGCTTCTCCAGCGACTTGCGACATCTGGCCCTGGGTGACCGACAGGTTGCGGTAGGAGTTGAGGGCGTCGATGTTCTGGTTGATGCGAAGACTCATGATGGTTCCCTCCTGGAATTCGAGTCAGCGTGCCGGAGCCCGTCCGTGGGCTCCGTCGGCGTACTCGATCGGCCCGCCGGCGGCGGCCTGAGGGAATTCTGGCCGAATTCGGCGGCAGAACTTTCGCTGAGACGACCGCCGCGGGCCAGGCGCGTCGGTCGTCAGGCGCCAGGCGGTCTCGCGAGCGCAGGCGGCGCCGACGGGCGGCCGGACGCGCGGCGGCGTGCCGGGCGGCGACCGCGGCGAAGTAGGCCTCGCGGCGCCGGGCCGCGCAGCCGCCGGGGCGGGCGTGCGGGCGTCGACCAGCTCGGGGTCGAGCTCGGGGTTCATCGCGTCGCGCAGCAGCACCAGGGCCTCGGCGCGGATCTGGGAGACGCGCGACTCGGTGACCCCGAGCTCGGCGGCGATCTCGGCCATCGGCCGCTCGGCGAGGAAGTACTCGCTCGACCACGATCCGCAGCCGCTCGGGCAGCTCGGCGACCGCCTCGACGAGGTAGGTCGAGCCGCTCGCGGTGCTCGACGACCTCCTCCGGGGCTGGGGCGGAGCTGACCAGCAGGTCGGCGAGGTCCGTGGTCGTCCGGCGCGCCTGCAGCGAGAGCACCTGGGCGCGGGCGATGTCGTCGTCGTTCGCGGCGACCTCCTCGAGGCTCATGCCGGGCGCCGAGGCGACCTCGGCGTCGCGTCGGGGCCGGCCGAGGACGCCGGGCGAGCCGGGTGCGGGTCGCGTCGAGGTCGCGGGCCCGGCGGCGCACCGAGCGGGAGGCCCAGTCGATGCCGCGCAGCTCGTCGAGGATCGCGCCGCGGATCCGGGTGGCGGCGTACCGGGCGAACGGGCACGCCCCGCTCGGCGTCGAAGGCTGGCGCGGCCTGGACCAGGGCGGCGAGGCCGGCGGAGGTCAGGTCGTCACGGTTGACGTGGCTCGGCACCCGGCCCAGGGTCTCGCGGACGATGTGGCCGACCAGGGGCATGTGCTGGACGATCAGCTCGTCGGAGCCCGGCGGTACGTCGGTGTGGGGGGTCATGCGGGGGATTCTGCGATGGTTGTGGACGCGACATGTCCGGAAATGTGCCGCTAGGCCCGGCAGAGGTGATCTAGGTCCCGGTCGAGTCGGCCCTCAGGTCGAGGTTCGCGGCACCGATACGGCCCGCTGGCCGTCGTGTCCGACACCGCTGAGCGCCCGATGCGGCCGCATCTCGGCGGCAAGTCCCTCAGGACCCGCGCGACCCGTCCGATGGGACTCGTCGACGGTCTCCGCACGGGAGGCCGAGCGGAAGGAGCCGCGACGTGGAGAAGCTGTCCCTGATCCTCTGGCGCGAGCGCGAGCTGCTCGACACGCTGCTGTACCGGCTCGAGGTCGAGCAGCTGGTGCTGGCCAGCGGCCGCACCCGCTGGCTGATGCGCGCCGCCCGCGACGTCGAGCGACGTGCTCGAGACGATCCGCGAGACCGAGGTCCTGCGCTCGGTCGCCGCCGACGAGGCGGCCGCCGCGCTCGGCCTGGCGCACAACCCCAGCCTGCGCGCGCCCTGGCCGAGGCCGTCGACGAGCCGTGGCGCACATCCTGCTCGACCACCGCGAGGCCTTCGTCGCCGTCACCCGAGGAGATCACTCGCGCTGGCCGACGCCAACCGCGACCTGATCACCGCCGGCTACCGCTCCGCGCGCGAGACCCTGCTCGCGCTCGGCGACGGCGGCGCAGGGCTACGCCGCCGACGGCTCCGCGGTCGCGACGTCGGCGCTCGGCCGCCGGCTGGTCGACCGGAGCCTGTGACGATGACCGGGACCTTCTCCTCGCTGAACACCGCGCTGAGCGCGCTGCGCTACCACCGGGTGGCCATGGACGTGGCGAGCAGCAACATCGCCAACGTCGGCACCGACGGCTACGCCCGCCGCCGGGTCGTCGGCGAGTCCGTCGGTGCGCCCGACGCCAGCCGGCGATGTGGTCGCGCTACGACGAGGCCGGCGACGGGCGTCGCGGGTCGCCGGCGTCGACCGGATGGTCGACCCGCTGCTCGACGCGCGCGCGCGCCGCGAGCACGGCAACCAGTCCTACCTCGACATCCGGCAGGCCGTCGCTCGGAGCGGGTCGAGAGCGGGCATCGGCGAGCCCGGCGACAACGGCGTCGCCGCCGCGCTCGCCGGGCTTCCGCGCGGCCTGGCACGACCTGGCCAACAACCCCGGCAGCGACGCCGCCCGCGCCAGGTGCTGGCCAGGCCGCCACGCCTGGCCGACGCGATCCGGCTCCAGTCGCGCAACGTCGACGCCGAGGCCGGCGACCAGCGCATGCGGCTGCTGCGCCGACGTCGGCGAGGTCAACACGGTGGCCGCCGACCTCGCCGCCACCAACCAGAGCATCGCGGTCGCGCAACCTCACGGCACCGACGCCGGCGACCCTGCTCGACAAGCGCGACCAGCTCGCGCATGCGGCTCGCCGAGCTCACCGGCGCCACGGCCACCCTGCGCGCCGACGGCGGCCTCGACGTCACCGTGGACGGCGTGCCGCTGGTCACCGGCCAGGACGCCGGCACGCTCTCGAGATCGCCAGCGGGGATCACCGCCGACCGGCGCCGCCGACGGCAACCCGGTCTCCTTCGCGATCACCGACACCGGCGGGACCACGACCGTCCCGGCCGGGCTGAGCGGCGAGATCGGCGGCGTCACCGACCTGCTGACCACCACGCTGCCGGCGTACGCCGCGGGCCTGGACGCCGTCGCGCAGCAGCTCGCCGACGAGGTCAACGCCCAGCACGCGCCGGGCTACGACGCCGCCGGCGACCGCGGGCGGGCCGTTCTTCGCCTACGACCCGGCCGACCCCGCCGGCCACGCTCGCCGTGGTCGCGCTCACCGACCCGGCGCAGCTCGCCGCCTCCGTGTCGCCGGCGGCGAACCTCGACGCCGGCAACGCCGACGGCGCTGGCCGGCGCCGATCGACGTGGACGACGCCTACCAGCGCCTGGTCAACGGCTTCGGCACCGAGGTCGCCTCGGTGCAGCGGCTGGCCGCCAACCAGCAGGTCCTCACCAACCAGGTCGACGGCTCCCGCGAGCAGCTCTCCGGGGTCAACCTCGACGAGGAGATGGTCTCCATGCTCAGCGCCCAGCGCGCCTACGAGGCCGCCGCCCGGGTGATGACCACCGTCGACTCGGTGCTCGACACCCTGATCAACCGGACCGGGCTGGTGCGCTGATGGCGCATCACGCGGGTCACCCAGCAGATGATGAGCCAGCCATCGCTGAACGCGCTGCAGACCAGCCTGCGCCGGCTCGCCGAAGTCCAGGAGCAGCTCTCCACCGGCCGGGTCCTCAACCGCCCCTCCGACTCCCCGACCGACACCACCTCGGCGATGCGGCTCCGCGCGTCGGTCGCCGACGCAGCAGCAGTACGCCCGCAACGCCGAGGACGGCCTCGGCTGGCTGAACCAGATCGACGCGACCCTCAGCCGCGTCGACCGACCAGGTGCGCCGGGCCCGCGACCTCGCCCTGCAGGGCGCCAACGAGCGGCGTCGATGGGCCAGCAGGCGCGCGACGCGCTGGCCGCCGAGGTCGACCAGATCCGCGAGGGCCTGATCGACGACGCGAACACGACTACCTCGGCCGTCCGGTCTTCGGTGGCGTCACCGCCGGGCACCGACGGCGTACGACGCGACCGGCACCTACGTCGGCGACGCCCGGCGCGGGTGAACCGCGACCGTCGCCGACGGCGTCGCGGTGCGCGTCGACGTCGACGGGACCGACGGCGTTCGGCCCGGACGGCGACTCGGTCTTCGACCACCTCGACCGCGCTCTCCGACGGCGCTGCGCGCCGGCGACGAGGCCGGCATCAGCGCGGCGCATCGACGACGCTCGAGCGCCGACCGCGACCGGATCACCACGCGCAGGCCGACGTCGGCGCCCGCACCACCGGGTCGAGCAGGCGCAGCAGGCCGCCGCCGACGACGCGAGCTGCGGCTGACCACGTCGCTCTCCGAGGTCGAGAACGCCGACCTGCCGAAGGCGATCGTCGACCTGCAGATGCAGCAGGTCGCCTACCAGGCCGCGCTCGCCGCCACCGCCCGCGTGATGCAGCCGAGCCTGCTGGACTTCCTGCGATGATCGCCGCGATGACGACTGCCATGATGGCCCGATGCCACGCCGACACCGACCTCCCGGTGATCGAGCTGGTCCAGCCCGATGCCGGGCTTCCCCGAGCCAGCGCCGTTCGCGCTGGTCCAGCTCGACGACGACGGCGTGCTGTGCAGCTGACCTCGCTCGAGGACCCGGCGCTGCGGCTTCCTGGTGGTGCCGCCGGTGCCGTTCTTCCCCGACTACGCCCCGGAGGTCGACGACGACGTGCGTCGCCGACCTCGGGATCGACTCCGCCGAGGACGTGCTGCTGCTCGTGGTGCTCACCGCCGGCGACTCGCTGGCCGACGACCACCGCCAACCTCGCGGCGCCCGGTCCTGGTCAACACCGCCACCCGCCGCGGCGGCCAGGTCGTCCTCGACGACCCGGACCTGCCGGTCGCCGCGCCGCTGGTCGCGTGAGCGCCGGGCCCGTCGGCCGGTCGGGTAGCGTGACGCCATGCTGGTCCTGAGCCGCCGTGTCGGGGAGAGCGTCGTCATCGGCGACGACGTCACCGTCACCGTCCTCGAGGTGCGCGGCGACGTCGTCCGGGTCGGCATCGACGCGCCCCGCTCGGTGCAGGTGCACCGCGCCGAGCTGCTCGCGCAGCTGGAGGAGACCAACCGCGCAGGCCGCCTCGCCGAGCGAGGACGCCGTCGCCAACCTCGCCCGCGCCCTCGGCCACCGCGCCGCGACTGACCCACCCCTCGCCCGCCGGGCGCGCATGCCCGTGCCTGGCAGCCGCGATCCGACCGGCGGTCGAGGTCGTGCTGGCGCGGCCCACTTGGTTGCCGTTCGTCAACGATCGGGAATATAGTTGCCGTTGACAACCTTCTACCTCTCGTGAATCGAGCTCCCGTGTCCACCCAGCGCGCCACCGTCCCCGCCCCGCCTCCGCCGGCGCCGAGGAGGCCGGCGAGATGACCCACCGCGAGGTGCTCGAGGCGCTCAGCGGCCTGCTGCTCGCGATGTTCGTCGCGATGCTCTCGAGCACCGTCGTCACCAACGCGCTGCCCGCGGATCGTCACCGACCTGCACGGCAGCCAGACCGGCTACACCTGGGTCGTCGTCGCGACGCTGCTGGCGATGACCGCGACCACCCCGATCTGGGGCAAGCTCGCCGACCTGTTCAGCAAGAAGCTGCTGGTGCAGTCGGCGCTGGTCATCTACTCCGCCGGCTCGCTGGTCGCCGGCTTCGCGCCGACCATGGAGGTGCTCATCGGCGCCCGCGTCGATCCAGGGCCTCGGCGTCGGCGGCCTGACCGCGCTGGTCCAGGTCGTGATCGCCTCGATGGTGACTCGCCGCGCGAGCGCGGCCGCTACTCCGGCTACCTCGGCGCGGTCTTCGCGCTCGCCACGGTCAGCGGCCCGCTGATCGGCGGCCTGATCGTCGACACCCCGCTCGGCTGGCGCGGCTGCTTCTTCGTCGGCCTCCCGGTCGCGCTGCTGGCCTTCGTCGTGCTGCAGAAGACCCTGCACCTGCCCGTCGTCAAGCGCCCGGTGCACATCGACTACCTCGGCGCGACCCTCCTCGTCGGCGGGCGTCTCGATGCTGCTGGTCTGGGTCTCGCCTCGCCGGCAACCAGTTCGCCTGGGGCTCCGCGCCACGCCGCGCTCCTGGTCGCCGCGGCCGTGGTCGCTCCTCGCCGCCGCGGTGCTACGTCGAGGCCCGGGTCGCCGTCGAGCCGGTCATCCCGCTGCGGCTCTTCCAGCGACCGCACCACGGCGCTGGCCACCGCTCGCCTCGGTGCTGATCGGCGTCGCGATGTTCGGCTCCACCGTCTACCTGAGCCAGTACTTCCAGCTGGCCCGCGGGCATGAGCCCGACCGACGCCGGCCTGATGTCGATCGCGATGGTCGGCGGGCTGTTCGTCTCCAGCATCGTCAGCGGCCGGATCATCACCGACACCGGCCGCTGGAAGCGCTGGCTGGTCGGCGGCATGGTCCTGGTCGTCGTCGGCCTCGGCCTGCTGGCCACCATCGACGAGACCACCCCGCTCGTGGTCGTCGGCGCCTTCATGGCGGTCCTCGGCGTCGGCCTCGGCGCCACCATGCAGAACCTCGTGCTGGCCGTGCAGAACAACGCCGCGCAGGCCGACATGGGCGCCGCCAGCTCGGTCGTCGCGTTCTTCCGCTCGCATGGGCGGCTCGATCGGCGTCTCGGCGCTCGGGCGCGATGCTCAGCCACCAGGTCGCCGGCCAGGTCGACCGACGGGCTCGCGCGGCCGCGCGGCCACGCCGACCGGCCATCGGCGGAGCAGCCACTCCAGTCCCGGACCTCGCGCGGCGCTTCCCGGCTGGGCCGCGGCGATCTGTCGAGCACGCGTTCGGCGACGTCGATCGGGCACATCTTCCTGGTCGCGCTGCCGTTCGCGCTCGCTGGCGCTGGTCTGCGTGCTGTTCATCCGCGAGGTGCCGCTGCGCACCACGCAACCGTCGAGCGCCGAGCGCCGAGGTCGCGCCGCCCGAGGTGACGCGCGCCGAGGTGCAGCCCGCGAGTCGTGCCGCAGACGAGGGCTGCCGAGGCGATGGCCGCCGTGACGGCGCGGCCACGCGCCGAGCGCGCTCGCGCGGCCTCGAGCACGAGGTCGGCGTGATGATCCGCCGGATCCGCCGGGTGCATCGCCGAGCGGGCCCGGGCGGTGCACCCCGAGCTGCAGCCGGCGTCGTACCTGATGCTCGCCTACCTCGCCGACGCCGGTCCGCATGCGCGCCTCGGCGATCGCCGAGGCGTTCTGCATCGACAAGGGCGCGATCAGCCGGCAGGTCCAGCACCTGGTCGAGCTCGGCCTGGTCGACCGCGCGCCCGACCCGGACGACGGCCGGGCCACGCTGGTGTCGGCGACCGCGGACGCCGTCGCGCCGGATGGCCGAGGTCGACCCCGAGCGGCGGCAGCTGGCTCGACGAGCGGCTGGCGCGACTGGTCCGACGAGGACCTGTCGTCGTTCGTCGCGCTGCTCGGCCGCTACAACGCCGCGCTCGACGACCGGCCGAGCCCGCCGCACGCTTGGACGGCGCCCGCTCCGAGCGGGTTGATCGCCGCCGTGTCGTGCGGCCGGACGGCGTCAGCGCAGCCAGACGGCGGTGTCGGCGGGCAGCGCGTCGTCGACCGGCCCGCTGGCCATGAAGCACCTCGCCGGCCGGCAGGGCGACCGGCGCGGTCGCCGCAGTTGAGCACCGACGGTGACCGGGCCGCGCCGGAACGCCAGCACGTCCGCGCCCAGGTCGAGCATCTCGACGTCGTCGCCGGCGGTGGTGCGCGAACGTGCGCCGGGCCGCGAGCGCCGCGCGGTAGAACGTACAGCGTCGAGTCGGGTCGGCCTCCTGGGCCTCGACCGTCAGCGACGCCCAGTCGGCCGGCTGCGGGATCCACGGCTGGCCGGTCGCCGGGCCGAAGCCGAACGGCGGCCGCGTCGCCGCGCCACGGGATCGGCACCCGGCAGCCGTCCCGGCCGGGCTCGCCGGTGCGGAACCAGGACGGGTCCTGGCGGTGCTCCGGCGCCACGTCGACCTCCTCCAGGCCGAGCTCCTCGCCCTGGTAGAGGTACGACGAGCCCGGCAGCGCCAGCATCGTCAGCGTCGCGGCGCGGGCGCGGGCGAGGCCGACGCGCGCCGCCGCCGTACCGGGTCACGTGGCGCACGACGTCGTGGTTGCTGACAGCACCCAGGTCGGGCGTCGCGCCGACGGGTCGCAGCGCGTCGAGGGTGCCGGTGATGACCGTCGGCGAACGCCTCGCGCCGACCAGTGCGCCAGCAGCCAGGCGAAGTTGAACGCCTGGCTCATCTCGTCGGCGCGCACGAAGCGCGGCCATCGACTCCGGGGTCTGGGTCCAGGCCTCGGCGACCAGTCCATCCGGTCGCCGTCGTACTTGGCGAGCACCTGCGTGCCAGCGCCGGTAGACGTCGTGCACCTCGGGCTGGTCCCACATCGGCTCGTCACGCATCGGGCGCTCGACCATGCTGCCGTCGCCGGCGGCCGGCGCTCGGGCTCGTCCTCGACGACCTGGTCGCGCAGGCTCTCCTCCTTGAACAGGCCGTGCGCGACGTCGACCCGGAAGCCGTCGACGCCCCGGTCCAGCCAGAAGCGCAGCACGTCGACGAACATGTCGCCGACCTCGGGGTTGCGCCAGTCGAGGTCGGGCTGGGTGCTGTCGAAGAGGTGGAGGTACCACTGGCCGTCCTCGACGCGGGTCCACGCCGGGCCGCCGAAGACCGACTCCCAGTTGTTCGGCGGCTCGGCGCCGTCGACGCCGCGGCCGGCGCGGAAGAGGTAGCGCGCCGCGCTCGGGGCTGCCCGGTCCGGCGGCCAGCGCCGCCTGGAACCACGCGTGCTGCGTCGGAGGTGTGGTTGGGCACCAGGTCGACGATCACCTTGCAGGCCGAGGTCGTGGGCGCGTGGCGATCAGGTCGTCGGCGTCGCTGAGCGCGCCGAACAGCGGGTCGACGTCGCAGTAGTCGGCGACGTCGTAGCCGTGGTCCTGCTGCGGGGAGGTGTAGAACGGCGTGATCCAGAGCGCGTCGACGCCCAGGTCGCGCAGGTAGGGCAGCCGCGAGGTGATGCCGGGCAGGTCGCCGACCCCGTCGCCGTTGCCGTCGGCGAAGCTGCGCACGTAGACCTGGTAGATCGACCGCGTGCCGCCACCACTCGCATTTGATCGTTCAAACCCATGCGGCCCATCTTCCGGAACGCCCGGCCTCGACCCGCGTCAATTCGCCGACGCGCGCCGGGGGAGCGGGCGTCGTCAGGCGAAGGCCGCCGGGTCGACGGCGATCCACAGGTGCTCGGCGCGGGCGACCACCCGGCCGTCGGCGTCGTAGAGCGTCGAGGCGGTGAAGGTCTTGCGGCCCTCGCTGCCCGCGGGCGACGCCGACCAGCACGTGCTCCTCGCCGACCACCGGCAGCGCGTCGACCCGCGCGGTCATCCGGCCAGCACCATCAGCCGCTCGGTCGAGGTCGCCGGCCCAGCCACCGATGCAGTCCAGCGCCGCCCAGGTCACCGGCAGCGACGCGCGCGGGTGCTCGTCGGCGTAGGCGTGGAGTCCTCGCCGACGCTCGGGTGCGGGCGTCCAGGTCGCGGCGACCCGCAGCCGGCCCGTCCTGGTCGGCGACCCGGCCCGGGAAGATCCGCAGCCCGTCGCCCTCCTCGCGGTCCGACGCCGCAGGAGAAGCAGGTCGGGAACGGGTGGAAGGTCAGCCCGGCGTACGACGCCTGCGGCGGCTCGGGCCTCGGCGGCGCGGCGACCGGCTCGACCGTGACCGCGCTGCTCCGCGACGATCGGCTCGGCGCGGCGACCACCGACCCGTCGCCGTGCGCGACCGTGGTCGCCGTCGTCGTGCGTCGAACCGGCATCGGGTGTCCAGCGGCGGCGGCCGGCGCAGCGAGATCGCGACACCGGGCCACGGCCGGCAGCGGATCGTCGGCGCCTCGCCATGTCGCCTGCTCGACCAGCGCGGCCAGCGCCCCGGCGGTCCAGCCGCCGTTGCCGACGACGGCGGCCCGCAGAAGCGGCGCGGCACGATCAGCTCCGGGCTGGTGGTCATCGGCGGATCTGCTCCCAGCGGTCGAGCGCCTCCTGGCGCTCCTGCTTGTGGTCGACGATCGGCGCGGGGTAGCCGACCGGCCTCGCGGTCCGCCGGCGTCGGGCTCGTGCGGGTCCGCCACCGCGTCGGCGTCGGCGAGCTCGGGCACCCAGCGGCGGATGTAGCCGCCGTGCGGGTCGAACTTGCGGCCCTGGCTGGTCGGGTTGAAGACCCGGAAGTACGGCGCCGCGTCGGTGCCGCAGCCGGCCGTCCACTGCCAGCCGTGCTGGTTGGAGGCGAGGTCGCCGTCGACGAGCCAGTGCATGAAGTGGCGGGCGCCGTGCTGCCACTCCAGGTGCAGGTCCTTGACCAGGAAGCTGGCCACGATCATCCGCACCCGGTTGTGCATCCAGCCGGTCGCGCGCAGCTGGCGCAGCCCGGCGTCGACCACCGGGAAGCCGGTGCGCCCGTCGCGCCAGGCGTCCAGCTGCTCGCCCGGCTCGTCGTACCGCATCCGGGCGAACTCGGGGCGAGGTACTCCCGCGCGGTCTCGGGCCGGTGCGAACAGCACGTCGGCGTAGAACTCCCGCCAGGCCAGCTCCTTGCGGTACGTCGCCGGCGCCCGCGCTGCGCAGCCGGGCCAGGTCGGCCAGCATCGTGCGCGGGTGGATCTCGCCCCAGCTGCAGGTGCACCGACATCCGCGACGTGCCGTCCAGGTCGGGGCGGTCGCGCTCGTCGTCGTAGCTCGGCCACCCGGTCGAGGAACTCCGCCCACCGGCGGCGGGCCGCCCGCTCGCCGGCCTCGGGCAGCGCCAGGCCGTCGGGGAGCCCGGGGTCGGGGAGGCCGGTGGTGCCGTCCTCGAGGCTCGAGCCCAGCCGCCGCCGGTCGGGGCGTCGACCGGGTCGCGCCAGCCGTGCTCGGCCCAGGCGCGGGAGAACGGCGTGTAGACCCTGTACGGGTCGCCGTTGCCGTTGGTCACCCGGCCCGGCGCGACGGCGTACGGCGACCCGGTGCGCACCAGCTCGATGCCGTCCCCGGCCAGGGCGTCGGCGACGGCGCGGTCGCGCCGGTGGCCGTACGGGCCGTAGTCGGCGGCGACGTGCACCCGGCTCGGCCCCGACCTCGCGGGCGGCGAGCGGCACCCGGCGTACCGGGTCGCCCGCGCACCACGGTGAGCCGGGTGCCGCGCCGGCGCAGCGAGGCGTCGAGCGCGCGCAGCGAGGCGGCGAGGTAGCCCGCGACGGCCCGGTCCGGCCGGACCCCACAGGGCCGGGGTCGAGCACGAACAGCGGCAGTACGTCGCCGTCGGCGGCCGCCTCGAGCAGGGCCGGGTTGTCCGCCAGGCGCAGGTCGCGGCGGAACCACATGACACGGTGGCCATCGTCCGCCAGCTCTGCCAGCCGCTCGGTGGCGGCGGGGGCGATGGGACAGAATGAGCCACGTGAGCGACCTGATCGACACCACCGAGATGTACCTCCGCACCATCTACGAGCTGGTCGAGGAGGGCATCGTCCCGCTGCGTGCCCGGATCGCCGAGCGGCTGCACCAGAGCGGCCCGACCGTGTCCCAGACCGTGGCCCGGATGGAGCGCGACGGGCTGCTGACCGTCGAGGGCGACCGGCACCTCGAGCTGACCGACGAGGGCCTGCGCCTGGCCACCCGGGTGATGCGCAAGCACCGGCTCGCCGAGCGGCTGCTGACCGACGTGATCGGCCTGGACTGGGAGCTCGTCCACGAGGAGGCGTGCCGCTGGGAGCACGTGATGTCCGAGACCGTCGAGCGGCGGCTGCTCGAGCTGCTCGACCACCCGACCGAGTCGCCCTACGGCAACCCGATCCCCGGGCTGGACGAGCTCGGCGAGCAGCGACGCGGGCGAGCAGTTCATGGAGGGCGTGGAGCCGCTCTCCAGCGCCGCCGGGCCCGAGGAGGGCCGGGTGCTGGTGCGCCGGATCTCCGAGGAGATGCAGAAGGACGAGGTGCTGATGAGCGCGATGCGCCGCGTCGGGGCGCTGCCGGACAAGACCGTGACCGTGGTCGCGACCACCGAGGGCATCCTGGTCGGCTCCGGCGGCGAGAGTCCGCCGAGATCGTCCCCGAGGCCGCCGACCACATCTTCGTCCGCAGGCTGTGAGCGCCCCTCAGTCCGAGCTTGCGAGGACTGAGATCCGGGCGCCAGGTCGAGTAGCCCCCGCGGCCGAGCCTGCGAGGCCGCGACGGGGCGTATCGAGACCTCAGGGCTTAGCCCGGACCACTTCGGGTACGTCGGGGAACATGCCACCCGAGACCATCGCGGGCCGCTACCAGGTCGAGCGCGCCGTCGGCCGCGGCGGAATGGGCACGGTCTGGCTGTGCCGCGACGAGGTGCTGGGCCGCCAGGTCGCGGTCAAGCAGGTCGGCCTGATGCCGGGCGAGTCCGCGCCCGACCTGGCCCGCGCGCTGCGCGAGGCGCGCTCGTCGGCCGGGCTCAGCCACCCGCACGTCGTCTCGGTCTTCGACGCCGTCGAGGCCGACCGGCACATCTGGCTGGTGATGGAGTACGTGCCCGGCACCACGCTGTCGGCGCTGATCGAGCAGGAGGGGCGCCTCGACCCCGCCCGGGTGGCGTCCATCGGCGCCCAGGTCGCCGACGGTCTCGCCGCGGCGCACGAGCGCGGCACCATCCACCGCGACGTCAAGCCCGGGAACATCCTCATCGACGGCGACACCGCCAAGATCAGCGACTTCGGCATCGCGCGGACCGACGGCGACGCCCAGCTGACCCAGTCCGGGCTGGTCACCGGCACCCCCCTCTACTTCTCGCCCCAGCTGGCCCGCGGCGAGAGCCCCACACCGGCCGACGACGTCTGGGCGCTCGGCGCCACCCTGTACGCCGCCGTCGAGGGCGCGGCCCCCGCCGAGGACCGCGGGAACGCGATCGCCACGCTGACCGCCATCGCCGAGACCAGGCCGAGCCCGCCCGCCCATGCCGGCTTCCTGGCCGACGCCCTCGGCCGGATGCTCGACCCCGACCCGGCCTCGCGCTGGTCCATGGCGGACGCCGCGCACGCACTGGAGCGCCTGCACGACCAGCACCGGGCGCCCGCGACGCTGGCCGCCGCGCCGTCCCCGGCACCCGCCCCGACCCCCGACACCCCGGTCGCGGCCGTCGACCCGACGCCGGCCGGACCGGAGCGCCGGCTTACCCGCTGGCCGCTGGCCGTCGGCGTCCTCCTGCTGCTCCTCGTCGGCGGCGTGGCGGCCGCGGTCGCCCTGCAGCCCGACGACCCGTCCGGGGGACCGTCGGCCGAGCGGTCGCCCTCGTCGTCGCCCGCCCCACCGACCGCCACCGCGACGGCCACCGCCACCGCGACGGCGACCGTCACCGCCACTCCACCCCCGGTCGCACAGTCCCCGAGCCACCCCGAGCCGGCGGCCGGCGACCCCGAGCAGGCCGTCGTCGACTACTACGGCCTCCTGCCCGACGACACCAGGGCTGCGTGGGCCATGCTCGGCCCGGACGCCCGCGCCAGCTCCGGCGGGTACGACGGCTACGCCGGCTTCTGGGACGGGATCGACTCGGTCGAGGTCGGCGGCACCTCCCTCGACGGCGACGTGGTGTCGATCGACCTGACCTACAACGGGAACGACTCCGAGACCCGGCGGCTGCGCATGGAGCAGCGGGGCCACGACTGGATCATCGCCGAGGACCTCGGCACCGGATGAGGCCCGAGTGAGTCGGTCCACCGGTCTGGACGAGTGCCGGCGAAGACTCAAGTTTTGCCGAATTGCTCTTCGTCGGCAGCCACCCGGTCGGTAGTTTTCAACATCGGTCCGGGGGGACTGCGACGGCGCCGTGCGCCGAGCGAGGGGGATGAATGGAAGTCATCGAGGCGAGCGAGGTCGTTCGCGGATCCGACGAGCGCACCGTCCTGCTGGGGCACTCGCGCACCGGACTGCGCCGCGGCCTGGACTTCGGCGAGGCGGTGCTGCTGCACCTCCCGGACGGCGAGTACCACGTCGCCCGGGTCGTCGACCTCACCTTCGAGCTCGACGACACCATCTACACCTTCGAGCTGGGCGGGCGGGTGCCCGAGGACCTGGCGCGCGAGCGCGCCGAGGGCCTGTCGCCCGAGCGGCACGACCTGTCGCTGCACGAGATCGTGGACCTGCTGCACGACCTGCGGGAGCGCGGCGACGGCCCCGCGGAGCCCGAGTCGCTCAGCCGGGCACTCGCGCGGACCTGAGGTCGGTCAGGAACTCGCTGCAGCCGAGGTCCAGCTTGACGGTCGCGAGCTCGTCGCCGCGGGTCTGCCCGCGGTTGACGATGACCACCGGTACGCCGGCCCTGGCCGCGCGCCGCACGAACCGCAGGCCCGACATCACGGTGAGGCTCGATCCCGCGACCAGCAGCGTGCCGCCGGTGCCGGCGAGCGCATCGACGGCCGCGTAGCAGCGCTCCACCCGCGGCGGCGGCACGTTCTCGCCGAAGAACACCACGTCGGGCTTGAGGATCCCGCCGCACGCCGCGCAGCCCGGGACGACGAACCCGGCGGTCTCGTCGAGGTCGACGTCGCCGTCGGGGCGCACCGGCGCGTCGGCGTACCGCTCCGCGAAGCCGGGATTCAGCTCGCCCAGCCGGGCCTGGAGGGCCGACCGGGACGTGGTCTCGCGGCAGTCGAGGCAGACCACGTCGGCGATCCGGCCGTGCAGCGCCACCAGCCGCGGCGTGCCGGCCCGCTCGTGCAGGCCGTCGACGTTCTGGGTGATCAGCAGGTCGGGTGCGATCTCGGCGAGCGCGAGGTGGCCCGGGTTCGGGTCCGCGCGGCGCATCCGGCCCCAGCCGAGGTGGCTGCGCGCCCAGTACCGCTGCCGAGCGGCCGGGCCGGACACGAACTCCTGGTAGGTCATCGGGGCGCGCGCCGGAGAGTTCGGGCCGCGGTAGTCGGGGATGCCGGAGTCGGTGGACAGGCCGGCGCCGGTCAGCACCACCAGCGGGCGACCGAGCAGGAGGTCCCGTGCGGTCGTCGGGTCGGTCGCGACGCTCAACGGGCGTACCGCAGCTCGGCCCGGGCGCGGGCCTTGGCCGCCTCGACCTCGCGGTTCTTCGGCGGGGCGCTGGTGACCAGCTCGTCGAGCAGGTGCTCGGTGACGTGCGCGATCTCGCGGACCGCCCGGTCGAACGCGTCCTGATTGGCCTGGCTGGGCTTCGTCGTACCGCTCACCTTGCGGACGTACTGCAGCGCGGCCGCGGTGACCTCGTCGCGGGTCGCCGGCGGCTCGAAGTTGTTGAGCGGGCGGATGTTCCGGCACATGGCCACGAGCCTACGTCGCCCAGGGACCTGCCAGCATGGGCTGCATGACCCGAGGCATGACCCGCGAGTACGACGTCGTCCTGCTCGGTGCGACCGGCTTCACCGGTGGCCTGACCGCCGAGTACCTGGCCCGGCACGCACCCGTCGGGTCTGCGCTGGGCGCTGGCCGGCCGGAACCAGGCGAAGCTCCAGGCGGTGCGCGACCGGCTCGGGGTCGACGTACCCCTGGTGCACGCCGACTCCTCCGATCCCGGGTCGCTCGCCGACCTGGCCCGCAGCACCCGGGTCGTGATCACGACCGTCGGTCCCTACCTCGAGCACGGTGAGCCGCTGGTCGCGGCGTGCGCCGAGGCCGGCACCGACTACGTCGACCTCACCGGTGAGCCGGAGTTCGTCGACCGCATGTACGTCGCCCACCACGCGACCGCGCAGCGCACCGGCGCGCGGATCGTGCACGCCTGCGGCTTCGACTCGGTCCCGCACGACCTCGGGGTGTTGTTCACCGTCCAGCAGCTCGCCGCGTCCGGGCCGGTGCGGGTGCGCGGCGTGGTCCGCTCGGGCGCGCAGTTCTCCGGCGGGACGTTCCACTCGGCGCTGGGGCAGTTCTCCCGCGCCCGGCAGATGCGCGCGGCGATGCAGGAGCGCCGCCGCGCCGAGCCCCGCCCGGAGGGGCGGCGGTCGCGCGCGGTCAGCGGGAAGCCGCACCGGGACGGGCTGCTGGGCTACTGGCTGGTGCCGCTGCCCACGATCGACCCGTTCATCGTGGCGCGCAGCGGCGCCGCGCTCGCGGCGTACGGCCCGGACTTCAGCTACTCCCACTACGCCGGCACCAAGACGCTGCGGTACGCCGTCGGCGGGGCCGTCGGGGCGGTGACGATGTTCGGCGCCGCGCAGGTGCCGCCGCTCCGCAAGCTGCTGCTCGGCCGGGTGCCGCAGGGGGAGGGGCCGAGCGAGGCGCGTCGGTCGAAGTCGTGGTTCACCGTCGACTTCGTCGGCGAGGGCGACGGCCGCACCGTGCACACCCGGGTCACCGGCGGCGACCCCGGCTACGACGAGACCGCGAAGATGCTCGCCGAGTCGGCGCTGTGCCTCGCGCTCGACGACAACCCGCCGACCGCCGGCCAGGTCACCACCGCCCAGGCGATGGGCGACAACCTCCTGGCCCGCCTGCAGGCCGCCGGGATGCGCTTCGAGGTCGTCGGGTAGGGCATCCCGCCGCGAGCGCCCCAGGCAGGAGTGTCGGTGCAGGCGGGTCGTGTGCCCCAGCCCGACCCAGAGGTAGGTCTCAGGCCCACGACCCGACGGTCGACCGCGCGATGCGCGGATCTGCCGCTGTCCGCGGGGTCATGCCGATGAGTGCGCTCGTTGTCACGGCGTCCTGACCGTGACCGTCTACCGTGACGACAACAAGTCGTTCCTGGGATCGGACACCACCCGCCCCAAGCGAGGATCAAAGTAGGTCGCGCAGCCATGTGACCGTTCGCGGATCGGCGTCCTCGCTCGTCAAGCGCCCCAGGCAGGAGTCGAACCTGCGACCTTTCGCTTAGGAGGCGGCTGCTCTATCCGCTGAGCTACTGGGGCCGAGCGGTCAGTATGCCGAACCCGGCGCGGTCGGCCACGATCGGGCGGCCGGGGACGCACACGGGCCGGGCAGCCCGGAGGCTGCCCGGCCCGCTCGCCCGGATGTGGGTCGACTACGACTGGCCGACCTTCGAGCCCGGCATGCCGTGCTCGTACTCGATCGGCCGCATCGGCTTGCGACCCGGGATGTTGGCGTCCTTCTTCAGGCTGCCCAGCGGCAGGATCGTCCTGCCGTACGAGCTGGCCATCATCATGGCGGTCGCCACGTAGAACGCGGCGCCTGCGGAGAACACCAGCACCCAGCCGGCGGTCTGCAGCGTCCAGCTCGTGCCGACGCCGTAGAAGCCCAGCGCGGCGAAGATGCTGCCGGCGGTCAGCGACCCGAGCGTCGCGAACAGCGCGATGCTGTCACCGACGGCCGCGAGCGTGCCGGCGAGCGTGATCGCGGACAGCACGATGAACCACCAGGCGAACGCATGGTCCTCGGCGAGCTGCAGCGGCGGGTGCAGTCCGAGCTGCACCGACAGGGCCAGGAGCCCGAAGGCGATCCAGAAGCTGCCCCACAGCCCGTGCATCGCGGTGCCGACCGCGTCGCGGGCCCGGTAGGACCACATGGCGGCCATGAACTGGGCGATCCCGCCGAACGTCAGCGCGAACGGCCACAGCGTGTACGGCGTGGCGATGTCTCCGTACCACCCGGCCATCCAGGCGGCGACCATGATCGTCGCGCCGGTGAAGCCGAACAGCCCGAGGATCGACGGGGCGGGCACCGGGGTCAGGACGACCCGCGCGCGTTCGGTCCACTCCCGCTCCAGGGACGCGTGGGTCCCGTCGTGCCAGCCGGCGGGCGCGGCGCCGTCGTCGTGCCCGGGGTGGCGGTGGGTCTCAGTCGTCGTGTGCGTCATCGCAATCTCCTTCCTGAGAGGGGCAGGTCGGGCCGCCGAGCGTTCGGCCACCCTGCCGCATACCGCCCGGTCCCCACCGTTGCGACGGCCCATGCGACTGACGCCGGCCCCCGGCGTACCGACGTTTTGTGTGATCCGCCTCATCACAGGGAGACTTAAGGTTCGAGCCGTAACCTCGGCTGCTCCCGCCCCCGAGACCCAGAGGTACGTCGATGTCCGACGCCGAGCCCGACCGCGCCGAGCGCGGATCCGGCGTCCCCAAGCGGCGGGCGCGGGTCCGGCGGCGGCACACCGTCGCGAAGGTGCTGCTCGCCAGCGTGCTCGTCCTCGCGATGGTCACGGGCCTGGGGACGATCTGGCTGTACCGCCACCTCAACGGCAACCTCAACGGCATCGACATCACCGCCCAGCTCGACCACCGGCCGGACAAGTTCGCCGTGTCGGGGCCGCAGGAGCCGTTGAACGTGCTGGTCATGGGCTCCGACAGCCGGGACTGCCAGGGCTGCAACATCGACAACCTCACCGGCGGCGGCCAGCGCTCGGACACCACGATCCTGTTCCACCTCTCGGCGGACCGCAGCCGCGCCTACGGCATCAGCATCCCGCGCGACCTGCTGGTGGACCGCCCCGAGTGCAAGGCCGACGACGGCTCGACCATCCCCGGCGGGCAGAACGTGATGTGGAACGAGGCGTTCAGCCTCGGCGGGCCGGCGTGCACGATCCAGCAGTTCGAGCAGCTGACCGGCATCCGCCTCGACCACTTCGTCGTGGTCAACTTCGAGGGCTTCCAGGGCATGGTCGACGCGATCGGCGGCGTCCAGGTGTGCATCCCGGAGCCGATCGTCGACCCCGCCCACGGCATCAACATCGCGGCGGGCACGCGCAAGATCAAGGGCAAGGAGGCCCTGAACTACGTGCGCGAGCGGTACGTCGTCGGCAACGGCTCGGACATCGGCCGGATGAAGCGGCAGCAGGCGTTCATCGCGTCGATGGCGCACCAGGTGGTCACCGCCGGCACCCTCGCCCGCCCCGACCGGCTGGTGCGGTTCCTCGACGCGGCGACCAAGTCGCTGACCGTGGACAAGGGCTTCGACAACCTGGTGGACCTCGCGAAGGTCGGCATCCAGTTCAAGGACATCGGGCTGGACAACATCCAGTTCATCACCATCCCGAACATCCCGGACCCCGCCGACCCCAACCGCCTGGTCTGGAAGCAGCCCGAGGCCGACAAGGTCTGGAAGAAGATCGCCCACGACAAGCCGCTGACCAAGAAGCTCAGCCCCGACGTGATCAGCGCGGGCAACGTCCCCGGATCGGGCAGCGACAACGGCATGCGGTGGCCTGGCAGCGGCAGTGGCGACGGTGGTGGCAAGGGCAACGGCGGCGGGTCGAACCAGCCCGACGACGAGACGCTGCAGGCTGCCGGGCTGTGCACGTGAGGTCGTCGTGACCCAGTCGGGGGACGAGAAGGACGCCGCATGGCGGCGGCGCAAGCGCCGCGCCGAGGTCTTCGGCGACGTGCTGCCCGACACCACCCGGGACGAGCGGGACGACTCCGCCGACGACCGCGAGCCAGGACCGGTGGCTGCGCGAGCAGGTGCCCCCGCACCACGGATCCTGAGCTCGGCGTTGCCGCGGGCTACTGCGCGGGCGAGCGGCCCTGCTGCGCGGCGAGCAGGTCGCGGATCTCCTGGAGCAGCTTGACGTCCTCGGGGGTGCCGGGCTCCGGGCTCGGGAAGTACTTCTCCTTCGCCCGGGTGTAGGGCATCACGATGAGGAAGTAGACGACGGCGGCGATGATCGCGAAGCGTGATCACCGCGGTCACCCAGGCGCCGAACGGGAGGCCGCCGGGGGTCCAGCCGGAGAAGTCGGGCTGCCCGCCGACCTTGCCGATCAGCCCCATGATCAGGTCGACGGTCGCGGTGACGATGGCGGTGAAGGCCAGCGCCATGATCGAAGGCGACCGCGAGCTCGACGAGGTTGCCGCGCAGGAGGAAGTTCTTGAATCCGGTCATGGCCGCAACCTAGTCCGGTCCGCCTCCCAACGCGACGCTCAGGAAGGTGCGCGCCGACGCGTCCGCGATCCGCGCGACGTCCGCCGGGCGGGGCGCCGACGACGACCAGCCGCCCGGCCAGGCCGGTGCCGCCGACGTCGCCGTCCGGCGTCCGGCAGCGCCAGCACCGGCAGGTCGGCCGCGACCACGTGCGCGCCGCCGCGCCTGCGGGTCGGCCGACACCAGGTCGATGCGGTCACCGACCGCCAGCAGCGCGGCCATGCCGGCGTCGGGCAGCCGCACCGGCACCGCGGTCAGCCCCGGGTAGCCGTCGGTCAGCGCCGGCCCGACCAGGCGTACGTCGGTGACCGGCTCGCCCGCGCGCAGCGGCGCCGCCAGCGTGCGGCCCTGCGGGGCGGCGTCGGCGCCCGCGGGGACGGATCCCGGGGCGAAGGCGACCGAGGTGAGGTCGGCCGGGCCGAGCACCGTGCCCGACGGCAGGTCGCGCGCGCCGCGACGACCACCCGCACGGTGGCGGGCGGGCCGGCGGTCGTGGCGTGCAGGCCGGCCGCGACCGCGCCGGCGGTCAGCAGCGCGGCGAGCAGCCGACGCCGCGCGAGCACGGCCCGGCGTACCGGTCGGAGCAGGACGGGCGATGGCGGCGCATGCCGCGACGCTAGGTCAGTCCGATCGCGCCGCGCGGCGGCTCTCCACAGGGCGTGCAGCTCGGGAGGCCGTGGCGGCGGCGGCCTTCGGCTCGCGGTCGGGAGCCGGCTTGGTGCTCGGACTTGGTGTCGGACTTGGTGCTCGGACTTGGTCTCGGACGTCGTCGGACTTCGAGCTCGCCCGTCGACGCGCCGGAGCGGCTGTCGGTGCGGTAGAAGCCGGAGCCCTTGAACACGACCCCGACGGCGTTGAACAGCTTGCGCAGCCGGCCGTGCACTGCGGGCACTCGGTCAGCGCGTCGTCGGTGAAGCTCTGGAACTGCTCGAACGCGTGGCCGCACTCGGTGCAGGCGTACTGGTAGGTCGGCACGGTTCTCCTTCGATCCGGGCGGGGACGTGGCACTCGACCCTGACGAGTGCCAATGGTACGACACGGCACAATGAACGGACCATGACCGAGCACCGACGCGTTCCCGCGGCCGCGGCCGGTCTCCGGGTGGTGGCGACGTTCCGGGCTGCCGCGTCCGGTCGCCACCTACGTCGCCGCCGGGCTCGTGGTCCTGCTGGTCGCGATGCTGCTGGCCGCGGTGCCACCTCGTGCGCGAGCCGTTCCCGCAGACGACCGGCCAGCCTCGACGTACCCGGCCTCGAGCACGCCGGTCGAGGTGGTGCGCGACGACCACGGCATCCCGCAGCTCTACGGCGACTCCCTCGACGACCTGATGCGCGCCCAGGGCTACGTGCACGCCCAGGAGCGGTTCTTCGAGATGGACGTGCGCCGGCACGCCACCGCCGGCCGGCTGGCCGAGATGTTCGGCGAGGCCGGCGCTGGAGAGCGACGAGTACGTGCGGACCATGGGCTGGCGGCGGGTCGCCGAGCAGGAGCTCGCGCTGGTCTCGCCGCAGACCCGCGACGCGCTGGAGGCGTACGCCGACGGCGTCAACGCCTACCTCGACAGCCACACCCCCAGCCAGATCGCGGTGGAGTACACCGTGCTCAACGCCGGCGGCCTCGGCTACGAGCCCGGAGCCGTGGACCCCGGTCGACTCGCTGGCCTGGCTCAAGGCGATGGCGTGGGACCTGCGCGGCAACATGACCGACGAGATCGACCGGGCGCTCGCGCTCGACGAGCACACCGCCGCGCAGGTGGCCGAGCTCTACCCGCCGTACGACGCGGACGCGCACGCCCCGATCGTCGGCCAGGGCGCCGTCGTCGACGGCGTCTTCGAGCAGGACGCGACCGCGCCCGGCACCCGCAACCCCACGCGGCCGGCGTACACCGCCGAGCCAGCGGGCCGCCCTCGCCCGGCTCGCGCGCCGGGCGTCGACGCGATGCCGCCGCTGCTCGGCCACGGCGACGGGCTCGGCAGCAACAGCTGGGTCGTCGACGGCGACCACACCGACACCGGCGCGCCGCTGCTGGCCAACGACCCGCACCTCGGCGTCTCGCTGCCCGGCGTGTGGATGCAGATGGGCCTGCACTGCCGCGAGCTCACCGAGGACTGCCCGCTCGACGTCGCCGGCTTCACGTTCTCCGGCGTGCCCGGGTGTGATCATCGGCCACAACGCCGACATCGCCTGGGGCTTCACCAACCTCGGCCCCGACGTCAGCGACCTCTACCTCGAGCGGGTCGACGGCGACCGGTGGCGCTACGACGGCCAGCTGGCTGCCGCTGCGCACCCGCACGCGAGACGATCAAGGTCGCACGGCGGCGACGACGTGACGATCACCGTCCGGTCCACCGGCGCACGGCCCGCTGCTCTCCGACGTCTCCGACGAGATCGCCGACGTCGGGCGCGCGACCCGCCGCCGGGTCGCGGTCCGGGGAGCTACGCGGTCGCGCTGCAGTGGACCGCGCTGCAGCCCGTCGCCGACCGCCGACGCGATCCTCGAGCTCGACGTGGCGACCGACTGGGACTCGCTTCCGCGCGGCGGCCTCGTCGTTCGCCGTACCGGCGCAGAACCTGGTGTACGCCGACCGCGAGGGCCACATCGGCTACCAGGCGCCCGGGCGGATCCCGATCCGCAAGTCCGGCAACGACGGCCTGCTGCCGTCGGCGGGCTGGAAGCCGGAGAACGACTGGACCGGCGACTACGTCCCGTTCGACGGGCTGCCGAGCGTGCTCGATCCCGACGGAGGGGTTCGTCGTCACCGCCAACCAGGCGGTGATCGGCCCGGACTACCCCTACTACCTCACCGACGACTGGGACCGCGGCTACCGGTCGCAGCGGATCCGCGAGCTGCTCGCAGCAGCAGCTCGACGGCGACGGCACGGTCTCGATGGCCGACCTGCTCGCCATCCAGCTCGACGACCGTGCACCCGCTGGCGGCCGTGCTCACGCCGTACCTCCTCGGCGTCGACCTGCCGGACGGCTACTACTCCGCCGGCCAGCGAGCTGCTGCGCGACTGGGACTTCCACCAGGACGCCGACAGCGCGGGCGCGGCGTACTTCAACGCCGTGTGGCGCAACCTGCTGCGCGCTGACCTTCCACGACGACCTGCCGTCCGAGGCCGTGGCCCGACGGCGGGGACCGGTGGTACGCCGTGGTCGCCGGACCTGCTGCGCCAGCCGCGCGACGCCTGGTGGGACGACCGGACACGACCGGCACGCGCGAGACCCGCGACGACATCCTGCGGCAGGCGATGCTCGACGCCCGCGACGAGCTGACCCGGCGCGCAGGCGCTCGACCCGCAACGACTGGACGTGGGGGCACCTGCACCGGCTCGACCTGCACAACCAGTCGCTCGGCGAGTCCGGCATCGGGCCGGTGGAGTGGCTGGTCAACCGGACGGCTGGGAGGTCGGCGGCGGCTCGTCGACGGTCGACGCGACCGGCTGGGACGCCACGCGAGGGGTACGACGTGGTCACGGCGCCGTCGATGCGGATGGTGGTCTCGCTCGCCGACTGGGACGACTCGCGCTGGATCAACCTCACCGGCGTCTCCGGCCACCCGTTCGACAGCCACTACACCGACCAGACCGACCTCTACGTCGACGGCCGGACCCTGCCCTGGCCGTTCACCCCCGACGCCGTCGACGCCGCCGGCGAGGACACGCTCACCCTCGAGCCGGCCGGCGAGGAGTAGGCGCCGGCGCGGGTGTTCGGACGCCGCCGGTCAGCCGGTGAAACCTCGCAGCCCCGCAACCGCGCCACCCCCGACGGCGTGGCGACGGGGGTGACCGGGCGGTCGTGGGGCTCGACCGGGACGTCGAGGCCGACCTCGTCGTCGTAGAGCAGCACGCAGGTGAACGTGCCGACGGGGACCCGGCCCAGGGCCCGGTCGTAGCAGCCGCCGCCGCGGCCCAGGCGTACGCCGTCCGGGGTGACCGCCAGCGCCGGGCACCAGCACCACGTCCGCGGTCGCGATCGCGTCGGTGCCGAGCCGCTCGCCGACCGGCTCGAGCAGACCCCGCCGCGCCGGGGCCAGGTCGTCGGGGCCGCGGTAGACCGCCCAGTCCAGGTCGAGGTCGGGCAGCACCACCGGCAGGATCACCCGCTTCCCGGCCGCGCGCAGCCCGTCCAGCAGCGGCCCGGTGCCCGGCTCGCCGTTGACGGAGACGTACGCCGCCACGGTCGCCGCCCGGCGTACGTCGGCGCGTCGCCAGCAGGTGCTCGGCGAGGGCTCGCGCCGCGGCGCCCACCTCGGCGAGCGGACGCCGCTTGCGGGCGGTGAGCAGCTGGTCGCGCGACCGCGATCTTCGCGGGTGATTGCATCCCGGTCACAGGGGAAGCCTACGATCGTGAACATGGGTAGTCGCTGGCCTGAACAGGGCACGCGACAAGATGGCGGCGCCGGCGTCGACGAGGTGGCGATCGAGACGTTCGCCCACTACTACCGGCTGCTCGAGCACGGCGAGACCGGGATGATCCCCGAGTCCTCGATCGAGCCGGTCGACATGGAGTCGCTGGCCAGCGTCGAGGTCCCCGACGACGTCGCCGTCCGCGGCGCTCGGCGCGACCGCCGTCATCAAGCTCAACGGCGGCCTCGGCACCTCCATGGGCATGGACCGCGCCAAGTCGCTGCTGTGCGTGCGCCGCGGGCTGTCGTTCCTCGACATCATCGCCCGCCAGGTGCTGCACCTGCGCGAGAAGTACGACGCCACGCTGCCGCTGATCTTCATGAACAGCTTCCGCACCTCCGCGGACACGATGGCGGCGCTGGCGCGCTACGAGGACCTGCCGGTCGAGGGCCTGCCGCTGGAGTTCCTGCAGAACAAGGAGCCCAAGCTGCTGGCCAAGGACCTGATGCCGGCGAGCTGGCCCAAGGACCCCGACCTCGAGTGGTGCCCGCCCGGCCACGGCGACATCTACACCGCGCTGCGCGGCACCGGGCTGCTGGACCAGCTGATCGCGGCCGGCTACCGCTACGTCTTCGTCTCCAACTCCGACAACCTCGGCGCCGTCCCCGACGCCGCGGGTCGCCGGCTGGTTCGCCCGCTCGGGAGCGCCGTTCGCGATCGAGGCGGTCCGGCGTACGCCCTCCGACCGCAAGGGCGGCCACTTCGCCGCGCCGCAAGGCCGACGGCCGGATCGTGCTGCGCGAGACGGCGCAGACCCTCGAGGAGGACAAGGCCGCGCTCGCCGACCTGGACCGGCACCGGTACTGCTCGACCAACAACATCTGGTTCGACCTCGCCGCGATGAAGCAGGCCCTCGACCAGCGCGACGGCATCCTCGGCCTGCCGCTGATCCGCAACGTCAAGACCATCGACCCCGGCGACAAGTCCACGCCCGAGGTGGTCCAGGTCGAGACCGCGATGGGCGCCGCCGTCGAGGTGTTCGAGGGCTCGCGCCTGATCGAGGTCGGCCGCGACCGGTTCGTGCCGGTCAAGACCACCAACGACCTGCTGCTGCTGCGCTCGGACGTCTACGACCTCGGCCGCGACTTCGTGCTCGACCAGGCCGTCCGCCGAGCTGCCGTTCGTCGACCTCGACGACGGACTTCTACAAGCTGGTCGGCGACTTCGACAAGCGGTTCCCCGAGGGCGCGCCGTCGCTGAGGAAGGCGGGCTCGCTGCGCATCGACGGTGACTGGACCTTCGGCCACGGCGTCCAGGTGATCGGCGACGTGGAGCTGTCCTCGACCGCGGCCGAGCGGGTCGCCCGCCGACACCGTGCTGTCCGACGGCCGATGCCTGACGGCCTGCTCCCGGTCGACGACCACCTCGCGCGGATCCTCGCGGCGATCGAGCCGCTCCCGGCGTTCCCGCAGCCGCTGATGGAGGCGCTCGGGCTCGCCCGTCGCCGAGGACGTCGCGTCGACGATCGACCTGCCGTCGTTCGACAACTCCGCCATGGACGGGTACGCCGTCCGCCACGAGGACGTCGCGACCGCCTCGGCCGACGCGCCGGTGCACCTGCCGGTCGTGGGCGAGATCGGCGCCGGCCAGGCGCAGCTGTTCGCGATGTCGCCCGGCACCGCGGTCAAGATCATGACCGGTGCCCCCGTCCCGGCCGGCGCCGACAGCGTGGTGCCCTACGAGTGGACCGACCGCGGCGTCGCCCAGGTCCGCATCGAGCGGGCGCCCACCCCGCGCCAGCACGTCCGGCCCGCCGGCGACGACGTCCGCGCCGGCGACATGCTGGTCGCCGAGGGCACCGTGCTCGGCCCGCGGCACCTCGGCCTGCTCGCCGCCGTCGGCCGCGCCACCGTCCGGTCCCGCCCGCGCCCGCGCGTCGTCGTGATCTCCACCGGCTCGGAGCTGCGCGAGCCCGGCACCGAGCTCGGCCACGACTCGATCTACGACGGCAACTCGTTCCTGCTCGCGGCCGCCGCCCGCCGCGCCGGCGCGATCGCCTACCGCGTCGGCATCGTCCCCGACGAGCCCCGCGCGTTCCTCGACGCGCGTGGGCGACCAGCTGGTGCGCGCCGACCTCGTGGTCACCAGCGGCGGGGTGTCGCAGGGCGACTACGACGTGGTCAAGGAGGCACTCGCGCCGCTGGGCTCGGTGTGGTTCGGCGGCGTCGCGATGCAGCCGGGCAAGCCGCAGGGCTTCGGCCGTGTCGGGGAGGACGGCACGCCGATCTTCACGCTGCCGGGCAACCCCGTCTCGTCGTACATCTCGTTCGAGCTGTTCGTGCTGCCGGCGATCCGCAAGCTGATGGGGCGTACGCCGTACGCCCGCCCGACGGTCTCGCGCGCGGCTCACCCACGACCTCCGGTCCCCGGACGGCCGGCGCCAGTTCGCGCGCGCCGAGTACGCCGTCGACAGCGCCGGCCCGGCGGTGACCCCGGTCGGCGGACACGGTTCCCACCTGCTCGGCGATCTGGCACAGTCCGACGCGCTGGTCGTCGTGCCCGAGGACGTCACGTCGGTCGCGGCCGGCGAGCAGGTGCAGGTGCTGCGGCTCGACGAGGAGTTCTGATGGCCGAACCGTCCGGACGGCTCACGCACGTCGACGAGTCCGGCGCGGCCCGGATGGTCGACGTGTCGGGCAAGGACGTGACGGCGCGCACGGCCACCGCCTCGGGCCGGGTGCTGGTCTCGCCCGAGGTGGTCGCGCTGCTGCGCGGCGAGGGCGTGCCGAAGGGCGACGCGCTCGCGGTGGCGCGGATCGCCGGGATCATGGGCGCCAAGCAGACGCCGTCGCTGATCCCGCTGTGCCACCCGCTCGCGGTCTCCGGCGTGACCGTCGACCTCGCGGTCGCCGACGACCCAGAACCGTGCGTCGAGATCACCGCGACCGTGCGGACCACCGACCGCACCGGCGTCGAGATGGAGGCGCTGACCGCGGTCTCGGTCGCGGCGCTCACCGTGGTCGACATGGTCAAGGCCGTCGACAAGGGCGCGGTGATCACCGACGTGCGCGTCGAGACCAAGACCGGCGGCAAGTCGGGCGACTGGTCGCGATGACCGCCCTGCGCGCGGAGGTCGTCGTCGCGTCGAACCGCGCCGCCGCCGGCGTCTACGAGGACACCACCGGTCCGCTGCTGGTCGACTTCCTCACCGAGCTCGGGTTCGTGGTCGACGCGCCGGTGGTGGTCCCGGACGGGGAGCCGGTCGGCGCCGCGATCCGCGCCGCCGCCGAGGGCGGCGCCCGCGTCGTGCTCACCACCGGCGGCACCGGCCTCACCCCGACCGACCGCACCCCCGAGGTGACCCGGGCGCTGCTCGACTTCGAGGTCCCCGGCATCGCCGAGGCGATCCGCGCGTACGGCGTCGCGCAGGGCGTCCCCACGGCGGTCCTGTCCCGCGGGCTCGCGGGCGTGGTCGGCACCTGCCTGGTCGTGAACCTGCCGGGATCCCGCGGCGGGGTGAAGGACGCGATCGCGGTGCTCCGGCCGGTCCTGGTGCACGCGGCCGAGCAGGTCGTGGGGAGCGACCATTGAGCGCGTGGCCCGCCTGGCTCACCGCCGACGAGGTCACCCTGCGCCCCTCGCGTACTCCGACGCCCGCGCGTGGCGCGACGCCCGGCGGCGCAACGCCGCGTGGCTGCGCCCGTGGGACGCGACCGTCCCGCCGGGCGCGGACGCCCGCCCGTCGTCGTTCCGCACGCTGGTCTGGCGGCTGCACCGGCAGGCGCGCGCCGGCACGACGTACCCGTTCGCCATCGACGTCGACGGCCGCGTTCGCCGGCCAGCTCACCGTCAACAACGTGGTGCGCGGCTCGGCGCAGTTCGCCTCGATCGGCTACTGGCTGGACCGGGAGTACGCCGGGCGCGGGGTGATGCCCCGCGCGGTCGCGCTGGTCATCGACCACTGCTTCGCCGCGGCCGGCCTGCACCGCATCGAGGTCGCGATCCGCCCGGAGAACTCCAACTCCCTGCGGGTCGTGGAGAAGCTCGGGCTGCGCGAGGTCGGGTACGCGCCGAGATACCTGCACATCGACGGCGCCTGGCGCGACCACCGGCTCTACGCGGTCACCGTCGAGGAGTGCCCGGGCGGCCTGCTCGCGCGACTGGAGTCCCAACAGTCACAGGAGTGATTTTGCGACACACCTGTGGACATCCGAGGCGTGGTGAGGTAGCACTCCTAACCTCTGACTCGTGGACCTGAGCGCACTGATCTTCGTCGCCCTCGCCGTGGCGTGGGCCGTCTACCTCGTCCCGAAGGCGCTCCGTCACCACGACGACGTCGTGCGGAGCCGCTCGGTCGACCGGTTCTCGCACACGATGCGGGTGCTCGCGCGCCGCGAGCCGGTCAGCCGCAAGAGCGCCCGCCTCGTCGTCACGCCCGGCCGCCCCGCGGCCGACGCCACCCCGGTCGCGGAGACCGCCGCGCCCGCGCTTCCCCTCACCCCGGCCCAGCTCCGAGCCCGACGCGCAGCGGCGAAGCGGGCCACCAAGCGCCGGCGCAACGTCCTGGCCCTCCTGCTGGTCGCGACCCTCGCCGTGGTCGGCGCCGCCGCGTTCGCGGTCGTCGACTGGTGGTACGTCGCGATCCCGGTCGGCCTGCTGGTCGCGTGGCTGGTGGCCTGCCGGGTCATGGTCAAGGGCGAGCGCCGCGCGCTCGCGCCCGTCGACCGGGTGCCGGTCGAGCCCGAGGAGGACGAGCCGGCCGAGCCGGCCAAGGCGGGCGAGGAGCGCACCGCCGAGGAGGCGATCGACGCCGACCCGATGGCCGACACGTCGGCCGGGATGGCCGCGGTCGTCGACCCCACGCTGTGGGACCCGGTGCCGGTGACGCTCCCGACGTACGTCAACAAGCCCGCCGCGACCCGGCGTACGGTCCGCACCATCGACCTCGAGAGCACCGGCGTGTGGACCTCGGGCCGCACCGAGGCCGACGCCCAGCTGGCCCGCGAGGCCGACGAGGCGGAGAAGGCCGACAAGGCCGCCCGCCAGGCCCACACCGACGGCAACCGCGCCACCGGCTCCTGAGGTCGAATCGAGACTTCCGTCGGTCGAATCGAGAGTTCCGACCACGTGAGTCGGGACTTCTGACCAGCCGACGGCCCGGTCGTCCGGGCCGATTCGGAACGGGCGCGACGTGGGTGCTAACGTTGCGCTCCGCAACATCCTGGGGCTGTGGCGCAGTTGGTAGCGCGTCTCGTTCGCAATGAGAAGGTCAGGGGTTCGAATCCCCTCAGCTCCACCAGATCCGCTTGCTCCGCAGCCGCGCACCCGCCGCCGAGCTCGACGCGACCCGAGTGACCGACAGCCCGGCCACACCCTCCCGCAGCCCTCTCCGCTTCTCGTGCTGGTACTTCCTCTTCCTTCTCCTCGGCGCCGAGCTGTCTGTGTGGGGCACGAGCACGGCAGGCCGTGATGCCTCATTGATTGCGCCAAGTTAAATCTATGGAAACTGTCGATCTAGAGCTATGGTTTCTGCAAGATCAATCGCCGTCGAGGTCTGGTGACCGACCGGCTGATCGAAACGGGAGCATGGGTGACGGTGGCAGGCGACGGGTATCGCGAGCGCGTTCTGGACGGTGAGCTCGCTGAACGGCTGGATGCGATCGGCGCTGTCCTCGTCGAGGGACCGAAGGCTTGTGGCAAGACCGAGTCCGCGATCCAGAAGTCAGCCACTACCTACCGGCTCGACGTCGACTCGGCGGCGCGCAATGCAGCCAGCGTCGCCCCCGATCTGCTGCTCGACAGTCCCAACCCTGTGCTGCTCGACGAATGGCAAGTCGTCCCCACCTTGTGGGACCACGTCCGTCGGGCCGTCGATGACCGCGCACCCACGAAGGGGCTGTACATCCTGACCGGGTCGGCTACCCCCCGAGACGACGTCAACCGGCATTCCGGCGCTGGCCGCATCGCGATCATCCAGATGCGGCCCATGTCTCTGATGGAATCCGGTCACGCCACCGGGCAGGCGTCCCTGGAAGCGCTCCTGAACGGTGACACGGTCACTGCGCAGGACTCGGGACTGACCGTTCCTGACATCATCGACCGGATCTGCATCGGCGGCTGGCCGGCACTGCTCGAGGCCAACACCCAGGAGGCCGGCAGGTGGCTGCGCGACTACCTCAACCAGATCGTCCTGGTCGACATCCAGGCGCTCGGCGCACGGCGACGCGACCCGGAGAAGGTCCGCCGGCTGCTCAACTCACTGGCTCGTAACGTCGGCACCGCCGCGAAGGTCACCGCGCTGGCCAAGGACGTCGGGGGTGCGGACGGCCCGGTCGCGCGGGCCACCGTCGACGGGTACCTCGATTCGCTGTTCCGGCTGCGGCTGACCGAGAACTCTCCTGCCTGGGCGCCACACATGCGCTCGGCCACCCCGCTGCAGTCGTCCCCCACCCGCTACTTCGTCGATCCCTCCCTCGCGGTCGCAGCACTCGGTCAAGGGCCCACCCAGCTCCTGGGGGACCTCAACGCCACCGGCTACTTCTTCGAGAACCTGGTGGTGAGGGACATGCGCGTCTACGCGCAGAAGCTCGGCGGGCAGATCCACCACTGGCGAGACCAGAACCAGAACGAGGTCGACATAGTCGTCACCTTGCCGGACGGCCGATGGGGCGCATTCGAGGTGAAGATGAACCCCGCCGGCGTGGACAAGGCGTCGGCCGCCCTGTTGTCCTTCGCCGAGAAGGTCGACCAGGCCAAGGCCGGCCCACCGGCGACGCTGGGCGTGATCACGGCCACCGGATTCTCCTACCGCCGGCCCGACGGCGTCACCGTGCTCCCCATCGGCACCCTGGGCCCGTGACTCACCCCGGGTCAGCGCACCCCAGGCGCCGACGGCCGGCCCGCTCCGGCGGTCCACGTCGCCCGCGACGTGGCGGCGCCGCGTTCGACCAAGGTCGTGGGCGTTGTCGTCGTTCGGGGTGCCGTCGTGAACTGTCGGAGGTGGCGACTACCTTCATGCCGGAGCACGGGTGAGCAACTCGAGAGGGCATCGGATGAACAACGCCGGCTGGGGGCATGCGGGCGAGCAGCCCGTTGCCGACACGCCCGCGACGGGTGACCCGGCTGCTGCGGCGTACGGGCCGTTCGCCTACCTCACGACGCCCAACGCCGCGCTCTACCGGCGCGTCATGAAGGTGCTGCTGGCGGAGAAGGAACGGTTCACGGTGCACGTGCGGCCGGAGCAGGTGGAGGCGCTGATCGCCACCGATGGTGGAGGTCCGGTGCCGGAGACGGCGGTGGCCGAGGCGCTGGAGCGATTGGCGCAGCCAGGCTGGGGCAACCTGCTCGCCTTCCCCGACTCCAGCCGCGTCACGGCACTGGAGGACTTCTACCGGCGGCGGATGCTCTACCAGATGTCGCGGCAGGGCGAGGCCGCCGAGCGTGCGCTGGCGCAGTACGACGTGGCGCTGGGCTCGCGCGGCGCGCTCCAGTCGGTGGCGCTCGAGGACATCGTGGTGCTGCTGACCAACCTCCGCGACACCGTGGCTGCCCACGTTCGGGGCCACGAGACCGACGCGGCCGGCACCCACCAGGCGCTCCGGAGCCTGCGGGACCGGTTCGTCGAGCTGGCCGAGAACGCGGTCGCGTTCATGGGCTCGATCCAACGCACGATCGACCTGCACGACGCCGACGTGGAGGCGTTCCTGGCCTACAAGGAGCAGCTGATCGACTACCTCGAGCGGTTCATCCACGACCTGCTCACCCGGGGCGCCGCCATCGCCGAGCTGCTGGCTGAGATCACGCCGGACGGCGTTCGGTTCCTGGCGACGACCGCAGCCGAGCGCGAGGCTGTCGACGCCGCGCCGGGCGAGGTCGACACGGCGGTCGAGGCGGCCCGCGTCGCGTGGCTGGGGCAGTGGGCGGGCCTGACCAACTGGTTCGTGAGCACGCCGGGACGGGAGAGCGAGGCGAAGCTGCTGCGCGCCCGGGCGCGGGCCGCGATCCCGGCGCTGCTCGCCGTGGTCCGCGCGCTGCACGAGAAGGCAGGCGGACGCTCGGACCGGAGCCAGGACTTCGTGACCCTCGCGCGGTGGTTCGCGGTGCTGCCGACCGACGGCGACCGGCACCGGCTGTGGCGCTCGGCGTTCGGGCTGACGTCGGTACGCCACCTGACGGTGACCGCGGAGACGGAGGAGGCCTGGACGGCCGCCGATCTCGGCAACGCCACACCGTGGGCACAGGCGCCTCCGGTGCAGATCAGCCCGCAGCTGCGCCGTACCGGCTCCTACGAACGGCGCGGCAGGCCGGCGCGAGTGTCCGACCGTTCAGCGGCACGCGAGATGCTCGTCGAACGGGCGCGGCAGGAGGTCGCGCAGACCGCCGCAGCCCGCCGCCGGATCCTCACCGACGGCCCACGGCCGTTGTCGGCCTTCGGCGAACTCGACCCGGACGCCTTCTGGCTGTTCCTGGGCCTGCTCGGTGATGGGCTCGCCGCGCTCGGGCCGCACGCCGGCACGACCCAGGTGCACACCTCCGACGGGGAGCTGACCGTGACCCTCACCCGGATGCCCGGGGCGGGCATCGCGGTGATCCGGACCCCGGACGGTGAGCTGGCCGGCCCCGATCACCTCGTGGACATCGCCTCCGCGGTCGACGGGCCCCGCCGGCCGACCGCAGGCTCGGATGCGCGCCAGCCGGACGAAGTGCCCGCGGGGGCGCGCCGGTGAGCCGCGTCGACCTGGCCCCGATCATCTCCGGCGCCCTGGAGGACAGCGACGCCGAGGGCCGGACCCGGGCGCTGCGGGCCCTGCTGCAGCGCCGGGTGCTACGTGCCCAGGCCGACGGCGACCTGTTCCGGCTGGTACGCCGTCACGCCGACGCGTTGCGCACCTGGCTCGCCCGGGAGACCGGGTGGCGGCTGGTGGTGGAGTCCCAGAGCATCCGGCTCATCGCTCCGTACATCCCCCACGGCCCGACGGCCACCGCCATCGCCGAGCGGCACCCGGCTCGCGCACGCAGGACCGATCCGCCGTTCACCCGCCGCCGCTACGTGCTGCTGTGCCTGGCGCTGGCGGTCCTGGAGCGCTCCGACCCGCAGGTCGCGCTCGGCAGGCTCGCCGAGGACGTGGTGCTCGCCGCCCGCCAGCCCGGTCTGGAGAGCATCGAGTTCACGCTCGGCAACCGCGAGGAGCGCGCCGACCTGGTCGCGGCGATCCGGTTGCTGCTGGGGTACGGCGTGCTCGTCCGGGTGGCCGGAGACGAGGAGTCCTACGTCTCGGCCGGCGGCGACGCGCTCTACGACGTCGACCGCCGCGTGCTGGCCACCATGCTCGCCACCGAGCACAGCCCGGCGGGCGTCGCCGCCCGGCTGGGGGAGGACCCGCCGATCGAGCGGATCGAAGCCGCGTTGCAGGAGCCACCGCCGGCGTACACCGAGGAAGAGACCAACCGGCGACTGCGGCAGGCGGTCTCCCGCCGGCTGCTGTGTGACCCGGTGGTCTACTACGACGAGCTGCCCGAGGCGGAACGGGCCTACCTCACGAGCGGGCAGCGGGTGTCGGTGACCCGGCGGCTGGCGGAGGCGACCGGATTGGTGCCGGAGCTGCGCGCCGAGGGCATCGCCCTCGTTGACCCGGACGACCAGCTCACGGACGTCCGCATGCCCGAGCAAGGCACCGACGGCCACGCCGCGCTGCTGCTGGCCGAACACCTCGCCACTCACGGCGCCACCGATCTGGGCACGCTGCGGGCGCTCGTGAAGCGGCTGGCCGAGGAGCATGCCGCCTACTGGCGGAAGACGACACGCGAGCCGGGTGCGGAGAATGCCCTCGTCGCCCAGGCGCTCGACCGGCTCGCCGGTCTCGGGCTCGTCCGTGTGCAGGGCGCTGGCGCTGACACCGTTGCGGAGCCGCTCCCGGCGCTCCGGCGCTTCGCCATGACCGCCCCCACGATCCGGGAGAGGAGCGCCCGATGACCCCCGACGCAACAGCGCCGGAGACCTCCTGGCTCGAACCGGGCAGCGCGCCGGCCGAGGCGCTGCCGCGGCCGACCAGGGAGCGCTGGCAGCCGTTGCGGCTCGGCCTGGTGGACCTCTACTACTACGACGACGAGCAGTTCTGGTTCCACGACGGACGCCTGCTGCTGCGCGGCAACAACGGCACCGGCAAGTCCAAGGTGCTCGCGCTGACGCTGCCGTTCCTGCTGGACGGCTCGCTGCACCCACGCCGGGTGGAGCCTGACGCCGACCCCAAGAAGCGCATGGAGTGGAACCTGCTGCTCGGCGGCGCCCACGGGAGCACCGAGCGCATCGGCTACGCCTGGGTCGAGTTCGGACGGGTCGATGCTGACGGCATCGACCACTTCCTCACCCTCGGCATCGGTCTCAAGGCCGCGGCCGGCCGCGGCATCGTCAAGCAGTGGTACTTCACCAGCGACCGCCGCATCGGCGACCTGCGGCTGGTCGACGCCGACCGGGTCGTGCTCACCCCGGAGCGGCTCCGCGACCACCTGGCCTCGGCCGGCTCCGGGCAGGTCTACACCACCCAGGACGCCTACCAGCGGGCGGTCGACGAGGCCTTGTTCCACCTGGGCGCCGACCGCTACGCCGCACTCATCGACCTGCTGATCCAGCTGCGCCAGCCGCAGCTGTCCAAGAAGCCCGACGAGAAGGCGTTCTCGGCGGCCCTCACCGAGGCGCTGGCGCCCCTGGACCAGGGGGTGGTCGCCGACGTGGCCGAGTCGTTCCGGTCACTGGAGGAGGAGCGCATCGGGATCTCCGAGGCTCGGGAGACCCTCGCCGCCGCCGAGGCGTTCCTCGGGCACTACCGCGCCTACGCGCGGGTGGCCGCGCGGCGGCACACCACCGCGGTGCGGGAGGCCAACTCCGCCTACGAGTGGGCCGGCCGCAACCTACGAGAGGCGGAGGAAGACCTCGAACGGGCGGGCGCCGAGGTGCAGCGCCTGGAGACCGACCACGCCGAGGCGATGCAGCGGCGCAGCGCGTTGGACGGCGAGCTGGATGCGCTGCGGGAGAGCCCGGAGATGCGCGACGCCGCCCGGCTCGAGGAGGCCTCGCGGGCGGCCGATGAGGCCGAGCGCCGCACCGAGGCCGCCTCCGTCGAGTCGGACCGGTCCCGGGAGGTCGCGGCGCGTGAGGTCGAGCGCGCCGCACACGCCGCCGATCGGTACGACGCGGCGAGCGGCGCGGTCGCGCAGCGCGGTGTCGTCGCGGCCACGCTCGCCGCGGCGGCCGGCCTGGCCGCCGACCACGACGCCGTTGCGGGCGACGAGCAGGCGGCCCGCCGCGCAGTCGGCCGGCGTCGCGAGCAGGTCCGGCACGTCCGTGGGCTCGCCGACGCGGCACTGGCCGCCGAGGCGACGGTCGCGCAGCGTCGTACCGCTCTCGACGCGAGAGAGGCCGAGGCCGCCCGGCGCCTGGAGGAGGCGCAGGCCGCCGATGCCGCGATCGACACCGCTGCCGAGGCTCACCGGGACGCCGTCCTCGGGTACGTCGGCGGCCTGTCGTCCCTGTCGCTCGGCCAGACACCCGACGAGCTGGCCGACCTCGCCGGGCAGTGGGCACGCAGCCAGGCAGGTGAGTCGCCGGCACGTGTCGCCGTCGAGTCTGCGGTCGGGGCCGCGCTGGAGGACCTCGGCCGCGTCCGTGCCGAGGCTGAGCAGGCCGGGCGTGTGCTGGCCGACGAGCTGGCCGAGTTGCAGGCCCGGATCGCCGAGCTCGAGGAGGGCCGCGACCCTGAGCCGCCGCCACCGCCCGGCCGCGACCCGCGTGCCCGAGAGTCGGCGGCCGGCGCGCCGTTGTGGCGGCTGGTCGACTTCGCCGACACCGTCTCGGACGCCGAGCGGGCGGGCCTGGAGGCGGCGATGCACTCAGCCGGGCTGCTGGACGCGTGGGTGTTCCCCGACGGGACGCTGAGCGCTGCCGGCGACGTGGTGCTCTCCGCCGACGGGCCCGAGGTCACGCGGAGCGCCGCGTCGCTCGGCGCGGCGTTGGTGCCCGCGGTCGGGCCTGGCGACGAGGTCGCCTCGACCGTGGTGGCAGGGGTGCTGGCCCGGGTCGGCCTCGGCGAGCGCTCCGGGGCCGCGCTGTGGGTGACGGCGTCCGGACAATGGGGCGCCGGCCCGGCTCGCGGCGCGTGGGCCAAGGAACGCGCCGAGTACGTCGGTGCTGGCGCCCGTGAGGCGCACCGGCGCGAGTTGCTCGCTCAGCTCCGGCTCCGCGGGGGCGAGCTGCAGGACGAGCTGGCAGTCGCCCGATCGCGCATCGACGCTGCCGACGAGGCCGCCGCGAGCGCCCGGAGGGCGCGGTCGGCCTATCCCGACGCCTCGGAGCGCGCGATCGTCGCTGCTCACGAACGCGCCGCCGCGGCGCAGCGCGAGCTGGACCATGCCGAGCGGGCGGTCGTCGACGCACGCGACGCGTGGGAGCAGGCGGGCGCTGCCGCCGACCAGGCGGCAGCGGAGCTGGCCGACCAGGCCGGAGAGCTCGGCCTGCCGACCACCACGCAGGCGTTGGACGAGACCCTCCAAGCGGTCGCGGACTATGCCGAAGCGCTGGCCGAGCTCCGCAACTCCGCCCGGGCGCACGCGGCGGCCGAAGCAGCCCGTGACGAGGCTGCCGAACGCGCCGCCGAGGCCACCGCCGCGGTGGCGCGGCGCGACGAGGAGCACCAGGAGCTGCGGTCCCGGGCCTCCCGGCTCCGCGCCGTCCACGACGCCATGCACGAGACCCTCGGTGCCTCGGTCGCCGAGCTGCAGGTCAAGCTCACGCAGGTCCGGACCGCGATCGAACGCATCGAGCAGGACCTGAAGCGGATCGCGACCGACCGGATCGAAGCCGCGGGTCAGCAGGGTGTGCTGGCGCAGAAGGTCCGTGACCTGGGACAGCGGCGCCAGGAGACCGAGACCGACCGCGCACGCCGGATCGAAGCACTGCGAGCGTTCGCGGCCACCGGGCTGCTGCGGGTCGCGCTGCCCGAGCTGGCCGCCCTCGACGCCGACAGGGAAGAAGCGTGGCACATCACCGCTGCGCTGGGCCTGGCCCGCGCAGCGGAGCAGCAGCTCGACGGCACCGACGACTCCGACCTCGCCTGGACCCGCTCGCAACAGCGCGCCTCGAGCGCGGCGACGGAGCTGACCTCGCAGATGAGTCGACACGGTCACACCGCGTTCGTCGAGCAACACGGTGACGTGATGGTCGCCCGCGTGCGATACCTGAGCGAGGAGGTCGACGTCGACCGGCTCGCCCAGCAGCTGTCCCATGATGTGGCCGACCGCGAGCGGCTCCTCAGCGCCCGCGAACGAGAGATCCTTGAGAACCACCTGGTCAACGAGGTCGCCGGCCACCTGCACGAGCTGCTCCACGCGGCGGAGGAGCAGATCGACGGCATGAACCGCGAGCTGGCGGAGCGCAAGACCTCGACCGGGATGCAGCTGCGCGTCAGGTGGCGCGAGCATCCCGGCGGGCCGGTGGGACTGGCCGAGGCACGCAACCTGATGCTTCGCTCGGACGCGACCTGGACGGCCGAGGACCGGACGGCGATCGGGGACTTCCTGCAGGCCCAGATCGCCGAGGCCCGGCAGGCGGACCCCACGGCCGGCTGGCAGGAGCACCTCGACCAGGCGCTCGACTACCGGCGGTGGCATGCCTTCGCGGTCGAGAGATGGCAGAACGGCCAGTGGCGCGCGGCATCGGGGCCGGCGTCGGGTGGCGAGAAGGTGCTGGCGGTCTCGGTGCCGCTGTTCGCCGCGGCTTCCGCCCACTACAACTCCGCCGGCCCGTTGGCGCCCCGGCTGATCCTGCTCGACGAGGCATTCGCCGGCGTCGACGACGACTCCCGCGCCAAGTCGCTCGGGTTGCTGGCCACCTTCGACCTCGACGTGGTGATGACCAGCGAGCGCGAGTGGGGCTGCTACCCGCAGGTGCCCGGCCTGTCGATCGCTCAGCTCTCGCGGGTGGAGGGCATCGACGCCGTCGGCGTCACCCGGTGGCGGTGGGATGGCCGCCGCCGGGAACGCCTCGGGGAGGTCGACCCGTCGGCGCGGCCGGTCGCCGAACCGATGGACGTCCACGACGACTCACTGTTCGGCTGAGGGGGCACGGCCGATGACAGCTGGCGCAGGCGATCGGGCAGCCGTGGAACGGCTGCTCGGCGTGCCGGAGCTGGAGTGGCTGGTGCGGCGGGTCCGCTCCCGGGTCCCCGCCGCGCACGGCGAGCCGCTGAGCGGTGTCGTGCGACTCGACCTGCCGACGCCCGAGCAGCGCGCCGCGGTGGTCCGGCTCGTCGGCCGTCCGAAGCGCCCGGGGGCCGCCCTGCGGGTCGACCTCGCCGACGTGGAGCAGGTGCTGCGTCGCGGCCCGTGGCCGGCGGGCCTGGCCGACGCCGTCGAGGCGCTGAGCGGTCCGGTCGTCGACCACCGCGCGAAGCGCGCACGGGAGGCCGCCGACTGGGAGTCGGCCCGCCGCGGCCTCGACGACGCCATCGCACGCTTCCCCTCCCTCGGCGCCTGGTGGGAGCCCTGGTGCGCCGACGGCGGCCTCAAGCGGGCCGCGCGGGCCGAAGCGTCCCGGACGTCGGGAACGATGTCGCCTGCTGTTGCCGCTGGACTGGTCCGGGCGGTGGCGGAGGTGCTGGCGGCGCTGCCGGCGTCGGGCGAGCCGCTCGGCGTTCTCGCGCGTCGGGTACTCGGCGACGCGCACGCGCTGGACGCGTCCCGGCCGCTCGGCCGGGTGGCCGCGGCCGCGGTCGCCGCGGCCTTCGAGCCGGCGTCGACCGCGGCTGGACGTCGCGCCTCGGCCCGCCAGGCCTGGGCGGCCGCGGGCGTCGTACTGTCCAGCGTCGCCTCGACGGTGCTGTGCCTCGGTGTGCCCGGTCGCGACCTGGGCGGCGTCGCCCGGCCCCTGGCGCGGGCGACCGCCACCTCGTTGGACGCCATGCGAGCCGCCCGAGCGCCGATACTCCTCACCCTCGACCAGGTGCGTTCCGGTGGGGTGCCGGCGCTGCCGTCCAACGCCCGGTTCCACGTGTGCGAGAACCCCGCGGTGGTGGAGCTGGCCGCTGAGCGGTGGTCCACGAGCGGCTCTCCCGCGGGCGAGGGCGACGCTCCGGTGCTGGTCTGCACCTCCGGACAGCCGAGCACGGCGGTGGTCGAGCTGCTGACGACGCTCGCCGGCGCTGGTGCTGCGTGCTTCTACCATGGCGACTTCGACTGGGCAGGCCTGCGGATCGCCCGGTACCTCGGAACAGAGGTGCCGTGGACGCCGTGGCGTTTCACGGCGGACGACTATCGCGCATCGGTCGCGGACGCCGCGCCGTCGCTCGGCCTCAGTGGACCACCTGCTGACTCGCCGTGGGACCCCGCCCTCGCCGCGGCCATGGCCGAGCACGGTCTCGCTGTCGAGGAGGAGGCGGTGGCGGACGCGCTGATCGGGGACCTGATGTCCGGCGGCTGGTCGGGGCGGGAGGCCTGACGCGCCGGAGCGGTTCGTCATGCGGGCCCCGCGCCCATCAGCCCGCGCAGGCGTCGCACCCGGGGGAGGTCGTGCGGCGGCACGAACGACGCCGCCGGACCCGTTCGCCAGCCCCAACCGCGGGAGGGTCGGCGGTGCGATCGTCGGTACGACGGGGAGGAGGCCGATCGTGCCCACCAGCTCGCAGCCGTCGTGTGCCCGGGTGCACGTCACCGGGCTGCACGGCAACGGCATGCTGACCCGGCTGACCGCGCTGCTCGGCCAGCACGACGTCGACGAGTTCACCTACCGGCTGTCGGGCGACGGCCGGGCGCGGGCGGTCGTCGGCGTCCGCGGGGACGCGTGGCAGGTCGCCCGGGTCCGCGCCCGCCTGGGCCGGGTCGTCGGCGTGCTCGACGTGCTGGTCGAGCCCCACGACTGAGCGAATCGACTCGGGCGGCGACTCGGCGGCTATTCGGGCGGCTGCGGACGCTGCGTGCGCGAGGCGGCCGCCAGGATCTCCCGGTCGGCCGGGGAGTCCGGCACGCAGTCGACGATGATGTCCCGGCCGTCCTGGCGGGCGGCGCGCGCACCGTCGGCGAACACCTCCGCCACGGTCGGGCTCAGCTCCTCGACCTCGGTGAGGTCCACGGTCAGGTCCTGCGCCATCCGCCCGTAGGTGCTCAGCGCCTCGCGGATCGCCGGGCTGTCCTCGTCGCGGCAGCTGCCGGCCACGTGCATCCGGCTGGTCGTGGCGTCGTACGTGAGGGTCGCGCTCATGCCAGATCAGTCCCCTCAGATCAGGCGGGTGTGCGGGTCCCCTCCATTGTCGGGGTCCCCGGAGCGGGGATCAAACGAGTCACGAGCGGTGCCCGATCATCCCGAGCCGGCGCCCGAGCGACTCGCCGAGCGTGGCGGAGTACTCCGCCGTCATGTGGCCGCCGTCGCGGTACGGGATGGTCCGCCCGATGACCGCCGGGCAGGTCCGGCCGTCGCAGAACCACTGCCGGGTCGGTACGGCGTCGACGCCGGCCTCCTGCGCCGCCCGGACCTGCAGCGCGACGCTGCGGGCGTGCTTGGCCTGCTCGGGGAAGGAGCAGGCCGCCAGCTTCGCCGGATCGCGGGCCAGGCAACGGCCGGGGTCGCCGGCGACGTTGGGGATGTCGTCGAGCAGCACGGTCCGCCGGGAGTCGGCGGCGAGCCGCTTCAGCAGCCGCACCATGCCGCGCTCGACGAGCCGGTCGGCCTCCTCCTGGTCATCGATCAGCGTGCCGTGGCGGAACACCCCGCGCTGGCTCCCCGGTGAGGTCGAGACGACGACCAGGTCCGGATGCAGGGCGGCGATCTGGTCGAGCGCCCAGGCCTTGAAGTCGTCGCACTCGACGAACGGCTTCCCGTCGGCCACCCGCAGGCTCGTCACGAGCGCAGGCACGCACTGGGGCTTGGCCAGGTAGTAGGCGCGGTAGCCGCCCTCCTTCGCGGCCACCTCGAACGCCGGGATCCAGTGCCGGGCGTGGGAGTCGCCGAGCACGACCACGGTCCGGTCGCCGTCCTCGTCACCGCGCAGGCACAGCCGCCGCACGCTCTCGTCGCGGTAGTCGCAGCCGGCGATGTCGCCGGTGGAGTCGCGCAGGTCGGTGAGCCTGGGCCGCAGGTCGTGCGGGACGTGGCGGCCCTGGCGGGCGGCCTGCGCCGACGCCTTGACCAGCGCGACCGCGGGGTCGTCGACGCCGAACTGCTGCTTCCAGTCGCGCGGCAGCGCGATCTGCGCCCCGTCGCCGCCGGTCGCGGTGTGCTCGACGTAGGCGCGCGCGGCGAACGCGCTCGACAGCACCAGCGCCGCCGTCACCGGGTAGAGCACGAGCGTCCGGCGCGGGAACGCGGTCCACCGGCGGTGCGTCCGGAACGGCCGCTCGACCAGCCGCACCGTGAGCCCCGACAGCACGAGCGTGAGCGCCACGATCGCGACCTTCTCGAGGGGCCGCAGCGGCCTGCCGACGTGGAGCGCCGGGATGATCAGCAGCGGCCAGTGCCACAGGTAGATCGAGTACGACCAGTCACCGATCAGCTGCAGCGGCCGGATCGACAGCAGCCGCTGGACCCACGTGCGCGGTGCGCCCAGCCCGCCGGCGACCAGCACGACCGCGGTCCCGAGGACCGGCAGCGCGGCGGCGTACCCCGGGAAGGCCGTGCCGGAGTCGAACCACAGGCAGGCCGCCACGATCGCGGCGGCGCCGGCCAGGGCGGCCGCTTCGACGGGCCAGCGCGGGGCAGTGCTCCGGCGGTCGCGCCAGGCGGCGACGGCGACCGCCGCCAGCGAGCCGACCGCGAGCTCCCACACGCGGGTGAAGCTGGAGAAGTACGCCGCCGTGGGCTCCACGCGCGTCAGGTGCACCGACCACGCGAGGCTGGCGGCGGCGATCGCGAGCAGCGCCGCGGCGAGGACCGAGCGCGGCGCCCGGCGCCGCGCGATCAGCGCCACCGACCACGAGCAGCAGCGGCCAGACGACGTAGAACTGCTCCTCGACCGACAGCGACCAGTAGTGCTGCACCGGCGTGGGCGGCAGGTCGGCGGCGAAGTAGTCCGTGCCCTGCTGGGCGAAGCGGACGTTGGCGAGGAACACCGCCGCCCAGCCGATCGCACGAACGTCGCCGGGCGCGAGCACCGGGCCCACCCACAGGGCCGTGGCGACCGCGATCGCGACCAGCACCAACGAGGCGGCCGGCAGGATCCGTCGCGCCCGGCGGGCGTAGAACCCGGTCAGCGACAGCCGTCCGGTCCGCTCGACCTCGCGCAGCATCAACCCGGTGATGAGGAAGCCGGAGATCACGAAGAACACGTCGACCCCGACGTACCCCCCGGCGACGACGCCGATCTCCAGGTGCGACAGGACGACGGCCCCGACCGCGATCGCGCGCAGTCCCTGGATGTCCGGGCGGAACCCGGTCCTCGTCGTCGTCTTCGTCGGCCTCACCAGGCCACCGACCCTAACGAAGCCGGGCCGGGGGCGCAGGTCGGCTCAGGCACTGGCAGTACGCCGGGCGCTGCGCTGCTCCTGGCGGGCGGCGCGCAGCCGGCGCAACCGCCGGACCAGGCGCGGCGCGTGCGCCTCGGCGGCCGGCAGGTCGATGAGCCGGTTCAGCTGCTGGTGGTAGTGCGCGGGAGTCAGGTCGAACCGCTCGCGGACCGCGCTGTCCTTCGCGCCCGCGTGGGCGACCCAGTCCTGCTCGAACGCGAGGATCTCCCGGTCGAGGTCGGTCAGGTCGTCGGCGTACACGGGGGAGATCCTCACACGAGGCCGGTCGAGACCAGGAATCGGTCGACCGCGATCCGCAGCGCGACCCGCTCGGGGTTGGGCCGGGGCTGGCGGTAGCGGCTCGCGTACCGCTCCTCCGCGCGCCGGACCGCCGCGGCGTCGTCGAGCACCGTGGCCCGCCCCTCGAGGGTCGACCAGTGCCGGCCCTCCACCTGGCAGGCCGCGACGCGGGCGTCCCCGGCGAGGTCGCGAGCCTTCTGGGAGCCGCGGGAGGTGATCACCCAGGCGCACCGCTCCTCGAGGTCCAGCGCCACGCCGACGGGCACGACGTGCGGGCGGCCGTCGCTGCGCAGCGTGGTCAGCGTGCACAGGTGCCGCTCGGTCCAGAAGTCCAGCAGGGCTGGCGGGAACGCGTCCCAGTCCGGTCGCCACGAGGTCACGGCGGACATGCTCGCACGGCCCGGGGATACGTTCTGAGCATGACCCTCTGGTCGCTGGTCGACACCGCACTGGACCGTACGGTCGTGCCCGGCTACACCCGGATCGGCCCCGCCGTGCGCCGGCGGCTGCCGACCTGGCCCCACGACCCCGAGCCCGACGCCCTGGCGGGCCGCCGCGCCGTGGTCACCGGCGCCAGCAGCGGGCTCGGCATCGCCACCGTGCGAGGGCCTCGCGGCGCTCGGCGCCGAGGTGGTCCTGGTGGTGCGCGACACCGACAAGGCGGCCCGGGTCGTGCGGGAGGTCCAGGAGCGCCACCCGCTGGCGCGGCTGGACGTCGCGCGGTGCGACGTGGCCGACCTGGACGACGTACGCCGCTTCGCCGCGTCGGTCGACGGCCGGGTGGACCTGCTGGTGCACAACGCCGGGGTGATGCCGCCCGAGCGCACCGAGTCGCCGCAGGGCCACGAGCAGACGATGGCGGTGCACGTGCTCGGCCCGGTGCTGATGACCGACCTGCTCACCGACCGGATGCCCGGCGGGCGGGTCGTGCTGGTCACCTCCGGCGGGATGTACGCGCAGCGGCTGCGCGACGACGACCCGGAGTACCTCGCCGGCCGGTACTCGCCGACCACGGCGTACGCCCGCAGCAAGCGCGCCCAGGTCGAGCTGCTGCCGCTGCTCCAGCGACGGTGGGCGACCGCGCGCCTCGACGTGCATGCCACGCACCCCGGGTGGGCCGACACCCCGGGCGTCGCCGAGTCGCTGCCCGGGTTCCGCCGGCTCACCGGCCCGCTGCTGCGCGACGCCGCCGAGGGCGCGGACACCACGGTCTGGCTGTGCGCCGTCGAGCCGCCGCCGCGGGGCGCCCAGCTGTGGCACGACCGGCGGCCGCGCCCGACCCAGCTGCTCCCGACCACCCGCACCGGGGCGGTCGAGCGCGAGCGGCTGTGGGCCTGGGTGGCCGAGCAGACGGGCCTGTCGTGAACTCCGCCGCCGGGTGATGCAACCGGGGGACGTGCCCGGGCGTAGAGATGCCGACACGTTCCCCGATGAAGCAGGTAGAACCACCATGAAGCGACACCTTCTCCGCCCGGCCCTCCTGACCGCTGGGCTGGTCGCCGCGACCGGCGCCGGCGTACCGCTGGCCACGGCCGCGTCGCCGGACGCGCCCCACAACGAGCAGGTCGCGCTGGTCAACGAGACCGGCGCCCAGCCGCTCGGCACCAAGAGCCAGATCAACGGCACGGCGCAGGTCGCGTCGTACGACGGGCAGTACGTCGTGTTCTCGACCGACGCCGCCCTGGTGCCGTGGGACACCAACGAGACCGACGACGTCTACCTGCGGTCCCGCCCCGACAGCGCCACGATCCTGGTCAGCGCCCGGCGGCCAGAAGGCCGGCAACGACGCCAGCTTCGAGCCGACCATCTCCAACGACGGGCGGTTCGTCGCGTTCACGACGATGGCGACCGACCTCGCCCGCGGCACCGGTGGCGAGAACCTCGACGTCGTGGTCCGGGACATGCAGTCCGGCAAGACCGTCCTGGTCTCGCAGACCACCCAGGGCAAGCCGGGGACGAAGAACAGCTTCTTCCCCGTGCTCTCGGGCAACGGCCGGTTCGTCTCGTTCCAGACGTTCAGCAGGCTCGGCCCGAAGGACCGCGACCGCGCCGAGGACGTCTACCTCCGCAACCTGCGGTCCGGGACCACCACGCAGGTCTCGCTGCTGCCGGGCGGCGGCAACGTCCGCGGCGGTGTCGTGAACGGCGACGTCTCCGACAACGGGCGCCTGGTCACCTTCGGCAACGCCGAGATGCTGTGGCTGCGCGACGTCAAGGCCGGGCGGACGGTCCGCTTCCACCACGAGCCGGCCACCGCGCCGTGCAACGGGGGAGTCGCCGGCAGCGCCGGGCGCCCCGTCATCTCGGGCAACGGCAAGTACGTCGCGTTCAGCACCTGCGCGACCGACCTGACCGGCGACGGTGAGGTCTCCGACCTGTTCCGGCTCGAGGTCGCGACCGGCGACATCGAGCGGGTCACCACCGGCAACGGCCACTCGTACGTGCCGAGCCTGTCCCGCTCGGGCCGCTACCTCGGCTTCGGCTCGGAGGCCAGCAACCTGGTCGCCGGCGACGACGAGGGCCAGCCGGACGCGTTCCGCATCGACCTGGCCACCGGTTCGGTCGTGCGTGCCTCCGAGGGCCCCGACGGCGTGGGTGGCAACAGCTGGAGCGCCACCACCGCCGCCGCCATCAGCGGCGACGGCCACAGCCTGGCGTACCCGTCGTACTCCTCCAACCTCGTCGCCGACGACCAGTCGGACTTCCAGGAGGTCTTCCTCTGGCGGGGGTGAGGGGCTGGTTGCGCGGGCGGTCCTGGTTGCGCAATTGAACGGGGAGGCCCTGGTTACCGAACGGTAGCCGGGGCCTTTCCGCGCAATTGCGAAGAATGGACCGGCCCAAGTTCGGGGCCCTCGGTCCCGACCTGCCCGTCGTGGTCTCGGTACGCCCGTCGCGGCCTCGTTCCTCGGCCGCGGGGCTACTCGACCTGGCGCGGCTTTCCCCGCCGTCGCAAGCTCCGGCGGGGCGCGCTCAGATCCAGCGGGAGAACCAGATCCGGTCCAGCCACTCGGAGTGCGTGAGCAGCTGGTTGGTCCAGATCGGCCAGAACCACGCGAAGTTCACCAGCGCGATCACCACGAACGCGCCGGAGACCACGACCCCGGCGGTACGCCGGCGCGAGGGGCCGGCGGTCGGGCCCAGCAGCTTGCCGATGGCCAGGGTGAGCGCGAGGACGACGAACGGCAGCGTGCTGACCAGCGTAGTAGATGAAGATCGGGCGGTCGTCGTACTGCAGCCACGGCAGCCAGGTCGAGGCGGTGCCGACCACGGCCACGCCGAACCGCCAGTCCCGCGCACCCACCCACATCAGCGACCGCGAACAGCAGCGCCAGGCAGCCGCCCCACCAGATGCATCGGGTTGCCGAGCAGCAGCACCTGCCGCAGGCAGTCGCTGTCCGCGGGCGCGTGGCAGCCCTGGGTGCCGGGCTTGATGCCGGTGTCCGCGGCGACGCCGACCGGGCGGTTCATCAGCAGCCAGCCCGACGGCTTGGACTGGTAGGTGTGCGTGGCGTCGTTGAGGAACTGGGTGTGGAAGACGTAGACGTCGCGGTGGTAGTGCGCCAGCGAGCGCAGCGACTGGGTGACCTCGCCGAGCCCGCTGGCGTCCGGCTCGGTGCGGGTCGGCCAGTCGTGCCCGCCGTTCGCAGTGCGTGTACTGCGTGGCCGAGAGGTGCTGCTCGTACTGGTTGGCGTGGATCATCCACCCGGTCCAGGTGCCGACGTACACGACGAACGCGACCAGCACGAGGTGGACGAACGCCGGTACGCCGTCGGTCAGCACCGACTTCGGCAGTGACCACCGGACGCCGAACGAGCGGCGGGCGCCGGCCGACCAGACCCAGCTGAGCAGCCCGAACGCCGCGAGCGGGTAGATCGCCTCCCACTTGGTGCCGAGCGCGAGCCCCCACGCCAGCCCGCCGAGCAGCAGCCAGGGCCGGAACAGCAGGCCGCGCACCGGCCCCCAGCCGCGGGTCGACCGGAGCCGGGGTGAGCCGGGCCAGGCGGGCCTGCGGTGCCAGTCGCGGTCGGCGACGATGCAGTGCACCGCCGCAGAGGATGAAGAACGCGACGAAGATGTCGAGCAGCGCCAGCCGCGACAGCACGAACTGCAGCCCGTCCAGGGACAGCAGCAGCCCCGCCACCACGCCGAGCGCGGTCGAGCCGGTGATCCGGCGGGCGAACCGCGCACATCACCAGCACCATCAGCGACCCGACGATCGCGGACGCGAACCGCCAGCCGAACGGGTCCATCCCGAAGATCTTGATGCCGCCCGCGATCAGCCACTTGCCGACCTCGGGGTGCACGATCATCTCCGGGCTGTCCTTGTAGACGCCGTGCAGCAGGGTGCCGTCGAGGATCAGGTCGTTGGCCTTCTCGGTGGCGTCCCGCTCGTAGCCGAAGTTCAGCAGCGACCACGCGTCCTTGGCGTAGTACGTCTCGTCGAACTCGAAGACGTGCGGCGTGCCGAGGTGCCACAGCCGCAGGAACAGCGCGAGCAGGGCGACCGCGATGCACGCCGACCACCCGATCAGCGGGTCCTCGAGCCGCATCCGGGACCGGGCCCGCGCCCACGCGGAGGGGACGGCGCGCCCGTCGGCCGTGCGGGAGAGACCGATCCGCTCCGCCGGGGGCTCGGGGGGTGCGGCGGTCGTCACGATGGGAGACTCTACGGACATGGACCACGGATCCGGCGTACTCGTGCTCGCGGCGACCCCCATCGGCCGCGTGGCCGACGCACCGCCGCGGCTGGCCGAGGAGCTGGCCGCCGCCGACGTGGTCGCGGCCGAGGACACCCGCCGGCTCAAGCGGCTCACCGGCGAGCTCGGCGTCACGATCACCGGCCGGGTCGTGTCCTACTTCGAGGGCAACGAGTCCGCCCGGACGCCGGCCCTGCTGGAGTCGCTGCTCGACGGCGACCGGGTGCTGCTGGTCACCGACGCCGGCATGCCGAGCGTCTCCGACCCCGGCTACCGGCTGGTCGCCGCCGCGGTCGAGCACGACGTGCCGGTCACCGCGGTGCCCGGGTCCGTCGGCGGTGCTCACCGCGCTCGCGGTCTGCGGGCTGCCGGTCGACCGCTTCTGCTTCGAGGGGTTCCTGCCCCGCAAGGCGGGGGAGCGCGGCGCGGCGGCTGGCCGCGCCTGGCCGCCGAGGAGCGCACGATGGTGTTCTTCGAGGCGCCCCACCGCACCCAGGCCGCGCTCGCGGCGATGGCCGAGGCATTCGGCGGCGACCGGCCGGCGGCGGTGTGCCGCGAGCTGACCAAGACCCACGAGGAGGTACGCCGGGGGCCGCTGGCCGACCTCGTGGACTGGGCCGCCGAGGGCGTCCGCGGCGAGGTCACGGTCGTCGTGCAGGGCGCGGCCGCGAGCGCCGAGATCGCGAACGACCCGGCCAGCCTGCGGGCGGCGGTCGCCGAGCTCGAGGCCGAGGGCAGCTCGCCGCAAGGAGGCGATCGTGGAGGTCGCCCGGCGCGCCGGCGTACCCAAGCGCGAGGTCTACAACCTGGTCCACGGAGGAGACTCGATGAGCGAGCGCATCACGACCGTCCGCAACGAGGGGCTGGCCTTCGACGTCCTCGACGAGGGGCCGCTCGACGGGGCGCCGGTGGTGCTGCTGCACGGCTTCCCCGAGCGCAGCTCCACCTGGCGGCACGTCGCGCCGATCCTGCACGACGCGGGGCTGCGGACCCTGGCGCTGGACCAGCGCGGCTACTCGCCGGGCGCCCGGCCGCGGCGGCGCTCGGCGTACAAGATGCACCACCTCGCCGGGGACGTCGCCGCGCTGATCGGCGCGGTCGGTGGCCCGGTCCACCTGGTCGGCCACGACTGGGGCGCCGCGGTGGGCTGGGCGGTGGCGGCGCACGGTTCCCGGAGCTGGTGCGCACCTGGACGGCGGTGTCGGTGCCGCACCCGGCGGCGTTCGCGCGGGCGATGAAGAACCCCGAGCAGCGGAAGCGGTCGCGCTACATGGCGTTCTTCAACGTGCCGCTGGTCCCCGAGCTCACCGCGCGCCGCCCCGGCGGTCGCTTCGACGTCAGCATGCGCAAGGCCGGGATGACCGACGAGGAGGTCGCTCGGTTCCGCCGCGAGATCGTCGAGTACGGCGCGCTGCCGCACGCGCTGGGGTGGTACCGCGCGCTGCCGCTGACCAAGCCGGGCGCGACCGACTTCACCGGTCACCGTGCCGACCACGATGCTGTGGAGCGACCGGGACATCGCGATCGGGCGCGAGGGGGTCGACGGCACGGCGCGCTGGGTGGACGCGCCGTACGAGCTGGTCGTCCTCGAGGGCGTCAGCCACTGGATCCCGACGCAGGCACCGGAGGCGTGTGCGGAGGCGATCCTGCGGCGGGTCGCCGGATGAGCCGGCCGCCCGCACCCGAGCCGCTGCCGCACCCGGTCGTCGACAACCACTGCCACCTCGACGTCGTCCGCGCCGGTGACGACGACCCGCTGCCGGTCGAGGACGCGATCGCCGCCGCCGCCGCGGTCGGGGTGACCCGCGATCGTGCAGATCGGCTGCGACCTGCCCGGCGCCCGGTGGGCGGTCGACGCCGCGCGCGCGTACGACGCGCTGGTCGCCGGCGTCGCGCTGCACCCCAACGAGGCGCCGCGGCTGGCCTCGCTGGACGCGCTCGACGCCGCGATGGCCGAGATCGAGAGCCTGGCCGGCGCCCACGACCGGGTGCGCGCGGTGGGGGAGACCGGGCTCGACCACTTCCGCACCGGCGAGGAGGGCCGGGCCGTGCAGGTCGAGTCGTTCCGCCGCCACATCGACCTGGCCAAGCGGCTGGACAAGACCCTGGTCATCCACGACCGCGACGCCCACGACGAGGTGCTGCGCGTGCTCGACTAGCGAGGGTGCGCCGGACCGCTGGGTGATGCACTGCTTCTCCGGCGACGCCGCGTTCGCGCGCGCCTGCCTGGACCGCGGCGCCCACCTGTCCTTCGCCGGCACCGTCACGTTCAAGAACGCCGGCGCCGCTGCGCGAGGCCCTGCTCGTCACGCCGCGGGACCGGGTGCTGGTCGAGACCGACGCGCCGTACCTCACCCCGACGCCGCACCGCGGCCGCACCAACGCGTCGTACCTCGTCCCGCTGACCATGCGCGCGATGGCCGAGGTCCGCGGCGACGACCTCGCCGACCTCTGCGCCGCCGTCGACGCCAACACCGACGTCGCCTTCGGGGGCCGCTGGTAGGGCGCGCGGACCGACCGCCGGCAGCTCGTGCGCGGACCGTTTCTGCAGTTCAGCGCCGCAATTACTGAGCAGCCAACCCCCGACGGCCGCGGAATTTACCGTCGAGATCCTGCTCACGTCGGCCCGATTTGTGATTGGTTCGGTTTGCAATCGAGCAGGAAGGCTGGTGCGTCTGGACGACTGTTGGCCGGGATCGGGATCGATCTGACCAGTGCCGGTGGCCACTCGGGGCCCCGCAGGACACACCCGCACACAGGCTCGCCGCGAGCCGGAACACGCGCGGAGCGCTGGCGCCCGAGGCCCGGAGAGTACGACGTTCGGAGAATCGTGCCCAGCGAGAGCAAGCACCGGCCTGCTGAGCCGCCTCACCGCCAGAGCCGACGCCCTGATGATCGCCCTCGCGGGCGTGGTCGTGCTGGCCGTTGCCGGCATCACCTGGGGCTACAGCGCCCTGAGCAAGACCGTGACCCTCTCCCTCGACGGCGAGGACCGAGCAGGTCACCGCGTTCGGCGGCACCGTCGGCGACGTGCTCGACGCCGAGGGCATCGAGGTCGGCGCAGCCGCGACCTCGTCGCGCCGAGCGCTCGACGAGAAGGTCGGTGACGGCACCAAGATCACGGTGCAGTACGTGAAGCCGTTCAAGCTCGACGTCGACGGCGACCACGAAGACCTACTGGGTCACCGCGACCACCGTGTCCCGCGCGCTCGACGAGATCGGCCGCCCCTACCGCGGCGCCGACCTCTCCGTCAGCCGCGGCGGCGGCATCGACCGCGAGGGCATGACCCTCGAGGTGGTCACGCCGAAGACGCTGCACGTCAAGATCGGCAAGCACAAGATGGTCAAGAGGACCGTCACCGCGCTCACCGTCGAGGACGCGCTCGACCAGATCGGCGTGAAGGTCGGCAAGCACGACGAGGTCAAGCCCGGCTCCGCAGCACGCGCTGCGCGACGGCGACACGCTGGTCTTCACCAACGTCAAGGTCGTCACGAAGCGCGTCAAGGACGAGGCGGTCGACTTCGGCACCGTCCAGCGCGAGGACTCCTCGATGTACGAGGGCCACAGCACCGTCGTCCAGGCCGGCGAGCCCGGCGTGCGCGACGTGACCTACCGGATCGTCTACCGCAACGGCCAGGTCGCCGTCCGCAAGGTGCTGCACCAGAAGGTGCTCCGCGCGCCGGTCGCCGGAGATCGTCAAGGTCGGCACCAAGCAGGTCGCCAGCCACCAACTTCGCCGGCGGCAGCAGCGTCTGGGACCGTCTCGCCCAGTGCGAGTCGGGCGGCAACTGGGCGGCCAACACCGGCAACGGCTACTACGGCGGCCTGCAGTTCAACCTCGGCACCTGGCAGTCGTACGGCGGCTCCGGGCTGCCGAGCAACGCCAGCCGCGAGACCCAGATCGCCATCGCGACCAAGGTCCGCAACGCGTCCGGCGGGTACGGCGCGTGGCCGGCCTGCGCCGCGTCGCTCGGACTGCCGCGCTGACGTCACGGTGGGGCTCGCCGGCGCCAGCCGGCGGGTCCGGTCCGGCTCGGTGCCGGGGTGGTCGGCGTCGATGCTGACGGTCGCCGGGCGGAACGGCCGGTCGCTGCACCGGGGCCGGCGGTCGCCGGAGGCCCACTGGTCCCGGCCGGCGCGGGACCCCTGACTACGCTGGCGCCCATGTCGACGCGTCCGCCGGTCCCCGCCTGCTCGGACCGGCGGACGTCCGTTCGCTGGCGGCGCGGCTGGACCTGCGCCCGACCAAGCAGCGCGGCCAGAACTTCGTCATCGACGCCAACACCGTGCGCCGCATCGTCCGCGAGTCCGGCGTCGGCCCGGACGACGTCGTGGTCGAGGTCGGGCCCGGGCTCGGGTCGCTGACCCTCGCGCTGCTCGAGGTCGCCGGCCGGGTGGTCGCGATCGAGGTCGACGACAAGCTCGCGGTCCTGCTGCCCGAGACGATCGCGGACGTACGCGCCCGACCGCGCCGACCGGTTCGAGGTCGTGCACGCCGACGCGCTGCGCATCGGCGCCGTACCCGGCCCGCCGCCGACCGCGCTGGTCGCCAACCTGCCCTACAACGTCTCGGTCCCGGTGCTGCTGCACCTGCTCGCCCTGCTGCCGTCGCTGGAGCGCGGGCTGGTGATGGTGCAGTCGGAGGTCGCCGACCGGCTGGCGGCGCCGCCCCGGCTCCAAGGTGTACGGCGTCCCGTCGGTCAAGGCCGCGTGGTACGCCGACGTCCGCCGCGCCGGTGCCATCGGCCGCACCGTCTTCTGGCCGGCGCCCAACGTCGACTCCGGCCTGGTCGCGTGGACCCGCCGCGAGCCGCCGGCCACCACCGCGACCCGCGAGCAGGTCTTCGCGGTCATCGACGCCGCCTTCGCCCATCGGCGCAAGGCGCTGCGCGGCGCGCTGCGGGTGCTGGCCGCCGGCGGAGGCCGTCGACGCCGCGCTCGCAGGCGCCGGCGTCGACCCGCTGGCGCGCGGGGAGTCGCTCACCGTCGACGACTTCGTCCGGATCGCCGAGGGGCTGCGCGCCGCATGAAGGAGCTGACGGTCCGCGCCCCCGCGAAGATCAACCTGCACCTCGGGGTCGGCGCCCCCCGCGAGGACGGCTTCCACCCGCTGGTCACCGTCTACCAGGCGGTCGGCCTGTACGACGACCTCACCGTGCGGCGGGCGCCCGACTGGGCCGTCGGCGTCACCGTGCCGGACTGGATGGCCCCCGACGTCGTACCGGCCACCGGCCAGAACATCGTCGACCGGGTCGCGGACCTGCTCGCCGCCCACCACGGCCTCGCGCGCACCGGCGAGGCGCACATCGCCAAGGCGATCCCGGTCGCCGGCGGCATGGCGGGCGGCTCGGCCGACGCGGCCGCCGCGCTGGTCGCGCTGGACCGCCTGTGGGAGCTGGGCACCCCCGACGAGGAGCTGCTCGCCCTCGCGGCGCAGCTCGGCAGCGACGTACCCTTCGCGCTCCTCGGCGGCACCGCTCTCGGCACCGGCCGCGGCGAGCTGGTCGAGCCGGTCGACGACCGCGGCACCTGGTGGTGGGTGCGTCGTCCCGTCCGACGCCGGGCTGTCGACCCCCGAGGTCTACCGCCACTTCGACCGGATGTTCCCCGACGCCCCGGCCGAGCCGGTGCCCGCCGACGCGCTGCTGCGGGCGATCGCCGACGCCGACGCCTGGGCGCTGGCCGACGCGCTGCACAACGACCTGGAGGCGCCGGCGATCGACCTGCGCCCCGAGCTCGGCACCCTGATCGAGGCCGGCGAGGCGGCCGGGGCGCTGCGCGGCATCGTGTCCGGCTCCGGCCCGACCTGCGTGTTCCTCTGCGGCTCCGCCGACCACGCGCGTGGCCTCGCGGCCGAGCTCTCGGGCGCGGGCCACCCGGTCGTCCTCGCCGCCAACGGTCCCGTCGCCGGAGCCCACCTGGTGCACCTATGGCTAACCTGATCAACCTCGAGCGGGTCTCGAAGTCGTACGGCGTGCGCCCGCTGCTCACCGACGTCTCGCTCGGCATCGGTGCCGGCGAGCGGATCGGCATCGTCGGCCGCAACGGCGACGGCAAGACCACGCTGCTGGAGGTGATGACCGGGATCGAGGAGCCCGACACCGGCCGGGTCTCGCAACAGCGCGGGCTGCTGATCGGCTACCTCCACCAGGGCGACGAGCTCGAGGACACCCACACCGTCCGCGAGGCCGTGCTGGGCGGGCGCGCCGACCACGAGTGGGCGGCCGACCCGCGCACCCGCGAGGTCGTCGAGGAGCTGCTCGCCGGGGTCTCGCTGGACCGGGCCGTGGTCGGCCTGTCCGGCGGCGAGCGCCGCCGCTGCTCGCTGGCCGCGCTGCTGCTCGGCGAGCACGACCTGATCGTGCTCGACGAGCCCACCAACCACCTCGACGTCGAGGCGGTCGCCTGGCTGGCCCAGCACCTGGCGAACCGGTCGTCCGCGCTCGTCGTGGTCACCCACGACCGGTGGTTCCTCGACGCGGTCTGCCAGTGGACCTGGGAGGTCCACGACGGCGTCGTCGACGCCTACGAGGGCGGGTACGCCGCGTTCGTGCTCGCCAAGGCCGAGCGGCAGCGGCAGGCGGCCGCGTCGGAGATCCGCCGGCAGAACCTGGTGCGCAAGGAGCTGGCCTGGCTGCGCCGCGGCGCCGCCGGCGCGCACCTCGAAGCCGAAGTTCCGCATCGACGCCGCCAACGCGCTGATCGAGGACGTGCCGCCGCCGCGGGACCGGCTCGAGCTGCAGCGGTTCGCCACCCAGCGGCTCGGCAAGGACGTCATCGACGTCGAGGACGTCGACCTGGTCGCGCGGCGAGCGGCAGCTGCTCTCGCACGCCACCTGGCGCCTCGGGCCCGGCGACCGGGTCGGGCATCGTCGGCGTCAACGGCGCCGGCAAGACCTCGGTGCTGGCGATGCTCGTCCGGCGAGCTCGCGCCGTCGGCCGGCCGGGTCCAGCCTGGGGCGCACCGTGTCGCTGCAGCACCTGACCCAGCAGCTCGACGACCTCGACCCGGAGGCGCGCGTGCTGGCCACCGTCGAGTCGATCCGCCGGGTCACCCGCACCGCAGGACGGCGAGGTCACCGCGACCGCGATGCTGGAGCGGTTCGGGTTCACCGGCGACCGGCTGACCGCCCGGCTCGGCGACCTGTCCGGTGGCGAGCGGCGCCGCTTCCAGCTGCTGCGGCTGCTGCTCGACCGAGCCGAACGTGCTGCTGCTCGACGAGCCCACCAACGACCTCGACATCGAGACGCTCAACGTCGCTCGAGGACTTCCTCGACGGCTGGCCCGGCACCCTCGTGGTCGTCTCCCACGACCGGTACTTCCTCGAGCGGGTCACCGACTCGGTCTGGGCGCTGCTCGGCGACGGCCAGATCTCGATGCTGCCCCGCGGCGTCGACGAGTACCTCGAGCGCCGCGCCGCCCTGGCTCCGACGACGACGTCGCGCCCGCCCGCGGCGCCGATGGTCGAGTCGGGACGTCTGACGGTCGAATCCGGCGACTCGACCGTCACGACTCCCGAGTCGACCGTCAGAAGTCGCGGCTCAACCGTCAAGGCGAAGTCCGGGCAGCGCCGAGGAGCGGGCGGCGCGCAAGGCGATCGTCGCGGATCGACAAGCAGCTGGAGCGGGTCGCCGAGCGGGAGGCGGCGCTCAACGCCGAGATCGCCGCGCACGCGCAGGACTACGAGAGGCTGGCCGAGCTCAGCGCGCAGCTCGACGAGGTGGCCGCCGAGAAGGAGCGAGCTCGAGCTGGAGTGGCTCGAGGCCGCCGAGGTCCTCGAGTAGCGGCCAGTAGCGGTCAGTCCGCGGGGTCCGCGAACGGCGCGAGCAGGGTGCGCAGCAGGCCGGCGAGCCGGGTCCGGTCGCGATCGGGGAGGTCTGGCGAGGAACGTCTGCTCGGCCTCGAGCAGGGCCTCGAAGGCGTGCGTCGACGGTCGCCTTGCCCTCGGGGGTGAGCCGGACCAGCACGCCGCGCCGGTCGTGCGGGTCGGGCAGCCGCTCGACCAGCCCGCGGGCGGCGAGCCGGTCGACGCGGTTGGTCATGGTGCCGCTGGTCACCAGCGTCTCGCGCAGCAGCCGGCCGGGGGAGAGCTCGTACGGCGGGCCGGCGCGGCGCAGCGCCGCGAGCACGTCGAACTCCCAGGACTCGACGCCGGGCCGCGGTGAACGCGTCGCGGCGGGCCAGGTCGAGGTGGCGGGAGAGCCGGCCGATCCGGCTGAAGACCTCCACCGGCGCCAGGTCGAGGTCGGCGCGCTCGCGCGCCCACGCCTCCACCAGCTCGTCGACCTCGTCCCGCATGGACCCAGCGTAACCGATTGCGTCGAGAATCTTGACATCGAGACAACGATGAGCCAAGGTATCTCGACGTCAAGAGACCTTGAGGAGGCGGCAGTGCCGGCACGGACACACACCTGGGACCCGGAGCGGTACCTCACCTACGCCGACGAGCGCGGTCGGCCGTTCGTCGAGCTGCTCGCGCGGATCGGCGCCGAGCGACCGGCCGCCGTCGTCGACCTCGGCTGCGGGCCCGGCAACCTCACCGCGCTGCTCGCCGACCGCTGGCCGGACGCCGACGTGCGCGGCCTCGACTCCAGCCCCGAGATGGTCGCGAGGGCCCGCGCCGCCGACCACCGGCATCGCCGTCGAGGTCGCCGACCTGCGCGACTGGTCGCCCGCGGCGCCCGTCGACGTGCTGGTCTCCAACGCCACGCTCCAGTGGGTGCCCGGCCACCTCGACCTGCTGCCGCGGCTGGTCGTCCGCGGTCGCGCCGGGCGGCTGGCTCGCCTTCCAGGTGCCCGGCAACTTCGACGAGCCCAGCCACACGATCCGCGCCGAGCTCGCCGCGGAGGAGCCGTACGCCGGGCACACCCGCGGCGTCGCCGTGCCCGCCAGCCACGACCCGGCCACCTACCTCGAGGCGCTCGCCGGGCTCGGTTGCCGGGTCGACGCCTGGGAGACGACGTACCTCCACGTCCTCACCGGGCCGGACCCGGTGTTCACCTGGGTGAGCGGCACCGGCGCCCGGCCGACGCTCCAGGCGCTGCCCGACGACCTGCGCCCGGGTTTCGAGGAGGAGTTCCGGCGACGGCTGCGCGGCGGCGTACCCCGAGCGGGAGTACGGCGTGGTCCTGCCGTTCCGCCGGATCTTCGTGGTGGCGGAGGTGGCGGCGTGAGGCTCCACCACGTGCAGGTCGCCTGCCCGCGCGGCGGGGAGGACGGCGCCCGCCGGTTCTAGGCCGACGGGCTCGGCATGACCGAGGTCGAGAAGCCCGCCGAGCTGCGCGCCCGCGGCGGCGCCTGGTTCCGGCGTCCGGGCGGCGGCCGAGATCCACGTCGGTGTCGAGGATCCCTTCGCGCCGGCCCGCAAGGCCCACCCCGCGCTCGTGCTCGACAGCGTGGCGGACCTCGAGGAGGTGGCCGCGCGCCTCGCGACGCTCGGCTTCGAGGTCGACTGGAGCGAGCGGCACACGTTCGCCGGCTTCGAGCGCTGCCACGCCTTCGACGCCCACGGCAACCGGGTGGAGCTGCTCGCCGACCCGGTCCGCGGATGACCCGTTCGGCTCCGTGTGCCACGCTGGTGGTGCGGGGAGTGAGTGAGGGTTCATGGAGGCGGACTCCGAGCGGCAGACCTGCTCGTTCTGTGGTGAGCCGGGCCGGCGCGACCAGCCGATGGTCGGCGGGCTGGGGGCGTTCATGTGCGGCGACTGCCTGGACTACTACGCCGCCGAGGTCGCCGAGCAGCGCCGTACCGGCATCGAGAAGCCGCCGCCCTGGCACGACATGTCGGACGCCGACGTGCTGGGCAAGCTGCCGCTGATCGCCCGGACCGGCGCCCAGGTGGACCGGTTCCTGGCCGAGTGGGTCGGGCTGGCCCGCTCGCGCGGGCTGTCCTGGGCCGAGATCGGCAAGGCGCTCGGCGTGTCCCGGCAGGCGGCCTGGGAGCGGTTCGCGGGCTGACCGGCCCGGCCGCGACTCGGGGCCGACCCGCGACACACCCCCGTGGGATCGCGAGGCCGACCCCTCGTCAGGGTCACCCTGACAAATCCCGGGCGGGCTCGCAAGCCGGCGCCGCCGCGCCGTGCGGCCGGCGGATGCACCGCAAAGTTACCGAGCGGTAATGTCGCGCCCATGAGTCAGGTCCTCACGCTGTGGAACCGCGCCCGCGGGCTGCCGCTCGGCACCTTCGCCTTCTCGCTGCTGTTCGCGCAGAAGGCGCCGTACTTCGGCTCCATCCGGCCGCGGTTCACGGTGATCGAGCCGAACCGCGCCGAGCTGTTGATCCCCGATCGCCGCCGCGTCCACAACCACCTCGGGACCGTGCACGCGATCGCGCTGTGCAACGGCCTCGAGGCGGCGATGGGGGCGCTGGCCGAGGCCACCATCCCGGCCGACAAGCGGTGGATCCCCAAGGGCATGGAGGTCGCCTACACCGCCAAGGCGGCCGGCGACGTCACCTGCGTCGCCGAGACCGACCCCGAGCAGTGGACCGGGACCGACCCCGACCTCCCGGTCCGCGTCCACGGCGAGCTCGCGGACGGGACCCGGGTGATCGAGGGCGTGATCCGGCTGTGGGTCACGCCGCGGAAGTGACGGCCCGGCGGTCCTGGCGCAGCCACTGCCAGGCCAGCGCGCCGATCCACAGCTCGTAGCCGAGCGACCCGAGCGCCAGCGCGGGGAACGCCGCCGCGGTCAGCGTGGTCGCGGTGCCCAGGGCGCTGAGCACCACGATGCCGACGCCGGTGCGCTGCATCCACCGCGAGTCGCCGGTCATCCGCAGCGCGAGCACGACCGCCAGCACCAGGAAGATCCGCGGCAGCGCCGAGAACGCCAGGGAGTACGGCGCGACCGCGTCCCAGCCGGCCAGCATCCGCAGGTCGGTGCCCTTCTCGGCGGTGTCCAGCGCGACGTCGTGCAGCACGGCGGCGTACGGCCACACGAACGCCAGCAGCGCACCGGCCGCGACGGCGACGGTCGCGAGCGTCCCGGTCGGATCGGCCCGGCGCAGCCGCACGTGCACGGCGCCGAGGAAGCCGAGCAGCAGCACGCCGGCGACCATGAACAGGTAGTTGCCGATCCGGTAGGCGTCGGCCGCGTCGAGGACGTTGTTGCCCCACGTCAGGGGATCGGTGTCGGGGCCGCCGCTCTTCGGCAGCACGAAGATCGTCATGCCCACCATGACGGCGAGCTGGCAGACCGTGAACGCCAGCCCGCACCAGGTGCTGAGGCGGACGACGTCGGGCGAGGTACGGCGACCCGTCGGGCGGGTCGCGGGGGTGTCGATGAGAGTCATGCCGGGACCGTACGAACGCCTCGACCCCCGCCACATCGACCTGCGGGCGGCTCTGCGGATCAGCCCGTGGGCTGAGGCCACGGGGCGGCTGCGAGCCCTACGCTGCCCGCGTGACCATCACGCCCGGCCGCCTCGGCGCCGACCGTACCGACGCCGTGCTCGCCGCGGTGTTCGCGGTGGCGGGACTGGTCCAGGTGACGGTCTGGCCGATCGCCGGCGGTGTCGTCGGCCAGCTGTTCGTCCTCGGTACGACGCTGCCGCTGGCCTGGCGGCGCACCCGGCCCGTGCCGGCCACGCTGCTCTCGACCCTGCCGTGGTTCGTGCCCACCGACGGGTTCCCGGTCCTCGGCCTGGTCGTGATGGTGCTGCAGTTCTTCGCCCTCGGCAGCTGGGGCCGGCCACGGTGGGAGGTGGCGGCCACCTCGGCGTGGGCGGCGGTCGCGACCGTGGTCGGCACGCTGCTCGGGCCCGAGCAGCCGGTGGCCGCGATCGGCGGCGCCATCGCCGTCGTCGGACCGGTGCTGGCCGGTCAGCTGGTGGCGCACCTGCGCGCGCAGAACGCCGAGCTCGCCCGGCTCGCGACCCGGCTCGAGGAGGAGCGGCGCCGTGCCGAGCGCGCGGCGGTCGAGTCCGAGCGGGCCCGGATCGCCCAGGAGCTGCACGACGTGGTCGGCCACGAGGTCACCCTGATCGCGGTCCAGGCCGAGGCCGCGTCGGCCGCGCTGCGGCAGGCCCCGGAGCGCGCGGCCGAGCCGGTCGAGGCGATCCGGGCGACCGCGCACCGGACCCTCGCGGAGATGCGCGGCGTGCTGGACGTGCTGGCCGCCGGCAGCGAGGACGGCCGCGCCGCGACCGAGGACGTCACCGAGCTCGCCCGCCGCGCCGAGGCGGCCGGCATCGCGAACACGCTCACCGTCACCGGCTCCGCCGGGGAGGCCCACGAGCCGGCCCGACTGGCCGTCAACCGGATCGTCCGCGAGTGCCTCACCAACGCCGGCCGGCACGCGCCGGGGGAGCCGGTCGCGATCGAGGTCGCCTGGGAGCCGGACCGGGTCCGGGTGTGCGCGTCCAACACCACCCCGGCCGCGGCCGGACCGCCCGGCCGCGGCCTGGCGGGCATGCGCAACCGGGCCGAGCTGCTCGGGGGCGAGTTCGCGGCCGGCGTACGCGACGGGCGGTTCACCGTGCGGGTGGAGCTGCCGCTGGTGCCCCAGGTGCAGGAGGGCCGATGACCCGCGTCCTGCTGGTCGACGACCAGGACCTGGTCCGCCAGGGCCTGCGCCTGATCCTCGAGCTGGCGGGGCTCGAGGTCGTGGCCGAGGCGCGCGACGGTGCCGAGGCCGTCGCCGCGGCCGCCGCGCACGACCCCGACGTGGTGCTGATGGACCTGCGGATGCCCGGCATGGACGGCATCGAGGCGACCCGCCGGATCACCGCCGAGCAGCGCGCCCGGGTGATCGCGCTGACCACGTTCGACCTCGACGAGCACGTGGTCGACGCGCTGCGCGCGGGGGCCGTCGGCTTCCTGCTCAAGGACGTCACCGGCGACGGACTGGTCGAGGCGGTACGCCGCGCGGCCGCCGGCGAGCCGGTCGTCGCCCCGGCCGTCCTGGCGCGGATGATGGCGAACTTCGCGTCCCGGCCGCCGGTCGCGGCGACGCCGCCCGGCTTCGAGGAGCTCAGCGAGCGCGAGCGCGAGGTGCTCGCGCTGATCGGCACCGGCCGCTCGAACGCCGAGATCGCCGCGGAGCTGGTGATCAGCATGGCCACCGTGAAGACGCACGTGCGGCACGTCTTCGCCAAGCTGGACCTGCGCGACCGCGCGCAGGCCGTCGTCGCCGCGCGGGACGCCGGCCTCAGCTGAGGAAGATCGGGTTCGTCAGCGCGACCATCGCGCCGGTGTCCGACCCGCGGCGCACCTCCGCCCGCACGAACGCGGTGCCGCCGGGGACCGTGGCGTCCAGGGTGATCGCGTCCCCGGAGGCGACCGCCGTGCCGAGCACCGTGCCCGGTCCCGGCCCCAGCAGGGTCGCGACGCAGCCGGCGACCCCGGTGACCTCGAGGTGCACGGCGACGTCCTCGCCGGCCGCACTCGGCACCCGGTCGCCGCACTCGCCGGTGACGTCACCGGCGGTGGCGGTGAAGGCGAGGTCGACCGCCGCGGACTCCGCGATCCACGAGTGCCCGGCGCGGTACGCCGCGATGACCGCCTCGGTCGACAGCGACTCGGCCCGCACCACCGTCTGCGCGAGCCCGATCGTCTGGCCGTGGTTGTGGGAGTCGGAGTTTCCGACCGCCGGCTTGAAGGTGCCGTTGCTGAGCAGGCCGTGCCAGCGGTTCACGGTGACCTGGTCGTCGCCGCCCCACGGCCCGTTCCAGACCTCGATCGCGTCCACCTCGGCGAACGTCGCGCCGAAGCCCCAGCCGATGCCGGTGCCGGCCTGGAACGGGTGCGCGGCGACGGCGAGGCCGCCGAGGTCGCGGACCCGCTGGGTGTGCGTCGCGAGCCGGTCGTCCTCGGGCCGGTAGCGCCAGTCGATCCAGGTGCCGGCGGGCAGCCCGGTCGCGAGCCAGTGGCCGGACCGCGTGGTGACCTCCTCGCCGGCGATGACGAGGAAGTCGTCGGCGACGTACTTGCCCCAGGTGAGCTGGGCAGAGTCGGTGTTGTGCTCGGAGCTGCCGATGAAGTCCAGGCCGGCGGCCCGGGCGTCGGCGAGCACCTCGCGCTGGGTCTGCGAGCCGTCGGAGTGCACGGTGTGGACGTGCAGGTCGCCGCGGTACCAGCCCTGCCCGGAGCCGGCCACCGCGGTCGGCGCCGGCACCGGCCGGAACGGCGTCGCGGGACGTCCGAATTGCAGCGTCACCTCGACGCGGTACGGCGTACCGGTCGGCGTGATCTGGTAGGGCCCGAGCGCCACCTTCCAGCGGCCCGGCTGGATCTCGCCGGCGAGGTAGCCGGGCGTGGCCGAGTGGCTGCCGAGCGAGAACTCGCGTCGCGCGCCGCCCGACCAGCCGCGGAAGCCGGTCGGGCCGAAGATGCCGATGTCGACGACGTCGAGGGTCGTCCCGACGCCCGTCGGCCTCGGCTCGTAGCTGTAGCGGACGCTGATCCGGCGTACCCCGTGCGGCACGTGGAACGGCAGGTAGTACCAGTCCGCGAGGTCGTCGGTGGCCGCGAAGTGGCCCTTGAAGACCTTCGTGCGCGTGGTGCCCGCAACGGCCGGCTCGAAGCCGACCAGGGCGGCGGACGCGACCGTACCGGCGCCCGCGAGCAGCAGCGCGCGGCGGTCGAGGTGCGTCATCGCCGGACCCCGCTCGTGCGGCGGCCCAACCGGGCGTGGTCGCTCTGGCTGGACAGCACCGACCGGTTGCTCTGGTGGCTCAGCACCGACCAGTTCGACTGGTAGGACAGCAGCGAGCAGACCGACATCCAGGACCCGACGGACAGCGCCGACATCGCCGAGCCGACGCTGCCGAGCGACGCGAACGAGCCGACGCTGCCGATCGAGAGGACCGACCCCTCGGAGCAGACGGACAGGAACGAGTTGCGCGAGCGCCAGGAGAGCACGCTCGAAGCCTAGATCGCGAACGCCTGCGCGGTCCCGGGTTCGCTGGGTTCGCTGGGTTCGTGGTGTTCACCGCGACCGGGCCGGCTGTTCACCGGTACGACGAGTCCCGGTCGCGCACCGGCCCGAGGCTCAGCACCGTGAACACCACACTCATCGCGAAGACCACCATCCTCGGGCTCCTGGTGGGCGGCGGACTCGCCGTCGCTGCCACCGCGAGCGCCGACGACCACCACCCGGTCCGGATCGAGGGCGTGCCCTCGGCCAACCCGCGCGCCGGCATCGCCGACAACGTCCTCACCCCGTCGGCGACGCAGACCTCGGTCGCCTGGGGCAGCCTCCCCCTCGCCAACCCCGACACCGCCAACGGGATCACGCACTACGGCTACAACACCTCGAACGGCGGCCCGCTGACCCAGGCGCCCGACGAGGCCAACAAGACCGAGCCGGACAAGAACGTGTACCTGACCTTCGGTGGGCACCACTACCTGTACCAGGGCCACGAGGGCGGCCCGCGCGGCTACGTGACCCGCATCGACCTCGACGAGCCCGACCCGGCCAAGCGGGTGTCGCTCGTCGCGGACACCGACGCCGACGGCAACCCCTTCCCGACGATCGACGGCATCACCTGGGACCCGTTCACCCACCAGCTGCTGCTGGCCGCGGAGGCCAAGTCGCCGGTCGGCGGCGTCTTCGGCGTCTCGCTCGACGCCGACGGCGACCCGGTCGACGGCCACGCCGTGCGGCTGCCCGCGCTCGGGTCCGGCGGCTACGAGGGCGTGCAGAACGACAAGGACGGCAACGTCTGGCTGGTCGAGGACATCGGCGGCGCCTCCGCCGCCGGCGGCAAGGCCCCCAACAGCTACGTCTACCGGTTCCGGCCGACCGACAAGGCCGACCTCGCCCAGGGCGGCACCCTCGAGGCGCTGCAGATCCAGCGCGCCGACGGCACGCCGGTGACCGCGGACCAGCTCCAGGCCGACCCGACCGACCGGTTCATCACCGACCTGCACACCTACGGCAAGACCTTCACGACCTCGTGGGTGACCGTGCACGACGGCGCACCGGCCGACTTCGACGCGACCGCCGCCGCGAAGGCGGCCGGCGCCACGCCGCTCAAGCGCCCCGAGAACGGCGTCTTCCGGCCCGGCACGGACTTCCGGGAGTTCTACTTCACCGAGACCGGCGACACCTCCACGGCGAGCACCCTGCCCGGCGCGTACGGCGGCGTCTTCCGGATCCGCCAGGCCGGCCCGAGCGCCGCCACCGGCACCATCACGATCGCCGCGGTGGGCAACGCGGCGCACACCGGGCTCGACAACATCTCGTTCCTGACCAAGGACGACCTGCTCGTCGTCGAGGACGCCGGCGACAGCCTGCACCAGCAGCGCAACGCGCTCGACTCGGGCTACCTGTACCACCTCACCGCGGGCAGGTCCGGCAAGGGCGAGCGCGGCAAGGACGACCACGGCAAGAAGGCCCCGCGGGCCGTGCGGTGGCTCGCCGAGGGCCGGGACGCGTCCGCGACGTACGACGCGACCAGCGGCCCGTCGTACAACGACGGCGACAACGAGATCACCGGCATCCACGTCTCCGACGGGGACCCGACCGCCGCCGGCATCCTCGGCGCGAAGCTGCCCGACCCGTCGGCCGCCGCCTGGCGGACGTTCTGGACCCAGCAGCACGGCGACAACACCACGTGGGAAGTGCAGTGGAACTTCCGCAGGTGATGCGCAGGTGAGCCCCGCGGCCGGCCCGCACGAGCGGGCCGGCCGCGGATTCTCCGGGGGCGGGTCACCGCCGTACCCTTGTCGACTGTCATGTCGACTGCACGCACGTCCCCCCGGACCTACGAGGTACGCACCTACGGGTGCCAGATGAACGTCCACGACTCCGAGCGGCTCTCCGGGCTGCTGGAGGACGCGGGCTATCTGGCGGCTCCCGAGGGCGAGCAGGCCGACGTCGTCGTGTTCAACACCTGCGCGGTGCGCGAGAACGCCGACAACAAGCTCTACGGCAACCTCGGCCACCTCGCGCCGGTCAAGGCCGCCAGGCCGGGGATGCAGATCGCGGTCGGCGGCTGCCTGGCCCAGAAGGACCGCGCCACGATCACCGAGCGGGCGCCGTGGGTCGACGTCGTCTTCGGCACCCACAACATCGGCTCGCTGCCGGTGCTGCTCGAGCGGGCGCGGGTGCAGGAGGAGGCCCAGGTCGAGATCCTCGAGTCGCTCGAGGTCTTCCCCTCCACGCTGCCGACCCGCCGCGAGTCGGCGTACGCCGCGTGGGTGTCGGTGTCGGTGGGCTGCAACAACACCTGCACGTTCTGCATCGTCCCGTCGCTGCGCGGCAAGGAGAAGGACCGCCGGCCCGGCGAGATCCTCGCCGAGATCGAGGCGCTGGTCGCCGAGGGGGTCTCCGAGATCACCCTGCTGGGGCAGAACGTGAACTCGTACGGCGTGGAGTTCGGCGACCGCCAGGCGTTCTCGAAGCTGCTGCGCGCGTGCGGCGCGATCGAGGGCCTCGAGCGGGTGCGCTTCACCTCGCCGCACCCGGCGGAGTTCACCGACGACGTCATCGAGGCGATGGCCGAGACGCCCAACGTGATGCCGCAGCTGCACATGCCGCTGCAGTCCGGGTCCGACAAGGTGCTGCGCGACATGCGCCGGTCGTACCGGCAGAAGAAGTTCCTCGGCATCATCGAGCGGGTGCGCGCCGCGATGCCGGAGGCCGCGATCACCACCGACATCATCGTCGGCTTCCCGGGGGAGACCGAGGACGACTTCGCCGAGACGCTGCACGTCGTGCGCGAGGCGCGCTTCTCCGGGGCGTTCACGTTCCAGTACTCCAAGCGGCCGGGGACGCCGGCCGCCGTCCTCGACGACCAGGTCCCGCCCGAGGTCGTCAAGGACCGCTACGAGCGGCTGGTCGCGCTGGTCAACGAGATCGCGTGGGAGGAGAACAAGCGCCTCGTCGGTCGCCGCGTCGAGCTGATGGTCGCCGAGGGCGAGGGGCGCAAGGACGCCGCCACCCACCGGCTCTCGGGCCGCGGCCCGGACAACCGGCTCGTGCACTTCGCCCCGCCCGCGGGAGTCGACGTCCGGCCGGGCGACATGGTCACCGTCGAGATCACGTACGCCGCGCCGCACCACCTGGTCGCCGACGGCGAGGTCGTCGAGGTGCGCCGGACCCGCTCCGGCGACGCCTGGGAGGCGCGGACCTCGGCGCCGCCGACGGCCGGGTTGTCGCTCGGGATGCCGTCGGTCGGCGTACCCTCGCCTCTGCCCGACGCCCCGACCTGCCGCTGACCCCCAGCAGACCCAGGAGACGCCCCGTGCCCGCTGACGCCCCCACGATCCTCGCGACCTCGGGTGGGTGGGCGCCCGACGACCGGCTGCGCTGGCGGGTGGGCCCGCTGACCGACCACGCGGTGGAGCTCGCCGGCGTGACCGGCCGAGCCCCGCGGGTGTGCTTCCTCGGGACCGCCTGCGGCGACGACGCCGCCCTCCTGCGCGACTGGCACGGCGCCGCCCAGCAGCGCGGCTTCCACGCGTCGCACCTGCGACTGTTCACGATGCCGAACGTCGAGGACATCACCGCCCACCTGCTCGACCAGGACGTGATCTGGGTGTGGGGCGGCAGCGTCGCGGGGCTGCTGGCGATGTGGCGGCTGCACGGCGTCGACGAGGCGATGCGCGCCGCCTGGGAGGCGGGCGTGGTGCTCACCGGTGTCTCGGCCGGGTCGCTCTGCTGGCACCTCGGCGGCACGACCGACTCGTTCGGCCCGCAGCTGCGCCCGATCACCAACGGGCTCGGGCTGCTGCCGTGGTCCAACGGCGTCCACTACGACACCGAGGAGCAGCGGCGCCCGCTGTTCCAGTCGCTCGTCGCCGACGGCACGCTGCCGCCCGGCTACGCCACCGACGACGGCGCCGGCCTGCTCTACCGCGGCACCGAGATGGTCGAGGCGTTCGCCGAGGTCGACGGTGCCGGCGCCTACTTCGTGGACCGCGGCCCCGACGGCACCGCGGTCGAGACCGAGCTCGAGGTCACCCGGCTGCGCTGACCGCGCCTCGTCGGGCTCCGTCCGGGCCCGGGGGACCATCGTCACCGATGGTCGCCGAAGGTCCCGGAGGTCTCCGGAACCCTTGCTCTGGCCCGCCTGCCCCGGCCTACCCTCCACCAGGGCCTCGGAGGGAGGCCACGCGACGCGCAGGGAGGACCACACATGACCACGACCGCCACCGGGCACTCGGGCGAGTGGCTCGAGTCCTGGGACCCGGAGGACCCGAAGACCTGGGACTCCGGCCTGGCCTGGCGCACGCTGTGGGTCACCACGTTCTGCCTGACCCTGGCGTTCGTCGCCTGGTTCCTGCCCAGCGCGGTCATCCCCAAGCTCAACGCCCTCGGGTACAGCTTCAGCAAGACCGAGCTGTACTGGATGGCGGCCATGCCGGGGCTCTCGGCCGGCCTGTTCCGGCTGGTGTGGATGGTCCTGCCGCCGCTCGTCGGCACCCGCAAGATGGTCTCGCTGACCACGCTCCTGCTCATCGCGTCGACCCTCGGCTGGGGGGTGCGGGTGCAGTCGCCGACCGCGCCGTACTGGGAGCTGATGACGCTGGCGTTCCTCGCCGGCATCGGGGGCGGGGCGTTCTCGGGGTTCATGCCGAGCACGTCGTACTTCTTCCCGCGCAGCAAGCAGGGCACCGCGCTCGGCCTCCAGGCCGGGCTGGGCAACTTCGGCGTCTCGCTGGTGCAGCTGCTCACGCCGTACCTCGTGGCCGGGTCGTTCCTGGCGTTCCTCGGCGGCAGCCAGCAGCTGGAGATCCCGGGGAAGCAGCCCGACGAGGTCTGGTACCAGAACGCGGCGTTCGTGTGGATCCCGCTGATGGTCATCGGCGCCGTGCTGGCGTGGACGATGCTGAAGTCGGTGCCGGTCAAGGCCAACATCAGGCAGCAGTTCGACATCTTCGGCAACACCGACACCTGGCTGATGACGCTGCTCTACATCATGACGTTCGGGACGTTCTCGGGCCTCGCGGCGCAGTTCGGGCTGCTGATGACCAACCTGTACGGCAGCGGCAACGCGTCCATCGTCAGCGGGACCGGCGCCTCGGCGCAGGTGCTGATCGACGGGTACGCCGTGCCCGACGCCGTGAAGTACGTCTTCCTCGGCCCGCTGATCGGTGCCGCCGCGCGGGTGCTGTTCTCGCCGCTGACCGACCGGATGGGCGGGGCGATCTGGACGCTGGTCTCCGGGCTCGGGCTGATCGTCTCGATCCTGTGGACGATGCCCGCGCTGACGCCGGACCTGAGCTCGGCCGACGCGCTGGAGGGCGACTTCCACCAGTTCCTGTGGGGGATGCTGGCGATCTTCCTGTTCTCCGGCATCGGCAACGCGTCGACGTTCAAGCAGATGCCGATGATCTTCGAGCGGCGCCAGGCCGGCGGCGTGATCGGCTGGACCGCGGCCATCGCCGCGTTCGGTCCGTTCTTCTTCGGCGTCGGCATCACCACGCTGGGCGCCACCGGGTTCTACGCCGTCGGTGTCGCCTGGGCCGTCATGTGCGTCGGGATCACGTGGGTGCGGTACGCCCGCAAGGGCGCGCCCCGGCGGAGCTGACCCCTCGCCAGCCCGCCCCGCTGGCCCCCGGCGTCCCGGCAGCCGAACCCCGCGATCGCCGGACTTGTCCGCCGAAACCCGACCGACACGCCGAGCTCCCTCGGCGTGTCGGTCGGGTTTCACCGGTCAGCCGGTGAAACCCGCCGGCGTGTCGCCCTCACAGATCCGGCCGCGGCTCGAACTGCTTGATCTCCTCCGAGCGCGGGTCCTTGCTGGGGTACCCCGCCTTGGGCGGGATGCCCGCGGGGTTCTCCTCCTGGTTGCCGACCGACTTCTCCGGCGGCGCGGGGGCGGCGTCCGTCTCGTGCGGCGCGACGTCGCGCAGGCCGTCGGTGGCGGTCTGCCCGGGGCCGGCGTGGCCGACCCACTCGCTGCTCACGCCCATGTCGCCGGCGGCGCGGTCGGGGCCGCTCGAGCCGGGGGTCGAGGACTGGATCTCCTCGTCCGCGTGGTCCGGCCCGGCGCCGGGCTCGCTGTCCACGTCGCGGCCGTGCTCCTGCTGCTCACTCATGCGGGTGACTCCTTCTCGGGCTCGTCGTCCTCGCCGTCGTCACTGCGGGTGGCCTTGGTCGAGGTGTCCTCCCCCTGCTTGACGTCGTCCTTGAGCGGATCGGGCGCCTTGTCCTCGATCGACGGGTTCTCGTCGGGCGAGAGGTCCGGGATCGTGTGCACGTCGTTGTCCGGGAGCGCGTCGACGCCGCCGGGATTGGGCTCGGCGGGCTCGATCTGGGGCTCGGGCTGGGGTCCGAGGTCTGCCATGTCTCCCTCCCGAGACGGTCAGAAGCCGAATGTCGAGTACGCCGTCGCCGTACCCGATCGCAGCCCCGCCAACACCGCCCGTTCGTGCGGCACCACCGGGTCCGGGAGGTCGCCCAGCCGCCACCACTGCAGGTCGGCGGCCTTCGCCGCCTCCACGATCCGCGGCTCGCCCGACCACGCGCGCGCGGTGAAGAAGAAGTCGATCCGCTCGTCGATCGGCTCCCCGCCGCGGGTGCGCTGCATCGCGGTGACGAAGGTGAGGTCGAGGTCGGTCACCCCGATCTCCTCGAGCGCCTCGCGGCGCGCCGCGTCGTACGCCGTCTCGCCGCGCTCGACGTGCCCGGCGGCCGCGGCCGCCCAGTGGTCGTCCATGTAGCCGGTGTTCTGCCGCAGCTGCAGCAGCACCTCGGTGTCGTCGCCGGTGCCGCGCAGCAGGAAGACGTACGCCGCCGGCACGACCACGAAGCGGCCGTGGAGGGGGTCCGGCGTCACTCCTCGGACACGTCCTCGGTGATCTCGAGGTCGTTGGGGGTCACCTCGGGCTCGCCGGAGTCGCTGTAGTGGGTGCCGGTGTCGTCCGACTCGGCCCCGGGCTCGCTGCCGGCGAACTCCTCCTCGTCGGGCCGCTCCTCGGGCAGCACCTCGTCGGTCTGGTCGAACTCGCTCATCCTTCACCTCCGGTGTCGTCGGACGGCTCGTCGAGCGCCGTACCCGCATTCTCCTCCTGCACGCCGGTGTCGCCCCCGGCGGCCTCGTCCGGGAGCTCGGAGGCGTGCTCGCCCGGCGGCGTGGCCTCGGGCGTCGGCGGCTGGTCCTGCTCCTCGGGGATCGGTGCGGTCATGTTTGCCACACTAGCCACGTGCCGCCAACCCCCGACCGACCCGTCGTGGCAGGGGCCGTGGCAGGGGTCGTCGCCGTGGTCGGGGCGACCGCGTCGGGCAAGACCGGGCTGTCGCTCGACCTCGCCGAGCGGCTCGACGGGGAGGTCGTGAACACCGACGCGATGCAGGTCTACCGCGGCATGGACATCGGTACGGCGAAGCTCCCGGTCGACCAGCGCCGCGGGATCCCGCACCACCTGCTGGACACGCTCACCGTGCGCGATCCCGCCACGGTCGCGGAGTTCCAGGGGTGGGCGCGCGCGGAGATCGCCGAGATCCGCGGCCGCGGTCGCACGCCGGTGCTCGTGGGCGGGTCGGCGCTGTACACCCGGGCGATCCTGGACCGGTTCGAGTTCCCCGGCACCGATCCCGCCGTCCGCGAGCGGCTCGAGGCCGAGCTCGCCGCGGTGGGTCCGGCGGCGCTGCACGAGCGGCTGCGCGCGGTCGACCCGGAGGCCGCGGACCGGATCCTGGTCGAGAACGGCCGCCGGACGGTGCGGGCGCTCGAGGTCATCGAGATCACCGGCCGCCCGTTCACCGCGTCGCTGCCGACGATGGAGTACGCCGACCCGCGCACCGTCCAGATCGGGGTCGACATCGACCGGCCGGCGCTCGACGAGCGGATCGCGCAGCGGGTCGACGCGATGTTCGCGGCCGGCTTCGTCGACGAGGTCGCGCGGCTGCTCGAGGAGGGGCTGGCCGAGGGGCGCACCGCCGGACGCGCGATCGGGTACCGCGAGGTCGCGGCGTACCTCGCCGGGGAGCTCACCCTCGCCGAGGCACGCGAACGCACCGTCACCGCCACCCGGCGGTTCTCGCGGCGCCAGGACTCGTGGTTCCGCAAGGATCCGAGGGTGGTGTGGCTGCGGTACGACGACCCGGCGCTGGTCGACACCGCGCTGCGCAAGATCGATCAAGCGCTGACGGTCGCGACCGCGCCAGACTGAGGCGCATGCCGAAGACCGTCTACTACACCGCCAGCTCGCTGGACGGCTTCATCGCCGATCCCGACCACTCGCTGAGCTGGTTGCTCAGCCGCGACATCGACGAGAACGGCCCGATGGCCTACCCCGGCTTCCGGGCGACGGTCGGCGCCGCCGCGGTCGGGGCGAACACGTACCAGTGGGTGCTCGACCACGAGGCCGGCGGCTGGGACTTCACCCTGCCGACGTGGGTGTTCACCCATCGGGAGTTCCCGCCGCAGGACGGCGTCACGTTCACCGCGGACGACGTGCGCAGCGTGCACGCCGCGATGGGCGAGGCGGCCGGCGGCAAGGACGTCTGGCTGATGGGCGGCGGGGACCTGGTCGGCCAGTTCGCCGACGCCGGGCTGCTCGACGAGGTCTGGGTGCAGTACGCGCCGGTGACCCTCGGCGGCGGGGCGCCGCTGCTGCCGCGCCGGCTCGAGCTGCGGCTGGAGGAGCAGGACCGCAACCGCGAGTTCCTGGTGGCGCGGTACGCCGTCGTGCCGCCGCTACCGTAGGGGGGTGACGACCGCACCCGAGAGGCCGAGCGCCTGGACCGAGATCGCGAGCGTCGACGAGCTCGTCGGCCTGCTCGGCGAACCCAACCAGCGCGCCCGCGACAAGGCGCGTCCCGCGCTGCTCGACGTCGACCGCGACTGGCTGGCGGCCACGCCGTTCTGCGTGCTCGCGACCTCGTCGGCGACGGGGGAGTGCGACGCCTCGCCCAAGGGCGACCCGGCCGGGCAGCTGGTGCACGTCATCGACGACCGCACCATCGCGATCGCCGAGCGGCCGGGCAACCGGCGCGCCGACGGCTACCGCAACATCCTCGAGAACCCGCACGTCGGCCTGAACTTCCTCATCCCCGGCCGCGGCGACACGCTGCGCGTCAACGGCCGGGCCCGGCTGGTCAGCGACGCGCCGTTCTTCGACGAGATGGTCGTCAAGGGCCACCGCCCGCTGCTCGCGGTGGTCGTCGACATCGAGGAGCTCTTCTTCCACTGCGCCAAGGCGTTCCTGCGCTCCGGGCTGTGGGAGCCCGAGACCTGGGACCCCGAGGGGCGGGTGCCGCGCCGCGCGGTGATCGCCGAGCGAGGTCGAGCCCAGCGGGATGACCGTCGAGCAGCTCGACGACTACTACCGGCCCGAGAACTACGCGCGCGGCCTGTACGGATCGAGCCATGGCTGAGTACGAGTTCCTCAAGGGGCACGGCACGGAGAACGACTTCGTGCTGCTGCCCGACCTCGACGGCACCGTGCACGGCGACCTGCCGGCCGCGCGGGTGCGCGCGCTGTGCGACCGCCGGGCCGGCATCGGCGGCGACGGCGTGATGCGGGTGCTGCGCCGCGGGGACGCGCTGGTTCATGGACTACCGCAACGCCGACGGCTCGGTCGCCGAGATGTGCGGCAACGGGATCCGGGTGTTCGCGCGGTACCTGGTCGACGAGGGCCTCGCCGACCCCGCCGCACCGATCCCGGTCGACACCCGCGACGGCGTGAAGGTGCTCACCGTCGACGGCGACCTGGTCACCGTCGACATGGGGACGCCGCGGGTGGTCGGCGAGACGGTCGTCGGCGTCGGGCCTGCGCAGCTGGCCGGCGCGGCACGTCGACATGGGCAACCCGCACGCGGTCGCGTTCGTCGACGTCCCTCGACGACGCGGGCCCGCTCCTCGACCCGCCGGCCCACGACCCCGACACCTACCCGGACGGCGTGAACGTCGAGTTCGTCGTACGCCGGGGCGACCGCCACGTCGCGATGCGGGTCCACGAGCGCGGCTCGGGGGAGACCCGCTCGTGCGGCACCGGCGCCTGCGCCGTCATGGTCGCCGCGGCCGTCGCCGACGGCGCCGAGCGCTCCGGCGCCTACCGCGTCGACGTCCCCGGCGGCACCCTGACGGTCACCTGGACCCCCGACGACCGGGTGCTGCTCACCGGCCCCGCCGTGCTCGTCGCCCGCGGCACGACGGGGTTGTGACGACACGTCGGGTTTCACCGGTCAGCCGGTGAACCCGACCGACACGCCGAGGACCACCGGCGTGTCGGTCGGGTTTCCCACGACAAGTCCGGGTCGCCGGCCGCTGGGAGCACCACCGACCGTGACAGCACCACTGTCGCGGTGGCTATGCTCGCCGGCCATGGACATCAACGGAGCCAGTGCCATCGTCACCGGCGGCGCGTCGGGCATCGGTGCCGCCGCCGCCCGCCAGCTCGCCGCCCGGGGCGCGGTCGTCGTCGTCGCCGACCTGCAGGCCGACAAGGGCGAGGCGCTCGCCCAGGAGATCGGCGGCGTGTTCGCCCAGGTCGACGTCACCGACACCGACCAGATCAAGGCCGCCGTCAACGCCGCCGCCGAGATCGCGCCGCTGCGGGCGTGGTCAACTCCGCCGGCATCGGCTGGGCGCAGCGCACCATCGGCCGCGACGGCGAGTTCGACTCCGCCCACGACCTCGACGCGTTCACGAAGGTCATCGCGATCAACCTGATCGGCACCTTCGACATGACCCGCCTCGCGGCGACCGCGATGAGCCGCAACGAGCCCGACGAGGACGGCTGCCGCGGCGCGATCGTCAACCTCGCCAGCGTGGCCGCGTTCGACGGCCAGATCGGCCAGGCGGCGTACTCCGCCTCCAAGGGCGGCGTGGTCGGCATGACGCTGCCGATCGCCCGCGACCTGTCCGCCGCCGGCATCCGCCTGAACACCGTCGCCCCCGGCCTGATCGACACCCCGATCTACGGCGAGGGCGAGGACGCCGAGGCGTTCAAGGCCAAGCTCGGCGAGAGCGTGCTGTTCCCCAAGCGCCTCGGCGTGCCGGACGAGCTGGCCAGCATGGTCGTCGAGTGCCTCACCAACAGCTACATGAACGGCGAGGTGATCCGCGTCGACGGCGGCATCCGGATGCCCCCCAAGTAGCCGCTCGTCGGGTCGTGTGCCTGGGAACGCGCCATGACGCGTCCGCAGGCACACGACCCGTTGCCGGGCTCAGGCGCGCCGGCCCATCCGCGCCAGCAGGCGCGTCTGCCGGTCGGCATCGGAGGAGACCGGCACCGGCCGCTTGAAGACGTCGTCGTCGTAGGCGTGGTCGCCGAACACGACGAACGCCCGGTCCATCGCGTCCATGTCCGCGTCGGTGAACGTGGTGGGCGCGCCCTGGGAGGCGCCGAGGTCCCAGCCGTGCACGACCAGGTCGAAGCCGTAGAAGCTGTCGAGTGTCTCCCCGATCGTGGTCCGGCCGAAGAAGCTGTCGTGCTCGCGCGACCGCAGCTCGTCGGTGGCCAGGGGGCGTACGGCGGCCAGGTGGGCCGCCCACACCTCGGCCGGTGACCCGGCGGGCCGGTCGCCGAGGTCGAGGTCGAACCGGGCGAAGAAGTCGCGCTCGGCGTCGACGACGTGGTCGACGAGGTCCGCGGCGGTCCAGGCCTCGCACGGGCTGGCCGCGGACCAGTCGGTGGCGGCGTCGACGGTGGCGGTGAAGCGCTCGGCGGCGCTGAGGAAGAGGTTCATTCGCCCAGCATCGGGGCGCGACTGTCGGTGGCTCTTGAAAGAATCCGACACATGACCCGCAACCGCCGGATCGACCCGACCGAGCGCGCGCACCTGCTCGACGCGTCCGGCTACAGCCCGCCGATCCACCGGTTCGCGCCGAGCCCGGACCTCGCCGACGTCGTGCGCCGCTACTGGATGCCGGTCTGGTCGCTGCCGGACGGGCACGTCTCGGCGCAGCGGGTGCTGCAGTACCCGGTCTGCCTGATCGTGGTCTCCCACGAGTACGCCCTGCTCGTCGGCCCGAGCAGCGGCCTGTCCACCCAGGAGCTGGCCGGCACCGGCTGGGCGCTCGGCACCATGCTCCAGCCCGCCGCCGGGCTCGCCCTGGCCGGCGGCCCGGTCGACCGGCTGACCGACCGCCGCATCCCGCTGCCCGACGAGGCGCTCACGGCCAGGGATCCGCGCCGCGGTCGGCGACGACCCCGACGACCCGGACCGCCAGCAGGCCGCCGTCGCCGCCGTCGAGGAGTCGCTGCGCGCGTTGCTGCCCGTCGACGACGAGGGCCTGCTGGTCAACGCGGTCGTCGAGTACGTCGAGGGCGACCCCGACGTGCACCGCGTCGGCCAGGTCTGCGACAAGTTCGCCATGACCGAGCGCACCCTGCAGCGCCTCACCGCGCGCCGGATCGGCCTGTCACCGAAGTGGCTGATCCAGCGGCGCCGGCTCCACGAGGCGGCCGAGCGGCTGGCCGACAAGGACCGCCCCGACCTCGCGCGGGTCGCCGCCGAGCTGGGGTACGCCGACCAGGCGCACTTCGCCCGCGACTGCCGGTCGGTCACCGGTCTGACGCCCGGCGCGTTCGCCGCGGAGCGGCGCTAGGCGGGAGCGGTCAGCGCTCGCCGAGCCCGGCCTCCCGCGCGATCAGGATCGCGTCGGCGCGGTCGCGGGCGCCGACCTTCGCGATGACCGTCGACACCACGTTGCGCACGGTCTTGTCCGACACGTACAGCCGTGAGCTGATGGCGGCGTTCGAGAGGCCGTGCGCCACGAGGTCGAGCACCTCGAGCTCGCGGTCGGTGAGGTCCGGGAACCGCTCCGCGCCCCGGCGTACCGGCCGCGACGAGCCCTGCACCCGCAGCAGCACCTGGTCGGCCACGCCGTCGCCGAACACCGCGCCACCCGCGGCGACCTCTGGCTGGCCCGCGCGCTCCTCGCCCGCGGTTGAGCCCGGCGGAGTGAGGGTCGTGTGCCTGCTGACGCGCCAGGGCGCGTCGCTGGGCACACGACCCTGCGGGCCTAGACCTCGACCACCACGTCGGCGCGTGCGGCGGCCGCCTCGACCAGCCGCGGCGTTCGGCCGGTCCACCCGCTCCACCCAGGCGCCGCGGCCTCGGCGGCGTCTTGCCGAAGGCCACGTGCCGCGCCACCAGCCGCTCCAGCCGCAGCGACTCGTCGGCGACCACGTGCCACACCGCGTCCAGCTGGCCCGCACCGCCGCGCCAGCGCGGCTCGTCGAGCAGCAGGTAGTTGCCCTCGGTCACCACCGGCCCGCCGGGCGGCACCGCGACCGCGCCCGGCGAGCGGCTGCTCCAGGTCGCGCTCGAACGCCGGCGCCAGCACCACGTCCTCCGGGCCCGCGCGCAGCCGAGCCGAGCAGGGCGGCGTACCCCCAGTGCGTCGAAGGTCTCCGGCGCGCCCTTGCGGTCCAGCAGCCCGCGCCGCGCCAGCTCCACGTCGGCGAGGTGGAAGCCGTCCATCGGCACCACCGGCAGCGCCGACGCGCCGCCAGCGCGGCCGCCAGCCTCGACTTCCCGGCCCCCGGCGCGCCGGTGACGCCGAGCAGGACCGGCCGTCGGGAGCCGGCAGCAGGTCGCGAGCTCGGCGTCGGGGGCAGGCCCCGACGCCACGGACCTCGACGGGTCCGAGCGGGTCGGGTCGTACATCGGCCGCAGCGACACCTCCGACCGGCGTGCCGGGTGCCGGCGACGTCGACCTCCCACGCGCCCGACGCCAGCCAGTCCGGCGGTCGACCGGCTCGCCGCCGCCGGACACCATCGCCAGCCCGACCGCCGAGCCGAGCGTCCAGCCGTACGACGCGGCCCGGACGTAGCCGACCGGCACGCCGTCGCGGTGCACCACCTCGGCGTGGAACAGCAGCGGCTCGGGGTCGAGCACCCGCACCTGCACCAGCCGCTGGGCCATCCCGCCGCGCGGCCCGGTTGGCGGCCTCGCGCCGCGCCAGCACCGCCTCGCGGCCGACGAAGCCGCCGGGCTTGTCGAGCGCCAGCGCGAACCCGAGCCCGACCTCGAGCGGGCAGTCGGTGTTGTCGATGTCGTGGCCGAAGTCGCGGTAGCCCTTCTCCATCCGCAGCGAGGCCAGCGCCTTGAGCCCGACCGGGCGCAGGCCGTGCGGCCGCGCCGGCGGCCTGCAGCGCGTCGTAGACCTTCAGGCCGTCGCCGGCGGGCACGTAGAGCTCGTAGCCGAGCTCGCCGAGGTAGGTGATCCGGACGCACAGCACCCGGACGCCGGCCAGCGTCGATCCACGCGGGCGGTGCGGAAGCCGAACGCCTCGGTCGACAGGTCGGCCGTCGGTGAGCGCGGCCAGCACCTCGCGGGACCGCGGCCCCTGCACGTTGAGCTGGGCGAAGTCGGCGGTGACGTCCTCGACGCTGCACGTCGGCGCCGGCTCGAGGGTCGACGTGGCGGCCCAGCCAGGCCAGCGCGTGCCCGTGCGCGGTGTCGGAGGCGACCACGAGGAAGTCGTCGTCGGCGAGCTTGGTGACCGTCAGGTCGGCCTCGATCCGGCCGTCCTCGTCGAGCCACTGGGTGTAGGTGATGGTCTCCGGCGCGCCGTTCACCGCGCCGGCCGAGACCCGGTCGAGCACGGCGCCGGCGTCGGCGCCGCGCACCCGGAGCTTGGCCATGAAGCTCATGTCCATCAGGCCCGACGCCCTCGCGGACGGCGCGGTGCTCGGCCTCCCACTGCTCGAACCACGGCGCCCGGCCCCACGTCGGCTCGGCGGTCGGCGTCGACGCCCGGCCCGGCGAACCAGTCGGCGCCCTCCCAGCCCGGAGACCTCGCGCAGGTAGCCGCCCTGCTCGACCAGCCGGTCGTGGACGGGGGAGAGCAGCGTGCTGCGCGCCGAGCGCAGCTGCTTGCCGGGGGTGTGCGCGGCGTACACGGTGCCGAGGATCTCGGTGGTGCGCGCGGCCCGGTAGGCCGTCGTCGGCCTGCCAGGGCCGGAACCGGTCGACGTTGAAGCCGGTGACGTCCACGTCGGGGCGGCCGGTGGTGATCCAGTGCGCCAGCACCCGGCCCAGCCCGCCGGCGGAGAGGATGCCGACGGAGTTCATGCCCGGCGGCGACGAAGTAGTTGCGGATGCCCGGGCGCCTCGCCGACGGCGGGCGCGAGGTCGGGCGTGAACGACTCCGGGCCGCAGAAGAACGTGCGTACGCCGACCTCCAGCGTCACCGGGACCCGGGCCATCGCCTTCTCCAGGAACGGCGCCATCCGGTCCCAGTCCGGCGGGATCGTGCCGAACGAGAAGTCCGCGCGGGATGCCCTCGACCTGCCACGGCGCGGCCTTCGGCTCGAACAGGCCGACCATCATCCCGCCGCCCTCCTCGCGGTAGTAGCCGTAGGACGGCGGGGTCCTCGAAGACCGGCGCGTCCGGGTCGAGGCCCTCGATGGTGTCGGTGATCAGGTAGTAGTGCTCGGCGGCCTGGTTCGGGATCACCAGCCCGTTGCGGGCGCCCAGCTCGCGGGCCCACATGCCGGCGCAGTTGACGACGTACTCGCACTCGACGTCGGCCCGGTCGCCGGTCGAGCCGGTCGAGACCCGCACCCCGGTCACCGCGCCCGCGGTCGGTGCAGCACGTCGGTCGACGGTGACGCCCTCGACGATCGCGGACGCCGAGCTGCCGGGCGCCCTTGGCCAGCGCGGTGGTGAGGTCGACCGGGTTCACCCGGCCGTCGCCGGGCACGTGGAAGCCGGCCAGCAGGTCGTCGGTCCTGCGCCCACGGGAACAGCTCGGACATCTCGCGCGGGGAGATCTCCTCGATCTCCAGGCCGAGGTGCCGCTGGAAGGCGGCGACCCGGCGGTACTCCTCGAGCCGGGCCTCGTCGGCCGCCGCCTCGATCAGCCCGACCGGCTTGAAGCCGGTGGCCTGGCCGGTCTCCTCCTCGAGCCGGGCGTAGAGCTCGCGGGAGTAGAGCCGGATCGCCGGTCGAGGTCTCCGAGGTGGAGCCGAAGCAGGTCATCAGCCCGGCCGCGTGCCAGGTGGTGCCGGAGGTGAGCCGGTCGCGCTCGAGCAGCACCACGTCGGTCCAGCCGGCGTGGGCGAGGTGGTAGGCGATCGAGCAGCCGATGACGCCGCCACCGATGATGACGACGCGGGCGCGGTCGGGGATTTCCTGCGCTGGGGGAGATCACCGGGTCAACCTACTGCCGGGAGCCGCTGCGGGAATCGCTCCCGGCCCCACGGCGTTCGACCCGGTGTGGGAACCACGCACTGACGGTTAACGGCTCGCGCTGCCCGGGCCCCACATCTACCCTGAGAGGCATATGACGAACGCACGCGACTTCAACCTCGACGCCGAGCTGGACGCCACCCGTGACTGGGACCGGCTCGACGAGGCCCCCGAGGGGGCGGGACCGTCGAGCTCGAGGAGACCGACGACTGGGTCTCGGCTTCGACCGACGACGACGAGCCCGACGAGGGACCCGACGACAGCTGGGCCGACGAGCCCGACCCCGAGCTCACCACCGGCGAGCTCGACCTCGCCGAGCGGCACGAGCTGCGCCGGGTCGCCGGCCTGCGCACCGACCTCGAGGACATCACCGAGGTCGAGTACCGCCAGCTGCGCCTGGAGCGGGTGGTGCTGGTCGGCGTGTGGACCGAGGGCAGCGTCGCAGGACGCCGAGAACTCGATGGCCGAGCTCGCGCTGCTCGCCGAGACCGCCGGCTCGGAGGTGCTCGACGCGATCTACCAGCGCCGGCAGAAGCCCGACCCGGCGACCTACATCGGCCGCGGCAAGGTCGACGGGCTGCGCGAGATCGTCCAGGCCACCGGCGCCGACACCGTCATCTGCGACGGCGAGCTCGCGCCCAGCCAGCTGCGCAACCTCGAGGACCGGCTCAAGGTCAAGGTCGTCGACCGGACCGCGCTGATCCTCGACATCTTCGCCCAGCACGCGAAGTCCCGCGAGGGCCAGGCGCAGGTCGAGCTGGCCCAGCTCAACTACATGAAGCAGCGGCTGCGCGGCTGGGGCGGCAACCTCTCCCGCCAGGCCGGTGGCCGGGTCGCGCGCCGGTGCCGGCATCGGCGGCCGTGGCCCCGGTGAGACCAAGATCGAGACCGACCGGCGCCGGATCAACACCAAGATCGCCAAGCTGCGCCGCGACCTGCAGGCGAGATGAAGGGCACCCGCGACACCAAGCGGCCAGGAGCGCCGCCGCCACCACGATCCCCAGCGTGTCGATCGCCGGCTACACCAACGCCGGCAAGTCCTCGCTGCTCAACCGGCTCACCGACGCCGGCGTGCTGGTCGAGGACGCGCTGTTCGCGACGCTCGACCCGACCACCCGCCGCACGACCACCGCCGACGGCCGCGTCTACACGATGAGCGACACCGTCGGGTTCGTCCGGCACCTGCCGCACCAGCTCGTCGAGGCGTTCCGCTCGACGCTGGAGGAGGTCGCCGACTCCGACCTGATCCTGCACGTCGTCGACGGCTCCCACCCCGACCCCGAGGGCCAGCTGGCCGCGGTGCGCGAGGTGTTCGCCGAGATCGGCGCCGACCGGGTGCCCGAGCTGGTCGTCATCAACAAGGCCGACGCCGCCGACCCGATGGTGCTGGCCCGGCTGCGCCAGCGCGAGCCGCACTCGCGTGGTGGTCTCGGCGCAGGACCGGCGAGGGCATCGCCGAGGCGCTGCGGCGTCGTCGAGAGCGAGCTGCCCCGACCCGGACGTGGAGTTCAAGGCGCTGCTGCCCTACGAGCGCGGCGACCTGATCAACCGGCTGCACCAGCACGGCGAGATCGACTCGCTGGAGCACACCGGCGACGGCACGATCGTGTCCGGCCGCGCCAACGAGGACCTCGCCGGCGAGCTGGCGGCGTACGCCGTCTGACCCCCTCCCACCCCGCGGACGTCATACGGACGGAGCAACCCCAGCTCTGTCCGTATGACGTCCCGCGGTGACCTCAGCGCAGGTGGTGGTGGTGACGCTTGCGGTGGTGCCGGTGCTTGGCGGTGACCGTCACCGTGCCGGAACGGGCCGACTCGGGGCTGGAGCCCACGGCGTTCGTCTCGACGACGGTGAAGGCGTAGGCGCGGCGCGGCTTCAGCCGGTGCACCCTGAGCCCGGTCGACCCGGCTGGGACGCGCAGGGTGCGGATCCGGCGGGTGCCGGAGTACACCGCGACGGTCTGGGCCGTGAGCGCGGAGCCGCCGTCGTCGCCGCGGACCCAGGCGACCCTGGCCGCGCGCCGGCCGGCGCTGGCCGAGACGTCCGTGGCCGCCGAGGGTGCGGTGGCGGGGCTCGGCTCGGGGGTCGGCGTGGGGGTCGGTTCCGGGGTCGGCTCCGGGGCGGAGCCGAGCGTCGGGACGAACAGCAGCCGGTTCGCGGTGCCGGCCGAGACGCCGGTCAGTACGCCGGGGTCGGCCGCGTCGAGGAGCGCGGCGCCGACCTGGGTCGGCGTCAGCGTCGGGTCCTGGGACAGCACGGCGGCCGCCGCGCCCGCGACGTGCGGCGCGGCCATCGAGGTGCCGGACATGGTGGCGGTGGCGGTGCTGGAGGTGTCGTAGTCGGACCTGACCGAGACACCGGGCGCGAAGAGGTCCACGCAGCTGCCGTGGTTGGAGAACGACGCCTGGCGGTCGCTGCTGTCGCTCGCGGCGACGGTCAGCGCCGCGGGGACCCGTGCGGGGGAGTCCAGGCAGGCGTCGGCGCTCGGCGTTGCCGGCCGCGACGGTGGCGGTCACGCCGTCGGCGATGACGCCGGCGAGGGCGGCGTCGAGCGTCGGGCTGACGTCGCCGCCGAGGCTGAGGTTGACCACCGCCGGTGTGCCCGCGGCGTGGTCGGCCGCCACCCAGTCCAGGCCGGCGACGACGTCGGACATGTAGCCCGAGCCGTCGCAGCCCAGCACCCGGACCGGCACGACCTGCGCCGCCTTGGCCACGCCGTACGTCGTGCCGGCGACCGTGCCCGCGACGTGGGTGCCGTGGCCGTTGCAGTCGGTGGTGCCCCGGCCGTCGGGGACGACGCCGTACCCGGCCTCGACCCGGCCACCGAAGTCGGCGTGGTCGGCGCGGACGCCGGTGTCGACGACGTACACCTCGACGCCCGCGCCGGTGCCCGCCGGTGTGAAGGTGTTCGACAGCGGCAGGGTCGGCTGGTCGATGCGGTCCAGGCCCCACGGTGCGGGCGTCTGGGTGTCCGACACGGAGACGACGGCGTCCGGCTCGACGGCCAGGACGTGCGGGTTGTGCGCGAGGGCGGCCGCGGCGGCCGGTGTGGCGGTGACCGCGGCGGCCCGCACGGCGTGCGAGAAGGTACGTCGCACCGTCACGCCGCTGACCCGCAGGCCCCGGGCCTGGCCGGCGACGTCGGTGCCGGGGCGGTACCGGACCAGGTAGCGGCCGGAGCCGTCGGCGACCGCCCCGGCCCGGTGCTGCCCGGGCTGCCCGGGCGGCCGGCTGGACCGGGGGAGCGGCGTGCGCGGTCGGGGCCGCGGCGAGGGCGACGGCGGTGAGGAGGGCGGCTGCGGCGCCGGTGCGGGCGGAGGTCACGGGGGCCTTTCCGGGGGCAGGGGCGGACGGTCCGGGTGGCGGGCGCGGACCGGATGCCGGTGCCGCTCTCCAGATGTCGGTCGGCCGCGGGCCCGACTTGAGTGACGCCGGGCACACGGATCCCCCGGGCGCGCCGGGACCAACGCCCCTGCCCCCGGCCGGTCCCTCGCGCTGGGATGGGGCCGAGGGAAGGGGCGGCGATGTTGACGCTGGCGTCCGCGATGACCGTGCCCGGCCTGACCGGCCGGGAGCTGACCGACTTCATGCTCGACTGCGACGACGAGCGGTACCGGGCCTGGTGGCCCGGCACCCACCGCGAGCTGCACGTGCTGCGGCCCGGGCCCGGCGGCCACGTCGGTGACCTGGTGTGGATGGACGAGCTCGTCGGGCGGCGGCACCTGCGGATGCGCGCGGAGGTGGTCGAGGCGGTGCCCGGCGAGCGGATCGTGTGGCGGCTGCTGCCGTGGCGGCTGCGGCTCCCGGTCCGGCTCACCCTCGCGCTGCGCGACACCCCCGACGGCCTCGCGCTCACGCACACCATCAGCGCCGGCTGGACCGGGCGGGGGCGGGTGCTCGACCCGCTGTGGCGGCTCTACTTCACCCGCACCTTCGCCGAGGAGATGGACCGCCACGCCCGCACCGAGTTCCCGCGGCTGCGCGAGGTGCTGCACCCCACCTGACCGCCCCCGACGACCCCACAACGTCATACGGACGGAGCAAACGGTTGCTCCGTCCGTATGACGTCCGCGGGGCCGCCGTGTCAGATGCCGGCGAGCTGCTTGAGGTCGGCGAGCACGTCGTCGATGCGGCGCACCAGCGACAGGTGGCCCTCGTCGTCGAACAGGTGCGCGTGGGCGCCGGGGACGTGGGCGGCCAGCCACTCGCCGTGCGCGAACGGCACCATGGCGTCCTGCCGGCCCTGCCAGATCGCGACGGGTACGTCGATGTCGGCCAGGTCGAAGCCCCACGGCGAGACCGCCGCGATGCCGTCGTCGCGCACGCCGGTGACGCCCTGTGCGCCGGCGTTCTGGAAGGTGCGGCTCAGCCAGTCCGCGAAGTCGGCGTCCATGGCCGCCTGGTCGACCGGCGTCACCAGCCCGCCCATCGCCTCGGCCAGCTGCTCGGGCGTGGCCTGCAGGATCGGCAGGAACTCGCGCTCGAGGTACTCCTCGTAGACCTCGCGGCCCTGCTCGGCGGCGTGGTACTCCGCGTGGTTCTCCTCGGCCATGCCGTCGAACCAGTCCAGGCCCTCGCCGTGGTACGGCGCCACGCCGGCCAGCGAGGCCGCGGCCCGGCACCGGTCGGGCAGCAGGGCCGCGCAGGCCAGGGCCCGCGGGCCGCCGCCGGACCAGCCGAGCGTGACGAACTGGTCGATCCCGACGTGGTCGAGCACGACGGTCGACTCCTCGACGTCGTCGACGTACCGCCCGGGCTCCGGGCGCGGCGTGGACCCGCCGTACCCGGGCCGCGAGTAGGTCACCAGGTGCAGGCCCGCACGCTGCGCCGCGTCCTCGACGAAGGACCACTCGGCGACCGCGGACGGCGACCCGCCGTGCAGCAGGAGCCCGATGCCAGCGGGGTCACCTCCGACGAGCGCCTCGATGGTGCGGCCGTCGGGACCGGGGACCTCAAGTCGTTCGCTCATGGCGCCAGAACATCACGATTCGGTAGCGGACAGCGATTTCTGCGTCATTCCGGACACCGGATCCGTTCCTCTGCCGAACCTGTTGTCATGAGCTCCCGGGGGGTCGCCGGCATGGTCCCGTTCGCACGTCGACCGGTCGTGGCCACGGCCGTGGTCGTGGTGCTGGTCGTGGCGACCCTGGTGGCGGTGCTCTCGGTGCGCGCCCGCGGCGCGGCCCCCGACCGCTGCGACCGGTTCGCCGCCGGGTCCGTGCTCCGGGCCGGCGAGGTCACCGGCAGCGGCGACCGGGTCGTGGTGATCGGCGACTCCTGGTCGGCCGGGCTCGGGCTCGCGAACACCGCGCAGTCCTGGCCGTCGCGGCTGCCGGGCAGCGTGCACGTCGCCGGGTTCTCCGGGTCCGGGTTCAGCGAGCACGCCATCGACTGCGGCCCCGTCTCGTTCGCCGACCGGGCACCGGCCGCGGTCCGCGACGGCGCCGCGCTGGTCGTGGTCGAGGGCGGCCTCAACGACTACAACCAGCCGAGCACCGACATCCGCGCCGGCTTCGCGCGCCTGATGCGTGCACTGCACGGGCAGCGGGTCGTCGTGGTCGGCCCGGCCAGCGCACCGTCCCGCGCCGCCGGCGTACCCCGCGTCGACGCGCTGCTGGCGAGGCTGTCGACGAGGTACGACGTGCCGTACATCCGCACCTCCGGCCTCCGGCTGCCCTACCTCCCCGACCACCTGCACCCCACCCCGGCGGGGCACCAGGAGTTCGGCGACTTCGTCGCCCGCGAGATCGCGGCGCTCACGAGCTAGCGCGGGGCGTCCACCAGCCGCAGCGCCAGCCGCGGGCACATCCGTACGGCGGCCCGGGCGTCGGCCAGCAGCTCGGGGGTGACCTCGCCGCCGACGACCGGGTAGCCCCACTCGTCGAGGTCGACCAGCTCGGGCAGCAGCTCGTGGCACAGCCCGCGCGCGTGGCAGCTGGGCCAGTCGACGCGCAGCCGGGTGGTCATGCGCCGACCTCGCTGGCCAGGGTCGCGAGCAGCGAGCGCGCCAGGCGGGCGGTGCCGTCGGGGTGGGCGCAGGCGCCGCGGCCGGCGACCAGGTCGGCCAGCTGCTGCACCCGCTCGGGTCCGCCGGTGCCGTCGGCCACCGCGTGCACGGCGTCGGCGAGGGCCGGCAGCCCGTTGAGGCAGGGCCCGCAGCGGCGCGCGCTCTGCCCGGCCAGGTAGTCCACGACCCGGGCGGTGAAGTCCGCCGGCGAGGAGTCCGGGCACACGCACGACCCCGGCGCCCAGCGGCGTCCCGGCCGCGGCCATCGCGTCGACCGAGACGGTGCCGGACTCCAGCGCCGGCCACGCGACCCAGGACCCGTGGAAGCCGCCGAGCAGCACCGGCCGGCCCGACCAGCGCCGGCGGCAGGACGGCCCGCCAGGGCGTCCCGTAGGGCACCTCGACCACGGTGGGCCGCGGGCCCGACAGGGTCAGCAGCGCGGTCCCCGGCTCGTCGGGGGTGCCGAGGGCGGCGTACGCCTCCGCGCCGCGCAGCACGACCAGCCCGACGTGCGCCCAGGTCTCGGCGTTGGACAGCAGCGTCGGGCGGCCCTGGTGGCCGGCGACCGCCTCGGGGGTCCAGGCGGTGACCGGCAGGTTCGGGCGGCCGCCCATCAGCTCGATGACCGCGCGCGCCTGCCCGGCGACGAACCGGTGGTCCGCGGTGTGCACGTGCGTGCGGACCCGGTCGTGCCGCTCGCGCAGCGCCGCGCGGACCGCGGCGGCGACCAGCGGCCGCTCGGCGGGTACGACGACGTGCAGCTCGCGCGCGCGCAGGGCGCGGGCCGTGGCCACGGCCCCGTCGAGCACCAGGTGCGGGCGGGTGAGGGCGAGCGCGGAGTCCTTGGCGCTGGCCGGCTCGCCCTCGCTGAAGTTGACCACCACGACCGCGCGGCGGCGCTCGGCGGTGGTGCGCAGCTTGATGGCGAACGGGAACGCCGCGCCGCCGCGGCCGCGCAGCCGGATCCGCTCGACCGCGGCGAGCAGCTCGTCGAGGTGGACCGGCGGCAGCTCGCCGTACCGCTGCCGGTGGGCGGCGAGCCCCGGCCCGTCGGCGAGGCCGGCCAGCAGCGCGGGGCCGGGGCGGACGTCGACGGCGGTGGGCACCGGCACCGGGGACCCGGGAGACCCGGTCATCGCCGGCTCCCCACGGGCAGCGGCCGGGCGGCGTACCGGTCGGCGACCAGCGACCCGAGCCGCCAGGCGACCGCACCGGCGACCGCGCCGATCGAGCCGATCGTGATCGCGTGCGCCCACGCGGCGCCGGCGCGCACGTCGGTCCCGATGCCGAGCCCGTGCACGAGGCCGGCCGCCCACGCGGCGTACGCCAGCAGGTGCACCGCGCGCCAGGACCGGTGCCGCAGGCGGGTGCGCAGCAGGCTGGTCAGCGTCACCACCAGCAGCAGGTCGAGCGCGAGCGTGCCCAGGCCCAGCCAGAGCGGCTGGTACGTCGTGCCGAGCCAGGGCAGCAGCGCCTGCCACCACCGGATGTCGACGTAGCTGTCGGCCACCGCGGTCGCCACGTGGACGCCGAGCACCACCACGGACAGCAGGGCCACGTTGCGGTGGAAGCGCCTGGGTCACGAACCGCGGCAGGCCGCGGCCGGCGCGGCCGCCGGTCGCGAGCACGCCGAGGACGGTGGTCAGCGTGAACAGCGCCAGGATGACGAACCCGGTGCCGCGGTTGAGGTACCAGAGGAACGCGCCGTGGATCATGCCGGCACCCCCTCGACCTCGGCCGGCCAGGCGCCGGTGGTGACGACGCGGCCGTCCGTGGCGACCAGCCGGGCGTCCACGCCCCGGGCGGCCAGCCAGGCCGGGGCGTCGGCGCCGAGGACGACGGCGGCGGTGGTGGCGGTGTTGGCCGCGGTGCAGGTCGGGCCGGTCGCGGTGACCGTGCCCCAGACCTCGGGCGCCGGGCGGCCGGTGCGCGGGTCGAGCAGGTGGTGCAGGCGCACCCCGCCGCGCGACCAGCGCCGCACCCGGGTGCTCGAGGTGGCCAGGCCGCCGCGGTCGAGCGCGACCGTCGTCTCGGTCGGCCCGTCGGGATGGGTCGAGACCGCGATCGGCCAGGGCTCGCCGTCGGGGGCGGAGCCGTCGGCGGCCGAGATCGGCCAGGTCGCCGCCCAGGCTGACCAGCGCGGGGCCGCGCAGCTCGGCGGCGAAGGTGGCGGCGAGCACGTCGGCGGCCCACGCCTTGCCGGTCGCGCCGAGGTCGAGGGCGGTGCCCGCCGGCACCCGGATCGCGCCGTCGGCGTCCAGGCCGATCTCGCGCCACCGCTCGGGGCCCGGCGGGGCCGGCCAGGGGAGGACCGGCCCCGCGGGCTCGACCACGCGCAGCTCGGCGAGGTCGCGGTCGTACCCGAGCTGGACCAGCGGGCGGCCGAGCAGCGGGTTGACCAGGCCCTCGGTGTGCAGGGCGGCCGAGCAGGCGGTGGTGACCGCGGCGACCAGCAGCGGGTCGACCGACACCCACCGGCCCGCGGCGGCGTTCGCGCGGGTCAGGTCGGAGTCGCGCCGGAACCGGCTGCAGGTCCGGTCCACCTCGGCGAGGACGGCCTCGGCCAGCCGGCGGGCCGGCTCGAGGTCGTCGGCGCGCCGGGTGGCCAGGTGCACGTAGGTGCCGAGCGCGGAGAACCGTGCGACGGTCGTCGGGACGGCCATCTCAGGACCCTGAGCTCGGGGCCGGCGCAGGCGCCGGTGCCGGGGCCGGGGCGGGAGCCGGCGCCGGCTGGGAGACCGGCTGGGAGACCGGCTGGGACGCGGGCTGGCTGACCGTCCCGCCCGTGCTCGGGGCCGGGGTGCCGGTCACGTAGCGCACGGTCACGTGGGTGCGCTGCGGCCGCTGCTTGTAGACGACCTTCCGGCCGTCGTCGCCGCCGCCGTCGTCGCCGCGTTGCACGGCGCGGGCGGCGGTCGTCCGGCCCTGGGCCGCGGCGCCCTGGACCTGCGCCTGCGGCTGGGTCGGTGGCTGGCTCTGCTGCTCGGCGGTGGTGCGCGCCGCCGCACCCGTCACCCACCCGGCCGCGGTCACGGAAGCGACCACGGTCAGGCCGGAGACGGCGGCGACACCCAGCCGGTAGCGGTCACGGTGTGTCGAGGAGTAGGTCATGGCCCGACCTTCGCGGATCGGCGGCCAAGGCGGCCTCATGCGCCTGTTAAGAGCACCTCACGGGATTCCTTGACCCGCCCTTGACCCTCTCGCGAGGCGCCCATAGCGCGCCGCGTCGCACGCTCCCGGCATGAAGCTCATTCCTGCCTTCGTCCTGACCGCCGTCGTCGCCCTCGGCGTCGCCGGCGGCGTCACCGCCTACCAGATCGCCGCGAGCAGCGGCGGGTCGAGCGGCGCCGCGAGCGCGGCCGCCGCCAGCCGGCACGCCCCGGAGCGCGCCCAGCAGGCCCGGCACCACCGGCAGCGGCCGGTGGTCCGGTGGGCACCCTGCAAGCGCCCGGCCGTGCTCCAGGGCAAGACGTGCGTCACCGAGGAGGTCCGCACCGTCGTCGTCCCGGCGCCCGCCCCCGCCCCGCGGGCCGCGGCACCCGTGCGGCAGGTCGCCAGCCACGCGAGCTACGGCAGCGCCGGCGGCGACCACGGCTACGAGCACGAGTCCGAGCACGCCGAGCACGAGTCGAGCCACGGTCCGAGCCACGGTCGGAGCACGGCGGCGAGCACGAGTCGGGCCACGACGACTGATGGGGACTGATGGGGACCGCCGGACCGACTGATGGCGTCAGCGGGCCACGAGCGGCAGCCGCAGCGTGACGGTCGTGCCGCGACCCGCCTCCGACTCGACCTGCAGGTCGCCGCCGCAGCCGGTGGCGACGCGCCGGGCGATGTCCAGGCCCAGGCCGGTGCTGCCGACCCGGTCGCCGCCGGGCTCCGCACGCGGCGCGAACCCGGGTCCGCGGTCGGCGACCACGAGCACGGCGTACCCCTCCGCGGTGGTGAGCCGGACCTCGAACGGCGTGCCGTCCGCCGTGTGGGCGAAGACGTTGTCGACCAGCACGTCCAGGACGTCGGCCAGGTCGTCGGCCGCGACCGGCACCGTGACCTCGCGGTCGGGCAGCGACACCGTCAGCGGCGCGGCCCTGGTCCTCGGCGAGCGGCGCCCAGAAGTCCAGCCGCGCCCGGACCGCGGCGGTGGCGTCGCCGGCGGCCGAGAGGTCGGTGCGCACGGGCCGCCGGGCCTCCTTGACGATCGCGTCGATGGAGCGCTGGAGTACGCCGATGTGCTCGACCGAGCCGCTCGGCGAGCTCCTCGTCCGGCGACCGCCTCGGCGTCCAGGCGCAGCGCGGTCACGGGCGTGCGGAGCCGGTGGGAGAGGTCGGCGACCGCGGCCCGCTCGGCGGCGAGGAGCTCGGCGATGCGGTCGGCCAGGCCGTTCAGGGCCCGGGCCAGCTCGCGGGTCTCGGGCGGGCCGGCCACCTCGGCCCGGGCGTGCGAGGTCGCCCTCGCGCAGCTGGTGCGCGGTGCCGGCGACCTGCCGCACCGGCTCGCTGACCCGGCGGCCCAGCCGGGAGGCGATCACCAGCGCCAGCGCCAGCAGCACCACGCCGAGACCGATGATGCCCGCCCAGGCCCCGGCGACGCCGCGGTGCAGGTCGGCCGGCGTGACGCTGCTGCGCACCACCGCGGTGCCCTTCTCCAGCACCACCGGCAGCAGCACCCGGCCGCCCGTTGCCGTCGACGACCCGGAAGCCCTCGCCGCGGGCGGCGCGGCGTACCTCCGGGTCCTGGCCGCATCGCGGTGTAGGAGCCGATCACCTGCCTGTCGGCGGTCAGCACGCTCGTCGACGGCGTGCCGCGGCGGTCCAGGTCGGTGACCAGGTCGGTCAGCTGCGGGTCGGACTCGAGGCCCGCGACCAGGATCGCGACGTTGCGGGCCTCCTGGTCGGCGGCCGCCATCGCGCGGTCCTCGGCGAGCGTGCGGACCAGCAGGCACAGCGGGATGACGAAGGAGAACACCACGGTCGACGTGGTGGCGATGACCAGCCATGAGATCCGGCGACGCATCAGGAGGCGTCCGGGTCGACCAGGCGTACGCCGACGCCGCGCACGCTGACGATGTAGCGCGGCTCGGCCGCCGTCTCCCCGAGCTTGCGGCGCAGCCAGGACAGGTGCACGTCGACGGTGCGGTCGCCCCCGCCGTACGGCTGCTGCCAGACCTCGGCGAGGATCTCGCGCTTGCTCATCACCTGCCCGCGCCGCTGGGCCAGGGCGAGCAGCAGGTCGAACTCGCGGCGGGCCAGGTCGAGCCGGCGGCCCGCCAGGGTCGCGGTGCGGGCGCCCTCGTCGATGACCAGCTCGCCGACCCTGATCGGCTCGGCCGCCTGGGCCCGGTCGCCGCGGCGCAGCACCGCGCGGACCCGGGCCTCGACCTGGTCGGTGCCGAACGGCTTGACCACGTAGTCGTCGGCGCCGCTGTCGAGGGCCTGGATCATCGTGGGGTCGTCGTCCTGGGCGGTGATCACGATGATCGGCACCGCGCTGGCGGCGCGGATCATCCCGATCAGGGTCAGCCCGCTGACGTCGGGCAGCCCGAGGTCGAGGAGGACCGCCTGCGGGCGCTCGGCGAGGACCTGCTCGAGCCCGGCCAGGCCGGTCGCCGCGGTGGTGACCGCGTGACCCCGCTCGGTCAGCCCCCGGCGTACGGCGTCGCGGATCGCGGCGTCGTCCTCGACGACCAGGATGCTGGCCATGTCGTTCAACCTACGCGGGCGCGCCTGCGCGCGGGGGGAGAATGGTCCCTGTGAGCACCCGACGCACCGTCGCCTCCGCGATCCTGGCCTGGGTGGTCGTGGTCGCCGTCGGGTCGTCGGCGGTGTGGGCGGTGATCTCCCGCGCCGGCAACGGCATCGCGCCGACCGCCGAACCGGTCGTCGAGGCCCCGGCGACGACCACCACCCCGGGCGCGCGCCCGACCGGGCCCACCAGGTCGGCGAGCCCGTCGCCGTCGCCGACCGGCCCGACCGGCCCGACCGGCTCGACCGTGGAGCGCCGGACCTGGCAGGGGACCGGCGGGTTCGTCACCGCCGAGTGCCGCGGCGCCACGATCGCGCTGGTCGCCAAGTCCGCCGACCCGGGCTTCGTGGTGGAGGAGCGCGACGTCAGCGCCGAGGAGATCCGGGTGACGTTCGAGGGCCAGGGCTCGGAGAGCCGCGAGGCCGAGGTCCGCGCCCGCTGCGAGTCCGGCGTCCCGGTGTTCGAGGCGAGCTCCGGGGGCTCGGACTGATCCTGGGGACAGGCGCGTCGGGCTGTCCGGTGCCGCGGCTAGGGTTTCCGGGTGCCCGAAGCCCCCACCGTGAGCGAGCTGCTGAGCACCGCGGTCGCGGCGCTCGGCGGGCAGGAGCGCGCCGGGCAGGTGGCGATGGCCGAGGCGGTCGCGCAGGCGATGGAGCACGAGCAGCACCTGCTGGTCCAGGCCGGCACCGGCACCGGCAAGTCGCTGGCCTACCTGGTGCCGAGCCTGCTGCACGAGCACCGGGTGGTGGTCGCGACCGCGACGCTCGCGCTGCAGCACCAGCTGGTCGAGCGCGACCTGCCGCGGCTGGTCGAGGCCGTGAAGGCCCTACCGGATTCCGGGGCAGGCGCGGACACGTCGTACGCCGTGCTCAAGGGCCGGTCGAACTACGCCTGCCTGCACCGCATCCGCGAGGGCGTGCCCGACGACCAGGGCGCGCTGGTCGAGCTGCCCGAGGGCTCGCTCGGCAAGAAGGTGCTCGAGCTGCGCGCGTGGGCCGAGGAGGAGGCCGAGCAGGGCGGCAGCGGCGAGCGCGACAACGCCCCGCGGCACACCGACAAGGAGTGGCGCCAGGTCAGCGTCAACCACCGCGAGTGCCTCGGCGCCTCCAAGTGCCCGTTCGGCCAGGAGTGCTTCGCCGAGGTGGCGCGGGAGAAGGCGCACCGCTCCCACCTCGTGGTCACCAACCACTCGCTGCTCGCGATCGACGCCATCGAGGGCGTCCCGATGATCCCCGAGTACGACGTCGTGGTGATCGACGAGGCCCACGAGCTGACCGCGCGGGTGACCCAGGCGGCGACCGACGAGCTGTGGGCCGCCGAGGTCGAGCGCGCCGCTCGACGGAGTCAGCGGCACGTGTCGACAGCGGGGAGGGCGACGAGGCCGACGACCTCGCCGATGCCGCGGACGCGCTGCGCGAGGCGCTGACCAACGCACGACCCGGGCGGTTCGACGCCATCCCGCAGGAGCTCGGCGACGCGCTGGTGCTGGTCCGGGACGCGGCGCGGGCGTGCGTGTCGGCGTACCCGAAGGCGACCGAGGACGCCGACGCCGGGCTGCAGCAGGCCAAGGCCGCGGTGCAGGAGGTGTTCGCGACCGCCGACCGGATGGCCGCCGACCTCGACTCCGACGTGCTGTGGCTGGCCGAGGGCACCGAGCGGATGCCGCCGCGGCTGTGCGTGGCGCCGCTGCAGGTGTGGGGGCCGATGCGCGACAAGCTGCTGTCGGAGAAGACGGTGGTCTTCACCTCCGCGACGCTGATGCTCGGCGGCGACTTCTCCTCGGTCGCCACCAGCGTCGGGCTCAAGCCGTCCGAGCGGGTCGACGACCCGGCCGCCGCGCCGACCGGGGACGCGATGCCGTGGCGCGGCCTGGACGTCGGCAGCCCGTTCGACTACGGCCGGCAGGCGATCCTGTACGTCGCCCGGCACCTCCCGCCGCCCGGCCGCGACGGCCTCGGTGCGGCGCAGCTCGACGAGATCGTCGAGCTCGTCGACGCCGCCGACGGCCGCACGCTCGGCCTGTTCTCCAGCCGGCGCGCCGCCGAGGCCGCGGCCGCGGTCGTGCGCGAGCGGCTGCCGCACCTGACCACCCTCGCCCAGGGCGACGCGCAGCTGCCCGAGCTCGCCGCACAGTTCGTCGGCGACCCGCACACCTGCCTGTTCGGCACGCTCAGCCTGTGGCAGGGCCTCGACGTCCCCGGCGACACCTGCCAGCTGGTGCTGATCGACCGGATCCCGTTCCCGCGGCCCGACGACCCGCTGCTCAGCGCCCGCCAGAAGGCCGCCGACCAGGCCGGCGGCAACGGGTTCATGCAGGTCGCGGCCACCCACGCGGCGCTGCTGCTCGCCCAGGGGTCGGGCCGGCTGATCCGGAGCAGCAGCGACCGGGGCGTGGTCGCCGTACTCGACCCCCGCCTGGCGACCGCCCGGTACGGCGGGTTCCTCAAGGCCAGCCTGCCGCCGATGTGGACGACGACCGATCCCGCGGTGGCCCGGCAGGCGCTGAAGCGGCTGGCCGCCGGCTGACGCCGGTGGCCGACCGCACAGCCTGCTACTTCGTCGCGACCGCCCGCACGGAGAGCTTGCGCCCGTCGTCCTTCGACGTCCCCAGGCAGGAGTAGGCGCCGCCGGTCCAGCAGCTGTAGTGCGCTCCGGCGTTGACCAGGGTGACCTCCACGTAGGAGACGGCGGACGACCCGAACGCGACCTTCTTCGACCCGCCGCCGGAGGAGTCGAGCGCCATCAGGAAGACCTGCGGCCTCCCGGACCGCTTCGCGACCGTGACGACGGCGGTCGTGTCGGTCTTCTTCGGCGGCAGGTCCACCGAGACCTTCAGCTTCCAGGACTTCGCCGACAGGCCCTTGCCGGGCTTGAAGCGGGCGGTGGCGGCGGCGAGGTGGTCGACGGTGGCGTAGCGCCACTTGCTGTCCAACTTGCGCTTGGAGAGCGTGATGGTGCCGGCGGGTGGCGCGGTCGGGTAGCCGTTCGCGGCGCCCTCGGAGTAGTAGCGCTGCGGCATCCGGTTGGCGATCGCGAAGGCCGCGAAGGCCGCCGTCGCGTCGACGCCGCGGTCGGCGAGGGTGTGGGTGACCGCCTGCATCGAGTACTCGTCCCTCGCGCCGGCGGAGCCGTCGGCGCGCCGCCAGCATGTCGCGCACGAGGGTCGGCAGGCCGCCCTCGGCGTCGGGGAGCTGCTCGGTGAGGAAGCGGAAGAAGATCCACTCGCCGTACTGCGGCCCGGCGCCGTCGACGAAGGTGTCCAGCGGCTGTCCGGGCTTGGTGAGCGGGCTGTCCACGAGGTACTGCAGGTTGTCGTTGACGTCGGTGTAGAGCTCGTCCTCGGCCCAGGTCGCGGTGGCCTCCATGAGCCAGGCGTCCTCGAAGGCGTCGTAGCCGAACTGCACGGCGTGGAAGTACTCGTGCGCCGCGGTCACCTGGAGGTTCTCCAGCGGCGTGTTCGTCGGGAACTGCGCGGCCGTGAAGTCGTTGTCGAGCACGCAGTAGGCCCACCCGTCGTACGGGCCGCTCTGCGGGAAGGACTTGTCGCTGGTGCAGTAGCCGTAGAGGCCCTCGTTGCCGACGTCGGTGAGGTAGATGTCGGTCTGGGCGTCTGCCGCCGAGGGTGCCGTCCGGCTCGGGGGCGCGGTAGCCCGCGCCGACGTAGGTGCTGCGCACGTGGTCGACCGTGGCCATGACCTGCTCGACGTAGTCGGGCGTGCCGTCGGCGTCGCTGTCGGTGGCCGGTACGCCGTCCGCCCCGGTCGTGTCCCAGTGGTAGCAGTTGTCGGCCGTGCAGGCGGAGTAGGTCAGCGTCGGCCGGGCGAGCGCCTTGGCGGCGGCGGCCCGGTCCGCGCCGGTGAGCGCGCTGCGCAGCTGCACGAGCCGCAGCAACGTCATGGTGGCGTCGCGAGAGGCGGGGCCGCCGCTGGTGGGTTCGTGGCCGGCGAGCACGGCCTGGGCGTCGGCGAGCGCCGCGCGGGCCTCGGCGGCCCGGGCGGGGGTGGTCTTCCCGGCGTGGTCGGGGGTCGTGGCGGAGGCCGAGGTGGTCGTCGCGGTCAGCCCGGACGCGATCAGCAGGGGGACGGTGAGGGCCGCGAGCAGCGCGCGGCCGCGCGAGGGTCGGTGCGACATGCACCTACTGCATCCGGTTCAGCAGTGGTCGCGCATGACCAGTTTTGGGCGATTCGACCGACGTGTCGGCTAACGGAGTGCCTTGGCGCGCACCTTCAGGGCCAGGCCGTCGTCCTGGGAGCGGCCCCGGCAGGAGTAGCCGGTGTTGGTCGGGCGCCAGCAGCGGTAGTCGATGCCGGCGTTGGCGAGGGTGACCTCGACCCACTTCACGTTCCGGCCGAAGCCGACCCGGCGGATCTTGTCGCCGTTGCGCTTCAGGCCGATGTCGATGGTGTGCGGGCGGCCGGACCGGCGGTAGATCGTCGCGACGACGCCGGATCCGCGCCTGGTCGACGGCAGGTCGAGGCGCAGCTTGAGCTTGCTGGCGCGCATGTGCTCGGCGCGGACGAACCGCAGCGTGTTGGCCGCGAGGTGGTCCACGGTGCGGCTCTGCCAGCCGGAGTCGCGGTGCCGGCCGTCGAGGTGCACCCGCCCGGCGAGCCCCGCCTTCGGGTAGCGGTTGGCCTTGCCCTCGTCGTACGACGTGCCCGGGCGCCGGTTCGCGGCGGCGAAGTCGGCCCAGGTCGTGGTGAGGCTGGCGCCGCGGTCGGCGAGGACGTGGGCGACCGCCTGGATCGAGTAGTCGTCCGGGGCGTCGGTGGTGCCGTCGGCGCGCTCCCACATCTCGCGGACGATCGTGGGCAGGGCGCCCTCGGCGTCGGGGTAGTGCTCGCTGAGGTAGCGGAAGAAGATCCAGTCGCCGTACTGCCGCACGCCGAAGTTCTCGAAGTGGTCCATCGAGGTGGCGGGCTGGGTCAGCGGGCTCTGCGCGAGGTACTGGAGGTTGTCGTTGACGTCGGTGTACACCTCGTCCTCGGCCCAGGTGGCGGTGGCCTCCATGAACCACGAGTCCTCGTAGTAGTCGTAGGCGAACTGCACGGCGTGGAAGAGCTCGTGCGCCGCGGTCACCTCGAGGTTGGCCAGCGGTGTCTGGCCGGGGAACTCCTGGTAGTCGTTGTCGAACGCGCAGTACGCCGGCGCGTCGTACGGGCCCTTGTCCGGCGGCGGGGAGTCGCTGTCGCAGTACCCGTAGAGGCCCTGCGAGCCGAGGTCCTGCAGGTAGATGTCGAGCAGCCCGTTGCCGCCCCGGGTGCCGTCGGCTCTCGGGCGCGCGGTAGCCGGCGTCGGCGTAGGTCTGCAGCACGTGCTGGGCGGCCTGGGCCGACCTTGGCGACGTAGGTCGGGGTGGCCTTGTCGGCGCCGGAGCTGACCAGTGGACGCAGACGGTGTCGTAGCACTTCGACTGGTCGCCGCCGGGCCGCTGCAGCAGCGCGCGCGCGCGCCTGGTCGGCGGCGTCGAGCTCGTCGCGGTGGGCGCGCAGGTCGCGCAGCACCAGCGTCGGTCGCGGCTCGCGCCCGCCCCGGCGCCGCCGAGGCCTCCGCGGCGGCCAGCGCCCGGCCCGCCGCCGGCGTGCTGACGGTCCGGTGCCCGCTGGCCGAGCGGTCGGGGTTCGCGGCGTACGCCGCTCCCGCGGTCGCCTGCGCGGTGAGCGGGAGCGCGAGCGCGAGGGCGACCAGGGCGGCGGTACGACGGAGCACCCGCCTATGGAACCTCATCAGCCCCACCGGACACGAACCCACGCCCTCGCCGCCCGCAACGTCATACGGACGGTGGAACCCCTTGCTCCGTCCGTATGACGTCGCGGGGTGTCCCGGGTGGGGTCAGACGGGCTCGGCGGCCTGCTCGACGCGGCCGGTGCCGGTGCGGGTCAGCCAGGAGACTCGACCAGATGATCGGCGTACGCCGGTCGGCGCGGTCGCCGATGACGTACCAGTCCATCTGGGCCCGCTCGGGGTCACGTCGAGCACCGAGAAGCCGTGGCTGTCGAAGTCGAGGTACTTGATGTGCCGGTTGTTGGCGATGATCGCTCCTCGACCGCAACGCTCGTCGTGCGCGGCGGGGCGCCGGTGATGTCCTTGAGGTTGTTCGAGGTCACCGAGCGTGCAGACGAACTCCACGCCGGCGCTCGTCGCCGACCGGGGTAGCGTCGACGGCGTCGTACGGCAGCTCGGCGGCCCAGCCGGAGTGGATGTCGCCGGTGACGAACAGCGCGTCGGTGACCTGCTGGTCGCGGATGTGCTCGAAGACCTCGCGCCGGTCGTCGGTGTAGCCGTCCCACTGGTCGACGTTGTACGGCGCCCGTCGCGCGGCAGCAGCCCGGTGACGTCGTTGACGGGCTCGACCAGGTCCGCGCGGCAGCGGACCCGAAGTCGACCGGCGCGATCATCACCGGGTTGCCGATCGATCTTCCACTGCGGCCGCGTCGCGGCTGCAGCGACGTCCTTGAGCCAGTCCAGCTGCTGCCGCGCCGGTGATGGTGCGGTCGGGGTCGCTCACCTCGGCCGTCGGCCGCGGTGCCGGGTCGGGCGGCGGCTCCGACCTGCTGGTCGCGGTAGCTGCGCAGGTCGAGCATGCTGAGCTCGGCCAGCCGGCCGAACCGCAGCCGGCGGAAGAGCCGGTCGCCGTCGCCGAGCCGGGCGGTGCCGTCCAGCCGCACCGGCATCCACTCGTCGTACGCCCGGTGGCCGCGCGCGCGCCGCCGCGGGTAGTCGCCCTCGGTCGCGTCGTCGTGGTTCTCGGCGCCCCCGCTCCACGCGTCGTTGGCGACCTCGTGGTCGTCCCAGGTGATGATCCACGGGTACGCCGCGTGCAGCGCCTGCAGGTCCGGGTCGGTCTTGTACTGCGCGTGCCGCCGCCGGTAGTCGCGCAGCGAGACCATCTCGTGGGCGGGCTCGTGGCTGCGGATGTCCTCGTCGCCGGGGCCGTAGCCGTACTCGCCGGGGCCGTACTCGTAGAGGTAGTCGCCGAGGTGCACGATCGCGTGCAGGTCGTCGCGGGCGGCCAGGCCGCGGTACGCCGCGAACCAGCCCGCCTGCCAGTTCGCGCACGAGACGACGCCGAAGCGCAGGTGGTCCGGGTCCGCGTGGTGGGCGGCGGGCGGTGCGGGTCCGGCCGACCCGGCTGGTGACCCCGGCGAGCGGAACCGGTAGAAGTACCAGGTCGCCGGCTCCAGGCCCGCGCACGTCGACCTTGACCGTGTGGTCGCGGCTCGGCCCGGTGGCGAACCGGCCGCGGCGCACGACGTGGCGGAAGCGCGCGTCGAGCGCCACCTCCCAGTGCACGTCGACCCGGGGCCGTGCGCCGGAGCCCGGGGTGCTGGCGGCCGTCGGGGTGACCCGGGTCCAGATCAGCACCGCGTCGGGGAGCGGGTCCCCGGAGGCGACGCCGTGGGCGAACACGTGGCGGCGGCCGGCGGCCGCGAACGCCCCGGCGGGCGTGCCGGAGAGGCCGAGGGTGGCGCCGGCGGCGCTGGTGCCGAGGAGGGTGCGGCGGCGGAGCGTGGGCGTCGTCACGCCTCACTCAACGACGGCGGCCTTCTCAGGTTCTGCTGGGTCGGCGATGGTCACCACGGGTTCATCCGGCGTTCGCCGGTCGTCGGGCGTTCGCCGGTGCCAGAGCCGGCGCACGGCCCGGTAGAGCGGGATCCGGCCGAGCGCCTCGGCCAGGGCCCAGCCGAGCGCGACGATCATCCAGCCGACCAGCACGTCGATGACCAAGTGGTTGCCGGTGCCGATGATCACGATGGCGGTGCCGACGGCGTACAGCCAGCCCAGCGCCGCACCCAGTGACGGGTCGCGTAGATCTGCAGCGCCAGCGCCACCCACAGCGCCCAGCCGGCGTGCAGGGAGGGGAACGCGGCCAGCTCGTTGGTCAGCCCGCCGAGCCCGCGCGGGGCGGAGGCGTCGGCGCCCCACCAGCCGGCGGCGGCGTGCAGCGAGAGGACGTCGACGTACCCGCCGAGGAACCGCGGCGGCGCGGTCGGCATCGACAGGTACGCCAGCAGCCCGAGGAGGGTGGCGATCGCCAGCGCGCGGCGCGCCGGGCCGTACCGGTCGGCGCCGAGGCGCCACAGCCAGATCAGCACGGCCGAGGTCACGATGTAGTGCAGCGTGGCGTACCAGTAGCTGCCGATCAGCCCGAGGGCCGCGTGGTCGGTGAACAGCTGGTTGAGCGGTGCCTCCCACCGGATGCCCATCAGGGCCTCGAGGTGGAGCAGCCGGTTCGCCCGGTGCAGCGGCCGCGCTCATGTCGGCGTCGGCGAGCAGCCGCGCGAGGCTGTAGATCACCCAGAGGCCGAGGATGATGAACGACCTCGAGGATGGCGCGCGCCCAGCGCGGCATGGTGCGGACGGCGTGGGTGGTCCGGGCGTACGCAGGTGCTGTCGACACAGCACCAGCGTCGTTCATCGGACCTCCCCGTGGCATCCGGGCCTCACCCGGACCCAACACCAGGGTCTGATCAGGTGATTCCCCGACCATTCAGGGGCTGTCAGACCCGCCGCAGCACCGCGGTCACCTTACCGAGAATAGTGGCACGGTTGCCGTCGATGGGATCGTAGGCGTCGTTGTGCGGCAGCAGCCACACATTTCCGTCCTTGCGCTGGAAGGTCTTGACCGTCGCCTCGTCGCCGATCAGCGCCGCGACGATGTCGCCGTTCTCGGCGGTCTGCTCCTGGCGCACCACCACGTAGTCGCCGTCGCAGATCGCCGCGTCGATCATCGAGTCGCCGCGCACCTCGAGCAGGAACAGCTGCCCGTCGCCGACCAGCTGCTTGGGCAGCGGGAAGACGTCGCTCGATACGTCTCCTCGGCCAGGATCGGGCCACCCGCCGCGATCCGGCCCAGGAGGGGCACGTACGCCGCCGGCGGGCGCCGCGTCGCCCACGCCGGTCTCGTCCACGCCGCTGTCGTCGGCGCTGCCCAGCGCGCGCCCGCGGGCCATCACCTCGGGCAGGAACACCTCCATCGCGCGCGGCCGGTGGGGGTCGCGCTTGAGGAAGCCCTTCTCCTCCAGCACCTTGAGCTGGTGGGCCACGCTCGAGGAGCTGGTCAGGCCGACCGCCTCGCCGATCTCGCGCATCGACGGCGGGTAGCCGCGCTGCTCGAGGGACTCCTGGATGTGGGTGAGGACGCGCTGCTGGCGGGGGGTGAGCCCGGTCGCGTCCGGTGCCCCGTCGGGGAGCTCGGTGACGGTCTTGCGCGGCCCGGGCGTCCGCCCGGTCTTCTGGGTGGCCATGGGAGGACGGTAGTCCTGCGCACCCCCCGAGTTCAAACATCTGTTCGAAGGGCGTGTCGCGACACGCCGCTCGAACAATTGTTCGCGTCGGTGCTTGTGTCGTTCGAACAGGTGCTCTACCGTCGTACACACGTTCGATCGAACACCTGATCGAGAGTCCGGTCCAGACCAGTTCCCCGGGGACTGTCGGTGGCCGCCTCTAGAACTGGTGTCGACCAGGACCCACCGGCCACCTACTTCCCCAGGAGCCTCCCGATGAGCACCATGACCGCCACCCCGATCCGCCCGATCCGCCCGATCCGCCCGACCGGCACCGTGCGCCTGACCCGGCGCGGCCGGCTGGTGGTGTTCGCCCTGGCCTTGTTGGTGGTGCTCGCCGTCGGCTTCGTGCTCGCCTCCGGCTCGGTCGCCACCGACGAGCCGGGCACCCCCGAGCCGACCCGGGTGGTGCTCGTCGGCTCCGGCGACACCCTGTGGGACATCGCCGCCGGCCTCGCCGACGACGGCGACGTCCGGTCGATGATCGCCCGCATCGAGAAGCTCAACGCCCTCGACTCCGGCATGCTCGTCGCCGGCCAGCGCCTGGTGGTGCCCATCGGTGGTTGAGGTGCGAAGGCGCCCTGGCGCCTGAGCCTCGAGACCACCACCAACAGACTTCGCCGGCCGCTTCGACCCCGGCCGGCGAATACCGGGGAAGACGAGGGGCGGGACCGATCCGGTCCCGCCCCTCGCGGCGTCTGCTCTGGCGTCGGCCCATGGCCGGCTACTCGGACACCGCTGTAGCGCAGGCTCGGCATCAGGCCGGGGCACACCGTGTTCCTCGATGGCGAGCCCGACGACCTGATGCTCGACGTGGCCGCCTCGATCGTCGTACGCCGCCTGCCGGGGTGCGGTCGGTGGACTTGTCAGGGGAAACCCGACCGACACGCCGAGGCCGCTCGGCGTGTCGGTCGGGTTTCCCACGACAGGTTCGAGCTACAGGGACTGGTGTGACCTGCGGGACGGCTGGTACCCCGACGAACGGCTACCGCGCGACCGCCCCGGCGAACGACGCGGATCCGGCCCCGAGCGACCCACGGACACGCCAGACGAGCCGGTTCACCGGGGGATTCCCACGCCCCGGACCTGGCGCAGCAGCAGGTCAGCGCGCGGCGCGCCGCCCGCCCACGGGGCGCGGCGCGTCCGGCTCGGACGCGACCTCGTCCTCCGCGCCCACGCGCGGCGGCCCACTGGTGATCCCCAGCCGGCGCAGCACCCGCGCGAGCAGCATGAACCCGACGAACAGGCACGCGACCGCGCCCACCGACGCCAGCGCCAGGAACCACCACGCGGTCGGGTCACCGCCGCGGGCGGTGGCGCCGAAGTCGATCGCGGCGTACACGAGGTACCCCCACGCCACCACGCAGCCGGTGATGCCGAGCGCGAGCAGCAGCAGCGCCGGCTGGAACCTGCGCCCGCGGCGGGGGCCCCGGCGCGAACCCGCGCGCTTGCCTCCCGTCCCCGATGCCACGCGGCCATTGTTCCTGATGGGTCGGATGCTGTCTTACTCCGCCGGTGTGTCCGGCGCGGTCGGCTCCGTCGACCCGGTCGACGACGACGACCCGCTGCGTCTTCGGCCGCGGCCCGCAGCTCGTCGACGCCCTCGCCGACCGCTGGGGCTCCGCGCGTGACGCCGACGGCACCCGGGCGTGGTTCGACCTGGCGCTGGCCGCCTGGCTGTGATGTCCGGCGGTCACGGCCGGGGGTCGAGCCGGACGGCCCACTGCACGGCCGCGAGCGGGTCGGGCCGGTAGCTGCAGTAGGTGCCGGTGTGGACGGCGGTCCGCAGGTGCTCGGCGGCGCCGGGGTGGACCTCGCCGAGACGGTCCAGCGCGTAGCGGACGGTGCGGGCGACGCTGGTCCGGGCGCGCTCGGCGGTGCCGCCGGTGGTCCGCGCCCGGCCGTAGAGCCCGACGGCGCCGGTGAGCTCGGCGACCAGGTACTCGCGGTCGCGCTCGGCGAGCTCGAGGCGGGCGAGGTCGTTGAGCCGGCCGGCCTCCTCGATGTCCTCCTCGACCTCGGCCAGCCGGCGGCGGTAGGCGGCCCGGGCCTGGTCGTCGAGGACGGGAAGCCCGGCCTGGACGCCGTCGCGGGACTCCCGCCCGCCGGCGCTGACCAGGTCGAGGACGTGGAACTCGCGTCGGGGCTCGGCGATCAGCCGCTCGAGGTACCGGAAGCCGGTGAGGTCCGGGAGCCGGGCCTCGACGCCCGCGAACTCGACCAGGCGGAGTGCCCCGTCGAGCGCGAAGACGGCGCGTACGTCGGACGCGGGCCCGGGGGCGGGTCCGGGTGCGGCCCGGGCCGGGTCGGCGCCGCCGTAGGCGCGCAGCGCGGCGTCGGCGGCCTGCCGTGCGCGGCCGGCCTCGGCCGTGCGCCCGGACCGGGCGTGGATCTCGGCGAGCACCAGCCGGGCCCGCGCGCACTCGTAGGGCGCCCCGACCTCGGCGTACGCACCGACGGCCCGCAGGGCGAGTCGACCGGCGGTTGTCGGGTCGCCGGTGGCCAGCGCGGCCCGGGCGCTGGCCAGGTCGGCGGCCGCCGCCAGGAACCGGCTCGGCTGGTGCGCCGCGATCGCCCGCAGCCGCGCCGCGGCCGCGTCCGCCGCCTGCGGCTGCCCCGCGGCCGCCGCGATCTCCGCCTGGGCGGCGAGCAGGGGAGCCAGCCGCAGCTCCGCCGACGGCGGCTGCTCCTTCGACGGGAGCGGCGCCGGGTGCGCGACGGCGGCCGCGATCTCGGCGGCGGCCCGGTCGACCTCGCCGCGGGCCAGGTGCACCAGGGCGAGTCCGGGCTGCGGGTCCCAGGCGTGGGCCGCGGCCTCGAGCAGGGCCTCCTCGGCGCCCGCCAGGTCGCCCCGTCGCAGCCGGATCATCCCCAGCTCCACCAGCGGCCAGCCGAGCTCGCGGCGCATCCAGGGGCGCAGCTCGGTGCAGGCGTCGCGCGCCTCCTCCTCGGCGGCCCCGCCCGGCCCGGAGATGCGCAGGAGCTCCGCGCGGTGCACCCGGCACCGGCCGTGCAGCGACCCGACGGCGGCGTCCCGGCTCCAGTGCTCCATCGCGTCGGTCCACTCCCGGGCGACGTCGTGCAGCCACAGCCCCTGGGCCGCGCAGATCACCTCGCAGAACATCATCCCGGTCATCAGCGGGCTGGCCTCGCCCGCCATCAGCCGCGCGCCGACCTGCTCGAGCCGCGGCCAGCCCGTCCTCGTGCCGGCCGTCGAGGAGCGTCACCCGGGCGCGCGCGGTCTCGCCCATCACCACGGCGTCGGCGACCCCGTGCCGCTCGCCCAGCTCGACGGCGCGCTCGGCGTGCCGGCGGGCGGCGGGCAGGTCTCCGCACAGGAACCGCTCGTAGCCGCGGACCGCGCTCAGCGTCGCGTGCAGCGGCAGCTCGCCGTGGCCCTCGAGCAGCCCCTCGGCGCGACGTACCCAGCCCCGCACCGGCGCCATCAGGCCGGTGTCGATGAGCAGGTGGGTCGCGACCATCGCCGCGGCGCGTGCCGCCCCGACCGGGTCCCCGCTGCCGAGCAGCAGGGTGTGCAGCTGCTCCCAGGTGCCCACGGCCGCCTCGAGGTCACCGTCGGCGTAGCACTGGCGCGCACGGTCCTCCCAGGCCGAGACGTCCGTCGGCCTCGGCAGGGCCGGGAACTCCGCGGGGCGGTGCGGCACCACTGTCGCATTGTGACAGCGTTTGTCACGCCTTGCCGGTGTCAGGACCAACGACCCCGGAAGGACCGGCCATGCACCTCCCCATCGACGACATCCCCGTCCGACTCACCGCACCCGGCGCAACGGCACGCCACCTGCCCGACTTCGGCACCGCCTCGGGTGCCCTGGCCGCCGAGTACTTCACGCTCGCCGCCGGCACCGACATCGCCCCGCTGCTGGCGGGTCTCGCCGACGACTGTGCCAGGCGGCGCACTGGGGCTACCTGGTCTCGGGCCGGGTGGTCGTCACCTACCGCGACGGCACCGCCGAGCACCTGCGCGGCGGCGAGGCTCTTCTACTGGCCGCCGGGGCACAGCGTGCGGGTCGAGGAGGACGCCGAGGTGGTGATGTTCAGCCCGCAGGTCGAGCACGGCGAGGTGATGGACCACATGGGCGACCGCCTCGCGGGCATCGGCTGAGCCGGACATGGCGGTGGGGTGCCCGGTGATCGGGCACCCCACGCGTCCGCGACGTGGCCGGAGGCTCGGCCGGGCTCGACTCAGGCGGCGACGGTGCAGCTCCTCGCGCATCCGGTTGACCAGGCGCGACAGCAGCCGCGACACGTGCATCTGGCTGACGCCGATCTCCTTGCCGATCTCGGCCTGGGTGCAGCCGCGGAAGAACCGCATCTCCACGATCAGCTGCTCGCGGCGCGAGAGCTTGGCCAGCAGGGGCGCGAGCAGCGCGCGCGCCTCGGCCAGGTCGAAGTTCGGGTCGAGCTCGCCGAGCCGCATGCCGACGCGTCTCGTCGTCCTCGCCGTGGCCGGGGGCGTCCAGCGAGGCGGGCGCGAAGCAGCCGTTCGCGCCGAGGGCGTCGATGACCTGCTCGAGCTCGAGGCCGAGGTGGTCGGCGATCTCGCTGGGTCGGGGGGCCCGGCCCAGCTGCTGGTAGAGCTCGGCCTCGCAGCCGGCGATCTTGGTCTGGGTCTCCTGGATCGACCGCGGGGGACGCACCGTCCAGCCCAGGTCGCGGAAGTGGCGGCGGATCTCGCCGCGGATGGTCGGGACGGCGAAGCTCACGAACTCGTGGCCGCGGTCGGGGCGGAAGCCCTGGACGGCCTTGACCAGTCCGACGTACGCGACCTGCTCGAGGTCGTCGTCGGCGATGCCCCGGCCGCGGAAGCGGCGGGACAGGTCACGGGCCAGCGGCATGTTCAGGCGGATCAGCTCGTCCTCGATGGCGGCCCGCTCGGTGGTGCCGGCGGTCTCGCGCTCACCGAACAGACGGGTGACGGCGGTGGAGCGAGTTTCGGGTGCTTCGTGGTGAACAGGTGTAGCGGTCAACGCAGGAGCCTCCGTGTTCGCTTGTGGCAGACGGCCTCTTCTCGACCGCCGCAGGAACACCTTCCGCCGTTGGTTGACGCACAAACCACCCGATGGGGTGGGATCCGGCGGTTCTCCAGCGCGCCGGCGAGGGCGGTGGTAGACGGCCCGGGCGGGGGCAGGGCGTGCCCGCGACACGCCCTCCGGCGAGACCGACTTTCGGGGCCCCCGAACGTGCCCTGACCTGCGACTTTGCCGTCGGGCCGGGCACCGGTCGGAGAAGTTCTCCCGGACCGCTTGCGCCCCCTGGGGACCCGGCGTACGGTTACCACTACATCTAGTACTTACACCGGTGTAGTTATCCACATCTAGTTCACAGGTCAGGCGCGGAAGCCCCACAGGTGACTGCGTTGTTCTACACAGCGAGAGCGCCCGATATCCACAGGCCAGGCACCCCCGGCGGCGGGTGTTCGTGGCATGCCCGGAGTCGGGTCGGAACGACCGACGAGACGACCGAGAGAGGAGGACCCGACGATGCACTGTCCGTACTGCCGCAACACCGACACCCGGGTCCTCGACTCCCGGGTCGCCGACGACGGCGGCTCGATCCGCCGCCGGCGTACCTGCTCGGCCTGCGAGCAGCGGTTCACCACCGTGGAGATGATGCAGCTGACCGTGCTCAAGCGCTCCGGCGCGACCGAGCCGTTCACCCGCGAGAAGGCGATCTCCGGCGTCCGCAAGGCCTGCAAGGGCCGCCCGGTCACCGAGGACGACCTGGCCTGCCTGGGCCAGGAGGTCGAGGACGCGCTGCGGCAGCGCGGGCGCCGCCGAGATCCCGGCCCACGAGGTGGGCCTGGCGATCCTCGGCCCGCTGCGCCGCCTCGACGAGGTCGCCTACCTGCGCTTCGCTAGCGTGTACCGCGCCTTCGAGTCCGCCGACGACTTCGAGGACGAGATCGCCGCCCTTCGGGCGGAGCGAGCGGCGGCGAACCAGCCCGTGCCGACGGGCTGACCCAGACCGCCCGGCGTGCGTTGTGGGGAAGCAGCGCGCGCCGGGCGCACCAACTTCCCGCCACCGGTCGTGTCGGTGGCAGCAGCAAGGATCGAAGCACAACAACCTCGAGAGACGGGACACAGAGGGATGACCGAGACGGTGAGCAACGGGGCCACCGGCGCCAAGGCCAAGGCCGGGGCCGGCGCGGGACTGACGATCGAGCGCGTGTTCAGCACCGAGGGCGTGCACCCGTACGACGAGCTGACCTGGGAGCGCCGCGACGTCGTGCAGACCAACTGGAAGACCGGCGAGACCGTCTTCGAGCAGCGCGGCGTGGAGTTCCCCGACTTCTGGTCGGTCAACGCCTCGACGATCGTCACCACGAAGTACTTCCGCGGCGCGGTCGGCATCCGACGAGCGCGAGTGGAGCCTCAAGCACATCGTCGACCGGGTGGTGAAGACCTACACCAAGGCCGGCTCGACCACGGCTACTTCGCGACCCAGGCCGACGCCGAGGTCTTCGAGCACGAGCTGACCTGGCTGCTGGTCCACCAGTACTTCTCGTTCAACTCCCCGGTCTGGTTCAACGTCGGCACCCCGTCGCCGCAGCAGGTCTCGGCCTGCTTCATCCTCTCCGTCGACGACTCGATGGACTCGATCCTGAACTGGTACAAGGAGGAGGGCTTCATCTTCAAGGGCGGCTCCGGCGCCGGCCTGAACCTCTCCCGCATCCGCTCCTCCAAGGAGCTGCTCTCCTCCGGCGGCACGGCGTCGCGGCCCGGTCTCGTTCATGCGCGGCGCCGACGCCTCCGCGGGCACCATCAAGTCCGGCGGCGCCACCCGGCGCGCGGCGAAGATGGTCGTGCTCGACGTCGACCACCCCGACATCGAGGAGTTCGTCGAGACCAAGGCGCGCGAGGAGGACAAGATCCGCGCGCTGCGCGACGCCGGGTTCGACATGGACCTCGGCGGCCGCGACATCACCTCGGTGCAGTACCAGAACGCCAACAACTCGGTGCGCGTCAGCGACGAGTTCATGCGCGCGGTCGAGGACGGCACCGACTTCGGGCTGCGCGCGCCGCAAGACCGGCGAGGTCATCGAGCGCGTCGACGCCCGCGAGCTGTTCCGCAAGATCTCCAAGGCCGCCTGGGAGTGCGCCGACCCGGGCCTGCAGTACGACGACACCATCAACGACTGGCACACCAACCCCGAGACCGGCCGGATCACCGCGTCCAACCCGTGCTCGGAGTACATGTCGCTGGACAACTCCTCGTGCAACCTGGCGTCGCTGAACCTGCTGAAGTTCCTCAAGGACGACGACACCTTCGACGCCGAGCTGTTCGCGAAGGCCGTCGAGCTGATCATCACCGCGATGGACATCTCGATCTGCTTCGCCGACTTCCCGACCGAGTCGATCGGCAAGACCACCGTCGACTACCGCCAGCTCGGCATCGGCTACGCCAACCTCGGCGCGCTGCTGATGGCGATGGGCCTGGGCTACGACTCCGACGGCGGCCGCGCGATGGCCGCGGCGATCACCTCGCTGATGACCGGCCAGTCCTACAAGCGCTCGGCCGAGCTCGCCGGCGTGGTCGGCCCGTACGCCGGCTACGCCGCGCAACGCCGAGGCCCACAAGCGGGTGATGCGCAAGCACCAGGCCGCCAACGACACCGTCCGCACCCTGCACGTCGCCGACAGCCAGGTGCACAAGGCTGGCCACCAAGGCGTGGGCCGACGTGATCAAGCTCGGCGAGACCAACGGCTTCCGCAACGCGCAGGCCTCGGTGCTCGCGCCGACCGGCACCATCGGCTTCATGATGGACTGCGACACCACCGGCATCGAGCCGGACTTCTCGCTGGTCAAGTTCAAGAAGCTCGTCGGCGGCGGCTCGATGCAGATCGTCAACCAGACCATCCCGCGGGCGCTGAAGCAAGATGGGCTACCAGCCCGAGCAGGTCGAGGCGATCGTCGACTACATCGCCGAGCACGGCCACGTCGTCGACGCGCCGGGCCTGAAGACCGAGCACTACGAGGTCTTCGACACCGCGATGGGCGCCCGCGCCCTCAAGCCGATGGGCCACGTGCGGATGATGGCGGCCGCCCAGCCGTTCCTCTCCGGGGCGATCAGCAAGACCGTGAACCTCCCCGAGGAGCGCCACGGTCGAGGAGGTCGAGGACATCTACCTGCAGTCCTGGAAGCTCGGCCTGAAGGCGACCGCGATCTACCGCGACAACTGCAAGGTCGGCCAGCCGCTGGCCGACGGTGGCGGCAAGGCCAAGAAGGACGCCGCGGACGCGGCGGCCGCCGAGTCGCCGAGGCGCGACGAAGGTCGTGGAGAAGGTCGTCTACGCCCCGACCCGCAAGCGGCTGCCGAAGTCGCGCACCTCGCGCACCACCTCGTTCACGGTCGGTGGCGCCGAGGGCTACATGACCTCCGGTGCCCACGACGACGGCGAGCTGGGCGAGGTCTTCCTCAAGCTCGGCAAGCAGGGCTCGACCCTGGCCGGCGTGATGGACGCCTTCTCGATCGCGGTCAGCATCGGCCTGCAGTACGGCGTGCCGCTGGAGACCTACGTCTCGAAGTTCACCAACCTGCGCTTCGAGCCGGCCGGCCTGACCGACGACCCGGACGTGCGGATGAGCCAGTCGATCATGGACTACATCTTCCGCCGCCTGGCGCTGGACTACCTGCCCTTCGAGAAGCCCGCCAGGCCCTGGGCATCTACTCCGCCGAGGAGCGCCAGCGCTACCTCGAGACCGGCTCCTACGAGCCCGTCGAGGAGACCGGCTCCGCCGCCGAGCTCCTCGACGCCGCCCCGGTGGTCGAGGAGAAGTCGGACTCTCCGCTGGTCGAGTAGCGAGCGCCAGCGAGCGTATCGAGACCTCGGACGCCGACGAGCCCGTCGTCGACCCACGACTCCCACGGCTCCGACCAGCGCGAGGTCCCGGCCCACTCGGCCAAGAGGCCCACACCTCCGCCGAGCTCCTGGAGAAGATCACCGGCACCGCCGTCGACTCCCCGCTCTGCTTCACCTGCGGCACCAAGATGCGCCCCGCCGGCTCCTGCTACGTCTGCGAGGGCTGCGGCAGCACCAGCGGCTGCAGCTGAGCACGTCTGAAACGAACGAAGGGGGCCGGGAAACCGGCCCCCTTCGTCGCGTCCGTGGCGCCCTCGGCTGACTGTCGGTGCGGCCTGTTAGAACGGTCAGCAAGCCAGGGGTCGGGTGAGGACGTGCGTCATGGACCGACCCTTGCTGATCACGGCACGCGGACGCGGAACCCGATTGTGGGCTGCGGATGCTGCGGTACTCGTGTCGGCTGGCGGCCAGGAGCAGCCGCGATTGGTCCCGGCAGCCGAAGTCCGTGTCGGGGACTGGATCGGCATCCGGTACGGCGGCCCATGGCCGTCAACAGGGCCACGGATGCCGCCGCCCGATCACAGACGCTGCCGAGGCAGCGAGAAGTCCATTCGGTATCCGGCGAAGCTCACCACCGAGCTGGCGTTCCTGCTCGGCGCCTATCTCTCCGAGGGCCACACCACCCGAAGCAACTGGTCGGTCATCGTCACCAACTCGGTGATGAGTGTCCTCGAGCGCGTCGAGCAAGCCTGGCTCGACGTCTTTGGCCTGAAGGCCCGCATCACTCGCCAGCCCGGCCGCTGCACCGGTGTCATCGTCTCGAGCAAGCGCCTGGTCGAGTACATGGACGTGCTCGGCTGCGGAAGCCGCGCGTCCAATAAGCGGGTGCCGCAGCCTGATCATGAACGCCGGGCGACGCGAGGTGCTCGCCTTCCTGCAGGGAGCAGCCCTCGATGCATATACGACCCATAGATACGCCGCCAAGTGGGCGATCTGCCTCGAGAGTCAACGCGCGATCGACGGGTTGCAGGATCTACTCACGCGATTGGGCGTGGTGAACGCACAGATCGCCAAGTGGAACACAGAGATGCAGAAGCACTACTACGAGCTGTACGCCGCTGGCCGTCAAGGTCAGAAGCTGTGCGAGCTCGTTCCGTTTCTTGAACCGGACAAGCGCGCCGCCGCGCAGAGCTACCTCGCGCGAACCTATGGTCCGTCCGCTGCAGATGTCGTGCCCGGCCTCATCGGCGGCGATCTCTACCGACTCATCCCGCGTGGCCGGTCCGGAGCCACCGGCAAAGGAACGGGTCGTCAGCAATTTCGGCACCTCTGCGACCCAAGAACTCGACACGTGACCCGATCCAGTGTTGAGCGAGTTGCCGACATCGGTGCGCCGCTACCGGATTGGCTACGCGCCGTACTTCAGGCCGACGTTTATTTCGCAGAGGTCACACGCGTTGAGAGCAGGTCGGGTGGTCACCCATCTCGCCCAGATTGACGCGCGCCCGCACAGCCCGTCGTCCGGGCGCAGATGAACGTCCAGAAGAGGGCAAGTCGTGATGGAAGCCGCCGGAGGTCGCGACAGGTGAGATCAGCCGCGACGGGCGGCGATCATCGTTGCGTCGTGCTTGTCAGCCTTGTTGAGGTGCTCCGCCCAATGCAGAAGCACGTGGCTTCCCGCAGACTCGTTGAACTGCTGAGCAGCCACGCGATACACCATCACGAGCATCCCGTGAAGTGGGTCTTCGATGTCGGGGCGCTGCCTTAGTGCCTGCCTTACCCCTTCGACAACGACCGGTAGCAGGTGCGGGGTCATCCATGGTCGCGCGAGGAAGCTGCCCAGCAGGAGCGAGAGGTTGTGGGATGCGCCGTTTGCGTCGGCGCCGAGCTTGGCGAGACCGGTCGCGGCCGCGGTGACCCATCCGCGGAGTTCGTCGTGGGCTGTCTCTGCGTTCTCACCCGCTGCCTGATGGACGAACTTCATGACTTCGCCCGGTTCGCTCCAGGTCTCGGGCAGCGTCAGCGCCGCTGCGACGCCCCGTGGCCGCCATCGGTCCAGTTGCGCAGCTTCAACGAACAGGTGGTGGTCGAACTTGAGCAGTGCATGGAACTCCACGAGGAGGGTGGCTTGGGCGGTCCGTGCTGCTGATGCGTCGAGCTCACCGGCTGCTTCGAGCGCCTGAATGAGGTCGATCGTGCCGAAAGTCGTACATCCCGCTTGGCGGGCCAGGCCGCGCAGCACGATGTCGTCACACCAGAACGGGAGCGAGTTGCTGACGGCGTAGTCGACAAGGTTGATCCAGGCGCCTTCCATGGTCAGCTCGGCGAAGTGGCGCAACTGCCAGCCGCGTCGACGTGTAGCGGTCAGGAGAGCGACGAGCTGGTCTGCCCGGTCAGCGAGTGTGTTCGCCTCCTCCTCGGTGATCTCGGTCAGGCGGAGCCGGTCCTGCTCGGGATCCCAGTGCATGCTCATCGTTGACTTTAGGCTGAGGGACTGCTGCGACGCGCGCGCGTCGCGGAATGCCACGCCCGAGCTCTCAAGTCGCGTGAACTGGCCGACGAGTTGCTCGCGGAGAGTCGCGCGTAGCGCGAGCAAGGACACTGCGGCCGTCGTGTCGAGGACCACCGGGCCTTGGCGGAGTGCCGTCAGCAGTTCTTCAGAGGTGACCCCGCTCGCCCCGGGAGCGTTGCTGTAGACAAAGCCTGCTGCCCGCTTGAGCGAGGCCTCCGCGTAGGAAAGTCCGTGTACCTCTGCTGCCAGGCCGAGCGGAAGCTCGGCGGAGGCGACCTTGGCCTGTAGCTCCTGGAGCGCCGGATCGGTGTGGCGCTCCCTCAGTACTGCCGCGAGGTCGCCCATCGGGTCGTCCTCGGAGATCGTGAACCGGCGGAAGACCGGGCTCTCGGGGAACTGGTTGACGTAGTCGTCGGTGGAAGTGTGCAGCCGACCGAGTTCGGTCGGATCGGGTGTGCCCTCCCGCTGCGTCAGTCCGAAGGTGATGTTGGTGAGGAAGACGCCGGCGATCTCCTCGTCGCCGCTCCATCGGTCCAACTCGTCCAGGGCGCGTGAGAGATAGTAGGGGCTGCGGTCGCAGGTGGTCATAAGGATGATCCAGTCCCGGGCGTCGTCTCGGTTGCGCGGCCGGATGGGGACGCCCTTGTAGCGCAGCGCTGCGAAGGCCGCATCGAGGTTGTCGCGTCGGCCTAGGCACTTCACCAGCGCCCACCGCGCGTCTTCGCTCTCGGGGGCCAAGGTCGTCATCTGGCGGACAACGGCCAGGGACTCGTCTTCGCGCCCGAGAGCCTCGAGTGCGTTGAACTCGACCTGCAGGCACTCCAGCTCGCCCGGCCACGATGCTCCTCCCATCGTTCGCGCTTGCTGAGCAGCATCGACAGCGCGTTCGTACTTGCCGGCGTGGAAAAATCTGTCAGCGGCCATCTTCCGCAGTAGTGGCAGGTCCCATCGAGTGGCTGCCTGGTCCAGGACCTCGGCCGCCTCTAGGAGGTCGCCTTGTGCCGACAACTCCTGTGCGAGCAGGACGGCAATCTGTTCGTACTCCTGCGCGTGTGCGCGCAGTTTCGTGAGGCGTTGCCCGGTCGCAGTTGCCATGACGTCGTGGATCGCGCGGATCTCGGCGACCATGTCGGGGTGGTCGGCTGCGAGGTCGTCGAGGTCCGGCAGACGTAGTCCCAGTGGCGCCAAGGAGCGGGCTACCTGGAGCCGGCTGAAGTCGTCCGGTGCGACGTCCCACGCTTGGATCCAGTGAATCTCTGCCGCAGGGAGGTCCTCGTCGTTGAGTGCGTGATAGCCGGCGACCAGCTCGGTCGTGAAGGGATCCGCGAGACCAGCTGCGAGCTGGTTCGCCTCATTGGTCCGCCCGGTCATCGCCGCAAGGACGGCGGCTTCCTTGCGGATGCGGGGGTCGGCCGCTTCGGTGGGGCTGGCATTGCCGTCGGGCTCGGTCTGCGTGAGCTGCCATGTTCGGTCCAGATCGCTGGCCAACGCTGAGGCCTTGACTGCAACCAGCGTCGCTTCGACGCTGTCTCCGCCCCATAGGCGCCGTGAGTCTCGCGACTGGATGGCGAGCGCCTGAGCCTGTGTGAAGTCCTTATTCCGGCTGACCGTGTGACCGTGATAGCCGCGGGAGAGCAGCAGCTCCGCGAGGCGGATCTTCAGCCCGGTGGCCTCGGGCTCGGCCAGGCTGGCGTCTTCGAGCAGGCCGATGGCGACCTCGAGCTCGCCTTGGGCGCGGGCAGACTCAGCGGCGAGGACGACCTTGATCGAAGCATCACCACGACTCTCGGGCTCCCATCCCGCGAGTGCTTCGTCGACGTGTTGCCAGTCGCGGTCGAGAAATGCGAGCTGGGCCTTGCCGAGGGGATGTGGGTCACGCGCACGTTGGAGCAGATCGCGGCGAGGCTGCTCGATGCCGTCGTCCTCGGGGTCCGTCGCCATGGCGACCCGGGCCCACCAGTAGTCCGGATCGGTCACGCCCCGCTCGATGCCGCGACTGATGAACTGCGCGGCGCAGTCACTGCGGTAGTCCGTGGCGAGCTCACCGATCCAGCACCACACGGCGCCGGGCGCGTTCCCCAGAATGGTTGGGGTGCTGACCGACCAGCTCTCCAGCAGGGCGCGGCGGTCGCGCGAGTGCGCTAGCAGGTCCACCACCTCATGGATGGACGACCACGACGCGGCGAGCTGTCGAGCGTGCTCGGCACGCCAAGGGTGGAACCGAGTGAGGTTCTCCTCGAATACAGCTGGGGCATCAAGCTTGCTGATGACCTCGGCGAAACCCTCCCCGGTGAGCTCCCGCGTTGTCCGGTGCTCGGCGCTGACCAGGGCCTGGGTCTGTGCCGCCGAGACGGCTGTGGCTTCTTGGGGGCTTTGCACCAGAAGGAACTGCTGGCAGGTGATCTCGGTGATGCGGACGGCGCGCTCGGTGCGTTCCTCCTCGGTGCCTTCCAGTGCCCAAGCCAGGCGCTTGACCGCGGTCTCCACCGACTCATGCGTCCCCAGAAGCAGTTGCTGTTGGACATCGGACCGTCGAAGCCAATCTCGGAGAACGGCGGGCCTGAAGTAGATCCCTTCCTTCGCCGCGGCCTTGGCGGTCTTCTTGGCGATGCGCCGCCGCCGAGAGTTGCTCGCCAGAAGGTGCTTGAGCTGCGCAGTCACCTCTTCCGCAGCGACACCCGCACCAAGGTCGGCAAGGTAGACGACCACCATCGCCGTCGTGACCGGCTCCACGTCGTCCCCCGTCCTGCGAGAATGGATGCGGTGACCATTCTGCGGTGTCGCGCCGACAGCCAGCGGGACGGTCGACTAACCGATGGCAGAGCCGGCCATGTCACAAAGCGGCCACGCTCGCAGCATCAGCCGCGATAGGGCCTTCCGAAGCCGTGTCTTACCGCCG
>CAVXNT010000010.1:0-8519 GCA_963763225.1 uncultured Actinomycetota bacterium | reverse complement strand
GCCGGCGGTGGTGGATGGGCAGCGCCCCTCAACCGGCGGTTCCCTTCTGTGCGTTGGGAGCAAGGGGTCATCTGACTCCTTCCTCGCAGCTCATCCGGCGGCGTGCGTCCGGTGGTTGAAGAGGCGCACAAGCACGGGCGACTGAAGAACTGGCCGACGTAGCCGTCGCCGCAGTCCGGGTCACGTCGCCACACGACGTTGCTGCCGGGTGGTTCGAGGACCCGCCGTCGAAATCGGTGGTCCTGGGGGGTGGGGACCCCTAGCGTCTGCTCATGGAGCTGCGTTTCTTCGACGACCCGGCGGCCTTCCTCGACGTCGCCGCCGACCACCCCGCGGAGCAGCCGGTCGTGAGCACGGTGGTGTCGGGCGTCGCCCACAAGATGGCGGCCGCGCGACGCCGGCGTCCCGTGGCCGGAGGGCGTGCCGCACTGGTTCACCGTGGTGCTGCACCGACGGCGGCGTCGTCGGCGCGGCGATGCGGACGGCGAAGTTCGGCGCGCACCCGGCGTTCCTGATGCCGATGCCCGAGGACGCCGGGCCACGCTGCTCGCCACGTTGGTGGAGCGCGACGAGCCGATGACGGCGGCCAACGGCGCTCTGCCCGCGGTACGGGTCTTCTGCGACGAGATGGCGAGCCGTCGGCGGTGAGGCCAGGGTCGGCCAGCACACGAGGCTGTTCGAGCTCGGCGAGCTGTTCGAGCCGCGGCCCGTCGAGGGCCACCTCCGACCGGCGGTGGTCGACGAGCAGCCGCTGATCGCGTCGTGGTTCGACGCGTTCATGACCGACGCCGACGAGCAGGCCGGCCGGACGCCGGGGGACACGCCGCACGAGACACCGCGCTCCGGAGGACATGCGTCGGCGGATCGAGGGCGGCCGGGTGTTCGTCTGGGCTCAGGACGCATCCGGAGGTCCACCTCACGGCGGCGAGCCAGCCGTCGTACGGCGTCTCGCGGATCGGGCCGGTCTACACCCCGCGCGAGCAACGGGGCCGGGCTATGCCAGCGCCGCAGTCGCGCAGGTCTCGAGGCTGCTGCGCGACATGGGTGAGCGGGCGTGCCTCTTCACCGACCAGGCCAACCCGACGTCCAACAAGATCTACGAGGCCATCGGCTACCGACGCGTGGTCGACATGGCGAATCTCCGCGTGGTGTGACGCCTCAATAGAGTGGGGGTGACATGAGCGACGCGAATCCCCGATCGAGCAGCCGAGGCTCGCGCAGACCTTCGCCGAGGTCGAGGACGCGCTGCTCTCACGCTGGCCGGAGACGAAGCTCGAGCCGTCGCTCGACCGGATCCGCGCGTTCACCGACCTGCTGGGCGACCCCCAGCGCACCTACCCCGTGATCCAGCTGACCGGCACCAACGGCAAGACCTCGACCAGCCGGATGATCGACACCCTGCTGCGCGTGCTCGACCTGCGCACCGGCCGCTTCACCAGCCCCCACCTCGAGCGGATGAACGAGCGCATCTGCATCGACGGCGAACCGTTGACCGACGAGGAGTTCGTCCGCGCCTTCAACGACGTCGCGCCGTACACCCACCTGGTCGACACCGCGCAGACCCTGCCGTTGAGCTTCTTCGAGACCATCGTCGGGATGGCGTACGCCGCGTTCGCCGACGCGCCCGTCGACGTGGCCGTGGTCGAGGTCGGCATGGGCGGGATGTGGGACGCGACCAACGTCGCCGACGCCCAGGTCGCGGTGGTCACGCCGATCGGCGTCGACCACGCTCACTACCTCGGCGACTCTCCCGACGTGATCGCCGTCGAGAAGGCCGGGATCATCAAGCCGGGCTCGACCGCCGTCATCGCCGAGCAGCTCCCCGGGCCGACCGACGTACTGCTGCGTCGGGCCGAGGAGGTCGGCGCGACCGTCGTACGCGAGGGTCTCGACTTCTCCGTCCCCGCACGCGTGCCCGCGGTCGGCGGCCAGATGCTGTCGGTGCAGGGGCTGCGGGCGCGCTACGACGATGTCTTCCTGCCGTTGTACGGCGCGCACCAGGCGCAGAACGCCGCGACGGCCCTGGCGGCGGTCGAGGCCTTCGCCGGTGACCAGCCCCTCGACGAGCACCTCGTGCGCGAGGCGTTCGCCCGCACGTCCTCGCCGGGCCGGCTCGAAGTGATCCGGCGCAGCCCGATGATCCTGCTCGACGCCGCACACAACCCGCACGGCGCCCAGGCGATCGCGGCCGCACTCGAGGACTCCTTCGCCTTCTCCCCGCTCATCGGCGTCATCGGCGTGATGGCGGACAAGGACCATGAAGGCCTCCTCGGCGCCCTCGAGCCGCACCTGGCGCACGTCATCTGTACCCAGAACTCCACGGCGCGCGCGCTGCCCGCCACCCGGCTGGCCGAGGTGGCGCACGAGGTCTTCGGGGCCGACCGGGTGAGCATCGAGCCACGGCTGGCCGACGCGATCGACCAGGCCACCGCGATGGCCGAGGCCGGCGAGGTCCTCGGTACGTCGATCGGCTCCGGGGCCGTGCTCGTGACCGGTTCGGTGGTCACCGTGGGTGAGGCTCGGGCCATGTTGAGGCGCCGTAGCTCATGAGCGGCGAGGAACGCTCGCCGAAGCGGGGCATGTGTGCGGCGATCCTGTCGCTGGAGGCGGTCGTGCTCGGCCTGACCACGCCGGTGATGATCAACCTCGCCGACGTCCCCTGGCGCACGGCCTGCGCCGTCGGCCTCGGCCTGTGCGTGGCCTGCCTCCTGCTCGCCGGACTCCTCCGCTCCGAGCTCGCGTACGCCGTCGGCTGGCTCATCCAGGTCGCCGCCATCGGTCTGGGGTTCGTGGTCCCGATGATGTTCGTCCTCGGTGCGATCTTCGCGCTGCTCTGGGGCACGGCGTACTTCCTGGGTCGCAAGATCGAGCGCGAGCGAGCCGAGGCGTACGCCGCCTACGACGCCGAACGCTCCGCCTGACCCCGTCAGTGGAGGCCGCGGACGATCGCGGCCAGGGCCGCGTCGAGCTCGTCGTCGGTGCATCCGCCGAAGCCGATGATCAACCCGGTCAGCCGGGCCGACCGGCAGTAGTCGCTGAGCAGCGGTACGTCGAACCCCGCGTCGCGTGCAGCCGCGTGGGCGCGCAAGGCGCTCGCTTGCGGCATCGGCACGGTGGCGTACATCCCGGCCACGGGCAGGATCGGCTGGGCATGGGGCAGGAGCACCTCGGTCACCCGGGCGGCCCGAGCGGCGTACGTACGACGGGCCGAGCGCACGACCTGGTCGACGTAGCCGTCGCGGAGCAACGACAAGAACGCGCGCTGCACGGGCCAGGACGCGACGTCGTGGGTGACCGTCCGGCGCGCCAGGATCGTGCGGTGCAGGGCCGGCGGCGCGACCAGCCACCCGAGCCGCAGGCTCGGGGCCACGGTCTTGCTCGTAGTGCCGAGGTAGGCGACCCGTTCCCGATCGAGAGCCGCGAGGGCCGGCACCGGCGCCACGTCGTAGCGGAACTCCGAGTCGTAGTCGTCCTCGATCACCACCGCCCCGGCCCGCGCGGCCGCGTCCAGCAGGCTCACCCGCGCCGAGCCGGGCATGACCGGGCCCAACGGGTGCTGGTGGGCGGGGGTCACATAGGCCGCCACCACGTCGGTCAGGTCGGTGATCTCCCGAGCCGCGGGGAGGTCCCGGACGTCACGTCCGGCCGCACGGATGGCCTCGGCGGCCGCGCGGTAGCCCGGGTCCTCGTGAGCAACCGGTCCTGGGGGCAGACCCGCGAGGACCTGGCTGAGCCCGCCGATCGTCCCGGCGGTCACCAGGATCTCGTCCGGGTCGCAGACGAGGCCCCGGGTACGAGCCAGATGGGCGGCGAGCTCGACGCGGAGGGACGCCAGCCCCGCGGGGTCGTCGTACGCCGCGGGAGCGGTGTCCGCAGAGACGTCGCGCCAGGCCCTGCGCCAGGCAGCGCGGTGTCTCGGGTCGATCCAGGGTGTCCCCGTGTCGAGGCGGAGCAGCCGTGAGTCCTGCGGCCGGGCGCGTGGTGCTCGGTGGCGCGGCCGCGCCAGCGCCCCCGCCGCGACGTACGTCCCGGAGCCGTGCCGTGACTCGAGCCAGCCCTCGGCGGCCAGCTGGTCGAACGCCTTCTCGGTGACCGACCGGGAGACCCCCAGATCGGCCGCGAGCGCACGCGTGCTGGGCAGCCGCCCGCCGACCGGGAGCCGGCCGCCGATGACTCCGTCGCGGATCTGGCCCGCGACCTGGCTGCCGAGGGGGGTGGCGGCGTTCCGATCGAGCGTGAGGGGGACGACAAGAGTGCGAGCCATGAGTGTCCTGTCCGAAAAGGGTCCAAGTGGCTCGTGTGGTCAGGCCACTTCTGGGAGAGACTAGCGGCGTGACGCTGCCGCTCTCGCCCACCGCCCGTACGACGATCACCCGCCACCGGGAGCGGGGGAGCGACGAGCGGGCCGACCTGTTCGCGCTCCTCGACGAGGCGCTGGTCTGCCACGTGGGCATCGTCCGCGACGGGCAGCCCGTGGTGCTGCCGTCGATCTTCGCGGTCGACCCGGACGGGCCCGACGAGGGCGGCACGCTCTATCTGCACGGCTCGGTCGCCGCACCCTGGCTGGCCGGGGCGCCGACGACCCCGCTCTGCGCCACCGTCACCTTGATCGACGGCGCGGTGATCGCGCGAGCGGCGTTCAGCCACTCGATGAACTACCGCTCGGCGGTGGTCATGGGCGCCGCGCGGCTGGTGGAGGACGACAGTGAGCGCGACCATGCGCTCAGCCTGATCGTCGACCATGTGATCCCGGGTCGGTCGGCCACCCTGCGCGCGCACACCCGCAAGGAGCTCGCGGCCACCGTCGTCCTCGCCCTGCCGCTGGCCGAGGCGTCGGTCAAGGCCCGGACGGGTGGTCCGAAGGACGAGGCCGAGGACATCGACACGGGGGCCTGGGCGGGCGTCGTACCGCTGGCCCTGACCGCGGGCGAGATCCTCCCCGACCACGACGGGCCGATCCCCGCAGGGTCCGGCGTCGTGCCGCCCAGTGGGGAGCGCCCCGAGCCGCTCGATAGGGTGCCGCTCATGCAGCGCACCCTGGTCCTGATCAAGCCGGACGCCGTACGACGCGGCCTGGTCGGCGAGGTGCTGTCGCGCTTCGAGGCCAAGGGCCTGACGATCGTCGCGATGGAGCAACGCACCATCGACGGTGCGCTCGCCGACCGGCACTACGCCGAGCATGTGGCGAAGGACTTCTACCCGCCGCTGCGCGACTTCGTGTGCAGCGGCCCGCTGGTCGCGCTGGTGCTCGAAGGCGACCAGGCGGTCGACGTCGTTCCGCGCGCTGAACGGCGCCACCGACGGTCGCAAGGCGTTGCCCGGCACGATCCGCGGCGACCTCAGCCTCTCCAACCGCGAGAACCTCGTCCACGGATCGGACTCAGCCGAGTCGGCCGAGCGCGAGATCGCGATCTGGTTCGCGAAGCTCCGACCGCGCGCAGCGCGGGTCGAGCTCCGAGGGGAACGAGGTCGCATCACGAGTGCGGGCCGGAGCCGCCGACCCTGGCCGCCGGCAGGCCCGGCATGCCGAGACCTCTGTGTCTCGGCACAGAGGTCTCGGGCGGCCGCGGTGGCGGTGCGTCAGGCCGGGTACGTCCCGACGTACTGCCCGAGGGACGGCTTCCCGAGGTGGCCGGCCTGCTGCATGATGCCGGGGGTCTCCGGGTCGGTGGCGAACGCCGTCCAGCCCTCGTTGTCCCAGTCGAAGAGCACCCAGACCCGGTTCTCCTCCAGCGGGTCGCGGTAGACGGTCGCGCCCTTCGACCCGTGGGAGCCGCGCTTGTCGGCACCTGCCGTGCCGAACACGGTGAGGAACTGGTCGAGGTCCTTGACCTGCGTCGTTGCCAGGATCATCTGAGTCTCCTTCGTTTCGTCCCGGGGTCCGGACGGATCCCGGGGAGCTCCCGGCCCTGGTGGCCGGATCGAGGGAAGCCTGTCCGCACCGCGGGCCGGCGCACATGAGGAGATCTCCTCATTCCGGGTCCCTATCTCGAGGCACCCGGGCACGGTCACCCCGTGGCCGGCTCGACGAGCCCGTGGTCGAGCGCCCACCGCGTGGCCGCCGCGCGGTTGGTCACGCCGAGCTTGGTGTAGATGTGCTGGATGTGGTTGTCCGCGGTCTTCGCCGAGATGAACAGCCGCTCCGAGATCTCGCGGGTGGTCGCCCCCTCGGCGACGAGCCGCAGCACCTGCGCCTCGCGGGCCGTCAGGCCCGCCGGGACCGCCCCGCTGCCCGGCGACGACGAGGGCCCGCGAGGCCTCGCCGATCTGATGGAGGGCGTACGCCGCCACCTCCGGCAGGTCCATGGCCGCGCCGCTGGCGGCACGCCGGTCCGCCCGCTCCTGGCCGAGGGCGTCGCGGACCCGCTGATCGACGTCTGCCAGCGACGGGACGTGGTGGAAGCTACCGGGCTGCCGGGACATGGCACCGAGGAGGGTGCCGGCGACCCCAGGTCTCCCCAGGCGCTCGAAGAGGGCCGGCAGGCTGGCCAACGTGATCGTCAGCTGCGCCACGGCGCCGGCCTGCAGGAAGGCCTCGATCGCGGCGCCGAACAGTGTCAGCGCGGTCTCCAGCTGGCCGTCCGAGGTGTGCAGGAGCGCCGCATCCCGGGCCATGAATCCCTCGAAGAAGCGGACGTCGTGCTCGCCGATGTACGCCACACCCTCGTCCCAGGTCTCCAGTGCGCCGCTGCGGATCCACGTTCGAGAGCGCCAGACCGACGATCCACAACGTGTAGGCGATCCAGTAGGGGTTGCCGAGCTCGTGCGCCGCCTCCAGCGCTGCTCCCGTCAGCTCCAGCGCCTCCTCGACGTGACCTGCGGACTGCAGACCGTCGACGTACGCAGCGATCCCGAACGCACGGCTGGTGCCGGGCAGCGCAGCGACCTCGCGGGTCAGCTCGACGTAGCGGCCCAGGTCGCCGCAGTAGACCTCTGCGAGCGCCTCGATGAACGTCGCGTAGCCGGGCTCGCACGACTCGTAGCCCGGACGTGCCTCCAGCTCGACGGCTCGGTGGGCGTTCGCGGTCGCGGCTGCGGCACGCCCGACGAAGCAGGCGTAGCCGGCCGCCGCGTACAGGCGCGGGAGTCGCCGTACGTCGGCCCGGGCAGCCTCGTCGAGCAGCGCTTCCGCCCACCCGATCGTCTCGAACAGCTCGATGGAGAACCCCATCAGCGCCGCGTGGGCGGCGACGTCGGTCGCCACCGTCACCTGGCCGCGGTCCAGGCTCCACCCGAAGGCGGACCGCAGGTTGGCCAGCTCGGCGTGCACCCAGTCGACCTGTCCGACGCCAGCCGGGGCCGTTCCATCGCTCCCAACGCGCGGCAGCCTCGCTCCCGAAGTGGGCAGCGTGCCGATCGCGCAGGGCCTCCCGCTGGGCCAGAGGAAGCCGCTCCTCGGCGAACGCCCGGATGGTCTCGAACAGGCTGTACCGGGTCCGGTCGGACACCGTGGTGGGCGACGACCAGCGACTTGCGGACCAGCGAGTCGAGGAGTCGCAGGACCTCGACGTCGTCGGTCGCTCCGCCGACGGCGCACAACGCCGTCAGGTCGAAGCCGCCCGCGAATGCCGACGCCGTCCCCATCACCGTGCGCTCGCTGTCGTCCAGCAGGTCGAAGGACCACGCCACCGCGTGCTGAAGGGTCAGCTGACGGGTCGGGCCGTACTCCGGACCCGTCAGCAGCCGGAAGCGGTCGCCGAGACGGTCGCGCACCTCGGCCGCGCTCATCGCGGCCATCCGCGCGGCGGCCAGCTCGATGCCCAGCGGGAGACCGTCGAGGGTCTCGCAGATCTCGACCACCGCCTCCGCGGTCGGCTCGTCGAAGATGCCGAACCCGGGGCGTACGGTGGCCGCCCGCTCCACGAACAGCGTCACCGCATCGGACATCACTCCGCCGTCGAGCGCCAGCGGCGACACCGGCACGATCGCCTCGCCGACCACGCGGAGGTCCTCCCGTGACGTCGCCATGATCCTGGGCGTCTCGGATCGGGCGATGACCCGCCCGATCGCGGTGGCGGCCCCGGCCAAGAGGTGCTCACAGTTGTCGATCACGATGAGCAGCCGTCGCCCGGCGACTGCCTCCGCGACGGTGTCGATGACGGGGGTCTCGCCCTGGGGCGTGATCCCGAGGGCGTCGGCGATGGCGTAGGGCACCGCCTCGGGATCACGGACCGGGGCGAGCTCCACCACCCACACGCCGTCCGGGAACCCGCTCGGCCAGGTGCGATGCGGCGGCCAGGGCCAACCGCGTCTTGCCCACGCCGCCGACACCGCTCAGCGTGACGAGCTGATGCGCCTGCACCAGCGCTGCGATCGAGGGCAGCACGCGATCGCGTCCGATGAGGGACGTGGCGGCCCTCGGCAGGTTGCCATGCCGTGCCCTCGGCTCCATGGTCAGTCTGGCAAAGACGACGCCCGAGAGTCCCGGAGTGTGAGTCCCCACCGTCCACAGCCGGCGCGGTGGGACCTGTCGACCAGCGTCGGCCGTCCGCTGGAGCTCGCACAAACCCGCCGATCAC
>CAVXNT010000009.1:0-341699 GCA_963763225.1 uncultured Actinomycetota bacterium | reverse complement strand
CTTCTGCTGATGCGAGTACGTATTGCTTCGGCACCCCGCGACGCCGAGCCGCTCGGCACGGTCACCGTCGCCCAGATGCGCGAGTACGCCGCGGAGGGCCACTTCGCCAGCGGCTCCATGGGCCCCAAGGTCGACGCCGCCTGCCGGTTCGTCGAGCAGGGCGGCGCCCGCGCGGTCATCACCGACCTCGACCACATCGTCGATGCCATCACCGCCGACGCGGACCGTCGTCGACCGACCCGGCCGGCAGGGTGCCGGCACCGTCGACGACCGACTCGACCCGACCCAGAAAGGAACACCCATGCCCAGCGCCATCGAAGTACGCAAGGTCCCGATCCACTCCGTCGCCGACGCCAGCGAGCTCGCCAGGCTCATCGACGACGGCGTCATGGACGCCGACCGCGTCATCGCGATCATCGGCAAGACCGAGGGCAACGGCGGCGTCAACGACTACACCCGGATCATCGCCGACCGCGCCTTCCGCGAGGTGCTGGTCGAGAAGGGTGCGCCCGCCGACCAGGTCAGGCAGGTCCCGATCGTGTGGTCCGGCGGCACCGACGGCGTGATCAGCCCGCACGCGACGATCTTCGCCACCGTCGACGCCGAGCCCGACCGACGAGCCGCGGCTGACCGTCGGCTTCGCGATGAGCGAGCAGCTGCTGCCCGAGGACATCGGCCGCACCGCGATGATCGCCAAGGTCGCCGACGCGGTGAAGGTCGCGATGGAGCGCGCCGGCATCACCGACCCGGCCGACGTGCACTACGTGCAGACCAAGACCCCGCTGCTGACCATCCACACCATCCGCGACGCCAAGAGCCGCGGCAAGACCGTGTGGACCGAGCACACCCACGAGTCGATGGACCTCTCCAACGGCTGCACCGCGCTCGGCATCGCCGTCGCGCTCGGCGAGATCGACATGCCGACCGACGAGGACGTCATGCACGACCGCTCGCTGTACTCCTCGGTCGCCTCCTGCTCCTCGGGCGTCGAGCTCGACCAGGCCCAGGTCGTCGTGGTCGGCAACGCGCCGGGCGTGGGCGGCCGCTACCGGATCGGCCACTCGGTGATGAAGGACGCGCTCGACCAGGACGGCATCTGGGAGGCGATCCGCGACGCCGGCCTCGACCTGCCCGAGCGCCCGCGCACCTCCGACCTCGACGGCCGGCTGGTCAACGTGTTCCTCAAGTGCGAGGTCTCCCAGGACGGCGAGGTCCGCGGCCGCCGCAACGCGATGCTCGACGACTCCGACGTGCACTGGCACCGCCAGATCAAGGCCTGCGTCGGCGGCGTCACCGCGGCGGTCACCGGCGACCCGGCGGTGTTCGTCTCGGTCTCGGCCGCCCACCAGGGCCCCGACGGCGGCGGCCCGGTGGCCGCGATCGTCGACCTCGGCTGACGCTGCCGAGGACGGTCAGTACGGCCGGTGTGACCCCGCGCACCGTCCGATGAGCGTCCGGCGACGGGGAGGCTGCGACTCCAGCCACTCCCGGATCGCGGCGTCGTGCTGCCCCAGCGTCGGCGGCGCCTGGTGGGTCGACCGGCCGCCGGAGTACGGGTTGTCGTCGAACCGCATCGGCGAGCCGGGCAGCTGCACCGGCCCGGGTGGCGTGCGTCGACCGACAGCAGCAGGCCCTGGGAGCGCGTCTGCTCCCAGGCGTAGACGTCGTCGATCGACTGCGCACCTTGCCCGAGGGCACGCCGGCCCCGGCGAGCAGCTGCCAGCCAGTGCTCGGCCGGCTCGGCGGCGAACAGCGTCCTCGATCCGCGTCGATCAGCGCGTCCCGGTGGGCGACCCGGTCGGGTTGGTGGCGAAGCGCGGCTCGGCCGGGTCCAGCCGAGCGCCGCGCACAGCGCCCGCCACAGGCCCTCCGAGCCGCAGGCGATCTGCACGGGCGCGGTCGCGGTCGCGAACATGCCGTACGGCGCGATCGACGGGTGGTGGTCGCCGGCCAGCCCGGGCACCTCGCCCGCGACGGTCCACCGGGTGCCCTGGAAGGCGTGCACGCCGACCATCCCGGCCAGCAGCGACGTGCGCACCACCCGGCCGCGGCCGGTGCGCGCCCGCTCGTGCAGCGCGGCCAGCACGCCGAAGGCGCCGTTCATCCCGGCGATCAGGTCCGCGATCGGGACGCCCACCTTCGTCGGCTGCTCGGTGCCGGTGATCGACATCAGCCCGCCCTCGCCCTGGGCGATCTGGTCGTAGCCGGCGCGCGTCGCCTCGGGCCCGTCGTGGCCGAAGCCGGTGATCGACAGCACCACCAGCCGCGGGTTCAGCTCGTGCAGCCGCGAGACCGGGAAGCCGAGCCGGTCCAGCACGCCGGCGCGGAAGTTCTCCATCAGCACGTCGGCGCGCTCGACCAGCCGGGCCAGGACGTCCCGGTCGTCGGCCGGTCCTTCAGGTCGAGGACCAGCGACTCCTTGTTGCGGTTCGCCGAGAGGAAGTACGTCGACTCGCGCTCGTCCTCCGCGCCGACGAACGGCGGGCCCCACGACCGCGTGTCGTCGCCGGTCGGCGTCTCGATCTTGATCACCCGGGCGCCCATGTCGCCGAGCATCATCGCGGCGTGCGGGCCGGCCAGCGCCCGGGTCAGGTCGAGCACGAGCAGGTCGGAGAGCGGGCCCTCGGTCGGTGCGGTCATGGCGGGCACGCTACTGACCCTGCGGGCGCCTCCTACGGCGAGAGGTGACAGTTGCCCGGCAGCGGTCGGTCTCGGGCACAGCCCGTCGACCGGCGCTGTCGGCAATGTCGGCGCCGGATGCTCGATGGCCCCATGACCACGACCGCGACGCCGACGTACCACCTGGTGCGCCCCGATGCCGCGGTCACCGTCCCGACGCTCGACGAGCACCAGCAGCGCGCGTGGTCGACCACCCCGGCGGCCCGCTGCTGGTGCTCGCCGGCCCCGGCACCGGCAAGACCACGACCCTGGTCGAGGCGATCGTCGACCGCATCGAGCAGCGCGGCGCCGAGCCCGACGCAGGTGCTCGCGCTGACCTTCTCCCGCAAGGCCGCCGAGCAGCTGCGCGACCGGGTCACCGCCCGGCTGGGCCGCACGCTCGGCCAGCCGCGTCGAGCTCGACGTTCCACTCCTTCGCCTACGCCCTGGTGCGGCAGTACGCGCCCGGCCGAGCTCTACGCCGGCGCCGCTGCGGCTGCTGTCCGCCCCCGAGCAGGACGTCGTGCTGCGCGAGCTGCTGCACCGACCACCCCGAGTCGGTCGCGCTGGCCCGAGGCGCTGCGCCGCGCGGTCGGCACCCGCGGCTTCGCCCGCGAGGTGCAGGCGGTGCTCGCCCGGGCCCGCGAGCGGGGCCTCGACGCCGGCGGCGCTGCGCCGCGCTCGGGCGGGCCGAGGGCCTGCCCGGAGTGCGTCGCCGCCGGGCGCTTCCTCGAGCAGTACCTCGACGATCCTCGACGCCCAGGGCGCCATCGACTACGCCGACCTGATCCGGCGCGCGGTCGATCGAGGCCGAGGCGCACCGCGACGAGCTGCGGGCCCGCTACCGCACGTGTTCGTCGACGAGTACCAGGACACCGACCCCGGCCAGGTCGCGCTGCTGCGGGCGCTGGCCGGCGACGGCCGCGACCTCACCGTGGTCGGCGACCCGCACCAGTCGATCTACGGCTTCCGCGGCGCCGACGTGCGCGGCATCCTCGACTTCCCCGCGGAGTTCCCGCGCGCCGACGGCGCGCCCGCGCCGACGTCGTCGCGCTGCGCACGCACCCGGCGCTTCGGGCCGCGGCTGCTGCGTGGCCTCGCAGCGGGTCGCCGGCCGGCTGGCGCTGCGGGGAGCATCCCGACGGAGGCGCGCGACGGCCTTCCTCGCGCCGGAGGCCGCGGCCCGCGACCGCGGGCGAGGGCCGGGTCGCGGTCCGCACCTACGACACCGAGCGCGCCGAGGCCGAGCACCTCGCCGACCTGCTGCGCCGCGCCCACCTCGAGGACGGCGTCGCCTGGGACGAGATGGCGGTGCTGGTCCGGTCCGGCCGCACGTCGCATCCCGCCGCTGCGCCGGGCGCTCGCCGCGGCGGGCGTGCCGGTCGAGGTCGCCAGCGACGAGATGCCGCTGGTCCGCGAGCCCGCGGTGCTGCCGCTGCTCGACGCGCTGCGCGCGGTGGTCAACCTCGACAACGACGACCCCGAGCACGTCGACCACCTCGACCCGGCCCGCGCGGAGGCGCTGCTGCTCGTCCGCTCGGCGGGCCTCGACGCCGGCGACGTGCGCCGGCTCGCGCGCCGGCTGCGCACCCGCGAGAAGGAGCAGAGCCGCGGCCGAGGGCCGCACCCCGCGACCCTCGCGCGAGCTGGTCCGCCGGGCCGTCGTCGAGCCGGGCTTCCTCGACGGGCTCGAGGGGCGCGAGGTCGAGCGTGCCCGGCGCGCTGCCCGGCTCCTGCTGGACGCCCGCGCCGAGATGCTCGGCGGCGCCTCCGCCGAGGAGGTGCTGTGGACGCTGTGGTCGGGCACCGGCTGGCCGGCGCGGCTGCGGCGCGCGGTCGACCTCGGTGGGCGGAGCCGCGCGCCGGGCGCACCGCGACCTCGACGCGGTCTGCGCGCTGTTCGACGTCGCCGCCCGGGCCGAGGAGCAGCGCGACCACGTCGGCGTCGGCGCGTTCCTCGCCACGCCTGGTCGCCCAGCAGATCCCCGCCGACACGCTCGCCGAGCGGGGCGTGCGCGGCGACGCGGTCCGCCTGCTGACCGCCCACCGCGCCAAGGGCCTGGAGTGGCGGCTGGTCGTCGTCGCCCACGTCCAGCAGGACGGCTGGCCCGACCTGCGGCGCCGCTCGACGCTGCTCCAGGCCGACCGGATCGGCGAGCACGGCATCGTGCCGCCGGTCTCCACCCGCGGCGCTGCTGATCGAGGAGCGCCGGCTGTTCTACGTCGCCTGCACCCGCGCCCGGCAGCGCCTGGTCGTCACCGCGGTGCGCGTCGCCCGACGACGACGGCGAGCAGCCCTCGCGCTTCCTCGACGAGCTCGGCGTCACCGTCGAGCACGGTGGTCGGCCGGCCGCCCCGGCCGCTGTCGCTGGCCGGGCTCGTCGCCGAGCTGCGGCGCACCGTCGCCGACCCGGACACCTCCGAGCCGCTGCGGCAGGCCGCCGCCCGCCGGCTGGCGCGGCTGGACCGCCGGGACGGTCGCCGGTGCCCGCCGCCGACCCCGCCGACGTGGTGGGGCACCCGCGCGCCACCCGCTCGGTGCAGCCGGTCCGCGACCCCGACCAGCCGGTGCCGGTCTCGGCCACGCTGCTCGACGCGGTGCGCCGTCTGCCCGACCCAGTGGTTCCTCGAGCGCGAGGCCGGCGGGGTCGCCGCGCCCACCAGTCGGCCAACCTCGGCAAGGTCGTGCACGCGCTCGCCGAGCGGGTCGCGACCGGCGAGCTCGAGCCGGCCGTCGACGTCGCTCATGGAGCACGTCGACGCGGTCTGGGACCGGCTCGACTTCCGCACGCCCTGGTCGCAGGCCCGCGAGCACGACCGGGTCCGCGCCGCGCTCGGCCGGTTCCTCCATGGCACCTGGCCAACCCCCGCCGGCTGCTCGCCACCGAGGAGCCGTTCCCGACGGTCGTCGAGCTCGACGGCGGGGAGCAGGTGCGGCTCAGCGGGTACGCCGACCGCCTCGAGATCGACGACGACGGCCGCGTCGTCGTGGTCGACCTCAAGACCGGCCGCGCCAAGCCCAGCAACAAGGCCGGTCGAGGGCCACGTCCAGCTCGGCCTCTACCAGTACGCCGTCGACCACGGCGCGGTCGACGAGCTCGCCCGGGCGGCCCGGGCGGGCGGCGCCGAGCTGGTCCAGCTCGGCCTGACCGACGGCGGCGAGACCGCGGTCGTCCAGGCGCAGGACGCCCATCCCGAGGACGGCGCCGCGCGGGCCGAGCTCCGGGCCCAGCTCGGGCACGCCGCCGGCGCTGCTGCGCGCCGAGTCGTTCCCGGCGGTGGCCGGCCAGCACTGCCGCGACTGCACGTTCGTCGCCGATCTGCCCGGCCAAGGCGCGCCGGGACCGGTGACCGTCCAGTGACGCCGCCGTGACCGATCGACAGCCCCGAGGAGCTCGCCGCGGCTGATGGCGCACGCCGTACGCGCCCAGCGACCAGCAGTGGGCCGCGATCTCCGCGCCGCTCGCGCCCGCGGTCGTGATCGCCGGCGCCGGCTCGGGCAAGACCACGCTGATGGCGGCCCGCGTCGTCTACCTGGTGGCCACCGGCCAGGTGCGCCCCGACGAGGTGCTCGGCCTGACCTTCACCACCAAGGCCGCCGCCGAGCTGCGCCAGCGGATCCGCACGGCGCTGGACGCCGCCGGCGCTGCTCGACGGAGACCGAGCGACGGCGAGGACGTCCTCGAGCCGACGGTCGCGACCTACAACGCCTACGCCGCCGGCCTGCTCACCGACCACGGCCTGCGGATCGGCCACGAGCCCGACACCCGGGTCATCGCCGACGCCTCCCGCTACCAGCTCGGCGCCCGCGTCGGTCGACCGGTACACCGGCGAGGTCCAGCTACCTCACCGACCACCCCGCGACCGTCATCCAGAACCTCCTCGCCCTCGACGGCGCGATGAGCGAGCACCTCGTCGCCCCGGCCGCGGTGCGCGAGCTCGACGCCGAGGCGCGGGCCGGGTTCGAGCGCGCGCTGGCCGAGGAGCTGGCCGGCAAGGGCCGGATGACCTACCGCGAGCCGGTCGAGAAGGCCATCTCCGCCATCGACCGCCGGGCCGAGCTGCTCGGCCTCGTCGCGGCCTACCGGCGGCTCAAGCGCGACCTCGGGCTGATGGACTTCTCCGACCAGATCGCGCTCGGCGCCCGGCTGGCCGCCGAGCAGCCCGAGGTCGGCGAGCTCGAGCGGGCGCGCTTCAGGGTCGTGCTGCTCGACGAGTACCAGGACACCTCGGTCGCCCAGGCGCTGATGCTGGGCCGGCTGTTCTCCGGCCGACCCGACGCGGCCGGCACCCGGTCACCGCCGTCGGCGACCCCAACCAGGCGATCTACGGCTGGCGCGGCGCGTCGGTGTCCAACATCCTCAACTTCGCCGAGACCTTCCCGGCCGCCGACGGGGGACCCGTCCCGACGTACCCGCTCACCGTCAACCGGCGCTCCGACGCGCCGCATCCTCGAGGTCGCCAACCGGCTGGCCGACGCCGCTGTACGCGGAGTACGGCCAGGTCGCGCCGCTGGACGCGAAGCCGGACGCCGACACGGGTGAGGTCACCGGCGCACGTCTTCGAGACCCACGCCGACGAGCTCGACTGGCTGGTCACGGCCGTCAAGGAGGCCCACGACGCGCTGCCCGGCCCGGGCGGCTGGGCGCGAGATCGGCGTGCTCACCCGCGACAACGCGCACGCCGCGGACGTCTTCGACGCCCTCACCGGCGCCGGGATCCCGGTCGAGATCGTCGGCCTCTCGGGCCTGCTCCGGCTGCCCGAGGTCGCCGAGGTCGTCGCGACCCTGCACCTGCTCCACGACGTCACCGCCAACGCCGCGCTGCTCACCCTGCTCACCGGCCCGCGCTGGGCGATCGGCCCGCGCGACCTGCGGCTGCTCGGCCAGCGGGCGGACGAGCTCGCCGGCGCCAGCGTCGCTCGCGCGGACGGCCTCCTCGGTCACCGAGCAGCCTGCTCGAGATCGCCGACGGCATCGACCCCACCGAGGTCCCCTCCCTCGACGACGCGCTCGAGGACCCGGGCGACCTGCCGTACTCGGCCGAGGCGCTGGAGCGGTTCGCGCTGCTGGCCGGCCGAGCTGCGGCACGCTGCGCGCGCACGTCGGCGAGCCGCTGCTCGACCTGGTCCGCCGGATCATCGACACCAGCGGCATCGACGTCGAGCTGGCCTCGGCCGTCAGCCCCGCGGCGGCCGCCCGGCGCGACAACCTCGACCTGTTCGTGAAGGCGGTCGCGGAGTTCCAGGCCGTCGACGGCGACGTCACGCTGCCCGCGCTGCTGGCCTACCTCACCGCCGAGGACGACCAGGGCAACGGGCCTCGACGTCGCCACCCCGACCGAGGCCGACTCGGTCAAGCTGCTCACCGTCCACCGCGCCAAGGGGCTGGAGTGGGACGCGGTGTTCCTGGTCGGGGTCTGCGAGACCCGGTTCCCCACCAACCGCTCGCGCACCCTGTGGACGTCCGTCGCCGGCGATGCTGCCGGCGCCCGCTGCGCGGCGACGCCGGCGACCTGCCGCAGCTCGCGGGCTCACGACAAGGCCGCGCTCGACGCCTACCGCGGCGGCCACCCGCGAGCCCACGACGCCGAGGAGGAGCTGCGGCTGGGGTACGTCGCCTTCACCCGCGGCCGCGCACCGCCTGGCCGTGTCGTCGTACCGTCTGGAGCCCGCGCAGCGACGCCGTTCGGGCCCGTCGGCCTACCAGCAGGTGGTCCGCGAGCAGCTCGACGCCTGGGGCGAGCCGGTCGAGCAGTGGCTCGACAAGCCGCAGAAGGGCGACCCCAACCCGTACGCCGCCGTCGACCCCTCCCGCCCGTGGCCGATCCACCGGCACCGGGCGCGAGGCGGCGCTGCGCATCGAGGCGGCGCGGGCTGTCCGCGCGGCGGACCCGGCGCGAGCCGGACGCCGGGCTCGACATGGTCGAGGCCGCGCCGGGTCGCCGAGTGGGACGACGAGCTCGACCGGCTGCTGGCCGAGGCGCGCGCGCGACCGCAGCAGCCACGTCGACGTGCCGCTGCCCGCCCAGCCTGTCCGCGACCGCGCTGGCCCGGCTGCGCGACGACCCCGACGCCTTCGCCCGCGAGCTGGCCCGGCCGATGCCGCGGCCGCCGTCGTCGGCGGCCCGCTTCGGCACCCGCTTCCACGCCTGGGTCGAGGCGCGGTTCGGCCAGCAGGACGCTGCTTCGACCCCGACGACCTGCCCGGCCGCGGCGACGCCGGGCATCGACGACGACGCCGACCTCCAGGAGCTGGTCGAGCGCTTCGAGGACGGCCCGTTCGCCGACCGGGTCCCGCACGCGGTCGAGGCGCCCGTTCGCGCTGGTGCTCGCCGGCCAGGTCGTCCGGGGCCGGATCGACGCGGTCTACGCCGAGCCGCGACGGCCGGGTCGCTCCTCGTCGTCGACTGGAAGACCAACCGCGAGCCGCGACCGCCGACCCGCTCCAGCTCGCGCTCTACCGGCTGGCCTGGGCCGAGCTCGCCGGCGTCCCGGTCGACCAGGTCCGGGCCGCGTTCTACTACGTCCGCACCGGCGACGTCGTCGAGCCGACCGGCCTGCCCGACCGCCGAGCTGAGCGCCTCATCGGTTGAGGGCCTCCCGGCGTTCAGTGGGCTCGGGGCGTCGAGCGAGCCTGGGCGTTCAGTGGGCCTCGTGGCGTTGCGTGGCCAGGCGCGACGTCGCAGACGCTCGTCACGGGGAGGCCCACTCACGTCGGCGGCCCGGTCACCGCCAGCCGCCTCGAGCGCATGCGACCTCGCGCGAAGGTCGTCTCGCTCGGCGCCGTGGTCTCCTCGCCGGTGACGATGTGGTCGGAGACCGTGCAGATCGCCAGCGCGCGGCGGCCGAACTTCGCGGCGAGCGTGTAGAGCGCGCTGGCCTCCATCTCGACGGCCAGCACGCCGTGCTCCACCATCCGGGCGGTCAGCTCGGGCGCGGGCCGGTAGAAGGAGTCGCTGCTGAAGATCAGGCCCGACGTGCACAGCCGCCCTCGGCGCGGTCGCCGGCGGCGTCGTGCGCGCGGCGCAGCAGGCCGAAGTCGGCGACCGGGGCGTAGTCGAGGCCCTCGAAGCGGATCCGGTTCATCGAGGAGTCGGTGCAGGCGCCGGAGGCGATGACGACGTCGCGGACCGCGAGCCGCTCGGTCAGGCGCCCGCAGGAGCCGACCCGGACGACCGACTGCACGTCGTACTCGCGGAACAGCTCGTTGACGTAGATCGCCAGCGACGGCTGGCCCATGCCGGAGCCCTGGACCGAGACGCGGTGGCCCTGCCAGGTGCCGGTGAAGCCGAACATCCCGCGCACCTCGGTGTAGCAGTGTGGCGTCCTCGAGGAAGGTCTCGGCGATCCACCTCGCGCGCAGCGGGTCGCCGGGCAGGAGGACGGTGGGGGCGATGTCGCCGGGGTGGGCGCCGATGTGGGTGCTCACTGGCCCGAGACTAGCCTCGTCCGGGTGACGTATCCGCACGTGCGTCTGGCCGCGAACCCGCACGACCGCACCGCCGTGCGCCGGACGGACGACGCCTGGCTGGCCGAGCGGTGGGCCGACCCGCAGACCCGGGTGCTCGTGGTCTCCGGCACCCGGGTCCGGCCGCGGTCGACGGGCAGATCGACTGGGTCTCGCCCGCCGAGGCGCCGGACGGGCTGCGGGTGCTGCTCGGCGACCAGGACGGCCGGCGCACTGGTTCGCGGTCATCGTCGACGCCGAGGACGTCGCGCCGGCGGCGAGGGGCGAGTGGGTCGCCGCTGCGCGGGCGTGCTGCCGCACCTGGCCGACGACGCGCGTCGACGAGCGCGCCGCTGGTCTTCCACGCGATCGGCCTGGCCGAGTGGCTGTTCGCGACCCGCTACTGCCCGCGCTGCGGCGGCCGCTGGAGCCGCGGGCGGCCGGCCACGAGCTGGGTGCGCCGAGTGCGGCACGCGCGCAGTTCCCGCGCACCGACCCGGCGGTGATCATGGTGGTCACCTCGGGCGAGCCCGGCAGCGACGACGAGCGCTGCCTGCTCGGCCGCCAGGCGGTGCTGGCCCGCGGGCCGCTACTCCACGCTCGCGGGCTTCTGCGAGCCGGGGGAGACCCTCGAGGACGCCGTACGCCGCGAGGTCGCCGAGGAGGTCGGCGTCCGGGTCGGCGAGGTCGAGCTACTTCGGCAACCAGCCGTGGCCGCTCCCGGCCAGCCTGATGCTGGGCTTCGTCGCCCGCGCCGATGACCACCGACGTCGGCGTCGACGGCACCGAGATCGAGGAGGCCCGCTGGTTCACCCGCGCCGAGATGAAGGCAGCGCGCCGAGGCCGGCACCCTGGTCCTGCCCGGCGGCGTCTCGATCTGCCGGTCCCTCGTCGAGCACTGGTACGGCGGCCCGCTGCCCGGCTCCTGGTGACCGGCCGGCGAACTTGTCCGCCGAACCCGACCGACACGCCGCCCCGCGCCGGCGTGTCGGTCGGGTTTCACCGGTCGACCGGTGAAACCCGACGTGTCGCCCATCAGCTCGCCAGCGCGGCGAGCTTCTCCTTGACCTGCGCCAGCGACGGGTTGGTCTGCGCGGTGCCGTCGGCGTACACCAGCGTCGGGCACGGTCTGGTTGCCGCCGTTGGCGGACTCGACGATCTGCGCGGCGGCCGGGTCCTGCTCGATGTCGACGATGTCGTAGGTGATGCCTTCGCGGTCCAGCTGGCTCTTCAGCCGGTGGCAGTAGCCGCACCAGGGGGTGGTGTACATCGTGAACGAGCTCGCTCATCTCGGGACTGTCGCCTCCGGCGTCTAGGGTGTCGGAACCGTCCACCGATCCAACCAGTCCGCCCGAGGAGTTGTTCCCGCGCATGCACCGGCCGCCGACGACCTGCTCGCCGCGCTCGACCCCGAGCAGCGGCGGGTCGCCGAGGCGCTGCGCGGCCCGGTGCGGGTGCTCGCCGGTGCCGGCACCGGCAAGACCCGGGCGATCACCCACCGGATCGCCTACGGCGTGGCGACCGGCGTCTACGCGCCGACCGAGGTGCTCGCGGTCACCTTCACCACCCGCGCCGCCGGCGAGATGCGGGGCCGCCTGCGCGCGCTCGGCGCGCCGGGTGTGCAGGCGCGCACCTTCCACTCCGCCGCGCTGCGCCAGCTGCGCTACTTCTGGCCGCACGTGCACGGCACCGAGCTGCCCACCCTGATCGAGTCGAAGATCGGCCTGCTCGCCACCGCCGCGCGCCGGCAGCGGCTGCAGCGCCGACCAGGCGCTGCTGCGCGACCTCGCCTCCGAGGTCGAGTGGGCCAAGGTCAGCAACGTCCACCCCGACGACTACGCGCGGATCGCCGCGCAGCGCGGCCGCAGCGGTGTCCGGGCACGACGCCGAGACGGTGGCCCGGGTCTTCGCCGGCCTACGAGGAGGTCAAGCGCGGCCAGGGCCGGATGGACATGGAGGACGTGCTGCTGCTCACCGCCGGCATGCTCGCCGAGGACGAGCGGGTGGCCGCCCAGGTGCGCCGCCAGTACAAGTGGTTCGTCGTCGACGAGTTCCAGGACGTCTCGCCGCTGCAGTCCGCGCTGCTCGACCTGTGGCTCGGCGGCCGCGACGAGCTCTGCGTGGTCGGCGACCCGGCGCAGACGATCTACTCCTTCGCCGGCGCCAACGCCGACTACCTGCGCGACTTCCCCACGCAAGTACCCCGGCACCACCTCGGTCGAGCTGGTCCGCAACTACCGCTCCACCCCGGAGGTGGTCGACCGCGGCCAACACCCTGCTCGCCGGCACCGCCAGCGCAGGTGTCGAGCTGCGGGCCCAGCGCCCCTCCGGGCCCGGCGGTCACCTACACGCCGCGCCCCGACGAGGTCGCCGAGGCCGAGGCGGTCGGCCGCGCAGATCGCTGCGGCTGCGCGACGCGGGGCCGCTCGCTCGGCGAGGTCGCGGTGCTGTTCCGCATCAACGCCCAGTCCGAGGCCTTCGAGGAGGCGCTGGCCGCGCGCGGGACTGCCGTACGTCGTCCGCGGCGCCGCCCGCTTCTTCGACCGGCCCGAGGTCCGCGAGGCCGTGACCCGGCTGCGCGGCGCCGCCCGGTCCGGGGAGGCGCGAGGCAGCTGGCGCTGGGTCGACGCGGTCCGCGGCACCCTCGCCGGGCATGGGCTGGACCACCGCAGGCGCCCACCACCCGCGGCCAGACCCGCGACCGCTGGGAGTCGTGGCAGGCGCTGGTCGACCAGGCCGCCGAGTTCGCGACGGCCGCGCCGGGGCACGACCTGAACGCTTCGTCGACGACCTCGACCGCCGCGCCGCCGAGCAGCACGCGCCGGTCGCCGACGGCGTCACCCTGGCCACCTTCCACGCCGCCAAGGGCCTGGAGTGGGACGCGGTCTTCCTCTGCGGCCTGCAGGACGGCACGCTGCCGATCACCTACGCCGAGACGCCCGGCCGCGATCGAGGAGGAGCGGCGGCTGCTCTACGTCGGCATGACCCGCGCCCGGCTCGACCTCGCCCTGTCCTGGGCGCTGGCCCGCAACCCCGGCGGCCGGGCGTCGCGCAAGCCCTCGCGGTTCCTCGACCCGCCTGCTGCCCGACGACGCCCGGTCGCGCCGCGACGCGCCGCGGCCGCCGCAAGGTCGCCAGCTGCCGCGAGTGCGGCAAGCCGCTGTCGACCGGCGCGGAGAAGAAGCGCGGCCGCTGCGCGGACTGCCCGGCGTCGTACGACGAGGAGCTGTTCGAGCGGCTGCGCGAGTGGCGCAAGGAGCGGGCGGGCGAGGAGAGCGTGCCGGCGTTCGTCGTGTTCACCGACGCCACCCTGCAGCTGATCGCCGAGCACAAGCCGCGCACGCCGCGAGGCGCTGCTGCGGATCAGCGGCATCGGCCGGTCGAAGCTCGAGCGGTACGGCGACGGACGTGCTCGCGCTGGTCGGCTGAGCCGTGCGAGCTGAAGAAAATTTCGCGAAATACCCACTAAATCGTTTGCCCATTACAGCGGGGCAGCCGATAGGTTTCCCGTCAACGCAACACCGTGCGCACCACGATCCTGGCAGGACCGGCGCCCGACGCACCGAAGGAGGTGGCCCAGATGAACAGCACCATGACCTGGATGACGGCTCAGACCCCGTCCGCCTTCGGCATGCCCATTTCCGGCCACGCCTTCGGCAACGCCGCCCTCGCGGCTCGGGGCACCGCTGCGTGCGCTGCCGCCACGCCCGTTCGTGCGCGAGCGCGGCGGCATCGTCACGGCCGGCGTCGGCGCCACCAAGGGAGACATGGGCCTTGCGCAGTCCTACTTCCCGGGGACCAGTGCCTGGAGACCACCGACCTGTTGACAACCAACAGCATCGGCAGCCTCCAGGCCGCGGAACCCGAACCGGGATCCGCGGCCTTTCTGTTTCTCCAGGCCGGTTCCGTACCCGCACCACCCACCGCGATCAGGTCAGAAGAAGGAGGTGAAACATGACCATCAGTGATCTCGTCCGCACCGACGGGGCACTGCCGATGGACCGCGACGCTCAGCCTGGGACAGCTGCACGACCAGGCCGGCCAGGTCGACGACGAGCTGCTGCCCTGCCGGGTCAACAACCCCGAGCTGTGGTTCGCCGAGTCGCCCGCCGACGTGGAGTACGCCAAGGCCCTCTGCCAGGGCTGCCCGGTCCGGCCGCTGTGCCTCGACGGCGCCCTCGAGCGCCGTGAGCCCTGGGGAGTCTGGGGCGGCGAGCTCTTCCTCCAGGGCGTGGTGATCCCGCGCAAGCGTCCCCGCGGCCGTCCCCGCAAGAACGAGGTCGCCGCCTGATCCGAGCCGCGTCCTGACCCGCAGGCCCGCAGCTATCCGACCACCGACGTCCGACAACGACGTCAAACGGACACCGACGATGAACCTCATGCACGAAGAACCTGGCTCGCGCGCAGATGAGCGCGCGCCTGGGAGAGGCGCAGCAGATGCGGCTCGGGTCGCAGCTCGCCCGCGTACGCCGCGCCGAGCCGCAGGGCCGAGCAGGCTCGCCCAGCAGGCCCGGCTCGCCCTCGCCCGCGCGCTCTGAGCGCCGACCCGACGACGCATCGAAGAAGAACCACGACTCCCATGAACCATGAAGACCTAACCCGAACGGAGCACCGACATGAATCTCATGCACGAAAACCTGGCCCGCGCGCAAATGTCCGCGCGCCTGGGAGAGGCGCAGCAGCTACGGCGGGGCCACCAGCTGGCCCGGGCCCGTCGGCTCAGCCGCAAGGCCGAGCAGGCAGCGCAGCAGGCTCGACTCGCCCTCGCTCGCGCGCTGTGACCGGACACCTCCGGATCGACCTGATCGCGGGTGCGCACGGGGCCGGAGCCGGGTACGACGACAGCCGTCGTCGTACCCGGCTCCGTCGCGTCCGGGCTCGCGGCGTCGCCGCCGGGTTAGCGTCGGCGGCGTGACCACCTGTGACTTCTGCGGCCGCCAGGAGACCGACGAGGCGAAGACGCTGACCTGGACCACCGCCGTCGAGAACGGCCGCAAGCGGGTCTTCTGCGACGAGTGCTCGCGCGAGCACCTGCGGGCGATGGAGGGCAAGCTCGACAGCGAGTGCTGGTGAGTCACGCCCGGCCAGGCTAGGACACCGCCTGCGCCCAGGAGCAGCCGCAGTGCGGGTGCCGCGCCCAGACCCGGTGCCGCGGCCGCCAGGTCGCGCGCCGATGTCGACCGTCGCCGACCAGGTGGAGCGGTCGGCCGCCGTCGAGGCCGGCTGACCACGTCGCGCACCGCCAGGCCCAGCGCCAGCCGCGCAGCAGCGCCGGATCGCGCGGCGCCGGGCCGGCACGCGCCGGCGTAGCTGGTCGACGCACGACCGCGCGGCGCGGGTCGCTGCTCGCCCCGGTGGGCGTCGACGCAGCGCAGGCAGGCCGTCGCCCCGGGCACCACGAACGGCCCGACCGTCGAGCCGTGGCGGCGCCGGCCGACGACCACCAGGTGGGGCCGGCCCGTCGCGCAGCTGCGGCGTCGACGTCGCGGCTCGCGGCGCCAGGTCGGCCTCGGCCGGCGCGGCCACCGCAGCAGGAGCGCAGCAGCCGCACCGCGGCGGTCGGGGTCCACCGGCGTCGCACGCCACGCGGTACGCAGCACGGCGGACCGCCGCTCGCCGCGGCCGGTCACCAGCCGGCCAGGACGCCGCGCCGCGTCACGGCGGCGGCCGCCGAGCCCGGTCGCGGGTGGCGGGTCGACCAGCATGCCCCGCCCGTCGAGAGCGACTCGCAGCGACCCGGTGCGCCGGGCATCGGTGGCCGGGCACCGGCGGCTCGCCGGCGCGCAGCCGCGTCGAGCAGCCGGCGTACGTCGGGCTGCGTCGGGGAGCACCACCGCCACGGCGGGTCGATGCCGACCTGGAGGTGGCCGGTCGTCGCGGCGGACCACGTGGAGCGCCGGGGCGCAGGACGAGGTGCGCGATGGCGCGGGCGACGGGCATGGCGTACCCGCACGGCCGCGGACCTCCGCCGGCGGTGCTCGTCCACAGGCACGGCAGCGAGGCCGGCGAGGAGAGGGGTGCGGGAAGACGACGGCGGCGCGCCCGGTCCGCAGACCGGGTGCGACGCCGCCGTGGAGCTCGTGGGGCGCTCGGCTGAGGTGTCACGCCTTGCCGAGGATGCGGTTGAGGTTGGTGCCGCAGACCGGGCAGACGGCCTTGGCCATCCGGGTGCCCTTGTCGTTGACCTTGACCTCGCCCTCGGCCTCGCGCTTCTCCTTGCACTTCACGCAGTAGAACTCGCCGCTCCAGGTCTCCGCCATGACGGCCTCCTTGCCTATGTCTACTCTCTCGGTCGTCGCGACGGGGTACGTGGGGGAAGCCCGTCGGAGCCCGACGGCGGGTGCCGCCGAACCGTCTCGACCCTACGACACGCGTCACCACCGGCGCGTGCAGGCGCACCGGAGCGGTGAACCGGTCACGGCGCGCCGGGCGGCGGCTCAGTACGTTGTCCCCATGCCTGAACACAGTCCGACCTCACCCACCTGCGCCTCGAGCGCCCCGCGGACGGCGTCGCCGTCCTCACCCTCGACAACCCCGACCAGCGCAACGCGATGTCCGACCAGATGACCGCGTCCTGGGTCGCCGCGGTCGACGAGCTCGCCGCCGACCGGTCGGTGCGCGCCGTCGTGGTCACCGGCGAGGGCTCGGCCTTCTGCTCGGGCGGCAACACCTCGTGGATCGCCAGCGAGCCGGACGCCACCGTCGACGACCTGCGCGACCCGGATGATCGCCGTTCTACCGGGCCTGGCTGTCGATCCGCCGAGCTCGAGGTGCCGACCATCGCGGCGGTCAACGGCCCCGCGATCGGCGCCGGGCTGTGCCTCGCGCTGGCCTGCGACCTCCGGTACGCCGCCGCCGGCGCCCGGCTGGGCGCGCCGTTCGTCAAGCTCGGCATGCACGCCGGGCATGGCCGGCACCTACCTGCTGCCCAACGTCGTCGGCGAGGCGCACGCCCGCGACCTGCTGCTCACCGGCCGCGTCGTCGACGCCGACGAGGCGCTGCGGCTGGGCCTGGTCTCGCGGGTGCTCGACGCCGGCGTCGTTCCTCGACGAGGTGCTCGCCACGGCCGAGGGCATCGCGGCCACCGCGCCCGATCGCCAGCCGGCTCACCAAGCTCGCGCTCGCCGACGGCGGCCACGCCGACTTCGAGAGCTGCCTGCAGTGGGAGGCGATGGCCCAGCCGGTCACGCTGGCGACCGAGGACCTGCAGGAGGGGATCCGGGCCGCGCAGGAGAAGCGGCCGCCGGTGTTCACCGGCCGCTGAGCGCGGACCTGGAGAGAGGCCCCGCGTGAGAGGCCGCCGCGGTCGCGACACTTGCCTTCCCCTTGCGAGTGTCGCTCGGCGGGCCGGGGGCCTCATCTGCGGCACACGCTAGGAGCCGCGCGCGGACCGCGGTCAACGCGGCTGCTGCCACAGCCTGTGGACAACCTGTGGACAAGGCTGTGGAGGACACGCCGGACCGGTGGAGGGACCCGGGACCCTGACTGTGGGACAGGCCCTGGCAGGACGCGCCGGGCGTCCGCGACCGTGCGCTGACCAGCGACAATGGCCGTCCACCGGGTGTGGACGAAAGAAAGCTCGAGACGAACTGAGGGGTCGCCGGCGTGTCGGAGCGCTACGACGGTGCCGACGGTGCCGACGACGGTGGCGGACGACGGCGCCTACGACGGTGGGCCGGTGGCGCGCGCTGCGCCGGATCGCGTTCCTGCTCGAGCGCGGCCGGGAGGACACCTACAAGGTCAAGGCCTACCGCGGCGCGGCCGCCGCGATCCTGCCGCTGTCGCCGACGAGGTGGCCGGCGCGGTCGGAGGACGGCACGCTGACCGACCTCCCCGGCGTCGGGTGCCAGCACCGCGAAGGTGATCGCGGCCGCCGTGCGCGGCGAGATGCCCGACCGGCTGGCCGCGCTCGAGCAGGAGCACGGCGGCCCCCTGCGCCGCGCGGCGGCCGCGACCTGCGCGCGCCGCTGCGCGGCGACCTGCACTCCCACTCCGACTGGTCCGACGGCGGCTCGCCGATCGAGGAGATGGCCTTCACCGCGATCGAGCTCGGCCACGAGTACCTCGTGCTCACCGACCACTCGCCGCGGCTGACCGTCGCCCACGGCCTGAGCGCCGAGCGGCTGACCCGCCAGCTCGACGTCGTCGACGCGGTCAACGAGCACCTGGCGGCGCGCGCGGACGGCGCGTTCACGCTGCTCAAGGGCATCGAGGTCGACATCCTCGACGACGGCGGCCTCGACCAGACGACGAGCTGCTGGCCCGGCTCGACGTCCGGGTCGCCAGCGTCCACTCCAAGCTCGACGATGGACGCGGACGCCATGACCCGGCGGATGGTCGCCGCGGTCCGCAACCCGCGCACCAACGTCCTCGGGCCACTGCACCGGCCGGCTGGTCACCGGCAACCGCGGCACCCGGCCCGGGTCGCGAGTTCGACGCCGCGCGCGGTCTTCGAGGCCTGCGCCGAGCACGACGTCGCGGTCGAGATCAACTCGCCGGCCCGAGCGCCGCGACCCGCCGACGGCGCTGCTGGAGCTGGCCCGCGACATCGGCTGCCTGTTCTCGATCGACAGCGACGCGCACGCGCCCGGGCAGCTGGACTTCCTGGTCTACGGCTGCGAGCGGGCCGAGGCGGCCGGCATCGACCCGGACCGGATCGTCAACACCTGGCCGCGCGAGCGCCTCCTGGCCTGGGCGAACCGGAGGCTCGGTCCATGTCTCGAGCCCATGGCCGCACGCGCCCGGAGGTGGAGGTACGCCGCTGCAAGCGGCGGCGCCGCACCGTCTCGGCCTACCGCGACGGCGACCGCATCGTGGTGATGATCCCCGCCTCGCTCTGCCGCGCAGGAGGAGGCCGAGTGGGTCGAGACGATGCTCGCCCGGCTGGAGAAGTCCGAGCGCCGCCGCCAGCCCAGTCCGACGCGGACCTGCTGCAGCCGGGCCCTGGACGCTCAGCGACCGCTACCTCGGCGGGCTGGCGACGCCCGAGTCGGTGCGCTGGGTCGACAACCAGCAGTCCCGGTGGGGCTCCTGCACGCCGGGCGACCGCACCATCCGGCTCTCGGCGCGGCTGCAGGGGATGCCGCAGTGGGTCATCGACTACGTGCTGGTCCACGAGCTCGCGCACCTGCTCGAGCCCGGCCACGACGCGGTTCTGGGCGCTGGGTGGACCGCTACCCGCAGGCCGAGCGGGCCAAGGGCTACCTGCATCGGCTGGTCGGCCGCGCGCTCGACCGCGCTCGAGCGACCGCCGCCGGGCAGGAGAGTCCGACGGTCGGACTCGAGTCGGCCGCCGACGTCGGCGGAGCACGAGCCCGGGCAGGCGCGAGCGTCCGGCGAAGCGGATCCGAGCTCGCGGGTCACCAGGGGCAGGGCTCGGTCGAGTCGGACCGGCCACCAGCGCACGTCGAGGGACTCCTCGCTGACGGCGTGCTCGGCTCCCGGTGGCGCGACGGCGACGAAGCGGACGTCGAGGTGGTGCACGTCCCGCGTCGGGTCCGCAGAACGGCACCGCGTGCTCGCTGAGCTGCACCGGCACCGGGTCGAGGCGAGGCGTCGGCCAGGCCGGACTCCTCGGTCGCCTCGCGCAGCGCCGCGCCGGCCAGGGTGCGGTCGCCCGGCTCGCAGTGGCCGCCGAACTGGAACCACCGCCCGGCCTTCGCGTGCAGGGTGAGGAGCACGCGCGTCGCCGTCGGCGTTCAGCACCAGCGTGCTGGCGGTGAGGTGGTCGGGCCGGCAGCCGCGGGTCAGCCCGTCCGGGCGTGCGCGGAGGTGCTCGACGTACCGCTGCCGGAGCCGCTCCTGCCCGTCGTGCGGACGCCGGCCAGCCCTCGAGGAGCGACAGCGCGTCGGCGTGCAGGCTCACTCGCCGCTCGAGCAGCTTCTTCAGCTCGGCGTCGAAGTCCTCGTCGCTCAGCGCTCGGCGGCGCGGTGGCGTCCTCGCGGAAGCCGAGCGGGTCGTCGAGGTCGGCCGCGGTGGGCAGCAGGTCGGGGTGCATCCAGACGCCGTCGCGGGCCTCGGTGCCCTGGCGGGTCCGCAGCGAGCCCCACAGCGTGGAGGCGTCGCGCAGCCGCCGCGGACGCAGCTCGAGCCCGACCAGCGTGGCGAACGTCTGCTCGGCGGGGCCGCCCGCGGCGCGCCGGCGGCGGAACGCCTCCTGCAGCTTGCGCGGCGGCCGGCATCCGCTCGGCGGTGGCCTGGCCGACGACCTCGTCCACCCAGCCCTCGACCAGCGCGAGCGTCACCTCGAGGCGCTGGAGCGCGGCCTCCTGGGCGGGGGAGCGCGGCAGGTCGAACAGCCCGCCCTCGAGCAGCTGCTGCATCGACTCGGGGTTGGTCGGGTCGATGCCGCGCATCTGCTCCTCGATGCGCGGACTGGATGCCCTCGGCGTTGATCTCGATGCCGCGGGCGTAGTCGGCCACCGCGCCGATCAGGTGGTCGCGCAGCCACGGCACGTGGGCGAACAGGCGCTGGTGGGCGGCCTCGCGCAGCGCGAGGTAGAGCAGCACGTCGTCCTCGCTCACGTCGAGCCCCTCGGCGAACGCGGCGACGTTGGCCGGCACGCAGCGCGGCCCGGCCGGCGCTCGGCCAGCGGCAGCCCGATGTCGGAGACGCTCAGCACCTCCGACGGCGAGGGTGCCCAGACCGGAGCCGACCTGCTGGGCGAGCATGCCGCCGACGGCCTGGCCGAGGATGCCGAGCAGCGGACCGGTCATCGCCTGCGCCTCCTCGGGCAGCGCGCCGGACAGGCGCCTGGACCGACGACTCGGCGATCGGCTCGACCAGCACCTTCCAGACGTCGGTGGTGCCGACGATCCACTCGGCCCGGCTCCAGGCGGCGGTCGGAGGTCACGCCGGAGGGGAAGGCGGTGGTGTCGTCGAGCCAGTGGTCGGCGAGGCGCACCGCGTCGGCGACCGCGTCCTTCTGCTTCTGGGTGGGCGTCGGGTCGGGCTGCCTGCGCGACCGTCTTGCGGGCGATGTCGAGGGCGAAGTCCCAGTTGAGCGGGCCGTCGTGCGGCTGCATCAGGAACTGGATCTGGCTGAAGATCTGGTTCAGGTCGGGCATCCCGCCCGCGGCACCGCCCATGGCGCCGAAGATCTGCTCGAACGGCGTGCCCTTGAACGGGTTCTGGCCGTCGTCGGGCGTCTCGCCCGGCTTGTCGTTCATGCCTCAACCGTACGCGCCCGCCCGAGAGGATCGCCGGCGCGCTCTAAGGTCTTCGGTGTGAGCTCCGTCGTACGCCTCGTGGACCTGCGGGAGACGCCCCTGGACGTCGAGGAGGTGGTCGCCGCCCTCGACGACGACGCCTCCGGCGGCCTGACCCTGTTCGTGGGCCGGGTCCGCGACCATGACGGCGGCAAGGGCGTCGACGGACTCGACTACTCCGCCCACCCGACGGCGCTGGAGAAGATGCGCGAGGTCTGCGATCGGGTCGCCGCGCAGTACGACGTGCACGGGGTCGCCGCCGTCCACCGCATCGGCACCCTCGCGATCGGTGACGCCGCGGTGGTCATCGCGACCACGGCGTCCCACCGCGGCGTGGCGTTCGACGCGTCCCGGGCGCTGATCGACACGCTCAAGGCCGAGGTCCCGATCTGGAAGCACCAGCGCTTCGCCGACGGCACCGACGAGTGGGTCGGCACGCCGTAGCGCCTCCCCGACGACGGGCCCGCTGCTTCGTACCCTCGTCGGGTGGAGATCCTGCTGTGGCTGCTGCCCTCGGTCGTCGTCACCGTCGTGGCGATGCTGTGGGTCGGCTGGCTGGGCCGGGAGGGCCGCGGCGAGGTCGACCGCGAGGTCGCCGTACGCCGCCTGGCCGCTGCGCTGGAGCCCGGAACCGGACGCCGTCGCCGTCGGCCCGCCCCCGGGTACGCCGCCCCGGCGCCCGACCCCGACCGCTCGACCGGCATCGCGGTGCGGCCCTCGCGCAAGGTCTCCTGATCCGATCTGACAGTCTTGGCGCATGACGCAGCGCACCCTGGCCGGGATCCTCGCCGTGCCGCTGCTGATCGGGCTGTGGGTGGTGGCCGCGGTGGTGCCGCTGCCCTACGTCACCTACGAGCCGGGCCTGACCGTCAACGTGCTCGGCCAGAACGACCAGGGCAAGCCGATCATCTCGATCTCCGGCCACAAGTCCTACGAGGACGACGGGCAGCTGCGGATGACCACCGTCTACGTCTCCCAGCCGCGGCCGCAGGGCCGCAACAACCTGTTCGAGCTCATCCACGACTGGGTCAGCAACGAGGACGCGGTCTACCCCTACGACGCGGTCTACCGCAACGACGAGACCGTCGAGCAGAACCGGCAGGAGGGCGCCGCCCAGATGACCTCCTCCCAGGACGCCGCCACCGCGGTCGCGCTGGAGGAGCTCGGCTACCACGTGACCAGGGCGGTCGTCGCTGCGGTCACGAAGGGAGCCCCCGCCGACGGCCAGCTGCGGGCCGGCGACACCATCCTCGCGGTGAACGGCACCAAGGTGGTGACCTCGGCCGACGTCGTCGCCGCCGTCACCGGCGCGGCGTCCGACCGGCCGGTCAACTTCGCCGTACGCCGGGGTGGGCAGCGCCTCACCGTCCAGGTCGCGCCGGACACGGTGGAGGGCAAGCCGCAGGTCGGCATCCAGGTCGGCACCGACGTCGTCCAGGACCTGCCGGTCGACGTGAAGGTGGGCATCGACCCCAGCATCGGCGGCCCGAGCGCCGGCCTGATGTTCTCCCTCGGCATCTACGACACGCTCACTCCCGGCTCGCTCACCGACGGCAGGTCGGTGGCCGGCACCGGAACCATCGACCCCGCCGGGAACGTTGGACCCATCGGAGGCATCCAGCAGAAGATCGTGGGCGCTCGGGACGCCGGCGCCGAGCTCTTCCTGGTGCCGCCGGACAACTGCAGCGAGGCCCTCGGTGCACCCAACGGAGACATGAGGCTGGTGAAGGCCGACACCATGCATGACGCCCGGATGGCCATCGAGGCCTGGGTGAAGAACCCGGACGCCGACCTGCCGAGCTGCGAGGAGGGGAGCTCGTGACCGAGTTCGACGCCGACCTCGACGTCGACCCGGCCCTCGCCGCCGCGGTCCTCGAGATCGAGAACCACATCGCCACCGAGGGTTGGGACCAGCCCGCGCGGCTGTACGCGCTCGTCGACACCGCCGCCCTCGTCGCCCGTGAGCCCGCGCTGGCCGCCGCGATGGGCCTCGACGAGGCCTCGGCGGAGGGCTCCCTGACCCCGGTCGAGCAGGACCAGTTGGCGCCCGACCAGCCGCTCGAGGTGGTGCTGGAGTCGATCACCTGGCCGCCCGGGGTGGCCGGCTGTGCGGCCGTCGTGGAGCGACTGGTGCTGCCGCCGGACGCCGACGAGCAGATCCCCGACGACCAGGCCTCCGCCGAGTCGAGTTCGCTCGCGAGCACCCCGACCGGCAGGAGGTGCGGATCGTGGCGGGCGCGACGCGCGACGGTTCGACGTACTGTGCGCTGCGCCTGCGGGCCCACGACGACGACCAGTCGGTGGTCGGCGGGGCGGACCTGGTGCCCGGGCTGCTCCAGCTGCTGGGCGCCACCCTGGAAGAGGAGACGGTGGAATGAGCGAGCTGTTCGACGAAGGCCCGCAGGCCGCGGCCCAGCCGCCGCGCGGATCGCGCCGCACGCGCGCGCTGATCATCACCGCCGTCGTCCTGGTCCTCGTGTTCCTGGGGCTGAGCACGTTCGCGAACATCTACACCGACCGGCTCTGGTACAAGGACGGCGGCTACGCCGAGGTCTTCACGACCCTGTTCTGGACCAAGGCCGTGCTGTTCCTGGTCTTCGGGCTGCTGATGGCGATCGTCGTCGGCGTCAACATCTACCTCGCCTACCGGTTCCGCCCGTTCTTCCGGCCGAACTCGGCGGAGCAGAACGGCCTGGACCGCTACCGCGACGCGGTCACCCCGATCCGCACCTGGCTGCTGATCGGCGTCTCGTGGTGCTCGGCGCCTTCGCCGGCACCTCGGCGATCGGGGAGTGGCGCAACTACCTGCTCTGGCGCAACGGGGTGCCGTTCGGCGAGAAGGACCACTACTTCCACAAGGACATCGGCTTCTACGTCTTCGACCTGCCGTGGCTGCACTACCTGGTCGACTTCGCGATGGCCGTGCTCGTCGTCGCCCTGATCGCCGCCGCGGTCGTCCACTACCTGTACGGCGGCATTCGCCTCCAGACCCGCGGCGACCGGCTCTCCGGCGCCGCCCAGGCGCAGCTGTCGGTGCTGCTCGGCCTCTTCGTGCTCGCGAAGGCGGCCGACTACTGGCTGGACCGGTTCGACCTGGTCAACCAGGGCGGTGCGCTGATCACCGGCATGAACTACACCGACGACCACGCGGTGCTGCCGGCGAAGAACATCCTGCTCGGCATCGCGGTCATCTGCGCGATCCTGTTCTTCGTCAACGTGTGGCGGCGCACCTGGCTGCTGCCGTCGGTCGGGCTGGCGCTGCTCGCGGTCTCGGCGATCCTGCTCGGGCTGATCTGGCCGGGCATCGTGCAGCAGTTCCAGGTCAAGCCGTCCGAGGCGGACAAGGAGCAGCCGTACATCAAGGCGAACATCGACGCCACGCGGGCGGCGTACGACATCGGCGACGTCGACGGTGAAGCCCTACAGCGCGGACGCCACCGCGTCGTCGGACAAGCTCGGCGAGCTCGACCGCACAGACCAAGTCGGTGCCGCTGGTCGACCCGCAGCTGGTGCCGGCAGACCTTCGAGCAGAACCAGCAGATCCGCGCCTACTACTCGGTGCCCGACGTCCTCGACGTCGACCGCTACCGAGTCGACGGCAACGACCGCGCCCTGGTGCTCGGTGTGCGGGAGCTGAACCAGAACGACATCAACGCGCGCGACAAGAACTGGACCAACCTGCACACCGTCTACACCCACGGCAACGGCATCATCGCGGCGTACGCCAACCAGCGGCCCGCGAACAACGGGCCGGAGCAGACCGACATCCAGTGGGCCGAGGGCCTGGCCGGCACCCCCGAGGACCCGCAGCACTCGCTGACCCAGATGTCGACGGGCGCCTACGAGACGCGGGTCTACTTCGGCGAGGAGAGCCCCGACTACTCGGTCGTCGGCAAGACGCCCGGCGGCACGGACGTCGAGCTCGACCTGCCGTCGTCGGACTCCTCCCAGTCCGAGGGGGGCGACGCGCCGACACGACGACGACGTACGACGGGTCGGGCGGCGTCCCGGTCGGGAGCTTCTTCAACAAGCTGATGTACGCGGTGAAGTTCGGCGAGCCGAACTTCCTGCTCTCCGAGCGGGTGAACGCCAACAGCGAGGTGCTCTACAACCGCACGCCGCGCGACCGGGTCGAGAAGGTCGCCCCGTGGCTGACCATCGACAGCGACCCGTATCCGGCGATCGTGGACGGCAAGATCGTGTGGATCCTCGATGGCTACACGACCACCGACCGCTACCCGGGCGCCGAGAAGGACTCGTTCTAGGAGATGACCGACGACTCGCTGCAGACCGACACCGGGCTGCGCACGCTGCCGACCGACGACATCAACTACATGCGGAACTCCGTCAAGGCGACGGTCGACGCCTACGACGGCACCGTGACGCTCTACCAGTGGGACGAGAGCGACCCGATCCTGCAGGCCTGGAGCAGGGCCTTCCCCGGCACGGTGAAGCCGAAGTCGGACATCCCGGACGACCTGATGCCGCACCTGCGCTACCCCGAGGACCTGTTCAAGGTGCAGCGCTACCAGTACGCGCGCTACCACGTCACGAACCCGGTGGACTTCTACAGCGGCAACAACCGCTGGCAGGTCCCGGAGGACCCGAACGTGAGCGGGCACCTGCAGCCGCCGTACCGCTTGTTCGTCAACCAGCCCGCCGACGGCAGCGCCAGCGCGAACGACGTGTGGTCGCTGACGTCGAACTTCGTGCCGTACGGCAAGAGCAACCTCGCGGCGTTCGTCTCGGTCGACTCCGACGCGACCGACGCGGAGAACTACGGGAAGATGCGGGTGCTGCAGGTCAGCGACTCCCAGACCCCGGGCCCGAGCCTGATCGCCAACGAGTTCGCCGGCAACCAGGACGTCCGCACCGAGCTGCTGAAGTTCCAGTCCGGCGGCAGCCCGCCGTTGTACGGCAACCTGCTGACCCTCCCGGTCGCCGACGGGCTCATCTACATCGAGCCCGTGTACGCCGCGCGCGCCGGCACCACCGGCGGCTACCCGATCCTGCAGTACGTGCTGGTCTCCTACGGTGACCAGGTCGGCATCGGGAAGACCCTCACCGAGGCCCTCGGCGACGCCCTCGGTGCCGCGCCGTCCTCGGGCGGCGGCAACGGCGGCTCGGGCGACCAGGGCGGGAACCAGGGCGGGAACCAGGGCGGTGGCGACAACCAGTCGGGCAACAGCGGCCCGATCCCGGCCCAGATCCGCGACCTGCTCGAGCAGGCCCAGCAGAAGTTCGACGCCGCAGACCGCGCCCAGCGCGCGGGCGACTCGGTGCGCTGGGCCAAGCTGATGGAGCAGGCCAAGGCGCTCGTGAGCCGGGCCGTCGACCTGTCGAGCCAGTTGCCCGACACCACGGGTGACAAGGGCTCGTCCGGTGGCGGCTCGGACTCCTCGACCGGGTGATCCGTCCCACGCCGTACCGATTTGGGTTGGGCGTCGCCATCCCCTAAGGTGGTGATCACCGACGCGGGGTGGAGCAGTTCGGTAGCTCGCTGGGCTCATAACCCAGAGGTCGCAGGTTCAAATCCTGCCCCCGCTACGAATTCGCAGAGGCCCTCACAGTCTGACTGTGAGGGCCTCTCGCATGCGCAGGGGCATCACGTCGCCGGCTCGCCGGTCCCCGTCCGGTGGTGCTCGCGTGGATCGGACCCCGACCCCGCCCCACAACTGGTCCCTCGTGGTGCCGGTGACCACCAGAACGTCCTCGATCTGCTGCCGGGTCAGGCCGTCGATCGTTCCGGTCCCTTTCAGCTCGTCGATGCCAGCAAGGACGGCCTCGAACCGCCGCTGGTTGACTTTGGTGCGCAGGACGAAGGCGAGACAGACGGACAGGAGAACGACCGGAATCGCGACGAACATCCACTTGATGCCGACGACGGCGAGGTTGTCGGCATAGGCGCGAGGGTTGAGCGAGTGGCTCTGCGCCCGCAGGACGGCGTACTCGTTCTGGTCGAAGTGGACCAGTTGCAGACCGAGACCCACCAGGAGCACGGCCACGCCGCTGGCGAACTTGCGCAAGAAGGTCGTGACGCCGCTGTAGACGCCCTCACGCCGCTGTGCGGTGAGCAGTTCGTCGATGTCGTAGATGTCGCGTGAGCATGGACCAGGTCGCCAGGTTGCCCGAGGCGGAACCCACTGCGATCACCGCGGCCAGGATGCACAGCACGTACGTCGGCGTCGCGGAGTCGACTCCGGTGAAGACCAGCGATGCCGCGATCCACAGAGGGATGCCGACGAGCAGCGGGAAGGCCTTGCCGCGTCGCTGGGCCAAGCATGTTCATCAGCGGGATGAACAGCACCGTGCACACCAGCAGCAGGCCGACCACCAGCTCGTAGTAGCGGTACTTCAGCAGCACGACGTCCATGTAGAAGATGAAGAGCGCGAGCGTGAGGTCCACGGTGATCTGGAAGCCGAGGAAGATGCCGAGGAAGTTGCGGTAGGCCCGGTTGGAGAACACCGACAACCAGTCGCGCAGGGTCACCCGTTCGGTTGCCGGCGGTACGTCGTCCCGTTCGTAGGTGCCCAGGAAGACGAGCAGCCAGGCGATCGCGAAGACCGCCCCGAGGACCATCGCCATGACCAGGTAGCCCGACCGCTGATCGGGGCCGATCGTGTCGCCTCCCATGCCCTTGATGATCATGCTCGGCACGACCGCGCAGAACAGCGCAGCGCCGCCGGAGAACAGCATCCGGACGGTGGTGAAGCTGGTGCGCTCGTTGTAGTCGCTGGTCATATCGGACAGGATCGCGTTGTAGGGGACCATCACCAGCGAGAACGCCATCCCCCAGAAGATGTAGGAGAAGGTGAAGTAGAGGACGAGTGCGGTGTGATCGGTCCCGTGACTCGGAGCCCGAATCCGTAGAACAGCGTCACGAAGGACACGTAGACGGGCAGCATGCCGATCAGGAAGTACACGCGGCGCCGGCCGAAGCGAGACCGGGTCCGGTCGGAGATGCGCCCCATGATCGGGTCGAAGAAGGCGTCCCACACCCTGCCGACGAAGATGATCACCGTGGCCGCCAGCACGCTGAGGCCCTCGACCAGCACCAGGTAGTTCATGAACAGCAGGCTGAACACCATGAAGGCTCCGCCTCCGTAGATGTCCCCGCTGGCGTAGGCGAGCTTCGTGCGGAGTCGGTTCTTCGCCACGGTCCATCAGCGGGCCCTCCGCGAGCGAGAACACGCCGCGGAGCAGCCCCCGCTTCTTCGGGACGGGCTTGTCCTCGTACTCGTCCAACCGCACCGGTCCGTCGCGCCGGGCCGACTCGACTGTGGCCAGTGCGAACTTCAGCACCTCGCGACCCGCGTGCGCCTGACAGCTCGGGCTCGCGGTCGTCGCGCACGGCCTCGATGAAATCGCGGGTGGACGCCTCGAACGAGTCCGCCCAGTCGTGCTTCATGTCCCAGAGCTCGGTGAGCTCGCCATCGCGATACATCACCACCGGTGCCACGTGCGGCAGCAGCGTCGCCGTGCACCGGGTGACCCAGATGATGCCGCGTGAGCCGGTGATCTCCACGCGCTCGTCGCACGTGTAGTACTTGCTCTCGATGTACATCTTGTCCGAGCTGGTGATGTCCCAGACGCCGTACAGCTTGCGGTCCCGGTACTTCCACATGACCACGGCGGGGGAGTCGTTGTAGACACCCGGCAGCACCGCGGTCTCGTCGATCCAGGCCATCACCTTCTCCACGTCGCCGAGCAGGTACATCGCGATCGAGAACTTGTGGTAGCCGTCGTCGAACACCGTGGGCCCGCCGCCGGCGAGCGTGTCGTTGAGCCTCCACATCCAGCTCTTCACACCGACCTCCCACCCGGTGCGGCCGGCGCCCTCGGCGCCCTCGAGCCGTCCGGAGGGGGGATCGCACGCGAGCCGAGGTTGGCGTTGTTCATCTTCATCCGGATGCCCTGCGGTTCGCCGATCGCCCCGTCGTGCAGCAGCTTCTTGGCGACCTGATAGGGCTCGTAGAACCGGAAATTCTCGAACACCTTGAGCTTGCGCCCCGTCTCCTTCGCCGTCCGGATCATCTCGTCGCACTGCTCGAGGTTCATCGCCATCGGCTTCTGCACGCTGACGTGCTTGCCTGCCCGCAGTGCTTTGACGGCGTACTCGCTGTGCAGGTGATGGGGATCAACAGCTCGACGCCCGTGATCTCGTCGTCGGCCAGGACAGCCTCGAAGCTGTCGTAGACATGCGGGACGCCGTGCTCGGCGCCGAAGCCCTTGGCGGTGGCCGCGTTGGTGTCGAACACACCCCAGAGCTCGGCGTCCGGGTGGTCGCGGTAGCCGGCGGTGTGCAGGGTCGCGATCCGGCCGCAGCCGACCAACGCGAACTTCATCCTGGCCATGGGCGTCGGGCTCCTCGGTGATCGGGGTGCGGGTCGAGATCCGTGCAGGCTAGGCTCACCTGCCTGCTCGATGACAACAACGTTGCATATATGACAACGCGATGGCTAGGTTTGGGCTCGGACGAGACCGACGCAACGTGAAGGATGAGCGATGGTGACCGACGAGCAGAGCTCGGCTCGAGCGGCGCGGGCACGCGCTGTCGCGGACGCCGGTGGTCTGGATGCGGCTCTGGCCAGCGGCGCCCTGCCGACCCGGGTGGACGTCACCCTGTCCGAGGCGCTGGTCCTAGGGCTGCTGCGCCAGGGGGTGCGTCCGGTACGTCGTCGTGCTCGGGCACGGGTCCACCGACCTCGGCGAGGTGTTGCGGGTCTACGAGGCGGCCGGCGCGCTGCGGACCCACGCCGGTGCGCCACGAGGTGGCGGCGGCCCACGCCGCCACCGCGTTGCGTTGGGTGACCCGCGAGAAGGCAGCGGTGGTCACCTCCATCGGGCCGGGCGCCCTCCAGGCCATGGCGGGCTCGCTCACGGCGAGCAGCAACGGGGTCGGCGTCTACCACCTCTACGGTGACGAGACCACCGAGGACGAGGGCCCCAACATGCAGCAGATCCCCCGTCCCGAGCAGGGTCTGTTCCTCCGGCTCGCCTCGACCATGGGGCCGGCGTACTCGCTGCACACACCCGCGGCCCTCCCGACAGCGCTGCGCCGCGGCCTCAACGCCGTGGACCACCCTCACCGGCCGTCGGCCCTTCTTCCTGCTGCTACCCGCTCAACACCCAGCCTCAGCTGATGCCCGGGTTCAACCTGCGTGAGCTTCCCAGCGGCACTCCGCCGCGGCTCGGCGCGAGCGGCAGGGGACTATCGCGAGGTCGCCCGCCGGCTCCTCGACGCGGAGCGGGTCGTGATCAAGGTCGGCGGTGGCGCGCTGGACTGCCGCGCGGAGCTGGAGACTCTCGCGGACCTGGTCGACGGGGTCTTCGTGATGTCGCCGGTGAGCCTCGGCTACGTGCCGTCGAGCCATCCTCGCCAGATGATGGTCGGAGGGTCCAAGGGGTCGCTCAGCGGCAACCACGCCATGGAGCAGGCCGACCTCCTCCTCGCCGTCGGCACGCGGTCGGTCTGCCAGGCCGACTGCTCGCGCACCGGCTATCCGCTCGTGCGTCACGTCGTCAACGTCAACGCCGACCTCGACGCGGCCACGCATTACCACGACACGACGGCGCTGGTGGGCGATGCCGCGGCCACGCTGCGGCAGCTCGTCGAGGCGGTCCAGCAGGAGCTCGACGAGCGAGGCGAGGGCCCGCGCCGTCGGATCGCCCTGGCTGCGCGAGTGCACAGCGCGGCGCCGCGAGTGGGAAGCCGTGAAGGCAGACACGCCTCGCCCGGCCCGTCGGTCTTCGACCACGGTCTGGGGGCGTGAGGTCCTCACCCAGCCGGCGGCAGTGACCGCGGTCGCGCGCTGGGCGCGCCGGGTCGGAGCGGTCACCTTCTTCGACGCCGGCGACGTGCAGGCAGTGGGCTTCCAGATGTCGGAGCAGGAGACTCCGGAGGAGTCCTTCACCGACGGCGGCGCCAGCTACATGGGCTTCGCGACCAGCGCCGTGCTGGCCACCGGGTTGAGCGATGACCGACTGGTACGGCGTCGCCGTCACCGGGGACGGGTCGTTCACGATGAACCCGCAGGTCCTCATCGACGGGGTCGCGCACGGAGCCCAAGGCTGCCTGGTGGTCCTGGACAACCGCCGGATGGCCGCCATCTCGAGCCTGCAGATCGCGCAGTACGGCGCCGCTCACGCGACCTGGGACGGTGTCCCCGTCGACTACGTGGCCTGGGCGGAGCGCCGTCGAGGGAGTCAGCGCGCATCACGGCGGCCACACCGTCGACTCGTTGACCGAGGCCCTCGACAGGGCCCGCGCGCACGAGGGGCTCTCGCTCATCCATGTCCCTGTCTACTTCGGCGAGGACGAGGCGGGGGACTGCCGTCGTACGGACGGTGGAACGTCGGCAACTGGGTCGAGGACACGCAAGCACGTCGCCACGAGATCGGACTGTGAGATGACGACACGCACCGAGTCGAGACCAGCGACCCCAGCGACGCTGCTGCCCCGCGCCGCGATGTTCATCGACGGCGCGTGGTGCGCCGCCTCCGACGGCCGGACGCGCGGCGTGGACAACCCCGCCACCGAGGCAGAGCTCGCGGCGGTGCCGCTCGCCACCGCGGACGACCTCGACCGGGCCCTGGGCGCCACGGCCGCCGGATTCGCCCGGTGGCGCAGGGTCTCGGCGTGGGAGCGCTCGGACGATGCTCCGACGGATGGCCGTCGCGATCCGCGAGCAGGCGGACCGCTTCGCCCTCGTCATGACGCTCGAGCAGGGCAAGCCCGTGGCGCAGGCTAAGGGGTGAGGTGTTCGCGTCGGCCGACCAGTTCGACTGGTACGCCGACGAGGCCCGTCGCATCTACGGTCGCGACCGTCGACGGGCACAGCACGGACACCCGGATCCTCGTCCGCCGCGAGCCGGTCGGTCCCGTCGCCGCCTTCGCCCCCTGGAACTTCCCCTCGCTGCTGTCCGCGCGCAAGATCGCGCCCGCCCTGGCGGCCGGCTGCTCGGTGGTGGTGATGGCGCCCATCGAGGCGCCGTTCAGCACCTTGCTGTTCGCCGAGGTCGCCGAACAGGCGGGCCTGCCTGCCGGTGTGCTGAACGTCGTCACCGGCGAGCCGCCGGCGGTCTCCCGGCACCTGATCGGGTCACCGGTCATCCGCAAGGTCAGCCTGACCGGCTCGGTCCCGGTCGGTGTCGAGCTGGCCAAGCTGGCTGCTGAGCAGATGAAGGCGGTCTCGATGGAGCTGGGCGGCCACGCGCCCGTGCTCGTCTTCCCCGACGCCGACGTCCGCAAGGCCGCGACCGTGGCCGCGCTGGGGAAGTTCCGCAACGCAGGGCAGGTGTGCATCGCGGCCAGCCGCTTCATCGTCCACGAGTCGATCAGCGAGGAGTTCACCGACGTCTTCGTCGAGACGACCCGCACGCCTGCGTCTCGGCGACGGACGGGCCGCCGGCGTCGACGTCGGGCCCGCTGAGCACCGCCGGCCGCCGCGCCGCCGTGCAGGAGCTCGTCGAGGACGCCGTCGGCCGGGGCGCCAAGGTCCGCTTCGGTGGCGTCGGCTCCGGAGGACTTCCAGGTGGGCTACTTCTTCACGCCGACCGTGCTCACCGACGTCGACGCCCGACATGCGGGTGATGAACGAGGAGCCGTTCGGGCCGATCGCGCCGATCACCACCTTCGCCGGCTTCGACGAGGCGATCGCCCTCGGCAACGCCACGTCGTACGGACTCGGAGGATTCGTGTTCACCGAAGACCTGACCACCGCCTTCCGGGCGTCCGAGGAGCTCGAGGTGGGGATGGTCGGGGTCAACCACCTCACCATCGCCACTGCCGAGGCGCCTTTCGGTGGCGTCAAGCTCTCCGGCTACGGCCGGGAGGGTGGCACCGAGGGCATCGACAGCTACACCGGTCACCAAGTACACCAGCATGTTGCTCGGGGAGCGTCCGTGACGCGTGCGGGCCGGGGGTGGACCGCGGACTGACCTCCTACGGCGACGAGGGGTTCAGCCGGTTCCTCCGGCGGGCCTTCCTGGCATCGGCCGGCCTGGACGACTCCGACCTCGACCGTCCGGTCGTCGGCATCGCGGACACGAGCAGCGACTACACCACCTGTCACCGGGAGATGCCCCAACTCGTCGCAGCCGTCAAACGGGGGGTCCTCGAGGCGGGTGGCCTGCCCTTCGTCTTCCCGACGATGTCGCTGCCCGAGATCCTGCTGTCGCCGACGTCCATGCTCTTCCGCAACCTGATGGCGATGGAGACCGAGGAGATGATCACCGCCCAGCCGATGGACGCCGTCGTGCTCCTCGGCGGGTGCGACAAGACCGTGCCTGCCCAGATGATGGCGGCCATCTCCGCGGACGTCCCGGCCGTGCAGCTGGTCACCGGCCCGATGCTGACCAGCTCCTGGCGCGGTCAGCGGCTCGGTGCCTGCACCGACTGCCGCGGCATGTGGGCCCGGCATCGTGCCGGAGAGCTCGGCGAGAGCGACATCCTGGACGTCCGTTCCGCGCTCGCCACCACCGGCGGGACCTGCATGGTGATGGGGACCGCCTCGACCATGGCGTGCCTCGCGGAAGCCATGGGGCTGAGCCCGGCGGGGAGTGCCACCGCTCCCGCGGCGAGTGGTGACCGGCTCCGCTCCGGGACGGTCGCCGGCCGGATCGCGGTCGCTGCTGCGAGCGCGGATCGACGGCCCTCCCAGGTGGTCACCCGTGCCGGGATCACGAACGCCGCAGCGGTCCTCGCAGCGCTCGGTGGCTCAACCAACGCGGTGATCCACCTGCTCGCCGTCGCCCGGCGGGCCGGCCTGGACTTCACCCTGGACCACTTCGACGAGATCGCCTCGTCGGGTGCCGCTGCTCGTGGACTGCAAGCCCTCGGGCTCCGGCTACCTGGAGGACCTGCACCGTGCCGGTGGGGTGCCGGTGCTGATGAAGACCATGGCGGACCTCCTGGACCTCGACGCGCCGGTGGTGGAAGGCGGCACCCTGCGTGATCGTCTGGCCGACGTGCGCACCGGCAGCCGAGTGGCAGGCGGTCATCCGCAGCCCGGAGAGTCCGCTTGGCCCGCCTCGGGCGCTGGCGGTGCTGCGAGGGAACCTGGCACCCGACGGTGCAGTGATCAAGCTGTCCGCGGCCACCCCCGAGCTCACCCAGCACGTGGGTCCGGCCGTGGTCTTCGAGTCGCCGGAGGACGTCGCTCGTCGTATCGACGACCCCCAGCTGACGGTCACGGCCGACTCGGTACTCGTGCTGCGCAATGCCGGTCCGGTCGGCTCGGGGATGCCTGAGGCCGGCTCGTTCCCGATCCCGCGCGCGCTGGCCCAGGCCGGTGTCCATGACATGGTCCGGGTCTCGGATGCCCGGATGAGTGGCACGTCTTACGGGACCGTCGTCCTCCACGTCGCCCCTGAAGCGGCCGTCGGAGGGCCTCTGGCGTTGGTGGAGGATGGGGACATGATCGCCTGGACGCCGCCGCCGGTGAGCTGACGCTCTTGTTCTCTCCCGATGAGCTGGAGCGTCGACGCTCCCGCTGGTCGCCCCCACCGCGTCCCCTTCGTGGGTGGCGGCGCCTGCACGCCGATCACGTGCTGCAGGCGTCGCGAGGGCGCCGACTTCGACATGTTCGTGCCGACACGTGCTCAGGCGGACCGAGCCGACGGGCGAGGAGGCGCGCCGTGACTTCGCGGACGCTCGGCAGCTCGAAGCACACAGGCGACAAGCGCGGGACGCGGGGGAGCGCAGCCGGCGCACTCGCCTCGGGCCTGGACATCCTGGAGCTGTTGGCCCAGGAGCCCGACGGGCTCGGCGCCACCGCCGCCGCGCGCGTCCTGGGGCTCGACAAGGGCAACGCCCATCGGCTGCTCCGGATGCTCGAGGAGCGCGGGTACGTCGAGCAGGACCCGACCACCAAGGCGTTCCGTGCCTCGGTGCAGCTCGTCGTCGCTGGCTGGAAACCTGCTGCGCAGCATGGACCTCGTGTCGGTCGCCCGGCCGGTGATGAGGCCGCTCTCCGACGAGACCGGCGAGGCGGTCCACCTGGCACGCCGCACCCGTGCCGGAGGTGTCTATGTCGCCCAGGAGCGGCAGAAGGGCGGCATCGTCACAGTCGAGACGGAGATCGGCGCGCAACCGGTCATCCACGCGACCGCGACCGGGAAGGCGCTGTACTGCATGGCCGCCGAAGCAGTGGTGCGCCGCGTCGTCCACGAACCGTTGCAGTCGTTCACCACCAGCACGCTCACCAGCGTCGCGGCACTCCTCGACGACCTGCGCGGCGTCCGCGAGCGCGGGTTCGCCGTCGATGACGAGGAGCTCAACCTCGAGGTCCGCTGCGTGGCCGCACCCATCTTCGACATCTACGGCTCGCCGGTGGCCAGCATCGGACTCTCGGGGCCTGCGGCACGCATCGCGCGCTCGCGGGTCGACGATCTCGGGGACCAGGTCCGAGCGGCCGCTGAGCAGATCACCAAGGAGGCGGGCGGACACGTCCCGGACACCTTCGGTCCCCGATCAGCGTCCTCGGCAGCGAGAGCCTGACCGGCAGGCTGGGCGGCGAGGCTCCGCGGAGCCATGTGTCGCGATCATGTCCCGGCAGTCTGGTTCGATCGAGTCGTGATGAAGGGGGGCAGACGCCGTGGCAGACGTCTACCGCCGCAGGGGAGCGACGACGGTCAACGGGACGATCGCTGGTCTGCGGCGTCCCCCGCTACGAAGAAAGTCCAGGTCAGCCCATGGTTGACCTGGACTTTCGCTTTGGGGGCGAGATGCGATTCCATCGTTTACCCATCACATTGACAGGTGCGCAGCGCCGCCCAGCAGGGTCGCAGCGCCGTTGGTTCCGGTCGCTTCGGGCTCGCTCGGCTGCGGTCGCCCATCTACTCGGCATGAGTACGACGAAGCTGGGGCTCGAGCCCCTGATCGGGGTCGAGGAGCTCGCCGAGTACCTCGGTGTCCCCGTGCAGACCATCTACGACTGGCGGCTGTCCGGCCGGACGCCGCGGGCGTTCAAGCTCGGGAAGCACCTGCGGTTCGCGGTCAGCGACGTGCAGCAGTGGCTCGAGGAGCATCACGAGGTCGACCATGAGTAGGCCGCGGATCCCGATCGGCGGGTACGGCGCGATCGCATTCATCGCGCGCGGCAAGGGCAAGGTCGAGGCGCGCACGCGTTTCCGGGACTGGGACGGCCGGACGCGTCTCGTCCAGGCGACCGCGTCGTCACGGCCGGCGGCCGAGGTGGCGCTGAAGAAGAAGCTCACGCAGCGCAACGCCTTCCAGCCCGTCGACACGACGCTGACTCCGGAAAGCCCGTTTCCGGCGCTCGTCGACTACTGGCTGGCCGACCTCGATCTCGAGGGCCGGATCGCGCCGGCGACCCGGTTCAACTACGAGCGCGACATGCGTCGTCTGGTGCTGCCGGCGTTCCAGGGCTTCACCCTGCGCGAGATCGGGGTCGCCCGCTGCGATGCCTTGCTCAAGCAGCTCGGCAACAGCTCGTACTCCTCGGCCAAGCGCGCTCGGACCGTGCTGCGTCAGTCGTTCGCGCTCGCGGTCGGGCACGAGGTGCTGCCGCGCAATCCGATCGACAACGTCTCCCGGCTCCACAAGCCGAAGCGCACACCCACCGCCCTGACCGCGGCGGAGGTCAACGCCATCCGCGCGGTGATCAAGGCCTGGGAGTCCACAACGGGTACCTCCGGCCCGAATCCCGACGGACAGCTCGGCCAGGTCGTAGAGGTCATGCTCGGCACCTCGGCCCGGATCGGCGAGGTGCTGGCCATCCGCCGCCGCGATCTGGACCTGACGACGACTCCGGCGACGCTGCGGATCTGCGGCACGGTGATCTCCGAGCGTGGCAAGGGGACCTATCGCCAGGAGCATCCCAAGACCGACCGGTCGAACCGGGTGATCGCGCTGCCGAGCTTCACCGCCGAGGCCTTGCGTCGGCGGATGGCGATCATGCGGGACCACTCGCTCGACGCCCTGGTGTTCTGCAGCCGCGAGGGCACGCCGCTGACGACCGCGAACGTGCGCCGGCAGCTCCGCAAGGTCCTCGGCGACGCTGGCATCGAGGGCGTCACGCCCCACATGTTCCGGCGGACCGTCGCCACCGTGGTGAACGAGCAGGCAAGTCTCAATCTCGCCTCCGAACTGCTCGGTCACACCGACCCGAAGGTGACCGTCGAGCATTACATCCGCCGCAACGAGCAGGTGAACCCGCTGACCGCCGAGCTGCTCGACCAAGCGTTCGCTCGGGAGGACGACTAACGCGGGTCGACTTCGTCGGCCCAGGCGTCGAAGTAGGTCCGGATGTCGGTGATGGGTACGCCGACGTCCGGGAAGTCCTGGTCCTGGATGCGGCCATGGGTCCGCAGCGTCGCGGCGAACATCGCGAGATCGAAGCCCGGATCGGCCTCGGCCGCCTTCCGGAGCGTCTCCTCGCCAGTTCGACCTGGAAGTCGCTCAGCCTTGAGTCGCTCACGCGATGGCACCGAATGACGCGATGAGCGGCTCCCAGGCGCTGCGGATCGTCCGCGGGATGACGAGGTCGTCCCAGAGGTCGACGAGCAGGGCCCCGTCCAAGTAGGCGAGCAGGTCGGCCGGCTCACCTTCGCGAAGAACGATCTCGTAGACCCTGGCCCGGTCGCGCCGGTCGCGAAGGTTGTAGGGACGCGACGGGCCGGACCAGTGCAGATGCTGGGGCAGCGTCACCGTCGCGAAGGCTGTGGCAGTGTCGAGACGCCACAGGCGATCAGGGACGACGAACGGCTCGCCACGGGCACCGGAGTGGATGGTGAACTCGACGCGGGGCACGAGGTCGAGATCGAAGCCACTGCTGTTGACGATCCGCTCGGCCACAGCGAGCGTCGGCGACTTGGTGCCGTGCTCGTAGGTCGAGAGCGTTGGCTGCGAGGTGCCCGAACGGCGCGCCAGTTCCCGCTGCGACAGTCCACTGCCGCGGCGTGCGCGCGCGATGATCGTCCCGGCCATGTCCGCCATGATATCCGCTTAGATATCGCTCCTCAAGGTCTCGCCGGCGCGCTACCGGAAATCGCTTGGTCATGTCGGAGGCGATCCGTAGCGTCGATCGCGCCCAGGAGGCAGTCAGAGGAGCAGAGGGGCCGGCTGTGCAGAAGATTGTCGTGAACGCGAAGCCCGGAGGCTTCGGGCTGTCCCGCGAGGCCGCCGCTGCGCTCGGACTGGAGGTCGACGAGAAGTCGTCGTTCATGCAGCCATACCGAGTCATCGGCGAGAACGCGCTCCGCAGAAACGATTCTCGCCTCGTTGACGTCGTGGAGACCCTCGGCCAGGCCGCGAGCGGCCCCAACGCCGAGCTCGTCGTGATCTGCATCCCCGACGGCGTCGACTGGGGAATCGCCGACTATGACGGTGCCGAGTGGGTGGCCGAACGGCATCGCACGTGGACACCGAAGGAGAGCGACGTAGAAGGCTACGGGGGTGTGCTCCAGACACCTGCAGCCGTTGTCGCGCCGCGCCGCCACATAGCCGCGCTGCTCGCTGCGGAAGCCGAGGTTGCCGAACGTGCGGAGGCGACCAGCGACCCGAACGAGCCGCTGCCGCCCCACGTCAAGGTCACCCGCGGCAGGTCGCCTCGGGCCGACGGAGACTGACGCGCCGTCAGGGCAGCCCTGCCCGGTCGAACTCCTGCTGTAACCGCGGGCGACGCCGATGGATCTCGCGCAGGTCCGCGATCAGGTCGTTGACCTCCGCCGACTTCTCGGACCCGGCACTGAGCTTCCGCATCTTGGCCAGTCTCCGCGCTGCCAGCCGGTAGTGCTGGGCGCTGGCCTCGACCAGCTCGTTCTCGACGAGGCGCTGATGGATCGGCAGCGTGGCGATCGGGTCGACCTTCTCGTACGCCTTCACCAGTTCACTCCAGGTGTGGTCGCTATCGAGGGCCAACGAGTGCGCGAGGTTCCAGGCGAACTCGGGCTCCTTCAGGGTGAGGAGCGCGAACAGGACCGCGTCCGCGGACTCGCCGCCAGAGTCGCTACAACCTCGTCGCGATAGTCCGGCCAGGACTTGCCCGCCGCCTTGTGCAGCCGGGCCGCCGAGGTCGACGACGGCCACTTGCGGAACACCGAGAGCCGCGCGTCGAGCGCCTCGGCTGGCCGATGCGCCTTCAAGAGTCCGCACCAGTAGTCCGCCGCCTTGAGCGACTGGTGACCGCGGTCGAAGTCGGTCGCCTCCTTGGCCCACTCGATGGCGAGGTCGATCTCGCCGATCTCCTCGAATGCCTCGGCGGTGTCCTCCAGCCAGGCCGCGACCTTCCGGTCCTTGGCGTGGGTGCGGACGATCGCATCGATGTCGTGGTCGAAGACGGCGAGACGTTGGGCGTTCCAATCGAGGGTGAACCACTCGTGCGAGTGTCGAGATGACCAGCGCTCGTCCGCCGACGGCCGTGGTCCGAGTCCGGCCTCGATCTCGGAGAGCCGCCTCCGGTACGCCGCCATGCCAACCTCGCCGAGCGCCGGTGCGTACGCGACCGGGTCGAGCTCGAAGTAGTCGACCTCGTCGTCGTCGAACTGGAACTTGATCATCCAGTCGATCAGCTTGCCGACCGGCGTCCGGGCTGCAGCGGCCGCCTGCGGGTGGAGTTCCAGCAATCGGCGACAGGCGTCGCCGATGATCCCGGCGGAGTCGTCCGCGCGAGCGATGACCCTGACTGAGGACGCGAGCGCCTTGTGGGTCACGGCGTAGATCTCGACAGGGTCCGTCGTCGGGATCGCCTGCTCCAGGATGTCGATCGCCTCGTGCATGTCCCGGCCGTGCGAGTTGGCGGCGCTGTAGCGGTGAAGATCCGAGCGGGTCCGGATCAACGGGAGAACGGCGTCGGCCAGCGAGGTCACCCGCTCATTCTTCACGCCCCAGGATCCGTCCCTTCAACCCCTCGGCGCCCCGCCCCGTCCTGACCCCTTCTCAGGCCTCCGCCCGTCACGCCCTCTCCTGGACTCACCACCTCATTCGCTGTTACGCCTCTGGCAGATCGAGGTGGCGAGCCACGAACGGGTCGAGAGGCGGCTCAGGAGAAGGTCTTGCTGAGCGCGACTCGCCAGTGTTCAACCCGCGCGCGATCCTGTTGACGTAGGAAGCGCATGTGGCTCAGACGGTTGCGGATTGGCATGACTTCCACAGCGAACCGCTGCCAATAGCGACTCCTTCGGCCCAGGACATGACGGCGTGTGGGGCGGCCCGGGCGAGGACTGGTGCGACGGTGGCTCGGGGCACGACGACGTCCACGACGGGGGTCACCACGGCGGCGGCCACCACGACGGTCACGGCGCGCATGGGTGACCTCTGGCCTCTCGCTCGCCCCGCGTGGGGACTGCTTCGCGACGCTGGCCGCATCCTGCTGCAGGCGGCCCCCGAGCGCGTTGCCCTGCACGAGGTGTGCAGCCACATGAGCCAGTGCGAGCACGTCGTCGACGTCCACGACCTGCACGCCTGGACGGTGACGTCTGGCCTGCCGACCCTCACCGCGCACGTCGTGCTCACCGACGACGCCTTCCACATCGGCGCCGCGCCCCAGGTGTCGGACGCGCTGGAGCAGTGCCTGGCCGGACACTTCGACGTCGAGCACTCGACCTTCCAGCTTGAGCCCGCACCTCGACCACGAGCCCGCCGCACACCCATGACCGTGACCACCGAACTCGCAGCACGACTGGCGCGTCGACAGATTGGCTGCGTACGGCATTCCGTGGGGGCTGCGACCGCCATCAGAGGAGCATCTGTGTCAATGTTCAGCTCTGCCGAGGGCCTGGCGTACGACGGGCTCTGCGCGATCGGCGGCGCGGGCGATCACTCCTCGAGCTCGCAGGCGCCGCAGTGCGTTGGCGGCGATCACCGTGGCGGGGACGGCCAGGATCAGTCCGACGATCCCTCCGACGAGGCCACCGAGTGCGGTGACGACCAGGACGACGACGGGGTGGATGTGGAGGGTGCTGCCCATGACCTTCGGCTCGACGAAGTTCTCCAGCAGCAGGTTGGCCGCGAGCACCACCACGAGCATGATCGCTGCCTCGGGAACCCCGCCGTCGCCCAGGGCGACGATCACGGCCAGGCCGCCCCCGAGGAAGGCGCCGATGTAGGGGATGTAGCCACCGATGAAGTTGGCCAGCATGATCGTGGGGACCAGCGGCAGGCCGAGCAGGAAGCTGGTGAGCCCGATGACGGCGGCCACGGTGGCGGACATGATGGTGCGGCCCTTGCCGTAGGCGCGCAGTGTCTGGCAGCTGTCGGTGATGAAGCCGTCGATGTCGGCCCGGGCCTCGGGACGGTCGCGGCGACCAGCGAGCGGCGCATGCCGGTGCCGTCCTTGAGGAGGTAGTACATGATGAGCGCCCCGAGGATCACTCCGCTCGCGAAGCCGACGAGACTGCCGAGGCCGGTGACCACGGTGGTGAGGAAGCCGCCCTCAACTGTGGGCGCCATCGACGTGACGGCCGCACGAACCTCCTCGGCCGTCGCCGGGTCGACGCCGAGCGAGGTGTCCGCGTCCGCCACGGCGGCGTCGACCGAGGCGCCGATCTGGTCCAGCTGCCCGACCACCCCCTGGACGGTGCCGACGAGAACGACGGTCACGAGGCCGAGCACCCCGAGGACGACGATGCCGGCCGCTGCGGTGGGCTTGACCCGGTGCCGGGTGAGTCGCGTCGCCAGGGGCTTGAAGATGACGGCGAGGACGGCGGCGAATGCCAGTGGCAGCACGATCTCGTTCACGGCCGCGAGGACGGCGGCGATGACGACGAGCGCGGCAGCCAGGCCGACGAAGGTCCACGTCCACAGGCCGAGCCGACCTACCGCGCTGTTGACGGCGGTGCCACCTGCCCGGTCAGTGATCGGGTTGGACGCACGGGGACGGGACACCCCGTGGTCAGGAGTCAGCATGCCGACCTCTGGTTGGTCAGCTCCGGGTTGTGCATCGGACATGTCGTTCGACCTCCATTGCCGGATTCCCCGTACTCCTCGTCCCGGGTTGGGTGTGAGTTACGTTCCCGAGCGCTCGCGCGACAGCACGTGGATGCTGAGGGTCATCGCCCAGAGCGGGAAGAGCAGCTGCTCCCACTGAGGCAGAGGCGGGATCAGCGCCGGCGGTCGCGTCGGTCTTCTCGACGGTCCTCTCGACGGTCGCCGCGTCGGCGAACGCCGTGGACAACGACGGCTGCGGTACCTACGGTGGCGGCGGTCCGTGCGACGGGGGCACCGATGACCCCCCTGCGTGCTGCACGTGCGGGACGAAGTGGCATGTCAGCTTCCTTCTTCGTCGGACAGTTCGGCCTCGATGGAGGCGGCGATGGCCTGGATCGGGATACGGCCGGTGGCGACCAGCTGCGCGCCGGCGCGGCGGGCGGCGGCGGCGAACGGGGCGGCCCAGCGGTTCTCGTACACCAGGACGCCTGCGACGCTGCCGGGCAGCATGGCCTCGGCGAGCAGCTCGACGTCCTCGGCGGCGAGGATCTCCGCGATGTCTGCTTCGAGGGCGCGGATCTCGTCGACGGCCTCGGTGTCGTCGATCTCGAGCGCGTCGACCGACCAGTCCTGGTTCTTGGTGAGGATCAGGATGTCGAGGACCCGGATGGTCCCGGTCTCGGAGAGCCGGGCCAGCTCAGCGGCCACCTCGCCCGTGAAGTTCTGTGCTTCGGCCGGGAACTCGAGGACCAGGTAGTCCACCGGTCCCATGGCCTCGATGTCGGTGTCCGTCGTCACGGGATCCTCCACCGTCTCGTCACGCCCGGGATGGTCGCAGTGGCACCGTCGACCGGCCGACGCTGGTCAGCGCCTCCATCAGTGTCTGCGAACTCGACGTCGTCGGGATCATCCCTTACGGGTGAGGTGGCCAGCGCCGTGCAGCGAGGTAATGGGTGACATCTTCTCTGAAGTGGGTGGTGGGCATGGCCTTGACTGAGTACGACCCGGGTTCGACGTTCCCCGGCACGATCGGCCGGACGACGGACGAGTCGGCGCCGGCCTGGCCCAGAGCCCACCCGGGCCGCGCCGGGGACACCGAACGTGCTGATGGTGGTCCTCGACGACACCGGCTTCGGACAGCTCGGCTGCTACGGCAGCCCGATCGACACGCCGACGTTCGACGCGCTGGCCGGCCGACGGGCTTCGGTTCAACAACATGCACACCACGGCGCTGTGCTCGCCGAGCCGCTCCTGCATCGTGACCGGTCGCAACCACCACAGCAACGGCATGGCCTGCATCACCGAGTTCGCGACCGGCTATCCCGGCTACAACGGGATCATCCCGTTCGAGAACGGCATGCTCTCGGAGATGCTGCTGGGCGAGGGCTACAACACGTTCATGGTCGGCAAGTGGCACCTGACGCCGAGCAACCAGGAGACCGCCGCCGGGCCGTACGACCGGTGGCCGCTGGCCCGCGGGTTCGAGCGCTTCTACGGCTTCCTCGGCGGCGACACCAGCCAGTGGTACCCCGACCTGGTCTACGACAACCACCAGGTCGAGCCGCCGAGGACGCCGGAGGAGGGCTACCACCTCACCGAGGACCTGGTGGACAAGTCGATCGAGTTCATCGCCGACTCCCGGCAGGTCGACCCGGACAAGCCCTTCTACCTGCACCTGTGCTTCGGCGCCACGCACGCGCCGCACCACGCCCCGAAGGAGTGGATCGACAAGTACGCCGGCCAGTTCGACGACGGCTGGGAGGCCTACCGCGAGCGGGTCTTCGCCAAGCAGAAGGAGCTGGGCATCGTACCAGCGGACGCCGTGCTCTCCCGGCACGACCCCGACGTCCCGGAGTGGGACGCCCAGCCGGCCGAGGCGCGCCGGCTGTACAGCCGGATGATGGAGGTCTTCGCCGGCTTCCTGAGCCACACCGACCACCACCTGGGCCGGCTCCTGGACTTCCTGCGCGCGCAAGGGCGTGCTCGACAACACGATCGTGATGGTGATCTCCGACAACGGCGCCAGCGCCGAGGGCGGGCCGACCGGCACCACGAACGAGGCCCAGTTCTTCAACAACGCCCAGGAGCCGATGGAGGACAGCCTCGCCCTGATCGACGAGATCGGCGGGCCCAAGCACTTCAACCACTACCCGTGGGGCTGGACCTGGGCCGGCAACACGCCGTTCCGGCGCTGGAAGCGCGAGACCTACCGCGGCGGCTCCTCCGACCCGTTCATCGTCTCCTGGCCCGCGGGGATCCAGGCCCGCGGCGAGGTGCGCACCCAGTACGCCCACATCATCGACATGGTGCCCACGCGTGCTCGACCTGCTCGGGATCGAGCCGCCGGCCACCATCCGCGGGGTCACCCAGTCGCCGATCCAGGGAGTCAGCTTCGCCGAGGCCCTCGACGACGCCGGACGCGGCCAGCAAGCACCGGACGCAGTACTTCGAGATGCTGGGCCACCGCTCGATCTACCACGACGGCTGGCGCGCGGTCTGCCCGTGGCCCGGCCCGTCGTTCGCCGAGGCCGGGCGTCGGCTTCGGCCAGCCGATCTCCGGCGGACAAGCTGACGCGAGCTCGACGCCGACCGGGTGGGAGCTCTACCACGTCGCGGAGGACTTCGCCGAGACCCACGACGTCGCCGCCGAGCACCGCGACAAGCTCATCGCGCTGATCGGCCTGTGGTACGCCGAGGCCGGCAAGTACGACGTGCTCCCGGTCGACGGCAGCGGCGTCGCCGCGCATCCTCGCCGAGAAGCCCGAGGCAGCCGTTGCCCCGGGACCGCTACGTCTACCGTCCCGGCACCCAGTCGGTCCCGTTCGGCGCAGCGCCACGCGTGCTCAACCGGCCGCACAGCATCACCGCGAAGGTCGAGCTCCCCGAGGGCGGTGCCGAGGGCGTGCTGCTCAGCCAGGGCACCGCGGCCGGCGGCTACTCGCTGTTCGTCCAGGACCAGCGGCTGCACTACGTCCACAACTACGTCGGCCGCAGCCTGCACAAGGTGTCGACGACCGACCCGCTGACGGCCGGCGAGCACGAGCTGCGCTTCGAGTTCGAGCCCACCGGCGTCCCCGACATGGCCCACGGCAGGGGCGCCCCGGGTCGGCTCCAGCTCTACGTCGACGGTTCGCTGGTCGCGGAGGCGCGAGGCGCCGGTGACCACGCCGTTCATGCTCAACCCGGGCGCGCTCACCTGCGGCGCCAACCCCGGGCTCGCCGGTGACGCCGGACTACCCGTCCCCGTACCGGTTCACCGGCACCCTGCACTCGGTGACCGTCGACGTCTCCGGGGAGCTGATCATCGACAGCGAGAGCGAGATGCGCGCGGCGATGGCCCGCCAGTAGCGCCCACCAGCAGGGCGCGACGCCGGAAGGAAACACACCGTGACGCAAGCACCGACAACGGCGAGTCCCAGCCTCACCATGCCGGGTGCGCCCGCAGCGTTCCACGTGATGGCCAAGCCGACGGGCGCGGTGTGCAACCTGGACTGCGAGTACTGCTTCTTCCTGTCCAAGGAGATGCTCTACCCGGGCAGCCGCTTCCGGATGGCCGAGCGAGCTGCAGGAGACCTACGTCCGGCAGCTGCTCCAGGCGCATGCCGGCATGCCCGAGGTGGTCATTGCCTGGCAGGGCGGCGAGCCGACGATGATGGGCCTGGACTTCTTCCGCCGGGCGGTCGAGCTCCAGGAGAGGCACCGGCAGCCGGGTCAGCAGATCCTCAACACGCTGCAGACCAACGGCACCCTGCTCACCGATGAGTGGGGCGCCTTCTTGAAGGCGAACGACTTCCTGGTCGGCATCTCCATCGACGGGCCGCCCGCCATGCACGACGCCTACCGGGTCGACAAGGGCGGCAAGCCCACATCGCACCGGGTGCTGAAAGGTCTCGACGTGCTCAAGAAGCACGGCGTCGACTGGAACGTGCTGACCACCATCCATGCCGTCAACGGTGACCACGGTGGCGAGGTCTACCGGTACCTGCGCGACGAGCTCGGCGCGACGTTCATCCAGTTCATCCCGATCATCGAGCGCGCCACCCCGGAGACCCTGGAGATCGCCGACCGGGGCTGGGGGAGCGGGGTGCACGGCCGCCCGCTGTACGTCCAGGACGGGTCGCTGGTCACGCACCGGTCGGTGTCGCCCCGGCAGTACGGCCGATTCATGATCGACGTCTTCGAAGACTGGGTCCGCCACGACATCGGCGAGGTCTACGTCCAGGCCTTCGACACCGCCCTGGCCACCTGGTACGGCGAGGGCGGCGGCATGTGCGTACACGCGGAGACGTGCGGGGAGCAGCTCGCCCTGGAGCACAACGGAGACCTCTACTCGTGCGACCACTTCGTGGAGCCCGCCCACCTGCTGGGCAACATCGGGGAGCGCACCATGCTCGAGCTGGTCTCCCTGCCGCAGCAGCAGAAGTTCGGCCAGGACAAGCGCGACACCCTGACGCAGTTCTGCCGGGACTGCGACATCAGGTTCGCCTGCAACGGCGGATGCCCCAAGGACCGGTTCGCCACCTCACCGTACGGCGAGCCCGGCCAGCACTACCTGTGCCCGGGATACCAGGACTTCTTCCACCACGTCCGCGAGCCGATGGAAGCCATGACCCAGCTGCTGCGGCAGAACCGTGCGCCAGCTGAGCTGATGGCCCTCTACGCCCGCGACGACGCCGCCCGCGGCCGCAACGAGCCCTGCACCTGCGGGTCCGGAAGGAAGTGGAAGAAGTGCCACGCATCCGCGGGCAGCACAAGCCCGGGGCCGGAGTGACCGTCACGGCCGGACGGTGCACGAGGACGCCGATGACGGACTCCACCACTGACCCCGGAAAGGGCTCGAGCCGGCTGCTCACCGGCATACGGTCTTGGGGCCGCTCGATCAAGCCTGACCGAAAGACCTTCGGCAAGGACGTCACGGCTGGACTACCGGGCGCGATCAGCAGCGTCCCCGACGGGATGGCCTCGGCCGTCCTGGTCGGGGTGAACCCGGTCTACGGCCCCTATGCGAGCTTCACCGGCCCCATCGGCGGCCAGCCGGTGGTCGTCTGTACCTGTCTGGCCTGGACCCGGACATGGCCGATCTCCTGGCCGCGAACGGTTCCGGTGACCCTCCAACCACCGGATCGGGTCTTCGGAGCCACCCCCGTCCTCGGCGAGTCCACCTGGGCGGCCCTGCACGAGGCACAAGCCTGGGTCGTCGACGCGGGAACCTGACCGATCGACCGGACGTCGCGCCTCTGTGTGAGCCGGCCGGGGTCACCTCATGCGGTACGGGTGATGCCCGACGTCGAGGGCGCGTGGTCGAGTGAGGTGGCCCACCGGGTCTGAGTGGGCGCCGGCTGCGAGGGAAGGATGACCGATGGGGCTTCGCCATCGGGGCCTGGAGGGCCCCAAGTTCCAGATGCGGGAGAAGCTCTTGGCGATAGGTGACGACTACTGGATCGAGGACGAGGACGGCAACAAGGTCTTCAAGGTCGATGGCAAGGCCGTGCGGCTGCGCGACACGTTCGTCCTCGAGGACGCCAGCGGTGCGGAGGTGTCGAAGATCCAGGAGAAGAAGCTCAGCGTGCGCGACAAGATGACGATCGAGCGCGACGGCGCCAAGGCCACGGTGCACAAGCGCCTCGTCGGCATCCGCGACCACTACATCATCGACGTTGAGGACGGCGACGACCTCAAGGCACACGGCAACATCGTCGACCACGAGTACGAGATCGAGCGAGACGGCGACACCATCGCGACGGTTTCGAAGAAGTGGTTCCGGGTCCGCGACTCGTACGGTGTCCAGATGGCCGAGAACCAAGACGTCCCGCTCATCCTGGCGATCACGGTCTGTGTCGACGCCATGGCGCGCGGCTGACGAAGGATACGTCGTCCTCCACGAGTGGCACGTGTCTGTCGCTGATCGCCACGCCGGTCCCGTCGGGAGATCCGGGTCAGGCTCCGTCGCGGGCGGGGCGGGCGCGGGCGCGGGTGCCTCGATGAGCCGCGTGAGCGGCACCCCACTGCTCGCGCGAGGACGACGTCTCCTTGGGTGCGCCGCGCCGGTCGGCTATCTTCGATTCCTATACCCCCCGGGGTATCAGGAAGCCCTTGAACATCCGCGGAGGATCCAGATGACAACCGCCCCCATCCACCACCAGACCCTGATCGTCGGCGGGGGCACCGCCGGCATCAGCGTCGCCGCACGACTCCGGAAGGCTGGAGTCGCCGACGTGGGACTGATCGAGCCCTCGGACACGCATCACTACCAGCCGTTGTGGACCCTGGTCGGCGGCGGCCGCGCCGACCTCGCCGAGACGGCTCGGCCGCAGTCGTCGGTGACCCCGCCGGGCGTGGCCTGGATCAAGGGCAGGGCCACCGGCGTCGACGCCGACCGGCAGGTCGTCACACTCGACGGCGGCGCCGAAGTGTCCTACGACTACCTGGTTCTGGCCCCGGGCATCCAGCTGGACTGGGACACCATCCCCGGCATGGCTGCCGCCCTCGAGACACCACAGGTGTCCAGCAACTACCGCCCGGAACTGGCTCCGAAGACCTGGGAGCGGGTGCGTGCGCTGCGTTCGGGCACTGCGGTGTTCACCATGCCGGCCGGGCCCATCAAGTGCGCCGGTGCCCCGCAGAAGATCGCCTATCTGGCCGCGGACCACTGGCGCCGCGAAGGCATCCTCGACGCGATCGACGTCCACCTGGTGCTGCCGACCCCCGGCATGTTCGGAGTTCCGGTGTTCGCCAAGGAGCTCGAACGGGTGGTTCGCCGCTATGGCATCAACGTGCACTTCAACAGCGAGCTGGTGCGCGTGCAGCCCGACGAGCAGCAGGCCGTGATCCGGCACCACGACACCGAGACCGACACGACCCTGCCCTACGACTTCATGCACGTCGTACCGCCGCAGTCCGCGCCGGACTGGATCAAGGCCAGCGTGCTGGCCGATCCGGCCAACCCGGCGGGCTACATCGAGGTCGACCAGCACACCCTGCAGCACCTGCGCTACCCGAACGTGTTCGCCCTCGGTGACGCCGGGGCGACCCCGAACTCGAAGACCGGTGCCGCGATCCGCAAGCAGGCCCCGGTCCTGGTCAGCAACCTGCGGGCCGCGATGGCCGGCCGACCGCTCACGGCCACCTACGACGGCTACGCGTCCTGCCCGATCACCACCGCCCGGGACAAGATGCTGCTCGCGGAGTTCGACTACGACCTCCAGCCCCGGCCGTCCTTCCCGCTCATCGACACCACCCGGGAACGCCGGGACATGTGGCTGCTCAAGCGTCACGGCCTCCCAGCGCTGTACTGGAACCTGATGCTCAAGGGCCACGCGTAGCCAGACGACACCGTGCGATTGCCGGGTGGGGTCCCGGCCGTGGCCGCCCTCAGGCTGCCCGACGCGGTGTGACATCCCGCTCCGTCCGTGACAGGGATGCTGGACCGGTGGTCGGGTACCGCGCCTCCACTGGCGTCTGGGGAGCGAGGGGAACGGTCCGTGTGTTTCTCGGTCGAGGCCGACGTGGTGGCCGGGGCGGCGATCGCCCCGGTTGGTGTCCTGTCGCTGCGCAAGGTGACGAGTCCGAGCGAGCTGCCGTTCGCCGCGCTGCCGCTGCTGTTCGCGGCGCACCAGCTCGTGGAGGCGGTGGTCTGGGCTGGCCTCGACGGCAACGTCGCGGCGGGTCTCGCGCACGCGGCGGCGTTGGTCTACCTCGTCTACGCGCTGGTCGTGCTGCCGACGCTCGTCCCGCTCTCGCTCCTGTTGCTGGAGCCCCGCCGGGCTCGGCTGCGAATCACCCCGTTCGTGGTGCTCGGCGTGCTGGTCTCGACAGCGCTGGCGGCGGGGCTGTTCGCCCGGTCGGTCGACGTGGTCCCGCACGCGCATGCGGTGGAGTACGACACCGGGGTGAGGCACGGACTGGTCTGGGCGGTCCTGTACGTCGTCGCGGTCGTCGGCCCGACAGTGCTCTCGGGCTACCGCTCGATCGTGCTCTTCGGCGTCCTGAACCTGGTGGGCCTGGTGACCGTGGCCGTCCTGTACCAGAGCGTGTTCGCCTCGCTGTGGTGCGTCTACGCGGCGGTCGTCTCGGTGCTCGTCCTGGTGCACATGGTCATCCGGCGTCGGCTTCCTGATCCAGAGCGAATGGGCGAGACCGCGTGGCCGGTGACCCCAGGCTGAGCCTCAGATCATCGATTTGCGCTGAGCCTGACCGCGATCCGCTGGTCCCGGCGCGCCGTGCCGCTGCTTGGATGCGGTTGCTACAGTGGACGGTACGAGGGGAGTACCTCCCAGGCGGTGCATCGTCAGCACGGCGGTCCCATGACCCCCGGTGCGCCCGGTCTCGACCGAGGAAGACCTCGCCACCAGGCCCTGCGCCTGGCCGACGAGAGGTGCTTCCATGGACATCCAGTTCACCCACCGTTCCCCCGAGCCGATCACCGACGGGGTGGACGACCACCGGCGCGGGACCGTACCCCCGACGGTCGGAGCCGTCCTGGTGCTGCAGAGCATGCGCAGCTATCCGAGTGTCTCCATCCTTGCCAACACCCCATCGGGCGAGCCCGTCGGATCCACGACGCAGGCGCGGCTCCGGCGGCTGTGCGACCAGGCGGAGGCCCGGTTGCGGGCCGAGGGTGTGGCGAGTGCGGAGATCACCGCAGCGCTGTCGGCGCTCGTCGAACGCGCCGCCCACGTCGAAGCGGACCGCAGCATCGCGCTGTTCGCCAGCAACTCGCACAGCGACCTGATGACCCTCCCGGTGGAGGTCGTCGAGCGGGCCGTCGTCGACCCGACCTTCGCGACCCGCGACCTGGTCCGAGCCATGCACCGGACGCCACGGCATCTCGTGTTGCTGCTGTCGGCGAAGCAGGCGCGCCTGTTCATCGGCCAGGACAGGCGGATGGTCCCTGCGCACGGCGCGAAGTTCCCTCTGACCGAGGGACCGGGCAGCCCCGGCCAGACCGACCGCTTCCTGCGGACGGTGGACGAGGCGCTGGGCGCCTACCTCCGGGTGACCACTGGGCCGCTCGTCATCGTGGCCGCCGAGCCGACCGCCTCGGCCTTCACCGCGGTCTCTCGCAACCTGGGGCGACTGGCCGGCGTGGTCCCCGGCCACCATCTGCACGCCTCGCTCGACCAGATCGCCGAACTGGCGCGGCCCGTGGTCGAGCGATACCTGCGGTCACGCCAGGTGGAGGCCCTGGGGCTGCTCGAGACCCGACTCGGTCAGGGTCGTGCTGCGCTCGGGATCGACGCGGCCTGGCTCGCCGCGCGGTGGGAGCCGGTCGAGATGCTCGCCGTCGACCACACCTACTTCTTCCCGGCACGGTTGAGCGAGGACGGTGACCACCTCGAACCGGCCTCAGACGTCGAGCACCCGGACGTCATCGACGACGCCGTCGACGAGGTCATCGAGCAGGTGCTGCTCCGACGCGGGTGGGTGGCGCTGGTCGAGCCCGGTTCCCTGCCGGACGGCGAGCGCATCGCCATCACGCTGTCGCGGCGATAGTTCCACGTCGTGGCTGCCGACTCGCGGCCTCACCGAAGCTGAGGTCGCGAACGGCGAGCCGTCACGAGGATGTAGAGGCTGACCAGCAGGACCCACCCCGGGAAGACGAGCGCGATCCACATGCTGAGGCTGGTGACCACCAACAGGGAGACTGCGACGAGGTAGGTGGAGATCACCAGCCAGCGGGGAGCCGTCCCGGACCGGTGCCAGGTCGTGCTCAGGGAGATCATGAAGACGGCCGCCATCCTGAGTGCGTAGACGTTGGTCACCTGGAGCATCACCGCTCGGCCGAACTGAACGACTTCCGGCGTGCTCGACGGGCTCGCCTCCGCGTCCACGGTCGTCAGGATCGCGCCTGCCAACGCCATCGACACGAACATCATGGCCAGGAAGAGCAGCCCGCTGCCGAGGTAGACCGTCGCGAAGAAGCGGTCCTCCCGGTCGCCCAACCGGTCCCTGACCACCCCCACGAACCACAGGAAGGCGATGCCGGCGATCGGCATCAGGGTGAGCGCCGTCGTCAGCCGGGTCCTGGCCGCGGAGGACAACTCAGTCTCCGCGAGCGGGGCCTCCGTGATCGACATGCGGAGCAGCACCATGCTCAGAGCGAAGAGGACCGCGAACACGACACCCGCCAGCCCTGCCGACCGTGGAGTCGTGAGCGTCCTCAGGCCCCGCTCCTCCCGGCTGGCGTGGTCGCCGTCGGCTGCGGTCATGCCTGATCACCTCGGTCCACGGGCGATCGCGGCTCCGCTGTGGCCCGACCCTGGTCGATCGCGAGCGTGAGAGGGGCGCACAGGGTGCCTGCCTAGGTCGTCGTGCCGGAAAGCGTGGGATCGGCGCCGATGCGAGGGCGGCGTGGCAGTCCGCGAACGGGCAGGTCGGCGGCCGGTTCGGCCGGCTCAGGTGTCGTTGCGGTGGCCGCGCGTCCGTATCGGGTGGCCAGCGGTGCGGCGGTGAGGCCGTGGGCGAGGACGCTGAGGAACACGGTCAGCCCGATGACGGCGACCGCATCGTCCGCTCCAGCGCCGAGCTCCTCGAGGGCGATGAGGGCGAAGACGAGGGAGGCCAGACCGCGGGGGCCGAACCAACCCACGAACAGGACCGTGTTCCGGTCCAGCCCCGCGCCGAGAGTGGCGAGGGCGACCGGGACCATGCGCACGAGGGTGAGGCTGAGAACGGCGTACAGCACCATGGTGAGGTCGACGCGGTCGACCATGATGGGGATCGCGACGGCGCCGAAAGCGGTCCACACCAGAAGTGAGACGAAGCCGCTGGTCTGCTCGAGGAAGACCAGCTCGGTGGATCCGCGTCGGCCGGCGACCGCGCCGAACGCCAGGCCTCCGCAGAAGGCGGCCACGAATCCGTTGCCGTGCAGACTGACGGCCGTGGCATAGCTGAGCACGGCGAGGGCCAGGACAGCGATGCCGCTGAAGTCCTCAGCCGCCCAACCACTGCGTCGCGCATGGCGCAGCAGCCAGCCGCCGGCGAGCCCGACGGCGACCCCGATGGCCGCACCGACGGCGAGCTCGACCAGTGCCCCGCCGGTGTCCTCGGCTCCGGCGAGACCCTCGGCGGCCGCGACGCCGGCGATGGCGAGCATCACCACCGGGGTGGCGATCCCGTCGTTGAGACCGCTCTCGACGGTGATCAGTCGGCGGATCCGCGAGGGCACCGCCGGGTTGGTCACCACCGGGATGCCCAGCGCCGCGTCGGTGGGCGCCAACGCGGCGGCGACCAGCAGCGCCAGCCACCAGCCCATCCCCGGGAACAGCCACGCCGCGAACAGCCAGCCGGCGAGGATGGTCAGCGGGAGGCCCACGCCGAGCAGCCGTACGTACTGCCCCATCCCCTGACGGAAGTCCTGGACCCGGATCCGGGCAGCATCGGCGAACAGCACCCACACCAAGGTGATCTCGACCAACGGCTTGAGGGTCGACGAGTCCGAGGGCGTGTCCACCAGCCCGAGGGCGGCCAGTAGCGCCCCCACGAGCGTGAACACGATCGGTGCGGAGAGGTCCGCTCGCTCCAACCTGGCGGAGACCGTCCCCCACACGAAGATCGCCGCCATGACCAGCACGACCGCCACGTGCTCCATACCGACTCCTCCTCTGTCGTGTCCGGAACCTCGAGAACTCTTGCCGGTCAGCCGCCGGCGACCGTCGTGCCGTACGGACCGAGCAGCGCCGCGCGGTGTTCGGCTGCCACCGCCACGCGTACCGGCTCACCCAGGTCGGGGGTCAGGACGGCCACGGCCGGGTCGTCACCCAACCGGTGCAGCCTCTTCAGCTCCTCCGGCCCCAGGGCCCCGACCCGGACGGCGGTCACGCGGAAGAGGTCCTCGCTCCAGGCCGCCGGGCTGCCGCGCCAGGCGAAGACGTCCGAGACCCACACGGCGTGGCCGCGGGTCCAGCGCGTCTTCCCCGCGCGTTGCACCCGGACGGGGATGTCACCGTGCCGTTGGCGCAGCGACTTGTTCCGGAACACCAAGGCGAAGATCCCGAGGGCGCACAGCCACAGCGGCACCCCCAGCAGGGCCAGGATTGCCCAGATCATCTCGTCATCTCCTCACCGGGCCGAAGCCTCCACATCGACGCGGGCGACCGCCGGACACCGCCAGGTCCCCTCCAGGACCGTGCGACGGGGGCGGTACATCCGCAGGATCAGGAACCACGGGTGGGTCCCGGAGGTCGGCAGCCAGTTCCCGTTCGCGCCACCATCCGGTGACTCCGGCTGCAGGTACAAGGTGAGACCACCGTCGGCATCCGGAGTCAGGTCGGAGGCGTGGTCGCCGACCGCGTACCGGTCCGCCGAGTTGGGGATCAGGTTGAGGTCGGCGGACGTGTAGGCGGCCAGGGACCAGAACGCGTCGACCGGTGGAGCTCGTCGGCTTCGAAGTGCACCCGGTACCGGTCCCGCGGCGCGAACGGCGCACCGTCGGCGTCCTGGAAGTTCAGCAGGTAGACCGACTCGGCGGGGTCGTTCGCGGCGATCCCGGCCAGGCACTGGTCAGCGGCCCGGCGCAGGAAGTCGTCCCCGAAGCGCCCTTCCGCGCCCGGCGGGTAGCGCCAGCCAGCGACCTGCTCCGCCCAGTCACCGCTGACGAACTGCTGCCGCAGCAGCGCCATCCCGGCGACAGCAGCGCGGCCCGGCGCCTCCGTGACGATCGGGGGCTGTGCCTCGACGTCCGGTCCCGGGCCGAGGCCCAGCACCAGCACCCACGGCGTGGGAGCCGACTCCGTTCGCCGTACGCCGGGCGGCACATCGCCGCGCCAACCCGGTCCGACGATGGCGAAGTCGCCGGTGGTTCGCTGCCCGAAGTAGCCGAAGTAGCCGAAGTAGCCGAGGTTGTCCGAGGTGAACCCCGCCAGCTCCGGCAGACGTCCGGCGTGCCAGAACTCGTTCACCGCCGCGTACGGAACCACCTCGGGGGTCCGCCTGTTCGTCACCCACGCATGCCGCAGCTGGGTGTCAGGAGGCCCCGACTCGCGGGTTCCGCCGGACCGGGCGTCGGTGACGTCTGACATCGCGCGATGCCACCTGTTCTCTGCCTACGCGTTCCGGAGACGCTGGTAGTTGTTCTCGAGCTCGTCGAGGACAATCGTGTTCGGCGGGTCATCGTCATAGGTGGCCCGCATGACCAGCTCCTCCTCGAGCGTCCGGGCCCGGTACGCCCAGCCCTCCGGCAACGCCAGCCGTTCGCCGAGTGTCGGCAGCCTGTCGACGGTGTTGTCGGGGTCCACTCCCAGCGATGCACTCTGCATGACGAAGACGATTCCTTCGGGGGAGACCAGCTCGTACACCTCAGAGCCGGCCTGGAAGAACCAGGTGGTGGTGCGCTTGGAGACCGTCTCGACGTACGGCGTCTGCTTGCCGTCGGTGAAGGCATCGAAGTCCGGAGCCATGCCCGTACTGGCCTCTGCCGCCGTCGAAGGCCACCGCGGTGAACCGGTCCGCCAGGAACCGGCGCGGGCCGTTGAAGCGGACCGCGTCTCCGAACTCCTCGTCCTCCGCCAACCCCAGGGAGTTGTAGTAGTTGCCCGTTCCTCCGGGCCCGTCCGAGTCCCTGCTCATGATGAGGACCTCGGTGTGGTGCTTGCCGTGCCAGTTGTCACCCGAGACTACGACGGTCTGCTCCTCCTCGTCCTGGCTGGTCGTCATACCGCACCTCTCCTGTGCCTCGCCGGTCGATGAGACCACCGTCCGCCCGCCGGCGCCCTGCTGCATCACCCGATCGGGGTGAGCCGAATGCCGCTCGGCGCTTCACCTTCGCCGGGTGATGCGCGGTCGGCCGCCTTCCGCGACGGTTGCGGGAGCAGGCCGGCCAGAGCGGATCGGCGCGCACGCGCGAAGGAGAAGGCGATGACCACGACCGAAGCACCGCAGAAGCGAGCCACGACGGTTCCGCTGAGCTGGAGCGAGGTGTTCTTCACCAACTGCCCGATGGTCTCGGCGAACAACATCGACCAGGAGCTGGGCTGGTGTCGTGAGGAGTTCAAGAAGATCGGCGTGGAGTACGCCTATTTCCGTTCGCGGGACGAGAACAACTGGTATCCCCACTACGTCCACAACCTCGACAACCTGATCCGCTTCGGCGGGCTGTACCCGCCCATCCACGTCCACGCCGACATCCGTCGTACCAAGCTGCTCGGCGCGACCCAGGTCTACGAGGGCGGCGCGATGCTGGTCCGGGCGCGTGACGACATCGTCACGATGAGCGACCTGAAGGGCAAGAAGATCGGCCTGACCAGGAGCCTGAACACGATCAAGAACGACTGGTGGCGGATCCAGGAGCACGCTGGCATCGAGCTGATGCTGCGGGTCAACCACATGACGATGGACGACGTCGAGATCGTGGAGTTCCCCTACCCCGACGACTGGTACGACAAGCCGGAGATGCTCCAGGTCCGGATGAACAACCCCTCGGAGCTGTGGCTCCGCCGCGACCACAAGCACGACCTGGCGTTCCGGCCGCTGGAGACCGCGCTGCTCGACGGCACGGTCGACGCGATCTACACCCAGAGCAAGGTCTTCCAGCACCTGCAGGAGGCCACCGGCAAGCTCAAGGCCATCGAGGACCTGTCCCGCCATCCCGACTGGACGTTGCAGATGGCCAACTGCCCGGCCGTCATCACCTGCACCGACGTGATGGCCGAGGAGCACCCCGAGCTCGTCGTGGCCTACATGAAGGCGATGATCAAGGTCGGGCGCTGGGCCAACGACAACAAGCACGCCGCTGCGGCGATCTTGAACCGGCAGACGTTCTACCTCGACGCCGAGGACACCTACCAGGGCATCAAGGACGTCGACCTGGTGCCGAACCTGTCCCCGCAGAACCTCGCATCGATCGAGATCGGCAAGGACTTCATGTTCAGCCACGGCTACATCAAGCGCGACTTCGACGTACACGAATGGGCTGCGCCGGAGTTCTTCGAGCAGGCCGCCAAGGAGCTGCTGGAGGAGGAGTGGACCGGGCGCAGCACCGCCAAGCTGCCCGACGCCACCGTGCTCGACGTGAGCCCCACCCTGCTCGGCTGACCGAGGTGCGGGAGAAGGATGAAGAGGAGGAAGACGAGATGACCACGTCCGTGATGGAGATGATCGGCAAGGCCCGCGCCCGCGTGGACCTGGTGACCGCCGCGACAGCCGCCGAGGAGCTCTCCTCAGGCGCCGCCGTGCTGGTCGACGTCCGGCAGTCCGCCGAATGGGAACACGGCCACATCGACGGCGCCGTGCCGGCCCCTCGTGGACTGCTGGAGTTCTTTGCGGATCCTGCCAGCCCCCGCCACAAGCCGGAGCTCGACCCCGCCAAGCGAGTGATCATGGTCTGCGCGTCCGGCGCCCGCGCCGCGCTCGCGGCGGGGACCCTGCTCGACATGGGCTACAGCGACGTGGCGCTGCTCGACGGCGGTCAGGCCGCCTGGCAGGACGCCGAGCTGCCGACCACCGAACACATGTACGCCGACATCTGAGTCGACGAAGCAGAGGCGCCCGTCCCGATTGTTCGGGACGGGCGCCTCTGCTTGCTCGTCTTGCGGGTCATGGTGCCCGGGGTCAGGACTCGAGGATGTCGCGTCCGTGGGCGGTGACCGCCCAGATGACGAAGGCGGCGAACGCGATGATGGTCAGGCTCCACACCGGGTAGTACGGCATCCACATGAAGTTCGCGATGATGCTCACGGACGCCATGACAACCGCGACGATGCGCGCCCAGACAGCGCCCTGGAGGAGGGCGAATCCGGCGAGGGTGGCGACGATGCCGAGGAGCAGTTGGATCCAGCCCCAGGTGGTCACGTCGAACTCGAAGACGTACTTCGCGCCGACGACGTAGAAGGTGTCGTCGAACAGCGCCACGAGTCCTGCGATGGCCTGGAACATCCCGGTCACGATCATGAACACGGCAGCCGTCACGATCACGCCGACCGCGCCTCCGCTGTAGTTGTCGTCGATGTTGTGCGTTCCGGTCTGCCTGCCGGGTTGAGTGGTGGTCATGGGAGCATCTCCTCGAGTCCAGCGCGGCAGCTGAGTCGCTGTCGCGCTACTGGTAGTTCGTTTCTATGTCGCGGCGGACGCAGCCGCCTCATCCTGCGGGCATGACCTTCGACGAGGTCAGTCCCGGCCGGCGTCTCCGAGCCGATGGCGGTGGGACACCCCACGCCGAGAGCGAGGACGGTGACGAACCAGCCGCGCGGTCCGGGCGGGTCATCGCGGCGGGGCACCCTTCACGGCCGGGGGTCGGCGGCGGGGTCGAGTGACGTCGGTTCGAGCTGAGTCGGCTCGAGCGAAGGTTGCTGGCCCACGGCCTGGTCCGCTGTCCCGTCCGCACGAGTGACCGCGGGTGGACGGCCGAGGAACTCGATCAGGGCCAGGACGACGACGACGACCAGCGCGACGCCGACCACGGTGCCGACGGTGGGACGCGACCAGAGCAGCAGAGTCGCCCCGCCGGCCAGGAAGGTGGCGAGCCGCAGCCCGCGCTTGTGCGCAAAGGCCCAGGCCCCGAATCGTCCGGTGTGCAACCCGGCCGACTCCGCACCTGCCCGGAGCGAGTCGATGCCACCCGAGAGTCCCCGACGGATTCGCACGGCGCCCGCAGAGGGGCCCGCAAGGAACGCGGCCAGAGCCGTCAGCAGCGCGAGTACGCCCACCGCCCGTAGGCCGCTGCGGAGGAACGCGACGAGGTCGTCGAAGACGTTGCCGGCGCTCTCCGCGGTCAGGACGCCCGCCGGGGTCGTCTCGACGTAGAGCGTGCGGATCAGGGCCAGGACCACGCCGAGCGTCACCATGGCGAAGACCACGCCGAGCGCGCCGCGGAACAACGACCTGCGCCGGTCATGGGCGAGGAGGACGCCGCCGGCCAGGAGACCGAGCGCGATGAAGGGCAGCCAGAGCCCGAGGTTGTTGAGCAACACGTAGAAGTTCTGCGCCTTGGTGATCCCCCCGGACTCGACGAGGACGAACGACTTGTCGACCTCGGGGATGTTCGCGGCAAGGCCGAACCCTTGGTCGAGGAGGCGCTGCTTGACCTCCGCGATGATCGGCGCCAGATTCAGCGTGATCGTGTCGTCCTGGGCGCTGATCGCGCCCCCTCATTGCCTTCCAGCAGTCTGACGACCTGCGTATGAGCGGCGCGGTTCACCTCTGTCCACAGCTCCTGGAACCTGTCGCTCGCGACGAGGTTCGAGACCTGGTCGCGAGTGAAGCTCTCGATCCCCTGGGCGAGGGGAACAGCCAGGGCCGGCAGCGCGGTCGCTACCCGTGGGGGCAGGTTCTCGTTCTGCGCGAGCGCGTCGAGGGTCTCGCTGGTGAGCGCCTCGACGTCCAGGCTCTCCATGATCGCGGCGGTCACCGCGTCGGTGATCGCGGCCTGGACGCCTGGGTCCTCGGCGACGGGGGCGACCGTCTGGACGTACCGGTCCGTGTCCGAGAGCACGCTGCTCGCCCAGACCGAGGTCACCGACACCGGGGCCACCAAGCAGGCGGCGATGATGAGGACGACCGAACCCAGGGCCCTCCAGCGCGAGTCCCTCGGGGCACGGGACGGCGCGGGGTGTCCGGGCTGTCGCAGCTCCGCCTCTAGCTCGGTGACGCGCGCACGCAGGCGCGCGACTTCTTCGGCTTCGGCGTGGGTTTGAGTCATGACGAGTTCGTCCTTCGGCGGTGTTCCGTGGCATCTCCACGGTCTGCCAGGGCGCTGTCGGTGGCATCACCCGAGATGGATGAGGTGCCCGGACCTGACCGGCAGCCGCTGGCTGTCGGTCACCGGCGCCTGTCGCGGCGGTCGTCACGCCGATCGTCGCGGCGATCGACACGGCGGTTGACGCCGTGGGCAACGACGGCGACCGTTCCGACGGTTGCGGCTGTCCGGGCTACGGGCGCCGGGCCGATCACGCCTCGGCCGCGGGCCCTTCGTGCTGCCATGGGCATGTCAGCTCTCCTCTTCGTCTTCGACGTCGTCGTGCTCGATCGCGGCCAGCAGGGCCTGGATCGGGATGCGTCCGCTCGCCACCAGCTGTCCGCCGGCGTGGCGCACGGCCGCCCCGAACGGCGCGGCCCAGGTGTTCTCCCAGACCAGCAGTGCGGCGGTGCTTCCCGGCTCGATCGCCTCGGAGACGGCGAGCACGTCCTCCTCGCTGAGCAGCTCGGCCAGCGCGGTCTCGTACACTCTCAGGCCCCCGGCCTGGCTGTCGTCGAGATCGCTCGATTCGAAGACCTCGAGCGAGCCTTCGCCGTCCTTCCTGATCAGGAGCAGGTCGAGGACGCGCACGATGTCCCGGTCGGTGAGGTCCGCGAGAGCGGGAGCGATCTCGCCCTTGAACCTGCTGCCCGGGAACTCCAGCACGATCCAGTCGACCGGGCCGAGCTCGTCCAGCTCCTCTGGAACTTCCTGCGTCAGGATGTCGGTCATGCCACCACCTCCGGGGGTGTTCCGCGAGGTCGTGCGACCACCGTCGGGTGTCTTCATCGTCGGCAGCCGGGCACGGGCACGCCTCACCCCGGCGGGATGAGGTTCGTCAGACGGGCACCCGCCGTCGCGCGGACTGGGACGGGCGAGCCGCGTTGCTGTACGGCGGGTCGCGCGCAGCGCATGCTGGTCGCGTGGGAACCCATGAGCAGGAGTCGACGGACCGGGGCGCCGGTGAGCCCGGGGGTGGCACACGGGACACGGAACCCGCCCCAGCACCGGAGCAGCCCGCGCGTGGGTCGGAGCAACGGAATCACCAGGCGGACGAGCGCGACCGCACGGTGGACGAACGTGAGGCGCGTGTCGGCGAGCTCGCCGGTAGCGCCGATGGCCCCGTCGAGACGGTCGTCCAGCGTTCCTGGGAGACCATCGCGCGAACTCGTGCCTGGCTGGCACGGAGCACAGATCGGCTCGACCGCATGGAAGCCGAGCTTCGGCGTCATGAAGCGTGGACCACTCGGGAGGCGGGAGAGGTCGCAGCAGCCGAGCTCGACCAGGCGGGGTCCGACCTGCCCATGCAGACGGCCGCCGCACACAGCGCCGCGCTACGCGGGCGACTCACACGTGTCGCACTGGACCTGGCTCGCGTGGAGGAGAACATCGCTGTCTACTACGACAAGCTGGCTGCCCAGCGACCCGACAGGGCCGCCGAGCACCGGGAGGTTGCCCGGCAGGCGAGGGCGGAGGCTGAGACAGCGCGCGGGGTGGCGCGCCGGTTCGGCGGGTGACGTCGGCGCAACCGCCCCGCTCGAGCCGTCCCGTGTGGAATCTGCCGCGGGCCGTTCTGCATCGTTGTGCCGCGGCGCGGGTAGCGGGAACGCATGGCCTACCTCCTGCTCCTCGTCGCCTTCGCCCTCCTGCTCGGCGGCGCCGTGCTCTTCACCAACGCCGTCGAGTGGGCCGGGATCCGCTTGAACCTCGGCACCGGCGCGGTGGGCAGCATCCTGGCCGCGGTGGCGACCGCCCTTCCGGAGTCGGTCATTCCCATCCTGGCGATCCTCAGCGGCACCGCATCGGACGAGATCGCCATCGGGTCGATCCTCGGAGCGCCCTTCCTCCTCGGCACGCTGGCGATGTTGCTCGTCGGGCTGTCGACCCACCTGTTCTCCGAGCGCCGCGACCAGGACACCCGCCTGGAGGTGCACGGTCCGACCACGGCGCGCGACCTCGGCATCGTGGTGCTGTTCCTGACCGCGGCAGGCGTCCTCGGCGTGATCGGGAGCCAGGGGATTCGCCAGGTCGCGGCGGCGGTCCTCGTGTGCTGCTACGTCGGCTACGTGTGGCTGACCATCCGCCACGGGGGAGAGGAGGGCGACGAGCCGGGCGCCCTGTACTTCGACCCCACCAAGGGTGACCCGCCGTCCAACTGGGCTGTCGCCGGGCAGTTCGTCGCCGGCGTGGGGGCGATCGTGGGAGGAGCAGAGCTGTTCGTCCGTGAGATCGAGCACCTCGCCACCGCCGCGGGCATCTCGGCCTTCATCCTCGCGGTGATCATCGCGCCGCTGGCCACCGAGCTCCCCGAGAAGGTCAACAGCATCCTGTGGTCCCGCCGCGGCAAGGACGCGCTGGCCGTGGGCAACATCAGCGGGGCGATGGTGTTCCAGTCCCTCATCCCCGTGGCCGTGGGCCTCGCCTTCACGACCTGGAAGCTGCCGATTCCCGCGCTGGTGGTGGTCGGCTGTGCCGTCGTCGGGGCGGCACTCACCCTGACGCTCGTGCTCACCCTGCGCCGGATCGTCGTGCCACTGATGGTCTGCTACGGCGCCCTCTACGTCGGCGGAATCACCTACGTCGCCATGGGTTAGTCGCGGGCCATGGAGGACGCCCCCCTCGAACGGGTAGCTGCCGTCGGGGGAGAGCGCGGCGATCTCCTGGTCGATCACCGCGGTGCCGCGACGCGCGGGCGGGGGACATGCGGCGCGGCGGGCCTACCCCACCAGCCCCGCCGCGACCCGGTCCTCGTGGCCCCGGATCGCGTCGACCAGCTCCGCCGCCGTGCCGTCGCGGAGCAGGTCCTCGACGGTGGCGGCGGAGGCGTCAGGCATCGTCGCTCGGTGCGTCAGGTCGGTCCGTCAGTCCGTGGCGCCGGTCGGCTTCGTGGCGCGGATGATGGCGCCGTGCATCCCCGGGGCGGCCTCGTGGGTGAACTCGACCTCGGCGTCGATGAACCCGACTGCCGCCAGGCCCTCGAGGTACTCCGCGGCGGGACAGCGCCCCGGCGATGCACCCGACGTACGAGCCCCGATCCGCGCGGTCTGCGGGCGACAGGTGGTCCTCGGCGACCACGTCGGAGATCCCGATGCGTCCGCCGGGTCCCAGTACCCGGTACATCTCGGCGAGGACCCGGGGCTTGTCGACGGACAGGTTGATCACGCAGTTGGAGATCACCACGTCGACCGCGGCGTCCGGCAGTGGCACGTCCTCGATCGTCCCCCGGAGGAACTCCACGTTCGTCGCGCCTGCCTTGGCGGCGTTCGCGCGCGCCAGCTCCAGCATCTCGTCCGTCATGTCCACGCCATAGGCGAAGCCGGTCTCGCCGACGCGACGCGCCGACAGGAGCACGTCGATGCCGCCGCCCGAGCCCAGGTCGAGCACGCGCTCCCCGGGCCGCAGGGCGGCGACCGCGGTGGGGTTGCCGCAACCGAGACTGGCGGCCAGGGCCTCTGCCGGCAGCTCCTCCTGCTCGTCGGCGGCGTAGAGGCCGGCGCCGAACGACTGGTCGACCGTGGCGGCGTCACCGCCGCAGCACGAGCTCGAGCAGCAGGTGTCGTCGACGACCTGCAGGGCGTCGTTCAGCTCGGTGTTGGTGCTGCCGGCGCGGACGGCGGTCGCGGCCTGGGCGTAGCGGGCGCGGACCTCGTCGCGGAGGTCGTCGGTGCTGGTCATGATGTCTCCTCGCAGAGATCGATGGATGTCGATGTATTGAGTTTCGTCGATACATCGAGATTTTCAATATGTGGCAGCATGGACGCATGTCCCCACGAACCGCCCTCCCGGTCCTCGACCAGGCCGAGGCCTGCTGCGCCCCGGTGGCGCGCGGTGCGCTGGACGCCGACGAGGCCCGGGCCGTGGCCAGGATGTTCAAGGCTCTCGGCGACCCGACCAGGGTCCGCCTGCTCTCGTTGATCGCCGCACAGCCCGGACCGTGAGGCCTGCATCTGCGATCTCATCGAGCCGGTCGGGCTGTCGCAGCCGACGGTCTCCCACCACATGAAGGTGCTCGTCGACGCCGGCCTGGTGGTCCGTGAGCAGCGCGGACGGTGGGCGTTCTACCGGCTGGTGGAGGAGACGCTGACCGGGCTCAGCCGCGCGCTGCAGCCCTGAGCCCGCCCGGCGCCGGCGTACGCCGCCGCGACCTCACGCCGCCGGCGTAGTGGGGCGACGTTCCGGGCGTACGCTCGAGGCGACGCGGCAGCCGGGGGAAGGACGCGCGCCGCGGGGCGAGGAGGTGGGGCTCGAGTCGGTCCAGGCGCCGGCGAGCATGGCCGCCGGGTCGAGGTCCACGCCCCGGGCGACGAGCTCGCGGCCGAGCCACTCGACGGCCGGAATGCCCGGGATTCGGCGCCCGTCGTCCAGCACGAGCGTCGGCACGGTGACGTCGCCGAAGGCCTGCCACTCGGCGGCCCACCGGCGGACGAGCTGGTGGCGGGCGCGACGTCCGCGGGCGTCGGCGAGCGCGTAGTCCCACCGGCGACACTCCCGTCCCGCGGCGGGGTGCGGTCCGGATCGCGTCGACGAGCAGGGTGTGCACCACGTGCGGGTCGGCGAGGTCGACCGCGTGGTTCCAGAACGCCTCGAAGAGCGTGGTGCGGGCGAGCGACGCGGCGCCGGCGCGGTACGCCTCGGCGTACGCGTTGATCGCGGCACGCGTGTCGGTCGCGAATCCGGCCAGGGTGTAGGGCAGGCGCTCCCCGGGGAGCAGCCAGTCGAGCACCCGCTCCGCCTCGTCGCGCAGCGCGGCGAACCTGGCGGCTGCGCGGTCACGTCCGATCCGGCTCGGGGCGTGCTCGACCGCGCGCCAGTCGACCTGGACCCCCTCGCGCTGCAGGAGGGTCGCGCGCCGGGACGCGAGCAGGCTCCACGGGCAGTTGAAGTCCCCGTAGAGGACCACGCTGGTGGCAGCCATGGCTCAGGCGGCCTCGGGCGCCCTGCCGGCCGGGGTGGTCGGCAGCGGGAGGACGACCGCGTCGCGGCGGGGGCCCTGGTCGAGCGGTGCGGTGACGGCTGTCGGCGCCGCGGTGAGGACCGCGTCCAGATCCAGCCCGTAGGTGGGCGGCGTGCCGGGTGCACGGGACTCGCCGTGCAGGAGGTCCCCGTAGTCGGGCCCGGACATCCCGGTGTCGATCGCGCGCACGCTCCCGACCCGGAGCACGCCCATGTCGTCCTGCTCCGCGAAGCGGTGGAGGTTGCGCGCGGTGCCCAGCTGGGAGAGCCGGTGCCGCCACTGGGACCACTCGCGGTACGAGGACTGCCGGGCGAGGGTGGTGGCCCGCCGGAGCAGGGCGTCGGCGGCGTCGAACGCCGCCTCGAGCTCGCGGTGCGCGGCGCGGCGCTCGAGCAGCGGCGCACCGTGCTGCGTTGCCCGGTCGAGGTCGGCGAGCGCGGTGCGCACCGTCGCCACCGCGGTGTCGGTCTGCGCCGCCAGGGCCGGAGGGACGGCGGGCTGTCGGGATCGGCGGTTCATGGTGCCTCCCTGCGATTCGGTTATTGTCACAGTTTCTATCGTGTTTATAGCACGGTGGGACGGGTTCGTACAGGACGCGGGGTCAACGAGCGCCGAGCGGGACGTGGACGACGGCGCTCACGACAGGCTTCCCAGGTCGTCGGGGACGAGCTCGGGGTGGGGCCCGAGGAGCCCGGCCAGGTCGAGGCCCGCGGCCTCGAGTGCTGGGAGGAGGTGGACGTTCTCCTGCTCGATGCGCACGTCGGCCAGGACCACCAGGGCACCCGCGGCGACCGCCGCGTCCAACGGGGTCGGTGCCCACTCGATCTCATCGACCAGCGCCGCCATCATCCGGTGCTCGTCCTGCATCGCGCGGACGAGTAGCGCCGTCCGGCCCGTGCGCACGGTCGTGTAGAGCAGCCGGTCCTCCGCCTCCGCGTGGGGCAGCAGCTCGGTGCGCAGGAACTCGACCAGCCTGGCCGCTGCGGGATGGCTGGGGGAGCCGGCGCCGACCGCGGCGATGAGCTCCTCGGTGAGCTCGGTGAGTCGGGTCCGGAGGTCGGCGTGGTGCGCCGCGGCGGCGGCGAGCGCCGGCGATGGGGCGTCGAGGCTGGTGGTCATGTCATCTCCTGAGTGAGGCTCGGACATCGATCTATTGTTACAACGGGAATCGTGCAAAAGGAAGAGGTCTTGACTCGCTCTCCCGAGGTGGTGGGCCCCGCGCGGCGCCGGGTCCTCTCCGGCGAGAGCCCAGTGCGGGAGTCGTTGCGCGCAGACGGCAGGGCCGCGGGTGTCGAGTTCGCCGCGGGACGGCTGATGCGCAACTGCGGGATGAGGGCGTCGTCAGGCGTCGACGTCGGACGCGTCGTGGTCGCCCGCGTGCGCCAGCAGCCGCTCGGCCAGCGCGGCCTCGACGCTTTCCGCCAGGAGGTAGACAACCGCAGCCACGAACGGGCTCAGCGCCCAGGCGCTCGCGCCGGGCACGAACCGGGCGACCAGCCAGCCCGCGGCGAATCCGGCCAGCACCGAGAGGACGTTGAAGGCGGTGCCGAGGGCGAGCACCTGCGTGTGGTGCTGCGGCATCGGTCTGCGGAATCCGCGGGACAGGATCGCCTCGAGCAGCGAGAACGACAGGACGGCGCCGATCGCGAAGAGGGCGATGTGGAACACCGTCGGGCTGCCGTGGACGTGCTGGACCATCCCGAACGTCACGGTGACCAGGATCGAGAACCCGAACGTCGTGCTCTCGCGGCCGACCGTGCTCCGCATCGACCGCACCAGGACGTACGGCGAGCGGTGCGGTGTGCCCTCGTCGTCCGCCACGTGCGCCTCCCGCCGGTGGGTGTGGTCGCCCAGACTTGTACCCGGCGGCGATGCCGTTACGCGTGCCGCGTCCCGCGAGGGCGGTCAGCCCCCTGCGGCCGGTCCGGCCGTCAGCCAGGTCCTGATCGGTCCGGCGGCCACGTCGGCGCCGAAGATCGACTCGTGGTCCGCGCCGGACACGATCTCCACGGTGGTCGGATGCCCGGCCGTCTCGAGCGCGTCGGCGAACTCCGTGGTGAACGCGACCGGGACCATCGCGTCGGCGTCGCCGTGCAGGAGGAGCACCGGGACATCGGGGCGCAACGCCGCCCGGCGTACCGGGTTCGCTGCCAGCCACCCCCCGGGGTCCTCGTCGGGACCGGCGCCCATGAGGGCGGTGGCGAGCGCGGGCACCTCGGCGATGTCGTACGGGCCGCTCAGCCCGACCAGTGCATCCGGCTCGACCGGCCGCGCGCCGCACGAGGGCGCGTAGTCGTCGTACGCGAGCACGGCGAGCGCCGCGAGGTGCGCTCCCGAGGAGTGCCCGAGGACGGCGACAGGGTCGGCCCGGAAGCCGCGCGCTCCGGACTCGGCGACCGCGGTCGCCACGGCGCAGAGCACGTCCTCGACCGGGACGGGATAGGTGACTCCGTCCTGGGCCGCGCGGATGTGGGTCGTGGCCGTCGCGACGCCGTCGTCGGCGAGGCTGGCCGCGAGCCCCGCCAGCCCGGTCGGGTCGGCCGTCACCCAGCCGCCGCCGGGGACCATCACGACGAGCGGTCCGCGCGCCTTCCCGGCCGGCAGGTACAGGTCCTCGCTCAGGCCGGCGGCGTACTCCACCGTCGCGCTCGGGGCGCGGGACGGCGGGTCGGCCGCAGGGCTGCCCGGGTCGCCGCACGACGCCGCCGCGACGGCGAGCAACGACGCCAGCGCGACCGCCACGAGGTGCCTGCGGGTGCGCGGCTGTGACATGGCGCCCCACCTCCACCGACCAGCGTGGTCGCGCCGCGCCGCAAGGGTGCAGGGCCGAACGGCCCGCGCTCGCCGGGAGGTCCGGCCGTGGCGGTGATGGACCAGGCACCGGCGCGCTGGGAGAGTGGCCGGGTGGCGGAGGCGATCGACGAGCACCTGGTGCGCCGGGTCCGGTCGCTGCCGGCCGGCGCGACGACGTACGACGGCGACACGGAGCCGTTGCTCACGCTCCTGGACGCGCAGCTCCAGGCGCGGCACCTCGACCTCGCGGCGCGCTGGCTGCAGGCGCAGGGGGAGGGCTTCTACACGATCGGGTCGGCGGGCCACGAGGCCAACGCCGCGGTCGGCCTGCTCACCCGCGTCGACGACCCGGCGCTGCTGCACTACCGGTCCGGCGGGTTCTATGCGGCGCGGGCCACGCGGGTCGGCACGACCGACCCGGTGCGCGACGTGCTGCTGGGGCTGAGCGCCGCGGCGGCCGACCCGATCTCGGGCGGCCGGCACAAGGTCTTCGGGCACCCGGCGCTGCACATCGTGCCGCAGACCTCGACCATCGCGTCCCACCTGCCGCGCGCGGTCGGGCTCGCCTACGCCCTCGGCAACCTCGCCGACCTGCCCGACCGGCGGCGCTGGCCGCAGGACGCGATCGTGGTCTGCTCGCTCGGCGACGCGTCGGTCAACCACTCGACCGCGCAAGGGGCGGTCAACGCCGCGGCGTACCTCACCCACCGGGGGCTCGACGTCCCGCTCCTGCTCGTGGTCGAGGACAACGGGTTCGGCATCAGCACCCGCACGCCGCCCGGGTGGGTCGCGGCCGCGATGGGCCGGCTGCCCGGGATCGAGTACGTCGCGGCTCCGTCGCCGCGCCCGGACCGACTGCTGGGCGACGTGGCCGCCGCCGTCGACCGGACGCGCGAGCTGCGGCGGCCGACCGTGCTCCACCTCAGCACGGTGCGGTACCTCGGCCACGCCGGCTCCGACGTCGAGCTCGGGTACCGCACCCAGGCCGAGATCACCCGCGACCTCGACCTCGACCCGGTGCTCGCCACGGCGGCGTTCCTCGTCGAGCACCAGGTGCTGACGCCCGACGAGGTGCTCGACCGCTACGAGCGCACCCGGGGCCGGGTGATGGACGCCGCGGCGGCGGTCATCGGCGAGCGGCGGCTGGCGAGCCGGGCGGCCGTCGTACGACCCCTGCACGACCCCGAGCTCCGGTCGGCGGCGCCAGTGCGGCCGGCGACCGTGGCGGCGGACGGGCCGCTGACGCTCGCGCAGGCGATCAACACGACGCTCGCCCAGGTGCTCGAGGAGCGGCCGCACGCGATCGCGTTCGGCGAGGACGTCGGCGTCAAGGGTGGGGTGTACGGCGTCACGCGCGGGCTGCGCAAGCGGTTCGGCGGCCGCCGGGTCTTCGACACGCTCCTCGACGAGCAGACGATCCTCGGCACCGCGCTCGGCGCCGGGCTGGCCGGCCTGCTGCCGATCCCGGAGATCCAGTACCTCGCCTACCTGCACAACGCCGAGGACCAGCTGCGCGGCGAGGCCGCGTCGCTGGCGTTCTTCTCCGCCGGGCAGTACCGCAACCCGATGGTCGTGCGGATCCCCGGACTCGCCTACCAGAAGGGCTTCGGCGGTCACTTCCACAACGACAGCTCGCTCGCGGTGCTGCGCGACGTCCCGGGGCTGGTGCTGTGCGTGCCCAGCCATCCCGCGGACGCGCCGGGGCTGATCCGCGAGTGCGTCGAGCGCGCCGAGGTCGAGGGGCGGGTCTGCGTGGTGGTCGAGCCGATCGCGCTCTACCACGCCCGCGACCTGCACGAGCCGGGCGACGGGCTCTGGACTTCGCCGTACGACGCCGGCCGTCCGGGCCGCGGACCGCGGGCGCACGGCGACGGGAGCGAGCTGCTCGTGGTGACGTTCGGCAACGGCGTCCCGATGTCGCTGCGCGCCCTGCGGGCGGCCGGGATCGACGCGACCGTGCTCGACCTGCGCTGGCTCGCGCCGCTGCCGGCCGACGAGCTCACGGCGTACGCCGCCGGCTTCGACCGGGTGCTGGTCGTCGACGAGACCCGGCGCACCGGTGGAGTCGGCGAGGGGATCGTCGCCACCCTCGTCGACCGCGGGTACGCCGGCCGCCTGGCCCGCGTCGCCGGCGCCGACTCCTACGTCCCCCTCGGCCCCGCCTCCCGCCTGGTGCTGGTCACCGAGGAGGAGATCGCCGAGGCGGCCCGGGGGTTGTGCCGTGGCTGAGCTCCCGCGCCGGGCGTCGGTCGTCGTGGTCGGCGGCGGCGTGATCGGACTGAGCACGGCGTACCACCTCGCGGCCGCGGGCGTGCCCGACGTCGTGCTGGTCGAGCGCGACACGTTCGGATCCGGGTCGACCTGCCGGGCCGCCGGCGGGGTCCGCGCGATGTTCTCCGACCCGGTCAACATCGAGCTCGGGCTGCGCGGCCTGCGGGTCTTCGAGCGGTTCGCGGCCGACTTCGACCAGGACATCGACCTGCACCGGTCGGGCTACCTCTTCCTGCTCGACGACCCCGGTGACGTGGCCGACTTCGAGGCCGCCGTGGCGCTGCAGAACTCCCTGGGCGTGCCCAGCCGGATGATCGAACCCGCCGAGGCGCGGCGGCTCTCGCCGATGATCGACACCGCCGGGCTGCTCGCCGCCGCCTGGTCGCCCGAGGACGGCCACTGCACGCCCGAGTCGGTGGTGCTGGGGTACGCCGGTGCCGCCCGCCGGGCCGGGGCGCGGCTGGTGCCGCACTGCGCGGTGAGCGGGGTGGAGGTCGTCGACGGCGAGGTGCGGGCGGTGCGGACCGACGGCGGCCGGATCGAGACCGACACCGTCGTGTGTGCCGCCGGGGCGTGGTCGCGCGCGCTCGGCGCGATGGCCGGGGTGGACCTGCCCGTCGAGCCGGTCCGGCGGCAGATCCTGGTGACCGAGCCGATGCCCGGCGTCGACCCGGCGACGCCGTTCACGATCGACTTCGCCACCAGCCTCTACTTCCACCGCGAGGGGCCCGGGCTGCTGCTCGGGATGTCCGACCCGGACGAGGCGCCGGGCTTCTCGGTGGCCCGCTCGGACGCGTGGCTGCCGCGGCTCGGCGCGGCGATCGAGCGGCGGGTGCCGGCGCTGGCCGAGGTCGGCATCGCGTCCGGCTGGGCGGGGCTCTACGAGATGACGCCGGACCACAACGCGCTGGTGGGGGAGGCGTCGTCGGTGTCCCGGTTCCTCTATGCCACGGGCTTCTCCGGCCACGGCTTCCTGATGGGGCCGGCGATCGGTGAGGTGATGCGCGACCTGGTGCTGGGCCGGCCGCCCGTCGTCGACGTCACCGGCCTCGCGGTGGAGCGGTTCGCGGACGGCGTACGCCCCGAGCTCAACATCGTCTGACCCGTCCCGTGTCGGTCAGAACTCCGGACTCGACCGGGCGGAACTCCGGACTCGACCGACGGGACTCCCGACTCGACCGGTCGGAACTCCCGATTCAACCGTGGGGGTGGTGTCGTGTAGGAACGTCCCATGAGCACGATCCCTGGTCAGGCCGAGCTGTCGGCACTCGCACTCGAGACGGCGCGCCGGTGTGGCGTCGACGTGGCGGCGATCGGGGGTGATGTGGCCACGGTGTCGCCGATCAACGGCGGGCAGGTCGCGAGCGTCGCGTGGCAGGGCGCCTCGGAGGTGGATGCGGCCGTGACGCGGGCGCAGGAGGCGTTCCTGGCCTGGCGCCGGGTGCCGGCGCCCGCGCGGGGCGCGCTGGTCAAGCGGTTCGGCGAGCTGCTCGCCGAGTCGAAGGACGACCTGGCGACGCTGGTCAGCATCGAGGCCGGGAAGATCACCTCCGAGGCGCGCGGCGAGATCCAGGAGATGATCGACATCTGCGACTTCGCGGTCGGCCTCTCCCGCCAGCTCTACGGGCGGACCATGCCGTCCGAGCGCCCCGGCCACCGGCTGATGGAGACCTGGCACCCGCTCGGGGTGGTCGGCGTCGTCTCGGCGTTCAACTTCCCGGCCGCGGTCTGGTCCTGGAACACCGCGGTAGCCCTCGTCTGCGGCGACCCGGTGGTGTGGAAGCCCTCCGAGCTCACCCCGCTCACGTCCCTGGCCTGCCAGCGCCGTGCTCGCCCGCGCGATGGCCGAGCACGACGCGCCGGCCGCGCTCTCCCAGGTGCTGCTCGGCGGCCCCGAGGTCGGCGAGGAGCTGGTCGGGCATCCCGGCGTCGCGCTGGTGAGTGCGACCGGCTCGACCCGGATGGGCCGCACGGTCGGACCCCGCGTGGCCGAACGGTTCGGCCGGTCGCTGCTCGAGCTCGGCGGCAACAACGCCGCCGTCGTGGCGCCGAGCGCGGACCTCGACCTCACGGTTCGGGGCATCGTGTTCGCCGCGGCCGGCACGGCCGGCCAGCGGTGTACGACGATGCGCCGGGTCATCGCGCACCGCTCGGTCCTCGACGAGCTGACCGACCGGCTCGCCGCGGCGTACGACCGCCTGCCCGTCGGCAACCCGATGGCCGCCGGCACGCTGGTCGGCCCGCTCGTCAACCGCCGGGCGTACGACGCGATGTGCTCCGCGGTCGACCTCGCCACCGGCGAGGGCGGCACGCTCGTCGCGGGTGGCGGCCGGGCTCTGGAGGACGTCGCGCCCGACGCCTACTACGCGCGCCCGTCGATCGTGCGGATCGAGAAGCAGACCGAGGTGGTCGCCCGCGAGACGTTCGCCCCGCTGCTGTACGTGCTGCCGTACGACGACTTCCGCGAGGCGATCGCCCTCAACAACGCGGTGCCGCAGGGGCTCTCGTCCAGCGTGTTCACCTCCGACGTCGCGGAGGCCGAGCTGTTCCTCTCCGCCGAGGGGTCGGACTGCGGCATCGTCAACGTCAACATCGGCACCTCGGGTGCGGAGATCGGTGGCGCGTTCGGCGGCGAGAAGGAGACCGGCGGCGGCCGCGAGTCCGGCTCCGACGCCTGGCGTGCCTACATGCGCCGCGCGACGAACACGATCAACTACTCCGGCGAGCTGCCGCTGGCCCAGGGGGTCGACTTCACCGTCTGAGCCGGACCGGCCGTCAGGGTCGGACGGGATCCTCGCGGAAGCCGCCGACCTCGGCGTGCGCGACGCCGTCGAGCTCCCAGCTGCGCTCGACGGCCGATCCGCGGAGCAGCCGGATCGTCGCGCTCGCCCGTTCGCTGTTGCGGCAGCGCAGCTGCGCGCCGTCGGGATCGCGGTAGTCCACGTCCGCGGTCCCGCCCTCCGGCAGGTCGACGGCGATCTCGAGGCGGCGCCGCCCGACGCGGCCGCGGACGTCGAACCCGTCGCGGCGCAGCCGGGCGCGCAGGCCCAGCGCCGCGAGCAGCGAGTCACCGGGCCAGTCGCCGCCGTCGAGGCGGAAGCGGACGAGCGGTAGCGGCGGCAGCCGGTCGAGCCCCGGTCGCATGGAGACGGCCGCGACCACCTCGCACACCCCGCCGCCGCCCAGGTCGGCGTGCAGCCAGCCCCAGCGCCGCGCGTTGCCGTGCCCGTAGATCCGGGCGTCCGCGCCCGGCGCGTCGGTGAGGACCAGCTCCCGATCGCCGAGGCGGAGTACGCCGGACCAGCGGCCGGTCGGCCGCGGCACGACCTGCGCCGCGGGCAGCAGCTCGCGCCGCCAGGCCCAGCGGGGGAACGTGAACAGCGTGTCGGCCGGGCCGGTCGACGTCCAGGTCCCACGAGACCTCGCCGGCGCGGCCGACGAGCCGGCCGTCGTACCGCACCGCGCCGCAGGCGAACCCGGTCGCCGGTGCCGGCCACGGCTCCGGGCCGAACCGTCGGACGAGCGGGGGCGCATCCGGCTCGAAGACCGCGATCCAGCCGTGGCCCCAGGCGTCGCGCCCGTCGGTCGGTGCCACGAGCTCGTGGTGGATCCACACGCCGGTGCCGGTCGCCGGGTCGGTCAGCGTCGAGTACCAGACCTCGAGCCGGCCGGGCTGCCCGCGCCACCGGCCGCCCAGCTCACCGCCGGCGTCGACCACGGCCCCGACCACGGTTCAGCCCTCGTGGATCGGTTCCGCGGGCAGCTTCTTGACCCGCGCCTTGCGCTTGCGCCGCGCCGGGATCATCGAGCGCATCTCCTCGAGCTTGCCGAAGCACAGCAGCCGGTCGCCGGCCTGGACGACCTCCTTGTTGCGCGGGTTCGGGATGACGCTCGCGCCGCGGTGGAGGGTCAGCACCGAGATGTCGCGCTCCTCGAGCCCGGACTCGCCGATCTTCTTGCCGACGATGTCGGCGCCGGTGTGCACGACGAGCTCGGCGACGCCGTACCCGGTCGAGACGCTCAGCCGCTGGCGCACGTCGATCTCGGGGAACGCCACCTGGTTGGCGATGAAGTCGATGATCGCGCCGGCGACGTCGAGCTGGGTCGCGGCCTCGATCCCCTCCAGGCCGGGGGAGGAGTTCACCTCCATGACCAGCGGCCCGTCGTTGCCCTCGAGCATGTCGACGCCGGCGACCCGCAGGCCCATGATCTGCGCGGCGCGCACCGCGGTGCGCTCGAACTCCGGGTCGAGGGCGACCGGCTCGACCGAGCCGCCGCGGTGCACGTTCGAGCGGAACTCGTCGCCCTGCGCGACCCGCCGCATCGCGGCCACCACCCGGTCGCCGACGACGAGCGCCCGGATGTCGCGGCCCTTGCTCTCCTTGACGAAGCGCTGGATGAGCACGTTCTGCTGGGTGCTGTGCAGGGTCTCGATGATCGCCTCGGCGACCTTGCGGTCCGGCGCCAGGATGACGCCGATGCCCTGGGTGCCCTCGAGCAGCTTGATCACGACCGGCGCGCCGCCGACCCGCTCGATGGCCGGGCTTCACGTCGGCCCGGTCGCGCACGAACGCGGTCGCGGGCATCCCGATGTTGTGCCGCGACAGGATCTGGATGGCGCGCAGCTTGTCGCGGCTGTTGGTGATGCCGTACGCCGGGTTGGGCGTGTAGACGTCCATCTGCTCGAACTGGCGCACCACCGCGGTGCCGAAGTAGGTGATCGAGTTGCCGATGCGCGGCAGGATCGCGTCGTACGTCGAGAGCGGCTTGCCGCGGAACTGCAGGTCGGGCTCGTCGCCGGACAGGTCGATGGCGAACCGCAGCGTGTTGAGGACCTTCACCGTCGTGCCCGCGGTCGAGCGCAGCGGTCCGCAGGCGCTGGGTGCTGTAGGCCCGCGGAGCGCGGGAGAGGATCGCGAGCTTCATGGCCCGGCCATTCAACAGGGATCCCGTCAATCAGGGATCGCGCGCCTGCCAAGATGGGCGGGTGCCGACCACCACCGAGACAACCACCGCCGGGTGGCGGGAGTGGGTGGGCCTCCCCGGCTGCGACGTCGCGTGGATCAAGGCCAAGATCGACACCGGCGCCCGCAGCTCGGCCATCCACGCCTTCGACGTCCACGAGTTCGAGCGCGACGGGGAGACCTGGGTCCGCTTCTCCGTCCACCCGTGGCAGCACTCGGCCGAGGACGCCACGACCGTGGAGAGCCTGGTCCACGACCGCCGGCGGGTGCGCAGCTCGTCCGGACACTCCGCGGAGCGGTACGTCGTGCAGATGGACGTGACGCTCCTGGGCCGGACGGTCACGACCGAGATGACGCTGACCAGCCGCGACCAGATGGGCTTCCGGATGCTGATCGGCCGGGAGGCGCTGCGGCAGGGGTTCCTCGTCGACCCGCGCCCGGTCGTACCTGGGCGGCCGGCCCGAGCGCGCCGTACGCCGCCGGAACCGGGGCCGCGGGTGACCCGGGAGTCGTTCGGGATCGGCCCGGCGCGGGTCCGCGTCGGCGCCGCGCGCGACCTCGAGCTGCCGATCACCCGGCTGATCACCGGGGCCGACGTGTCGCTCCCGGTGCGGATCCTGCACGGCAAGGAGGACGGGCCGACGGTCTGGCTCAACGCCGCCACCCACGGCGACGAGGTCGTCGGCGTCGAGGTGATCCGCCGCGTGCTCGCGACGCTGTCGCCGCAAGACGATGCGGGGCACGCTGATCGCCGTGCCGGTCGTCAACGTGCTCGGCGTGATGACCGGCGAGCGCTACCTGCCCGACCGGCGGGACCTCAACCGGTCGTTCCCGGGCTCGCCGCGCGGCTCGCTGGCCAGCCGGATCGCGCACCTGATGATGACCGAGGTGGTCGCCAAGTGCGAGGTCGGGCATCGACCTGCACACCGGGTCGGACCGCCGCACGAACCTGCCCCAGGTCCGCGCCGACCTCGACGACCCGCGCACGCGGGAGCTCGCCGCCGCCTTCGGCGCGCCGGTCCTGCTGCACGCCCGGGTCCGCGACGGCTCGCTGCGGCAGGCCGCGCGCGAGCAGCGGCGCCACGGTGCTGCTCTACGAGGGCGGCGAGGCCTGGCGGTTCGACGAGTGGGCGATCACCGCGGCGATCGACGGCGTACGCCGGGTGCTGGCCGCGCTGGGCATGGTCGACGACCCGGTCGAGGAGCCGGCCGGCCCGACCGTCGAGTGCCGGCCGAGCGGCTGGGTGCGCGCGCGGCACACCGGCTTCCTGCACCTCGACGTCCGGCTCGGCCAGCAGGTCGAGCGACGGCGAGCGGCTGGGCAGCCTCTCGGACTCGTTCGGCAAGACGCTGCGTCTGGTCCGGGCGGACCGCGCCGGCATCGTGATCGGCCGGACCGAGGCTCCGGTCGTCAACGGCGGCGACGCCGTCGTCCACATCGCCGACCACCGGCCCGAGCCGACCGGCTGAAGCCGGCTCCGGCGCGTGTCGCCCCCGGTCGCCGTGGGTACCGGAACCGGCGATGACCAACACACCCATGCCGCCGTCGGTCGAGGACGGCATCCCGGCCCGCGTGATGCTGCGCCCGCTGGGGAACCCGCTGCCGCTGGGGCTCCTGGGCCAGGCGGTCGCGTCCTTCTCCCTCGGCTTCGTCCAGCTCGGCTGGATCCCGACCGCCGAGCTCCACCACGTGGCGTGGGCGGTCCTCGTCTTCACCGTGCCGCTGCAGGGGACGGCGTCCGTGCTCGGGTTCCTGTCCCGCGACCCGGTCGCCGGGACCGGGCCGGCGATCCTGGCCGGCGCCTGGGCGGCCACCGCCGTGGACATCCTGACCTCGCCCACCGGCTCCACCAGCAGTGGACTCGGCATCGTGCTGCTGGCCATCGGCGGAGTCCTGCTGGTCCCCACGGTCGCCGGCATCACCAAGGTCGCGGTGGCGGCGGTGCTGCTGATCAGCTCGGCGCGGTTCGCCCTCACGGGTGTCTACGAGCTCACCGCGAGCACCGGGTGGGAGCGTGCGGCCGGGGCGGTCGGCCTCCTGCTCGCGACGGTCAGCACGTACGCCGCCCTCGCCCTCGAGCTCGAGGCGGGCTGGGGCCGCACCGTGCTGCCGGTCGGCCGGTACGGCCCGGCGCGGGAGCCGGGGGAGCCCGGCGTCCGCGAGGTCCTCTGACCGGCTCCTGGGCCTCAGGCCAGGAACGGGCGGAGCTTCGCCACCGACTGCGAGGGGACCGTGATCGCGATGCCCTCGCCGATCGCGCGCACCTGCCACCCGTCCGCGCCGCGGACCAGCTTCGCCAGCACGACCCCGGTCTCGGGGACCCCGCCGGTGAGGGTCAGGCGCGCGAGCTCGGTGCCGCTCTCGTCGTCGACCAGGCGGCAGTACGCGTGGTTGATCCACTCCAGCGTGTGCCCCTGGTAGCTGCTCACCAGGAGCACGATCGTGTCGACCTTGCCGTACACGTTCGGGAGGTCGACGGTGATCACCTCGTCGTCGCCGTCGCCGCGACCGGTCTGGTTGTCGCCCAGGTGGACCACGGATCCGTCGCGGGTGCGCAGGTTGTTGTAGAAGGCGAGGTCGAAGAGCTGGTCGCCGCTGAACTGGAGGGCCGAGGCGTCCAGGTCCACGTCCGGCCGCCCGCTCGCGGCGGCACCGGCCAGCCGCTCCTTGTCCCAGCCGACGCCCATCCGTAGCCGGACCACCTGGTTCCCGTCGGCGTCGGTGAGCGGCAGTTGCTGTCCCTTGGTCAGCTCGATCACGCCGTCGAACCTACCCCGCGGGGCCGACCATCCGGAGCCGGTCGGGCGGCGGGATGCGGGCCCGCGGCGCCGGGCGCGGTAGCCTCGGGAGTCGTGCTGTGTGCTGTGACGACCTGTCCAGGCCCGGCCCGGCGATGAGCGCGGACGAACAGGTCCGACGTCTCCCGGAGCGTGCCGACGAGGAGCGCGAGCGGCGTCGTACGTCGCCCGCCGACCCGCCGCGCTCCGTGGCCGTGCGCATCACCGTGGTGCTCTGGGTGGTCGCGGCCGTGTTCGCGGTCATCGCGCTGGCGCGGTCGCAGCAGATCGGCATCCCGATGCGGGACCCCGGCGGCCGCATGTTCAGCGGTCGCCTCCTCAACGCCCTCACCCTGCTGGCCGTCCTGGTGGCGGTGGACGCGGTCGTCCGGACGCTGTGGCAGAACAGGTCCCTGCGGGGCTTCTTCCGCACCGCCGGCGCGAAGCTGCGGGAGCGCTGGACGCCGCTGCGCATCGCGCTCACCGCTTCCGGGTTGGTGGCCTACCACGTCGTCTACGTCTCGTACCGCAACCTCAAGAGCTGGGACGCCTTCAACACCAACCGCGACCAGCAGCTGCTCGACCTGGACCGCACCCTGTTCCTCGGGCACAGCCCCGCGGTGCTGCTGCACGACCTGTTCGGCACCGACCGCGCCGCCGTGGTGCTCGCGGTCTGCTACAACTACTTCGTCTACATGGTGGTCGCGGCCGTCGTCGGGTCGCTGGCGCTGCTCCCGCGCGTCCGCGACGCGTACGTGATGCTGCTCTCCGGTGTCTGGGTCTGGATCCTCGGCATCGCGTCCTACTACCTGGTGCCCAGCCTGGGCCCGTTCGCCTCGGCGCCCGAGGAGTTCGCGAAGCTGCGCCCCACCGGCGTCACGTCCGCACAGGCCAACTACCTGGTCGACCGGGCCCACCTGCTGGCCGAGCCGGCCGCCCCGGACGCGTTCGCGAGCATCTCGGCGTTCGCGAGCCTGCACACGGCATTCACCTGCACGGTGCTGTTCGTCCTCATCCACCTGCGCATGAGGCTGCTGGCCTCGCTGATGGCCGTCTACCTGGTGACGGTCCTGATCTCGACGGTCTACTTCGGCATGCACTTCGTGGTCGACGACGTCGCCGGGGCCGCCATCGCGGCCATCGCCGTGACCCTGGCCCGCCTCACCGTGCACTGGCCGCGCCTGTCGGGCGATCCGGCTGGTGACGAGGACACGACGTGACGGTGGCCCAGCGCCCAGCGCTGGCGTTCCCCGGCCGGTTCCGGATCGCACCACCCGTGGTGGTCGCGATGCTGGTCGGGGGCGTGCTGCACGTGCTCTGGTGGCTGTTCCTCGCGAACTCGGGCGGCGACATCGCCGCGCAGGACGCATGGGCCGAGTTCGCGCGCACCCATCCCGGCAGCGCCTACAACCTGGCGTGGTACGGCGGCATGCACCCGGTCTCGTACAGCGTGCTCGCCCCCTACATCATGGCGGGCATCGGCGTGCGCCCGACGATGATGATCGCCGGCACGCTCTCGGCGGGTCTGCTGGCCTGGCTGGTCGCCGGCCGCGGCGAGGGCCGGGCCCGCTGGTGGCCCGCCCTGTACGGGGCCGCCGCGCTGGTCGGCAACGCGGTGTCCGGCCGGGTGACCTTCGCGCTCGGCACCATGTTCGGGCTGGCCGCGCTGTGCGTCGTCTTCGCCTGGCCGCGGGCCGAGCGGTCGGCTCGGGAACGCCGGATCCGCGGCGTGCTGGCCGTGCTCAGCAGTGCGCTCGCGACCGCGATGAGCCCGGTGGCCGGGGCGTTCCTCGGCCTGGTCGCCGCCACGGTCTGGCTGCGCGCCAGGCGGACCGCGGCGTACGTCCTCGGCGTGCCGCCGGTCGCCGTGGTCGCGGTGTCGGCGCTGCTGTTCCCCTTCTCCGGCCGACAGCCGATGGCGTGGTACTCCGCGATCCTGCCGGTCTGCCTCGGCGTCGCGGTCGTGATCCTGACGCCGCGGACCTGGCGGACCGTCCAGGTGACCGGTGCCGTCTACATCGTCGCGGTCCTCGCCGCGTGGCTGGTGCCGTCGCCGGTGGGGACCAACGTGGCACGCCTCGGCCTGCTCTTCGGCGGCGTGGTGCTGGTCGCGGCGGTGGCGCTCGGGCCGTGGCGCACGTCGATGGTGGGTCGGCGCTACGGTGCGAACGCGGCCCGGGTGCTGCTCGCCGCGGGGCTGATCACCTCGACCACCTGGCAGGTGGCCCTGGCCGCCCGCGACGCAGTGAGCACCGCGCCGCCGGCGTCGTTCTCCTCCGACATCGCCCCCCTCCTGCGCCAGCTGGAGGCCCGTGGCGCCCAGCTCGCGCGCGTCGAGGTGGTGCCGACGAGGAGCCACCGTGAGGCGGCCGCGATCGCCCCGCACGTACCGTTGGCGCGCGGCTGGAACCGGCAGGTCGACGCCGAGCGCAACCCGGTCTTCTACCGGGACCGTGAGCTCACCGCGAACGCCTACCGCCGCTGGCTGCACCGCTGGGCCGTCCACTACGTGGTGCTGCCCGTGGACGCTCCTCCGGACCCCGCGGCCGCGGCCGAGGCGGCACTGGTCGCCGGCGGCCTGCCCTACCTCGACCGGGTCTGGTACGACGACCAGTGGAGCCTGTACGAGGTGCACCGGGCCACCCCGCTGGTGTCCCCGCCGGCGCAGGTGGTGGCCTACGACCCCGCGGAGCTCACGATCACCACGCCGCGGGCCGCGCGGATCGTGGTGCGGATCGCCGACTCGCCCTGGCTGAGCCTGGTCGATGCCGACGGCGACCCGCTGCCGAGCGTGGAGACCAGCGACCCCGTCGACTCCCTGGACGGGGGAGCGGGCCCGGCCTGCCTCAGCGGCCTGGACGCCGAGTACCCCGACGGCGTCGGCCGGGGGCCGCGCGACGACTGGCTGGTGCTGCACGCGCCGGCCGCGGGTACCTACCGGATCGCGGCGCCGTACAAGCTGCCGCGCGGCACCTCCTGCCCGACCGGGCCCTGAGCCCGATGGAGCCAGCCCGGCCGCCCGGGAAGATTGACGCTTCAATCTTGTTGAGGATGACATGAAGAAGATCGGGTTCCTGTCGTTCGGCCACTGGACGCCGTCGCCGCACTCGCAGACGCGCTCGGCCGCCGACGCGCTGCTGCAGTCGATCGACCTGGCCGTCGCCGCCGAGGAGCTGGGCGCCGACGGGGCGTACTTCCGGGTGCACCACTTCGCGCGCCAGCTGGCCTCGCCGTTCCCGCTGCTCGCGGCGGTCGGTGCCCGCACCAGCCGGATCGAGATCGGCACCGGGGTCATCGACATGCGCTACGAGAATCCGCTCTACATGGCCGAGGACGCCGGTGCCGCGGACCTGATCTCCGGCGGGCGGCTGCAGCTCGGCATCAGCCGGGGGTCACCGGAGCAGGTGATCGACGGCTACCGGTACTTCGGGCACGTCCCGGCCGAGGGCGCCGACCATGCCGACATGGCACGGGAGCACGCGCGGGTCTTCCTCGAGGTCATCACGGGCGGCGGCTTCGCCGAGCCGAACCCGCGGCCGATGTTCCCGAACCCGCCCGGCCTGCTGCCGATCGAGCCGCAGTCGCCCGGGCTCCGCGACCGCATCTGGTGGGGCGCCGGCACCCGCGCCACCGCCGAGTGGACCGCCGAGCAGGGCATGCACCTGATGAGCTCCACGCTGCTCACCGAGGACACCGGCGTCCCGTTCCACCAGCTGCAGGCCGAGCAGATCCAGCGCTTCCGCGATGCGTGGCGCGCCGCCGGCCACGACCGCGAGCCGCGCGTGTCGGTCAGCCGCAGCATCTTCCCGCTGGTCGACGACCGCGACCGGGCGTACTTCGGCCACGACCGCGACAGCCAGGACCAGGTCGGCCGGCTCGAGGGCGGGCTGGCGCGGTTCGGGAAGTCGTACGCCGGTGAGCCCGACCGGCTCGTCGCGCGAGCTCGCCGAGGACGAGGCGGTCGCCGCCGCCGACACCCTGCTGCTGACGGTCCCCAACCAGCTCGGCGTGGACTACAACGCCCACGTGCTCGAGAGCGTGCTGCGCCACGTCGCCCCGGAGCTCGGCTGGCGCTGACGGGCGGGGACCTTCGCCCCTTGTCCGCATATACCCCTAGGGGGTATGGTCCGAGGCATGACTGAACAGCACACCTCGTCCTACACCGTCACCGGCATGACCTGCGGCCACTGCGTCGCCTCCGTCACCGAGGAGGTCCAGGAGATCCCGGGTGTGACCGACGTGCAGGTCGATCTCGCCTCCGGTGCCCTGACCGTCACCAGTGAGCGTCCGCTCGACGACGAGGCCGTCCGGGCCGCCGTCGACGAAGCGGGCTACGCCCTGGCATGAGCACGCGACGTGACACCCCCACGAGCTCCGGACCGAGCTCGACTCAGCGGCATGACCTGCGCGTCCTGCGCCAACCGGATCGAGCGCAAGCTCAACAAGCTCCCCGGCGTGACCGCGACGGTCAACTACGCCACCGAGAAGGCCCAGGTCACCTTCGGCGAGGGGGTCACCACCGATGACCTGCTCGCCACCGTCGCGGCCGCCGGGTACGCCGCCAGCCTGCCCGCGGCACCGGCCGGCCGACGACGAGGAGGACGACGGCGAGCTCCGCGTGCTGCGGCACCGGCTCGTGCTGGCCGCCGTGCTCGCCGCGCCGGTCATCGTCATCGGCGATGGTGCCGGCGTTCCACTTCACCGGCTGGCAGTGGCTGGTCGCTGGCGCTGGCGACCCCGGTGGTGGCCTGGGCGCCTGGCCCTTCCACCGCGCGGCCTGGGCGAACCTGCGGCACGGCGCCACGACGATGGACACGCTGGTCTCGATGGGCGTCGCTCGCGGCGTACCTTGGTCGCTCTACGCGCTGCTGCTGCGCCGGCGGAGCACCCGAGGAGATCTACCTCGAGGCCGCCGCCGGGCGTGACGGCGTTCATGCTCGCCGGGCGGTACGCCGAGGCCCGCGCCAAGCGCCGGGCCGGCGTCGGCGCTGCGCGCGCTGCTGGACCTGGGCGCCAAGGACGTGGCGCTGCTGCGGGCGACGGCGTCGAGGTGCGCGTGCCCGTCGAGCAGCTCGCGGTCGGCGACCTGTTCGTCGTCCGGCCCGGCGAGAAGGTCGCCACCGACGGCGTCGTCGAGGACGGCTCCTCCGCGGTCGACGCCTCGCATGCTCACCGGCGAGTCGGTGCCGGTCGAGGTCGGCCCCGGCGACACCGTCGTCGGCGCCACCGTCAACGCCGGCGGCCGGCTCGTCGTCCGCGCCACCCGGGTCGGCGCCGACACCCAGCTGGCGCAGATGGCGCGGCTGGTCGAGGAGGCGCAGACCGGCAAGGCCCCGGTGCAGCGGCTGGCCGACCGGATCTCCGGCGGTCTTCGTCCCGGTCGTCATCGCGCTCGCCGCTGGCCACGCTGGCCGCCTGGCTGCTGGCCGGCGGCGACGCTCGACGACGCCTTCACCGCCGCGGTGGCGGTGCTGATCATCGCCTGCCCGTGCGCGCTCGGCCTGGCGACCCCGACCGCGCTGATGGTCGGCACCGGCCGCGGCGCCCAGCTCGGCATCCTGATCCGCGGGCCGGAGGTGCTCGAGTCGCACCCGCCGGGTCGACACGGTCGTGCTCGACAAGACCGGCACGGTCACCACCGGCCGGATGTCCCTGGTCGACGTGGTCGCCGGCCGCGGGCGAGGACGCCGCGGACCGTGCTGCGCGCTGGCCGGCGCGCGTCGAGGACGCCTCCGAGCACCCGATCGCCCGCGCCGTGGCCGACGCGCGCGCGAGCCGGCACGGCCGCTGCCGCCGGTCGAGGGCTTCGCCAACGCTGCGAGGGCCTCGGGCGTCCAGGGCGTCGTCGACGGGCCACGCGGTGCTCGTCGGCCGGCCGCCGGCTGCTCGCCGAGTGGTCGCCGAGCACCTCGCCGGCGGAGCTCCAGGACGCGCTCGAGGCCGCCGGGCCGCGGCGCCACCGCCGGTCGCGGTCGGCTGGGACGGCCGCGCCCGCGGGCTGGTGGTCGTCGCCGACCGAGCCGAAGCCGACCTCGCGCGAGGCGATCGCGGCGCTGCGCGCGCTCGGCCTGCGGCCGGTGCTGCTCACCGGCGACGCGCGGCCGTCGCGCGCGCGGTCGCCGCGCGAGGTCGGCATCGAGCGGCGACGTCGTCGCCGAGGTGCTGCCCGGCGGACAAGGTCGACGAGGTCGAGCGGCTGCAGGCCGAGGGCCGCGTCGTCGCGATGGTCGGCGACGGGGTCAACGACGCCGCCGCGCTGGCCCAGGCCGACCTCGGGCTGGCGATGGGCACCGGCACCGACGTGGCCATCGAGGCCAGCGACCTCACCCTGGTCCGCGGGGACCTGCGGGTGGCCGCCGACGCGATCCGGCTGTCCCGGCGTACCCTGCGCGACGATCCAGGGCAACCTGTTCTGGGCGTTCGGCTACAACGTCGCCGCGATCCCGCTGGCCGCCGCCGGCCTGCTCAGCCCGATGATCGCCGGCGCGGCGATGGCGTTCTCGAGCTGTCTTCGTGGTCAGCAACAGCCTGCGGCTGCGCCGCTTCCGCTGAGCCTCGTGCAGGTGGCGCCGTCAGGCGGCGGCGCCCACCTGCTCCCGGGCCGGGTCGGCGCCGTCGACCGACTGCCGCGGGATGGCGGCCGTGATCGCGACGCCGGCGAAGGCGGCGACCGCACCGGCCAGGAAGCAGAGCTGGAAGGCGCCCTCCGTCGGCACTCGATCCCCGGCGCCAGCGGCGTCGTGCGAGCTGGTGAGGATGGTGCCCATCACCGCGGCGGCGAGCGTGGTGCCGACCGAGCGCATCAGGGCGTTGAGCCCGACGGCCGAGCCGGCCTCGCGGGGCGGCGCGTCGCGTCGAGGATCAGCGTCGGCATCGCGGCGTAGCCGATGCCGACGCCGGCCGCCGCGATGCATGGACGCGACCAGCAGCTGCCAGGGCGCGTCCATGAGGAAGAACGCGACGAGGTAGCCGACGCCGAGCACCGCCGCGCCGAGATCAGCGTGAGCTTGGCGCCGACGTGGTCGATCAGGCGGCTCGGAGACCGGTGCGAAGACCAGCATCATCAGGCCGCCGGGCGCCATCCAGAGGCCGGCGGCGAGGATGGACTGCCCGAGGCCGTAGCCGGTCGCGCCGGGCAGCTGAGCAGCTGGGGGACGACGATCGCCTGCGCCATCATCCCGAAGCCGATCGCGACCGCGGCGACGTTGGTGAGCAGCACCGGGCAGCCGCGCGGTGGCCCGCAGGTCGACCAGCGGCTCGTCGGCTGGCGCAGCTCGAGCGCCGCCCAGCCGAGCAGCACGACGACGCCGGCCGCGATCGCCGCCGAGCGTGCGGCCGTCGCCCCAGCCCCAGGCGCTGGCCTTGGAGATGCCGACGAGCAGCGGCACCAGTCCGACGGTGAGGCCGACCGCGCCGACGACGTCGAGGCGGCCGCCGGCGTGCCGTCGTGCACGTGCGGGACCGCGACCACAGCGCGAGCAGCAGCAGGGCCGCGAGCCCGGCGGCGACCCAGAAGAGGGCGTGCCAGTCGCCGGCCTGCACGATCCAGGCCGACAGCGGCAGGCCGATGGCGCCGCCGACGCCGAGGGTGGCGCTCATCGCGGCGATCGCGGTGGCGGCCAGCTGCGGCGGGGTCGATCTCGCGCATCAGGGCGATGCCGACCGGGATGAAGCCCATCGCCAGGCCCTGCAGGGCCCGGCCGGCCAGCATCGGGGCCAGCGTGCTCGGACAGCGCGACGACGACCGAGCCGACCGAGCAGGAAGCCGGCGCTGGCGGCCAGCACCCGCTGCTTGCCGAACAGGTCGGCGAGCCGGCCGGCTGAGCGGCATCGCGACCGCGCCGGCGAGCAGGGTGATCGGTGACGACCCAGGCCGCGTTGGCCGCCGAGGTCGAGCAGCAGCGCGGGCAGCTGGCTCTGGATCGGGATGACCAGGGTCTGGGTCAGCGAGACCGCGGACAGGCCGCCGAAGCAGAGGACGACGACCGAGACGAGGGGGCTGCCGACGGTCGGGCGGGAGGCATCGGGCATGCGGGGCATGCTACAGATGCTTGCCTGCGGCAACTAATCCCGGGGATGCCCGCCGGCGGCCGCACGGCTGCTAGGATGGCGTCAGCCGGCGGTCCCCGATTGTCATCGTGTGTCCGTCGGAGGGTGTGACACACCAGGGCCGACCGTCTGATCGGTGGCCCGGATCGATCGCTCGCGGGTGGCTGCCCGGTCCGCGCCGTGAGTCGTCGTAGTCGCTGCACACCCACGCAGCACCCGAGCAGCACCAGTTCTGTACCACCGGGCACTCCGGAGGAGGGGTCCTTGGCTCGACAGGGCCAGCGCCAGCAGGCGAACCGTCGTACGCCCGCGCGCAATCAGCGCCGGGGTCGTGCCCTCGACAACGAGGGCATCATCCCCGTGCTCGCCCGCGCGGTGCGCGAGGTGGAGACCGCGGTCCAGCGCGGCGCCGTGACCGGCTCGACGCGCACCAAGTTCCAGGTCGTCGCCCTGCTCGTCCGCGAGGAGCGGGCCAGCGTGAAGGCCGACGCCGAGGCCACCGAGGCCCACCGCGCCGACCAGCTCAAGCGGCTCGACGGCATCGCCACCATCCTGGCCAAGACCGCGGCCGTCACAGCCGTCGCTGCTGGCCCTGCTGGCCGAGGACTCCGAGGTCTCCGACGACGCCCGTGCCCTGCGCCGCCGGATGCTCGAGCAGGCCGGCATCGAGGTGCCCGAGGAGGAGGTCGTCGAGAAGGCGGCCGAGGAGGGCCCGGCCGCCCCGAGCCGTCGCGTGACCCCGCAGTCGGTGGTCTCGCGCCAGCTCGCGAACCCGTTCCTGGTGCCCGACTTCTCGGCGGTCCGGCCGGGCAGCGGCCGCCCCCGCCGGCTCGCCGGGTGGGAGCTGCTCGGCCCGCTGTTCCGCTCCTTCGAGTACGCCGGCAACGGCGTCTCCTGCATGCCGCTGCCCGAGCCCGAGCGGGTCCGGCTGCCCGACGACCGCCAGCTGATGCGCCACCAGGCGCAGCTCGTGGCCTCCGCCGCGGAGGGGCACCGCACGTTCCTGCTGGCCGACGAGCCCGGCCTCGGCAAGACCGCGCAGGCGCTGCTCGCCGCGCAGGCGGCCGACGCCTACCCGCTGCTGGTCGTCGTGCCGAACGTCGTCAAGATGAACTGGGCCCGCGAGGTCGGGATGTGGACGCCCGAGAAGACCGTCACGGTCATCCACGGCGACGGTGAGGACGTCGACGGATTCGCCGACATCTTCGTGGTCAACTACGAGATCCTCGACCGCCACGTCGGCTGGCTGGGCACCCACGGGATGCGCGGCATGGTGGTCGACGAGGCGCACTTCATCAAGAACAAGTCCTCCCAGCGCTCGCAGCACGTGCTGCAGCTGGCCGACCGGATCCGCGCCCGGTACGCGCGCCCGCTCCTGATGGCCCTCACCGGCACCCCGCTGATCAACGACATCGAGGACTTCCAGGCGATCTGGGAGTTCCTCGGCTGGATCGACGAGAAGATGCCGCTCGGCGCGCTGATGGACGCGCTCGAGGACACGGGGCTCACGCCGGCCGACCCGACCTTCTACCCGAACGCCCGGCGCGCCGTCGTCGACATGGGCATCGTCCGGCGACGCAAGGTCGACGTCGCCGCCGACATCCCCGCCCGCCGGGTCGCCGACCTCCCCGTCGAGCTCGACGACGAGGCCGGCCGTTCGATCCGCGAGGCCGAGCGCGAGCTGGCCCGCCGCCTGGTCGAGCGCTACGAGATGGCACTGGCGACCCGCAAGGAGGGCCGCACCGTCGAGGGCATCGACCACGAGCTCGTACGCCGCGTCGCGACGTGGGAGCGCGAGGACATGGACACCTCGACCGGCGAGAACGTCTTCAGCATGATGCGCCGCATCGGCCGGGCGAAGGCCGGGCTCGCGGCCGACTACGCCGCCCAGCTGGCCCGCAGCGTCGGCAAGGTGGTGTTCTTCGCCAAGCACATCGAGGTGATGGACGCCGCCGAGGAGACGTTCGCCGCCCGCGGCATGCGGTTCGCCGCGATCCGCGGCGACCAGACGACCGCGGCGCGGCAGCGGAACATCGACTCGTTCACCAACGACCCCGAGGTCCAGGTGATCGTCTGCTCGCTGACCGCCGCCGGTGTCGGCGTCAACCTCCAGGTCGCGTCCAACGTCGTGCTCGCGGAGCTGTCGTGGACCGACGCGGAGCAGACCCAGGCGATCGACCGCGTGCACCGGATCGGCCAGGACGAGCCGGTCACCGCCTGGCGGATCATCGCCTCGCAGACGATCGACACCCGGGTCGCCGAGCTGATCGACAGCAAGGCCGGCCTGGCCGCGGTCGCCCTGGACGGCTCCGACGAGGAGGTCGGCTCGTCGGTCGACGTCCAGCTCGAGGCACTGGTCGCGCTGCTCACCCGGGCGCTCGAGGAGCAGGTGGCCGCAGCGCGCTGACCGAGGGCGCGCCGGCGCGGGCCCGGTGGCACGGCCCGCGGAGCCGGGTGGGAGACTTGCTTCCCCACCCTGGAGAAGACGGGGGCGGATCGCCCTGTCCTACCCAGGAGTCCCGCCCGTGCACCAGGACGAGCTCGCCGCGCTGCTGGCGAAGTTCTCGGAGGAGCTGGCCACCGATCGTGACCTCGACGTCGCGACCGCGCGCACCTGCGAGCTCGCGGTCGAGCTGATCGAGTGCTGCGACCAGGCCAGCATCTCCCTGCGATCTCGGCGGGGCCGGATCCGCACCGCGGCGGCGTCGTCGCCGGTGGCCGCGCAGTACGACGCGTTGCAGCTCGAGCTGGACGAGGGCCCGTTGCTCGAGACGGCCGTGTCGGCCGAGGTCTGCCGCAGCAACGACGTGGCGCGCGACCCACGGTGGCCGGCCTGGGGCCCGCAGGCGGCCGCGCTCGGCGCCCGGTCCCTGGTGTCGGTCCAGCTCGTCGCCGGCCGGTCGCGGCCGCTCGGGACGATCAACCTCTACGCGCACGTGCTCAACGCGTGGGACGAGCCGACGTACGACCTGGCGCTGCTGTTCGCCACGCATGCGACCCTCGCCCTCGACGCCGCCCACGTGATCACCGGACTGCGGGTTGCGCTCGGCACGCGGCACCAGATCGGGGTCGCACAGGGCATCCTCATGGAGCGGCACGACCTGACGCTCGACCAGTCCTTCGGCGTCCTCCAGCGGCTCTCGAACGACACCAACACCCGGCTGAGCGAGGTCGCCACGCAGATCGTCGACGAGACCGACGAGGAAACGGGCGGGGCAGACTGACCACACTGGGCACACTGGTTGAACCGGCCGGGCCTCCTGCCCGTGACGGGGGTGGAGGTGTGATGGCCGAGAGCCCGGTTGCGTCGATGACCCAGCTGCACGACGAGCACGCCGCCGCGCTGTGGGGGTACTGCCTGCGCCTGACGGGCCACGACCACGCGCGGGCGGAGGACGTCGTGCAGGAGACCCTGCTGCGCGCGTGGCGCAGCATGCCGCGCCTGGAGGCCGGCACCGGCTCGGTGCGGGCCTGGCTGTTCACGGTCGCGCGCAACATCGTGATCGACGAGTGGCGCACCAAGCGCTCGCAGAGCGAGCTGACGGTCGCCGACGTCCCCGAGGTGCCCGCGGACGCGGAGCGCACCGACCAGCTGCTGATGTCCTGGGTGGTCGCCGACGCGCTCACCCGGCTGTCGGCCGAGCACCGGGCGGTGCTGCTGGAGTGCTACTACCGTGGCCAGTCCGTCGCCGAGGCGGCCCGCCGGCTCGGCGTACCGGAGGGAACCGTGAAGTCCCGGACGCACTACGCGCTGCGCGCCCTGCGGCTCGCGCTCGAGGAGATGGGGGTCATCGCATGACGTGCGACCTCGCCCACCTCGACGGCGCGTACGTGCTCGGGGCGCTCACGCCCGAGGAGCGCCTCGCCTTCGAGCGCCACCTGTCCGGCTGCGCCGGCTGCTCGGCGGCCGTCCGCGACCTCGCCGGCCTGCCCGGCCTGCTCGCCCAGGTCTCCTCCGACGTGCTCGAGCCCGGCAGCGACCCGGAGCCGGTCCCGGACACGCTGCTGCCCAACCTGGTCCGCGAGGTCCGTCGGTCGCAGCACCGGCGCCGCTGGGCCGTGGGCCTGGCGGCGGCCGCCGCGGTCGTGGCACTCGGCGCCGGGACTGCGGCCGTGGTCGCGACGACCGGCGGTGACAGTGCGCCCCCGCAGGCCGTGCCGAGCGTCGCCGCGGCCCAGGACATGGCGCAGCTGGACCAGACCACCGTGTGGGGACAGCTGTCGCTGACGCCCGTGCTGTGGGGGACCCGGCTGGACGTGACGTGCAGCTACGACGAGCCGGCGGGCACCTACGAGGAGGGCGCGCACACCTACGCCCTGGTCGTGCGCACCCGCGACGGCGGCACCGAGCGGGTCGCGACCTGGAAGGGACTGCCCGGCCGGACGATGCACGTCACCGGGGCGACCGCGCTGACCACCGACCAGATCCGCTCGGTGGAGGTCCAGGACGCCGCGGGGCACCCGCTGCTGGAGCTCAGGAGCTGAACGCCGCGAGGAACCGGTCGCGCACCGCGCTCATCGGCCACACGGGTGCGCCGGGGGACGGCCGGAGGCCGGGCTCCCAGCCCCAGCCGGTGATCCGGCGCACGACGCGGGGGTCCGCGCTGATCAGCGAGACCGGTACGTCGTGGCCGGGGTCGGGCCCGGTGACGTAGGAGTGCGGCTGGTGGTCGCCGAGGACGAGCAGCACCAGGTCCGGGTCCGGCCGGCTCGCCAGCCAGGAGACGAGGGTGCCCATCGTGTACTCGACCGAGCGGCCGTAGCGCCTGGCCACGTCGGAGGAGTCCGGCTGGGTCGGTGCCCCGTCGAACACCGACCCGTCGCCGACCCGGCCCCAGGGCACGCGCAGTGGTGACGGCGCCCACGGGTGGTGGCTCGACACCAGGTCGATCTCGGCCATCACCGGTGGCCGGGCGCCCGGGTCGAGCTCGAGACGCTGGAACGCCGCGAGCGTGTACTGGTCCGGCACGGGGGCGTAGCCGAACTGCGGGCCGGCGTACCCGACGTCGCGGGAGTCGTAGAGCCTGTCGAAGCCGTAGAACGCCGAGCCCTCCGGCCAGTCGCGGGTGTTGGCGGGCACGTCGAACACCGTGCGCCAGCCGGCCTCCTGGAACGCCGAGGTGAGCGTCAGCCGGTCGGCGCCGAGCAGCTGCTCGTACCGGCGCTGGCCGTCCACCCACAGCCCCGACTGCGTCGTCGCGTGCGCCAGCCAGCTGGCGGCGCCGAAGGTCGGCGAGGTGAGGAACGCGCTGCGGACGGCGTACCCGGCCCGCCGCAGGCGCCGGCTGCCCCGGTCGAGGACGGCGTCGACGCCGGGGGAGTACGCCGTGTCCTGCACGGCGACCCGGCCGTAGCTCTCGACGAAGACCAGCAGCACGTCCTTGCCGCGCAGACCCTGCAGCAGCCGGTCGGCCGGGACGCCGGCGAACCGGTCGGCGGCGATCTCGGCGCCGAAGGCCCGGCGGTCGGCGAGGTCCGCCCGCACCTGGACCACCTCGTCGTAGGCGAGCCCGGCGGCGCTGGTCGAGCCCAGCTGCGCGACCGCCGCCAGCGCCACCACGACCGCCAGCGGCCCGGTCGCCCTGCGGTGGCCGGCGGCGGCGTCGGAGACCCGGACCGTCGCGAGCGGCAGCAGCACGAGGACCGCGAGGGCGAGGGCCCCGACGGCGACGGCGGTGGCGCGCGCGGCCGGCGCACCGATCGAGTCGCCGAGCACGCCCACGGCCGGGCCGAGGTAGACCCAGTCGGCCACCGGGTCGAACGGCCGGTCCAGGACCTGCTCGAAGCCGACGTCGAGCAGGTGCAGCAGCGCGACCGCGCCGAGCAGCAGGCCGGCCACGGCGGCGACGGCGCCGCGGATGCGGCGCCAGGGCACGAGGGCGACGACGACCACGAGCAGCGCCTCGGCGGGGACCCGGAGCAGGTCGCCGGGGCTGCGCGGCAGCACCAGGGCCACCCAGAGCACCCCGATCGCCGCGAGGGTCGGCCCACCGCCGTACGGGTAGGGCCGGCCCGCGGTCCGGGTACGCCACAGCCACCACACGTCGCGGCCGAACGACTCGGCCAGCAGCGCGAGGGCCACCACCAGCAGCGCCTCGGCGAGCGGGTACGGGAGGAGGCCGGACCCGGCCGCCGCGAGCACGACCCCCTGGACGGCGGCGACCACCTTGCGCCAGTACCGCGGCGGCACCGGCCGCCGCAGCCACGGCAGCACCCGCTCGGCCAGCCACAGGGCGTACCGGGCGCCGCCGATCGCCAGCACCCACCAGCCGTACGCCGGCGCGGCGTACGCGCTCAGCACGGCGATGAGGAACGCATCGGTCTCCATGTCGAAGCGCGCGCCGAAGGCCGACGCCGTGCCGGTCCGCCGGGCGACCCGGCCGTCGACCCAGTCCAGGGCCAGCGCCACGACGACCAGCACGAGCCCGGCGCCGTCCGGGCCGAGCGCGGCGACGACCAGCGCCAGGGCCGCGCGGACGGCCGTGACGAGGTCCGCAGGTCGGTGAACCGGGCGCACGCTGCCTCCGTGTGTGGGGTGTGACCAGTCGTACGCAGACGGCGCCGTCGGGGTTCACCGCCGACGCGTTCTGGGTGCGCGCGCCGCGGCACGGCGAGATCCGGGCCGAGCGGCTGCGGCCGCCGGCGGCCCGACGAGGTGCTGGTCCGCACCGTCCGCTCCGGCGTCAGCCGCGGCACCGAGACGCTGGTCTTCCGCGGGGGCGTGCCGCAGAGCCAGTGGGAGGCGATGCGGGCGCCGTTCCAGGCCGGCTCGTTCCCCGGGCCGGTCAAGTACGGCTACCTCAACGTCGGCGTGGTGGAGGAGGGGCCGGACGGCCTGGTCGGGCGCACGGTGTTCTGCCTGCACCCGCACCAGACGGCGTACGTCGTGCCCGCGGCGTCGGTCGTGCCGGTCCCGGCCGAGGTGCCCGCGCGGCGGGCGGTGCTGGCCGGCACCGTCGAGACCGCGCTGAACGCGCTGTGGGACCTGGCGCCGCTGGTCGGCGACCGGGTCACCGTGGTGGGGGCGGGGATGGTCGGCTGCAGCGTCGCCCGGCTGCTCGCCCGGGTCCCCGAGGTGGAGGTCACCCTCGTCGACGTCGACCCCACGCGGGCCGAGGTCGCCGAGCAGCTGGCCGTCGCGTTCGAGCCCCCCGAGGGCGCGACCGGCCAGCGGGACGCCGTCGTGCACACCAGCGCGACGGCGTCCGGTCTCCAGCTCGCGCTGGACCTGCTGGCCCCGGACGGCACCGTGCTCGACCTGAGCTGGTACGGCGACCAGCGCGTCGAGCTCGCGCTCGGCGGCGCGTTCCACTCCCGGCGGCTCGGCGTCCGGGCCAGCCAGGTCGGCACGGTCGCGGGGCGCGCCCGGCGTACCCACGCGGACCGGCTCGCGATGGCGCTGTCCCTGCTGCGCGACCCCGCCTTCGACGCGCTGCTGACCGGTGAGTCGGCGTTCGCGGAGCTCCCCGACGTGATGGCCCGGCTCGAGTCCGGCCGGCTCCCGGCGCTGTGCCACACGATCGCCTACCCAGCCGTCGACGACCAGGGGGACCCGTGTTCACCGTGACCGTCCGCGACCACATGATGGTCGCCCACAGCCTGCGCGGCGAGGTGTTCGGCCCGGCGCAGCGGCTGCACGGCGCGACGTACGTCGTGGACGCCGCGTTCTCGGGCCCCGACCTCGGCCCCGACGGGATCCTGCTCGACATCGGGGCGGCCGCGGCGCTCCTGCACGACGTGCTCGGCGGGCTGACGTACCGCAACCTCGACGAGGACCCGGCGTTCGCGGCCGGCAACTCCTCGACCGAGGTGCTCGCGCGGACCGTCGCCGACCGGCTCGCCGCCGGCGCCACCGGGCTGGGGCCGGTGACCGGCCTGACGGTGACCCTGCACGAGTCGCACGTGGCCTGGGCGAGCTACGAGAGGTCGCTGTGAGCCCGCGCGCGGTGCACCTGGTGCGGCCCGCGCACGTCGACGACCCCTCGCGGCCGTCGGGCGGGAACGCCTACGACCGGCGGGTCGCCGACGCGCTGGGCCTGGTCGAGCACACGTCCGTGGCGACGGTGCCCGACGGTGCGCTCGCGCTGGTGGACGGGCTGCTGGCGTCGCCCGCGCTGCTCGCGGAGTCGTCGCGGGTGCGGGTCGTGGTCCTGGTCCACATGCCCCGGTGGGTGCGGTGGGAGGGGCCGGTGCTGCGCGCCGCGGCCGGCGTGGTCGTCACCAGCCGGTGGACCCGCGACCGGCTCGTCGCCCGCTACGGCCTCACGCGGGTCTTCGTCGCGGAGCCCGGGGCCGACCCGGCGCCGGTGGCCGCCGGCTCGGCGTCCGGTGGGTCGCTGCTCAGCGTCGGTGCGGTGACCGGGCTCAAGGGGTACGACGTGCTGGCCGCCGCGCTGGAGCGCCTCGGTGACCTCAGGTGGACGCTGTCGCGGCGTCGGGTCCACGTGCGATCGAGCCGGCGTTCGCGGCCGCGCTCCCCACGACGGTGCGCCTGACCGGCCCGATGACGCGGGAGCGGCTCGATGCGACCTACGCCGAGACCGACCTGCTCGTGCTGGCCTCGCGGGCGGAGACCTACGGCATGGTCGTCACCGAGGCGCTCGCCCGCGGTGTCCCGGTCGTCGCGACCGACGTGGGCGGGGTGCGCGAGGCGCTCGGGGGCGGCGGCGTGCTGGTGCCGCCCGGCGATGCGGAGGCACTGGCCGCTGCGCTGCGCGCCTGGCTCACGTCGCCGGCGCACCGCGACTCGCTGCGCGCCGCCGCCCGCGAGCGCCGCGCGTCGCTGACGGGCTGGGACCGGACCGCGGCCCTGGTCGCCGACGCGCTGGAGGCGGTCGGATGAGGTGGCTGAAGGTGGTCGGCGGTGCCGCGGTCCTCGCGGTGGTGCTCTGGCGGGTCGGCCCGCGCCGTTCGCCGACGCGGTCCGGTCCGCCGGGCCGGTCGCGCTGGCCTCGGCGCTGGCGGTCACCGCGGTGACGACCGTGGCCTGCGCCTGGCGCTGGCGGGTGCTCGCGCGGCGGCCTCGGGGTCGACGTGCCGCTGCGGGAGGCGGTCGCGGCGTACTACCGCTCGCAGTTCCTCAACGCGACGCTGCCGGGCGGTGTCGTCGGCGACGTCCACCGGGCGGTCCGGCACGGCGCCGTGCCCGTGGTCGCCGACCGGGGGAGCGGCCAGGCCGTGCAGGCGACCGCGGCGGCCGGCGTACTCCTGCTGGGCCCGGCGCCGTGGGCCTCCGTCGCTGCTGGGCCTGGCCGTGGTGGCCGCGCTGGTGCGGTGGCCGGTGGTCGTCGCGGCCTCGCTGGTGGCGGCGGCCGGGCACGTCGTGGTGTTCCTGGTGGCCGCCCGTGCCGCGGGCACCGCGGCCTCGGTCGTCGACCTGCTGCCCCTGGCGCTGCTCGTGCTCCTGGCCGCGGCGATCCCCCTCAACGTCGCGGGTTGGGGCCCGCGCGAGGGCGCCGCCGCCGCGGCCTTCGCGGCCGCCGGGCTCGGCGCCGCCCAGGGCGCCACGGTGGCGGTGCTGTACGGCGTCCTCGCCCTGGTCGCCACGCTGCCGGGGGCCGTCGTGCTGACCGAGAGGAGTCGTCCGTGGCTGACCGTCCCTACACCCTGCTGAGCTGCGCGATGTCGATCGACGGCTACCTCGACAGCGCCGGCGACGAACGGCTCGTGCTCTCCAACGAGGCCGACCTCGACCGCGTCGACGAGGTGCGCGCCGGGATGCGACGCGATCCTGGTCGGCGCGGCCACCGTGCGCAGCGACAACCCCCGGCTGCTCGTCCGGCGGCCGGAGCGGCGGCTGGACCGGGTCGCCCGCGGCCTGAAGCCGTCTCCGGCCAAGGTCACGGTCACCGGTCGCGCCCGCCTCGACCCGCACGCGCGGTTCTTCACCACCGGCGACTCCGAGAAGCTGGTCTACTGCCCGAGCGCGCTGCTCGGGTCGGCGCGGCGGCGGCTGGGCGCGGTCGCGACCGTGGTGGACGGCGGCCCGAGCGTCACCATGCACCGGGTCGCGGAGGACCTCGGCGCGCGCGGCGTACGCCGGCTGATGGTCGAGGGCGGCGGCACGGTCCTCACCCAGTTCCTGGCGGCGGATGCCGCCGACGAGCTCCAGCTGGTGGTCGCGCCGTTCCTCGTCGGGGACGCCCGCGCCCGGCGCCTGGTCGACGGCGCGCCCTTCCCGTGCGGGCCGGACCGGCCGGCGCAGGCTCGCCGACGTACGCCGGATCGGGGACGTCGTGCTGCTGCGCTACGCGCTGTCCGAGCGCTTCGCGGAGTCGGCATGAGCGCGACCGTGCGCACCGTGGTGACGCTGCCGGTCTCGCTGCCCGGATGGTCCGGGCCGGCGGAGGTGGTCACGTTCGACGGCCTGGCCGACGGCGCCGAGCACCTGGCCATCCGGCTCGGCGCGCCCGGCGCCGTCCCCCTCGTCCGGCTGCACAGCGAGTGCCTGACCGGTGACGTGCTCGGCAGCGAGCGCTGCGACTGCGGCCCACAGCTGCACGAGGCCGTCCGGCGCATCGCCGCGTCCGGCGGCTACCTGCTGTACCTGCGGCAGGAGGGCCGCGGCATCGGCCTCTACGCCAAGCTCGACGCCTACGCGCTGCAGGACGCAGGGCCTCGACACCTACGAGGCCAACCTCGCGCTGGGCTACGCCGCCGACGCCCGTGACTACACGGCGGCCGCCCAGATGCTCGCCGCGCTCGGGGTCGCGCGGCTCGCGCTGCTGACGAACAACCCGGACAAGGTGGACCAGCTGAGGTCCCATGACCTGGAGGTGGAGGTGGTGCCCACCGCGGTCCACCTCTCCTCGGCCAACGCGCGCTACCTGGCCGCGAAGGCCCGCGGCGGCCACACGCTGCTCAGCGACGTCGGGTAGGCGCTGCTCACCGAGCCCGCGCATGGGTGTGGCCCCGCCGGCGGTGGTCGGCGGGGTCCGGGTCAGTTGATATGTCGTCGGCCGCCGGGGTCGGTCCACACGAACCCGATGCCGGGGATCCACTGGTAGGTCCAGGCGGTGTGGGTCTTGAGTCGGTGGTGTCCTCGGCACAGGGGTGCGAGGTTCCATGACGCGGTGGGGCCGTGGGGGAACTCGATGATGTGGTCGAGGTCGCAGGAGCGGGCCTGGCGGTGGCAGTAGGGGAAGACGCACTCGCGGTAGCGCAGCCGGATCTGTTCCTTGATCTCCTCGGTCGGCACGTACGCGTCGGTGGACAGGTCGTCGTTGAGGTCGATGACCGGGCGGATGGTCACCTTCGTGCCGGCCTGGGCGCACCAGTCCCGCAGCTGCTCGGGGGTGATGAACGACCGGGTGTTCTCGACGTCGACCGTGGTCTGGTCGGGGCGGGTGTGGGTGTAGATCACCAGCTCCCGCTGCGCACCTGGACCCTGGTGCTCACCGCCTGACTGGCCGAGCATGCCCAGGACCATGGAGCGGCGGACCTGGAGTGGGATCGTCGGGTCGAGCTTGGCGGCCTGGGTGGCGAGGTAGTCCTCGAAGGCGACGGCGTCGCCGAGGTCGGCCATCGCGGTGATCGGGACCTGCCCGTCGTGGGTCATCGCGCCGAGGTGGACGGTGACGTGGCGGCGTTCGGCGGCCTCGAGGCGGCGGCGTTCGGCCTCGGCGGGGTCGTACTCGGCGCGGGCCTTGTCGACCTGCCGGTCGATCTCGGCGTAGGAGCACTTGTGGGCCACGAAGTACAGCGCCCGGTCCACGAACTCGGCGCCCGCCATCGGGAGGGAGCGGGTGGCGTCGGCGATCTTGCGGGCCTTCCACACCGGCAACCGGCCCGAGAGCACGCGCTTCCAGATCCGGGGCAGCCGGTACTTCAGCTCGACCGCGTCCCCCAGGTACAAGCCGGCCCGAGTCGGTGGAGACGCCGATGGCGAGCGCGAACTCGGCGATGGCGCCTTCGTCGATGGTGGGGGCTCCGTCACCGGCGATCTCCAGGTCCCGCATCCCCCACGGGACCGTGGTGTCGACCTCCTCGCCCGGGTGCAGGAGCACCCACTCCACGGCGAGCTCGAGCTTGTCGATCTCGGCCCGGTTGATGGTGGCCTGGCGGTCGCGGGCAGCATCGATCACCAGGGCATCCCGGCTGTCCGGGCTGGTGATCGGGGTGCTGGCTGCCATGGTTCAAGCCAAGCAGGGCCCACCGACATCGAGGCCTGGTCAGGGCCGGTCTGTCTCGCTTGGTGAGACGGTTTCCAAAACTTTTTTCGGGCTTGCTTTCGTGCGCCTACCTGTCGCTGGGGGGTGGCCACCCGCTGGTTGAGGAGGTTGCCCTGGCAACCGTCTCGAAACCCCGTGACGGCCGCGACCCGGGAAGCGGCGGCGACCACCCGCTCGGCGTACCCGCTTCGCTGCCTGTCGGCGCGCAACCCACCGCCTGCCCGCAGGCCGCCGTCAGCGGCGCGGTGGTTTCGAGGCTCGGGCGCGGGGCGCCCTCGCACCTCAACCACCGGCTGCTTCCGGTGGTTGAGGAGGTTGCGCTGGCAACCGTCTTCGAAACCCCGCGGCCCGGGAAGCAGCGGCGACCACCCGCCTCGGCGTACCCGCATCGCTGCCTGTCGGCGCGCAACCACCCGCCGGCCCGCAGGCCGCCGTCAGCGGCGGTGGTGGTTTCGAGACAGGCGCCAGAGCGCCTTCCTCAACCGCCGTGACGGCCGTGACCCGGGAAGCGACGGCGACCACCTGTTCGGCGTACCCGCATCGCTGCCTGTCGGCGCGCGACCACCCGCCGGCCGGCAGGCCGTCGTCAGAGGCGCGGTGGTTTCGACGCTCGGGCGCGGGGCGCCCTCGCACTCAACCACCGTGCTTCCGGCGGTCGAGGAGGTTGCGCAGCAACCGTCTCGAAACCCGGCGGCCCGGGAAGCCACGGCGACCATCCGCCCGGCGTGCCCGCTCCACAGCCAGGACCGCGAGCACTCACCGGCCCGCGGCGGTCAGACCGGGTCGGGTGCGGCTGGTGCGGCGGCCCGGGCGCGGGAAAGCCACACGATCGCGGCGATCGCGACCACCAGCTGCGGCACCAGGTAGCGCGCGGTGAGGCCGAGCAGCGCCAGCGAGGAGGCGAACGCCACGACCGCCCCGCGGTGCACCCATGTGCCGCGGGGGAGCAGCCGGAGCGCGGCGGCGGTGCCGACGACGTACACGATCGCGAACGCGCCGGTCACCAGCAGCATGGTGCGCTCCACCGCGACGCCGGAGATCGCGACCGCGACGAGTGTGGCGAACGACGCCGCGGTCACGACCGCGAGCGACCGCCGGGGCACCTGGCCGGCGGTCGAGCCGCGCGCGAACCAGGCGGGCAGGGAGCCGTCGCGGCCGAGCGCGCCGCCGAGCCGCGCGCTGCCGGCGAAGTAGGCGTTCATCGCGCCGAGGGTGAGCAGCACCGCGACCACCGTGGTCACGCCCCGGGCGGGCTCGCCGAAGCCGAGGACGAGCAGGTCGGACAGCGGTGCCTTGCCCGTGTCGGGGCCGAGCACGGCGACGGTCGCGAACGCGACGCCGAGGTACAGCACCCCCATCACGACCAGCGCCACCACGGTCGCCCGGGAGATGTCGCGGGCCGGGTCGCGGTACTCCGACGACAGCGAGGTGACGACCTCCCAGCCGGCGAACGCCCAGATCAGCAGCGCCGCGGCGGTCCCGATCGCCGCCCAGCCGTGCGGCGCGAACGGCGTCAGGTTCGCGCCGCTCGCGTGCGGCAGCGAGACGAGCGTGGCGACCAGCAGCAGCACCGCGAGCGTGCCGGCGATGGCCAGCTGCACGCGCCCCGAGACCCGGATGCCGAACCAGTTCATCACCGCGACCGTCGCGATCAGGCCGCCCGTCGTGAGCAGCTGCGTCTCCCGGCCGCCGCCGACACCGTCGGCGACGTACGCCCCGGCGAAGCCGGCCGCCGCTGGTGCGCCGAGCGGGATCGCGAAGTAGAAGCACCAGCCGATGACGGTGGCCACCCGGGCACCGAACGCGCGTCGCGCGTACGTCGAGACGCCGCCACCGTCGGGGTAGCGGGCGCCGAGCGCGGCGAACGTCGTGGCCAGCGGCACCGACAGCAGCACCAGTGCCAGCCACGCGACGAGCGACGCCGGGCCCGCCGCGTGCGCGGCGAGCGCCGGCAGCGAGATCACGCCGGTGCCGAGGACGGCGCCCAGGGTCAGGGCCGCGCCCTGCAGGACCCCGAGTCCGCCGGCCGCGACCGGGTCGTCGCTGGGGAGCGGGTCGGGGGTGAGCGTGCGGGTCACGCCGCACAATCTAGGGGTGTGCGCCGACAGTCACGCCGAGAGTCACCGGGTGCGCCGCGCGACCGCCCGGAGCGTGAACTTCTGGTCGTCGTCCTGCGCCTTGCCCTGGCAGGACCAGGACGTCCGGTGCCAGCACGAGAAGCGGGTCGACGCGTTCACCAGGACCACCTTGGCCCAACGGACACGGCGGGCGCTGAAGCCCACCTGGGTGCGGCCGACGCCCTTGCGGTTCAGGTGGATGACCTTGCGCTGGACGCCGTGCCTGGTGCGCACGACGAGGTACGCCGCCGGCGACCGCTGGGCCGCCGGACCGTCGACGACCACGCGCAGCTTCCAGCGCTTGTCGCGCAGCTCCGCGGCCGGCTTGATCGCCACGTTGCGCGAGGACATGTGGTCGATCGGCATCCTGGTGTGCTTCCGGGCCGCGTCCCGGGACAGCGTCCAGGTCGCCGCCACCGGCGCCGTCGGCCAGCTCCTGCCTTCGGGGTAGGACTGCGCGGGGATGGTGTTGGCCCCGGCGAAGGCGCGGAAGACGTCGACGAAGCCGCCGTGCTTCTTCAGCACGCCCTTGACGGCCGTGGTCGAGTACTGGTGTCCCGAGCCCGGGTAGGCGCCGGCACGGGTCCAGATGTGCTTCACGATCCCGGTGCCGTAGTGGGAGCTGAGGTACTCGAAGAACGGCCAGTTGCCGTACTGGTTGAAGCCCCTGCCGGCTGAAGAGGTCCAGCGGCCGGCCCGGGGCGGCCGACCTGGCCGTAGTGGAGGTACTGCCGGTTGTCGTTGACGCCGTCGGCGAACTGCTCCTCCATCCAGGTGGCGGTCGACTCCATCAGCCACGGGTCCTCGGCGTAGTCGTAGGCGAACTGGACGGCGTGGAAGAACTCGTGGGCCGCGGTGACCGCGCAGGCTCTGCGCGGGCGGCGTGCCGTACTGGCTCCGCGCGAAGTCGTTGTCGAGCACGCAGTAGCCCGAGGCGAGCCGCTTGTGGTGGCGGCTCGGTCGCTCCGGCGTGCAGTAGCCGTAGAGGCCGCGGGAGCCGAGCGTCCTTGAGGTAGACGTCGAACTTGCCGTTGCCGCCGCGGTGCCCGTCGCCGATCGGCCTGCGGTAGCCGAGCGGCCGACCTCGGTGCGCCAGACCTTGTTCATGTAGCGTCAGGTTCCGGTTCACCCACGCCTGGCTGGGCGGGGCGTCGGTGGTGCTGGTCACCCAGTGGATGCAGATGTGGCTGCGGCACTTCTTCGTCGCGGGCACCGGTAGCCGTCCCCGAGCGGGTCGCTGGTGCCGTCGGTGGGCCGGGCGAGGTACCCGCTGCGCCGTGACGCCGGTCGGCCGGCGTCGAGCTTCGGGAGGGCCGCGAACAGGTCGCGCATCGCCAGCGTGACCTCGGGCCGGCCCGGCGCGGCGCGCCGGGCGAGCGGGATGCGGTCACCGAGCAGGCGCTGCACGGTGGCGAGCGCCTGCTGGGCCTCGGGAGGCGACGCGGCGCCGCGAGGAGGGGCCCGGACTCGCGCCGGCGCGCGGGCAGCAGGCCGCCGAGCAGCCAGGGCGACCGCCAGGGCGGCGACGGCGAGTGGACGACGCATCTTTCTCCTCGAGACGAAACGGAAGCCGGCCGGACCAGCCTGCCTGATGGGTGGGTGCCGGCCGAGCCAGGCGCGCGGGTCAGCCCGCCGCGGAGATCTTCTCGATCAGCGCGGTGGTCGAGATGGCCGGGGTCCGGGGCAGGTAGACGACCTCGCAGATGTCCTCGAACTCGTCGAACCTGCCGGCCCAGTCGTCGCCCATCACGAGCACGTCGGCGGCGTACTTCTCGATGTACTCGCGCTTGAGCTCCAGGCTCTCCTCGACGAAGACCTCGTCGACCGCCTTCAGCGCGGCGACGATCGCCAGCCGCTCGGCCTGGCTGAAGACCGGCTCGCGGCCCTTCTTGCGCAGGTTGAGCTCGTCGGCCGAGACGCCGACGACCAGCCGGTCGCCGAGGCGCGGCGGCGCGCTCGATGACCCGCAGGTGCCCGACGTGGAAGACGTCGAAGGTGCCGAAGGTGATGACGGTGCGGGGCATGCGGGGCATTCTGGCATGCGCTCGTCGGTAGGATCGGCACGGCGATGAGCTCGCCGCATGGCGACCCGCCATCGATCACGTCCGAATCTCGGCCGGCCGACCCGCGGCTGACGCCCGCCGCGGCGCCTGCGCCGGATGCGCACGCTGGCCGTCGTCGCTGCTGCTGTTCGCCGCGGTCGTGTACGTCGCGACGCTGGACCGCGACGGCTTCCTCGGCTTCGTCAACGCCGGTGCCGAGGCCTCGATGGTCGGCGCGATCGCCGACTGGTTCGCGGTGACCGCGCTGTTCCGGCACCCGCTCGGGCTGCCGGTCCCGCACACCGCGCTGATCCCGCGGCGCAAGGACGAGCTGGGACGCGGGCTCGAGGAGTTCGTCGGGCGAGAACTTCCTCCACGAGGACGATCATCCGCGACCGGATCGGCCGCCGCGGACGATCTCGCGCCGCGTCGGGCGCTGGCTGGCCGAGCCGGCCCACGCCCGGCGGGTGGTCGACGAGGTCGCCGAGGTCGCGGTCGATCGCGCCTCGACCGGGTCCGCGACGAGCACGTCGAGGAGCTGGTCCGCGACGCGCTGGTGCCGCGGTTCCGCGAGGAGCCGATCGCGCCGCTGCTGGGCTCGCTGCTCGAGGAGGCGTCCGCGACGACCTGCACCACGGGCTGGTCGACCTCGGCGCTCGAGGAGCTGCACCGCTGGCTGGTGGAGAACCCGGACACCGTCGCCGAGGTGCTCGGCGAGCGGGCGCCCTGGTGGGCGCCGACCGCGGCTCAACGAGGCGGTCACCTCCCGGCTGCACCGCGAGCTGGTCCGGTGGGTCGACGACATCCGCGACGACCCGCGCCACCACGCCCGGCAGGCGCTTGGACTCGATGCTCGACCAGCTCGCCCACGACCTGCAGCACGACCCGGAGGCCCAGCAGCGGACCGAGCGGCTCAAGGAGCGGCTGCTGGACCACCCGCAGGTGCTGACGTCCGCGATCTCGCTGTGGAACGCGCTGCGCCGTGCGCTGCAGGCCTCGCTGCGCGACCCCGACCGGCGCGGTCCGGCGAGCGGCTGGTGGCCGAGCTGACCGTCGTTCGGGTCCGCGCCTGGTCGCCGACGATGCGCTGCGCGACCGCCTCGACGGGCTCGCCGCCGACGCCGCCGTCTTCGCCGTCGACCGGTACGGCGCCGAGGTCACCACCGTCATCACCCACACCATCGAGCGCTGGGACGGCAAGGAGGCCGCCCGCCGCATCGAGCTCCACGTCGGCCGCGACCTGCAGTTCATCCGCATCAACGGCACCATCGTCGGCGGCCTGGTCGGCGTGCTGATCCACACGGTCACGGTGCTGCTGTAGCTCGCGGTGGTCGAGGGACTGCCAGCAGCCTGCGGCCGGTGGATGGTCGAGCGCCGACAGGCAGCGAAGCGGTACGCCGGGTGGGTGGTCGGCGTGGCTTCCCGGCTGCCAGGTCGCGTCGCGCCGTGGTCCGTCGCGGGCGCTGGGAGGGTGCGGTCGGTGGACTTGTCCGGGGAAACCCGACCGACACGCCGAGGCCGCCCGGCGTGTCGGTCGGGTTTCCCACGACAGGTTCGAACTGCAGGGACCGGTGTGACCTGCGGGACGGCTGGGAGGCCCGGATCTGCGAGCATGGCGGCCGTGTGGGACGGGGCGAGGAACCACTGGGACCTGGGCGGCCTGCCGCTGGGCGGCGGCGGGACGACGGCGTACGGCCGGGTCTGGCGCTCCGCTGCCCCGGAGTCGATGACCGACGCCGGGTGGGAGGCCGCGCGGCGGGCGGGGCTGAGCACGGTCGTCGACCTCCGCAACGACGTGGAACGCGCAGACGTCGTGGAGCGGTCGGGCGTCGCCGTGGTGCACGCCCCGACCGAGGACCCGGACGACCCCCGGTTCCTCGCCGAGTGCGGGCCGTGGCTCGACCACCCCCGGTCCTGGACGCCGAACACCGCGCGCTACCCGGAGAAGTTCGCGCGCGTCTTCACCGCCATCGCCGACGCTCCCGGCGGAGTGCTGGTCCACTGCGCCGGCGGCCGCGACCGCACCGGGCTGGTGGTGTCCATGCTGCTGGTGCTCGCCGGTGTCGAGCCGGAGGCGGTGGCGTCCCACTACGAGGAGTGCTTCCGCGAGGCGGCCGCGCACGGTGGCCACGGCCTCGCGTTCGACCCGGCGCTGGGGGAGTGGCAGTCGGCCGCCGAGGAGCCCCGGGCGCCCGACGATCTCGATCAGGCGATCGCGGACCGGCGCCCGGCGTTGCGGCAGTGGCTGGACACGACCGACGTGGCGTCGTACCTCACGGCGGCGGGACTGGACGCCCCCCGGCTGGCTCGGCTGGCGAGCCTGCTGCTGGGAGAATGACGGCATGCCCGAGCCGTTCGACGTGCCGATCCGCGACGAGTCCATCCGCCTGGGCCAGTTCCTGAAGCTGGCCAACCTGGTCGAGTCCGGCGCCGAGGCCAAGCCGCTGATCGCGGGGGGGATGGTGCGGGTCAACGACGAGGTCGAGACCCGACGGGGCCGTCAGCTCGTCAGGGGCGACGTCGTGTCGCTGGGCGGGCAGGCCGCCCGCGTCGCCGAGGAGGGCGTCGACGACGGCCTGCCCTGGTGACCGCTAGGAGACGTTGAGCAGGTCGACGACGAAGATCAGGGTCTCGCCCGGCTTGATGACGCCGCCGGCGCCCCGGTCGCCGTACCCGAGGTGCGGCGGGATCACCAGCTGGCGGCGACCGCCGACCTTCATGCCCTGCACGCCCTGGTCCCAGCCGGAGATGACCTGCCCGGCGCCGAGCCGGAACTGGAGCGGCTGGCCGCGGTTGTACGACGCGTCGAACTCCTCGCCGGTCGAGTGCGCGACACCCACGTAGTGGACGGACACCGTCGAGCCGGCCGTCGCCTCGGCGCCATCGCCCTCGGTGAGGTCCGTGACGACCAGGTCGGCCGGCGGGTCGAAGTCGGGAAAGTCGATCTCGGGCTTGTCCATGCTCCCACCCTAGGCGGAGGCGCCCACCCCTGGCGGCGGCCCCTTGTGGATTCCGCGTCGCGATTGGGATCGGGCTGACATCATGCGCGAGTGAGCCCCGTACCCGTGACCCGCCGCACCGACCTCGGCATCGTGGCAGGGCTCGCCGTCCTCGCGATCCTGGTCTTCCTGTCCTGGGTGACGCCGGTGCAACTGGTGGGCGCGTTCGCCGCCAGCACCATCGTCGCCAGCCTGCTGACCAGCTCGCGCCGGACGGTGGTCGTCGGTGCCGCCGCCGTCGCGGCCGCGGTGCTGTCGGGCATCTGGTACGCCGGTGACAGCCTGCTGGAGTGGGGCGTACGGGTGCTCATCTGCCTGCTGCTGTCGCTCCTCGCCGTCCAGGGCGCCGCGCTCCGGGAGCGCCGGGAGAGCCGGCTGGAGCGGATGACCGTGATCGCCGAGACCGCCCAGCGCGCCGTGCTGCGCTCGATCCCGACCGCGATCGGCTCGGTCGGCCTGTCGGCCCGCTACGTGTCGGCCAGCGCCGAGGCACTGGTCGGTGGTGACCTCTACGAGGTGGCGGCCACGCCGTACGGCGTGCGCGTCATCGTCGGCGACGTCCGGGGCAAGGGCCTCGAGGCGGTGCAGACGGCGGCGTCGGTGCTCGGCGCCTTCCGTGCGGCGGCGTTCACCGAGCACGACATCGCGGCGCTGGCCCGCACCATCGACGAGACGCTGGCGCGGTTCATCGGCGACGAGGAGTTCGTCACCGCGATCGTGGGTGAGTTCCACGGCACCAAGGTCACGCTCGCCAACTGCGGCCACCACCCGCCCCTGCTGGTGCACGACCACCAGGTCTCCACGGTGGACACCGGCGAGCCCGCGCTGCCGCTCGGCCTCGGGGCCGACCCCGGCCTGACCGAGCACGCCTGGCCGGCCGGCGCCCGCATGCTCTTCTACACCGACGGCCTGGTCGAGGCCCGGGACCGGACGGGCGAGTTCTTCCCGATCGACGACTACGCCGCGGAGATCGGCGAGGGCTCGGTCGAGGATGCGCTGGACCGTCTCGTCGAGCACCTGCTGGCGTACGCCGGCAACCGGATGGACGACGACCTGGCCCTCGTCCTCGCCGAGAGCGAGAGCCACTAGGCGGGGACCGTCAGGTCTGGTGCAGGTAGCTGTCGAGCTGGTCGCGCTCGAACTCCAGCTGGTCGATCTGGTGCTTGACCACGTCGCCGATGCTGATCATCGCCGACCAGTCGGCCGCCCTCGACCACGGGCACGTGCCGCATCGCGGCGCTCGGTCATGGTCTTCATCAGGTCGTCGAGGGGGGTGTCCTCGCTCGCAGGTCTCGACGGGCGTGGTCATGATCGCCCGGACCGTGTTGTTGATGACCGTGCCGTCGCTGTGGAGGTGGCGCACCACGTCGCGCTCGCTGACGATGCCCTCGACCGTCGTGCCGTCTGAGCTGACCACCAGCGCGCCGACGTTGTGCTCGGCGAGCAGGGCGAGGAGGTCGCGGACGCCGGCGTCCGGGCTCGATCGTCACGACCTCATGGCTGGGCTTGGCCTGGAGCACGTCACCGATTCGCATGCTTCGACGGTAGCCGTCCGGGTGACCGCCGTCACCCTTTCCCCCGACTTGTCTCGCGCTGTGGCGGCTCAGTCCCGGCGGCGGTCCCGGAGGTCGGAGACCGACCCGGGCCGGAGCGCCGTAAGTCGGGGTCGTCGTCGTCGTCGGGGAGCGACCCGAGGAACGACAGCGCCGCCTCGTGCAGGTGCCCGTTGGAGGCCAGGGCGTTGCCGCCGAACGGCCCGTCGGTGCCGTCGAGCGAGGTGAACCGGCCGCCGGCCTCGCGGACGATCACGTCCAGGGCGGCCATGTCGTAGACCTCGAGCTCGGGCTCGGCGGCGAGGTCGACGGCGCCCTCGGCGAGCAGCATGTAGGACCAGAAGTCGCCGTACGCACGCGTGCGCCAGCAGCGGCGCATCAGCGACATGAAGTCGTCGAGCCGGCCGCGCTCGTCCCAGCCGGACAGCGAGGAGTAGGAGAAGCGAGGCGTCCTCGAGGCGGCGCACGTCGGAGACCTGGCAGCGGGTGGCCTTCAGCAGCGAGCGGCCGGTCCAGGCGCCGTTGCCGGTCGAGGCCCACCAGCGGCGCTGCAGCAGCGGCGCGGACACCACGCCGAGCACGACCTCGTCGTCGACGACCAGCGAGATCAGCGTGGCCCAGACCGGGACGCCGCGCACGAAGTTCTTGGTGCCGTCGATCGGGTCGATCACCCAGCGTCGCTGGCTGTGCCCGGTCGAGCCCTGCTCCTCGCCGGTGACCGCGTCGCGGGAGCGCACCCGCGACAGGGTGCGGCGGATGCTCTCCTCCACGGCCTGGTCGGCGTCGGTCACCGGGGTCAGGTCCGGCTTGCTCATCACGTGCAGGTCGAGCGCCTTGAACCGCTCCTCGGTCAGCGAGTCGGCGTCGTCGGCGAGCACGTGCGCGAGGCGCAGGTCGTCGGTGTAGTCCGTGGCCACGTCCGCCACCCTAGTGCCGGGGGCGCCGACTGAACGCCTGGTGGGGCTGGCCCGTGTACCCGGGCATGGAGATCAACGGACTCCCGCTGCACCCGCTCGTGGTCCACGCGGCCGTGGTGTTCGGGCCGCTGGGCGCTCTCGGCGCGATCCTCTACGCCGTGGTGCCGCGCTGGCGGGACCGGCTGCGCTGGCCGATGCTCGTCGTCGTGCTGGCCGCCGCCGCGGCGATCTGGGTGGCGTACTACACCGGCGTGAACTTCCGGGCCAGCAGGGACTTCTTCAGCCAGCCGCCGCTGGCGGCCAGGATCGACCGGCACGCCCACCTGGCGGGGATCCTGCGCTGGGTGACCACGGGTCTCGCGGTCGTCGCGGTGCTCGCGGCGTGGCTGCACGCCCGGGGCGGTGCGGTCCGGGTGGTGCTGGGCGCCGCCCTGGTCGCCGCGGCCGGCGCGACGCTCGTCTACTGCGTGCTGACCGGGGACGCCGGCGCCCAGTCGGTCTGGGGTCAGCCCTGATCCCCGGATCGGTGGATCAGTACGGCGGGCTCGCTGCGGGCCGCCAGCAGCCGGCGGAACGACTCCACCCGCTCCGGGTCGGCCTCCCCGCCGCGCACCGCCTCGTCGAGCCCGCACTCGGGCTCGTCCTCACCGTGGGTGCAGCCGCGCGGGCAGTCCTCGGTCATCTCGTCGAGGTCGGGGAACGCCTCGATCAGGTGCTCCGGCTGCACGTGCGCCAGCCCGAACGACCGGATGCCGGGGGTGTCGACGATCCAGCCGTCGCCGTGCGGGAGCCGGAGCAGGTACGCCGACGTGGAGGTGTGCCGGCCCCGGCCGGTGACCGCGTTGACGTGGCCGACGTCGCGGTCGGCGTCCGGCACCAGCGCGTTGACCAGCGTCGACTTGCCGACGCCGCTGGAGCCGACCAGCACGCTGGTCCGGCCGCGCAGCCGGTCCCGCAGCTCGGTGAGGTCGCCGCCCCGCTGGGTCACCACCCAGGGCACGCCGAGCGAGCGGTACGTCGACAGCAGCGTCTCGGGGTCGGCGAGGTCGGCCTTGGTCAGGCACAGCAGCGGCTGCATGCCGGCGTCGTACGCCGCCACCAGGGCCCGGTCGATCAGGCGCGGCTGCGGCTCGGGGTCGGCGAGCGCGGTCACGACGACCAGCTGGTCGGCGTTCGCCACGATCACCCGCTCGACCGGGTCGTCGTCGTCGGCCGTACGGCGCAGCACGGTGCGGCGCTCGGTCACCTCGACGATCCGGGCCAGCGCGCCGTCCGCGCCGGAGGTGTCGCCGACGACCCGCACCCGGTCGCCGACGACCACGCCCTTGCGGCCCAGCGGCCGGGCCTTCATGGCGAGCACGGTGCGGTCGTCGAGGAGGAGCGTGAAGCGGCCCCGGTCGACGGTGACCACGACCCCGTCCACGGCGTCGTCGTAGGTGGGGCGTTCCTTGGTGCGCGGGCGCGTCCGCCGGCGGGGACGGTCGTAGTGCTCGACGTCCTGGTCGGAGTAGCGCCCGGTCATCGCCGGCTCACTCCGGGACCAGCCCCGACCAGAAGCCGGCGAAGTCGGGGAAGGTCTTGCCGGTGGTCGCGACGTCCTCGACCAGCACGCCGTCGACCGCGGCGCCGACGATCACGCCCGGCGTGCGCCATCCGGTGGTCGGCGTAGGTGTGGAAGACGCCGCCGTGCAGCGGGGCCGGCTCGATGCTGAGGCCGTCGGGGTGCTCGGTGACGTCGGCGCCGAGCGCACCGAGCTCGGTCGCGAGCGCGGCCAGCCGGTCGGTCTCGTGGCCGCGGATGTGGGCGATGCCGCGCAGGTGCGAGGGCGCCTCGGCCAGGGCGCACAGCGCGGCGACCGCCGGGGTGAGCTCGCCGACGTCGTGCAGGTCGACGTCGATGCCGAGCAGGGTGCCGCTGCCGGTCACCCGCAGGCCCTCGTCGACGAAGTCGACCTCGCAGCCCATCGTGGCCAGGATGTCGCGCAGCGCGTCGCCGGCCTGGGTCGTACGGCGGGGCCAGTCGCGCACGGTGACCGAGCCGCCGGCGACCGCCGCGAGCGCCAGGAACGGCGCGGCGTTGGACAGGTCGGGCTCGATGACGTGGTCGACCGGCCGCACCGGACCGGGGGCCACCGCCCAGCGGTTCGCGTCCGCGTCGTCGACCTCGACGCCGTGCTCGCGCAGCATCGCCACGGTCATGTCGATGTGGGGGAGCGACGGCACCGGCTTGCCGTCGTGGCGGACGTCGACCCCCTCGTCGTACCGGGCGCCGGCCAGCAGCAGGGCGGAGATGAACTGCGAGGACGCCGACGCGTCGACCACGACCGTGCCGCCCCGGACCGAGCCGGTGCCGCGCACGGTGAACGGCAGCGCGCCGCCCGTCGATCGCGACGCCGAGGCCGCGCAGGGCGCCGAGCACCTCGCCGACCGGCCGCAGCCGCATGTGCGGGTCGCCGTCGAAGGCGACGGTGCCGGTGGACAGGCCGGCGACGGGCGGCACGAAGCGCATGACCGTCCCGGCGAGGCCGCAGTCGACGCGGGCGTCGCCGGCGAAGGGGCCCGGCGTCACCGTCCAGTCGTCGCCGGTCGTGTCCACCGGCGAGCCGAGCGCGGTCAGCGCGCGCGGCCATCAGGGTGGTGTCGCGCGAGCGCAGCGCCCGGCGTACCACCGAGGGGCCGTCGGCGATCGCGGCCAGCACCAGCGCCCGGTTGGTCAGCGACTTGCTGCCCGGGGAGCGTGACGACGGCGTCGACGGGGTGGCGGGCGCGCGGGGCGGGCCACGGGGTCGGCGAGCGGTCACGGCCCGCAGCCTAGTCGCCGCGTGGCGTCAGGACGAGACCTTCGCCTTGATCAGCTTGGCCTCGCGGCGGGCGTCCTTGGCGGCGTGCCGGGCGCGCCAGGCGACGCCCGGCTTGCCCTCGGTGTCGCCGGCGGCGATGATCAGTCCGCCGATGCATCGAGACGTTCTTGAAGAAGTGCAGCCGCTGCTGGGCCCGGGTGGCGTCCTCGTCGGCCTCCCAGAACCGGTGCCCGGCCGCGGTGGTCGGCATCAGCGAGGCCGCGAGCACCGCGGCCGACAGCCGCGGCGCCCGGCCGGTCGCGAGGGCGAGCCCCGCGCCGATCTGGGCACCGGCGTTGATCCTCACCAGCGTCTCCGGGTCCTCGGGCAGCGGGATACCGGCCTTGCGGGCCAGCGGCACCAGGCGCGAGGTGACCGGATCGGCCTTCGCCGCCGTCCCGGAGGTGTTCTTCAGGGCGGTCGCAGCGCCGACCACGAAGATCGACGCGAGCATCGGACGGGCGATGAGTCTGCTGACGGTCATGCCCTCCTGTTACCCCTCTCGGTCCGGGGCCAGTCCTGCCGCGGCACGATCGGTCGGGCGCACGGGTCAGGGCAGCGGCGGCACCGGGACCGGCACGGTCGCCGAGACCGGGGGCAGCTGGACGCCGGCGGCGCTGCCCGACGCGCCGGCGGAGATCCCGTCCGGGCCGGCCGACGCGCTGACGTCGAGCTGGACCAGCGGGGACGGCGAGGGCGTCGCGGGTGGGATCGACGGCGGGGTCGACGGCGGGGCGGGCGCCGCCGACGGACGTGGGCTCGTGCGGGGTGCTGGGGCTGCCCGGCGACGAGGGAGGCGACGAGGGAGGCGACGAGGGCGCCGACGAGCCGGGGCCCGTCGGCGCCTGGGCCGAGCCGGCCGGGGCCGACGGCGACCGCAGTCCGGCGGGTCCGGCGCCGGAGCCGCGGCGCGCGGTCCGGCCGTGGTGGGTGGGTGACCCGGTCGGGACCACCTGCGTCGGCGCCCGGCCGGGACGGCACGTCCTCCGCGCTCGGGACGTCGGCCTGCTGCTGCAGCGTGACGAACAGCCCGACGGCGACCGCCGAGGCCGCCGCGCCGGCCACCGCCGCGGTCGAGCCGTGGGTGACGACGGCGTCGCCGGGCCCGGCCCAGGAGCGCGACGACACCACCGACGGCCGCCGTACCGCCGCCGGCGCCGCCCAGGTACGCCGCCGCGGCGGCGCCCAGCAGGACCGGGGCCAGCACGGCGCCGAGCCGGGAGTTGACCTCGCTCAGCTCGAGGTAGATGGCGGCACAGCGCCGACACTCGGAGAGGTGCTGCTCGACGCGGGTCGCGTCGCGGCGCGCGAGCCCGCCGCGCACGTAGGCGCCGAGGTTGGCGCGGGTCCGGGCGCAGGCGTCGTCCTCGACGTCCTGGGCGTGCTGGGACAGGTACGCCTGGCGCAGGCCCTCCCGGGCCCGGTAGGCGAGCGCCGAGACCGAGTTGGGCGTCATCCCGAGGAGCGGGGCGACCTCCGCGGGCTTCTGCCGCTCGACCTCGGTGTGCCAGAGCACCAGCTGCCAGCGCTCGGGGAGCGAGGCGAAGGCCCGGGCGGCGGCCGCGCTCTCGAAGCCCTCGACCGCGGTGTCGCGGAACGGCACGCCCGGGTCGAACGGCGTCAGGTCACCGGTCGTCTGCAGCCGGGCCCCCGATCCGGATCCGGTCCACGTGCAGCCGGCGCACCGCGGTCAGCAGGTAGGCGCGGAACGCGAGGTCCGGCCCGCCACCGCGCTGGAGGACGACGAGGACCTTGGCGAACGCCTCGGAGACCAGGTCGTCGACGTCACCGGCCGACACCAGTTGGCGGGCCAGCCGGCGGGCGGCCTCGACGTGGCGGGTGAACAGCTCGCCGTACGCGTCGGTGTCCCCGGAGCGCACCGCGGAGATGAGCTCCGCGTCGCTCGGGGGACCGTCGACGGTCGCGAGATGGCCGGCCATGCAGGGTCCAACGGACGACGTGCGAAAAGATCACGGAATTTCGCCGTGTTTCGCGTCATGGTTCCGGGTCGGGCCCGTTTCACAGCCGGCAGACCAACGAGGGGGAGCCGACCGTGGGAATGTTCACGACGCGCACGCGACGTGGGGCCACGGCCGACCCCGGAGCGAGGGGGGACCTGTCCTCGAAGCTGCGCGCGGCCCTGCCGCCGCGCTTCGAGGCAGTGGGAGAGGCCCTCGCTTCGGGGTCGGACTCGGTCGTCGTGTGCGAGGTGCTCGGGGGGGATCTCGCGCGAGACGGCGTGTCCCTGGCGGAGGCCATCGACGGCCTCGCCGCCACCAGCCGTCTGGTGCTCGGCACCGAGCCGGCCCACGTCCACACGCGGGCCCTGGCCGTCGCCTGGAGCGAGGCGATGCTCGGCTACCTCAACGACGTGTCCTGCGACGACCCGCTCACCGGGCTCGCCAGCCTCGCCCACCTGCGCAGCCGGATCTCGGAGGTCTACCGCGGCACCGGTCCTGCGGGGCACGCGCTGGTCGTGATCGCCACCCCGCCGCAGCCCGACGACGCCCTCACCCGGGCGATGCACGCCGCCCGGCTCGGCGACACCGCCCGCACCGTCTTCCCGGGGCCCGAGACCATCGGCCACGTCGCCCCCGGGCGGCTCGTCGTCCTCGCCGGCCGCGACGACCGCATCGGCCGCCGGGTGGGCCTGCTGCGCGAGATGTACTCCCGGCACGCCCGCGTCTGGATCGAGGGCCTGCCCGACTCCGACGAGGCCGCCGGCCGGCTGCTCGACGAGCTGACCCGCGTCTGAGGGCGCCGGCTCCCGGCCGTCGGCGGTCTCGACGCGCCGTTGCGGCCTCGCAGGCTCGGCCGCAGGCTTGCTCGACCTCCCGACACACGCCGTGCACTCCTCCGTCGTGCCCGGCTAGTGTCGTGACATGTGCGGCCGCTACGCCTCCAGCCGGCGACCCGAGGACCTGGTCGAGGAGTTCGACATCGCCGACGTGCGGATCGCGGCGCCCCTGGCGGCCGACTACAACGTCGCCCCCACCAAGGAGGTGTACGCCGTCGTCGAGCGGCCGCCGTCCCGGGAGAGCGACGAGCCGCCGCAGCGACAGCTGCGGGTGCTGACCTGGGGACTGGTGCCGTCCTGGGCGAAGGACCCCTCGATCGGCAACCGGATGATCAACGCCCGGATGGAGACGGTGGCGGAGAAGCCGGCGTACAAGCGCGCGTTCGCCGCGCGCCGCTGCCTGCTGCCGGCGGACGGCTACTTCGAGTGGTACCCCACCGAGGAGCAGACGTTGGCGGGGAAGCCGCGCAAGCAGCCGTTCTTCATCCGTCCCAAGCGACGGCGGCGTCCTCGCCATGGCCGGGCTCTACGAGATCTGGCGCGACCCGGCGCGGGACGAGGACGACCCGGACCGGTTCCGGTGGACCTGCACGGTGATCACCACCGAAGCCGAGGACGCGGTCGGCCACATCCACGACCGGATGCCGCTGATGGTCGAGCGCGAGCGCTGGGCGGCGTGGCTGGATCCGCGGCACCGGCGGCGACACCTGCTGGCCTGCTCGTGCCGGCGGCCCCGGGGGCGCTGGAGGCGTACCCGGTGTCGACCCTGGTCAGCAACGTCCGCAACAACGGACCCGAGCTGATCGACCCGCTGCCCCTGGAGGACGTGCATGAGCGACGAGCGACGGATCGACACGCCCCACGGCGAGGGGCGGCTGGTCACCGACCGGTCGCGCCACCCGATCGCGACGCTGCTGGTCAGCCACGGCGCGGGCGTCGGCATCGACACCGCCGACCTGGAGGCGCTGGCGCGGAACCTGCCGCGCAACGGCGTCACCGTGGTCCGCTTCGAGCAGCCGTGGCGGGTCGCCGGCCGCAAGGTCGCCACCTCACCGAAGACGCCTCGACGAGGGCCTGGTCGCGGCGGCCAACCAGCTGCGCATGCGGACGCCGCTGGTGCTCGGGGGCCGCTCGGCCGGGGCCCGGTCGGCGGCCCGGTGCGCGCGGCGGCTCGGCGGCCAGCGGCTGCCTGGCCCTCGCGTTCCCGCTGCACCCGCCGGGCCACCCCGAGAAGTCCCGGCTGTCCGAGCTGCGCGAGGCGCGGGTGCCGACCCTGGTGATCCAGGGAGAGCGGGACCCCATGGGCCGCCCGGACGAGTTCCCGTCGGACGTCGACCTCGCCGTCGTACCGTCCGGCGACCACGGGTTCCAGGTGCCCAAGCGCGGCCCCGTCACCCAGGAGGAGGCGATCGGGGTCATCGTGGAGTCGACCCTGGAGTGGCTGATCCGTGAGGTCGTGCGGGAATTCCCGCCGGGCTGACGCGTTCTCCGCACATGCTTGCCGTGCTGGAGCGTCCCACCGCCGGGCTAGTCTGGGAGACGATGACTGACCCGACTGAGACGACCCCCGACGCCCCCGACGCCGTCGACCTCGAGACCGAGACCGAGGCGGAGCGCACCGCGCGCTTCGAGCGCGACGCGCTGCCCTTCCTCGACCAGCTCTACTCCGCCGCGATGCGGATGACCCGGAACCCCGCCGACGCCGAGGACCTGGTGCAGGAGACGTTCGCCAAGGCGTACTCCTCCTTCCACCAGTTCAGGCCCGGCACCAACCTCAAGGCGTGGCTGTACCGGATCCTCACCAACACGTTCATCAACACCTACCGCAAGAAGCAGCGCCAGCCGCAGCAGTCGATGTCCGAGGACGTCGAGGACTGGCAGCTGCACCGCGCCGAGTCCCACACCTCCACCGGTCTGCGGTCCGCCGAGATGGAGGCGCTCGAGCACCTGCCCGACTCGCAGGTCAAGGACGCGCTGCAGCGCCTGCCCGAGGAGTTCCGGCTCGCGGTCTACCTCGCCGACGTCGAGGGATTCGCCTACAAGGAGATCGCCGAGATCATGGAGACCCCGATCGGGACCGTGATGTCCCGCCTGCACCGGGGGCGCCGCCAGCTGCGCGACATGCTCTCGGACTACGTGCGCGACAACGACCTGCTCACCGTGGGTCGCGACGGAGGTGCGTCGTGATGCACGACCACCGCGACCCCAGCGCAGAGGACTGTGTCGACTTCCTCGAGCGCATCGTCTACTTCCTCGACAACGAGCTCGACGAGGCCGACTGCTCCGCGGTCCGGCTGCACCTCGACAGCTGCAACCCGTGCCTCGAGCGGTACGACCTCCAGCGCACCGTGAAGGCGGTCGTCGCCCGCTCCTGCCAGGAGCCGGCCCCCGACGAGCTCCGGCAGCGGGTGATGTTCCAGATCCGCGAGGTGCAGGTCGAGATCCCCGAGACCTGAGCCCGGCCCCGGACACGACAGAACCCCCGAGCCGACGGCTCGGGGGTTCGGTGTTGTCTGGTACTGTCGCGCTCAGGCGTTGGGGCGCTTGCCGTGGTTCGCGCCCTTCTTCTTGCGAGCGCGGCGCTTGCGGCCGGTCTTGCCCATGGTGTCCTCCTGATCGGACGTGTGCTGGCCCGGGGGCCGAGGGTCAGTCTCTCAAACGGCCGTGCGCGGCGCGAATCGGCGCCGGGCGAGGGCTGCGCGGCCGGCCCCGGGACGTCATACGGACGGTGTCACCCCTTGCTCTGTCCGTATGACGTCCCGAGGCCGCGCAGCGAGGAAACGTCGCGCCCCGCAGTGCCCGGAGCTGGTCACAGCCGCGACAGGAACCGCTCGGCGTCCACGACCACGCGGGTGACCTCGCCGGTGCCGACCACCTTGCCGGGCGCCCCGGCGACGACGTTGCGGGCGGCGACGGTGAACCGGTGCAGGCGGCCGTCGACGTACGCCGCGGAGGCGGTCACCTCGACCTCCTGGCCGACCGGGCTGGCGGCGAGGTGCTCGAGCTCGACCCGGGTGCCGACGCTCGTCGAGCCCGCGGGCAGCGCGGGCTCGATCGCCGCGCAGGTGGCGGCCTCGCACCACGCCAGCAGCCGCGGCGTGCCGAGCACCGGCAGGCTGCCCGAGCCGACCGCCTCGGCGGTGTCGTCGTCGGTCACGGTGAACCGCAGCGTCGCCTCCATCACGAGCTCCGCCCGGAACGCGATCAGGTCCACGCCCGGCACCGGCGACCAGTCGCGCTCGGGGGCGCGGCGGAAGCCCGTGCCGCTCGTAGAGCCGGTGCGCGGCGTCATCTGCGCGAGGCTGGACATCACGACGGCCCGGAAGCCCTCGTCGCGGAACCGGTCCAGCACGAGCCCGGTCAGCGCCTCGCCGACGCCCCGGCGCCGGGCGGCGGGGGCGACCGCGAGCATCCGGAACTCGCCCTCGTCGCGGCGCCCATCTCCCGCCACGGCGACCCCGGCAGCGCAGATGGTGACCGTGCCGACGACCTCGCCGTCCCGCTCGGCGACCCAGAGCTCCGCCTCCCGGTCGCGGCGGGCCGCGTCGCGCAGCTGCTCGAGGTACGGGTCGTCCGGGCCGAGGGTGAACTCGGCGTACGCCGCGACGGTGACCTCGCCCGCGGCGGCCAGGTCCGCCCGCGCGGCGCGGCGGACCACCAGATCAGATGCCGAAGGTGTTGCGGGGGTAGGCCGCGGCGACGTCGGTGATCACGTTGACCAGGTAGGGCACGCCGGAGGCGAACGCCCGGTCCAGGGCCGGCCCGATCTGGCGCGGGTCGGTCACGGTCTCGCCGGCGCCGCCGAGCGCGCGCACCACCTCGTCGTACGCCGTGCGCGGGGCGAGGTCGGCGACCACGTCGTAGCCGTAGAGCATCTGCATCGGGCCCCTTCTCCAGGCCCCAGGCGGAGTTGTTGCCCATCACCATCACGACCGGCAGCCCGTGCCGCACCAGCGTGTCGACGTCCATCAGCGAGAAGCCCGCGGCGCCGTCGCCGAGCAGCAGCACGACCTGGGCCGACGGCCGGGCCAGCCGGGCCGCGATGGCGGCGCCGAGGCCGGCGCCGAGGCAGCCGTAGGGGCCGGGGTCGAGCCAGCCGCCGGGCCGCTTCGGCTCGACGAACTTGCCGGCGAAGCTGACGAAGTCGCCGCCGTCGCCGATCACGACCGCGTCGTCGGCCAGCCGCGGCACCAGCTCGCCGTAGATCCGGGCCGGGTGGATCGGGTCGGCCTCGGCGGCGAGCAGGGCCGGCGTCGCGCTCGGCGGCGGCGGCCACCGCGTCCTGCAGGTCGCGCGACCCAGGCGCCCAGTCGGGGCGCCGGACGACCTGCTCCAGCGCGGCGAGGAGCCCGTCGAAGACCGCGGTGAGGTCGCCGGAGAGCGAGCCGGCGAGGGTCGGCGTGCGCGGAGACCTGGCCGGGGGAGTCGGCGACGTGGACGACCTGGGCGGGGCGTCCTCCCGCCGAAGCACGCCGTAGCCCAGCCGGAAGTCCAGGGGCGTGCCGACGACGACGACCAGGTCGGCGCCCCCGAGCGCCTGGCCGCGGGCCTTGGTGACCAGCAGCGGGTGGCCGCCGGGGACGATGCCGCGGCCCATGCCGTTGGTGATCGCGGGGACCCCGGCCGTCTCGACGAGCCGCAGCGCGGCCTCCTCGGCGCGCGTCGGCCCACACGTCGGTGCCCGAGCACCAGCACCGGCCGCGCGGCGGCGGCGAGCAGCTCGGCGATCTCGCGTGAGCGCGTCGGGGTCCGGCTCGGCGCCGCGCTGCGGACGTGACGTCCGGGAGCGGGCCGGAGGCGGTGTTGAACAGCTCGTCCATCGGCACGTCGACGAAGACCGGTCCGCGGTGCGAGGAGCCGGCGGTGACGAACGCCTCGTGCATGCCGTCGAGCACCTCGCCGGCCGTCGGGCAGGGTCCGGGCCAGCTTCGAGACGGGCGCGAAGATCGGCGGCTGGTCGAGCTCCTGCAGGCTGCCGCTGCCCCAGCGGTTCTGCGGCGCGCGGCCGCCGAGCACCACCATCGGCGAGCCGGCGAACTGGGCCTGGGCGACCGCGCTCACGCCGTTGGTCACGCCGGGCCCGGCGGTCAGCACGGCGAGCCCGGGCACCCGGGTCAGCTTGCCGGTGGCCTCGGCGGCGAACGCGGCCGTCTGCTCGTGCCGGACGTCGAGCAGCCGCATCGGGGGGTCGGCCTTCACCGCCCCGTCGTACATCGGGAAGACGTGCGCGCCCGAGAGCGTGAACATCGTCTCCACGCCGTGGGCGCGGGCGACGGCGACCGCCAGCTCGCCGGCGTGGCCGTTCAGGTCCGTCGATCATGGCGGCAGGTTACTCACCCGTAGCGAACAGGTACGCCGCGGTTCGTCGCCCTTCAGCGCCTCCACGAGGACCAGCAGCAGGTCCGACCGGACCTGCGGCGGCCGGCTGCCCATCGCGAGCTGCAGGTAGAGCGCCCGGAGGAACGCCTGCGGCGTTGCCGCCGAGCAGGTACGGGTCGCGGTCGTCGTACGTCGCGCGGGTGCCGGCCGCGGCCGCGAGCCGGGCGATCCACGGCTCCAGCACCGGCAACGGCACCACGTTGCGGCGCAGCACGTTCATGGTCGCGAGCGCCAGCCGGTCGGGCTCGCCGGTGGCGAACAGCCGGTCGACCGGGCAGCAGGATCCGGTCGGCGATCACGTCGAGGACCACGGTGAGCTCGGGCTGCGCCAGGTGCGGCGAGCTGGCCAGCGTGCCGAGCGCGTCGGCGCCGTGCGCGACCGCGTGCGCCCAGCCCTTGCCGGGCACGAAGCCGCGCAGGTCGCGCTCGCGCAGCAGCCAGGTGGCCAGCCGGTCGCCCCACTCGAGGATCTTGCCGCCGGGCAGCAGCGGCCGCTCGTTGTCGCGGGCGATGCACTCGGCGAGCACCAGCGCGGAGAAGCTGCGGCGGAACACCGTGTCGGTGCCCTGCTCGCCGAGCCCGACCTGCAGTCCGGTCGGCCATGCCGTCGCCGAGGCCGGCCAGCAGGTCGTCGTACACGCCTCGGTCCGACCCAGGTGGCCAGCGTGGGGTAGGCGGTGCCGTCCCGGAGCGCCGGGTCCGGGTCGCCCAGCATCCGGGTCAGCTCCGCGGTCAGCTCGTCGAGGGGCCGGTCGGTGGGGACCGCGAGACCGGTCGCGTGCACCTGCTTCCAGTACGACCCCGACATGGGGGCCATCCTGCCAGAGGTGGTCCAGACGTCCACCGTGGGTCCACGGGTCAGTCCGGGGCGGCGGCGGTCCTACGCTTGCGCCGTGCCCTCCCTGACCGACCTGGTGCGCAGCCACACCGACCTCGACGAGGACGACGTCGCCTGGCTGCAGCTGCTCCAGGCGGACTGGCAGATCATCGCCGACCTGTCCTTCGCCGACCTGGTGCTCTGGCTGCCCGACCGGGAGGGCAAGGGCTTCTGGGCGGCCGGGCAGATGCGGCCCACGACCGGCCCCACGGCGTACGTCGACGACGTGGTCGGCACGTTCGTCCCGGTCGGCCGCCGGCCGCTGATCGACGCGGCGTACGCGCAGGGCCGCCTGGTCCGCGAGGGCGACCCGGAGTGGCGCGACGACGTGCCCGGTCCGGGTGGAGACGATCCCGGTGCGTCGCGCGGGCCGGGTGATCGCCGTGGTCGCCCGCAACACCAACCTGCTCGGCGTCCGCACGCCGAGCCGGCTCGAGCTGTCCTACCTGCAGACCGCGGCGGACCTGACCCAGATGATCGCCCACGGGCACTTCCCGGCCCCGGGACAGCGCAGCGACCACGCCGACTCGCCCGCGGGTCGGCGACGGGTTCCTGCGCGTCGACGCCGCCGGCCGCGTGGTCTACGCCAGCCCGAACGCGCTCTCGGTCTACCGGCGCCTGGGCCTCTCCGGCGACCTGGCCGGCCTGTCCCTGGCGGAGACCACCCGCGAGCTGGTGCCGCCGCGTCGCAGGCCCGACGAGGAGACCCTCAGCGCGGTCCTCGGCGGGCGGGCGCACCGGGACACCGAGATCGGCACGGAGGGCGTGTCGTTGATCGTGCGCGCCATCCCGCTGCGCCCGCAGGGGGACCACATCGGGGCGCTGATCCTGGTGCGCGACGTCACCGACCTGCGCCGGCGCGACCGGGAGCTGGTGACCAAGGACGCCACGATCCGCGAGATCCACCACCGGGTGAAGAACAACCTCCAGACCGTCGCCGCGCTGCTGCGCCTGCAGGCGCGGCGGATGGACTCCGAGTCGGCCCGGCTGGCGCTGGAGGAGGCGGTCCGCCGGGTCGGCTCGATCGCGATCGTGCACGAGACGCTGAGCCAGGCGGTCGAGGAGCGGGTCGACTTCGACGAGATCGTCGACCCGCTGGGGCGGATGGTCACCGAGGTCAGCGTGCTCGGCGAGCCGGGTGCGCGTGCGCCGCGAGGGCTGCTTCGGGGTGCTGCCCTCGGAGGCGGCCACCGCGCTGGCGATGGTGCTCACCGAGGTGCTCCAGAACGCGGTCGAGCACGGCTACGACGCCGGCGGCGCCGGACGCGACCGGCGAGATCGTGGTCACGGCCCGACGGCTGGTCGGCCGGCTGCACGTCACGGTCGACGACGACGGACGCGGGCTGCCCGAGGGATTCGACCTGGACGCGTCGACGAGCCTGGGGCTGTCGATCGTGCGGACGCTCGTGGAGTCGGAGCTGGGTGGTCAGCTGGAGATCGGACCGGCGCCCCGGCGGGGCCGGCACCCGGGCGGCGCTCGACGTCCCTCTCGAGGTGAGTCAGGCGGTGCGCACCCGCGCGCGGGCGTTGCGGCGCTTCAGCGCGCGGCGCTCGTCCTCGCTCAGCCCGCCCCAGACGCCGTGGTCCTGGCCAGCCTCGAGCGCCCAGGCGAGGCACTGCTCGCGCACCTCGCAGCGACGGCACACCTGCTTGGCCTCCTCGATCTGGAGGATGGCCGGACCGGTGTTGCCGATCGGGAAGAACAGCTCCGGGTCCTCGTCGAGGCAGGCGGAGCGGTGGCGCCAATCCATGGCTGGGGGATCCCTCTTTCCTCAAAGCTGAACGGGCAGGTCACGGTGGGCAGGACCTGCGAGCGCTCGGACAAGTCCGCGGGCACGTCGACAGGCACGACGAAGTGAATGCATTCACGAGCGCTCGGACAAGACTGGCAACGTTTGGGCGGCGAGACAACCCCCGTGGATGGTCTGTTTCATCACAACCGCCCCGCCCGTCACGCGTCCGGAGACGGATCTCTAGGCTCGCCGTGTGAGTCTACGCGGTCCCGTCAACCCCGCCCCGCTCGTCGTGGCCGCCTCGTTGGTGGCGGTCGAGGGCCTCCTGCTGGTCGGCTACGGCGTCCTGGAGCTGGCCAGCGTCTCGTCGGACCGGGTCGCCGTGGCCGTCACGACCGGCGTGTTCTTCGCGGCGTACGGCGTGCTGCTGCTCGCCGCCGCCTGGGCCCTCACCCGGCGTCACTCGTGGGCCCGGAGCCCGATCGTGCTGGCACAGCTGATCCAGCTCGGCGTGGCGTGGAGCTTCCGCGGTGGCGACACCACGACGGTCGCGATCGCGATCGCGGTGGTCGCCGTCATCGTGCTGGTCGGCCTGCTGGTGCCGTCGAGCATCGAGGCGCTGGAGCACCGCGGGGCCGACGAGAGCTAGCTGCTCGACTCCTCGAGGGAGGTCCGCAGCTGCTCCAGGGTGCGGTTGAGCAGCCGCGAGACGTGCATCTGCGAGACCCCGATCTCGTCGGCGATCTGGGACTGCGTCATGTTCTTGAAGAAGCGCAGCAGCAGGATCTTCTTCTCCCGCGGCTCGAGCTGGTCGAGCAGCGGCTTGATCGACTCGCGGATCTCGACGTGCTCGATGCCCTCGTCGTCGATGCCGATCGCGTCGAGCATGGTGGCCGCGCCGCCGTCCTCGCCGTCGTCGCTGGCGTCCAGGGACAGCGTGGAGTACGCGTTGCTCGACTCGATGCCCTCGACGATCTCCTCGACGCTGCAGCCGATCGCCTCGGCGAGCTCGCGCGGCGTGGGGGAGCGGCCCAGGCGACTGGGTGAGCTCGGCGGTGGCGGTGCCGATCTGCATCCGCAGCTCCTGCAGCCGGCGCGGCACCCGGATCGCCCAGCCCTTGTCGCGGAAGTACCGCTTGATCTCGCCGATGATCGTCGGCGTCGCGTAGGTCGAGAACTCGACGCCGCGGTCGGAGTCGAAGCGGTCGATCGACTTGATCAGCCCGATGGTGCCGACCTGCACGAGGTCCTCGAGCGGCTCGCCGCGGTTGCGGAACCGGCGGGCGCAGTGCTCGACGAGCGGCAGGTGCAGGTGGACGAGGGCGTCGCGCGCACCGTCGCGCTCGGCCTGCGACCCGTCCTCGTCGCGCATGAGGAGGAAGAGCTCGGCGCTGCGCTGGCGCGTGACCTCGACCCCGGACGGTGGATCCGGATCCGGATCCTCCCAGCCCATCGCGGATGCCATCTCAGACACCGATCTCGGGATGTCCCGACTCCATGATCAGCGTGACGGTGAAGGTGCCGTCGGCGTTCTCGGCCGTCGCGTCGGAGGCCAGCGTGGTCAGCACCTGCCACGCGAAGCTGTCGTAGTCGGGAGCCACCGTCGCCTCGGTGTCGACCGCGACGCGCACGGTCAGCTGGCCGGGCTGCATGAAGAACCGGCAGACCAGGTCGGATCCCTCCGCGGCCTCCGGGAGCACCATGGCGCTCGCCTCGCCGACGGCGATCCTCAGGTCCTCGATGTCGTCGATCGGGAAGTCGAGCCGGGCGGCCAACCCGGCGGTCGTGGTCCGTAGCACTGAGGCGAAGGCGCTGTCGGCCGGTAACCGCAGTTCGACGTCAGCCCGCTTGTCGGCCTGGCCGGTGGTCGCGCTCGTCGCGCCGATCGATGCCATCTCGCCGTCCTCCGGGATCGGTAGGGGTCCTGGGCAGGGGCCCGCCCCCGAACAGTAGCGGGGACCGGCCTTCCGGTGTCGTACCCGGTGGCCGGTCCCCGCTAACAGATGTGCACTGGAAGGTGCGCCGTGATCGTCGTGATCGCCGCCGTGGTTGCGGCAGACCTGATCGAGCGGAAGGAGCGGAAGGCCTTCGCAGGCTCAGCCCTTCCTTCGAGGCAGCCGGTGTCGCTGGTTGCGGCAGACGGTCGCGACTTCGCTGCGCTCAGTCGCGCTCGAGACGTCGAAGGCCTGACTGGACGGCCTCCGGCCGTCGCGTCAGGCCTTCTTGGTCTCCCAGAAGATCTCGGCGATCTCGTCGATCTTGGCGAGCAGCTGGTCGGCCTTCTCGGCGTCGAGCTCGCCCTTGGTGCCGGACGCGCCCGCGAGCTTGGTGGCCTCGTTGAAGAGGGTGTGCAGCTGCGGGTACTTCTCGAAGTGCGGCGGCTTGAAGTAGTCGGTCCACAGCACCCACAGGTGGTGCTTGACCAGCTCCGAGCGCTGCTCCTTGATCACGATCGCGCGGGTGCGGAAGTCCGGGTCGTCGTTGTCCGCGACCTTGGCGATGATGCCCTTGATCGACTCGGCCTCGATGCGGGCCTGCGCGGGGTCGTAGACGCCGCAGGGGAGGTCGCAGTGGGCGGAAACCTCGAGGGTGGGGGCGAACAGTCGAGCGAACATGCGGATCCTCTCGTCTTCGGTTGTCCTGGTCTCGCTGCGACACTACTCCGCGTGCCGCTTCGTCCACGAGGTACCCGTTCCGCCTCCGGAGACACCGGCGCGCGGTGGGGACTCGCCCGGGTCCGGGGCCGGTCGATGGTGCCGCTGCTCGAACCCGGGGACCGCCTGCTGGTCGCCTACCGGCGCGCGGCGCGTGAGGGCGACGTCGTGGTCGCGCGGTTCGCCGACGGTGCGGTGGTCGTCAAGCGGGCGGCCCAGCGGCGTGCGACCCGGTCCGGCGCCCCGGGCTGGTGGCTGACCAGCGACAACCCCGAGGAGGGCGTGGACTCGCGGCACCGCGGCCCGGTCGCCGAGGAGGACGTGATCGCCGTCACCGTCGCCAGGATCTGGCCACGGCCCCGGCGGCTCTGACGCTGTGCGAGACTCGGGGGTGGGAGAACCCCCGGGGTCCGACGGTTCCGCGCACCACCCCTCGCGCGTCGAGCCGGGCCCCCCAGATCCGCACGTCCCGATGGAAAGCACCCCCATGCCTGCTCCCCACCCCCATGCGGGGGACCCCGTCTTCGATCTCCACGTCGGCGGCAAGATGGCCGTGCGCGCGACCGTGCCGCTCACCGGCCGCGACGACCTCTCCCTGGCCTACACCCCCGGCGTGGCCCGCGTCTGCGAGGCGATCGCCGGCGACCCGTCGCTCACCCAGCACTACACCTGGGTCCCGAACACCGTCGCCGTGGTCACCGACGGCACCGCCGTACTCGGCCTGGGCGACATCGGCCCGGCCGCCGCGATGCCCGTCATGGAGGGCAAGGCCGTGCTGTTCAAGCAGTTCGGCGACGTCGACGCCGTACCGATCTGCCTCGACACCACCGACGTGGAGGAGATCATCGAGACCGTCGCCCGGCTGGCGCCGAGCTTCGGCGGGATCAACCTCGAGGACATCTCCGCGCCGCGCTGCTTCGAGATCGAGGACCGGCTCAAGGCGCAGCTCGACATCCCGGTCTTCCACGACGACCAGCACGGTACGGCGGTGGTCGCGCTCGCGGCGCTCCGCAACGCGCTGACGCTGACCGGCCGGGACGCCGCGACCACCCGGGTCGTGATCTCGGGCGCGGGCGCGGCCGGGGTCGCGATCGCGAAGATCCTGCTCGAGGCCGGCATCACCGACCTCGCGGTCACCGACCGCAAGGGCATCGTCCACTCCGGTCGCAGCGACCTGACGCCGGTGAAGCGGGAGCTGGCCGAGATGACGGCCGACAAGACCGGCCGCACCGGGAGCCTCGCCGAGGCGCTCGACGGTGCCGACGTCTATCTCGGCGTCTCCGGAGGCACCGTGCCCGAGGAGGACGTCGCGCGGATGGCGCCCGACGCGATCATCTTCGCGATGGCCAACCCCAACCCCGAGGTGCATCCCGACGTCGCGCACCGGCACGCCCGCGTGGTCGCGACCGGCCGCTCGGACTTCCCGAACCAGATCAACAACGTGCTGGCCTTCCCCGGCATCTTCCGCGGCGCGTTCGACGTGCACGCCACCGCGATCACCGAGGGCATGAAGCTCGCGGCCGCCGAGGCGCTCGCCGACCTCGTCGGCGACGACCTGTCCGAGGACATGGTCATCCCGTCGCCGTTCGACGCGCGGGTCGGCCCCGCCGTGGCGGCGGCTGTGGCGAACGCCGCACGCCGGGACGGTGTGGCCCGCCGCTAGCCGATGGGTACGGTCGGGGAATGCTCGCTGTCTACGCCGACAAGTTCTCGAAGGACGACCCGCTCTCGGGACTGCAGGTGGGGGAGCGGCCCGAGCCGGAGGTTCCCGACGGCTGGACCACGGTCACGGTCAAGGCCGCCTCGCTGAACCACCACGACCTGTTCTCCCTGCGCGGCGTCGGGCTGCGTGAGGAGTCGCTGCCGATGATCCTCGGCTGCGACGCCGCCGGCCACGACGAGGACGGCAACGAGGTCGTCGTGCACGCCGTGATCAGCGACCCGGCCTGGGCCGGCGACGAGACCTTCGACCCGAAGCGGTCGCTGCTCTCGGAGCGCTACCAGGGGACGTTCGCGGACCGGGTCGCCGTCCCGCGCCGCAACGTCGTGCCGAAGCCCGCCTCGCTCTCGTTCGAGGAGGCGGCCTGCCTGCCGACGGCCTGGCTGACGGCGTACCGCATGCTGTTCACCCGCGGCGACCTCAAGGCCGGGGAGACGGTGCTCGTCCAGGGCGCCGGCGGCGGCGTGGCCACCGCCGTCATCATCCTCGCGCGCGCCGCCGGGCTGCGGGTCCTCGCCACCAGCCGCGACGAGGCCAAGCGCCAGCGTGCGCTGGAGATCGGCGCCCACGAGGTCTTCGAGTCCGGCGCCCGGCTGCCGGTGAAGGTCGACGCGGTCATGGAGACGGTCGGCAAGGCGACCTGGTCGCACTCCATCCGGTCCCTGCGTCCCGGTGGTCGCATCGTGACCTCGGGCACGACCTCGGGCCCCGACCTGGACGACGCCGAGCTGACCCGCGTCTTCTTCCTCCAGCTGAGTGTCATCGGCTCGACCATGGGCACCCGTGCCGAGCTGGCGTCGCTGGTCTCGCTGCTGGACGCGTCCGGTGCCCGGCCGCTGATCGACCGCGTGCTGCCGATGACCGAGGCGCGCGACGGGTTCGCCGCCATGCTCGAGGGCGAGCAGTTCGGCAAGATCGTCTTCACCCGATGAGCACTCACCTCGTCACCGGCGCCGGCTCGGGCATCGGCGCCGAGCTCGCGCAGCGCCTCCGGGAGCGCGGCGACTCCCTCGTCCTGCTCGCCCGGTCGGCCGAGCGGGCCGACCAGCTGCGGTCGGCGTACGCCGGTGCCGACGTACAGGTCGCCGACCTCGCGTCCCCCGAATCGGTCGAGTCGCTCACGCTGCCGGACGCGCTGGACTCGGTCGTCCACGCCGCGGGGGTCGTGGAGCTCGGCACGGTCGCGGAGCTGTCCGTCGCCGACTGGGCGGTCCAGCTGCGGGTGAACCTGGTTGCTCCCGCGGCACTGACCCGCGTCGCCCTGCCCGCCCTCCGCGCGGCGCGCGGGACGGTGGTCTTCGTGAACTCCGGCGCCGGTCTGCACGCGCATCCCGAGTGGTCGGCGTACGCCGCGTCCAAGCACGGCCTGCGCGCCCTCGCCGACGCACTGCGGGGCGAGGAGCCCGCGCTCCGGGTGAGCACGGTCTATCCGGGCCGCACCGCCACCCCGATGCAGGAGAAGGTGCACCGTCAGGAGGACAAGGCGTACGACGCGGCCGCCTGGACGCGTCCCGGCACCGTCGCGGATGCGATCCTGCACGTCCTCGACCTGCCCCGCGACGCGACGATCACCGACCTCACCGTCCGTCCGGGGGGATAGTCCCTGACGACCGGTCGGCGACACGCCGTCGCCGACCAGCCGATCGTCAGGGACTACCGATCGCTACGACTTCGACCGCCAGTTCAGCGCGCCGACCAGCACCATCCGCAGCTGGGTGCGGGCCTGCTCGACGAGCTGCTTCTCGACGTCCGGCCGGCCGGCGGCACCGAGGATCGCCTCGGCCGTGCCGACCATGGCGGTGACGATCAGGTTCGAGAGCACGCGCAGGTCCTCGGCCGACCAGGCATCGGTCCCGGGCAGCAGCGCCAGGTCGCTGGCCAGCTCCCGCTCGAAGAGCTCGATCTGCAGCCGGATCGCGTCGCGTACCGCGGGCGGCCCGGCCGCCCGCTCGCGGGCGATGAACAGGAAGTGCCCGCGCTGCTGGTGCACGTGGTCGGCCAGCACGGTGACCGACCGGTCCACCACCTCGGCGAGCGCCGGGTCACCGCGGCGGATGTCGCGCATCATCGTGCGCAGCGACGCGAACGACTCGTCGACCAGGGCGACGCCGAGCGCCTCGACGGACTCGAAGTGCCGGTAGAAGGCGGTCGGGACGATCCCGACCTGCTTGGCGACCTGCCGTAGCGAGATCGCGGCGAGCGTGCTCTCGTCGGAGAGCTCCAGCGCCGCGTCGAGGATGGCGCGCCGGGTGCGCTCCTTGCGCGCCACGCGGGACAGGGGCTCCTCCGCCATACCCTCAGGCTAGAGGTCGAGCGGATGCGGACGCTGTGACCCAGGCCCTTCCGGGACGTCGAGGTCCGGGTCAGACTGGGGCCCATGAAGGACCATCTGACCCGGGCAGAGATCCGCAAGGACGCCGTTCAGGGCACCGTCGAAGCGGCGGCGGGCACGGTCGGCCAGGTCGCCACGATCGTCACCGGTGCGGTGCGCGACGTGGTCGGTGCGGTCGGCGGGTTCGCCACCGACCTGTTCGAGATCCGCGAATCGACCCGCCGCGCCGCCGCCGAGCACGCGGACGACTGAGCCCTGAGCCGGCGCGGACCGGGCGTCAGCCGAACGACATCCGGAAGTCGGCCATCCGGAACGACGCCAACTGCCGCGCCCCGCTCAGCCAGCCGAGCGGGCCGTCGGCGGCGAAGTCCCACCGGCCCCGGCACGGCAGTGCCTTCGCCGAACCCTGCAGCACGGCCGTGCGCTCCTCGTCGCCGGTGTCCTCGATGCCCGGCTGCCAGGTGCTGCCCTTGAAGGGCAGCCGGACCGTGGCGCGGGAGACGTCGCGGAAGGACGCGGACGCGATCGGACGGCGCCCGAACGACGCCGACCAGTTCGTCGTCGACAGCGGGCCGCGGCGGACGGACTCGAGGTCGAAGTCGCACAGGTCCTTGGGGATCGCCCACAGCTCGCGGCCGCCCGCGACCGAGGCGGGGGAGTCCACCCAGATGTCGGTGATGGACACCCGTCGGCCCCGCCCTCCGGGCACCGGCACCGGTCGCGCGACGAGGAGCTCGGAGTACGTCAGGGGCGAGCCCGGCTCGTAGCTGACGAACGCCGCGCCGTACACGCCCGCCGGTCGCAGGTCGTCGACCGGGGTGCCGAGGCGGAACAGCGACAGCCAGAGCTGGCCGACCATCTCCCAGGGCGCGGGCGGGTAGGACGTGGAGGAGGACTGCGGATCGGTGGTCGGCTCGGCCATGGCGGCATCCTGCCGCACGACGGCCCGCGACAAAAGTGTCAGTCAAGTGACAGAATGTCGCCGTGCCGACCCAACGCATCACTGCCCGAGTGGACACCTCCGAGCCGCGCTTCGTGCCGTACCCCGCGCCACCGGACGGCGCGCCGAACGTCGTGATGGTCGTGCTGGACGACGTCGGGTTCGCCCAGCTGGGCTGCTTCGGCGCCGGGTTCCGGACCCCGAACATCGACCGGGTGGCCGCCCAGGGGCTGCGCTACAACCGGTTCCACGTCACCGCGGTGTGCTCCGCGACGCGGGCGGCGCTGCTGACCGGCCGCAACCACCACGCCGTCGGCATGGGCGTCACCGAGGAGGCCGCGCTGGGCTTCCCGGGCTACACGGGCCGGATCCCGCCCAGCGCCGCGACGCTGGCCCGGGTGCTGCGCGACCACGGCTACAACACGATGGCGGTCGGCAAGTGGCACCTGACCCCCCAGACGGAGTACTCGGCGGCCGGCCCGTTCGACCGCTGGCCGCTCGCGCTCGGCTTCGAGCGCTTCTACGGCTTCCTCGGCGCGGAGACCAACCAGTGGGCGCCGGAGCTGGTGCGCGACAACACCCACATCGAGCCGCCGTGCACGCCGGAGGAGGGCTACCACCTCACCGAGGACCTGGTCGACCAGGCGATCCGGATGATCCGCGACCAGCAGCAGGCCGCGGCCACGAAGCCGTTCTTCTGCTACCTGGCCCCCGGCGCCGTGCACGCCCCGCACCAGGTCCCGCCCGAGTGGGTCGAGCCGTACCGCGGCCAGTTCGACGACGGCTGGGAGGCGTGGCGGCGACGGGCCTACGAGCGCCAGCTCGAGGAGGGCATCATCCCCGGGGACACGGTCCTGACCGAGCGGCCGCCGTGGGTGCCGGAGTGGGAGAGCCTCTCGGCCGACGAGCGCCGGCTCTTCGCGCGCTACATGGAGGTCTTCGCCGGGTTCGCCACCCACACCGACCACCACCTCGGTCGGCTCTTCGACTTCCTCGACGAGCAGGGGCTCGCCGACGACACGCTGGTGATGATCCTCTCCGACAACGGGGCGAGCGCCGAGGGTGGGCCCACCGGGACCGTCAACGAGGCGGCCGGCTGGCTCGGCCTGACCGAGGACGTCGCCACGGCCCTGGAGCAGATCGACGAGATCGGCGGCCCCGAGGCCAACAACCACTACCCGTGGGGCTGGGCGTGGGCCGGCAACTCGCCGCTGCGACTCTGGAAGCGCTACGCCTGGCTCGGTGGCGTGCGCACGCCGCTGGTCGTCCGCTGGGGTGACCGGCTGGCCGGGGCGGGCGGGGTCCGGCCGCAGTTCTGCCACGCGGTCGACCTCTACGCGACCGTCCTGGACGCCGCCGGGATCGAGCTGCCCGAGGCCGTGGACGGCGTGCCGCAGCAGCCCGTCGACGGCGCCTCGATGCTGGGCACCTTCACCGAACCCGAGGCGCCCGAGCACCGGACGCTGCAGTACTTCGAGATGATGGGCTCCCGCGGCATCTACCACGACGGCTGGAAGGCCGTGACCGACCACGTGGCGAACCAGTTCGGCGAGCGCGAGCACGTGGTCGGCAGCCACGACTTCGACACCGACCGGTGGTCGCTGTTCCGGCTCGCGGACGACTTCTCCGAGTCGCGGGACGTCGCCGACGAGCACCCCGACGTCGTCCGCCGCCTGGAGGGCCTGTGGTGGGCGGAGGCGGGCCGCAACCAGGTGCTCCCGCTGTTCGAGTTCCCCGGGTCGATGGCGCACATGCACCCGGGGGAGTTCCCGCCGCCGGCGGACGCGACGTACCGGCCCGGGACCGCGCCGGTGCAGATCGCGCAGCTGCCGGCCACGATGGGCGGCTTCGTCCTGACGGCGTACGTCGACGTGCCCGACGGCGGCGCCGAGGGGATGCTCACCGCGGTCGGCGACCGGCACGGCGGGTGGGCGTTCTACCTGCTCGACGGCCGACCGGTCGCGACGTTCGCGCTGCTCGACGGGCCCGTGCGGGTGGCTGCCGCCGACCCGGTCGCCCCGGGGCCGCACGAGCTCGGGCTGCGCTACGAGCCCGGCCAGGACGCGCGCGTGGTGCTCAGCGTGGACGGCGCCGACGTGGCGGCCGAGGCGCTGCCCGGGCTGGTGTTCTTCCCGAACCTCACCACCGCCGGCGTCGGCCTGCTCGTCGGCCGGGACCGCGGGATCGCGGTGAGCCGCGACTACCGGCCCCCGTTCGCCTTCACCGGCACCATCGACCGGGTCGAGATGCGCAGCGGCCGCCCGGAGGCGCAGCCGGAGTCGGGCACCCGGCTGAGGGCGGCCGTCGCGAGTGACTGAGGTCGGGGTCGAGGCCGCCGAGGGACGACGCGAGCAGCGCAAGCGGGACACCCGCCGGGCGCTGGAGGACGCGGCGCTGCGCCGCTTCGCCGCCGACGGCTACGACGCCACCACGGCCGACGTGATCGCCGCTGACGCGGGCGTGTCCGCACGGACCTTCTTCCGGTACTTCGCCACCAAGGACGAGGTGCTCGACATGGGACGGCTCGAGCGGCAGGCCCGGTTGCGCCAGGCGGTCGCGCAGGCGCCGGGCTCCGGGCTGGCCGTGGTGGCCGCCGCCGTCGCGGTGCTCGGCGAGGGGTTCCACGGCGACCGGGAGCGGGTCGCGCTGCGGCAACGCGCCGCCGCGTCGTCCCCGGTGCTGCGCGGCCGGCTCTTCGACACGTTCGCCTCGTGGGAGCACGCCCTGGCGACCGCCCTCGCCGACCGCGGCGAGCGCGATGCGGAGACGCTCGCCGCGGTCGGGATCGCGGTGTTCCGCGCGGCGACGGCAGCCTGGCTGCGCGACGGCGGCGAGCTCACGCCGTACGTGCGGTGCGGCTTCGCCGCGCTCGGGTGACGCGACGAGAAAGATTCATCGGCCGGCCGAGGAAACTCACGCCGCTCGCTCGACCACCACCAGCGAGTCCGCTGACGCGTCCTCGCTAGTCCTCGGGGTCGTCCAGGCGCGCCAGCCAGGTCGCGAACCGCTCCACCGCGGTCTCGAACTCCGGGTGGGTGTCGGTGAACTCCTGGAGCCGCTCGGCGACCCACGCCAGGGTGACCTCCTCGTCACCCCGGCGCTTCTCGAGCTCCTCGATCCCGCGGTCGGTGAAGTACATGCTGCGGCCCTGCCGTCACGCTCAGGAAACGCCCGCGCGATCAGGTCCTTCTGCTCCTCGGTGTGCCGCTTCACGGTGCCGACCGAGGGCGAGGACGACTCCGGGCGGGTGACCAGCTCGACCTGGGCGTCGACGTCCGGCCACACGTTGAGCGCGTAGTGCGGCCACGGGCCCATGTTCGCGGGCTCGTCCTGCACCCAGCGCACCGCTTGAGGTTCGGGAAGCGGGCGATCTCGTCGTGGATCTCCTCGCTCCGGCCGCGGGTAGAGCTGCTCGACCCGGGCGATCGCGAACCGCTCGCCGTCCTCGCGCTTGGCGCGCTCGACCATCAGGTCCCAGGTGACCCGCCCCGAGCACAGCAGCAGCGTGTCGACCTTGTCCGGGTCGGCCTGCGTCGTCGCTGATGAACGGACGGAACGTGCCGCCGGTGAAGTCGTCGGGCCGCGACGCGGCCTCCTTGCGCTTGAGCATCGACTTCGGCGTGAAGACGATCAGCGGCCGGTGCTCCTCGCCGAGCGAGTGCTGGCGCAGCAGGTGGAAGTACGACGCCGGCGTCGACGGCTGGGCGACCACGAACGCGTCGTCGGCGGCCATGGTCATGAACCGCTCGATCCGCGCCGAGGAGTGGTCCGGGCCCTGGCCCTCGTAGCCGTGGGGGAGCAGCAGCACCACGCCGGACTGCTGGCGCCACTTGGTCTCGCCGGAGGTGATGAACTCGTCGATCACCGTCTGGGCGCCGTTGACGAAGTCGCCGAACTGCGCCTCCCACAGCACCAGCGCCTCGGGGCGGGCCACCGAGTAGCCGTACTCGAACCCGAGCGCGGCGTACTCCGAGAGCAGCGAGTCGTAGACGTAGAACTTCGCCTGGTCCTCGGTGAGGTTGGCCAGCGGCGTCCACTCGTCGGCGTTGACGCGGTCGATGATCGTCGCGAACCGGGACACGAACGTGCCGCGGCGCGAGTCCTGGCCGGCCAGGCGCACCGGGCGGCCCTCCATCAGCAGCGAGCCGAACGCCAGGATCTCGCCGGTGCCCCAGTCGATCGGGCCGTCGGTGATCGCCGCGGCGCGGCGCTGCAGCTGCGGCATCACCTTCGGGTGCACCGTGAAGCCGTCGGGCGGGGTGACGTAGGAGTCGGCGATCCGCTTGAGCACCTCCGGCCGATGACCGCGGTCCGGGCCTCGCCGGCCGGCTTCTCCGGGTAGTCCGGCACCGTCGTCCACTCCGAGGGCTGGCTGCTCGCCTCGCGGACCTCGGTGAAGACCCGCTCCAGCTGCTGCTGGTAGTCGCGCAGCACCTGCTCGGCCTCCTCGATCGTGATGTCGCCACGACCGATGAGGGACTCGGTGTAGAGCTTGCGGACCGAGCGCTTCTGCTCGATCAGGTCGTACATCAGCGGCTGGGTGTACGACGGGTCGTCGCCCTCGTTGTGGCCGCGGCGCCGGTAGCAGACCAGGTCGATGACGACGTCCTTGTTGAACGCCTGGCGGTACTCGAACGCCAGCCGGGCGACGCGGATGCACGCCTCGGGGTCGTCGCCGTTCACGTGGAAGATCGGCGCCTGGACCATCCGCGCGACGTCGGTGCAGTAGAGCGAGGAGCGCGACGAGCCCGGCGAGGTGGTGAAGCCCGACCTGGTTGTTGACGACCAGGTGGATCGTGCCGCCGGTGCGGTAGCCGCGCAGCTGGGAGAGGTTCAGCGTCTCCGCGACCACGCCCTGGCCGGCGAACGCCGCGTCGCCGTGCACCAGCAGCGGCAGCACCGGGTACTCCCGCGCCGCGGTCGAGCACGTCCTGCTTGGCGCGGGCGATGCCCTCCAGGACCGGGTCGACCGCCTCGAGGTGGGACGGGTTCGCGGCGACCGAGACCTTGATCCTGTCGCCGGAGCCGGCCTCGAACTCGCCCTCGGCGCCGAGGTGGTACTTCACGTCGCCGGAGCCCTGGACGGTGCGCGGGTCGATGTTGCCCTCGAACTCGCGGAAGATCTGGGAGTACTTCTTGCCGACGATGTTGGCCAGCACGTTGAGCCGGCCGCGGTGGGCCATGCCGATGGTGACCTCGTCGAGGCCGGCCTCGGCGGCGGCCTCGCAGATCTCGTCGATCACCGGGATCGTGGTCTCGCCACCCTCGAGCGAGAACCGCTTCTGGCCGACGAACTTGGTCTGCAGGAAGGTCTCGAACGCCTCGGCCTGGTTGAGCTTGAGCAGGATCCGCAGCTGCTCCTCGCGGGGCGGCTTGGTGTGCGGCTGCTCCACGCGCTCCTGGATCCAGCGGCGCTGCTCGGGGTCCATGATGTGCATGTACTCGATGCCGGTGGTGCGGCAGTAGGAGTCGCGCAGGATCCCGAGGATGTGGCGCAGCTTCATGAACCGCCGGCCCTCGCCGCCGAACGAGCCGGTGGCGAACTCGCGGTCGAGGTCCCACAGGGTCAGCCCGTGCGACTCGACCTCGAGGTCGGGGTGGCTGCGCTGGCGGTACTCCAGCGGGTCGGTGTCGGCCATCATGTGGCCGCGCACCCGGTAGGCGTGGATCAGCTCGAGGATCCGCGCCTGCTTGCTGATCTCGTCGTCGTGGGTCGTCGCGATGTCGTGGGCCCAGCGGATCGGCTCGTAGGGGATGCGCAGCGAGCGGAAGATCTCGTCGTAGAAGTCGTCCTCGCCGAGCAGCAGCTGGTGCACGCCGCTTGAGGAACTCGCCCGACTGGGCGCCCTGGATGACGCGGTGGTCGTAGGTCGAGGTCAGCGTCATGACCTTGCTGATGGCGTTGCGCGCGATCGCGTCGCTCGGAGGCGCCCTGCCACTCGGCCGGGTACTCCATCGCGCCGACGCCGATGATCGCGCCCTGCCCCTTCATCAGGCGCGGCACCGAGTGGACGGTGCCGATGCCGCCGGGGTTGGTCAGGCGAGATCGTGGTGCCCTGGAAGTCGTCGACCGTCAGCTTGTTGTCGCGCGCCTTGCGGACGATCTCCTCGTAGGCGGTCCAGAACGCCGCGAAGTCCATGCGTCTCGGCGGCCTTGATGCTCGGCACGAGCAGCTGGCGGGTGCCGTCGGGCTTCTGCACGTCGATGGCGAGGCCGAGGTTGATGTGGGCCGGCGTGATCAGGTTCGGCTTGCCGTCGACGACGTCGAAGCCGACGTTCATCTCCGGCATCGACCTCAGCGCCTGGACCAGCGCGTAGCCGATCAGGTGGGTGAAGGAGACCTTGCCGCCGCGGGCGCGGGCGAGGTGGTTGTTGATGACCGTGCGGTTGTCCCACAGCAGCTTGACCGGGACCGAGCGCACCGAGGTCGCGGTCGGCACGGCCAGCGAGGCGTCCATGTTCTGCGCCGTGCGGGCCGGCGCGCCGCGCAGCACGGTGTACGGTCGGCTCGTCGCTGGCGGCCGCCGGCGCGGGCGGGCGCGACTCCTTGGGCACCGGGTTCGTGGTGCCCTTGGCGGGCTCGGCGGCCTTGGACTCCGGGCGGGGCTTGGCGCCTCGGGTGCCGGGGTCGGCGTCGGGTCGGCTGGTGCTCTGGTCGGGCCTCGGCGGGCTTCTCGGCGGGCTTCGGCGGCCGTGCTCTGCGCGGCGGGCTTCTGGCGGTGGGCCGCGCTTGGCGGCGGGCGGCGGCCGTGCGGACGTGCCGTTGGTGCCGGACGGGCGCTGCCGTTGGACCCGTCGTTGGCCGAGAAGTACTCCACCCATGCCGGGTCGACGCTGCCGGGGTCCCGCTCGTACTGCTCCCACATCTCCTCCACGAGCCACTCGTTGGCGCCGAAGTCGGCTCCCGGAGTGGTCGAGGAGGTGGCGGACTGACTGCCTGAGGACTGCGGCACGGCTTGTTTCGCCTCTTCCGGGTACGTGCGTGGGAGTAGTTCAGTCGTCAAGGCTAGACCCACGCGCCAGCAAATGCAGGCTGCCGGGCTGGCCTTTCGGCACTGGTGTGCCGCACCACATCGCGGTCGCCGACACTGCCCGTCACGGACCAGGAGCAGGCCCGGCACAGGCCCGCGACAGGCGAGCTCGCGGACCATGAGACGACCAGTACGCCGAGCTGGTGGCCGGCCGCCGTGGCCCTCGTCGTCGCGCTCGTCGTCGCCCTCGCCGCGGTGGCTGCAGCGGCGGCGACGACCAGCCGGCAGCCCGGGCGACGGCGCTCCGTCGCGCGCCGCGGCGACCACCCGGTCGCGGCGGCGCCAGGTCTCCGTGTCGGCACCAGGTCACCGGCAAGCTCTCGTCCGACGACCGCAAGCGCCTGCGGGCACCAGGTCGCGCGAGGTCGTCGACGCCTGGATCGGACGCGCGCCTACCTCGGCGGCGACTACCCGCGGCGCGACTTCTCGCGACGCCTTGCCGGGCTTCACCCCCGGCGCCCAGCAGCGAGGCGCCGCGCGACCGCGAGCTGATGAGCAACGAGGCCATCGGCGCGCGGCATCGACGGCGTCGACGCCGCGCAAGCGCGCGGTCACGCTCGACGTGCTCGCCGCCGAGCAGCACCCGGTCGGGCGTCACCGCCCGGGTCCTCCTCGGCTTCGCGCACCACCGGCGACGTCCGACCGGGAGGTCCGCGGTGACGCGGCCGGCTCTTCCTGACCCACCGAGCGCGGCGGCTGGCGGGTCTTCGGCTACGACGTGACGAAGGGAGCCGTGTGATGCCGCGCCGGGCACCGGCGCGCCTGCCGCCGGGCGCTCGCGGGTCGCGACCGTCGGCCTCGTGCTGGCGGTCGTCGCCCTCGTCGTCCCGACCGGCGCCGTCAAGCCGCACCGAGGTCGGCGCTGGTCAAGGTCGACCACGCCGCACGGCGTCGACCTCGACCCCGACGTCGTCTGGATCCTCGCCGTCGGCTCCGACGCCCGCCCGGGGGAGGACATGACCCGCACCCGCGGCGACGCGCTCCAGCTGGTCGGGCATCAACACCAGGACCGGCGCGGCGACCGCGATCGGCGTCCCGCGCGACTCGTGGGTCGACATCCCCGGCCACGGCCACAACCGGATCAACGCCGTCGCTCTACTACGGCGGCCCGCAGCTGCTCGGCGCAGACCGTCGGCGACCTGGTCGGCATCCAGCCCGACTACGTCTTCGTCACCCGCTTCCCGTTCTTCGAGGAGATGGTCAACGACATCGGCGGCATCGAGGTCGACAACCCGCGCCGCCTTCGCGACTCCTATCTCAAGCCGCAAGGGCTTCCAGCAGGGCCGGATCCACCTCGGCGGCTACGACGCCATGGCGTTCTCCCGGATCCGCAACGCGCTGCCCGCGCGGCGACTTCGACCGCTCGGCCAACCAGCAGCGCGTGCTGCGCGGCATCCAGGCCAAGGTCCGGGCCGGGCCGACGTGCCCGGGCTTCATCGAGCGTGGCGTGCTCTCGGTGATGGAGCACACTGCTACACCGACCTCGTCCCCGGCGAGCTGTTCCGGCTCGCCCACGCGGTGGCCCAGGTCGACCCGGCGCAAGATCACCACCTGCGTGGTGCCAGGGCAGCATCGGCAACATCGGCGGCGCCAGCGTCGTGCTGCCGTACGTCGCGCAGGCCCGCCGCTGGGGCGACGAGGCCCGCAACGACGCGACGCATCGAGCACTGCTGACCCGAAGAGCAGCAGTGCCCGATCGTTGAGCGCCCCTGGTCCGAGCCTGCGAGGACCAGGAAGCCGGCGCCAGGTCGAGTAGCCGCGCGAGCGAGGCACGAGCTCGCGACCGGCGTATCGAGACCCGTCAGCGCGGGCTGATGTGGGCGCCGGCCCAGGCGAGGTCGAGGATCGCCCCGTTCGGGATCAGGTCCGGCAGCGTGAGGGTGAGCGCGCGGCTCTCGACCGCCGGTCCAGTTGTTGCGGCTGATCACGCGGTACTTCAGGAAGTTGCCGTTGCCGAGGTCGACGACCTGCCCGGCCCGGGTCGGGAGCGCGACCTTCTCACCGTTCAGCGTGATGCTGGCGATGCTGGTGCGCACCGAGCGCTTGACCTTCGTGGTGTCCGCCGGCTTGCGGACGTTGACGCGCGACGAGATGCCGTCGATGACGAGGCCGATGCTCGGGATGTTGACCGACCCGATGGTGGTGGAGACGAAGCCGCGGGCGGTGCCGTTGTTCCACTGGTTGCCCTTGAGCTTGTACTCGCACGCCGGTCATGCCGACCAGCCCGCCGAGCACGCGGACGTCGTCGACGGCTGTGCGTCTGCACCCGGCCGTTGGTGCCGGAGCACGGGAGCGACTGCTCCTCCAGGCCGCCCAGGCTGACCAGGTCGTTGCCGCCGAGCAGGGCCATGCCCATCGCGCGGGACCCGAACACGCCCGCGGGGACCGGCTCGTACACGGCGGTGCGGGCGCGGCCGAGGGTCAGCTCGGTCGGGTGACCGGTCGCGTCGACCGTCAGGCGCAGCGCGTAGGTCTGGGAGGCCGCCGAGTGCTGGCGTGGTCCGGCCGGACTTCACGCCCGCCAGGCCGATGCTGCCCAGGCCCGGGATGTCGATGGTGTTGCCGGTGACGCTGCTCAACAGGTCGATCACCTGGTTGACCAGGTCGGCCGAGCCCTGGCTGATCAGGTCGAGCAGGTCCTGCAGCTCCTGGGGGATCTGCTCCGGCAGGTTGCCGATGGACAGGCCCTGGAAGCTGAAGCTCTCGTCGTGGCCGAAGGAGCCGTCGGCCTTCCGGTAGGCGTCGGCGACCGACTGGCAGGCCGCTGATCTTCAGGGTCGGGGTCTGCTGGCCCTGGAACTCCCCGCCAGCTCGAGGTCGCCGATCGTGCTGATGCCCCGGACACCCTCGACACCGGCCTTGCGGTAGGTCTGGGAGTAGCTCTGGGCGAGGCCGCCGGCCACCAGCGGGATCCCGAGTCGGTGATCTCGGCGCCCTTGGTGACCTCGCGGCCGGCGTACCGGGTGCAGTGCTGCTGGGCGAAGGCGGTCTTGGCGTTGCGCACCTCGACGCCGTCGAGGAGCACCTTGGTGCCGTAGACGGTGGCCTTGTAGCCCAGGTCGGTCTTGACCGGGCCGCTGCCGCGGTCGGCGTGCCGAGCGGCGTCCGCGGCGGGCGTGGTGACGAGGGCACCGGCGAGGCCGGCGGCGCAGACCGAGATGGTCGCGACAGCCCTGCGAAAGGACGTGTTCACGTGCGTGTCCTGCTTTCTTGCCGGAGCCGCTGCGTCCCTCCCCGGTCTGCCGCGGCTGTGGTCGTGTCCCATGTCGGTGGTCCCACCGAGAGGTTGTGGCGACGATTGTGAACATCCGTACCGCGATCTGGGGAGCCCCGGTGCGCAGAAAACCCCAGCCGGTCAAGACCTGTTCGGGCCATTTCCCGAGCCGGCGTAACTTCGGGGGGTGCTGAGCCGTTTTCCCCGGAATCTGAAACACGTTCTCCGGCGGGGACGACAAAGGGCCGCCGTGTGGCGGCCCGTCAGGACTCGTGCGAGTGGGCGCCCCCGGCAGGATTCGAACCTGCGGCACCTGGTACCGGAAACCAGTGCTCTATCCCCTGAGCTACGGAGGCCTCACCCCGCGCTGCGGGGCTGCGCGACCCTACAACCGTCCCGCGAGGACTGTGCAATCGGCCGCTCGTACCGGAGCCGCCGTCCCATGCCCGATATGGGTGCGAGCGCGTGCCCGGGCGCGCCGATACCCTTGCCCGGTGACTCCCGAGCAGCTCTCCACCGCGATCGTCGACGTGCTGACGACGCTGACCACCGAGGGTGCGATCACCCTGGCGGACGGCGTCCCGACGAGTGTGACGGTGGAGCGCCCGCGACAGAAGGGCCACGGCGACTACGCGACGAACGTGGCCCTGCAGCTGGCCAAGAAGGCCGGGACGAACCCGCGCGAGTTCGCCGCGCTCGTCCAGCAGCGGCTCGAGCAGGTCGACGGGATCGCCGGGGTCGACATCGCCGGGCCCGGGCTTCCTCAACATCACGGTCGCCGCCGGCGCCCAGGGCATCGTCGCGGCGCAGATCGTCGACGCAGGGGCGGCGTACGGCGCGAGCGACGCGTTCGCCGGCGAGAAGATCAACCTGGAGTTCGTCTCGGCCAACCCGACCGGCCCGCTGCACCTCGGCGGCGTCCGCTGGGCGGCGGTCGGCGACGCCCTGGGCCGGGTCTTCGACGATGGCCGGCGCCGACGTGACCCGGGAGTACTACTTCAACGACCACGGCGCCCAGATCGACCGGTTCAGCTCGTCGCTGCTCGCCGCGGCCAAGGGCCGAGCCGGCGCCCGAGGACGGCTACGGCGGCGAGTACATCGCACGAGATCGCCAAGGCCGTCGTCGCGAAGCGGCCCGAGCGTGCTGGACCTCCCCGACGACGCAGGCCCAGGAGATCTTCCGCGCCGAGGGCGTCGAGCATGATGTTCGCCGAGATCAAGCAGAGCCTGCACGACTTCGGCGTCGACTTCGACGTCTACTTCCACGAGGACAGCCTGCACAAGACGCGGCGCGGTCGAGCGGGCCATCGACGCGGCTCACCGAGCTGGGCAACACCTACGAGAAGGACGGCGCGCTCTGGCTCGCCACCGAGAAGTACGGCGACGACAAGGACCGGGTGATCATCCGGTCCGACGGCACGCGGTCCTACCTCTCCGGCGACCTCGGCCTACTACCTCGACAAGCGCGAGCGCGGCTTCGACCGCTGCTTCATCATGCTCGGCGCCGACCACCACGGCTACGTCGGCCGGATGATGGCGATGTGCGCGGCGTTCGGTGACGAGCCGGGCACGCAACCTGGAGATCCTGATCGGCCAGATGGTCAACCTGGTCCGCGACGGCGAGCCGGTGCGGATGTCCAAGCGGGCCGGCACCGTCGTCACCATCGACGACCTCGTCGGCGCGATCGGCGTCGACGCCACCCGCTACGCCCTGGCCCGCTACAGCACCGACTCCAACATCGACATCGACCTCGACCTCTGGGCCAAGGCCAGCCAGCGACAACCCGGTCTTCTACGTCCAGTACGCCCACGCGCGGGTCTCCGGCGATCCTGCGCAACGCCGCGCGACCTCGGCATCGAGTGGTCGACCGCGGAGTTCGACCCGGGCCTGCTCGCCCACGAGAAGGAGGGCGAGCTGCTGCGCGCGCTGGCCGAGTTCCCGCGCGTGGTCGCGGCAGCCGCCGAGCTGCGCGAGCCGCACCGGGTCGCCCGCTACCTCGAGGAGATGGCCGGGGTCTACCACCGCTTCTACGACAACTGCCGGGTCCTGCCGATGGGCGACGAGGAGGCCACCGACCTGCACCGGGCGCGGCTGGTGCTCGTCGCCGCGACGCAGACCGTGCTCGCCAACGGGCTGGGCCTGCTCGGCGTCTCGGCGCCCGAGCGGATGTGAGCCGTCCGATGAGCACCACCCACGAGGCCGGCTGGGCGCACGCCTCCGGAGCGCTGCGCGGGCCGTCCTGGCTGCGCCAGCCCAGCGACCCGAACGCGCTGGTCCGCGCACCTGTGGTCCCAGACCGCCCAGAAGGTCGACGGCGAGCTGCACGTCGGAGGACTGGCGGTCCCGGACCTGGTGGCGAACGTCAACACGCCGGCGTACGTGCTCGACGAGGCCGACTTCCGCGCCCGCGCGCGGGCGTTCCGCGACGCGTTCGCGGCGTACGACGTCTTCTACGCCGGCAAGGCGTTCCTGTGCACCGCGGTCGCGCGCTGGGTGCAGGAGGAGGGCCTGCGCCTCGACGTCTGCTCCGGACGGCGAGCTGACGCGTCGCGCTGCGCGCCGGCTTCGACCCCGCGCGGATCGGCTACCACGGCAACAACAAGACGCTGATCGAGCTGCGCCGGGCCGTGGCGCTCGGGCGTCGGCCGGATCATCGTCGACTCCTTCGACGAGATCGAGCGGCTCGAGTGCATCACCGCCGAGCTCGGGCCTGACCGCGCGCGTCATGGTCCGGGTGACCGCCGGCGTCGAGGCGCACACCCACGAGTACATCGCCACCGCCCACGAGGACCAGAAGTTCGGCTTCTCGATCACCTCCGGCGACGCGTTCGAGGCGGTACGCCGGGTGCTGGCCGCCCCGGGCCTCGAGCTGCTCGGGCTCCACTCCCACATCGGCAGCCAGATCTTCGACTCCTCGGGCTTCGAGGTCGCCGCCCGCCGGGTGCTGGCGCTCCAGGCGCGGATCTCCGAGGAGCTCGGGGTGACCCTGCCCGAGATGGACCTCGGCGGCGGCTTCGGCATCGCCTACACGACCCAGGACGACCCGTCGGACCCCGCGCAGCTGGCCACGGAGATGACCAAGATCGTCGAGCACGAGTGCCGGGCGCTCGGCATCCCCGAGCCGCGGCTGTCCATCGAGCCCGGCCGGGCGATCGTCGGCCCGGCGATGTGCACGGTCTACACGGTCGGCACGGTCAAGCCGGTCGAGCTCGACGGCGGCGCCGTGCGCACCTACGTCTCCGTCGACGGCGGCATGAGCGACAACATCCGCACCGCGCTGTACGACGCCGACTACTCCTGCACGCTCGCCTCGCGGCGTCTCGGACGCGCCGCCGGTGCTGGCGCGGGTGGTCGGCAAGCACTGCGAGGCCGGCGACATCGTGGTGAAGGACGAGTTCCTGCCCGGCGACGTCGCCCCGGGGGACCTGCTCGCGGTCCCCGGGCACCGGCGCCTACTGCCGTTCGATGGCCTCCAACTACAACCACGCGCTCCGCCCGCCGGTGATCGCGGTGCGGGACGGGGTCGCGCGCGTCGTCGTCCGCCGCGAGACTGAGGACGACCTGTTGGCGACGGACATGGGTGATCAGTGATGGAGAGCGACAAGCGCACCCCGAAGGACGAGCTCCGGGTGGCCGTGCTCGGCTGCGGCTCGGTCGGGCTCCCAGGTGGTGCGGCTGCTGCGACGAGCAGGCCGGCGACCTCGCCGCGCGCGTCGGCGCCCGGGTCGAGCTGGTCGGCGTCGCCGTGCGCCGGCTCGACGCGCCCGCGCGAGGTCGACGTGCCCGAGGGCCTGCTGACCACCGACGCGACCGGCCTGGTCACCCGCGGCGACGTCGACCTGGTGGTCGAGGTGATCGGCGGCATCGAGCCCGCCCGCTCGCTGATCCTCGCCGCGCTGGAGAACGGCGCGTCGGTGGTGACCGCCAACAAGGCGCTGCTCGCCGAGGACGGCCCGACGCTCTTCGAGGCGGCCGAGAAGGCCGGCCGCGACCTCTACTACGAGGCCGCCGTCGCCGGCGCCATCCCGATCCTGCGGCCGCTGCGCGAGTCCCTGGCGGGCGACCGGGTCACCCGCGTGCTCGGCATCGTCAACGGCACCACGAACTTCATCCTCGACAAGATGGACACCTCCGGCGCCGGCTTCGCCGAGGCGCTCGAGGAGGCCCAGGAGCTGGGGTACGCCGAGGCCGACCCGACCGCCGACGTCGAGGGCTTCGACGCCGCCGCCAAGGCGGCGATCCTCGCCTCGCTGGCGTTCCACTCGCGGGTCACCGCCTCCGACGTCCACCGCGAGGGCATCGCCGAGGTCACCGCCGCCGACGTCCAGTCGGCGCAGGACATGGGCAGTGTCGTCAAGCTGCTCGCGATCTGCGAGCTCCGCGACGGTGCGGAGGGCGAGGCGGTCGCCGTCCGGGTGCACCCGGCGATGATCCCGCGGTCGCACCCGCTGGCGTCGGTGCGCGAGGCCTACAACGCGGTGTTCGTCGAGTCCGAGGCCGCCGGCCAGCTGATGTTCTACGGCCCCGGCGCGGGCGGCGCGCCCACGGCCTCCGCGGTGCTCGGCGACCTCGTGACGGTCGCCCGCAACCGGCTCGCCGACACCCGCGGCGCCGGCGAGTCGGCGTACGCCGACCGGGCGGTGCTGCCGATGGGGGAGACGCTCACCCGCTACCACGTCGCGATCGACGTCGACGACCGCGCCGGCGTGCTGGCCGCGGTCGCGACGGCGTTCGCCGAGCACGGCGTGTCGATCCAGACCGTGCGCCAGGAGGGCCGTGGCGCGGACGCCCAGCTCGTCGTCGTCTCCCACGAGTCGACCGACGCCCAGCTCAGCGCGACCGTCGACCACCTGCGCGCCATGGACATCGTCCGCGAGGTCACCTCGGTGATGCGGGTCGAGGGAGTCGGCGAGTGAGTCTCGACAAGGTCGGTGACCGGACGATCCAGCAGACCCACCAGTGGCGCGGGGTGATCGAGGAGTACCGCGAGCTGCTCGACATCCCCGAGGGCACCGCGGCCGTGACCCTGCGCGAGGGCGGCACGCCGCTGGTGCACTCGGAGTGGCTCTCCGGGCTCACCGGCGCCGAGGTCTGGCTCAAGGTCGAGGGGGACAACCCCACCGGGTCGTTCAAGGACCGCGGCATGACCGCGGCGATCTCGGTGGCCAGGCACGAGGGCGCCGAGGCCGTCGTGTGCGCCTCGACCGGCAACACGTCCGCGTCGATGGCGGCCTACGCCGCCAAGGCCGGCCTCAAGCCGCTCGTGCTCGTGCCCGAGGGCAAGATCGCCGCGGGCAAGATGGCGCAGGCGATCCTGCACGGCGCGCAGGTGATCATGGTGCGCGGCAACTTCGACGACTGCCTGGGCCTGGCCAAGGGCCTGGCCTGGGACTACCCGGTCGCGCTGGTGAACTCGGTCAACCCGGTCCGGCTGGAGGGCCAGAAGACCGCGGCGTTCGAGATCGTCGACTTCCTCGGCGACGCCCCCGACTACCACCTGCTGCCGGTCGGCAACGCCGGCAACATCTCGGCGTACTGGCTGGGCTACAGGCAGTACGCCGACTGGGGCGCGTCCACCGAAGCGCCCGGTGATGCGCGGCTTCCAGGCCGAGGGCGCGGCGCCGCTGGTCACCGGCGAGCCGTTCCCGGACCCGGAGACCCAGGCCACCGCCATCCGGATCGGCAACCCGGCGTCGTGGAAGCTCGCCGAGGCGGCGCGCGACGAGTCCGGCGGCCGGTTCGCCGCCGTCAGCGACGCGCAGATCCTGGCCGCGCAGCGCGAGCTGGCCGCCCGCGACGGCGTCTTCGTCGAGCCCGCCTCGGCGGCCGGCATCGCCGGGCTGCTCCAGGAGCTCGCGGCGGGCGAGTCCTACCGGGGCAGCACCGTCGTCGATCACCGTGACCGGCCACGGCCTCAAGGACACCGTCGACCGCGCTGGAGGGCTTCGCCGAGAGCGGCGGCAGCATCGTCGACACCGTCGTGGACGCCGACGTGGCCGCGGCGGCGCGCGGCCGCCGGGCTGGCCTGACCTGCTCATGGTGACCTTCGTCGACGGCCCCGTCCGGGTCTCCGTCCCGGCCACGTCGGCCAACCTCGGGCCCGGCTTCGACTCCCTCGGGCTCGCGCTCTCGATGCGCGACGAGCTCGAGGCCGAGGTGCTCGCGGCTCGGCGCTCGGAGGTCGACGGTCGCCGGAGCGGGTGCCGGACGGTCCCGCTGCGACGAGTCGCACCTGGTCGTGCGGTCGATGCGCGCCGCCTTCGAGCTGCATGGGCTGCAGCCGCCGGGGCTGCGCCTGGCCGTGCCACAACGTCATCCCGCACGCCCGCGGGCTGGGCTCGTCCTCGGCGGCGATCGTCGCGGGGGTCGGGCTGGCCCGAGGGCTGGTCGCCGGTGGCGCGCTGCTGCGTCGACGACGACGCGCTGTTCCGGCTCGCGGCGCGGATCGAGGGGCACCCCGACAACGTCGCGCCCGCCTTCTTCGGCGGCTTCGTCATCTCGGGCCGTGACGGGACGACGACGGCGACTTCTACGCGGTGCGCCTCGGCGGTCGACCCGCGGATCGAGGTCGTCGTGTTCGTCCCGCCCGACCCGGTCTCCACCGAGGTCGCGCGCGGGCTGCTGCCCGCCGACGGTACCGCACGCCGACGCGGCGGCCGACGCCGGCCGCACGGCGCTGCTGGTCGCCGCGCTGGCCGGCCAGCCCGAGCACCTGTGGCGCGGCACCCGCGACTACCTCCACCAGGACTACCGCCGCCCGGCCATGCCGGACTCGCTGGCGCTGGTCGACGCCCTGCGTGCCGACGGCGTCCCGGCCGTGGTCTCCGGGGCCGGGCCGACGGTGCTCGCGTTCACCGACGGCTGCCGCCGCCGACGGGCTCCTGGCGCCGCTGCCCGGACGGCTGGCCGGCGCACCACCTGGCCGTGCGACCGCGACGGCGCCGCGTGCTCGGGTGAGCGTGCAGGTCCCCGTGCTCACCTGCCGCCGAACCCGCGCGAACGCGTGCCGCATGCCACATCGGCGGATCGGGGTCTCCGGTGTAACGCCTGCCGGGCTGACGCCACGAGTCCTCGGTGCGACCTCCTCCTCGTCCGCGCGCGATCTCGTCCGCGCGCTGTCCGCACCGTGCTCTCTGAACGTGCGGCCCGGTGGGCGGGGAAGCCATGACCAGGAAGCCGCCGGCCCGAGGCCGGTCGGCACTGATACGTGGGAAGGACCTCACGTGACGGAAACCATCGAATCCACCACCGCCGATCGAGAGCCGGCCGAGACGCCCGAAGAAGCGCGGTGGCGGGCTCAGCTCCATGCTGATCGCCGACCTGAAGTCGATGGCCGCCGGCATGGGCATCCCCGGCGCGGGCTCGATGAAGAAGGCCCAGCTCGTCGAGGCGATCAAGGCCGCCCAGTCCGGGTCCGGCCGTCGCGGACGAGCAGCTCGGCCGAGCGGCCCCGCCGGAGCGAGCAGCGACCGCCGCAGCAGGACCGGCCGCAGCAGGAGCAGGCAGCAGCAGGACCGCCAGCAGCAGGACCGGCCAGCAGCAGGACCGCCAGCAGCAGGACCGCCAGCAGCAGGACCGCCAGCAGCAGGACCGCCAGCAGCAGGACCGCCAGCAGCAGGACCGGCAGCAGCGCCCGAAGCAGGAGCAGCAGCAGGACAAGCAGCCCCAGGAGCAGCCAGGACCAGCCGCAGGACCAGCAGCAGGGCCGGGACCAGGGCAAGCAGGACAGGCCAGCAGCAGCGGCGACCAGCAGCCAGGACCAGCGACCAGGGCAGCAGCAGAACCAGAACCAGCAGCAACCAGGACCAGCCAGGACCAGAACCAGCAGGACCAGAACCAGCAGGACCAGAGGCAGGACCAGGGCCAGCAGGACCACGACGAGCGACGGCCAGGGCGAGGGCAGCCGCCGCAACCGGCGCCGCGCGGGCGGGACCGCGACCGCGAGCGGCCGGCTCGTCGGCGGCAGCGCAACGAGCCCGACACCACGATCCTCGAGGACGACGTCCTGGTGCCGGCGGCCGGCATCCTCGACGTCCTCGACAACTACGCGTTCGTGCGCACCAGCGGCTACCTGCCCGGGCGCGGACGACGTCTACGTCTCGCTGTCGATGGTGCGCAAGTACGGCCTGCGCCGCGGCGACGCGATCGTCGGCCAGGTGCGCCAGCCCCGCGAGGGCGAGCGCAAGGAGAAGTTCAACCCGATGGTCCGCATCGACAGCGTCAACGGCGCCGACCCCGAGGCGCGCCAAGAGCCGCGTCGAGTTCGCGAAGCTCACGCCGCTCTACCCGACCGAGCGGCTGCGTCTGGAGACCGCGCCGGACAACCTGATCGGCCGGGTCATCGACATCGCCGCGCCGATCGGCAAGGGCCAGCGCGGCCTGATCGTCTCGCCGGCCAAGGCCGGCAAGACGATGATCATGCAGTCGATCGCGAACTCGATCACCGACGAACAACCCCGAGTGCCACCTGATGGTGGTGCTGGTCGACGAGCGCCCCGAGGAGGTCACCGACTTCGAGCGCTCGGTCAAGGGTGAGGTCATCTCCTCGACCTTCGACCGGCCGGCCGGCGACCACACCATGGTCGCCGAGCTCGCCATCGAGCGGGCCAAGCGGCTCGTCGAGCTCGGCCACGACGTCGTGGTGCTGCTCGACGGCATCACCCGCCTCGGCCGCGCCTACAACCTCGCGGCGCCGGCGAGCGGCCGGATCCTGTCCGGCGGCGTCGACTCCGCGGCGCTCTACCCGCCGAAGAAGTTCTTCGGCGCCGCGCGCAACATCGAGAACGGCGGCTCGCTGACCATCCTCGCGACCGCGCTCATCGAGAGCGGCTCGAAGATGGACGAGGTGATCTTCGAGGAGTTCAAGGGCACCGGCAACATGGAGATCCGGCTGCGCCGCGACTTCGCCGACAAGCGCCTCTTCCCCGCGATCGACGCCGTCCAGTCCGGCACCCGCCGCGAGGAGCTCCTGATGAGCAAGGAGGAGCTCGCGATCGTCTGGAAGCTGCGCCGGGTGCTCTCCGAGCCTCGACGGCCAGCAGGCCCTGAGCTGCTGCTCGAGCGGCTCAGGAAGTCGCAGACCAACATCGAGTTCCTGATGCAGGTCCAGAAGACGACGCCCACGCCCAGCGGAGCACGAGCGACTGACCCGGGTACGCGAGGACGTCAGGCGGGGAGCCGCATCCGACGGATGCGGCCCTTCTCGCGTCGCCCGGGCCGATCCCGGCTAGGCTGCGGCACGGACATCCGAAGGAAGGGGGACGTGAGTGGCGCGGATCCTGGTCGCCGACGACGACGTGGACATCCGCGAGCTCGTCGAGTTCAAGCTGTCGACGCTCGGGTCACGACGTCGTGGCGGTCGTCCGACGGCGCGGCCGCGATCGAGGCCTGCCAGGCCGAGCGCCCCGACCTCGCCGTCCTCGACGTGATGATGCCGGGCGTCTCCGGGCTCGACGCGATCCGGGCGATCCGCGCCGACCCGGCGCTGGCCGACCTCCCGGTCATCCTGCTGACCGCGCGCGCCCAGGAGTCCGACGTCGAGACCGGCTTCGACTCCGGCGCCGACGACTACATCACCAAGCCGTTCAGCCCGCGCGAGCTCGCCTCGCGGGTGCAGGCGCTGCTCACCCGCTCCGTCTGACGCGCGGAGTCGCTCGGCGCTGGAGTCCAGGCCGAACCTCTGGTGCTAGCCCGATCCGCGACGCGCGCGGTGCGGCCGGCCGGAGCGGTGCCGCGTCCGCATCCAGGGATCGGCGCCCGGGGGAGCGCCGCGTGGGCGAGCGTCATGGGCTGCAGGGCGTCCGGTCGCGCGGCTGGTCTCAGCCGGTCATCGTGCGCGCTGGCGGCGATGGCGGCGCTGATGGCCGTCGATCGCGGTGATCGGCGTGCGTGCTGTCGACCACCGCCGTCAACTGCCTCACCGACGACCTGCCAGCCGGCCGCCGCCGCCAACCAGGACGTCTTCCAGGACCTCACCGACATGTCGGCGGCCGTCGAGTCCTGGTCCGGCGCCGGCGCCCGAGTCGGCCGCCGACCGACTACCAGCAGGCGCTGCTGCGACTCCCCGCGGACCAGCAGCGGGTCCGCCGGTTCGCCGCACGGCGACAACGAGCTGGAGATGCTCGTCGTACGCCAGGAGCGGGCGGCCCAGCAGTGGATCGACGAGCTACGCCCAGCCCGCGCATGGACGCCAGGCCGGGAGTCCCGGCCCGCGCGCCAGCAGGTCCGGCCGGGATCGCGGCTGCTTCGAGGCCGTCGCGCAGCGCCCACCAGGCGACGACCGCAGGCCTTCGACAGCCGGGTCCGCCAGGCCAGCACCGACGCGTCGCTTCCGGTTGCGGGGCACGATCCTCGCGGTGGTCCTGCTGGCCGATCGCCGCCTGGTGGGTCGTCTCGCGCGCCGCGGCGCCGGCTCACCGCCGAGGTCATCCGAGCCGCTCCTCGAGCTCGAGGACGGTCGTGCACGCGCATGGCCCACCAGGACCTCGACGTGCGCGCCGGAGCCGAGCGGGCCGAAGGAGGTGCGCGCGGTCGCCGCCGCGCTCAACGACTTCGCCGACGCCCAGGCGCGTGCCCGGGCGGTCGAGACCCGCATCCAGAGCGAGCTGCGCATGCTCGACACCGCCAAGGACGACTTCGTCGCCAACGTCTCCCACGAGCTGCGGACCCCGCTCACCACGATCACCGGTTACCTCGAGCTGCGTCGCCGAGGAGTTCGAGGACCGGCTCGAGCCGCGGCACGAGCGGATGCTCGAGGCGACCCGCCGCAACGTGACGCGGCTCAAGACGCTGATCGACGACCTGCTCGCGCTGTCGCAAGGCGGAGGGCAAGCCGGAGCGAGCTGCGAGCCGACCGACCTCGCCCTGCTGGTCCGTGAGGTCGTCACCGACGTCCGGATCACGGCCGCGCGCCGCGGCATCCACGTCGACGTGGCCGTCCCGGACGACGTCGTACCCGTGCTCGCCGACCGGGCCATGCTGCACCGGGCGTTCCTCAACCTGCTCACGAACGCGGTGAAGTTCAGCCACCGACGGCGGCCGGGTCGAGGTCGCCCTGACCCGGTCCGCGGGGCAGGCGGAGGTCGTCGATCACCGATCACGGCATCGGCATCCCGGCGGCCGAGATCGACCGGCTCGGCACCCGCTTCTTCCGGGCCTCGAACGCGGTGCACAACGAGATCGCCGGCACCGGGCTGGGCCTGCGGATCATGCAGACGATCATCGATCGGCACGACGGTGAGGTGGTCATCGACTCCCGGGAGGGTGAGGGCACCACGGTCCGGGTGTGCCTGACCGTGCACCCCGACACGATCCCCGCGCCCTTGCCGCACGAGCTGCTGGCGGCCGAGGTGGCGGCCGGAGCGGACGCGGGGCCGGCAGACCCCACGCGACCGCGGATCGTCCCGGCCTTCCCCCGGCGCGGCTGAGCGGGAACGCCGATGCCCGCCTGCTGCGCGCCACCATCCGGGCACCCTGGCGGCGTTGCCGACGCTCGGAAGACGCACCGGTATGCCGTCGCGCCGGCGCCTTGCCGGCGCACCCGCCTGGTGACGCTCGCGACGGCGGCCATCGGTGGTTCCAGGCTGGAGCGGGAACTCCGGGAACTCCGGGAACTCCGGGAACAGCCGATTACCGCGGCGTTCGGGCCCGTGACACAATTGTGTGCTGGTTCCGGTTCACGCCTCGCCCACCCGGGGTGCGGCGACCCGGCGACCGACGAGAGGACACCATGAAGAAGGACATCCACCCGGAGTACGTCGCGACCCAGGTGACCTGCACCTGCGGCAACTCGTTCACCACCCGCAGCACCGCGACCTCCGGCACCATCCACGCCGACGTCTGCTCGCAGTGCCACCCGTTCTACACCGGCAAGCAGAAGATCCTCGACACCGGCGGCCGCGTCGCCCGCTTCGAGGCCCGCTACGCCAAGAAGGCTGCCGACGCCAAGAAGTAGCTGTCTCCGAGCGCCGGTTCCGCCCACGGGCAGGGCCGGCGCTCGCGATCTGTCCCGGCCCCGTGCCTCGCCTGCCCGGCAAGGACCAGCCGGTCGTCTCGAAACCCAGGAGGGGCGCGATGTTCGAGGCCGTCGAGGGCATGCTCGCCGAGCACGCCGACCTCGAGGCGCAGCTCGCCGCGCCCGAGACGCACGCCGACGCGCGGCTGGCCAAGCAGCTCAACCAGCGGTACGCCGAGCTGTCGTCGATCATCGGCGCCTGGCGGGAGTGGCAGCGGCTCGGTGACGACGTCGAGGCGGCGCGGGAGCTGGCCGGCGAGGACCCGGCGTTCGCCGACGGAGGCCGAGGCGCTGGTCGAGCGCCGCGCACGACGCCGAGGAGCGGCTGCGCCGCCTGCTGGTGCCGCGGGACCCGGCCGACGACAAGGACGCGATCCTCGAGGTGAAGTCGGGGGAGGGCGGCGAGGAGTCGGCGCTGTTCGCCGGCGACCTGCTGCGCATGTACACCCGCTACGCCGAGCGGCGCGGCTGGAAGGTCGAGATCCTCGACGCCGCCGAGTCCGACCTGGGCGGCTACAAGTCGGTCACCGTCGCGGTCAAGGCCAAGGGTGCGACCGGAGCCGGGCGAGGCGCCGTACGCCCTGCTGAAGTTCGAGGGCGGCGTGCACCGGGTCCAGCGGGTCCCGGTCACCGAGTCGCAGGGCCGGGTGCACACCAGCGCCGCCGGGGTGCTGGTGCTGCCCGAGGCCGAGCAGGTCGACGTGCAGGTCGACGAGAACGACCTGCGCATCGACGTCTTCCGCTCCAGCGGTCCCGGTGGCCAGAGCGTCAACACGACCGACTCGGCGGTGCGGATCACCCACGTCCCGACCGGCATCGTGGTGAGCTGCCAGAACGAGAAGAGCCAGCTGCAGAACCGGGAGCAGGCGCATGCGGATCCTGCGGGCGCGGCTGCTCGCCGCCGCGCAGGAGGCGGCCGACGCCGAGGCCGAGCGACGCCCGCCGCAGCCAGGTGCGCACCGTCGACCGCTCCGAGCGGATCCGCACCTACAACTACCCGGAGAACCGGATCTCCGACCACCGCACCGGCTACAAGTCCTACAACCTCGACCAGGTGCTCGACGGCGACCTCCAGCCGGTCATCGACTCCTGCGTCGAGGCCGACCTCGCCGCCCGCCTCGACGCCCTCGAGTCAGTGACCGACCGCGCCGGTCGCTGCTCGCGGACGCGTCGCGCCCGACTGCGCGAGGCCGGGGTGGCGAGTCCCGGAGCACGACGCCGCCGAGCTGCTCGCGCACGTCCTCGGCACCACCCGCGGCCGGCTGGTGCTCGTCGAGGAGGTCGCGCCGTCGGCGGCCGAGGAGTACGACGCGCTCGTCGCCCGCCGCGCCGCCCGCGAGCCGCTCCAGCACCTGACCGGCGTGGCGTGCGTTCCGCCACGTCGAGCTGGCGGTCGGACCCGGGCGTCTTCGTGCCCCGGCCCGAGACCGAGCTGCTCGCCGGCTGGGCGATCGAGCAGTCTCCTGGGCTGGTCGGCGGACACGGGACGCCCGTGGTCGTCGACCTGTGCACCGGCTCGGGCGCGATCGCGCAAGGCGGTCGCAGGACGAGGTCCCGGCGGCGGGCGTGCACGCCGTCGAGCTGGACGAGCGGGCCCTCGCGTGGGCCGAGCGCAACCTCGCCGGCACCGGCGTCGACCTGCGCCAGGGCGACATGGCCACGGCGTTCGACGACCTCGCCGGCACCGTCGACGTGGTGATGTGCAACCCGCCGTACATCCCGCTCGAGGCCTGGGAGTCGGTCGCGCCCGAGGCCCGCGACCACGACCCGCACCTCGCGCTGTTCTCCGGCGACGACGGCCTCGACGCGATCCGGGTGCTCGAGCAGCGGGCGGCCGCGCTGCTGCGGCCCGGGGGAGTGGTGGGCTTCGAGCACGCCGACGTGCAGGGCGAGTCCGCGCCCGCGGTGTTCACCGCGACCGGGCGGTGGGCCGACGTGCGCGACCACGCCGACCTGGCAGGTCGGCCGCGCTACCCCACGGCGCGACTGGCACGATGAGGTCCGTGAGGACGCAGACGTGAGTGATCGCTACGCCACCGGCACCGACGAGGAGCGCGACGCCGCCGTCGAGGCGGCGAGCCTCGCGGTCCAGCGCGGGCGAGCTGGTCGTGCTGCCGACCGACACCGTCTACGGCATCGGCGCCGACGCCTTCGACCCGGCCGCCGTCCGCGGCCTGCTGGCCGCCAAGGGACGCGGCCGGGAGATGCCGCCGCCGGTGCTGGTCAGCGCCGGCGACGACCCTCGACGCGCTCGCCATCCGGGTGCCCGCCTACGCCCGCGCGCTGGTCGAGGAGTTCTGGCCCGGCCCGCTGACCCTGGTCTGCCACCAGCAGTCCTCGCTGCAGTGGGACCTCGGCGACACCCGGGGCACCGTGGCGGTGCGGATGCCCGACCACGCGGTCGCCCTCGAGATCCTCGAGCGCACCGGTCCGCTGGCGGTCAGCTCGGCCAACATGACCGGCATGCCCGCGGCGACCGACGCCGACCAGGCCGAGGAGATGCTCGGCGACGCGGTCGTCGGTGATCGTCGACGCCGGGGAGTCGCCCGGGCGGCGAGGCCGTCCACGATCGTCGACTGCACCGGCGACCCAGGGCCGGGTGCTGCGGCGCGGCGCGCTCTCGCTCGAGCAGCTCAACGCGGTCCTCGAGCCGCTGGGTGCCGACCCTCGACGGACGAAGGATGACGGACCAAGGATGACGGACCGAGGATGACGGACCAAGGTGCGCGAGTACCTCCTCGTCTTCCTCGTCGCCGCCGCGGTCGACCTACCTGCTGACCGTGATCGCGCGCGAGATCGCGCTGCGCACCGGCGCGGTCGCCCAGGTCCGCGACCGCGACGTGCACGCCGTGCCGATCCCGTACCTCGGCGGCCTGGCGATGCTCGGCGGCCTGGTGGCGGCGTACGTCGTCGCCCGCGAGCTGCCGTTCCTGTCCCAGAGCGGACCGTTCGTCTTCCGCGACGCCGGCATGGTGCTGATCGCCGGCGCGATGATCTGCGCGGTCGGCGTCCTCGACGACCTGTTCGAGCTCGACGCCCTCACCAAGCTCGGCGGCCAGGTGCTCGCGGCCGGCTTCCTGATCGCGTTCGGGATCCAGTTCATCTTCTTCCCGACGCCGGGACGGCACCCAGTTCGCCCTCGACCCGGCGCAGGGTGCTCTGCTCACCGGCTTCGTCGTGGTCGCGACCGTCAACGCGGTCAACTTCGTCGACGGCCTCGACGGGCTGGCCGCCGGGGTGGTCGGGATCGGCGCGGTCGCGTTCTTCGTGTTCTGCTACCAGCTCGCCAACGTCAACAAGGTGTCGCTGGCGACCACCGGCGCCCTGCTCGAGCGTCTCGCTGGCCGGGGCCTGCGCCGGGTTCCTGCCGCACAACTTCCACCCGGCGCGGATCTTCATGGGCGACAGCGGGTCGATGCTGATCGGGCTGGTGCTCTCGGCCAGCGCTTGACGCTCACCGGCCAGTTCGCCCGGCTGACCAGATCAGCGCCGGCGGCGCCGGCTCGCAGGCGAGCTTCCTGCCGACCCTGCTGCCGCTGCTGCTGCCGATCTCGATCCTGGTGGTGCCGATGCTGGACCTGGTGCTGGCCGTCGTCCGCCGCACCCGCGCCGGCCGGTCGCCGTTCGCCCCCGACAAGCAGCACCTGCACCACCGGCTGCTGGAGATCGGGCACTCCCAGCGTCGCGCGGTGCTGATCATGTGGATGTGGGCGGCGCTGATCGCCTTCGGCGCCGTCCTGATCAGCCTGTACAGCGACGAGCCCTGGATGTGGATCTCGCTGGCGGCCATGGCGGTCGCTGACGGTCGCGGTCACCTTCCTCCTCCCCGGCTGCACCGGCCCGGACCGGTGCTCGCGGAGGAGGTCTGAGCCGGTCCTCAGGGGTGCGGCGGGCGCCGGTTTTCGCCCGCCGACGCGCTTGTGCTAGTTTTCACAAGCACCGTCCCGCTACGACGACAGAACGGCCGCCGAATGACGACCGCGACCGACTCCGCGACCCCGAGAACGCCTCTGGCGAGCGGTCCCGCGGGCTGTCGGTAGTTTCGCGCAGTCGCCGGGTGGTCGAGCGGTCGGCGCGACTTCCCGGCCCGCCGTCCCGGCGTGGCCGTGCTTGCCGCTGACGTGCCGATGACGCGCGCCGATGAATGGGACCTGGGTGGATGGCCGATGAGCGCTCCGACAGCTGGTCTGCGAGGTCGCGACCTCGTCGGGCTCGGCGGTCTCCTCGTCGGCGCCGTCGTCGCGGGCATGGTCCTCGGCCTCCTCGTCGACCACGCCGCCGGCTCCTCGCCGGTCGGCGTCCTGGTCGGCATCGCCTCGGCGTCGTCGCCGGCGCGCGTCGGCTTCGTCGTCCGGGTCCGCGCTGCCCTCCGGGGGTGAGCGCCCGTGAGCGTGACCGACGACGCAGTACGACCGATGACCGACTCGACCCGGACCCGGCAGCAGCGCCTCGGTGTGGCGCGTGCTGCGTGACCAGCGCAAGACCATGCGGCGTCGCGCTCGGCCTGATGGTCGCGAGCTTCTGGATCGTCGGCCAGCTGCGGCGAGTGGACGCTCGCCGGCTGCATCGCCGGCGGCGTCCTCCTCGGCCTGGTCAACCACCTCGTCACCGAGTTCTGGCTGCTGCGCAGATCACCTCCGGCGGACGCAGCCCACCCGCGGCCAGCTGACCCGCGCCACCATCGTCCGGCTGGCGGTCCTCACGGTCGTCGCCATCGGCATCGCCGTAGCGTTCTGGCCCGACGGCATCGGGCTGCTGCTCGGCCTGGCCATCTTCCGCCTCATCGCCCTGGTGATGACCGCGCTCCCGCTGCTGAAGGAGCTGAAGAAGCACGTTGACCGGACTCGTGCCGCCGCTCGCCGACTCGACATCAAGATCGGCGAGCACCCGACCCGCGACTTCGCTCGGGATGACGTTCAACATCGACACGATCATCTCCACGCTGGTCGCCGGCGCGATCGTGCTGCTCCTCGGCTTCTTGGCCGTGCGGGCGCTGACCCGCAAGACCGAGGACCACGTGCCGACCAAGCTCCAGCTCATCTGGGAGGCCGTCGTCGGCGAGGTCAACAAGCAGGTCGAGGACAACCTCGGCAAGGTGCACCCCTTCGTCGCGCCGCTGGCGATCGCGCTGTTCTTCTTCATCCTGATCGCGAACTGGCTCGAGCTGGTCCCCACCGAGCTCAACGACGGACCTGCACCTGCTGCCGGCCCCGACCGCGGACACCAACCTCACCTACGCGATGGCGCTGATCGACGATGGTCAGCGTGTGGATCTACGGGATCCGGCAGAAGGGCGCGAAGGGCTACTTCAAGCACTTCGTCGAGCCGTTCCCGGTGCTGCTGCCGCTCAACATCCTCGAGGAGCTGATCAAGCCGATCACGCTGGCGCTGCGACTCTTCGGCAACATCTTCGCCGGCGGCATCATGCTCGCGCTGATCGGCGCGCTGATCCCCTGGTAGGTCGGTCGATCCCGGTCGGCGGCGTGCTGGGCTTCGTCTCAACCTCGTCTGGAAGCTGTTCGACATGGCCATCGGCGGCGATCCAGGCCTTCATCTTCGCGCTGCTGACCGTGCTCTACTTCGCGATGGCCGGTGCCGGCCACGACGAGGAGCACGACGGGCACGCCCACGAGCCGGACACCGACGCCACCGCCGGCCAGCCGGACCACGCCGCCTCGGCCGAGGCGACCCCCGTTCCCACGCACTGACCCACCCGGTCGGACGTCCACAGAGGTAACCGATGCGCCACTCCCCGGCGTGAAACTCAAGGAGAGATCAATGGCAGTCAGAACAGGGATCCGGCCATCACCCTCGCCGGCGCCTTCATCGGCGGCGGCCTCGCCCTCGCCGGCGGCGCCATCGGTGCCGGCATCGGTGACGGCCTGGCCGGTTCGTCCTACATCCAGGGTGTCGCCCGTCAGCCGGAGGCCCAGGGCCGCCTGCAGACGATCTTCTTCCTGACGGTCGGTCTGGTCGAGGCGATGTTCTTCATCAACCTCGCCTTCATGGCGCTGTTCGTCTTCGTCCTCGGCTGACACAGGGCTCTTCCGTCACCGACCGTCAGAAGCAAGTAAAGGAACCCATCGATGGCTAGCGTTGCGATCACTCCCATGGAGAGCAACTTCCTGGTGCCCAACGGCACGTTCCTCGTCGAGCTGGTCGCCTTCGCGATCATGCTCTTCCTCCTGGCGAAGTACGTCGTCCCGCCGATCAACCGGGCGATGACCGCCCGCCAGGACGCGATCCGGCAGCAGTTCGCGGAGCTCGACCAGGCCAAGGCGGACGCCCACGCGGCCGAGGAGGAGTTCCGGCGCAGATCGCCGACGCCCGGCACGAGGCCGCCCGGATCCGCGAGGAGGCCCGCGAGCAGGGCGCCGCGATCATCGCCGAGATGCGGGAGCAGGCCCAGGCCGAGGCGGCCCGCATCGTCGAGCACGCGCACGCCCAGATCGAGGCCGACCGCAAGGCAGGCGGTGGCGTCGCTGCGCGGCGAGGTCGGCACGCTGGCCACGACGCTGGCCGGCCGGATCGTCGGCGAGTCGCTCGACGACGAGGCTCGCCAGAGCCGGGTCGTCGACCGGTTCCTCGCCGACCTCGGAAGGCGCCCAGCTGATGGAGTCGTGCGCAGGAGCCTCGGCCGACTCCCTCGCCGGGCTGGCTCGAGCGAGGTCATCGACGGCGCGCTGCGATCCGGCGGCGCCGCCGGTGCAGGTCGGCGGCGAGCTGTTCGCGCGTCGCCGGCCTGCTGCCGCGACGAGCCGGCCCTCCGCCGGTGCGCTCACCGACCCGTCGCTGCCGCGCGGAGGCCAAGCGCGGCCTGGCCGAGCAGCGTGTTCGGCGGGCACGGTCGGCGCCAGCGCGCCGGCCGTGGTCGCCGAGCGCGGCGGGCCACCGCTGGACGTCGAGCCGGCGACCTCGCCGGACGCGCTCGAGCAGCTCGGCGAGGTCGCGGTGGTCCGGTCGCCGACCGCGCAGTGATGCCGACCGGCTCGAGCCGACGAGCTGTTCGCCTTCGGCCGAGCGTCACCGACAACCCCGACCTGCGCGACGCGCTGTCCGACCCGGCCCGGTCGCGTCGCCGACAAGCAGGCGCTGGTGCGCACGCCTGCTCGACGGGCAAGGTCCTCCGCGGCCACGGTCGCCCTCGCCGAGGCAGGCGCTGGCCGGTGCGCTACCTCACGGTCACGGCGGCGCTCGACGACGTACCGTCAGGGTCGCCGCGGAGGCCCGCGGCCGAGTACGTCGCGCACGGTCCGCGTCGCGCCGCCGCTCAGCGACGACGACCGCGACCGGCTCGCCGAGGCCCTGCGCGAGCAGTACGGCCGCGACCGTCCACCTGAACGTCGATCGTCGACCCCGCCGTGCTCGGCGGCATCCACGTCGAGATCGGTGACGACGTCGATCGACGGCACCGTCTCCAGCCGCCTCGACGACGCCGCCGGCGCCGCTGGTCGGCTGACCGGCTCACCGGCGTCCACGCACCACGACTTCAGACAGACAAGAGAGTAGGGACAGAAGATGACGGAGCTTTCGATCCGTCCGGAGGAGATCCGCGACGCGCTGGCAGAAGTACGTCGCCGACTACCAGCCCGACGGCGGCCAGCAAGGAAGAGGTCGGCACCGTCGCCGAGGCCGGTGACGGCATCGCCCGGGTGAGCGGGCTGCCCTCGGCGATGGCCAACGAGCTGCTCGAGTTCGAGGACGGCACCCGCGGCCTCGCGCTGAACCTCGACACCCGCGAGATCGGCGTCGTCGTCCTCGGTGACTTCGAGGGATCGAGGAGGGCCAGACGGTCCGCCGCACCGGCGAGATCCTCTCCGTGCCGGTCGGCGACGCGTTCATGGGCCGCGTCGTCGACCCGCTGGGCACCCCGATCGACGGCCTCGGCGAGATCGCGGCCGAGAGCCGCCGCGCGCTCGAGCTGCAGGCGCCCGCGCGTGATGCAGCGCAAGTCGGTGCACGAGCCGCTGGCGACCGGCATCAAGGCGATCGACGCGATGACCCCGATCGGCCGCGGCCAGCGCCAGCTGATCATCGGCGACCGCGCGACCGGCAAGACCACGATCGCGATCGACACGATCATCAACCAGAAGCAGAACTGGGAGTCCGGCGACCCGGCCAAGCAGGTGCGCTGCATCTACGTCGCGATCGGCCAGAAGGGCTCGACCATCGCCTCGGTGCGCGGCGCCCTCGAGGAGGCCGGCGCGCTGGAGTACACCACGATCGTGGCGTCCCCGGCCTCCGACAGCGCGGGCTTCAAGTACCTCGCGCCGTACACCGGCTCGGCCATCGGCCAGCACTGGATGTACGACGGCAAGCACGTGCTGATCGTCTTCGACGACCTGACCAAGCAGGCCGACGCCTACCGCGCGGTGTCGCTGCTGCTGCGCCGCCCGCCGGGCCGCGAGGCGTTCCCCGGCGACGTGTTCTACCTGCACAGCCGCCTGCTCGAGCGCTGCGCGAAGCTGTCCGACGAGCTGGGCGCGGGCTCGATGACCGGCCTGCCGATCATCGAGACCAAGGCCAACGACGTGTCGGCGTTCATCCCGACCAACGTCATCTCGATCACCGACGGCCAGATCTTCCTCCAGTCCGACCTGTTCGCGGCCAACCAGCGCCCGGCGATCGACGTCGGTGTCTCGGTCTCCCGCGTGGGTGGTGCGGCGATGACCAAGGCGATGAAGGCCGTCACCGGCTCGCTCAAGGTCGACCTGGCGCAGTTCCGCGCGATGGAGGCGTTCGCGATGTTCGCCTCCGACCTCGACGCGGCCTCCCGCCAGCAGCTCGACCGCGGCCAGCGGCTGATGGCGCTGCTCAAGCAGCCGGCCTACTCGCCGTACCCGCTGGAGGAGATGACGGTCTCGCTGTGGATCGGCACCACCGGCCGCCTCGACCGCGGTCCCGGTCGAGGACGTGCTCCGCTTCGAGCACGAGTTCCTCGACTACCTGCGGCGCTCGCACGAGGGCATCCTCGCGGCGATCCGCGAGACGCAGAAGTTCGACGACGACACCGCCGCGGCGCTCGAGGAGCGCCTACGACTCCTTCCTCGACCAGTTCGAGACCTCCGAGGGCGAGCTCGATCAAGGCCGGGCACCGAGCCCGAGGTCGACGCCGTCGAGCGACGAGGAGCTCGAGCAGGAGCAGATCGTCAAGCAGAAGCGGGGCTGACGATGGCTCGTCTCGCTGCGTGAGTACCGCGCGCGGATCAAGTCGACGGAGTCGATGAAGAAGATCACGCGCGCCATGGAGCTCATCGCTGCGTCCCGCATCATCAAGGCGCAGCAGCGGGCCCAGTCAGGCCGCGCCGTACGCCCGCGAGCTGACCCGGGCGGTCTCGGCGGTGGCGACGTACTCCAACGTCGACCACCCGCTGACCACCGAGCCGGAGGACCCCAAGCGGGCCGCGATGCTGATCGTGACCAGCGACCGCGGTCTGGCCGGCGCCTACTCCTCGAGCGTGCTCAAGGAGGCCGAGCGGCTCGCCGAGCGGCTGCGCGAGGAGGGCAAGGAGATCGAGCACCTACATCTGCCGGCCGCAAGGGCGAGGCGTACTTCCGCTTCCGCAGCCGCCCGGTGGTGGAGTCGTGGACCGGCTTCTCCGACCAGCCGCTCGTACGACGACGCCCACGAGATCGGCAAGGCGCTGATCGACGCCTTCCTCGACGAGGAGCGGCGAGCACGCGCGTCGACGAGGTCCACGTCGTCTACACGCGGTTCCGCTCGATGCTGGTCCAGGAGCCGCACCGCGTGCGGCTGCTGCCGCTCGAGGTCGTCGAGGGCGAGGAGAAGCCCGCGCCCGACGAGGTGCTGCCGCTCTACGAGTTCGAGCCGTCGCCGCGAGGTGCTCGACGCGCTGCTCCCGCAGTACGTCCAGAGCCGGATCTTCTTCGCGCTGCTGCAGGCGCTCGGCCTCCGAGCTCGCCGCGCGGCAGAAGGCGATGAAGTCGGCGACCGACAACGCCGACGAGCTGATCAAGAAGTTCACGCGAATCGCCAACCAGGCCCGCCAGGCCGGCATTACCCAGGAAATCAGCGAGATCGTCGGAGGCGTCAACGCGCTCGCCGACGCCCAAGCCGGGAGTGAGTGAAGACATGACTGCCACCATCGAAGAGACCCAGGCGACCGGCTCCGGCTGCGCACCGGTCGGATCGCCCGGGTCATCGGCCCGGTCGTCGACGTCGAGTTCCCCGTGGACTCGATGCCGGAGATCTACAACATGCTCGAGACCGAGCTGACCCTCGGCGGCGAGACCAACGACGCTCCCGCTCGAGGTCGCCCAGCACATCGGCGACGGCATGGTCCGCGCGATCTCGCTGAAGCCGACCGACGGCCTGGTCCGCGGCGCGCCAGGTCACCGACACCGGCGCGCCGATCACGGTGCCGGTCGGCGACGTCACCCTCGGCCACGTGTTCAACGCCACCGGCGACTGCCTGAACCTCGAGCGAGGGCGAGCAGCTCGAGGTCAAGCGAGCGCTGGGGCATCCACCGCAAGGCGCCGGCGTTCGACCAGCTCGAGTCGAAGACCCAGATGTTCGAGACCGGCATCAAGGTCATCGACCTGCTCACGCCGTACGTCCAGGGCGGCAAGATCGGCCTGTTCGGCGGCGCGGGCGTGGGCAAGACCGTGCTCATCCAGGAGATGATCGCCCGCGTCGCGAAGGACCACGGCGGTGTGTCGGTGTTCGCCGGTGTCGGCGAGCGCACCCGTGAGGGCAACGACCTGATCGTCGAGATGGAGGAGGCCGGCGTCATCGGCCAGACCGCCCTCGTCTTCGGCCAGATGGACGAGCCGCCGGGCACCCGTCTGCGCGTCGCGCTGTCCGCGCTGACGATGGCGGAGTACTTCCGCGACGTGCAGAACCAGGACGTGCTGCTGTTCATCGACAACATCTTCCGGTTCACCCAGGCCGGCTCGGAGGTCTCGACGCTGCTCGGCCGGATGCCGTCCGCGGTGGGCTACCAGCCGAACCTCGCCGACGAGATGGGCACGCTGCAGGAGCGGATCACCTCGACCCGTGGTCACTCGATCACCTCGATGCAGGCGATCTACGTGCCCGCGGACGACTACACCGACCCGGCGCCGGCGACGACGTTCGCGCACCTCGACGCGACCACCGAGCTGTCGCGTGAGATCGCCTCGCTGGGCATCTACCCGGCGGTGGACCCGCTGACCTCGACCTCGCGGATCCTCGACGCCGCAGTACATCGGGCAGGCGCACTACGACTGCGCGATCCGGATCAAGCAGATCCTGCAGCGCAACAAGGAGCTCCAGGACATCATCGCGATCCTCGGTGTCGACGAGCTCTCCGAGGAGGACAAGATCATCGTGTCCCGGGCTCGCCGCATCCAGCGGTTCCTGTCCCAGAACACCTACGTGGCCAAGCAGTTCACCGGCATCGAGGGCTCGACCGTCCCGGTGTCGGACACCATCGAGGCGTTCAACAAGATCGCCGACGGCGAGTACGACCACGTGGCCGAGCAGGCCTTCTTCATGTGCGGCGGTCTGGACGACGTCGAGCAGAAGTGGGCCGAGATCCAGAAGAGCCTCTGATGGCGGAATGCAGACGACCAGCTCCACGTCGAGCTCGTCGCGGCCGACCGGACCGTGTGGTCCGGGCGAGGCGACGATGGTCGATCGCCAGGACGACCGAGGGCGACATCGGCGTGCTGCGCAACCACACGCCGGTGCTGTCGCTGCTGGTCGCCGGGCGTCGTCGAGATCTCGCACGGTCGACGGTGACCGGGTCTGTCGCCGCCGTCGACGGCGGGTTCCTCTCGGTCGCGAACAACCGGGTCTCGATCCTGTCGAGCACGCCGCGCTCTCCGACGAGATCGACGTCGAGGCCGCGCGGGCCGAGCTGGAGTCGGCGCAGTCCGACAGCGACAGCGACGAGCTCGCCGCGAGCGGGTCCGTCGGCGCCGAGGCCCGGATCCGCGCGGTCGAGCGCGCCTCCTGAGGTTCCCGACCACCTCACCGCCGACTCCGCACCCGTGGGGGCGCCCGCTAGGGTGACAGCCCTGCGGGTGCGAGTCGGGTGGAGGAGCATTGGATGCCGGTCTGGCAGTGGCTGCTCGACTCAGCCGGTGTGCTGCTCGGCATCGTCCTGCTCTACGGCTTCGGCCTCATCCTGCGCCGCCGGCTGCTGTCCCGCCACGGCGGCACCTTCGAGCTCAGCTACCGCGTCCGGTCCTCACACGCCGGGCGCGGTTGGCTTCTGGGGCTCGGGCGCTACTCCGGCGAGTCCCTGGAGTGGTTCCGGTACTTCTCGCTGTCCCCGCGGCCCAAGCGCGTGCTGCTGCGCTCCCGGCTGACCTACGCCGGTCGCCGGGACCCCGAGGGCGCCGAGCAGATGTCGCTCTACCCCGACCACGTGGTGCTCCGGTGCACCACTCCCGACGGCGCCGTCGAGCTGGCCATGTCCCCGGCCTCCCTCATGGGCTTCCAGTCCTGGCTCGAAGCCGGCCCACCCGGCACCGACTGGACCCGCGGCCCCCGATGACATGCCGAGTCGGCGCAGTGTGCGCCCGCTCGGCGTACACCTGCGCCGACCCGCGCCGAGTCGGCGCTGCTTGACCGTCAACTGCGCCGACTCGGCGGTGGCCGGGAGCCTGAGACTGCGCCGACTCGGCGCTTCTTCCCGGCCGTCAGGCAGTGGGCGCTCCGTTCTCGAGCAGGCGGGGGACGGGTGGTTGGCGACGAACAGGCCGTGCGGGTCGACGGCGCTGCGGATGCCGGTGAGCTGCCTCCAGCCCCGGCGTCGTAGACCGAGCGGGTGTCGATCGGGTTCTCGGCGAAGTTGAGCGTACTGCCGGCCGTTCTCGAACGGCGCGAGCGCCTCGCTGAGCCGCACGGCGTCGGCGTGGGCCCGGGCGCCCATCTCGGGGGTTGCCGCGATACCGCCGCCGAACGTGAGGAACTGGCCCTCGAGGCGGTCAGCACGCCGCCGCCCTCGTGGGGGCGACCGAGCGCGCCGCCGAGCTGGCGCAGCTCGGCCATCAGCAGCGAGGTCCGTGCGTCCGGGCCCGGCCTCGGCGATGAACGCGTCCACCGCGGCGTCCGGGTACGACCCGAGCATGAGCGAGTCGGAGGCGAACGGCGCGCCGCCCTCCGGGTCCATGTGCAGGCGCACCAGCGACGTGGCGGGCACCCGGGCGAAGGTGTCCAGGAACGGGTTGAGCGCGCGCAGCCCGGCGAGCAGCTCCTCGCCGCGCGCGTCGGAGCCGAGGACGGCGCCGTCGATGACGACCACCTCGCTGTCCGCGCAGGAACTCCGGGCAGGTCGGGCATGTCCGGCAGGCGCATCGCACGGAACGCCGTGGTGACCTCGTCGGGGGCACCCGGGGCCCAGGCGGCCCACTCGCGCAGCACCGGCTCGATGTCGCGCAGCTGCCACATCAGCATGCCGGCGTACACGGTCTGGATGTCGAACATCGCGAACTCGAGCGCCGTGACGACACCGAAGTTGCCGCCGCCGCCGCGGACTGCCCAGAACAGTTCGCGGTTCGTCTCGGCGTCGGCGCGCACCAGCGTGCCGTCGGCGACGACCAGCTCGACCGCGGTCAGGCTGTTGGTGGCGAGGCCGAGCTTGCGGGCGTACCAGCCGATGCCGCCGCCGAGGGAGTAGCCGGCGATGCCGACGTCGGGGGAGGAGCCGTGGAGCACGGCGCGACCGTGGGCGGCGGCGGCCTCGACGGCCGGCTCCCAGATGGCGCCACCCTCGACGCGGACGATGCCGCGGGCCGGGTCGGCGACGGCGGTGGCCATCTCGGAGGTGCGGACGACGACGACGTCGTCGAGCCCGCTGCGCCGCGAGCGGACCGGCGTTGTGGCCGGTGCTCTGCGGTGCGACGCGCAGGCCGCCTCGGCGGCGACGCGGACGACGGCCGAGACCTCGGCCGCCGTCCGGGGGAAGGCGACCGCGGCGGGGCGCTGGTCGACCGCGACGTTCCAGGGCAGGCGCGCGGCGTCGTAGCCGGGGTCGCCGGGCAGGTGCACGCGGCCGTCGAGGAGGCCCGCGCAGGGCGCTCGGCGCGGCCGGTGACGCGGCGTCCTCGGCCCGGGTGGGTCGGTGTCGAGCTGGATGGTCATGGCTGGTGGCTCCTGGTGGGGTGATGCTTATCGGTGGGACGACCGTGCCGGGCCGCCACTTGGAGCGACTGGGAGCGACTTGGAGCCCCGCGCCGCGGCGCTCCCTGCGCCGTGGCGCCGTGGAGGTCTCCGTCCCTGGGCTGCCGTCGTGGAGGTGGCGTCCTCGGCCGGTCGCGGTGCGCGCGGGGGACCCGGTCGACCTCGGCACGCCGAAGCAGCGTGCGCTGGTCGCGGCGCTCGCGCTCTCGCGCGGATGGCCGGTCTCGGTCGACGCGATCGTCGACCTGCTCTGGGGCGACCACCCGCCGGCCGGGGTGACCGCGACGCTGCAGGCCTACGTCGTCGGGGCTGCGGCGGGTCGCTCGAGCCGGACCGGCCGCGCCGCACCCCGGCCACGGTGCTGGTGACGGTGGCGCCCGGCTACGCGCTCCGCGTGCCCGAGGAGTGCGTCGACGCCATCCGGTTCGAACGAGCGGTCACCGGCGCACCTGCCGGCTCCAGCCGCTGGCCGGCGCCAGGCGGCGCGCTCGCGGCGGCGGAGCTGAGGAGGCTGCGCCGCGCTCGACGAGGCGCTGGGCGCCGTGGCGCGGCACGCCGTACGCCGAGCTCGGGGACGCCGACGCGGCGGTCGCCGAGCGCGCCCGCCTCGAGGAGCTGCGCGCCGGTGGCGCTCGAGGACCGGGCCCTCGCCCGGCTGGCGCTGGGCCAGCACGCCACGGTCGCCGGCGAGCTGGAGGCACTGACCACCGCCTACCCGCTGCGGGAGCGGCTGTGGGCGCTGCGGGCGCTGGCGCTCACCCGGTCGGGCCGGCAGGCCGACGCCCTCGACGTGCTGCGCCGGGTGCGCGAGGTCCTCGACGAGGAGCTCGGGCTCGAGCCGTCCGCGGAGCTGCGCGAGCTGCAGACCGCGGTGCTGCGGCAGGACCCCGCCCTCGACTGGGTCGCGCCGCCGCCCGGCCGCTCGCAGGCCGAGCCGGCGGGGGCGCAGCCGGCCGGGCCCCCTCCCCAGCCCGGCCCCGCGACAGCCCCGGCACCCGCCCCGCCGCGCGAGCGGCGCGAGCAGGCGGCCGAGCAGGTCGCCCCGTGGCCGATGGTGGGCCGGGACCGCGACCTCGACTCGCTGCTGGAGGCGCTCGCCGCCGCGCGAGCGGGGACGCCCGTCGTACGCCGCCCTGACCGGTGACCCGGCATCGGCAAGTGCCGGCTCGCCGCCGAGCTGGTCGCCCGGGCACGCACCCGCGGGGTGCGGGTGCTGGTCGGGTCGGTGCCCGCAGGACGACGGCGCGCCGCCGCTGTGGCCGTGGGAGAGCGTGCTGGCGCCGCTCGGCGTGAGCCGTCGCCGACCGGCCGACGCCGACGGAGGGCGGCCAGTTCCGGGCCTGGGAGCGGATCGCCCCCGGTCCGTGCGCGACGCGGCCCGCGAGGAGCCGCCGCTCGTCGTCCTCGACGACCTGCACTGGGCCGACGCCTCCACGCTGCGGGTCCTGCGCCTGCTGGCCGAGACCGCCGACGGACGAACGGCTGCTGGTGCTGGCCACCTGGCGCGACCACCCCGGCCGACCGGCGCGCTGGCCGAGGTGGCGGAGACGCTGGCCCGGCGGCACGCCGTACGGCTGGAGCTCGTCCGGCCTGCCCCGCGGAGTCGGCGGCCCGGGTCGTGGAGAGCCTCGCCGCGCACCTCGGTCACCGAGGACCAGGCCCGCGACCCTGTGCGAGCGCACCGACGGCAACCCGTTCTTCCTCGTCGAGTTCGCCCGGCTCGCCGGCGAGCGCACCGACCTCGACACCCTGCTCGCGGCGGACGACCCGCCCACGGCGGTCCGGAGTGCTGGGGCGGCGGCTGGCCCGGCTGCCCGACGAGACGGTGGCCGCGCTGCGGACGGCCGCGGTCATCGGGCGCCACTTCGAATCCCGGACCCTGGCGCGCGCGGCCCCGGGATCGACGAGGACGACCTGCTCGACGTCGTCGAGCCGGCGCAGGCGGCGGGGCTGGTCCGCGAGGACGGCGTCGACCGCTGGTGGTTCGCCCACGCGCTGGTCCGCGACACGCTGCGCGCCGGCCCTCCGCCAGCCGTCGGGCCCGCGCCCACGCGCGGGTCGCCGAGGCGCTGGACGGCATCCCCGGGCCGCGAGACCGAGGTGGCCCGGCACTGGCTGGGCGCGGGCCCGGCGTACGCCGACCGGGCCTGGCGGGCCGCCCTGGCCGCCGCGGAGGTCGCGCGGCGGCTGCACGCCCACGACGAGGCCGGCGAGCTGCTGACCCGGGCCCTGGAGGCGCTGCGGGAGGACCCCGCGGCGACCGCCCGGGACCGCTACGACCTGCTGCTGCGCTCATCGAGGCGTAGCGGTGGGCGGCCCAGCTGCCGGCGCTCGTGCAGGCGGTCGAGGACGCCATCGACGTCGGCAAGAGCTGGCGGACCCCGCGGCGGTGGCCCGGGCCGCGATCGCGACCAGCCGGGGGTGTCTCTGGCGCTCCGCGGGCCGCCGGGTGAGGTCAACGACAAGGTCGTGGGCGCCCTGCGCGGCAGCCTGGAGCGGCTGCCGACCGAGGACAGCGAGCTGCGCTGCCGCACCATGCTCGCGCTGGCCAACGAGCTGTTACAACGAGGTCTCCTTCGAGGAGCGGCAGGCCCTGGCCGAGGAGGCGCTGGCCATGGCCCGGCCGGCTCGGCGACCCCGCCCTGCGGCTGACGCCCACCAGATCGCCTTCGTCGCGCTGTGGGTGCCGCAGACCGCGGAGGCCCGGCTGGGGCGACGCCACCCAGGAGGCGATGGAGCTGGCCCGGAGCACGGGCAACGACCGCGTTCCTGGTCTCGCGCGACGCTGCGGGCGGCGGTGCTCAGCGAGCTGGGTCGCCCGCACGAGATGCGGGCGGCGGCGCGGCTGGCCCGCGCGGAGGCGGCCCGAGCTGCGGATCCTGTTCGGCGAGCTGGTGCTCGACGGGCTGGAGCTGCCGTGGGACGCGATGGCGGGCCGCTTCGAGGAGTGCGACCGCGCCCTGGAGCGGATCGCTGCGCGGCCGGGCGGCGGATCGCGCACAGCAACGCCGACGAGAGCGGTCGCCGCTCGCGATGCTCGCCCTCCGGCTCTGGCAGGGACGCCCGCGGGAGATGGTGCCGGCGCTCGAGGCAGTTCGACGCCACGGCCGTACCCCTTCGCGGCGAGCATCGCCGTCTTCCTGTGGCGGGCGGGGGAGCACGACCGGGCCCGGGCCTATACGCCGAGCACGGGGCCCCGCTGGACGCACGACACGAGATCTCGATGCTGGCCTGGTGCCACGCCGCCGAGCTGGCGCTGCTACCTCGCGACGCCGCGCTCGGCGGCGGGGCCTACCCGCGCCTGGCGCCGTACGCCGGGATGACCGCGTGCCGGGTCCGCCCTCGCCATCGGCCCGGTCGACGCCTACCTCGCGATGGCGGCCGCGGCGACCGGCGAGCGCCATCGCCGCCCGGCACGCCGACGCGCGCCGCGCTGGCCGACGCGTGGGAGGTCCCGGTGGTCGCGGCGTGGTTCGCGAGTTGCGCGCGGCTACGACTTCTGACCCGGCGCCCGCTGAGCCGCCGAGTCGGCGCGGTCTCAGGCCGAGATTGCCCCGTCCCGGCGGACCAAGCCGCAGCCTGCGCCGACTCGGCGTTGGGGTTCGGCTTCTGGACCGGTCAAGTGAGGTTTTGGCGTGGAGGGGCGGATCGGGACTTCTGGGGTGGTGCCGTCCCTGCGCCGCCCGCAACGCCGTCGCGCTGACCTTCGCCCTCAACGGGTTCTGCTTCGCCACGATGGTGTCGCGGATCCCCGACCTGCGCTCCGGCCTGGCCTCGACAACGGCGCGCTGGGCCTGCTGCTGCTGGCGATCGCGACCGGGTCGGTGCTGGCGCTGCCCTCGGCCGGCCGGCTGATCGAGCGGTTCGGCGCGGTCGCCGTCGTACGCCTCGGCGGTCTCGCGACCGCCGTGGGCCTGCTGGTGCTGTCCCTCGGCGTCTCCGTCGTGGGGTCGGTGGTGGCCGCCGCGGCGGGTTCTTCGTCTACGGCCTCGGCACCGGCGTGTGGGACGTCGCGATGAACGTCGAGGGCGCCGAGGTGGAGCGGCGGACTGGCCCGCACGGTCATGCCGCGCTTCCACGCGGCCTGGAGCCTGGGCACATCGCGGGCGCGGCGCTCGGCATCCCCATGGCGGCGCTCGGCGTGCCGCTGCCGCTGCACGTCGGGGCTCGCCGCCTGTCCTCGCCGTGGGCCTGCTGGTCCGGCTCGGGCGCGCCTTCCTGCCGCCGGTGCCGGTCGAGGAGCACGCGGCCCGGCTCGCGCTCGGCGTGGCGGGAGCCGCGCACGCTCGCGATCGGGGTGATGGTCCTCGCCTTCGCCACCGTGGAGGGCTCGGCCAACGACTGGCTCTCGCTGGCGATCATCGACGGCTACGACGCGGCGCACTGGGTCGGCGTGCTCGGCTACGCGGTCTTCGTCACCGCGATGACCACCGGCCGCCTGCTCGGGCCGGTGCTGCTCGACCGCTGGGGCCGCGCCCCGGTGCTGTGGGGCACCGACGGCGGCGGCCGCGGCCGGGCATCGTGCTGGTCGTGGCGGCGGGCACTGGTCCCTGGTCGGCCTCGGCATCGTGGTGTGGGGGCTGGGCGCCTCCCTGGGCTTCCCGGTCGGCATGAGTGCGGCCGCCGACGACCCGGTCCGGGCGGCCGCCGGGTCAGCGTGGTCTCGACGATCGGGTACGCCGCGTTCCTTGCCGGGCCCCCGCTGCTCGGGCAGCTCGGCGACCGGGTCGGCACGCTGGACTCGCTGCTGGCGGTCGCCCTGCTGATGGCCCCGGCGGCGGCCACGGTCTTCGCGGCCCGCCCGGTGCGCGCGGAGCTGCCGGCCCGGACCTGACGCTCACGCGGGCGGATCGACGACCCCGGGCACCACCACGCGCTGCTCGTAGGCGAACACGACCGCCTGGGTCCGGTCCCGCAGCGACAGCTTGGCGAGCAGGCGGTTCACGTGGGTCTTCACGGTGGACGGCTCGATCACCAGGCGGTCGGCGATCTCCGCGTTGGACAGGCCCCCGGCGATCAGGCGGAGCACGTCGAGCTCCCGCGCGGTCAGGGCCCCGAGGGCCGGGGACGGACCGGTGGCCGGCGGCGTCCGCACGAACTCCGCCACCAACCGCCGCGTCACCGAGGGTGCGAGCAGGGCCTCGCCCGCGTGCACCACGCGGATCGCGTCGATCAGGGCGGGCGCCCGGACGTCCTTGAGCAGGAAGCCGCTGGCGCCAGCGCGCAGCGCCTCGAAGACCCACTCGTTGCGGTCGAAGGTCGTGAGCATGACGACCCGGGGTCGGGTGTCCGGGGAGGTGGCGCGGCCCAGGATGCTGCGGGTGGCCTCGAGCCCGTCCAGATGAGGCATCCGGATGTCCATCAGGACCACGTCGGGCGCGTGCTGCCGGGTGAGCTCGATGGCCTCCACGCCGTCGCGTGCCTCGGCGACGACGGTGAGGTCGGGCTCGCGGTCGATCAGGGCGCGGAAGCCGTCGCGGACCAGGTCCTGGTCGTCGGCGACCAGGACGCGGATCGACGTCATGCGAGGACCTCGCCCTCGACGGCGAGCGGGATCGCGGCCCGCACCTCGAAGCACCCGTCCTCGTCGAGTCCGGCATGGCACCGTCCGCCGTACGTGGCGGCGCGCTCACGCATGCCGATCAGCCCGTGCCCGTCGGGCCGCGGCGGGGAAGCCCCGGTCGTGGTCGTGTTCCGTACCCGGAGCCGGATGGCGTCGGGACCGACACTCACCTGCAGGTCGACCGCGGACCCGGGCGCGTGCTTGACGATGTTGGTCACCGACTCCTGCACGATGCGGTACGCCGCCAGCCCGACCCCCGCCGCCACCGGCGCGGCCGGATCGGGGAGATCGGCGGTCACTCGGCAGCCCGCCGAGCGCGCGCGCTCGACCAGCGTCGCCAAGTCGCTCAGGACCAGCACCTCGTGCTCGTCCGGCGGCACCACCCCGTCGACCTGCAGGAGCCCGAGCATGCGGCGCATGTCGCCGAGCGCCTCTCGCGCGGTCTCCTCGACCGCCGCGAGGCGCCCGGTCAGGTCGGCGGGCATCGCGCCCTGGTCGTCGAGGGTCGTGCGAGCCGCCTGGGTCTGCACCACCACGACCGACAGCCCGTGGCTGACCACGTCGTGCAGCTCACGCGCGATCCGCGCTCGCTCGTCGGCGAGCGCCTCCCGGGTGCGGCGCCTGCTCCTGGCCTCGGCGTCGACGGCATCCTCCCGGGCCTGCTCGAGGAGCCGACCGCGGCGGCTGACCTGCCACCCGGCCGCCAGGAATCCCAGGGCGATCAGCGCCGACAGCACGAAGTCGGCCGGCCCTCCGCTGGTGGGCAGTCCGAGGGTCGCATAGAGGAGGAAGGCGACTCCGGCGGTTGCCGCGACCACGAGGTCCCGGCCCCGGTTGACCGCGCCCGCGATCGAGAAGGTGAGGAGGGAGGCGACGAACTGCGGCAGGTTCGACGTCGGATCCAGGGCAAGGCTCACCGCCTGCAGGCCGAACGACGCCACGGTGGCCGTCAGTGGCTGCCACCCACGCGCGAGGAAGACCAGCAGCGACAGGCCGGAGCACAGGGACACGGTGACCCGTGCCGTGTCGTCTCCGACCAGGACCGAGACCGTCACGACGGCCGCGAGCGCGACGAGGAGGGCGTCGGGGAGGTGGCGGCGCAGCACGGGCACGGGTCGGACACTAGTTCCCACCGGGCCGGGAGGCGTCCACCTTCCGATGGATCCACGGAGCGCCGGGTCCCACCTCGGGACGGACGACCGAGGGGCTCCCTCCGGCCTAGCGTCGCGGTGTCCCGTCAGACGACCGCCCGTGGAGGCGACCATGTTCACCAAGACCACCCGCATCCTGCTCGCCGGCCTGAGCGTCGGTGCCCTCGGCGCCGGAGCCACGCTCCTGCAGTCGCCGGCCTCGGCCCACGACAGGGCGACGACGATCCGTCTCACCGCCGGTCACGGCCAGATGGCGTACGAGGACCTCGGCTCCTCGGGCGACGGCCTGGGCGACACGGTCGTGCTGACCCAGCCCGTGCGACAGCACGGCCGGGTGGTCGGCCACGTCCACGACGTCGCGGTCGAGGTCGATGCGAAGCGCCACCTGTTCCAGGCCGGTGGATCACTGGTGCTCGCGCACGGAACGATCGAGTTCGCCGGCCTGGTGTCGCAGACGCCCCACTTCGTGCTCGCCGTCACCGGCGGCACGGGTGCCTACCAGGGCGCCTCCGGCAGGATCGCGTTCGACTTCCCCGGCAAGCGGCAGCTGATGACCGTGACGCTCCGGCACTGATGCCGCCGGCTCGCGGGCCAGGGTCCATCGACCCTGGCCACCGAGCCGGGTCCGGGGCAGGATCCCCACATGGGTGCCGAGAGGGCCGACGTCCGCTTCCCCAGCGGCTCCGACCACTGCGCGGGCTGGTGGTACGACGCGGGTGGGGGCGGCACCTGCGTCGTGATGGCGCACGGCTTCAGCCTCACGATGCGCGACGGCCTGGCGGCGTACGCCGAGGCGTTCGCGGCGGCCGGGTGCCACGTGCTGGCCTTCGACCACCGCTACCTCGGCGAGTCCGGCGGCGAGCCGCGCGGCCGGTTCCGCATCGCGGAGCAGCAGCAGGACTGGCGCGCCGCCGTGGACTTCGCGCGCTCCCGGCCCGGGGTCGAGCGGATCGTGCTGTGGGGGTACTCGTTCAGCGGCGGACACGTCATCACGCTGCTCGCGGGCGGTGTCCGCGCCGCGGCCGCCCTGGTGCTCTGCCCGTTCCTGGACGGCCTGTCACGGGTGCTGCACACGCCGCCGGCCACGTCCGCGCGGATCGTCCCGCGGGCGATCCTCGACGTCGTGGGGCGCCCGAGCCACATCCCGGTGACCGGACCGGTCGGCTCGCTGGCCGCGATGCCGTTCGTGGGCGAGCAGGAGGGCTTCGCCGCGAGCATCGGCGCCGACTCGCGCTGGGCGAACGAGGTCACGCCCGGGGTCTTCCTGACCGTCGGGCTCTTCCGGCCGGTCCGGCATGCCGCGCAGGTCCCGGTCCAGCTGTGGGTGGGTCGGTGCCGCGCCGACGTCTCCGTGTCCGGGACCGCGATCGACCGGCTCGTCGACCGGGCGCCGGACGCCGAGCTGCACGAGTACGACGGCGACCACTTCGCGCCGTTCCACGGGGACCTGACGGGGCGGGTCGCCGCCGACCAGGTCGCGTTCCTCGGAGCGCGCGGGCTCGTGGGCGGGAACCGCTAGCGCTCGCCCCCGGGCACCCAGAGCACGTCGCCCCGCTCGCGGTTCGCGTGCCGGGCCAGGATGAACAGCAGGTCCGAGAGCCGGTTGAGGTAGGTGATCGCCAGCTCGTTCATCGTCTCGCCGTGGACCTCGTACGCCGCCCATGCCGACCGCTCGGCGCGGCGTACGACGGTGCGGGCCACGTGGAGCAGCGCCGCGCCCGGCGTACCGCCGTTGAGGATGAACGACCGCAGCTTCGACAGGTCCGCGTTGTACTGGTCGCACCAGCCGCTCGAGCCGGTCGACGTAGGCCTGCTCGATGCGCAGCGGGCGGGAACTCCGGATCCTCGACGACCGGGGTGCAGAAGTCCGCGCCGACGTCGAACAGGTCGTTCTGCACCCGGCGTGAGCACCGCGACCACGTCGTCCTCCAGGCCGCCCTGGGCGAGCGCCACGCCGATGTGCGCGTTCGCCTCGTCGACGTCGGCGTACGCCGTGCAGCCGCAGGTCGGTCTTGCGGGTGGTGCTCATGTCGCCGAGCCGGGTCTCGCCGCCGTCGCCGGTGCGGGTGTAGATCCGGGTGAGGTTGACCATGCGGCGAGCGTAGACGGCCGCATGTCCGGTCTGCGTGCGCGGGTACCGGCCACCGGCCGTCGACCGGACGCGACACGGCGGATGCTGCGTGGGATCGCCCGGAGGCAACCGCATCGGGACGTCGGTGGCCCGGCGTCATAGTGGGTACGAGCAGGCAGCCATCGACGACCGAGCATACCGGGGTTTCTCGGGACCCCGGAGGACGGGGTAGCAGCATGGACATCATCACCGACGGACCGACCCTTCGTCCTCAGCGGCGACTTCGACGTGCGCAGCACGTGGAGGTCCGCAACGCCATCTACGACCACCTCGACGGCGCACGACGAGGACGTCGTGGTCGACCTCACCGACGTGACCACCGTGGACTGCACCGCGCTGAAGGTGCTGGCGGTCGCCACCCGTCGAGGCCAGCCCGCAGCGGCGCACCACCTGACGCTGCGCGGCTGCGGCCCCGCCGTGCGGCGGATGCTGCACATCTCCCGGCTGATCCGGGTCGTCGAGGTCGAGCGCGCCGCCGTCCCTGCCTGACCCGCGACGGCACCGCCCCGGCGGTTACCGGTCGTCGGCGGCCCACAGCCGTGTCGGACCATACCGGTAGCGCTCGGCCCTACCCTCGGTCCCATGACCGAGTCAGGACACAGGCCCGAGAAGGACCGGCCCTGGGTGATGCGCACGTACGCCGGCCACTCGACGGCCGCCGCGTCCAACGCGCTCTACCGCACCAACCTCGCCAAGGGGCAGACCGGCCTGTCGGTCGCGTTCGACCTGCCGACCCAGACCGGCTACGACCCCGACTCGCCGCTGGCGCGCGGCGAGGTCGGCAAGGTCGGCGTACCCGGTGCCGCACCTCGGCGAGATGCGCCGGCTCTTCGAGGACATCCCGCTGACCGAGATGAACACCTCGATGACGATCAACGCCACCGCCATGTGGCTGCTGGCGATGTACCAGGTCGTCGCCGAGGAGCAGAACCCCGAGCATGTCGCCCGAGGAGGTCGCCGCGCAGCTCGCCGGCACCACCCAGAACGACATCATCAAGGAGTACCTCTCCCGCGGGACCTACGCGTTCCCGCCCGAGCACTCGATGCGGCTGATCGCCGACGTCATCTCCTACACGGTCCACCGGATCCCGAAGTGGAACCCGATCAACATCTGCAGCTACCACCTGCAGGAGGCCGGCGCGACGCCGACGCAGGAGCTCGCCTACGCGCTGTGCACCGCGATCGCCGTGCTGGACGCGGTCAAGGCCGTCCGGCCAGGTCTCCGAGGACGACTTCGAGAAGGTGGTCGGCCGGATCTCCTTCTTCGTCAACGCCGGCGTGCGCTTCGTCGAGGAGACCTGCAAGATGCGCGCCTTCGTCGAGCTCTGGGACGAGATCACCCGGGAGCGCTACGGCGTGCAGGACCCGAAGATGCGCCGCTTCCGCTACGGCGTGCAGGTCAACTCGCTCGGCCTGACCGAGGCGCAGCCGGAGAACAACGTCCAGCGCATCGTGCTGGAGATGCTCGGCGTCACGCTGTCGAAGGACGCCCGCGCCCGCGCGGTCCAGCTGCCGGCGTGGAACGAGGCGCTCGGCCTGCCGCGGCCCTGGGACCAGCAGTGGTCGCTGCGGCTGCAGCAGGTGCTGGCCTTCGAGTCCGACCTGCTGGAGTACGACGACATCTTCGACGGCTCGCACGTCATCGAGGCCAAGGTCGCCGAGCTGGTGCCGAGGGCGCAAGCGCGGAGATCGACCGGGTCCAGGCGATGGGCGGCGCGATCGCGCCGTCGATCCGGCTACATGAAGCAGGAGCTGGTCTCCGCCCACGCCGCCCGCCGCGCCCGGATCGAGTCGGGCGAGGAGAGTGATCGTCGGCGTCAACAGCTTCGAGACCACCGAGCCCTCGCCGCTGACCGCCGACCTCGACGCCGCGATCCAGACCGCCGACCCCGAGGCCGAGCAGGCCGCGCTCGAGCAGCGTGCGAGGCCTGGAAGGCGCAGCGCGACGAGGCCGAGGTCGCCGAGCGCGCTCGCCGCGCTGGCCGAGGCCGCGAAGACCGACGCCAACCTGATGGGGCCACCCTGGTCGCCGCCCGCGCCGGCGCGACCACGGGCGAGTGGGCCGGCACCCTGCGCGAGGTGTTCGGCGAGTTCCGCGCGCCCACCGGGGTGTCAGCGGCGCCGTGGGCGTCGCCCAGACCGCCGGGGAGGCGGGCGCCGAGCTCGCGGCGGTCCGCGACCGGGTGCAAGGACGACCGGCGAGGAGCTGGGCAGGCCCGCCTGCGGCTGCTGGTCGGCAAGCCCGGCCTGGACGGGCACAGCAACGGTGCCGAGCAGGTCGCCGTACGCGCTCGCGACGCCGGCTTCGAGGTCGATCTACCAGGGCATCCGGCTCACGCCCGAGCAGATCGTCGCCGGCGGCCGTCGCCGAGGACGTGCACTGCGTCGGGCTCTCGATCCTGTCCGGCTCGCACATGGAGCTGGTCCCGGCGGTGCTCGACGGGCTCCGCGAGGCCGGGCTGGGCGACGTCCCGGTGATCGTCGGCGGGATCATCCCCGACTCCGACGGGCGCCGGCTCCGCGAGCTCGGCGTCGCGGCGGTCTACACCCCCAAGGACTTCGGGCTCACCGAGATCATGGGCGGCATCGTCGACGTGATCCGCCGGGCCAAGGGCTCGACTGAGGGTTGGCGCGGTGGTGTCGGAGACCGACACCGCTCACCCCGGCGGCCGCGAGGTCGCCGTCGAGTTGGGGCAGAACGCCTCGCGCGGCGAGCCGGTGTGGAGCTGCTCGGGCAGCGTGACGGCGACGTCGTCGGTGAGTACGCCGGCGCGCTCGACGCGCAGCACGACCGAGGTGACGAACGCGCCGGCGCGCGCGGACAGGGTCTCGCAGCCGCTCATGTGCAGCGCGACGGTGACGTCGGCGGTCCCGCCGGGCCCGAGCCGCACCGGGGTCAGGCCGGTGGGGTGGAACAGGCGCGAGGGCGGCTGCCGGTCGGCGAGCCCCCGCACGGTGACCGGCAGCCGGTCGTGGTTGGTCAGCCGGAACGTGTAGCGCAGCGTGCCGCCGTCGGCGTACCGGACCTGCCGCACGGTGCGGTCGGCGATCGTGAACACCGCCGAGGCGTCGGTGCCCGTGACCGACGTGGGGCCGGAGGCGCTCAGCGACGGTGCGCTCCGCGCGAGGGCGGCCCCGCCGCCGGCCAGCACCAGCAGCAGGAGGCACGCCGAGGAGCGCGACCCTACGCAGCACGGTGCCACCGCCGCCGCGCGAGCGCCGATCCCGAGCGCGACGGCACTGCCGGTCAGGGCCAGCGGGGCCACGAGCACGGCCGACGACGCGGGCGCCCCGGACGCGGTCGCCCTCGCGCCCGGGTCGGCCGGGTCGTCGAACCAGGTGCAGCCGGCCGGGTGGCTCCAGGTCGGGTCGTTGCGGTCGTACTGGCTGCAGCTGAGGAACCCGGCGTCCTTGACGGTCGCGCCGGGCAGGAACACCGAGCCGCCGTCGGCGCACGCCGGCGGGTCCACGGTGAAGTTGTCGGTCTGGCCGGCCGAGCCGTAGTGGTTGTCCTCCCAGCAGTTGCCGACGCCCTGGTCGTCCCACCAGTGGTCCATGCCGTTCGGCCGCTCGTTGCCCTGCGGATCGATGCCCATCCGGTTCTCGAACGTGTGGTTGTGGTTCGAGGTGTCGTACAGGTGCGACGGGTCGTAGTCGTCGCGCAGCACCGCCGGCACCCAGAACTGCATGGTGCCGTAGCGCCAGTTGTCGTAGATCCAGTTGTGGTCGGTGGAGTCGAAGTTGCCGCCCGCGATCAGCAGGCCCGTGCCGACCGGCGTCGGGATGACCGGGCACACCGTGCCGTGCAGGTAGCCGCGCTCGGCGATCGGCTTCTGGCAGACACCGGTGTCGACGTACGCCGTGTAGTAGTTGGAGTTGTTCGAGTGGATGTCGTTGCGGCTCCACCGGGCGTGGTCCTGCGGGAGCCCGGGGTGCCCGGGGAAGAGCGAGTCGGTCGCGATGCCCGTGGAGTTGTCGAAGAACTCGTTGCCGTGGGCCCAGATCGAGTTGCCGGCGGTGCCCGAGTAGCCCAGCGTGTTGTCGTGGCTGCGGTTGCCGCGGATCTCGATGGCGTAGCGGGTCGCCCTGAACTCGGTGTTGTCGGCGTTCAGGTCGGCCCCGGAGCCCGGGTAGATGCCGGAGTCGCCGTTGTAGTAGGCCTCGGAGTCCTGGATCAGGCCGTGGTCGCTGGCGAAGGCCAGGATGCCGTACTCGTCGTTGCCGCGGGCGACCACCTGGTCGATCACGAAGCCGTCGGTCTCCATCACGTAGATCGAGTTGAACTCGGCCTGCTGGAAGGTCATGTTGCTCAGGTAGAACCCGCCCATCCGGTCCGCCCGCACCGCGTTGAGCTTGGCGAACCGGTTGTCGACCACGACGTCGGCGGGCCCGCGGCCGGTGCCCACGAGCTGGGTGCCGCAGAACCTGCTGTCGCAGCGGATGCTGTCGTTGTGCGGCGTGCGGTCGCCGAACAGCGCGATCAGGTTCAGGTTGTGCGCGCACCGGCGCTGGTCGGCGTACGAGAGGGCGATCGGGTTGGACTCGCCGGACGCGGCGGCCTGCTGCTCGGCGCCGGGGTCGGGGGAGGAGATGCTGCCGATGTACTCCGAGGACAGCAGTGGCGAGTTCGACTGGGTCTTCAGGTGGGAGCAGTAGCGGCTGCGCTTCGCGTTCGCGTACTTCGCCTCGTGGTAGGTGCCCGGGAGCACGTACACGCTCGTGCGCGGCTTCCGGATCGAGTCGATCGCGTCCTGGATCGAGTGGAAGCGGCACGACCGCAGCAGCCGCTCGCTGCGCCGCTTCGCCGCCCCCTCGGGGAGCGCGGCGATCGCCGCGGCGGACCGGCGCTGGCAGACCACGCGCTGCTTCGGGTTGTCCCAACCGAGGAAGTGCGGCCGGTGCCCGGTGCCGTCCGGGAACTGGGCCGGTCGTTCCTCGTGGGCCGAGGCGGGTGCCGCGCCGAACAGGGCCAGCGCGACCAGCGCGGCCAACAGGGTCAACGGGACAGTGGCGGAGCGAGGGGTCATCCGGAGCACCTTTCGTCAGGCGCTCAACGACCTCCCTGTGATGCGGGTTACGTCGGCGCGGTCAGCGCCGGTCGAGCCAGCGCAGCACGGTGCGGCGGACCTTCGGCGCCGAGCGCTCCAGCGGCAGGGCGTTGCCGGTGCGCGCGAAGGTCCGCGACGTGACCCGCGTCGGGTACGACGCGGCCTGGGCGTCGCGCGCGTCCGCCCGGTTGAGCTTGTCGCGGGCGCCGTAGAGCAGCAGCACGGGCGCGTCCACCTTGCCCGCGGCGAGGTTGGCCGCCAGCAGCATGGGGCTCAGGCTGCCGACGTCGCCGCACGGGTCCTCGCTCTGCCGGGCGGCCGCGGCCCGCTGCACCCCGGCGGGGGCGCTGGTGAAGAGGAAGTCGCGGAACGCGGCCCGGGTCGGGGCGAACGGCGCGTAGTCGGTGCCGGCGCAGTCCCGGCTCTGGCGGGCCGCGGTGCGGACGGCGAGCGAGGAGGCGCCCTGGTCGGTCCACGACATCAGCACCAGTCCGGCGACGTCGTCGAAGGTGCCGGCCTCGATCTGGGCGAGCGCGGCGCCGACGCCGTGCCCGTGCAGCACCACGTGGGAGGCGGCCGGCGTGGCGCCGTACGCCGGGTCGGTGAAGTCGTACCGACCTGAGGTCAGGTGCTGGACGACCTGGTGGAGGATCTCGGCCTGGGCGCCCAGGCAGGTGGCGTTGCCGTCGGCGAGCCGGCTGGCGCCGTACCCGAGCCGGTCGAGGACGAGGGAGACCTCGCCGTGGCGGGCCAGCTGGCGCGCGTAGTCGTAGGCCCGGTGGCCCGGCAGGCGCCAGAACCAGCCGCCGGTGCCGAGGTCGTGCACGAGGACGTTGATGCGGGTGGATCCGGCGACTCCGTCGAGGGCGGCGCGCGGGCCGACCAACCGGGCGCGCAGCGGGTACGACTGGCCGTCGGGTACGCAGGCGACCGCGGTGGTGTTGGTGTTCGACACGTCGAACACGACCCCCCGCGACACCACGCCGGGTCGGGCGGCGGCCGCCGCCGGGGGCGGGGTGAGCGGCGCCGCGACGAGCGCGGCGACGAGGGCGGTCACGGCTCCGAGGACGAGGGATCTCACGCTGTTGAACTTACGTCAATAAGACGGGTGGGGGAAATGTGACGTTGTTCGCGCCAGACTGCACGCATGGCGCAGGGCTCCCAGCGGGTGATCGTGGTCGGTGCGGGCGTGGTGGGGCTGACGTGCGCGCTCCGGCTGCTCCAGGCCGGCCACCGGGTCGACGTCGTCGCGCGCGACCTGCCCCGCGAGACGACCTCGGCGGTGGCGGCGGCGTTCTGGTACCCCTACCGCGCCCTGCCTCGCGACCGGGTGACCAGCTGGGCGGCCACGACGTACGCCGTGCTCGACGCGCTCGCCGACACCGACCCGGAGTCCGGCGTCCGGATGGTCCCGGGCACCCAGGTCTTCCGGGGTCCTGCGCCGGAGCCCTGGTGGGCGGCCGCGGTGCCGGCCCTCGAGCGGACCCGGGACGTGCCCGCCGGCTGGGCCGAGGGCTGGCGGTTCACCACCCCGGTCGCCGACACCAGCGTCTACCTCGACTGGCTGGTCGGGCGGATCGAGGACGCCGGCGGGACGCTGACGCGGCTCAACCTGGGCGGGCTCCCCGACCCGCCGGAGGGCGGCGTCGTGGTGAACTGCTCCGGCCTGGGCGCGCGGCTGCTCGGGTCGGATCGAACGGTCGTCCCCGTGCGCGGCCAGGTGGTGTACGTCGAGCAGTTCGGCCTCGACCGGTGGTGGCTCGACGAGTCGGCGCCGACATACGTGGTGCCGCGCGAGCGCGACGTGGTCGTCGGCGCCAGCGATGTCGAGGGGGAGTGGAGCCGGACGCCGTCGGCGGAGGCCACCGAGGACATCCTGCGCCGGTCGGCGCTGCTGGTCCCGGCGCTCGCGGAGGCCCGGGTGCTGCGGCACAAGGTCGGGCTGCGCCCGGTCCGCCCGGCCGTCCGCCTGGAGCGCGTCGGCGACGTCGTGCACTGCTACGGCCACGGCGGCGCCGGCGTCACGCTCAGCTGGGGCGTGGCCGACGAGGTGGTGTCGCTGCTGGACCGGTGAGCCGGTCAGAGGGCGGTGACGCCGACGACCGCCTCCGGGGGGATCGCGCCGTACACGTGCGGGAACGTCTCGGCGACGTCCGGTGCGGGCGGCTCCTCGACGACGGGTACGCCGAGGAGCTCGGTGTCGATCTCGAGGAGCACCAGCGGCTCGGTGACGTCGGCGTAGAACGCCGCGCGCACCCGCTCCCACTGGTCCGCGCGGCTGGCGTGGATGAACCCCTCCTGCTCCAGGGTCGTCCCGTACGTGGAGGTCGTGTACGTCCCGTCCCGCTGCGCGGCCTCCCAGTCGGCGAGCGTGGCGATGTGGAAGATCCGCATGGGGTCATCGTGGCAGGCGGCCGACCTGGTCGGCGTACCACCGGATGCCGTCGAGGTGCGCGGCGATCTCGCGCAGCGTCCAGTTCTCGCCGCGGGGCACGTCCCACTCGTCGGGGCCGGCCGCCGCGAGCCGGAGTGCGAAGGTCCGGCCGAGCCGGCGCAGCCGCTGGCGAGCCTCGTCGAGGTCCAGCTCGGTGAACCGCGCCCAGTCCGCGTCGACGGTGACCAGGCTGGCGTGCCAGCGGTCGGGCTCGGTCGGCACGCCGGCGAGCAACGCCTCCACCTCGGCGAGGTGGTCGACGAGGTGGTCGGCGATGCGGCGGACCGCCTTGTGCGGCGTGTAGATGCGGTCGCCGTCCCCGCTGACGGCCGGCCGGCCGTCCCAGGCCAGCCACGTCGCGGCGACCTCCAGGCAGTGCTCGACGGCGGACTCGACCTGGGCTCCGGGGTTCTCCATGGGCGGAACGCTAGGTGCGGGACGCTTCGGCCGCCGCCGAAGGATCGGCGGCGTACGCTCGGCCGGTGCCCGACACCGACCTGGCCGCGATCGGCTCCCTGCTCGGCGACCCGAGCCGCGCCCGGATGCTCGACGCGCTGATGGCCGGCCGCGCCCTCGCCGCCGGCGAGCTCGCCAGGATCGCCGGGGTCGGGGCCTCGACCGCCAGCGGGCACCTGGCCCGGCTCCGCGACGGCGGCCTCGTCGAGGTGGTCGAGCAGGGGCGCCACCGCTACTACCGGATCGCCGGGCCAGCGGTCGGCGCCGCGCTCGAGGCGCTGTCGGCGATCGCCCCGGTGCGCCCGGTCCGGACGCTGCGGGAGTCGGGACACGCGCGGGCGCTCGGCTTCGCGCGGACCTGCTACGACCACCTCGCCGGGACGTGCGGCGTGGCGCTGCACGACGGCCTGTTGGCCCGGGGATGGGTGACGCCGGCGTACGACGTCACGCCGGCCGGGACGGACGGCCTGGCCGGGTGGGGTGTCGACGTGGTGGCGGCCCGCGCCCGGCGTCGTTCCTTCGCGCGGCCGTGCCTGGACTGGACCGAGCGCCGGCCGCACCTGGCGGGTGCGCTGGCCGCCTCGATCACCGACGCGATGATCGACGCCGGCTGGCTGGTCCGGCGGGCGCCGGACTCCCGGGCGCTCCGGCTGACCGGCCCCGGGCGCGACGCGCTGGAGCAGCTGGGCTGCGAGCTCACCCCGGCTTCCGCCACACCGACACGTGCCTGGTCGACGCCGACGTGAACTCGCTGCGGTCCCAGTCGGCCCACCGGGCCTCCAGCGCGAGCCCGGCGATCCGGGCCATCAGGTCCAGCTCGGCGGGCCACACGTAGCGGAACGGGATGCTCCGGCGGCGGTACGTCGCGCCGTCGGTCGAGCTGTAGTGGTGGGACCACATCAGCTGGGTCGCGCTGTCGTACTCGTCGACCCCGACGTGCTCGTCGGTGTGGTTGAACACCGCGAACCGCTCGGCGCCCGGCAGCCGCCGCAGGATGGGGACGTTCTGCTCGACCACGAACCGGCCGCCGGGCCCGAGGTGGGCCGCGGCCGTGAGGAAGCAGGCGACCTGGCCGTCCTGGGTGGTCACGTTGCCGATGGTGTTGAACACCAGGTAGGCGAGCCCGAACGTGCCGGGCACCCGCACCTCGGTCATGTCGCCGACGGTCACCGCGACGTCGGCGGCACCCGGCTTGGCGCGCAGCTGCGCGACCATCGCCGCGGACAGCTCGATGCCGTGCACCGGCACGCCGCGCGCCGCGAGTGGGATCGCGACCCGGCCGGTGCCGACGGCGAGCTCCAGCGCCGGCCGGCCCTCGGCGAGCTCGGCGAGCAGGTCGACGGTCGGGCCCAGGACGTCGGCGGCGAACATCTCGGCCGAGCCCTCGTCGTACCGCTCGGCGACGTCGGCGTCGAAGTAGTTCTCACCCATCCGCCCGATCGTCGCCCCTCGTGCGGCCGCACGCCACCGACTTTTCCCGCTCTGGCCGCCCCTCACAACGCCGAGTCGGCGCAGTCTCAGGCTCGGCGCGTGCCGAGTCGGCGCAGTCTCAGGCCGGGCAGTGCTCAGAACAGGCGGTGGCTGGGGTCGTCGAGGCCGCGGAGCGCGTCGTAGTCGACGACGGCGCAGGCGATGCCCCGGTCGCCGGCGAGCACCCGCGCCTGCGGCTTGATCTCCTGGGCGGCGAAGATCCCGCGCACCGGAGCCAGCCGGGGATCGCGGTTGAGCAGCTCCAGGTACCGGGTGAGCTGCTCGACGCCGTCGATCTCCCCGCGGCGCTTGATCTCGACCGCGACCGAGTGGCCGTCGGAGTCGCGGCACATCAGGTCGACCGGCCCGATCGCGGTCGGGTACTCACGCCGCACCAGCGTGAGGCCGGGGGAGAGGGTCGCCGGGTGCTCGGCGAGCAGCTCCTGCAGGTGCTTCTCGACGCCGTCCTTCTGCAGGCCGGGGTCGATGCCGAGCTCGTGGCTGGACTCGTGGTGGATCTCCTCGATGAGGATCCGCAGCGTGTCGTCGCTCTTGGGGTTGGTGACGGTCCACTCCACCTGGCCGTCGTCGGTGGTGCCCTCGCGCAGGGTGCACGGCGGCGACATCCAGTTCAGCGGCTTGTACGAGCCGCCGTCGGAGTGCACCAGGACCGACCCGTCGGCCTTGATCATGAGCACCCGGGTGGCCATCGGGAGGTGGGCGGTCAGCCGCCCCGCGTAGTCGACCTGGCACCTGGCTACGACGAGTCTCACGGGCGACGAATCTACAGTGGCGCCATGTTCCGCAGCCCGCAGGTGAACCTCTATGTGGCCGACGTGCCGCGGTCGGTCTCCTTCTACCGGTCGCTCGGCTTCGCCGAGACCTTCCGTACGCCGGCCGAGGGCACTCCGATCCACGTCGAGCTCGTCCTCGACGGATTCAAGATCGGGCTCGCCGACGTACGCTCCGCGCGCGCCGACCACGGCCTGACCGTCAGCAGCGACGGCAACGCGGCCGAGCTGTGCTTGTGGACCGACGACACCGACGCCGCCTACCAGCGGCTGCTGTCGCTCGGAGCCACGCCGATGGCCGCGCCACACGACTGGCTCGGGCGGCTGCGGGTCGGCTGGGTGGCCGACCCCGACGGCAACCCGATCGAGCTCGTGTCGGAGCGGGCGTGACGGTGGCCGTCGGGTCGTGGTGCGGGCCCACGACGGTGACATGAACGATCCAAGTTACCCGCGAGTGAAGTAGGCCACTGTCACAACGAGTTACCCCGTGGCACCATGCCCGCCATGACCACCTCTGCTGCGCCGGAAGCGCGCTCCTTCACCACCATCGGCGTGATCGGACTGGGCACGATGGGTGCCGGTATCGCCGAGGTGTTCGCCCGCAACGGGTACGCCGTCGTGGGCGTCGAGAAGGACGACGACGGCCTGGCGCGCGGTCGTCAGTACCTCGAGCACTCCACGGCGCGCGCGGTCAAGCGCGAGAAGATGACCGAGGCCGAGCAGGCCGAGCTGCTGGGCCGGATCACCTTCTCGACCTCGCTGAAGGACCTCGCCGAGGCCGACCTCGTGGTCGAGGCCGTCGTGGAGTCGCTGGAGACCAAGAAGGCGATCTTCCGCGACCTCGACGAGATCGTCGCGCCGGGCGCCGTGCTCGCGACCAACACCTCGTCCCTGTCGGTCACCGAGATCTCGACCGCGAACTCCCACCCGGGTCGGGTCATCGGCATCCACTTCTTCAACCCGGCTCCGGTCCAGAACCTCGTCGAGATCGTGCGCACCGTGGTCACCGAGGACCAGGTCCTCGCCGACGCCACCGCGCTGGTCGAGGCGATCCAGAAGTTCCCGGTCGTCTGCGGCGACAAGGCCGGGTTCATCGCGAACACGCTGCTGTTCGGCTACCTCAACCACGCGGTGTCGATGTACGAGGGCCGCTACGCCACCCGCGAGGACATCGACGCCGCCATGCGCTTCGGCTGCGGCTACCCGATGGGCCCGCTGGCGCTGCTCGACCTGATCGGCCTCGACACGGCGTACGAGATCCTCGAGACGATGTACCGCCAGGGCCGCGACCGCCTGCACGCGCCGTCGCCGATCCTCAAGCAGATGGTCACCGCCGGCATGCTGGGCCGCAAGACCGGCCGCGGCTTCTACACCTACGAGGCGCCCGACAGCCCGGTCGTCGTCGCCGACGAGCAGACCCCGTCGGCCGACGACAAGCCGCAGCTCCAGCACGACATCAAGCAGGTCGGCGTCGTCGGCACCGGCACCATGGCCAGCGGCATCGTCGAGGTCTTCGCCAAGGCCGGGTACGACGTGCTCTTCGTCGGCCGCACGCCAGGACAAGGTCGACGGCGTGGTCGCCACGATCGCCCGCAACTTCGACAAGCAGATCCAGCGCGGCCGGGCGACCGAGGAGGCCAAGGCGGAGGTGCTCGCCCGCCTGACCGGCTCCACCTCGCTCGACGACCTCGCCAGTCGTCGACATCGTCGTGGAGGCGATCGCCGAGGACCTCGCGATCAAGACCACGCTGTTCGAGAACCTCGACGAGATCTGCAAGCCCGGCGCGATCCTGGCCACCACCACCTCGAGCCTGCCGATCATCGCGCTGCGCCCAGGCGACCTCGCGGCCGCAGGACGTCATCGGCATGCACTTCTTCAACCCGGCGCCGGTCATGAAGCTGGTCGAGGTCGTCTCCACCGTGGTCACCGCCGACGACGTCACCGAGACCGCCCGCGCGCTGTGCGACCGGGTCGGCAAGGTCGCGGTGTCCTGCGGCGACCGGGCCGGCTTCATCGTCAACGCGCTGCTGTTCCCCTACCTCAACGACGCGGTGAAGATGCTCGAGGCGCACTACGCGACCGCCGACGACATCGACGTCGCGATGAAGCAGGGCTGTGCGCTGCCGATGGGCCCCTTCGAGCTGCTCGACGTGGTCGGCAACGACGTCTCGCTGGCGATCCAGCGCGAGCTCTACCTGGAGTTCCGCGAGCCCGGCTTCGCCCCGGCGCCGCTGCTCGAGCACCTGGTCACCGCCGGCTACCTCGGCCGCAAGACCAAGCGCGGCTTCCGGGACTACTCGACACGCTGAGGAGCTTCCGTTTCGATCCCCCGCCGGTGTGACGACGTCCGGCATGGGTGTACGAGACAGGTCGCATCACCACCGACATCCCGGGGCGGCTGGACCGCCTGCCGTGGGCGCGGTGGCACTGGCTGGTCGTGATCGGGCTCGGCACGGTCTGGATCCTCGACGGGCTCGAGGTCACCATCGTCGGCTCGATGTCCGACGCGCTGAAGCCCAACGGCACCGGCCTGGGCATGAACAGCTTCGACATCGGGTCTCGCCGGGGCCGTCGTACGTCGCCGGCGCCTGCCTGGGTGCCCTGTTCTTCGGGCAGCTCACCGACCGGCTGCGGCCGCAAGAAGCTGTTCCTGCTCACCCTCGGCGTCTACACGGTCGCCACCGTGCTGACCGCGTTCTCGATGAACCCCGCTGTGGTACTTCGCGGCGCGCTTCCTCACCGGCATGCGGCATCGGGGGTGAGTACGCCGCCATCAACTCCGCCATCGACGAGCTGATCCCCGCCAAGTACCGCGGCCGCGTCGACGTCGCCGATCAACGGCTCGTTCTGGGTCGGTGCCGCCGCCGGTCGCTGCTGACGATCCCGCTGCTCGACCCACACGTGATCGACCAGGCGTGGGGCTGGCGACTCGCGTTCGGCCTCGGCGCGATCCTCGCGGTCGGCATCCTGCTGGTGCGCCGCAACGTGCCGGAGAGCCCGCGCTGGCTGTTCATCCACGGCCGCGAGGACGACGCCGAGAACGATCGTCCGCGACATCGAGCGGCACCGTGACCGACGAGAGCGGCACGGAGCTGCGACGTCGGTGTCACGACACCATCACCGTCCGGCAGCGCCGCACGATCGGCGCTGACGCTGATCGCCCGCACGGTGTTCACCATGTACCCCAAGCGCACCGTCCTGTGCTTCTCCCTGTTCGTCGGCCAGGCGTTCCTCTACAACGCGTTCTTCTTCACCTACGGCGACACCCTGACCACGTTCCTCGGGCGTCAAGCAGGCCGGCTGGTACCTCGCGGTCTTCGCGGCCAGCAACTTCCTGCGGCGCGCTGCTGCTCGAGCCGCTGTTCGACCGCGATCGGCCGGGTCAAGATGATCACGTTCACCTACGTGTTCTCCGGCCTGCTGCTCGGCGGCACCGGCTTCTTCCTCGGCCACGTCACGGCGTTCTCGCTGACGCTGATGGGCGTCGATCATCTTCTTCTTCGCCTCGGCAGGCGCGAGCGCGGCGTACCTGACCGCCAGCGAGGTCTTCCCGATGGAGACCCGGGCCCTGTGCATCGCGTTCTTCTACGCGATCGGCACGGCCGCCGGCGGGATCAGCGGTCCGCTGCTCTTCGGCTGGCTCATCGACCAGGCGTCCGCCAGCAAGGACATCACCGGCATCGCGATCGGCTACTTCATCGGCGCGGCGCTGATGATCGACGGCCGGCATCATCGAGGCCTTCCTCGGCGTGAAGGCCGAGGGCCGGTCGCTCGAGAGCCTGGCCAAGCCGCTCACCGCGGACGACGACGCGAGCGCCGAACAGCCCGCGACCGCTTGACGGACCGCCGTACAGTCTGAGTAGGTGCGTGAGCGCCTGCGCGCGGGTGGCGGGCGCTCCGCTGCCGCACCGCCGCCCGCAGTGCGCGGCTGCCGCGCCCGGCCGGGCTGCTCGAGGCCTACCGCAGTTGTGCCACGTGCAGGGTGACGAACCGGCCCAGGGCGGAGTCGCTGTCCACGGTGTCGGGGTCCGAGGCGGCGTAGTTGCCCTCCACCCGGAACGTGTACGTCCCGGGCCGCAGCCCGTTGGGCGGGCGCACGGTGGCGAGTGCGGTGCCCGACCCGGCGACGGGGTCGGTCGTGGTCGAGGCGATGGCGTTGCCCCAGGGATCGAGCACCCTCACCGTGTAGTCGAACAGGCTGGCGCCGACGCTGCCGCCGGACGGGAACGCGAGGCTCACCGCCAGGCTGCGGGCACGGCGACCGACGCGGACGTCGTACGACACGCTGTCGCTGCCCCCGGCCGTGACCGGCGGGGCCTCGTGGACGAAGAAGTCCGTGCGCAGCACCCGGTCGCCGTCGGCCCTCTTCACGCGGTGGTCGGCGCGCCTGGCGGCGCTGGCCAGGTGGCCGCGCCAGCCGCGGCCGGTGACCAGGCCGACGGCCCGGTCGAGGTTCACGAATCCGTAGCCGACCTCCCAGAACGGCAGCGATCCCTTGCCTCCTGCGGCCTTCACGGGGGTTGCCGTGGCCTGGAGCGCGAGGCGGACCTGGTCGGGCGTGAGCCGCGGCTGGGCCTGGAGGAGCACGGCGGCCGCGCCGGCGACGTGTGGCGAGGCCATCGAGGTGCCCGAGGCGGAGGTGTTCTCGCCCGGCGGGCACGGCCCGACCACGGTGCCGGTGCTGTCGCACGTCGAGCTGATGTCGACGCCGGGCGCCGTGACGTCGGGGTGGACGAGGCCGATCCGGTCGCCGGCGTACGACGTGTGGCCGTCGGCACCGATCGCGGTCGCCCGCGAGTTGTCGTGCACCAGGCCGTTGGAGGAGAAGTCGCCGCGGAAGCGGTCCAGGGTGCCGGCGGCCACCGAGATCACCCACGGCGACTGCGAGAACGGGTTGAGGCTCATCGGGACGTCGCCCGCGCCCGAGTTGCCGGCCGCGAAGACGACCGTCACGCCGCGGTCGACGACCGCCTTGGTGGCGATCGCGACCGGGTCGTTCGGGTCGAACTGCCGGTAGCTGTTGCCCCACGAGTTGTTGATGACGTCGATGCCCATCAGGTCCGGCTGGTCGAGGATGTAGTCGTACGCCGTCACCACCGCGGTCGTGAACAGCACCTCGCCGATCGAGAAGCAGTCGAGATCCGCGCCGGGCGCGACGCCGTACCGGCTGCCGTCGTCGACCGACTGCGAGTCGGCGGCGACGATCCCGGCGACGTGCGTGCCGTGGCCGCTGCCCAGGTCGGTGTTGCTGACCGGGCCCTGGTCCACCGGGACGACGAGGGTCGGCTGGGTGCCGGCGTTGGCGTACTCGGGGCTGTAGAGCTTGACGTTGTGGACCACCCGGTCGGCCAGGTCCGGGTGCGTGGCGTCGCAGCCGGAGTCGACGATCCCGACCGTGACGCCCTTGCCGGTGAGGCCGCGCGTGCGCAGGCGCTGCGCGGCGGCGGGGGAGGAGGACATCGCGTCGCTGGAGGCGGTGTCGAGCAGCTGGATCGGCTCGTCGGGGTAGACGTCCGCGCCGACGCCGCGCACGACGGCCTCGGTCATCGCGGCCACCGGGCCCTGCACCAGGGCCAGCGGCAGGTGCTGCATCGGCTGCACGGTGAGGCCGAGCGCTCGAGCGCGTCGACCTGCGCGGCGCCGGGTACGGCGTCGAAGCGGACGATCGCGCGGCCGTCGGGCGTGCCGCTGGCGAGCAGCCGGTCGAGGCCGGCGTGGGCGCCGGCCACGGTCGGGTCCGTCGCGGCGGCACCGGCGTGGGTGACGCCGGTCAGCGACAGGGTGAGGGCCAGGGCGCCGGTGAGCGCGAGCAGCCGGGTGCGGGAGGATGGCATGGATGATCCGATCTCGAACGTCAGCGGTGCCGGGTCAACGGCGTCGCGGCGCGTGGAGTTACGCGCTGGTGCTGCCGGTCCTGCTCGCCCTGCTGCCGAGCGCGACGCCGACGACGACCGCCGCACGCGCGACCCCGGCCTCGCCCCCTCCGCTGCCCACGGGCACGGACGTCGACTACCAGCTCGGCGGGGCGCGTCCCGTGCCCGACCGCGTCGGCATCGTGGTCCGCGACCGGCGGGCAGCGCCCGTGGGTGACCGGTACAACGTCTGCTACGTCAACGGCTTCCAGACCCAGCCGGACGAGCGCCGGTTCTGGCGGCGTCACCACTGGCGGCTGGTGCTGAAGCACGCGGGGAAGCCGGTCACCGACGAGGCGTGGGGCGAGTGGCTGCTCGACGTACGCACCCCCGCGAAGCGGCGGGCGCTGGCCCGGATCGTCGGCGGGTGGACCGACGGCTGCGCCGCCGACGGCTTCGACGCCGTCGAGTTCGACAACCTCGACTCCTTCACCCGCAGCCGCCACCTGCTCACGCAGGCAGCAGGCCCTCGCCTACGCGCGCCTGCTGGTGAGCGGGGCGCACGACGCCGGCCTGGCGGCGGGGCAGAAGAACCTCGCCGGCTTCGACGGCAGCCGGATCGGCTACGACTTCGCGGTCGCCGAGGAGTGCGGCCGGTACCACGAGTGCGCGGCGTACGCCGACGTCTACGGCGACCGGGTCCTCGCGGTCGAGTACCGGCGGCGGGACTTCCGGTGGACCTGCCGGCACGTGGGCGACCGGCTCGCCGTCGTGCTCCGTGACCGTGATCTGAGCCCGACGGGGGTGCGCCGATGGTGCTGAGGGAAGGACTGCACACGACGAGCCTGGGGGAGCGTGGGCCGCTGGTCGCGTTCTGCCACGGGCTGTTCGGCCAGGGCAAGAACTGGACGACGATCGCCAAGGCGATCGCCGGCGACCACCGGGTGCTGCTGGTCGACATGCCGAATCACGGGCGCTCGGCGTGGACCGAGCACTTCGACTACGTGGACATGGCGGACCAGGTGGCGGAGCTGTTCTCCGCCGACGACCCGGTCGCGCTGGTCGGCCACTCGATGGGAGGCAAGGCCGCGATGGTGCTCGCGCTGCGGCACCCCGAGCTCGTCGAGCGGCTCTGCGTCGTGGACGTCTCGCCGGTCGACTACGAGGCGCGCAGCGAGTTCGCGGCCTACATCAGCGCGATGCGGGACCTCGACCTCGGCTCCCTCGAGCACCGCCGCGACGCCGACGCGGCGCTACGGGACGCGGTGCCCAGCGACGCCGTGCGCAGCTTCCTGCTGCAGAACCTCCGGCGCGACGACGACGGCTGGGCGTGGCAGCCGAACCTCGACGTCCTCGGACGCGACCTGGAGGCCCTCGGCGGCTGGCCCGAGGACGAGCTCGCGGCGCATCCGCCGTACCAGGGCCGGACCCTGTGGATCGCCGGCCAGCAGTCGCCGTACGTCGAGCGACGAGTACGCCGCCGCGATGGACCGCTGGTTCCCCCGCAACCGCCGGGTCACCATCAAGGACGCCGGCCACTGGGTCCACTCCGAGCAGCCCGAGGTGTTCGTCGAGGTCCTGCGCCGGTTCCTCGCGGCCGACCGTGACTGACGGTTGAGTCGGGAGTTCCGACCAGTCGAATCGGGAGTTCTGACCAGTTGAGTCGGGAGTTCCGGCAGCTCAGTGAGCGGTGTCGGGGATGACGTCGGGTTCGGGGTCCGGCTGAGGCTCCGGGGTCGACGGGTCGGCGCCGGGCAGCTCCTCGGGCTGCTCGCCCGGTGCGACGGGGTCGACCGGGCTGTCCGGGTCGAGTGGAAGGGGCTCCATCGGGGCGGTCGTCATGGCCCCGCGGTACCCACTCGTGCCCGGCCGACCCGGGACCGTGCGCGTACGCGACACCGGTGGTGGTCACAACTCCCGATTCAACTGGTCAGAACCCCCGACTCAACTGGTCAGAAGTCACGACTCAACCGTGCCTGACGCTCGCGGTAGGCCGCGACCGCGTTGCGGTTGCCGCACGGGTGGAGCAGAAGCGCTTGGAGCGGTTGCGGGACAGGTCGACGACCACGCCGCGGCAGTCGTCGTCCGCACAGATGCCGAGCCGGGACAGCTCGTCGGCGCGGATGACGTCGATCATCGCCATCGCGGTCTCCACCAGGATCCGGCTGGCCAGGTCGCGTCCGGCTCGACCGCGTGGAGGTGCCAGTCCCAGACGTCGTGGCGGACCAGCTGGGGGACCGCGCGGGCCTGGGAGAGCATCCGGTTGACGATCTCGACCGCCTCGTCGCGCTCGGCGGTGAGCAGCTCGTGGAGCGCCGGGCGGATCGCGCGGACCGCTTCCAGCTCGGCGAGGTCGCGGTCGTGACGGCCGGTGTACTCGAACTCGACGTAGAAGGCGTCCAGGTCCGCCACGGTGGTCGAGCGTGTCCGGCTCCAGCCCGGAGTTCGCCAGGATGACCGCGGCCTGGAGGGAGACCTCGGTGTCATGAGCGAAAACCACATTGACACCTTACTGCACCGAGCCGTAGCGTCATGTGCCATGACATCAGTGACCCATGACGAGGCGGCCCCGTCCGACGCCGTCGCCTCGGGGTCGCGGCTGGCCGGCGGCCTGGCGTTCGCGCTCGTGTCGGCGGCGTCGTTCGGCATGTCCGGGCCGCTCGCCCGCCAGCTGCTCGACGCCGGCTGGAGCGCCGGCGCGATCGTGCTCGTCCGGGTCGGCGTCGCCGCGCTGGTGGTGCTGCCGCTGGGCCTGGTCTCGTTGCGCGGCCGGTGGCAGCTGCTCCGCCGCAACGCCGGCGTGATCGGCCTGTACGGCGCGATCGCGGTGGCGGGTGCGCAGTTCTGCTACTTCTCCGCCGTCCAGCACATGCAGGTCGGTCCGGCGCTGCTCATCGAGTACACCGCGCCGGCGACGGTCGTGGTCTGGCTGTGGCTGCGGCACGGGCAGCGGCCCGGCGCGATCACCCTGGTGGGTGCCGGCCTCGCGGCCGTCGGCCTGGTGCTGGTCCTCGACCTCCTCTCCGGCGCGCACCTGAGCGTGCCGGGCATGCTGTGGGCGCTGGCCGCGATGGTCGGCGCGGCGACGTACTTCGTGGTCTCCGCCGACGAGGGCAACGGGCTGCCACCCATGGTGCTCGCCGCGGGCGGCCTGGTCGTCGGCGCGGTGGTGCTGGGCGCGCTCGGGCTGGTGGGGGTGCTGCCGATGCGCTCGTCCTCGGCGAGCGTGGCGTACGCCGGGGTGACGTTCTCGTGGTGGGTGCCGCTGGTCGTCCTCGGCGTGGTGACCGCGGCGGTCCCCTACACCACGGGCATCGCGGCCGGGCGCCGGCTGGGCTCGCGACTCGCGTCGTTCGTGGCGCTCACCGAGGTGCTCGCCGGGGTGCTCTTCGCGTGGCTGCTCCTCGGCGAGCTGCCGCGGACCGTCCAGCTGGTCGGCGGGCTGCTGATCCTCGTGGGCGTCGTCTTCGTCAAGCTCGGCGAGCGCGACACCCTCGAGCCGGTGCCGCTGGCCGCTACCGCTGGTCCTGTCGCCTGACCCAGACCTCGCGCACCAGCATCAGGATCGACGCGGCGGTCGGGATCGCCAGCAGGGCGCCGACCACGCCGAACAGGGCCGCGCCGACCAGCGCCGCGATGACGGTGACGGCGCCCGGGACGTCGACGGACTTCGACATCACCCGCGGGTAGATCACGTAGTTCTCGACCTGCTGGTAGACGATGTAGAACACCACGCACGCGACGCCGATCTTCCAGTCGGTCGCGAACGCGATCGCCGACACGATGACCGCGCCGATGGTGGCGCCGATCATCGGGATCACGTCGAGCAGGGCGACCACGAAGGCCAGCGCCACGGCGTACTGCGCGAGGCCGGCGATGAACAGGAAGACCAGCGAGGACAGCCCGGCGCACATGGCGACGATGAACGCGCCCGAGACGTAGCCGCCGACGCTGCGCACCACGCGGTCGCCGAGCTTCGAGACCCGGTCGCGCCGCGACGCGGGGGCGAGACGGTAGATCGCCGACTTGGTCATCTCCAGCGACGCCAGGAAGTACAGCGTCAGCACGACGATGATGAAGCCGTTCAGGACGGCCCCGAGGACGGCGAGCCCGACGCCGAGGGCGCCGCCGAAGATCGCGCCGAGGAAGTCCCCGTCGGTGACGTAGGTCCGGATCTTGTCGACGACGTCGTACTGCCGGTCGAGGCGCTGCACCTGGTCGTTGCGGCGCAGGTCGTCGAGCCACTGCGGCACGTTGTCGGTCAGCGCCTGGACCTGGTCGGCGATCACCGGGACGATCGCGACGATGAACAGGCCCAGCGCGACCAGGAACGCCAGGATCACGGTGACGACGGCGTACGACCGGCGCAGGCCGCGCCGCTCGAAGAACTCGACCGCCGGGTTCAGTCCGGCGGCCAGGAAGAGGGCGACGACCACCAGCATCAGCGTCGAGCCGATGGCCCGGACGTTCAGTGCGATCCAGAGCGCCAGCAGGGCGCCGAGGCCGCCGACGAAGCCCACGTAGAACGGCGCCCGGTGGTCCAGTGGCGGTCCCGGTTCGCCGAGGTCCTCGCGGTCGTCCGCGGTGTCCTCGGACGGCGTCGTCTCCTCCTGCGGCTCCGCTGACGCCTCGGTCACTCCTCGTCCTTGCCGAAGCCCGCGATCACCTCGTGCAGTGACGACAGCTGGGCCATGATCGCGTCGCGCCGCTTGGAGATCCGGTCCACCTCGGCGCGGACGGCGGCGAGCTCCCGCTCGGCGTCGGCGGCACCGCTGGTGGCGATCGACTCGGCCTGCGTGCGCGCGGACGCGACGATCTGCTCGGCCTCCCGGCGGGCCCGCGACAGCAGGGCCTCGGCCTCGGTGGCGGCCTGGGCCCGCTGCTCGGTGGCCCGGCTGGCGGCGGCGCGGGCGCGCTCCTCGGCCGCGGCGGCGCGCTCCTCGGCCTCCTCGACGAGCCGGCGGGTCTCGGCGGTGGCGCTGGCGTGGTGGTCGGTCGCCTCGCGGGCGAGCCGCTCCTTCTCGACGGCGAGGGTACGGCGGGCCTCCTGCACCTCGCGGTCGGCGGCGGCGCGGGCCTGCTCGGCCTCGCGCTTGGCGGCGGTGCGGAGCTCGTTGGTCTCCTGCTCGGCCGCGAGGCGCAGCTGCTCGGCCTGCCGCTTGGCCGAGGCGACCAGGTCCTCGGCCTCGCTCCTGGCGAGCGCCCGCTCCTGCTCGGCGTCGGCCATCACCCGGCTGCGGTGCTCGTCGAGCTCCTTGAGCTGGACCAGCCGCATGTCCTCGGCCTCGCGGGCCGCGTCGGCGCGCATCGCCTGGGCATCACGCGCCGCCTGCGCGCGGATCTCGTCGACCTCCCGCCGGGCGTGCTCGCGGACCTCCGCGGCCTCCTCCTCGGCGAGTCGCAGCATCGCGCTGGCGCGACCACCCAGCCCGGCGTACGACGGGGTCTCGTTCTCCTGCAGCTGCTCCTGGAGCTCCGCGATCCGGGCCTCGAGCTCGAGCACGCGCCGCTCGGACTCGGCCAGGCTGGTGCCGAGCCCGGTCTTCTCGGTGGTCAGCTGCCGGACCCGGGCGTCGACGGCGTCCTTGTCGTAGCCGCCGCGGCGCACCACCGGGAACCCGGCCGGGGTGGCCGGGGTGGCCGGCGTGGCCGGTGTGGTCGGGCCGCCCGCGCGCGGCGTCGGGGAGGGCGTGCCCGGGGGCGTGGCCGGAGGCGTGGCCGGGGGCGTGGCCGGCCGCGCGGGAGCCGCCGGCGCCTGCCGGGTGCGCTCCGACGCGTCGGCGGCCGGCTCCTGACGGCGCGGCACCGCCGGCATCACCTGGGTGGCGTCGTCGGCGGCCTTGCCGGTCCGGTCCTCGTTCGGCTCGTCGTCGTCGAAGATGGACAGTCCCTGGTCGCTCACGGCGGTACCCCTTCTCAGGCGGTGGTCGGGTCGCGGCCCAGTCTTGCCGATCGGACCGGCAGAGCACAGACCGGCCCGGCGGTAATTGCCGGGCCGGTCAGCGAGCGGGGGTCGCTCAGACGCCGCGGAAGCGGTTGATCTCCTCCAGGTGCCGGTCACGCATCTCGGTGTCACGGACGCCGAGGCCCTCCTCGGGGGCGAGGCAGAGCACGCCGACCTTGCCCTGGTGGGCGTTGCGGTGCACGTCGAGCGTGGCCTGGCCGACCTCGTCGAGCGGGTAGCTCTGGGAGAGTGTCGGGTGGATCTTGCCCTTGGCGATGAGGCGGTTGGCCTCCCACGACTCGCGGTAGTTGGCGAAGTGGGAGGAGATGATCCGCTTGAGGTTCATCCACAGGTAGCGGTTGTCGTACTCGTGCATGTAGCCGCTGGTGGACGCGCAGGTCGTGATCGTCCCGCCCTTGCGGGTCACGAAGACGCTCGCGCCGAACGTCTCGCGGCCCGGGTGCTCGAAGACGATGTCGATGTCCTCACCACCGGTGAGCTCGCGGATCCTCGCCCCGAAGCGCTTCCACTCCTTGGGGTCCTGGGTGCGGTCGTCCTTCCAGAACCGGTAGTCCTCCTCGGACCGGTTGATGATCAGATCGGCGCCCATCTTGCGGCAGATCTCGGCCTTCTCCTCGCTGGAGACCACGCAGACCGGCGTCGCGCCGCCGTTGAGGGCGTACTGCGTCGCGAAGCCGCCCAGGCCACCGGAGGCGCCCCAGATCAGGACGTTGTCGCCCTGCTTCATGTCGCCGCCGTTCTTGCTGACCAGCTGGCGGTACGCCGTGCAGTTGACCAGCCCCGGGGAGGCGGCCTCCTCCCACGTGAGGTGGTCGGGCTTGGGCATCAGCTGGTTGGCCTTGACCAGCGCGATCTCGGCGAGGCCGCCGAAGTTGGTCTCGAAGCCCCAGATCCGCTGCTCCGGGTCGAGCATCGTGTCGTTGTGGCCGTCGGGGTGCTCGAGCTCGACCGACAGGCAGTGCGCGACGACCTCGGCGCCCGGCTTCCACAGGTGCACGCCGGGGCCGGTCTTGAGGACGACCCCGGCCAGGTCCGACCCGACGATGTGGTACGGCAGGTCGTGGCGCTTGGCGAGGGGGGACAGGCGGCCGTAGCGCTCGAGGAACCCGAACGTCGACACCGGCTCGAAGATCGAGGTCCAGACGGTGTTGTAGTTGATGGCGCTCGCCATCACCGCGACCAGCGCCTCGCCCGGCCCGAGCTCGGGCAGCGCGACGTCCTCCACGTGGAGGGATTTGCGGGGGTCCTTCTCCTTGGTCGCGAGCCCCTCGAACATGTCGACCTCGTCCTTGTGGACGGTCGCGGCGCGGTAGTGGTCGGGGATCTCCAGAGTGGCGAAGTCATCGGGGGCGGTGTCGCCGGCCATGATCGCGTCGAGGATGTGCTGCACGTCGGCTCCTGGTGGGTCAGGGTCGGGGCTTTGGCGGGAGATTACCCATCGGTAACCCGGGGCAACACCCCCGTGTGACGTGTCCCTCAGCACCGGGTGGTGTCGTGGTCCGGCCCGCCGGCTCAGTGCGCGGCCGGCTCCACGAGCTCGACCAGCACGCCGCCGGCGTCCTTGGGGTGGATGAAGTTCACGCGGGACTCCGAGGTGCCGCGCTTCGGCTCGTCGTACAGCAGCCGCACGCCGCGCTCGCGCAGGAGCGCGCTCACCGCGTCGATGTCGGTGACCCGGTAGGCCATCTGCTGGATGCCCGGGCCCTTGGTGTCGAGGAACTTGGCGATGGTCGAGGAGTCGGACAGCGGCGCCAGCAGCTGGACGTGGCTGCCGGAGTCGCCCACGGCCATCATCGCCTCGCGCACGCCCTGCTCCTCGTTGACCTCCTGGTGCGCCAGACGCATCCCGTAGGTCTCCTCGTAGAACGCGATCGCGGCGTCGAGGTCGGGCACCGCGATGCCCACGTGGTCGATGGCGGTGAACAGGTGGCCGGCTGCGTCCAGGTTCATGCCGCACATGGTCGTACGCCGGAGCGGGGGCCGCGAGCGGGTGTGATGCGTTCCACCCTCGCCGGGGTGCCGAACCCGTGGGTAGGGTCGACAGCGAACCACCCACGAACCCTGGAGGCACCCATGTCCGGTCCGTCCGTCATCGTCGCGGGGGCACGCACCCCGATCGGCCGCCTGCTCGGCGGCCTGAAGAGCCTGTCGGCGGCCGACCTGGGCGGCGTCGCCATCAAGGGCGCCCTGGAGAAGGCCGGCGTGCAGCCCGAGCGGGTCGACTACCTGATCATGGGCCAGGTCATCCAGGCCGGCGCCGGCCAGAACCCGGCCCGCGCCGCCGGCATCGCCGCCGGCCTGCCGTGGAGCATGCCGTCGATCACCATCAACAAGGTCTGCCTCTCCGGCCTCAACGCGATCGCGATGGCCGACCAGATGATCCGCGCCGGCGAGGTCGAGATCGTCGTCGCCGGTGGCATGGAGTCGATGACCAACGCACCGCACTTCCTGCCGAAGTCGCGCGAGGGCGTCAAGTTCGGCGACGTCAAGCTCGTCGACTCGATGGCGTACGACGCGCTGTACGACCAGGCCACCACCCAGGCCATGGGCGGGCTGACCGAGCAGATCAACGCCGAGGGCGTGAAGCTGACCCGCCAGGAGCAGGACGAGTTCGCCGCGACCTCGCACCAGCGCGCCGCCGCGGCGTGGAAGAACGGCGTGTTCGACGAGGAGGTCGTGCCGGTCACGATCCCGCAGCGCAAGGGCGACCCGATCGTCGTCTCCGCCGACGAGGGCGTCCGCGGAGACACGACCGCCGAGTCCCTCGGCAAGCTGCCGCCGGCGTTCGCCAAGGACGGCACGATCACCGCCGGCTCGGCGTCGCAGATCTCCGACGGTGCCGCCGCGGTCGTCGTGATGAGCAAGGCCAAGGCCGAGGAGCTGGGCCTGACCTGGCTCGCCGAGATCGGCGCGCACGGCATGGTCGCCGGCCCCGACTCCAGCCTGCAGATGCAGCCCGCGAACGCCACGACCAAGGCGTGCGAGAAGGAGGGCATCGCGCCCACCGACCTCGACCTGCTGGAGTTCAACGAGGCCTTCGCCGCGGTCGGCATCGAGTCCACCCGCGCGCTCGGCCTGGACCCGGAGAAGGTCAACGTCAACGGCGGCGCGATCGCGCTCGGCCACCCCGTCGGCATGTCGGGGACGCGGATCGTCCTGCACCTCGCCCTCGAGCTCCAGCGCCGCGGTGGCGGCGTCGGCGCTGCGGCGCTGTGCGGCGGCGGCGGGCAGGGCGACGCCCTGATCGTGCGTGTCCCGAAGGGCTGAGCAGTCGGTCGGCGACCTGGTCGAGCGCGCCCGCGAGGGTGACGCTCGATCGGTCGCCCGGCTGATCTCCCTCGTCGAGGACGAGTCGCCGCGGCTGCGCGAGGTGATGGCGGCACTCGCACCCCACACCGGTCACGCGCAGGTCATCGGCGTCACCGGCTCCCCGGGCGTCGGGAAGTCGACGTCCACCAGCGCCCTGGTGACCGAGCTGCGCCGGCACGACAAGCGGGTCGGCGTACTCGCCGTCGACCCGTCCTCGCCGTTCTCCGGCGGCGCGCTGCTGGGGGACCGCGTGCGCATGCAGGACCACGCCCTGGACCGCGAGGTCTACATCCGTTCGATGGCGTCCCGCGGCCACCTGGGCGGCCTCGCCTGGACCACGCCCCAGGCCCTGCGGGTGCTAGACGCCGCGGGCTGCGACGTCATCCTGATCGAGACCGTCGGTGTCGGCCAGAGCGAGGTGGAGATCGCCGGGCTCGCCGACACCACGATGGTGCTCCTCGCGCCCGGCATGGGCGACGGGATCCAGGCCGCGAAGGCCGGCATCCTCGAGATCGGCGACCTGTACGTCGTGAACAAGGCCGACCGCGACGGGGCCGAGCAGGTGCGTCGTGACCTGCGCTCGATGCTCCAGCTGGCCCAGGCTCCCGAGGGCTCCTGGAAGCCACCCATCGTGATGACCGTCGCCCAGCGGGGCGAGGGCCTGGGCGACGTCGTGGCCGCGATCGAGAAGCACCGCTCCTGGCTGGAGTCCAGCGGCGAGCTCGAGCGCCGGCGTACCCGCCGGGCCCGCGACGAGATCGAGGCGATCGCGGTGACCGCGCTCCGGTCGCGGTGGGGCGACGTGCACGGCCGATCGGAGCTCGACGAGCTCGCAGCCGCGGTCGCGGCCGGGACGAGCGATCCGTACGCCGCCGCCGACGAGCTGCTGGCGGGCTTCACCGACTGATCGGGTCCGCAATGCCGGATCTCCGGGCAGGTCGACGACCCCGACGGATGAACTTTCGTGTTCTTGCCCACACGGCGGCACGTCTCGTGGTTGCATGCCGGAGCACCGGAGTGTCCTCCGGTGCTCCGCCCCGTGCAATCGGAGGTAGTCAGCCTTGTCATCAACCCCCCGCCGTGTGGGATCGCGCCGCTCTCGAGCCGGCGCGATCCTGAGCGTCACGGCCCTGGCCCTCGGTGCGGCCGCGACCGCTACCGGACCGGCCACGGCCGCGAACGCCGACCACGCACATCCCCTGTCCACGTCCCGGCCGGACCTCTCCGGAGCCCACCTGGACGCCTCGCAGCGCCTCGGAGCCGTCCCCGACTCCGGCCGCTACACCTTCCTGCTCAAGCTCGACGTCCCGTCGACGACGACGGCGTTCCGCCAGGCCCGGCGGGGCGCGACCCCGCGGGCCGCGCGTGACGCCGCCCGGCGCCAGCTGAGCCGCGTCACCGCGGCCCAGGACGCCGTGATCCGCGAGCTCCCCGCGCGCACGCCGGTGCTCTACCGCACGCACGCCGCGCTGCCGGCGGTCGCGGTGACCACGAACGTGCGCAACTTCGCCGCCCTGTCGTCCATCGCGGGCGTCACGGCGGTGTACCCGGTCGCGCCGAAGAGCCACGAGAACTCCTACGCGGTGCCGCTCCAGGGGGCTCCGGCCGCCTGGGAGGGCAACGGCGACCTCGGTGAGGGCACCAGGGTCGCGGTCATCGACACCGGCATCGACTTCACCCACGCCAACTTCGGCGGCCCGGGCACCAAGGCGGCGTACGAGGCCGAGCACGCCCACGCCGACGACGCGACGCTGTGGAGCGGGAGCATCTTCCCGACCACCAAGGTGGTCGACGGCTACGACCTGGTCGGTGACGCGTACGACGCCGACCCGAACAGCGACACCTACAACCCGGTGCCGACCCCGGACCCGAACCCGCTGGACTGCGAGGGCCACGGCTCCCACGTCTCCGGCACCGTCGCGGGCTACGGCGAGAACGCCGACGGCACGACGTACACCGGCGCGTACAACCAGAGCACCGACTTCTCGTCGATGCGGATCGGCCCCGGCATGGCGCCGCAGGCCTCGCTGGTCGCGATCCGGGTGTTCGGGTGCGAGGGCAGCACCGACGTCGTCGGTGCGGCGATCGACCTGGCGATGGACCCCAACGGCGACGGTGACCCGTCCGACGCGGTCGACGTGGTCAACATGTCCCTCGGCTCGGACTTCGGCGCGCCGGACGACGGCGACGCCGTGATGGCCAACGCCGCCAGCGACGCCGGCGTCACCATGGCGATCTCGTCGGGCAACTCCTACGACCTCTACGACGTCGGCGGCTCGCCGGGCACCGCCCGGAAGGCGATCACCGTCGCTGCCGCGGTCGACGCACAGAGTGTCGTCGACGGGCTGAACGTGGACGTCGACAGCGCGGCGGCCCCGGATGCGCCGTACGCCTCCGAGCGGTCGGTCGCCTACGACTGGGCCAACGACCCCGACCTCGCCGGTCAGGTCGTCGACCTGGGCGCAGACGTGACCGGCTGCGACCCGTTCACCCCTGCGCAGGCCGCACAGATCGCCGGCAAGGTCGCGATCCTGAAGTGGACCGACGACGACCTCGAGTGCGGGTCGGTGACCCGTAGCGGCAACGTCGTCGACGCCGGAGGCATCGGGTTCGTCTTCGCCAGCAACCTGGACACGTTCTCGGCCGGCATCACCGGTTCGGCCGTGATCCCGGGCGTGCTGGTCAACCACTCGGGCGGCCAGGCCATCCGCGACGCGCTCGCGGCCGGCAAGACCGTGACCGTGACCGGCACGACGGCCAACGCCGTCACCCAGACGTTCCCGAAGGACGACGACAAGGTCACCGACTTCTCCTCCCGCGGCATCCGTGGCGCGGGCAACCTGAAGCCGGACGTCTCGGCGGTCGGCGCGACGGTGTTCTCGACCGCGGTCGGCACCGGCGACGAGGGCATCACCGAGAGCGGCACCTCGATGGCGGCGCCGATGGTGGCGGGCCTCGCGGCGCTGGTCGTCTCGAAGAACCCGGGCTGGACGCCGGAGCAGGTCAAGGCCGACATCATGAACACCGCCGGCCAGGACCTCTACACCGGTGACAACCACACGGGCGACAAGTACGCGCCGAACCGCGCCGGAGCCGGCCGCATCCAGGCCGACCGTGCCCTGGCCAACGACGTGCTCGCCTACGTCACCGACGACCCGGGCGCGGTCAGCGTGTCCTTCGGGCCGCTGGAGGTCACCGAGCCGGTCTCGCTCACCAAGCACGTCAAGGTGGAGAACACCGGCTCGACGACGCGGACCTACGACACGTCGTACGACGCCATCACCTCGGTGCCGGGCGTGGAGTACACGGTCTCCCCGGCCTCGGTGACGGTGGCCGGTGGCGAGTCGCAGACGGTCACGGTCACCCTGACCATCGCCGACCCGACCGCCCTGGCCAAGACGTTCGATGCGACGCACGGGAACACCGACAGCCAGGGCCTGCCGCTGCAGACCCTCGCCGACGCCAGCGGCCGCGTGCTGCTGACGCCGCAGTCCGGCAGCGCCCCGCAGCTGCGGGTCCCGGTCTACTCCGCGCCGCGTCCGGCGTCGAGCATGACCCAGCCCGCCGCGCTGACGTTCAAGCCCGGCGCCACCTCGGCGACCCTCGGCCTCTCCGGCACGGGCGTCGACCAGGGCACGGGTGCCGAGAGCGTGTTCTCGCTGGTCGCCGGCTTCGAGCTGCAGGCCAAGAGCGGGGTGCTCCCGGCGTGCGCCGACGCCAACGACAGCAACTGTGCATCGACGCAGAGCGACAAGGCGGCCGACCTGAAGTACGTCGGCGTCACCTCGGACGCGCCGTACGCTGACCCGGCCGACGCCATGGCGTACTTCGCCGTCGCGTCGCAGGGCGTGCACGGCACGGCCGCCGGTCAGGCGGAGTACGACCTCTACCTGGACACCAACCGGGACGGCACGCCGGACCTGGTCGCCTACAACGGCCGGTACCCCGACGAGGACCTGATGCTGACGATCCTGATCGACCTGAACACGGGTGCGGTCGTGGATTACGAGGCGACCAACATCCTCTTGGGCAACGTCGACACCGCGACGTACGACAGCGACGTGCTCGTGATGCCGATCTGGCTCACCGCGCTCGCCGACTACGGGGTCAACGCGACGCACCCGCGCATCGACTACGCCCTGCAGACCTTCTCCTACTCGCGCAACGGCGAGGTGGACGAGGCCGGCTGGGACGGCAACGACGTGGCCGGCACGCTGAGCGCCGACCTGTTCACGCCGGGCGTGACGGTGGTCGACGACGCCTCGCCGTTCGTGGTGAGCGACGACCAGGACGGCAAGGAGCTGACCGTCACCCGCAACGCCGCGAGCTACGCCGCCGACGGTGGGAAGGGCCTGCTGATGGTCCACTTCCACAACACCGTGGGCAGCAAGGCCCAGGTCGTGAACGTGAACGCCCCGAAGGGGGAGGGCACGGTCAAGCTGCGGGCCCCGAAGCGGGTCAAGTCCGGCCACCAGGTCCGGGCCACCGTCACCGTGCAGAAGCGGTCCGGTGTCACGCCGACCGGCACGGTGACCGTGCGGACCACCTCGGGCCACAAGCTCGGCAGCGCCGAGCTGAAGAACGGCACGGCCAAGGTCCGCTTCAAGGTCCACGGCCACGGCAAGCTGAAGATCGAGGCGTACTACGCCGGTGACGACAGCTACCGGCCGGGGACCTCGCGACCGAGGACGATCCGGATCAAGTAGCCGGATCGGAAGTTCCTGCGGCCCCCGGGGCCGGGCCATCGCCCGGGCCCGGGGGCCGCATCGCGTCGCGGGACGCCGCAGTTCGCGGCCCCAGGTGGGGACCGATCCTGTCTAGACCGGCGTGTCCGATGGCAGGCGCTCACCCCTTCGGGTAGACAACGGGATCGACCCATGTCCTGACTCCGGGTGTCTGCGGATGGAGCTTCCCCCATGAAACGAGCAGTCGTCGCACTGCTGATCGTGTTCGGCCTCTTCTGGATGGTCACCGACCCCCACGGTCTGGCCCAGTCCGCCCACAAGGCCGGCGTCAACGGCGCCCAGCTCACCGGCGACTTCTTCGGCGCGGTGATCACCTTCATCCGCGAGCTCGAGTAGTGGCGGTCGGCTTCGGGGTCGATCCCCGGATCGCGCAGCACCTGCTGCGCGACGAGGGCGAGGTGGTGGTCGACGAGGTGCGGCACCACTGGGCGGCGTACCTGCGCCCGGTCGCCGAGGGCCTGGCCGGCCTCGGCCTGCTCCTGCTCAGCGGCGTGACACCGGTCGACATCGCATGGGTGCCGGTCCTCCTGGCGTTCGCGGTACTCGCGCACGCCCTGTGGCTGGCGCTCGGCTCGCACCGGGACCGCTTCGTGATCACGAACATGCGGGTGTTCCGGGTCCACGGCGTGCTCACCCAGAGCCTGGCCACGATGCCGCTGAGCCGGATCCTCGACATCACCGTCCGCCGGCCGGTGCACGGACGGATCCTGGGCTTCGGGCACTTCTGCTTCGAGTCCGCCGCTCGGGAGCAGGCCATCCGCGAGATCCGGTACGTCGGGCGGCCCTACCAGCGTGACCTCGCCATCCAGCGGGTCGTGCAGCGAGCCGGACTGCGCGGGCGGCAGTTCAACTAGCCTCCTACCGTGACCCTGCCGTTCGACCCCATCGACGAGGCCGCCCGACAGTGGGGGGAGCGCTGGGGCCGGGTGCCGGCGATGCACGCCGTGACGTCGCTGATGCGCGTGCAGCAGCTCGTCATCGCCCGGCTCGACGCGATCCTCCGGCCCCACGGCCTGACCTTCGCCCGCTACGAGGCGCTGGTGCTGCTGGTGTTCTCCTCGCGGGGATCGCTGCCGTTGGGGAAGATGGGGGAGCGGCTGCAGGTCCACCCGACGTCGGTCACCTCGATCATCCGGCGCCTCGAGGGCGCCGGCCTGGTCACCCGGCGTGCGCACCCCGAGGACGGCCGGGCGGTGCTCGCCGAGATCACCGACCGGGGCCGCCAGCTCGTCGAGCTCGCGACCCGCGACCTGGTCGACGCGGACTTCGCGCTGGGCGCGCTCGACGACCAGGACCTGGCGCAGCTGTCCGAGCTGCTGCGGCCGGTCCGTCGCGCCGCCGGGGACTTCTAGGGCACATGACCACCGCCGACGACGTACGACGGGTCGGCCTCGCCCTGCCCCGCGCGTACGAGTTCATCGCTGGGGGCCGCGCCAAGCTCAAGGTGCGCCAGACCTCGGTCGAGGTGCGTGACGGGCTGCTGTCGCGGTGGGAGCGGTAGCCCATCGCACTTGGCGCGATTACTAGGACGTCCTACTATTTGTCCATGAGCGAGAACGCGCGTGCCCGCTGGCAGTCCCGCTACGAGAAGTCCCGCGTCCGCGAGGCCGACTTCACGACGCTGAGCGGCCTGGAGGTGGAGCCGGCGTACGGCACCGACGACTCCGAGTGGCCCGGCGAGTTCCCGTTCACGCGGGGGCTCTACCCGACCGGCTACCGCGGGCGGACCTGGACGATCCGGCAGTTCGCCGGGTTCGGCAACGCGCAGCAGACCAACGAGCGGTACCGGATGATCCTCGGCCGCGGCGGCGGCGGGCTGTCCGTCGCGTTCGACATGCCGACGCTCATGGGCCGCGACTCCGACGACCCGAAGTCCCTCGGCGAGGTGGGCCACTGCGGCGTCGCGATCGACTCCGTCGCCGACATGGAGATCCTCTTCGACGGCATCGACCTGGGCGCGGTCACGACCTCGATGACCATCAGCGGACCGGCCGTCCCGGTCTTCTGCATGATGCTGGTCGCCGCCGAGCGCGCCGGCGTCGACACCCGCACCCTCAACGGCACGCTCCAGACCGACATCTTCAAGGAGTACATCGCCCAGAAGGAGTGGCTGTTCGCCCCCGAGCCGCACCTGAAGCTGATCGGCGACCTGATGGAGTACTGCGCCGAGAACATCCCGGCGTACAAGCCGCTCTCCGTCTCCGGCTACCACATCCGCGAGGCCGGCTCGACGGCCGCGCAGGAGCTCGCGTTCACCCTCGCCGACGGGTTCGGGTACGTCGAGCTCGGGCTCTCGCGCGGCCTCGACGTCGACGTGTTCGCGCCGGGGCTGTCGTTCTTCTTCGACGCGCACGTCGACTTCTTCGAGGAGATCGCGAAGTTCCGCGCCGCGCGCCGGATCTGGGCACGGTGGATGCGCGACGTCTACGGCGCCACCAGCGAGAAGGCCCAGTGGCTCCGGTTCCACACCCAGACCGCGGGCGTCTCCCTGACCGCCCAGCAGCCGTACAACAACGTGGTGCGCACCGGCATCGAGGCGCTGTCCGCGGTGCTCGGCGGCACGAACTCGCTGCACACCAACGCCCTCGACGAGACCCTGGCGCTGCCCTCCGAGCAGGCCGCCGAGATCGCGCTGCGCACCCAGCAGGTGATCATGGAGGAGACCGGCGTCGTGAACGTCGCCGACCCGCTCGGCGGCTCCTGGTACGTCGAGGCGCTCACCGACCGCATCGAGGCCGAGGCCACCGCGATCTTCGACACGATCCTCGCGATGGGCGGCTCCACCCTCACCTCCGACCGACCGGAGGAGATCGCCGCGGCCGTGCGCAACGGCGAGTGGCTGGTGACGCGCGGCCTGCTGCGCGGCATCGAGGAGGGCTGGTTCATGTCCGAGATCGCCGAGGCGGCGTTCCAGTACCAGGTCGCCCTCGAGAAGGGTGAGAAGCGGATCGTGGGCGTCAACTGCCACGAGGACTCCGTCACCCACGACCTCGAGATCCTCCGGGTCTCCCACGAGGTCGAGGTCGAGCAGGTCCGGGCCCTCCAGTCCCGCCGCTCCGCCCGCGACGAGGCCGGGTGTCGGCCGCGCTCGAGCGCATGGTGGCCGCCGCCCGCGCCGACGAGAACATGATCGAACCGATGCTCGAGGCGTGCCGTGCCGAGGCGACGCTCGGTGAGATCTGCGACGCGCTGCGCGCGGAGTGGGGGGAGTACCGCGAACCGGCACGGTTCTGACGGGACTTCCGGCCCGGGCCGCGCTGCCCGAGGGAATGATGGAATCGGGCCGTGGACCTCGCACACGCCCTCGCCTCGTTGCCCGCCCGACCCACGCATCGTCGTCAGCGGCAACCACGCGACCCCGTGGCACACCCTGAAGGTGATCGACGGCGCCCTCGACGAGTACCGGCTCTGGGCGCTGAACGGGCAGCCGGGCCTGCCCGACCGTGAGGGGGTCACCCTCGAGACCTCGTTCGTCGGGCCGGGGCAGCGACGCAGCCCGCCGGCTCAGCTACTTCCCGTCCCGGCTCTCGATGGTGCCGACGCTCTTCAACCGGCAGCTGCCGCCCGACGCCGTCGTGCTGCACACGACCCGGCCGCGCGACGGCCAGGTGTCGCTCGGCGTCGAGGTCAACGTGCTCCCGGCTGCCGTCGAGGCGGCCCGCCGCAACGGGGGACGGGTGATCGCCCAGGTCAACGAGCACCTGCCGTGGACGTACGGCGACGCCCTTGTCGACCTCGAGCCTCATCGACGTGCTGGTCGAGGCCGACGAGCCCCTGCCGATCGCGCCGGTCACCGCGATCGACGAGGAGTCCGCGCCGCATCGGCCGCACTGGTCGCCGAGCGCGTGTCCGACGGGTCGACGCTGCAGGCCGGCATCGGCGCCGTACCGGACGCCACCCTGCACGGCCTGACCGGCCGCAGCGGCCTGCGGGTGTGGACCGAGATGTTCTCCGACAGCGTGCTCGCGCTCGAGCGGGTCGGCGCGCTCGACCGCAACCGTGCCGATCACCGCGTCCTTCCTCTTCGGCTCGCCGGAGCTGCTCGCGTGGGTCGACCGCAACGAGCGGGTCCAGATGCGTGCGGACCGAGGTCACCAACAGCCCCGCCCGCATCGCGCGGAACCAGAGGATGGTCAGCGTCAACACCGCGCTCCAGGTCGACCTGTTCGCGCAGGCCAACGCCTCGCGGATCAACGCCCGGATCCACTCGGGCTTCGGCGGCCAGACCGACTTCATCGTCGGGGCGATGCACAGCGAGGGCGGGCAGGCGTTCATCGCGCTGCGGTCCTGGCACCCGAAGGCGGACTGCTCGACGATCGTGCCCCTGGTCGACGAGCCGGTGACGTCCTTCCAGATGAGCGCGGTCGTGACCGAGCAGGGCGTCGCGGAGATCTCCGGACAGCGACCAGCGCGAGCAGGCCCGCCAGCTCATCGAGCACGCCGCGCACCCCAGCGTCCGCGAGGAGCTGCGCGAGGAGGCCGTGGCGCTGGGTCTGATGTAGCGGTTCCGCGCGGCTTCCCTAGGATTGCGGCATGAGCCAGCAGCCGTTCTCCCGTCCCGGCGCCGTCGACCTGTCCGGTCTGAAGCGGACCCGCACCCGAGAGCCAGCCGCCGGTGCGTGCGCCGGCGGGCTCGTCGTACTCGCTGCAGGTCACCGAGCAGAACTTCCAGTCGACCGTCGAGGCCTCGACGACCGCGCCGGTGTTCCTGGTGTTCTACTCGCCCAGCCGGATGCCGCAGAGCGCCGACCTCGCCCGCGACATGGAGACCCTGTCCGGTGAGTTCGAGGGGCGCTTCCTGGTCGGCCTGGTCGACATCGACGCGGCGCCGCAGATCGCCCAGGCGATGCAGATCCCGTCCGTGCCGCTGGTCGTCGCGATCATCGACGGTCGGCCGGCGCCGCTGCTCCAGGACGTCCTGCCGCTCGAGCAGCTGCGCGCGCGATCACCCAGGTGGTCCAGCAGCTCACCGCGAACGGCATCGCCGGTCGCCACCAGCCGCGCACCGTCGCCGCCCGTCGAGGGGGAGGACGGCGAGGAGGCCGTCGACCCCCGGTACGCCGCGGCGCAGGACGCGCTCGGGGACGGGGACATCGACCGCGCGGTCGCGGAGTACCAGAAGCTGCTCGACGCCAATCCGGCCGACGCCGAGGCCGCCGCGGGGCTCGCGATGGCCAAGGTGCTGCAGCGCACGCAGGGCGTCGACCTCAACGCGGCGCGCGAAGCCGCCGCGGCGAACCCCGACGACGTCGACGCCCAGACGCTGGTCGCCGACCTGGACATGCTCGGCGGGCACGTCGAGGACGCGTTCAACCGGCTGATCGAGCTGGTCCGGCGTACCGCCGGCGACGACCGCGACCGGGCCCGCGAGCACCTCGTCGGGCTCTTCGCCGCGGTCGGCAACGACGACCCGCGGGTGCGCAAGGGCCGGCAGAACCTCGCCTCCGCGCTGTTCTGAGCACCGCCCAGCCCGAGCTTGCGAGGGCTGGGACTCCGGTGCCAGGTCGAGTAGCCGCGCGAGCGAGGAACGAGCTCGCGACCGGCGTATCGAGACCCACCGGCAAGTGTGTGGGTCGTCGTCCGCGGTATGGCGCCCGAGACTGCGCCGACTCGGCGGCAGGGTCAGTGGTGGCCCGACTCGGTGTAGGCGGGATGTCCGCCCCCGAGGCTGGCGAGGGCGGCGCGGATCCGGCGGGCGGTGAAGTCGGCGCAGCGCTCGGCGGCCTGGTCGAGGGTGCAGAACTCGGCCGACCGGATCTCGCGGGTCTGGCGGACCACCTGTCGAGCAACGAGGCGTCGTGCTCGCCGCCGTCGAAGACCAGGCACAGCGCGTCGTCCCAGCCGCTCCAGGGCGGCAGCCAGTCGGTGAGCAGCAGCGCGGCCGGCGGGGACGCGGAGCCCGAGCTCCTCCTCGACCTCGCGGGCGACCGCGAGCATGCGGGGACTCGCCCACCTCGACCACGCCGCCCGGCAGGTCCCAGTCCTGCTTGTAGGTCAGCTGGCACAGCAGCACCCGCTCCTCGGTGGAGCGCACCAGCATCTGGCTGATGGCCCGCTTGCGGGGGAGGAACGAGTTCAGCAGCGCCCGGAAGCCCTCCGGCTCGTGCGCCGGGGTGTCGGTGGCCAGCCGGGCGTAGACGATCCGGTCGACGGGTTCGCCGTCGACGGTGACCCCGCGCATCACGCCCTCGCGGCGCAGGCCCGACCAGGTCGCCACCCGCTGCGCCGACTCGTCGTCGGGGTCGACGAGCGCCTCGACGCGGGTGTGCTCGGTCAGTGCCGTCGCGACCTCGTGCCGGACGACGTCCACCGCCTCGTCGGGAGCCCACGAGATCCGGGCGATCCCCTCCGCGACGGTGGTCACGGTGGTGGTCGGCTCACTCACGACTGGAACTCTAGCCAGTGGCTGTGCGCCGGCCACGGGCCTCCGGCGCCGAACTTGTCCGCCGAAACCCGACCGACACGCCGTGCCGCCCCGGCGTGTCGGGCGAGTTCACCGGTCGACCGGTGAAACCCGCCGGCGTGTCGCCCCTCACCCCCGCCTGCGGAACCACACCGTCGCCAGCGGCGGGACCACGATCGTCGCGTGGGCCGGCTGGCCGCGACCAGTCGCCCTCGACCGCGGTGACCGCGCCGAGGTTGCCCACGCCGGAGCCGGTGTAGGTCTCGGCGTCGGTGTTGACGACCTCGTCCCACTCGCCGGCCGAGGGCAGGCCGAGCCGGTAGTCCTCGTGGGGGACCGCGGCGAAGTTCGCCACGCACACGACGTCGGGGTCGTCCGTCGTCGCCGCGGCGCAGCGAACGAGAAGACGTTGCGGCCGGCGTCGTTGGCGTCGATCCACTGGAAGCCCGCCGGGCTCGTGGTCACGCGCCCACAGCGCCGGCGTGGCGACGTACGCCGTGTTCAGGTCGCGCACCAGGCGCTGGACGCCGCGGTGCTCGGGGTGGTCGAGCAGCCACCAGTCCAGCTCGCGCGACTCCGCCCACTCCGACTCCTGGCCGAGCTCGATGCCCATGAACAGCAGCTGCTTGCCGGGGTGGGCCCACATGAACGCCGAGGTAGGCGCGCAGGTTGGCCAGCTGCTGCCAGCGGTCGCCGGGCATCTTGCGCAGCAGCGACCCCTTGCCGTGCACGACCTCGTCGTGGCTGAGCGGCAGCACGTAGTTCTCCGACCACGCGTAGACCAGCGAGAACGTCATCTCGCCGTGGTGGTAGGCACGGTGCACGGGCTCGTGGGCCATGTAGCCCAGCGAGTCGTGCATCCAGCCCATGTTCCACTTGAAGCCGAAGCCCAGGCCGTCCGCGTCGACGTCGGCCGGGTGACGCCCGGCCACGAGGTCGACTCCTCGGCGATCGTGGTGATGCCCGGCACCCGCTTGTAGACGGTCGCGTTCATCTCCTGCAGGAACTGCGACGGCCTCGAGGTTCTCGTGGCCGCCGTGGATGTTCGGCGACCACTCGCCCTCCTCGCGGGCGTAGTCGAGGTAGAGCATCGACGCGACGCCGTCGACGCGCAGGCCGTCGGCGTGGAACTCCTCGAGCCAGTACAGCGCGTTGGCGTAGAGGAAGTTGCGCACCTCTCGCCGCCCGAAGTTGAAGATGTGCGAGCCCCACTCCTTGTGCCAGCCGCGCTGCGGGTTGGGGTCCTCGTAGAGCGGGGTGCCGTCGAAGCGGGCCAGCGCCCACTCGTCGGTGGCGAAGTGCCCCGGCACCCAGTCCAGGATCACCCCGATGCCGGCCTGGTGCAGCCGGTCGACGAGCAGCCGGAAGCCGTCCGGGTCGCCGAAGCGGGAGTCCGGGGCGAAGTACGACGTGACGTGGTAGCCCCACGAGCCGCCGAACGGGTGCTGCATCACCGGCATCAGCTCGACGTGGGTGAAGCCCAGGTCGGCGAGGTACGCCGGGCAGGTCGTCGGCGAGCTCCTCCCACGACCAGTAGCGGCCGTCGTGGTGCTTCTTCCACGAGCCCAGGTGCATCTCGTAGATGCTCATCGGCGCTGGCGACCGGCTGCTTGGCGCGGCGCGGGCGTCCATCCACTCGTCGTCACCCCAGGTGTAGCCGACTCGAAGACCCTCGAGGCCGTGTCCGCGGGCTTCTCGGCCCAGAACGCCATCGGGTCGGCCTTCTCGCGCCACTGGCCGTCGGAGCCGAGGATCACGTACTTGTACGCCGTGCCGGAGCCGACACCGGGGACGAAGAGCTCCCACACGCCCGACGTGCCGAGCTGGCGCATCGGGTGCTCGCGGCCGTCCCAGCTGTTGAAGTCGGCCTTGATCCGGATCGCGCGCGCGTTCGGGGCCCACACCGCGAACGACGTGCCGCTGACCGGCCCCAGGGCGCCGGGGTAGTGGTGCACGCGGGCGCCGAGGACGTCCCAGAGCTGCTCGTGGCGGCCCTCGTTGATCAGGTGCAGGTCCATCTCGCCCAGGGTCGGCAGGAACCGGTAGGGGTCGTCCAGGACGTGCTCGTCGGGGCCGTAGTTGACCGTCACGCGGTAGTCCGGGACGTCGGGGAGCGGGATCACGCCGGCCCAGATGCCCTCGTGCTCGTGACGCAGCTCGGCCTCGCCGGTGGAACCGGAGCCGTCCTGCCAGCGCACGACGACGCGCGAGGCCAGGGGCCTGAGCACCCGGACGGTGACGCCGCCGTCGTGGGGGTGGGGCCCGAGCACGCCGTGGGGGTTGCCGTGCTCGCCGTGCGACGACCTGGCCGAGCTCGTCGACCGGTACGGTGCGAGCAGGGCCGGGGGACTGGGGGGTGCTCGGGGGGCTGCTCATGCGGCTCCGATCCTCGCCACGGCCTCGAGCGGGATGTCCACCCAGGACGGACGGTTGCGGGTCTCGTAGACGGTCTCGTAGACGGCCTTGTCGGCGACGTACGCGTCGAGCAGCGGCGCTGCGCGTCGGTCAGCTGGCCACCGGCGTACGCCGTCAGGAAGTGGTTGCGGTTGCGGTTGGCCCACTCGGCTGCGCGGTAGGCGCGCTGCTCGGCGCCCTCGGGGTGGTCCTCCGCGAAGGCGCGCTCGACCACGTGGGGGACGTAGTCGAAGGACCGCAGCATGCCGGCGACGTCGCGCCAGCGGGAGTCGGGCGCAGGCGCTCGGCCAGCGGCTTGGCGGGCTCGCCCTCGAAGTCGACGATCTTCCAGCCCAGGCTGGTGCGCAGCGTCTGGCCGAGGTGGAGGTCGCCGTGGATCTGCTGGACCCGGAGGTCGTCGAGCTCGCGGACCCGCGCGTAGTCGCCCGGCGCAGCGCGTCGGCGTGCTCGGCCAGCGCCGGGCACCACCGTCAGCGCCGCGTCGAGCCGCGGTCCATCCCGTCGGCGATCTCGGCCACGGCCGCGGGGTCGCGATGGTCGACCGGGAAGTGCTCGGCGAGCACGTCGTGCACCTCGCGCAGCGCGTGCCGAGCCGTGCCGGCCTCGCCGGCGAAGTCGCCGCCGGCCTCGTAGGCGTGCAGGTCGCCCTCGACGAACAGGTTGCGGACGCTCGCCAGCGCGAGCTCCCAGCCGTCGCTGGCGGTGCGGAGGAACTGCTGCAGCATCGCCAGCTGCATGGTGGCGCCCGACGCCCCCCTCGCCGTCCTCTCCCGGCTCGCTGCCGTGCTCCCCGTCGACCCAGTCCAGCCAGCCGTAGAGCTACGCGATGTGTCCCGAGCCGGCCCGGGTGAGCACCTCGTGGACGCTGATGTCGGGGTTGACCCCCGGCGTGATCTTGCGGAACACCTTCATCAGGGCGTCCTCGCCGAACGCGACCGACGAGTTGGACTGCTCGCCGGAGAACAGGGTCGAGTGCGACCTCGAGGTCGAGGTCGTGCCCGGGGAGCCGATGGAAGCGCAGCCCGCTGGCGTCGTTCAGGTTGCCGCCGGGCTCGCGCCGCCGCCCGGTCGAAGGACGTCCCAGCCAGCAGGCCATCGCCTCGCGGTCGTGCAGGGCGTCGTACGCGTGGACCCAGCCGTGGCTCGGGCTCCTCCCACCAGCCGATGAACGCGTGGTCGAGCCGGGCCTCCGGCTCGGTGTAGAAGGCCATCGGCACCTGGTAGACCTCGGTGCCGCTCCCGCCCCGTCCCGGTCCGCCGTAGGTGACCTCCACCAGGTCGATGACCACGCGCGGCGACGCCTGTCGCGCCCGGGACCTCGCCGATGCGGCGGGACGCCGATGACCTCGAACGGCCGGCCCTTGCCGCCGAACCACCGGGTGCGCGACAGGTAGCGCACGAACACGTCGAGACAGACCGGGTCGGGACTGCTCCTGGGTCACAGCAGCATGCCCTTCCTCGGTGGCCTCGGCGGCCGGTCAGCCGGAACCAGTAGAAGCCGTACCCGGCCAGGGTCAGCAGGTACGGGAGCTCACCGATCTCCGGGAAGGGCACGCCGCCGAGCAGCTCGACCGGTCGCCGGCCCTCGTACCGGCGCAGGTCCAGCTCGACCGGCTGCGGAAAGCGGGAGAGGTTGTTGACGCAGACGATGACGTCCTCGCGGCCGTCCTCGGCGACGTGCTCGCGCACGTAGGACAGCACCGACGGGTTCGAGCCGCCGAGGTCGTGGAACTCGCCGAGCCCGAACGCCGGGTGGTTGCGGCGGGCGTTGATCATCCGGCGCGTCCAGTGCAGCAGCGACGACGAGTTCTCCAGCTGGGCCTCCACATTGACCGACTGGTACCCGAAGACCGGGTCCTGGATCAGCGGGAGGTCGAGCTTGCCGGGCGTTGCCGAGGAGAAGCCGGCGTTGCGGTCCGACGTCCACTGCATCGGTGTGCGGACGCCGTCACGGTCACCGAGCCAGATGTTGTCGCCCATGCCGATCTCGTCGCCGTAGTAGAGGACCGGGGAGCCGGGCAGTGAGAGCAGGAGCGCGTTGAAGAGCTCGATCTGGTTCATGTCGTTGTCGAGCAGCGGGGCCAGCCGGCGGCGGATGCCGATGTTGGCCTTCATGCGGGGGTCCTTGGCGTACTCGCCCCACATGTAGTCGCGGTCCTCGTCGGCGACCATCTCGAGGGTCAGCTCGTCGTGGTTGCGCAGGAAGATTCCCCACTGGCAGCTGTCCGGGATCGGCGGGGTCTGCTCGAGGATCTCCGAGATCGGGAACCGCGACTCGCGGCGCACCGCCATGAAGATGCGCGGCATCACCGGGAAGTGGAACGCCATGTGGCACTCGTCGCCGCCGGCGTCGAAGTCGCCGAAGTACTCCACCACGTCCTCGGGCCACTGGTTGGCCTCGCACAGCAGCACCCGGCCCGGGTACTCGTCGTCGACGACCTTGCGCACCCGCTTGAGGAAGTCGTGGGTCTCGGGGAGGTTCTCGCCGTTGGTGCCGGGGCGCTCGTAGAGGTAGGGGACCGCGTCGAGCCGGAAGCCGTCCATGCCCATGTCGAGCCAGAAGCGGAGCGCGTCGAGGATCGCGTCGTGGACCGCCGGGTTGTCGAAGTTGAGGTCGGGCTGGTGGGAGAAGAACCGGTGCCAGAAGTACTGCTGCCGGACCGGGTCCCAGGTCCAGTTCGACGGTTCGGTGTCGACGAAGATGATCCGCGCTTCCTGGTAGAGCTCGTCGGTGTCGGACCAGCACGTAGAAGTCGCCGTACGGGCCGTCGGGATCGGACCGCGACGCCTGGAACCACGGGTGCTGGTCGCTGGTGTGGTTCATGACGAAGTCGATGATCACGCGGATGCCGCGGTCGTGCGCCTGGTCGAGGAAGAACCGGAAGTCGTCGATGGTGCCGATCTCGGGCAGGACCCCGGTGTAGTCCGAGACGTCGTAGCCCCCGTCGCGCAGGGGGCTGGGGAAGAACGGCGGGACCCACAGGCAGTCGACCCCGAGCCACTCAGGTAGTCCAGCTTCTCGACCAGGCCACGGAAGTCGCCGGTGCCGTCGGCGTTGGAGTCGCGGAACGAGCGGACCAGCACCTCGTAGAAGACCGCGGTCTTGAACCACTCGGGCTCGGTCCCGAGGTGCGTCAGGGTGGTGTCAGCCGGTCACCGGGTCCTCCTCACGCTCAGGATGTGCGCGGGCTCGTGGAACGGATCGAGCCGGACGTAGTTGTGCTGCCCCCAGTTCCAGTCCTCGCCGGTGATCTCGTCGTGGACGAGGAACGACTCGTGCTCGGTCATGCCGAGCGCCGTCATGTCGAGGTGCACCGTGGTCTCCCGGGCCGCGTGCGGGTCGACGTTGACGACCACGATCACGGTGTCGTCGATCTCGCCGGTCCGTCGGGCTGGTCGCGACCTTCGAGAAGACCAGGATGTTCTCGTCGTCGCTCCAGTGGACGGCGACGTTGCGCAGCAGCTGGAGGGCCCGGTGCTGACGGCGGATCTCGTTGAGCCGGGTCAGGTACGGCGCGAGCGTGCGCCCCTCCCGCTCGGCGGCGTCCCAGTCCCGGATCCGGATCTGGTACTTCTCCGAGTCGAGGTACTCCTCGCTGCCCGGCCGGACCGCGACGTGCTCGTAGAGCTCGTAGCCCGGCGTAGACGCCCCAGCTCGGCGAGCCGGTCGCGGCGATCGCGTCGCGCGGATCTTGAACGCCGCCGGCCCGCCGTACTGGAGGAAGGCGTGCAGGATGTCGGGGGTGTTGACGAAGAAGTTCGGCCGCATCAGGTGGTCGGACTCGTGGGAGAGCTCGCGGAGGTACTCCTCGAGCTCCCACTTGGCGTTGCGCCAGGTGAAGTAGGTGTAGGACTGGTGGAACCCGACCGCGCCGAGCGCCGTGCATCATCGCCGGGCCGGGTGAATGCCTCGGCCAGGAAGATCACGTCGGGGTCGGTGCGCCGGACCTCGCTTGCAGCAGCCACTCCCAGAACGCCACCGGCTTGGTGTGCGGGTTGTCGACGCGGAAGACCCGGACGCCGTGCGACATCCACAGCCGGACGATGCGCAGCACCTCCTGCGCAGATCCCGGTCGGGTCGTTGTCGAAGTTGATCGGGTAGATGTCCTGGTACTTCTTGGGCGGGTTCTCGGCGTACGCGATGGTGCCGTCGGCGCGGGTGGTGAACCACTCGGGGTGGCTGGTCACCCACGGGTGGTCGGGCGCGGCCTGCAGGGCGAGGTCGAGGGCGACCTCGAGGCCGAGCGTCGCGCGCCCGGGCGACGAACGCGTCGAAGTCGTCGAACGTGCCGAGGTCGGGGTGGATCGCGTCGTGGCCGCCGTCCTTCGACCCGATCGCCCAGGGGGAGCCGGTGTCGTCGGGGCCCGGGTCGAGGGTGTTGTTGGGGCCCTTGCGGTTGGCCTCGCCGATGGGGTGGATCGGCGGGAGGTAGATGATGTCGAAGCCCATCGCGGCGACCGCGTCGAGGCGCTTGGCGGCGGTCTGGAAGCTGCCGCTGGTCACCGTGCCGGTCTTCGCGTCGCGGGTCGCGCCCTCGGAGCGCGGGAAGAACTCGTACCAGCTGCCGAACAGCGCGCGGTTGCGGTCGGCGTACGCCGGGTAGGGCCCCTCGACGGTCACCAGCTCGCGGATCGGGTGGCTGCGCAGGATGCCGGTGACCTCCGGCGACTCCAGCACCGCGAGGCGCGCCGCGGGCGGCCGGCTGGTGTCCTTCGCGGCGTCGATCGCGGCCCCGATCACCTGGGCCGCGTCGGCGCCGGACGGGTCGCGCGGATCGAGCGAGGCCAGCACCCGCTCGAGCAGGAGCGCGCCCTCGGTGAACATCAGCTCGACGTCCACGCCCGCGGGCACCTTGATCCCCGCGTTGTGCTGCCAGGTCGACGAGCGGGTCCGACCAGGCCACCACCTCGAAGCTCCACGGCGCCCTCGGCGTCCGGGGTGACCCACGCCTCGTAGCGGTCGGGGACCTCGGGGTGCCTGGCCATGCGCACCGGTGCCCGGCGGCGGCCGTCGGGGCCGATCAGGACCACCTCGGCACCGAGCTGGTCGTGGCCCTCCCGGAAGACGGTCGCCGTGACCGGGAAGGGTTCACCGACGGTCGCCTTCGCGGGCTGCCGCCCCAGGTCGACCAGGGGCGTCACGTTCATGACGGGGATGCGTCCGACCATGATCTCCAACCTAGCGAGGGGTGGGCGGCGGCCGGCAAGTACGACGTCCGGCCACCAGTCGCGTACCCGCCGCGAGGAACGGGAAACCGGTCCGTCTCACCCCTCGTTGGTCGAGTAGCCGTCGCGAGGGACGAGCGACGGCGTATCGAGACCTCGTCGGCCGGTGAGATCTCGATACGCCGGTCGCGGCTTCGTCCCTCAGCCGCGCGGCTACTCGATCTGGCTGCTGGATTCCCGGTCCTCGCAGGCTCGGACCGGGGCAGCTCAGAACACCTGCAGCTCCGCGGCGTGCACGATCGTGCCCCGGTCGGACCCGGACTTGCAGTCGGTGGGGTCGGACGGGTCGCTGTCCTGCTCACCGGCGTAACCGGCGTACCCGGTGCACTGGTTCTCCAGCACGACGAGCCGGACCGCGGCCGCCCGCGTGGTCGGTACGGCGAACGAGCGCAGCGTCAGGTTCGGCGCGACCGGTCGCGGCCGGACCGCCGGGAACGCGTTGCCCGGCGAGGTGTAGAACCGCTTCCAGGTCGCGTGGGCGCTCGCCGCACTTCTTCACGCAGGCCTCGAGCGCGAACCTCCGCAGCGCGGTGAACCGCGAGCCGGAGTCCGGGTCGGGGTCCTTGGCGAGCGGCAGGTCGGTCGGGCTCGCCGGCGCCGGGGTCAGCATCGCGCTCACCTGCACCCGGTGGATCCGGTGCACACCGCCGGCCAGGTCGACGGCTGACGTACGGCTTCGTCGCGTCGACGTTGTCGGCGGTGACCCCGCCCCAGGCGGTGCGCTCGGTGCCGTCGATCAGGTCGGTGGGGTTGAGGGAGCCGGCCGTGGCGGCCAGGACCTTGGCGCCGTTCTTCGCCGCCGCCAGGTTCTTCCGGCCCCGGAGCCGCACCGTGCTTGTGCTGGCCCGGCCCGACGGTGAGCGGAACCGCTTGAAGCCACGGGACTTGGAGACCGCAGAGCATCTCGTACCGGCCCGGCACCAGCCGGACCGTGTCGCCGAGCTTCTTCGTCTTGCCGAGCGTGTCGGCGACCGGCGTCGCGCGGGCCTCGTAGTGACCGACGTAGATCTTGCCGCGCGCCGTTGCCGACGAAGCGGACGGTCGCGTTGCGCGCCATCGGCGAGGCGAAGCTCGGCATCGGGTTGGACGAGTCGGCGTTCGGCGTCGACGCGCCCTTGCCCATGCCGCGCTCGGCGAACGCCGCCCACATCACCTTGCGGTCCCTGCCGCCGAAGCGCATCTGGTCGGCGGCGAGCATCGCGTCGCGGGCGTCGAGCATCGAGGTCGCGCCCTGCTGGAGCAGGAAGGCGTCGAAGACCAGCTGGATCCAGCGGCGGTTGCCCGGGCACTGGGTGGCCGGCAGCGGCGTCCGGCGTCTCGGTGGCCTGGGCGCAGCGCAGCTGCAGCGCCTTGTCGGCGTACGGGAACCGCTTGTTCCACTTCTTCACCAGCGCCTGGCGGACCTCCCAGTTGGGTGCCGTTCCAGATCTCGCCGTCGGCGTGCACCTCGGGGCCGGTGGTGTCGAAGCCGACGTCGGAGTAGTTGAGCGGGTTGTGGTTGATCGCGTAGTCGCGGATCGCGACCGACTTGTTGCCGGTCGCGTAGACGCCGACCGCCCACGGGTTGCCGCCGTTCTGTAGCCGTGGCTGAACATGTACTCCCCGGCGGTCAGGTCGCCCCAGGACTCGCCCATCGCGCCGCCCTGCGCGGAGGTGATGCCCTCGTCGGGGCCGCCGATCATCCGGTTGCTGATCGCGTGGGTGTACTCGTGCCCGACGATGCCCATGTCCATCGCGCCGTCGACGCAGGGCGCGTAGAACGCACCCGCGATCGGCTGGAAGAGGTACTGGTTGGTGATGCCCGGCACGCCGTCCTGCAGCGCGATCTGGTTGGCGTTGTCGCGGCCGAGGAACGACGGCGTACCACCGGTGAGCGCACCGGCCTGGGCGTTGCCGACCTCCTGGTCGCCCTCGGCGCCGCCGCGGCCGAAGTTGCTGGCCTGCAGGTTGTAGTTCTCCTCGGTGAAGCCGAGGTAGTAGGAGTAGTCGTGCATCCGGTTGTGCGCGACGAACAGGTTGGTCACCGTCGCGTCGATGTCGTTGCCGCCCGGGCACGAGCTGGGTCGGGTCGCAGCCGGAGTTGTTCCACGCGTCGGTGAAGTCGGTGGTGTACTCACGCGTCGGTGACGACCGGCGCCTGCGCCGTGCCGCCCGGGCGTCAGCGGGCTCGCCCAGGCCTCGTGGGTGTTGGCGTTGTTGCCGACCGTGGTCATCGATGCCGACGCCGGCTGCCGGCGAGCGTGTCCCACGGGCCGGGGGCCGCGACGTTGCGGAACGGCGCCGGTCGGGCGTGGTGCAGCCGTCGCCGGGGAACCAGCAGCCGACCACGGAGTTCTTCGGCGTGGTCTTCGCCGGAGTAGTCGAGCGTGGGGTTGGCGGTGAAGTAGCGCCAGCGCGGCGGGAACGCCGCGTCCGCCGGCCGACGGGCCCGCGGTGTCGCTGGTGGTCACGCCGGCGACGTAGTTGCCCGGCGGCAGGAACGGCGCGGTCGGGTCGTCGAACGGGCACACCTGGACGAGTAGATGCCCTTCGGGATGTCGGCCGCCGAGTACGTCGCGGTCTCGGGGCTGGTGCCGAGGTCGCCGGTCACGAGCAGCTGGCCGGCGGGGTCGAAGATCTTCACGACGATGTCGTCGGCGGTGTTGGCAGTGGCGGCGACCGCGACGATCTGCTTGGTGTTGCCGTCGGTGAGCTCGAACTCGTGCTTCGGGCCGCAGTCGGTGGCGGTGACCTCGCCGGTGAACGGGAAGGCGTCGCTGCTGTTCTCGACCTGGTTCTGGCGGTGCAGGACCGCGCCGGCTGACGGCGTCGACCATCACCGTGTAGGCGAACGCCGATGCCCTGCCGACGTCGAGCACGTTGGTCTCGAAGACCGGGCGCACGGAGCCGTCGGCCAGCGCCAGCGCCCGCAGGCGGACCAGCTGCTGCTGGGCGAAGCCGGGCACCGTGAGCCGGGTCCAGCCGCCGGAGACCTCGGTCGCGATCCTTCCGACGGTCGCCGGCGTCGAGGGTGCGCCCGACGTCGGCGGCGGCCTTCACGAACGCCTGCACGGGCGTGAGCGTCGCGGCCGGCGGCGTCGCCGGTGCGTCTTGGTGATCGAGGAGGAGACGTAGGCGATCTCGCCGTTCGCGACACCCACGGTGACCATGCTGTCCAGCGCGGGGGTCAGGTGCGCCGAACTTCTGGCGGAACAGCACCGCGCGGGCGCTGCTCTCGCGCGAGCTTCTGGTCCGTTGACCAGCTCCAGCCCGTCGACCTGGGCCGGGGTCAGCCCGAAGACCGCGGCGTGGTCGCGCAGCCACCGGCGCGGCGGCCACGACCGGGTCGCTCGACGTCGCCCGGGCCAGCACGCCGTCGGCGGGCAGGATCGAGGAGGGCGTGCCGAACTGGTTCCAGCGCAGGTCGACGGCGCCGAGTGCGGCGGCGGCCCGACGCTGCGCCGCCGTGGGGAGGCCGCTCCCGCGGGCGTCGAGGTCGGCGAGCCCGGCCACGGGGTCGCCGAGGCGGCGCGGCCGCGCCGGCGTCGCGCCGGGCGCGGTAGGGCTCGGTGGCGAGCGCGGGCAGCTGGGCGAGCCCGGGGACCAGGGTGACGGTCAGCAGGGCCAGCGCGGCGGCGCGGTAGCGGGCGCGGCGCACGGGTGGGGTCGGTCATGCCCCGGCTCAACGGCGGACGCCCTGGCTTCGTTATGTGAACCCTGGCTCACGTCGGCGTGGGCGCGATTTCGCCGATTCTTTGATCGTTCCAAGCCGGTCGCGGTACGTCGCCACCGTGTGCGTGCCATCCGTCGATTCACCGTCCGCCCCGTCCTGCCCGCCGGCGCTCGCCGCGCTGGGCGACCTGGCCGGCAACCTGCGGTGGTCCTGGCACCCCGAGACCCAGGACGTCTTCGAGACGTCGACCCGCGCTGTGGGAGTCCACCGGGCCGCGACCCGGTGAAGCTGCTGGGCGCCGTCGGCCGCGCCCGGCTCGACGAGCTCGCCGCGTCGGACGAGTCTTCCTGCGCGGCTCGGCGCGGCGCGCGACGACCTGCGCGACGTACCTCACCGGCGAGCGGTGGTACCAGCGCGGAGGCCGTCGCGGGGAGGACCGTCCCGCGCGCGATCGCCTACTTCTCGCCGGAGTTCGGCATCACCGCCGTGCTGCCGCAGTACTCCGGCGGCCTCGGCATCCTCGCCGGCGACCACCTCAAGGCCGCCAGCGACCTCGGCGTCCCGATCATCGGCGTCGGGCTGCTCTACCGCCACGGCTACTTCAAGCAGTCGCTCTCGCGCGAGGGCTGGCAGCAGGAGACCTACCCGGTCCTCGACCCCGACGGGCTGCCGATCTCGCTGCTGCGCGAGGAGAACGGCGCGCGCGCGCATGATCACCATCGCGCTGCCCGACGGCCCCGACCTGCTGGCCCGGATCTGGGTCGCCAGCGTCGGCCGGGTGCCGCTGCTGATGCTCGACACCGACGTCGAGGGCAACCCCGACCACTACCGCGACGTGACCGACCGGCTGTACGGCGGCAACAGCGAGCACCGGCTGCGCCAGGAGCTGCTCCTCGGCGTCGGCGGCGTGCGGGCGATCCGCGCCTACTGCCGGATCACCGGGCACCCCGAGCCCGAGGTGTTCCACACCAACGAGGGCCACGCCGGCTTCCTCGGCCTGGAGCGGATCCGCGAGCTGACCGTCGCCGAGGGCGGCCCGAAGCTCGACTTCGACACCGCCGCTCGAGGTCAGCCGCGCGTCGACGGTCTTCACCACGCACACGCCGGTGCCCGCCGGCATCGACCGCTTCCCGCGGACGCTGGTCGAGCAGTACTTCAGCGAGGCCGGCCCGCTGCCCGGCGTACCGGTCGAGCGGATCCTCGCGCTCGGCAGCGAGGACTACGAGGGCGGCGACGCCGGCGGTCTTCAACATGGCGGTGATGGGCTTCCGGCTCGCGCAGCGCGCCAACGGCGTCTCGCAGCTGCACGGGCACGTCAGCCGCGGCATGTTCCAGCGGGCTGTGGCCGGCCTTCGACGAGGCCGAGGTGCCGATCGGCTCGATCACCAACGGCGTGCACGCGCCGACCTGGGTGGCGCGGGAGGTGTTCGACCTCGCGGCCGGCGCAGGGCGCCGACCCGCGAGTCCGACGACGCCGACGCGCTTCTGGGCGGCGGTCGACAAGGTCCCGGGCGACCGAGATCTGGGCGGCCAAGCGGCGTGCTGCGCGAGCGGCTCGTGCACGACGCGCGCAAGCGGCTGCGCAGTTCGTGGGCGCAAGCGCGGCGCGGCCACGGCCGAGCTGGCGTGGATCGACAGCGCGCTCGACCCCGACGTGCTGACGATCGGCTTCGCGCGGCGGGCCGCGTCGTACAAGCGGCTCACGCTGATGATGCGCGACCCGGAGCGGCTCAAGCGCCTGCTGCTGCACCCCGAGCGCCCGATCCAGCTGGTGATCGCCGGCAAGGCGCACCCCGCCGACGACGGCGGCAAGAAGCTGATCCAGGACATCGTGCGGCTCTCCGACGACCCCGAGATCCGGCACCGGATCGTGTTCCTGCCCAACTACGACATCGCGATGGCGCAGCCGCTCTACCCCGGCTGCGACGTGTGGCTGAACAACCCGCTGCGTCCCTACGAGGCGTGCGGCACCTCCGGCATGAAGGCCGCGCTCAACGGCGGGCTCAACCTGTCGGTGCTCGACGGCTGGTGGGACGAGTGGTACGACGGCGACAACGGCTGGGCGATCCCGACGGCCGACGGGGTCGAGGACGTCGACCATCGCGACGACCTCGAGGCCGCCGCGCTCTACGACCTGATCGAGAACGACGTGGCGCCGCGGTTCTACGACCTCGACGCCGAGGGCGTGCCCACGCGCTGGCTGGAGATGACCCGCCACACGCTGAAGTCCCTCGGTCCCAAGGTGCTCGCGACCCGGATGGTGCGCGACTACGTGCGCCAGCTCTACGCGCCGGCCGCGCAGACGGCCCACCGGCTGAACTCCGACTTCACCGGCGCCGCCGAGCTCGCCGCGTGGAAGAAGAAGGTGCAGCACCGGCTGGCCGCACGTGCGGGTCGAGCACGTCGAGAGCAGTGGCGTCGGCGACGCGCCGCAGGTCGGCGACACGGATGAGCGTCCGCGCCTTCGTGGCGCTCGGGGTCGCTCGCGCCCGAGGACGTCGACGTGCAGCTGGTCCACGGCCGCAGCAACGGCGACGACGAGCTCAACGAGACCGCCGTCGAGTCGCTCCGCGTCGTGGAGTCCTACGAGGGCGGCCGACACCGCTTCGACGCCGAGCACGTCCTCGACCACTCGGGCTCGTTCGGCTACACCGTGCGGGTCGTCCCCCGCAACGACCTGCTCGCCTCCCCGGCCGAGCTCGGGGTCGTCGCCCTGCCGTGACCACCAAGAACCTCGACGCCGAGTCGGCGTGAGTTGCTGAGCCGGGCACGCCGAGTCGGCGTGAGTTGCTCCCTCGGCTGGTAACTCACGCCGACTCGGCGTGGTTCCCGCCGTAAGTCGCGCCGACTCGGCGTCAGGACTCGCGGAAGACGACGACGGTGCGCCGGCCGATGTGGACCAGGTCGCCGGCCTTGACGGGGGTGCCGACGGGGAGCTTGGCGGTCGGTCGAGAGCACCACCTCGCCGGTGTGGACCCAGTCGTTCTCCGGGATGGCGATGCGCTGGGGTAGCCAGTCGGAGTTGAACCAGATCATGAACGACTTGTCGACCTGCTGCTCGCCGCGCGGGCCCGGGGCGCGCAGCGGCGAGCCGGACACGAACATGCCGATCGCGCGCAGGTTCGGGTCGTGCCAGTCGTCGCCGGTCATCTCGCGGCCGCTGGGGTGCAGCCAGGCCAGGTCCTTCGGCCCGCCGACCATCGTCGGACGGCCCTCGAACCAGTGCCGCTGGCGCAGTGCCGGGTGGTCGCGGCGCAGCCGCAGCGCGGTCTTGGTGATCTCGTAGACGTCCAGCCAGGCGTCGTCGGGGCGCCAGTCGATCCACGAGATCTCGTTGTCCTGGGCGTAGGCGTTGTTGTTGCCGCGCTGGGTCCGGCCGCGCTCGTCACCGGCGGTGATCATCGGGACGCCGTTGGACAGGCACAGCGTGGCCATCATGTTCGCGGCCTGCCGCCGGCGCACCGCCAGCAGCGCGGGGTCGTCGGTCTCGCCCTCGACGCCGTGGTTCCACGACCGGTTGTTGTCCGAGCCGTCCCGGTTGTCCTCGCCGTTCGCCTCGTTGTGCTTGTAGCTCGTAGGACGACCAGGTCGCGCAGCGTGAAGCCGTCGTGCGCGGTCACGAAGTTGATCGAGGCGTACGGCGAGCGCCCGTCGTCGAGGTACAGGTCGGAGGACCCGGCCAGCCGGGTGGCGACGGTGCGGATGCCGAAGGTGTGGTTGCGCCAGAAGTCGCGGATCTCGTCGCGGTACTGGTCGTTCCACTCCACCCACGGCGGCGGGTACTCGCCGACGCGGTAGCCGTCCATCGACGCGTCCCACGGCTCCGCGATCAGCTTCACGTGCCGCAGCACCGGGTCCTGGCCGATCGTCGATCATCAGGTGGCTGTCCATGTCGACGCGGTGGTGCACCCGGGCGAGGGCGGACATCAGGTCGAACCGGAAGCCGTCGACGTGCATCTCGGTCACCCAGTAGCGCAGCGAGTCGAGGATCAGCCGCAGCGCGAACGGGTGCGACGCGTCCACGGTGTTGCCGCAGCCGGTGACGTCCCAGTAGGTGTCCTGGTACGGCGCGCCGGGTACGCCGTCGCCGACCCGGCAGTAGAAGCCGCGGTCGTCGAGCCCGCGGAAGGACAGCGTCGGGCCGTGCGCGCCGGCCTCGGCGGTGTGGTTGTAGACCACGTCGAGGATCACCTCGAGCCCCGCCCGGTGGAACGCCTTGACCATCTGCTTGAACTCGGTGACCTGCTGACCCCGGTCGCCGGAGGCGGAGTAGCGCGTGGTGCGGGGCGAAGAAGCCGATCGAGTTGTAGCCCCAGTAGTTGGTCAGCCCGCGCTCGAGCAGCGGCCGGCTCGGAGACGAACTGGTGGATCGGCAGCAGCTCGACGGCGGTGACGCCGAGGTCCTTGAGGTACTCGATCACGGCGGGCGTCGCGAGCCCGGCGTACGTGCCGCGCAGCTCCTCCGGCACCCGGTCGTGCAGCGCCGTCATGCCCTTGACGTGCATCTCGTAGATCACGCTGTCGCGCCAGCGGTGCGCAGCGGCCGGTCGTCGCCCCAGTCGAAGCTCGTCGTCCGACGACCACGCTGCGGGGCACGTACGGCGCGGAGTCCGTCTCGTGCGTCACCGTCGGGTCGTCGGCGTCGAAGCCGTAGATCGCGGGGTGGAGGGCGACCTCGCCGGAGACCGCCCGGGCGAACGGGTCGAGCAGCAGCTTGTGCGGCGTTGAAGCGCAGCCCCTGCTCGGGGTCCCAGGGCCCGTCGACCCGGAAGCCGTAGCGGGTGCCGGGCCGGACTCCGGGCATCGCGCCGTGCCAGATGCCCAGCGCCTGCTCGGTGAGGCGGTACTGCACCTCGTCGCCGTCCTCGTCGAAGAGTGCACACGCACGCGCCGGTCGCCCGCGGGCGCGTACACCGCGAAGTTGGTCGACTCCTCCGACCACGTCGCCCCCAGTGGCCAGTTACGGCCGGGCCACACCGGGGCGCGCTCGCCGGGGGTGCGCCAGAGTCCGGGGGTCACCCGCCCCATTGTTCCCGATCACCGGCACAATGCCCGGGACGGGTGCAGCGACCAGACCATCAGCGGAAAGGCAGGGCACATGGCCGACTACCATGGGCGAGTTCGTGCGACTGGAGGTGGCCGACGGGGTCGGCACCATCCGGCTGGACCGGCCGAAGATGAACGCGCTCAACGTGCAGGTCCAGGAGGAGATCCGGGCCGCGGCCACCGAGGCCACCGAGCGCGACGACGTCAAGGCCGTCGTGGTGTACGGCGGGGAGCGGGTGTTCGCCGCCGGCGCGGACATCAAGGAGATGGCCGACATGTCCTACACCGACATGGTCAAGCGGTCCGGAGCGCTGCAGTCGTCGTTCACTGCGGTCGCGCGGATCCCGAAGCCGGTCGTCGCCGCGGTCACCGGCTACGCCCTGGGCGGCGGGTGCGAGCTCGCGCTGTGCGCCGACGTGCGGTTCGCCGCGGAGGACGCCGTGCTCGGCCAGCCCGAGATCCTGCTCGGCATCATCCCCGGCGCCGGTGGCACCCAGCGGCTGACCCGGCTGGTCGGGCCCGAGCAAGGCGAAGGACATCATCTTCACCGGCCGGTTCGTCAAGGCCGACGAGGCGCTCGCGATCGGCCTGGTCGACCGGGTGGTGCCCGCCGACCGCGTCTACGACGAGGCGCTGGCGTGGGCGAAGCAGTTCGCCGGCGCGGCGTCGTACGCGGTCCGCGCCGCGAAGGAGAGCATCGACCGCGGCCTCGAGGTCGACCTCGAGACCGGCCTGGAGATCGAGCGCCAGCAGTTCGCGGCCCTGTTCGCGACCGAGGACCGCCGCATCGGCATGCAGTCCTTCGTCGAGAACGGCCCCGGCAAGGCGCAGTTCGAGGGGCGGTGAGCGCGGATGGCCGAGCGCAAGGCGACGACGGCGGGCGCGGGCCGCGCCGTACGACTCCGGCTCGCGCAGGTGGTCTGGGTGGCCGCCGCCGTGTGCGCGCTGTTCCTCGCGGTCGGCGCGCTGCTGGTCGCGCTGGACGCCAACCAGGACAACGCGCTGGTGAAGTTCATCCTCGACGTCGCCGACGCCCTGGACCTCGGCGATCTTCTCCCGCGACAACGGCATCTTCACCTTCCACGGCTAGGACGCCGACACCAAGAACGCCCTGGCGAACTGGGGTCTCGGCGCGGTCGCCTACCTGGTCGTCGGCCGGGTCCTGGAGCGCGTGATCCGGCCCTGAACCACCCCGGCGGCGGCGCCGACCGTGACAGCGCCGCTGTGACGAAACCAACCCCGGCGCGAGTTTCGACGCTCGTGACTCGGCGGTAGCCTCACGACCAACCCGAGTGCACAGGAGGGGCCGTACCGGCCACACCACCATGAACATTGTCGTCTGTGTGAAGTACGTTCCCGACGCCACTGCCGACCGGCAGTTCGAGTCGGACAACACCGTGGACCGCGTGGGCGTCGACGGGCTGCTGTCGGAGCTCGACGAGTACGCCGTCGAGCAGGCGCTCCAGCTCAAGGAGAAGGCCGGCGACGACACCGAGGTGACCGCGGTCTGCGTGGGTCCGGAGAAGGCCGTCGACGCGGTGCGCAAGGCGCTGCAGATGGGCGCCGACAAGGGCATCCACGTCGTCCGACGAGGCCATCGCCGGCTCCGACGCGATCGCCACCTCGCTGGTGCTCGCCAAGGCCGTCGAGAAGGCCGGCGCCGGCCGATCGACCTGGTCATGTGCGGCATGTCCTCGACCGACGGCGAGATGAGCGTCGTCCCGGCGATGCTGGCCGAGCGCCTGGACCTGCCGCAGGTCACGCTGGCCTCGGTCATCGAGACCCAGGGCGACCAGGTGCGCATCAAGCGCGACGGCGACACCGCCACCGAGGTGATCGGCGGCACCATGCCGCTGGTGCTGTCGGTGACCGACCAGTCCGGCGAGGCCCGCTACCCGTCGTTCAAGGGCATCATGGCGGCGAAGAAGAAGCCGCTGGAGACCTGGTCGCTGAGCGACCTCGGGGTCGACGCCGAGCGAGGTCGGCCTGGACGCGGCGTGGACCGTCGTCGAGGAGACCACCGCCCGCCCGCCGCGCACCGCCGGCGAGATCGTCAAGGACGAGGACGGCTCGGGCGCCACGGCGCTGACCGACTTCCTCGCCTCGAAGAAGTTCATCTGAGGAGCGCTGCCTGATGTCTGAAGTTCTCGTCCTGATCGACCACGTCGAGGGTGCGGTGCGCAAGCCGACGTACGAGCTCCTCACGATCGCCAAGCGCCTCGGTGAGCCGTCCGCGGTCTACATCGGCCCCGCCGACCAGGCCTCCGACGTCACCGAGAAGGTGAAGAAGTACGGCGCCGAGAAGGTCTACGTCGTCGACGACAGCGCAGATCAAGGGCTACCTGGTGGCCCCGAAGGCCGAGGCGCTGCAGCAGCTCGCCGAGAAGGCCGGGTCGAACGGCGGCGTCGCCGCGATCCTGATCCCCTCCACCACCGAGGGCAAGGAGATCGCGCGGCCGCCTGGCGATCAAGCTGAGTCCGGCCTGATCACCGACGCCGTCGACGTGCAGGAGGGCCCGGTCACCACGCAGAGCGTGTTCGCCGGCAACTACACCGTCACCGCGAAGGTCACCAAGGGCACGCCGATCATCACGGTCAAGCCGAACTCGGCCGCCCCGGAGGAGTCCGCGGGCGCCGGCAGCGGTCGAGGAGTTCTCCCCGGACGATCTCCGACGCCGCGAAGACCGCGCAGATCGTCGCCTCGCAGCCGCGCAAGTCCACCGGCCGTCCCGAGCTCACCGAGGCCGCGATCGTGGTCTCCGGTGGTCGCGGCACCGGCGGCAACTTCGAGCCGATCGAGGACCTCGCCGACGCCCTCGGCGCGGCGGTCGGCGCCTCGCGCGCCGCGGTCGACTCCGGCTGGATGCCGCACTCCTACCAGGTCGGCCAGACCGGCAAGACGGTGTCGCCGCAGCTGTACGTCGCCGCCGGCATCTCCGGCGCGATCCAGCACCGCGCCGGCATGCAGACCTCGAAGACCATCGTGGCCGTCAACAAGGACGACGAGGCCCCGATCTTCGAGCTCGTCGACCTCGGCGTCGTGGGCGACCTGCACTCGGTCCTCCCCGCCGCCACCGAGGAGATCACCAAGCGGAAGGGCTGATCCGCGCGACACGTCGAGTCGGGAGTTCTGACACTCGAGTCGGCACTTTCGACGGGGTGAGTCGGGGGTTCTGGACACCTGGTTGTCCGGAACCCCCGACTCATGTGGTCACAAGTCCCGATTCAACCGTGGGGTGGGTGAGGGGGTGCGGGAGTGGGTAGTGATCCAGGGTGTCCGAGATCCCGCAGCCCGCGCTGGCGACGCTGAGCCACGAGCGGTTCTGGGACGAGGGCTGGGTCTACGAGCGCAAGCTCGACGGGCAGCGGTGCCTGGCGGTGCGCGACGGCCGGGGCACCCGGCTCTACTCGCGCAGCGGCCGTGACGTGACGGTCGCGTTCCCCGAGATCGCCGAGGCGCTGGAGCAGCAGGCGTCGGCCGACTTCGTCGTCGACGGGGAGATCGTCGCGTTCGAGGGCTCGCGCACCAGTTTCGCGCGGCTCCAGCCGCGCATCCACCTCAGCAGCGCCGCGAAGGCCCGCCGCAGCGGGGTCGCGGTCTACTTCTACGTCTTCGACGTCCTGCGCGCCGACGGCGAGGACGTACGCCGGGAGCCGCTGCTCGATCGCAAACGGCGGCTGCGGGGCCTACTCGGCTGGGACGACCCGGTCCGCTACACCCCACACCGGGTGCACGCGGGGGAGGAGTGGTTCGCCGAGATCTGCGCGAAGGGCTGGGAGGGCCTGATCGCCAAGCGGGCGCACGCGGCGTACTCGACCGGCCGCACCAAGGACTGGCTCAAGTTCAAGTGCGAGGCCGGCCAGGAGCTCGTCGTGGTCGGCTGGACCGACCCGGAAGGGTCGCGAGTGGCGCTCGGCGCGTTGCTGCTGGGCTACCACCGCGGCGACGACCTGGTCTACGCCGGCAAGGTCGGCACCGGCTTCAGCCAGAAGGTGCTGCGCGACCTCCACGGCCGGCTCTCGCCCCTCGAGCGCGACACCTCACCGTGCACGGCCGGCCAGCTCCCGCGCGCGGGCGTGCACTGGGCCGAGCCCGAGCTGGTCGCCGAGGTCGCGTTCACCGAGTGGACCACGGCCGGGCAGCTGCGCCACCCGCGCTACCTCGGCCTGCGGACCGACAAGAAGGCGGAGGACGTGGTGCGGGAATGACCGAGGTCGCCGGCGTCGAGATCTCCAAGCCCGACAAGGCGCTGTTCCCCGAGGACGGCGTCACCAAGGCCGACCTCGCGCGCTACTACGCCGACGTCGCCGAGCTGATGCTCCCGCACCTGCGCGGCCGTCCGGTCAACATGCAGCGCTTCCCCGACGGGATCGACCGGCCCGTCGTTCTACGAGAAGAAGGTGCCCTCGCACTTCCCGGACTGGGTCCGCACCGTGCAGGTCGACACCGCCGACGGCCCGCAGCGCCAGGTCGTGGTCGCCGACCGCCGCTCGCTGGTCTACCTCGCCCAGCAGGCCTGCATCACCCCGCACACCTGGCTGTCGACCGAGCGGGATCTCGACCACCCCGACCAGCTCGTCGTCGACCTCGACCCGTCCGACGACGACCTGGCGAAGGTACGCCGGGCGACCCGGCTCGTGGGCGAGGCGCTGGAGGACCTCGGGCTGACGACGTACCTCAAGACCACGGGCTCCCGCGGCTACCACGTGCTGGTGCCGCTGCGGCCGGTCGAGGGGTTCGACGCCGTGCGCGAGTTCGCCCGGGCCGTCGCGGAGCGGCTGGTCGACCGCGAGCCGGACCTGCTCACGCTCGAGGCGCGCAAGGACAAGCGCGGCGACCGGGTGCTCGTCGACATCATGCGCAACGGCTACGGCCAGACCGCGGTGCCGCCGTACGCCGTGCGCGCGCGGCCGGGCGCCCCCGTCTCGGCGCCGATCGCGTGGGACGAGCTCTCCCGCGTCCGCCCGGCGCAGGTCACGGTCGCGAACGTGCGGCGACGGCTCGAGGGGTCGGACGACCCGTGGGCCGGGATGCGCCGCCACGCCAGCGGGCTGGCCCGCGCACGCAAGCGCCTATGACTCCTCGAGGTCCTCGTTCGACCTCCCGCTGAGCACCGACTCGTTCTGCGTCGAGGTGGGCCTGCGCCGCCGGTCGGCTGCCTCGTCGTCGACCTTGACCAGCATCCAGTTCTGCTCGTCACCGCCCATCCTGGTGTGCGTCAGGGCGAACGCGCCGGTGAGCTTCTCGCCGTGCAGCACCACCTTCAGGTGCCCGTCCGCGAGCGCCTCGCCGACGTCCTTGCCCTCGGTGGCGTTCTCGTAGGAGCCGGTGTCCCACACGATCACCGTGCCCTCGCCGTACCCCTCACCGATGCGGCCCTCGAAGTCGGCGTAGTCGAGCGGGTGGTCCTCGACCCGCACCGCGAGCCGCTTGTCCCGCGGGTCGAGGGACGGCCCCTTGGGCACCGCCCACGACACCAGGGCGCCGTCGTGCTCGAGCCGGAAGTCGAAGTGCAGCCGGGAGGCGTCGTGGCGCTGGACGACGAACACCGGATCCCGGTGCCCGCGCCGGCGCCGGCCGGCGGGCTCGCCCGAGCGCGAGGTGTCCCGCCGGCCGCGGTAGTCCGAGAGTCGGTCGCTCATGACCGGCTCGTACCCGGCGCCGGCCGGTCCGACGCCGTCCGACCGATGTCGGTCAGCCGGTGCCGCCGTACCCCTCCTCGGCGACGACGCCGACCTGCGGCACGCTCAGCCGCCGGTGGCCCGGCGTGCCGCTGAGCCGGATCCGGCGCAGCGACACGTTGTTGTCCGTGGACTCCTCGACCAGCCGGTCCTCCGGGTTGGCGACCACGGCGATGTAGTAGGTGCCGTTGGGCAGGTCGGCGATGGGGAAGGACTGGCCGGCCCGGTACTGCGTGTAGGTGTCGCCCCAGCCGGCGGCCAGCACCTCGCGGATCGACAGGGAGCCCGAGTCCCCGCACGACGTCGCGAGGTCGGTGTTCTCCGGGTCGCCAGGCCGCGCCGGGCACGGTGAGATCGACCGCGTCGGTGTTCGCCAGGCAGAACGCCTCCTTCTTCGATCGCGCGACCTCGCTCCGGTCGGCGTCCAGCAGGGAGTAGCGGGCGAAGTCCTCGAAGTGCCAGTGGCGGTGCGACGGCCGGGCGTCCCACTCCATCTGGCCGACCGGCTGGTAGCCGGTCTGGTTGCCGTCGGCGTCGAAGAAGTACTGGTAGGCGTCCATCAGGTCCTCGCCGTCGTGCCGGAAGCCGTCGACGACCAGCGGGCTGTCGCCGGCGTTCCACACCGTCGCGGAGAACCGCAGGTACCTCCCGCTCCTCGACAGCGAGATGCCCCACGCCGGGAGCGAGCGCAGGTCGGGCTCGGGTCCGGTGGCGTCGGTGCGTCCGGCCGGGCCGGCGGGACGGTGTGGAGCGGGGACGGCGCCCGGTGTCGGGCGGCCGGCCGCCCGGCCGACCTCGCTGTCCCCGTCGGCCACGGTCAGCCGGAACGTCCGCGTCGCGTCCTGCGTCGAGAGCCCGAACAGCCGCGCGTACGCCGGCCGGATCGACGCGGTGACGGTGTACTCGCCGGGTCCGATCCGCAGGCGGCCGGGTCTGCTGGAGGACCGGCGCCGCCCAGCCGGCCTGGACGCCCTGGACCGAGCCGAGGCTGTAGGGGTTGTACCAGCAGCCCGTCGGGTACGGCGAGCGCGCGGTCGCGTCCGGCCGGACCCGCTCGGACCAGCCGTTCAGGCAGCCCTTGCGGACCAGGTGCAGGGCCTTCGCGCCGGCCCGCTGCGGGTCGATGGTCACCCGCAGGAAGCGGTCCAGCCCGGAGAACGTGCTCATGGTGCCCGTCGGCAGCGCGACGTCGCCGCCGGCGGTGCGCCACACGGTCTGGATCGGGTCGTCGTACGACGCCCGGTGCGACCACAGCTCGAACGGCGCGTCCTGGGCGATGACCCGCAGGCCCAGGTCGGTCCAGGTCCGGTTGCGGTAACGCGTACGCGGTGACGTGGGAGGGCGCCCAGAGCGCGATCGGGGCGCGGCGGGTCGGCCGGCGCGGCGGCTCCGGCCGTGGCCGGTCCGACGGAGGCGAGGAGGGGCGCGGCCAGCGCGAGCGCGGCGGCCACGAGGAGGGAACGGCGCAACGGAGGACCCTTTCACGACGGTGACTGACCACCGTAGGACGCAGCGCACCGCCGGTCGGTTGCGACGCTCTACGCTCGATGACATGACCAGTCCAGTGATCGAGGCCGCCGAGCGGGCCCGGGCGGCCAGCCACGGCCTGGCGCTCGCGACCCGGGCGCAGAAGGACCGGGCGCTCCAGGCCATGGCGGACGCGCTCGTGGCCGCGCGGCGACGAGATCCTGACGGCCAACGCCCAGGACGTCGCCCGCGCCGAGGACGCGGGCGCGCCGGCCGAACATCGTCGACCGGCTCCGGCTCACCCCCGAGCGGCTCGCCGCGATGGCGCAGGGCCTGCGCGACGTGGCCGGGCTGCCCGACCCCGTCGGCGAGGTGGTGCGCGGCAGCACGCTGGCCAACGGCCTGGAGCTGCGCCAGGTGCGGGTGCCGTTCGGCGTGGTCGGCATGATCTACGAGGCCCGCCCCAACGTCACCGCGGACGCCGCCGGCATCTGCCTGAAGTCGGGCAACGCGGTGCTGCTGCGTGGCAGCTCGAGCGCCCGGTCGAGCAACGCCGCGATCGTCGCGGTCGCTGCGCGACGCCGTCGCGTCGGCCGGGCTGGCGCCGGACGTGGTGCAGCTGGTCCCGGGTGACACCCACGACAGCGTCAAGGAGCTGATGCGCGCGCGGGGACACGTCGACGTCCTGATCCCGCGCGGGGGAGCGGGGCTGATCCGCTCGGTGGTCGAGGAGTCGACGGTGCCGGTGATCGAGACCGGCGTCGGCAACTGCCACGTGTACGTCGACCGGTCCGCCGACCTCGACAAGGCGCTCGCGATCGTGCTGAACGCCAAGACCCAGCGCACGAGCGTCTGCAACGCCGCCGAGTCGCTGCTCGTCCACGCCGACGTCGCGGACGCGTTCCTGCCTCGGGTGGTGGCGGCGCTCCAGGACGCCGGCGTGACCGTCCACGGTGACGCGGCGTTCCAGGCGTACGACGGCGTCCTCGCGGCCACCGACGACGACCACGCCGCCGAGTACCTCTCGCTCGACATCTCCGCGGCCGTCGTACCCGACCTCGAGGCGGCGATCGGCCACATCCGCCGCTTCTCCAGCCACCACAGCGAGGCGATCGTCACCGAGGACCTGGCCGCCGCCCGGCACTTCACCGCCGCGGTCGACTCCGCCGCGGTCCTGGTCAACGCCTCGACCCGGTTCACCGACGGCGGCGAGTTCGGCTTCGGCGCCGAGATCGGGATCAGCACCCAGAAGCTGCACGCGCGGGGGCCGATGGGGCTGCCGGAGATGACCTCGACCAAGTACGTCGTCACCGGCGACGGCCACGTGCGCTGACCGGGACCGGGCCCGGTAGGCTGTCGGCCATGCCGAACCCGTACGTCGTCGCCCTCGCCGCCGAGGAGGCCGTCAACGAGAACGTGCCGAACCACTGGCTGGTCGGGGGGATCGCCCTCGCCATCCTGCTCGCACTGCTCGTGGCCCTGCTGATCTTCGGCGCCGGACGCGAGCACAGCTGACGCGAGCACGTGGCCGGCGCCCGGCGGATCGGGGTCATGGGAGGCACCTTCGACCCGATCCACCACGGCCACCTGGTGGCCGCGTCCGAGGTGCAGGCCTGGTTCGACCTCGACGAGGTCCTCTTCGTGCCCACCGGCGCCCCGTGGCAGAAGTCCGACCGGGTCGTCTCGCCGGCCGAGGACCGCTACCTGATGACGGTGATCGCGACCGCGTCCAACCCGCGGTTCAACGTCTCGCGGGTCGACATCGACCGCGCGGGGCCGACGTACACCATCGACACGCTGCGGGACCTGCGCGCCGAGCTGCCCGACGCCGAGCTCTACTTCATCACCGGCGCGGACGCGCTCGCCGAGATCTTCACCTGGCGCGACGCCGACGAGCTCTTCGAGCTCGCCCAGTTCGTGGGCTGCACCCGTCCTGGGTACACCATGGACGAGGCGACCCTCGCCACGATCCCGGCCGACCGGGTGACCATGGTCGAGATCCCCGCGCTGGCGATCTCGTCCACGGACTGCCGCGAGCGCACCCGCCGGGGCGAGCCGGTCTGGTACCTCGTGCCCGACGGGGTCGTCCAGTACATCGCCAAGCACCACCTCTACCCGAAGGACCCGAAGCAGTGACGGCCACCGATCGTGCCCGCGAGCTCGTGCTGATCGCCGCCCACGCGGCCTCCGACAAGCTCGGCCAGCAGATCATCGCGTTCGACGTCAGCGACCAGCTCGCGATCACCGACGCGTTCGTGATCGCCTCGGCGCCCAACGACCGCCAGGTCAAGGCGATCGTCGACGAGATCGAGGAGAAGCTGCGCGGGGTCGGTGCCAAGCCGATCCGGCGCGAGGGCGAGCGCGAGGGCCGCTGGGTGCTGCTCGACTACGGCGAGATCGTGGTCCACGTGCAGCACGAGGAGGAGCGGCAGTTCTACGCCCTCGAGCGGCTCTGGCGCGACTGCCCGGCCATCGACCTGCCCGACGTCGTCTCCCACGAGCGCTGAGCCGGTGATGAGCCGGTGACGCGCCGCCTGGTGCTGCTGCGCCACGGGCAGACGGCCTGGAACGCCGAGCGGCGCATCCAGGGCCAGCTCGAGGCCGAGCTCGACGACACCGGCCACGCCCAGGCGGCCGCCGTCGCCCCGCTGATCGCCGCGCTGGGGCCGGCGGTGCTCTGGTCGTCCGACAGCGCCCGGGCGCGCCAGACCGCGGCGTACGTCGCCAAGGACGACCGGCCTCGAGCCGACGTACGACGCCCGGCTGCGGGAGTACTTCCTGGCCGACCGGCAGGGGCTGACGCACGCCGAGTACGCCGAGGCGGCACCCGACGAGTTCGCGGAGTTCGCGCGCGGCAACTTCGACGTGGTCCCGGGCGGCGAGAACGCCGCGGACGTGGCCGCCCGGATGGTCTCCGCGCTCACCGACCTGCTCGCCGCGATCGGACCCGGCCAGGTCGCGGTCGCGGTCTCCCACGGCGCCGCGATCCGCGACGCCGTCCCCGTCCTGCTCGGCTGGCCGGTCACCCGCCGCTCCACCCTGCTCGGCCTGGCCAACTGCGGCTGGGTGGAGCTCGACCAGTCCGACCCCGGCGAGCTCCTCCGGCTGCGGGCGTACAACCGCGTCGCGGGCTGAGACGACCCCCCGATTTCGCGTCGGCCGACGCGGTTGGCTAGTATTCCGCGAGTTGTCACCCCGCTCCGGTGGGGAAGCAATGGGGCTGTGGCGCAGCTGGTAGCGCATCTGCATGGCATGCAGAGGGTCAGGGGTTCGAGTCCCCTCAGCTCCACCGAAGAAACTGCAGGCCAGAGGCGCTTCACCCGGCGACGGGGAGGCGCCTCTTGTGCTTTTCCCGCCATGTTGGTCACCGAATGGTCACGCCGCTGCCGGACGATCAGCGCGTCGGCCTTCTCGGCTGCCTGGGCCCCGACGCCGGAGAGCAGGTGCGAGTAGGCGTCCGAGGCGATCCGGATGTTCGCGTGACCGAGCGCCTTCGACACAATCGCAAGGTCGACACCCGCGGCCAGCATGAGCGAGGCCCGTCCGTGACGCAGGTCGTGCAGACGGACCACCAGAAGCGTGTGCCTGCACTGCGTGCAGCACGGCTCCTTCGGTTCGTCGAGCTGCGCCCCGCAGTCCTCGGGATGGTCGCATATCCGTTGGCAGTCGACGCGGACCGGCCCGACCAGGCTGATGAACGTCTTGGTGACGTGGTTCGGCTTCCAGGGTTGCCGTCAACGCCAGCGAACAAAGGACCATGGTCTGCGTACGCGTCGCCCCACTCGGCGCGCTGAGCGTCCTGGCGGAGCCGGTGTTCGAGGGGACGCCGATGGCGAGCTCGCTGAGGTCGACGTGCCGCGCCTCGCCGTTCGACGTCTTGGGCGGTCCGAAGATCAGGTTTCGGTGGATCGCGCCGCAGGTGGCGCACGGCTCGTCCCTACCGGCAGGCAGGTCGATCCGGACCAGCTGGTGCCGGACGACGAGGTACCGGTCTCGGCGGCTCACGTCGACCCGGCGGAGGCCGACGGCCTCTCAGCGGCGGAGGCCGGTCATAGCCATGAGCTCGAACACCGCTCCGAGGGGATCGCTGCGTGGTCGAGGAACGCGCCGAGCTCGATGCCATTCCACGGGCTGACCATCGCCCGCGTCTCCTTCGGCACGATCACGTCAGGCCGCAAGCGATGCGGCGCTGGCGTCGCGGGTCATGCAGCACATCGCCGTGTTCCAGGAGCAGGCCGACGCAGCGACCGCTTCCCGCGAGCTGACTGGACTGGCGGCGCTGTGGGCCGCGTTTGGAGTCCGACATCGACCACGCCAACCGGATGACGGCGGCGCTCGAGCGGCTGACGTCAAAGGACCTGGACGTCAGCGGCCCACTCGGCGGCCTCTACCAGCAGCTGGCGGCGTCCAGTGACCTCGCCACGGCCGAGGAGTTCGCGCGGCTGTCTGCACGCCGTGGCAGTCCGCCTAGATCTAGAGGCGCACACGGCCAAGGCCGCCAGTCTCGGACGTAACCGGCCCCCGCCACCTCACGCGAGGCGGCGGGGGCTGTTCGTCATTCGCAGCGCACCATCACGGAGTGAGGTCCAGGCACCGGATGTGGACGGTGTCGGTCGCCACCGTCGGGCCGAAGAACGTGAACTGCCACGTGCCGGGACCGACGGGGCCTTGCACAGACACGATCGATTCGCCGGCCGGGGTGTCCCAGAAGCCGCTGAGCGCCACGTCGCCCGGTTCGCAGGACACCGTCACCACGGCACCGTCGTCGAGCGTCGGGACCGAGCCCAGCACGTCGTAGAAGCTACTGGTCCCAAGGACCGTGCCGTCGGCTCCGTCAGTCCCGTTCGTTCCGTTGGTGCCGTTCGTCCCGTTGGTGCCGTCCGCGCCCTTGAGAGACGCGAGCCACTGCGTCTCGGTCCCGACGAAGCCGTTGGCGACGGCGATCTCGTAGGCGCTCTTGCCGTCAGTCCCGTCGATGCCGTTGGTGCCGTTGGTCCCGTCCTTGCCATCGGCTCCGTTGGTGCCGTCCACCCCGTCCACCCCGTCCGCGCCGTCCTGACCGTCCGCTCCCTTCAGTGATGCCAACCAGGTCGTCTGCGTGCCCACGAAGCCGTTGGCGACAGCGATGTCGTAGGCGCTCAGGCCGTCAGCACCGTCGGCACCGTCGGCACCCTCGAGGGAGGTGAGCCAGTCCGCGATCGTGCCTGCGTATCCGTAGTCGACCGCGATCTCGTAGGCGCTTGCGCCGTCGGCGCCGTCAACGCCGTCGGTCCCGTCAACACCGTTCGTGCCGTTGGTCCCGTCCTTCCCGTCAGCACCCGATGCACCGGCTGGGCCAGGGGACCCCGGGGCGCCGTTCTTGCCGTCCTTCCCGTCCGCGCCGGCCGGGCCCGCCTCACCGCGGAGCGACGACAGCCACTCCGCCTCGGTACCACCGAAGCCATGCGCGACAGCTACATCGAACGCGCTGTCACCGTCGGCACCGGGCTTGCCCTCCTTACCGGACGTCTTCCACGAAAGGAGCGTCTCGCCCTTACCGCAATGCGTCGTCCTGTTCGGAACCAGCCGAAGGTCGTTGAGCTTGGCACCCACACACACGGTGATCTTGGCGCGGTTGTCGCCGCCACCACTAGTCGAGGCATACGCTGCCCCACCGACCACTGCTGCGATTGAGACCGCCACCGCGGCGATCTTCGCTGATCGACTCTTCAGGTCCTTCATCTGCCACCGATTCCGTTCTCATTGTCGCGTCGTCTTGACCGCGGCAAACGGTGGCAGCGCTCCTGGACGGCTCGCAGCAGTTCCCGGAATCGGGGTGGCGGCGGGGCATCTGGGCTAGACATGTTCCGCCGGGTGCCGTCGCTTCCCGAAAGAACAGCGACCGGGAGATGTGCCCGTCCTTCCTGGGGACAGCACTGGTGCGACCCTGGCGCCGGGCAGCCGAACGGCTGGCCCCGGTCGGTCCGGTTACCGGGTTGTTGTCGCTCGAGACGTGGGTGATGGCCGGGCCGCTCATCACGCTCGGGTGATCGGATCTGCTGCACGGATCGGTGTCATCTGCTCGGCGTCGATGTGGCGGCGGTGGAAGGATGTCACCATGCCGAAGGCGTTCCCCACGGAGTTCCGCGAGGAAGTGATCCGGGTCGATCGCGACTCCGATGCCTTCGACTGCCGGAACTCCGCGTCGTCCTCAGCGGCCGGTCACGGCGTGGAACCGGTGTGGCGGGACCCCAGTTGACCTGGGACTTCTTGCCGTCGAGCATCCCATGCAGCTCACGGGAGGGGTTCGATAGTTGTCCCCCTCAGCTCCACCGGTGTGACGAGCAGGACGTCTGGAGCCGGACCCCGATCGAGGTCCGGGTGTTCCGCCCTCTGGCCCGACGGGCGCCGGGGCGGCCTACGTGCGCGCGTAGGCCTCGATGTCCCGGTCGAACTGCGCCACCATCTCGGGGGAGAGCGTCGGCCGTGCCCCCGCGATGGCCTCGAGGTAGTCCTCGGCGCGCGCCGGACGCCGGTCGCCGGAGTCCACCGTGGCCTCGAACATCTGCTGAGCGACGATCCTGGCGACGTGCTGGATGTCGGCCGGGGTGAACGTGGCGCTCGCCTCGACCAGGGCGGCGGGGTCGACGCCCTCCCCGGCGGCGCGCAGGTGCCCCTCCCACATCGCGCGCCGGGCCTCCTCGTCGGGCGGACCGACCGGCAGGACGTAGTCGAAGCGGCCGTGCCGCAGGAAGGCCGGGTCCAGATCGCCCACCGAGTTGGTGGCGCACACGAGCAGGCGCCCCTCCTTCTCGCGGAAGGCGACCAGGGCCTTGAGCAGCTCGTTGACGACGGCGACCGAGGGCCGGCCGCGCTCGCGGGCGGCCGCGATCTCCTCGACCTCGTCGATGAAGACGACGACGTTGTCGAGCTCGGCGATGGTGGCGAACGCCGCGCCGATCCCGGCCGCGAGGCCGCCCTCGGCGCCCGCGAGCCGGCTCGGGAACAGCTCGACGAAGGGCCACGCCAGCCGGCTCGCGACGGCGCGCGCGAACGTGGTCTTGCCGGTCCCCGGCGGGCCGAAGAGCATCACCGCCCGCGGTGGCTCCACCCCGTGCGCCCGCGCCTCGACGGAGCGTGCCAGCGGCAGCACGAGCCGCCGCTCCAGGAGCCGCTTCTCCTCGCGCATGCCCGCCATCCGGTCCCACAGGCCGGCCGGCGGCACGGTCCCGCCCAGCGCCCGCAGCAGCGGCGCGGTCCGCAGGCTGGTGAACTCGCGCTTCTCGTACAGCGCGAGGTGGGCACGTTCGACGAACCCGCTGTTGCGGAACGCCGTCGCGCCGGTCTCCTCCTCCGGAAGCAGCGCGCGGATCCGGCGGATGCCGATCGCGACGAGCCGGTGCTCGAGCTCCGCGATCAACGCGCTGCCCAGGCCCTGGCCGCGGAAGCCGGGCGAGAGCGCCAGCCGCACGACCCAGGCCTGGTCGCCCTGGACGATGCTCACCGCCGCGCCGACCAGGTCCCCGCCGGCCAGCGCGACCACCGCCGGGTGCCGCTCGTTGACCGCCGCGACCACGTCGGCGAGCGGGAACACCGGGGGTTGTCCCGCGGTCGTGGACGAGTCGTCGAGCCGGACCAGGTCCTCGAGGTCGCCGGGGTCGATGTCGCGGAAGCTCCAGCCGGCCATCGGGCGGCCTACACCACGGTGAGGGCCAGCGGCCGTCCGACCAGGCTGCGGCGTACGACGGGGAGCGCCCCGGCGATGCGGCGCAGCTCGGCCGCGGACGCGGCGCCGGGGGCGCCCAGCACCGCGGGTACGCCGGCGTCGCCGGACTCGCGCAGCGCGACGTCGAGCGGCACCTCGCCGAGCAGGGGCACCGCGAGGCGGTCGGCGAGCTCCCGGCCGCCGCCGGAGCCGAACAGCGCGGTGCGGCCGCCGCAGTGTGAGCACTCCAGCGCCGACATGTTCTCGATCACCCCGGCCACCGGCATCCGCGCGTCGAGCGCCATCCGGCCCACCCGGGCGGCGACCGACGAGGCCGCCGGCTGCGGCGTGGTCACGACCACCAGCTGCGCGTCGGGCACCAGCTCCAGGAGGGACATGGTCACGTCGCCGGTTCCCGGTGGCAGGTCGACCAGCAGCACGTCGAGCTCGCCCCAGTGCACGTCGCCGAGGAACTGCTCGATCGCCTTGTGCAGCATCGGGCCGCGCCAGACGACCGGCTGCTCGTCGTCGACGAAGAAGCCGACCGACATCAGCGCGACGCCGTGCGCCTCGACCGGCATCATCACGCCCTTGAGCGCCACGGGGGAGCGGCGGACGCCGTACAGCAGCGGGATCGAGTAGCCCCACACGTCCGCGTCGAGGACGCCGACCCGCTGTCCCTGGGCGGCCAGCGCGGCCGCGAGGTTCGCGGTGATCGTGGACTTCCCGACGCCGCCCTTCCCGGACGCGACGGCGTAGACCTTGGTCGGTGCGTCCGGCATCGAAGGGTCGGGCCCGGCCGCTGCCGCGCAGCCGCTCGGCGAGCGCCATCCGCTCGTGCTCGGCCATCGTGCCGAACCGGACGTCGACCCGCTCGACGCCCGGCACCCCGGAGGCGGCGGCCGTCACGTCGGCCGCCAGCCGCTCGCGCAGCGGGCAGGTGGGCGTGGTCAACCGCACGGTGACCTCGACCCGACCGCCGCGGCCCAGCCGCACGTCCTCGAGCATCCCGGCGTCGGCCAGGCCCAGGTGCAGCTCGGGGTCCTCGACCGCGCCGACCGCGGCCCGGACCGCGTCGAGGTCGGCCTCGGACGACCGAGGCACGGAACACGCCCATCAGGCCTCCTCGCCCGTCACGGCCGGCACCGGCAGCCGGTACGCCGCGCGCGTCGGGGTGACGTGGCGCATCAGGAACTCCGGCCGGCGCTGGCCGTCGGGGCCCGGACCGGGACGCGTCATCGCCATCCAGCGTCGATACGCGTCGCGAGCCTTCGCGGTGTCGACCTGGACGTCGCCGTACCGGTCGTCGGGGTGCGCCTTCTCGATGCGCACCTTCTGGTGCCAGCAGTGCATGCCCGACACCGGGTCCGGCTGCACCGGGAAGGCGAGGTTCTGGTGCACGCCGGGGTCGTCCCAGAAGATCCGGGACGAGTCGGGGTCCTCGCTCTCGAACGGCCCGACGCCGTCGGTGTAGCGCAGGTTCCAGACGCTGCCCTCGCCCTGCTCCTGGCGGTCGATCTTGACCTTGCCCATCACCCAGCGGCTGCCGGGGTGACCCGTCCTGCATCCAGCGGCCCATGTGGTGGGAGAGCCCGACGACGCCGGGCCGGATGGCCTCGGTCGCCCAGACCCGCGCGACGAAGTGGCCGATCTCGGTGCTGACCCGCACCAGGTCTCCGGTGGCCACCCCCATCTCCGCCGCGTCCGCGGCGTTGGTCCACAGCGGGTGGGTGTTGGCGATCTCGTTGAGGTACTTGGCGTTGCCCGACCTGGTGTGGATCAGGGTCGGGAGGCGGAAGTTCGGCATCAGCACGAACTCGTTGTTGGACCGGTCGATGTTGCGGGCCGACACGTGGCCTCGATGTAGCCCGGCACCGCCTCCTCCTCCCAGCCCCAGTCGGCGAGCGTGGTCGAGAACAGCTCGAGCTTGCGGCTCGGGCTCAGCCACCCGACCACCTTCGAGCCGTCCTCCATCACCCGACCGACCGCGCCGGCCTCACCGACCAGCGGCGGGGCGCTGTCGAGGGTGACCGGCTTGCGCAGCACCCCGTTCGCGTCGGGCGTCGCACCGTCGAGCTCGGCCTCGGTCAGCTCCCGCTCGTCGAGCAGGTACTGGTCGCGGGCGACCTCGAACACGCCGTACTTGCGCATGTACTGCAGCGCCGTGAGGCCCTGCTCGGCGGCGGCCTCGGGCAGGCCCGGCACGCTCTTCTCGAAGAGGATCTCGTAGTACTCGTCCATGGTCATCGGCTCGCCCGGCTGCTGCCGGGACTCGAACCACTGCCGGATCCCGAGGCTGCCGTCGGGGTCGATCTTCCAGGACAGCGCGAACCAGAACTCGTTCTCCTCCCAGACCTCGCCCGGGTTGGCGTCGCGCGAGTCGCGGTAGGGGAGCCCCTTCTGGTCCATCGCCACCCGCAGCACCGGCTGCCGGAAGGCCAGCCACTTGGAGGTGTGGGTCTCGAAGGACATCGTGTCGTGCCGCTCGGAGGCGTGCCCCATCGGCAGCACGTAGTCGGCGAACGTCGCGGACTCGCTCCAGGTCGGGGTCAGCGCGACGTGCAGCCCGATCTTGGACTCGTCGGTGAGCACCTCGATCCAGTTGAACCCGTCGGGGTTCACCCACAGCGGGTTGTAGACCCGGCTGAAGTAGACGTCGAGCTTGCCGCGGCCGTCCTTGAGCAGGTGCGGCAGCAGGATCGACATCTCGTTGGTGGTCAGCGGGTACTCGTGCGGCCACAGCAGCTCGGACCACGCGTCGTTCGGCGGCGGCATCTCCGGGAAGTGCGGGATGAACTTGTCCCAGCCGTTGGGGTGGGTCCCGCCCTCGGTGCCGACGGAGCCGGTGAGCACGTTGAGGAAGAACAGCGTCCGGGTGATCTGCCAGCCGCCGAGGTTGCCGGCCGCGGCCGAGCGCCAGGTGTGGGTGGCCAGCCGGGTGCCGGCGTCGGCGACGTACCGCGCGAGCGTCTCGATCTGCTCGACCGGGACGTGCGCCTCGGCGGCGGCCCACTCGAAGGTGTACTCCGCGTAGTCCTCGGTGAGCAGCTCGAGGAAGGTGTCGAAGTCCCGCGGCGCCCCGGGGTGCTTGCGCTCCAGGTAGACGTCCCAGTTGACCCAGCGCTCGAGGTACTCGCGGTCGACCCGGCCCGTGCGCAGCAGGTAGGACGCGACCGCGAGGAACATCGCCGCCTCGCTGCCCGGCCACGGGGCGATCCACAGGTCGGCGTGGCTGGCGGTGTTGGACAGCCGCAGGTCGATGGCGACGACGCTTGGCGCCGTTCTGCTTGGCCTCCATGATCCGCTGGGCGTGCGGGTTGAAGTAGTGGCCGGTCTCCAGGTGGCTGGACAGCAGCACGATCGTCTTGGCGTTGGCGTAGTCCGGTGAGGGCCGGTCGAAGCCCATCCACTGGGTGTAGCCGCTGCGGCCGCCCGACGAGCAGACGTTGGTGTGGCTGTTGTGTCCGTCGACGCCCCAGGCCTGCAGCACCCGCTCGGCGAACCCGTCCTCGCCGGGGCGCCCGACGTGGTACATCACCGCGTCGCTTGCGCTCCTCCTCGATGGCCCGGCGGATCCGGCCGGCGATGTCCGCGAGGGCCTCGTCCCAGCTGACCTGCTCGAACTGGCCGGAGCCGCGTTCGCCGACACGGCGGAGCGGGTGCAGGATCCGCTCGGGGTCCTTGACCTGGTTGATGGTCGCCGGGCCCTTGGCGCAGTTGCGCCCGCGCGAGCCCGGGTGGACCGGGTTGCCCTCGAACTTCTTGATCGACAGGTCGTCCTGGTCGACGTAGGCGAGCAGTCCGCAGGACGACTCGCAGTTGAAGCAGATCGTGGGGATCAGCGAGTAGGTGTGCGGCACCTTGCGTGGGTGCGCCTTGGCGTCGTACTCGACGTGGCGGTCCCAGGTCTCCGGCGGCGGGTAGTTGCGCAGCCGCTCGTGGCTGCGGCCGCCGGGGAGCGGGGGACCGCTGGGCTGGCGGTCCGTGGACTCCGTGGTCATGGACTCTCCGTTCCTCATCACGTTCGTCATCAGCTCGTCATCAGCTCGTCGTCGGGGTCGTCAGGACAGCGGCGGGTCCTGGCCCGCACGCACGAAGCAGGACTCGTAGGCCAGCAGGGCCGGCTGGACCAGGACGCCGGCCAGCACGAGCAGCCCGACGGGTGCCCCGCCCCAGGTCAGCGCGGCGAGCACCAGCGCCACCGCGGCCGGGAGCACGGCGCCGGCCCAGAAGAGCCGGGCGTAGCGCCCGTGGGTGACGGTGTGCGCGGCGACCGCGGCCTGCCGGCTCGCGTGCCGGCCGAAGTACTCCAGGCCCGTCATCAGCAGGTGTGCGGCCGCCCCGAGCGTCACGAACACCGCGACCAGCCGCCAGGCGTCGTCGGACGGGTCGAGGAAGGCCGCGACGACCGCCATCGCCCCACCACCGACCATGACCGCCTGGGCGAGCAGGTGCCAGAACAGCAGTGGCGACTGCCAGAGATCACGGCCCTCGGCCTGGCCGAAGAGGAACGCCGTGTACCCGGCCATCAGCGCCGCGATCGGCAGGCCCAGCCAGGCCAGCACCGTCAGCACGCTGCCGGCGTCGGCGACCGCGGCCACCAGCCAGAGCAGCGAGCCGCCGCTGAAGGCCGCCAGCACGAGCCCGCCGAGCACCAGCCACGAGCTCCAGTGCGGCTTGGTGAACAGGTAGTAGAAGCGGTCGGGCCGCTTGAGGTCCCACACCAGCAGCGCGCCGGTGGAGGCGCCACCGAGGATGCCCAGCACGGGTGCGACCACGTCGCCGAGGTCACCCAGGCCGGTGCCGAGCAGGTGGGCCAGCAGGGCCAGGGCCAGCGCGCCGGCGCCGATGCCCTTGGTCCACAGGTACGTCGTGACCCGCCAGCCCCACGGCCGCGGGTGCGCCGTGTTGAGCGTCGTGCGGGCGCCGGTCGTCGGGTCCGGCGTGACGTCTCCCTGGACGGCCAGCCGCTGGGCGTCGGGGTGCGCCCAGATGTAGGTGTCGTCGACCGGCGCGGCCAGCGGGTCGAGCACCGCCCGGTCCGCGCCGAGGTAGAAGACGTTCGGGCCGGTGTTCTGCTCCGGCGAGCGCACCATGGTCTCCTGGGTGCTCACCAGCCGGGCGATGCCCGAGGTCGGGTCGTCGAGGTCGCCGACCCAGATGGAGTGCGTCGGGCAGACCACCACGCACGCGGGCTCGAGGTCCTCGTCCACCCGGTGCGCGCACATGTTGCACTTCGCGGCGGTGTGGGTGTCGGCGTCGATGTAGATCGCGTCGTACGGGCAGGCCTGCATGCAGGACTTGCAGCCGATGCAGCGGTCGGAGTCGAAGTCGACGATGCCGTCCTCGCGCTTGAACAGCGCGGTGGTGGGGCAGATCTTGACGCAGGGCGCGTCGGTGCAGTGGTTGCACCGCATCACGCCGAAGGAGCGGGTCGTGTCGGGGAACGTGCCTGAGTCGACGTACTTCACCCAGGTGCGGAACTGCCCGACGGGGACCTCGTGCTCGGTCTTGCACGCGACCGTGCACGCGTGGCAGCCGATGCAGGTCCGTTGGTCGATGGCGAAGCCGTAGCGCACCGGCGGATCAGCCCTTCCGGATCACGTAACGGAAGACGCCGTCGTCGCTGGAGGTCTCCAGCAGCTCGTTGCCGGTGTCCTTGGCCCACGAGGGGATGTCGCTGCGCGACCCGCCGTCGGTGGCCTCGACGAGCATGATCTGCCCGGGTTCGAGGGTCTTCATGGTGCGGGTCGCGAGCAGCACGGGCATCGGACACTTCTGGCCCTTGGCGTCTGCGGTGGCGTCGATCTGGTAGTCCATGGCGAGGCTCCTCGTCTCGTCGGGTGAGGGGGTCGGGACCGGGTGGTCAGATGAAGAGGTTGATCTGGGACTTGCCCATCTCGGACAGGGCGGTGGCGGCGCCGACCGGTGTTCCGCAGCCGTCGATGAGCTGGTCCTTGGTGATGCCGAGCAGGTCCATGGTCATCTCGCACGGCCACAGGTTCACCCCGAGCTCGACGCACATGTCCATCAGCTCGCGGGGGTGCGCGACGTTCTTCTTCGCGGCCACCTTCTGCATCATCCAGGCGCCGGACCCGCCCATGTTGAGCTTGGAGAGCCGGAGGTGGTCCATGCCGGGTGGGTTCATCCGGGCGAGCGCCTTGGTCATCGCGTCGTCGCCGACGTCCTTGACCTTCACGTCGTCGCGCACCAGGGGGAACAGGCCCCAGAAGGTGAAGAAGATCGTGGTCCGCATCCCGTAGGCGGCCCCGGTCGAGCCGAGGATGAGGGTCGGCCAGATCCGGTCCAGGTCGCCGCTCCAGGCGACGATCGTCAGGCTCTGCGGTGCGTCGTCGTTCATGGGGCCTCCAGGGGGCCGATCGCCGGGTCGGAGCCTTCCGGCTGTTGCCGGACGGTGTGATGCGCATTACTTTAGTGACGACGCATACATGTTGTCTATGCACCGAGCAAATGTCCGGTCGGTCGGCCCCCGCCGGCCGCCTCGGTGCGGCGAGGAGGAGCCGTGGAATTGACCGTCAGTGCCGAGGACCTCGAGCGGGAGCTCGCCGAGGGCCGGGTACCCCTGCTGCTGGACGTGCGCAACCGCGACGAGTTCGCCGCCGCGCCCGTGGAGGGCCGGCGCCCCGCGCCGACCCGGAACGTGCCCGTGTACGACATCCTCGAGGACCTCGACACCTACGCCCCCGACATCCCCGACGGGTCGGTGATCCTCTGCGGCCAGGGCAACGGGTCGCTGATGGTCGCCGAGGAGCTGGCCGAGCGCGGCATCCGCACCCGCTCGCTCGCGGGCGGGACCGACGCGTGGGGGCACCTGCTGGTGCCGCGGCCGCTGCCCGGGCTGCCCGAGGGCGTGGTCGGCTGGCAGGTGCAGCGCCCCGCCAAGGGCTGTCTGTCCTACGTGATCGGCGTGCCGGGCGGCCGGTGCCTGGTCGTCGACCCGTCGCGCGACCAGGAGACCTACCGGGAGCTGGCGTGGGAGCGCGACATGACGATCGCGCACGTGGTCGACACCCACGTGCACGCCGACCACCTCTCCGGCGGGCCGATGCTGGCGGCCGCGGTCGGCGCGACGTACCACGTCCCGCCCGAGGACACGGGGGAGGACGCATCCCTGGTGTCCGACCCACTCGTCGACGGGCAGGAGCTCGATCTCGGCGACGACACCCGGGTCCACGTCATCACGATGCACCTGCCGGGCCACACGCCGGGTACGACGGCACTGCTGGTCGGTGGGATCCTCCTGGTCGGTGACACGGTGTTCGTCCGTGGCCTGGGCCGGCCCGACCTCACCGGCCAGGCCGACGAGCTCGCGCGGGACCTGTTCCGCAGCGTCCACGAGCGGCTCGAGCCGATGCCCCGCGACACGCGGATCGCCCCCGCGCACTGGTCGACGCCGGAGGAGTTCGACTCGGACGGCCTGGTCACGGCCACCCTGGCCGAGATCTTCGAGGCGACGCTGCTCAACGAGCAGGCGATCGAGCGCTTCGTGGAGGAGATCGTCAGCACCCTCCCGCACGCCCCCGAGAGCTATGACACGATCCGACTCGTGAACTCCGGACGCCTCACGCTGCCCGGCGACGAGCTCGAGGTCCTCGACGTCGGCAAGAACCAGTGCGCCGCCGCGAGCACGACCGGGGGTGCGGGACGCTGAGCCGCCGCGACCCCTCCCAGCTGCGCGAGGTCGGGGAGCACCCGGACTACCGGTTCACCCTGGCCAACGAGCGCACGTTCCTCGCCTGGGTGCGCACCGCCCTGGCGCTGATGGCCGCCGGGGTGGCGGTGATCAGGTTCGTGCCCGGGCACTCCGTGGTCCGGCACGTGCTCGGGCTGATGCTGATCGCCCTGGGTGGACTGGTGGCCGGCATCTCCTACCAGCACTGGTTCGACAACGAGCGTGCGATGCGGACCGGCGAGCCGCTCCCCGTATCGCTGGTGCCCCGCCTGGTCTCGTGGGTGCTGGTGCTCGGCGCGGTGGCCGCGCTCGTGCTGGTCCTGCTCGACCAGTTCTGAGGGAGTGGCAGCGCCGATGGTCCGACCCTGGCTCCGGCTGACCCGGCACCGCCGGTCCGAGCGGCTCGACGTCGGGCTGCAGGCCGAACGCACGGCGCTCGCCTGGCAGCGCACCGCGCTCGGGGTGGCCGGCGTGTCGGCGCTGCTGCTCCACAACACCGACCGGTCGGCGTGGATGCTCGCGCCGGCGCTGGGCCTGGCGTTCGCCCTCGCCGTGCTGGTGATCGGGCGAGCTCCGGTTCGACCAGGCGGTCGCACAGGTCCGGGCGGGGACATCGCCGGCACGACCGCGGCTGATGCTGCTGATCGCGACCGGGGTCGTCCTCCTCGATCTCGGGGTCGTCGCCGCCGTGGCGTTCGGCCCGCACTGACGTCCCGACGGGCACACTGGGGGAGAACAGGAGGGAAGCATGGACTCGGTCGTGGCCCGGCAGCTGCACGCGCTGCACGCGGGCGTGTGCAAGGCGATCGCCGACCCCAAGCGGCTGTTGATCATCACCGAGCTGCGGGACGGCGAGTTGAGCGTCGGCCAGATCTGCGACGCCCTCGACATCAGCCAGTCCAACGCCAGCCAGCACTTGGCGGTGCTGCGCGAGCGCGGCATCGTGCGGTCCCGGCGCAGCGGGACGACGGTGTTCTACTCGCTGACCAGCGACAAGGTGGTCCGGGCCCTGGACCTGCTCCGGGAGTTCAGCAGCGAGCAGGTCGGTCCCGGGGGCAACCGGATCGGCAGCGTCTTCCTCGGATAGGCAGGGTGGTGGTCAGCCGGCCGGCGCCTCGGCCCGGCCCAGCAGCTGGTAGCCGGTGCGGGCCGAGAACTCGGCGCTGAGCGCGAACCGGTCGCCGCGGACCAGGGTGTGGCGCCACTCGACCGCCCGCGGGGCGGCGTACCCGACCCGCTCGATGGCGAGCGCCGCGACGCCGTCCGGCATCTCGAGCAGCCGCTGTTCGGCGGCGGTCGCCACGACGGCGCGGATGTGCTCCTCGCCGCCGGTGAGCCGGACGCCGCAGCGCCGCTGCAGCTCGGTGTAGAGCGCCGTCGTGGAGAAGTCGACCTCGAGCAGCGGCCGGGCGAGGTCGGAGGGCAGCCACACCCGGTCCAGGGCGAGGGGGACCCCGCCGGCGAGGCGGAGCCGCTCGAGATGGATCAGCGGGGTCGACCCCTCGAGCCCGAGCCGCTGGGCGACCACGCCGTCCGCGATCACCTCGAGCCGGCGCACCACGCTGCGCTGCTCCTGCCCGGCGCCGCGCACCGAGTTGTAGAGGCTGTAGAGCGTGCCGAGGGGTTGGTCGATCTCGGCGGGTGGGGTCAGCCGGGAGGTGCGCCCGCGCTCGCCGCGCACCACGCCCGCGCCGCGCAGCCGGCGCAGCGCCTCGCGCACCGTGTGCCGGCTGACGGCGTACTGCTCCACTAGTGCGAGCTCTCCCGGGAACTCGTCGGTGAACTCGCCGGCGGCCACCCGGCGCAGCAGGTCGTCGTGCACCTGCTGCCACAGGGGCGTCGACCCGTTGCGCTCGACCGGGGTCGGAGCGCCGGGCCGCTGGTCGGGGTCTGCGGACACGCGATCACGATAGTCGCCGAGCCGCTAGCATCGCCGGAACGAGAACGCGTTCTATCAAGGCGGTGCGCATGCCAGACGTCGGCCCGGACGGCTTCAACCTCTCGACCGTCTTCGACACCGTCGCGCGCGCGGTGCCCGACCAGGAGGTGCTCGTCTGGCGGGACCGGCGGTTCACCTACGCCGCGATGAACGGCCGCATCGACGGCCTCGCACACTTCCTCGCCGGCCGGGGCCTCGGCTGCCACACGCCGCGATCGGCGCTGGCCGGCCACGAGTCGGGGCAGGACCACGTCGGGCTCTACCTGCACAACGGCAACGAGTACCTCGAGGCGATGGTGGCCGGCTACCGCGCGCGGGTGGCGCCGTTCAACGTCAACTACCGCTACGTCGAGGAGGAGCTGCTCTACCTGCTCACCGACGCCCGCACCCGAGCACTGGTCTACCACGCCGAGTTCGCGCCGCGGGTGGCCGCGATCCGCGATCGGCTGCCCGACCTCGAGGTGCTCGTCCAGGTCGCCGACGAGTCGGGCCACGACCTGCTGCCCGGCGCCGTCGACTACGAGTCGGCCGTGGCCACTCCCGCACCGGCGGGCCGCCTCCCGGAGCCGTCCGGCGACGACCTGTTCATCCTCTACACCGGCGGCACCACCGGCATGCCCAAGGGCGTGCTCTGGCGCAACGACGACATCTACGTCACCTCGATGGGCGGCACCGCCGTTCGGCACGACCGAGCCGCTACACGTCGTACGACGCGATCGCCGAGGCCGCCCGCAGCGCCGGCGGCGGGATGACGCCTGCTGATGATCCCGCCGCTCATGCACGGCGCCGCCCAGTGGTCGGCGTTCCACACGATCACCGGCGGCGGCCGGATCGTGTTCCCCGACAGCGTGCACCACTTCGACCCCGCCGACGCGCTGCGCACCGCGGTGCGCGAGCGGGTGGTCAGCATCCCGGTCGTCGGCGACGCGGTCGCGCGGCCGCTGGTCGAGGAGGTCGAGCGCGGCGACTACGACCTGTCCGGGCTCGCGGCGTTCAACAACGGGGGTGCGCCGCTGACGCCGGGCGTGCGCGACCGGATCCTCGAGGCGCTGCCGCACATCCTGGTGATGGACGCGGCCGGCGCGTCCGAGACCGGGCTGCAGATGAGCTCGATGTCGCTCAAGGGCATGACGGCGGGCACGGCGACCTTCGCGCCGGTCGCGGCGACCACGGTCGTCGACGACCTGTTCACGCGGGTGCTGGCGCCGGGGGAGGGGGAGGGCTGGCTGGCCCAGCGCGGCCGGGTGCCGCTGGGCTACCTGGGCGACGCGGCGAAGACCGCGCGGACCTTCCCGGTCATCGACGGGGTGCGCTTCTCGATCCCCGGCGACCGGGCGTTCGTGGCTCGAGGACGGCCGGATCGTGCTGCTCGGCCGCGACGGGGTGACCATCAACTCCGGCGGGGAGAAGATCTTCGTCGAGGAGGTCGAGCGGGCCCTGGCCGGCGCACCCGGCGGTCCGCGACGTCCTGGTCGTCGGGCGGCCGTCGGAGCGCTGGGGCAGCGAGCCGGTCGCCGTGGTGCAGCTCGAGGACGGCAGCGACGTCGGCGACGACGAGCTGCTCGCCGAGGCCGCCCGGCACGTGGCGCGCTACAAGGTCCCCAAGGCGATCGTGCGGGTCGCGCGCGTGGAGCGGTCGCCCTCCGGCAAGGCCGACTACCGGTGGGCCAAGGCGCAGGTGCAGCCGCAGGTGTAGCGGCGCGGTCGCGCGGGCACCGCCACCACATGGCAGCCTTCGACACCGCCGTCTTCGACATCGACGGCACCCTGCTCGACTCCAACTACCACCACGCCGTGGCGTGGTCGCGGGCCTTCGACGCCGTGCTGGACCGGCACGTGCCGGCCGCGCGGATCCACCGCGCGATCGGGATGGGCGGCGACCGCCTGGTCGCCGCGGTGGCCGGCGACGAGGTCGAGCAGCAGTACGGCGACCGGGTCCGGGAGCGGTGGGAGAAGGAGTACGACGGGCTGATCGGCGAGACGCGGCTCCTCGACGGGGCCGCCGACCTGCTGGCCGCCGTCGGCGAGGCCGGGCTGCAGGTCGTCCTGGCCAGCTCGAGCATCCCGAAGCACGCCGAGCGTCCCCTGCGGCTGCTGCACGCCGACGAGCACTCGGACGCCTGGACCACCAGCGAGGACGCCGAGCAGTCCAAGCCCGCCCCGGAATTGCTGGACAAGGCGCTCGACAAGGTCGGCGGTGGCCGGGCGGTGATGATCGGGGACGCCGTCTGGGACGTCGAGGCCGCGCAGCGGCGCGGCATCCCGACGATCGGGCTGCTCAGCGGCGGCTACGGGCGCGGCGAGCTGCTCGACGCCGGCGCGGTGGCCGTGTACGACGACCCGCGGGACCTGCTCGAGCACCTCGAGGAGGCGCTCGCAGGGCGCTGACGGGGTGTTGCTGTGGAGGCCGCGCGCGGAAGTGATGACCGGATGTGCGCTCGTTCGCCGATCGATGTCGGGTCGTGTGCCTGAGACCGACCTATGGCGCGGTTTCAGGCACATGACCCGGACCAACACACCCAGTCAGAGCGATGAGTCCGGGCACGTAGGCGGGTCAAAGTGGGACAACCTCACCGAAGGAGCCCGTCATGGCCACGTACCTGAACCCGTACCTGAACTTCCGCGCCCGGACCCGGGAGGCGATGACCTTCTACCAGTCCGTCCTCGGCGGGCGCCTCGACGTGATGACGTTCGCCGACATGGGCGGCATGGGCGTCCCCGAGGGCGAGACCGGCCTGGTCATGCACTCGGCGCTCACCGTCTCGGAGTCGGTGCTGCTGATGGCGGCGGACGTCCCGAGCCACATGGACACCGGCGCTGAGATCGCCAACGGGTCGGTCTCGCTGAGCGGCGACGACGAGGCCACGCTGCGTGGCTGGTTCGACGGCCTCAGCGACGGTGGCACCGTCACCGTGCCGCTCGAGAAGGCGCCCTGGGGCGACTCGTTCGGCATGCTCACCGACCGGTACGGCGTCGACTGGCTGGTCAACGTCAGCGGGTCGGCTGCGGCGGACTGAGCTCCTCCAGCTCGGCCCAGTCCACGCGGGCCGTGCGCTCGCGGTACTCGCTGACGAGCCCCGGCCAGTTCGTCGTGATCCGCTCGCCGTCGCGGTACCAGCTGTCGCACCCGGCCCAGATGCTGCTGCCCAGCCGGCGCTGCATCTCGTCGTCGTACCGCTCCCAGACGTCGCGGCGCACGGCCACCCGGCCGACGCGACCGTCCTGGACGCGGCGGGCGACCTGGGCGATCCAGCCCGCCTGCGCCTCGAGCATGCCGATGATCGAGCTGCCGCCGAGGTTGGTGTTGGGTCCGTAGACGAAGAAGAAGTTCGGGAACCCGGGCACGGTGAGGCCGAGGTGCGCCCGGGCGCCGTCGGCCCACAGCTCCTGCAGCGCGACCCCGTCGACGCCGTGCACGTCGATCCCGCCGAGGAACTCGGTGGCCGCGAAGCCGGTGCCCCAGACGAGCACGTCGGCCTCGTGCAGCCGTCCGTCGGCGGTCCGGAGCCCGGTGGGCTCGACGGCGGTCACCCGGTCGGTCACGAGCGTCGACGTGGTCGCGGGCGATCGCGGGGTACCAGTCGTTGGAGAACAGCAGCCGCTTGCAGCCCAGCCGGTAGTCGGGCACCAGCCTGCGGCGCAGCCCGGGGTCGCGGACCTGCCGCCGCAGCTGGACCCGCCAGGCGGCGCGGATGGCGGCCATCAGCGGACGCGTGATCGGAGAGCTGCCCTCGAGCGCACCGTTGAAGCGCTCGGTCAGCCAGTAGACCATCCGCCGCTCGCCGGCCGGCACGGCCGGGTACCGGTCGAACAGCCGGTGGTGGCCGGTCGTGTAGGCGCGGTCGGGCTTCGGGACGACGTACGGCGCCGACCGCTGGAACACCGTCATCGCGGCCACCCGGTCCACGATGGCGGGCACGAACTGGATCGCGCTGGCGCCGGTGCCGACCACCGCGACGCGGGCGCCGGTGAGGTCGACCTCGTGGCGCCAGCGCGCGGAGTGGAACGCGGGGCCGGCGAACGTCTCGGCGCCCGGGATCGCGGGGATCGACGGGTTCGAGAGCTGGCCGGTCGCGACGACCACCAGGTCGGCCTCGAGGACGCCGTGGTTCGTGGTGACCCGCCAGGTGTGGTCGACGTACTCGATCGCGGTGACGTCGGTGCCGGTGCGCACCTGGTCGAGCAGGCCGTCGTCGCCGGCCGTGCGCCGGATGTAGTCGAGGATCTCGGCCTGTCCGGAGTAGCGCCGGCCCCAGTGCGGGTTGGTGGCCCACGACCACGAGTAGAGCGGGGACGGCACGTCGCACGCCGCGCCGGGGTAGGTGTTGTCGCGCCACACCCCGCCGACCTCGTCGGCGCGCTCGAGCACCGTCACGTCGTGCACGCCGGCCTCGCGCAGCGCGTGCGCGACGCCCAGCCCACCGAACCCCGCACCGACCACGATCACGCGCACGCCCACGGGGCGAACCTACCGTCGGTACGCCGGGGCGCGGGCGGTGTCCCGGCCCCTGGATCGCAGGCTTCCTACGTGATCGTCAGCCCGCCGTCGACGGCCAGCGTCTGCCCGGTGACGTACGCCCCGGCGTCGGAGGCCAGGAACACCACCGCCGCGGCGAGCTCGGCGGGGTCGCCCTTGCGGCCGGCGGGGATGCGCGCCTGCTGCGCCTCCAGGTAGCCCGGCGGGTACTGCTCGGTCATCTCGGAGGCGAAGAAGCCCGGGGCGATGGCGTTGACCCGGATGCCCTTGCGGCCGGTCCACTGCTGGGCCAGGTCGCGCGTGAGCCCGATCAGGCCGGCCTTCGACGCCGAGTACGCCGCCTGGGGGAGCCCGGCGGTGGTCAGGCCGAGCACGGAGCTGATGTTGATGATCGACGAGCCGGCCTGCATCACCCGCCCGCACGCCTGGGCCATCCAGTAGCAGCCGTTGAGGTTGACGTCGATGACCTGGCGGAACTGGTCGGGGGCCTCGCGGGTGGCCGGCACGGCGGTGCCGATGCCGGCGTTGTTGACCAGGACGTCGACCCGGCCGAACTCCTCCATCGCGAGCGCGACCAGGTTCGTGCACGAGTCGGGGTCCGCGACGTCGGTCTCGACGGTGAGCGCGCGGCGGCCCGCGGCCTCCACCAGCGCGGCGGTGTCCTTCAGGCGGTCGGCGCGCCGGGCGCCCAGCGCGAGGTCGGCGCCGGCCTCGGCGAGGCCCTGCGCGAAGGCGACACCCAGGCCGCTGGAGGCGCCGGTGACGACGGCGACCTTGCCGTCGAGTCGGAAGAGATCGGTGACGGTCATGGGGCCCATGGTGTCAGGGCGCGGTACCATGACCGCATGCGGAGGACCCTGCTCCTTACCTAGCCGCGTCGAAGCGCACACGTCGACGCGGCTGCCCCTCGTGCCCGAGGGGCTTTTTTGTGCCCGGGAGCGACCACCGACCAGCATGAGAGAGACGAGATGAGCGAGCAGGACACCGACACCTACGACGTCGAGCGGGTGCAGGACAAGTGGCTGCCCGTGTGGGAGGAGCTGCAGCCGTTCCGCGCCGACGACGCGTCACCGCGCGAGAAGAAGTACGCGCTGACGATGTTCCCCTACCCCAGCGGCGACCTGCACATGGGCCACGCCGAGGTCACCGCCCTGCACGACGTGATCGCGCGCTACTGGTGGCAGCGCGGCTACGAGGTGATGAACCCGATGGGCTGGGACTCCTTCGGCCTGCCCGCCGAGAACGCGGCGATCCGCAACGACGAGCATCCCGCGACGTACACCTACGCCAACATCGAGACGCAGTCGGAGTCGTTCAAGAAGTACGCCGTGTCGTTCGACTGGTCGCGCCGGCTGCACACCTCCGACCCGGCGTACTACCGCTGGACCCAGTGGCTGTTCCTGAAGTTCCGCGAGCGCGGGCTGGCCTACCGGAAGAACAGCCCGGTCAACTGGTGCCCGAACGACCAGACCGTGCTGGCCAACGAGCAGGTCGTCGACGGCCGCTGTGAGCGGTGCGGCGCGCGAGGTGACCAAGCGCGAGCTGACCCAGTGGTACTTCAAGATCACCGAGTACGCCCAGGAGCTGCTGGACTGCCTGGACGACCTGGAGCCGACCTGGCCGGCCAGCGCGTGGTGACCGCGCAGCGCAACTGGATCGGGCGGTCCGAGGGCGCCCACGTCGACTTCGCCGTCGACGGTCGCGAGGAGCCCGCTGCGCGTCTACACGACCCGGCCCGACACGCTGTTCGGCGCGACGTTCATGGTCGTGGCCGCGGACGCCGCGCTGGCCGCCGAGCTGGTGACCGACGAGCAGCGCCCGGCGCTGGAGGCGTACCGTCGAGGAGGTCCGCCGCGAGACCGAGATCGACCGGTTGTCGACCGAGCGGCCCAAGACCGGCGTGTTCCTGGGCGTCCACGCGGTCAACCCGGTGACCGGCGCGCGGATCCCGGTGTGGGCCGCCGACTACGTGCTGGCCGACTACGGCACCGGCGCGATCATGGCGGTCCCCGCCCAGGACCAGCGCGACTGGGAGTTCGCGACCAGGTTCGACCTGCCGATCGTGCGCACGGTCGCCGCCGCCCGAGGGCTGGGAGGGCGAGGCCTACGTCGGGGACGGTCCGGCGATCAACTCGGCCAACGACGAGATCTCGCTGGACGGCATGGCGGTCGGCGAGGCGAAGCGGACCATCATCGACTGGCTGGAGGACAAGGGACTGGGCGAGGGGACGGTCAACTTCCGGCTGCGCGACTGGCTGCTGTCCCGGCAGCGCTACTGGGGCGTGCCGATCCCGATCGTGCACTGCGCCGCGTGCGGCGAGGTCGCCGTCCCCGAGGACCAGCTGCCCGTCGAGCTGCCCGAGCTGCGCGGCGCCGACCTGAAGCCGAAGGGCGTCTCGCCGCTGGCCGCGGCCGAGGAGTGGGTCAACGTCGCGCTGCCCGCAGTGCGGCGGCCCGGCCACCCGCGACAGCGACACGATGGACACCTTCGTCGACTCGTCCTGGTACTTCCTGCGCTACTGCTCGCCGAACGACGACGACCCGGGCGTTCGACCCTGCACAGGTCGAGGCCTGGGCACCCTGCGACATCTACGTCGGCGGTGTCGAGCACGCGGTGCTGCACCTGCTGTACGCGCGCTTCTTCACCAAGGTGCTGGCGCGACATGGGCCTGCTGACGTTCCGCGAGCCGTTCTCGGCCCAGCTGAACCAGGGCATCGTCATCAACCAGGGCAAGAAGATGAGCAAGTCCCTGGGCAACGGCGTCAACCTGGGCGACCAGCTGGCGGCCTTCGGTGTGGACGCCGTCCGCGCTGACGCTGGTCTTCGCCGGTCCGCCGGAGGACGACATCGACTGGGCCGACGTCTCGCCGGCCGGGTCGCTGCGCTTCCTGCAGCGCGCCTGGCGGCTGTCCGGTGACGTCACGTCCGCGCCCGGCACCGCGCCGGAGGGCGGCGACGTGGCGCTGCGCCGGGTGACCGCGCGCACGGTGCACGACGCGGCCGAGCTGATCGAGTCGCTACCGCTTCAACGTGATGGTCGCGCGGGTGATGGAGCTGGTGAACGCCACCCGCAAGGCGATCGACACCGGCTGCGGTCCGGCCGACCCGGCGGTGCGCGAGGCCGCCGAGACGGTGGCGATCCTGCTGTCGCTGGTGGCGCCGTACACCGCCGAGGAGATGTGGGAGCGGCTGGGCCACGAGCCCACGGTGGCGCGGGCCGGCTGGCCCGCGGTCGACCCGGCGCTGCTGGTCGAGGAGTCCGTGACCGCGGTCGTCCAGATCCAGGGCAAGGTCCGCGCGCGGCTGGAGGTCGCCCCCGACATCGGCGAGGCCGACCTGGAGCAGCTGGCGCTGGCCGACCCGGCCGTGGTCAAGGCCATCGACGGGCGCGCGGTCCGCAAGGTCATCGTCCGGGCGCCGAAGCTGGTCAACGTCGTCGTCTGAGCGCATGAGTCGCCGTGCGTAGCCGTCTTCAGGCTAGGCGTCGCCGGCATGTCCCGCATCGTCGCATCGTCACCGACTCGACCGCCAGCCTCCCGCCGGAGGTGGCGGCCGAGCGGGGGATCGTCGTGGTGCCGCTGCAGGTCGTGATCGGTGCGACCGTCTACGACGAGGGCGCGGACGGCGCGACGCCGGAGCTGGTCGCGGCCGCGCTGCGGGAGTGGAAGCCGGTGAGCACGTCGCGGCCGAGCCCGGCGGCGCTGCTCGAGGTCTACGAGCGGGCGGCGCGCGACGGCGCCACGGCGATCCTCTCGGTCCACCTCTCGGGCGAGATGAGCGGCACGTTCGAGTCCGCGCAGCTCGCCGCCCGGGAGGCGTCCGTGCCCGTCGTCGCCGTCGACACCCGCCAGGTGGGCGTGGCGACCGGGTACGCCGCGCTCGCGGCCGCCGACGTCCTCGACGCGGGCGGCACGCTGGAGGAGGCGGCGGCCGAGGCGCCGGGCCCGGGCCGCGGCGACGTCGTCGCTGTTCTACGTCGACACCCTCGAGTACCTGCGCCGCGGCGGCCGGATCGGCGCCGCCGCCGCCCTGCTCGGCGGCGCGCTCGCGGTCAAGCCGCTGCTCCAGATCCAGGACGGCAGGGTCGCGTCGCTGGAGCGGGTCCGGACCTCGGCGCGGGCGCTCGCCCGGCTCGAGGAGCTCGCCGTCCAGGCGGCCGGGGACGGCCCGGTCGACGTGTGCGTCGCGCACCTGGCCAACCCCGAGCGGGCCGGTCAGCTGGCCGAGCGGCTGGGGGAGCGCCTCGCCGACCGGCTCGGCGGGCGGGACGTCTGGTGCGGCGAGCTCGGCGCCGTCCTCGGGGCGCACGTGGGCCCCGGCATGATCGCCGTCTGCGTCGCGCCGCTGACCGCCGTCTGAGCCCGGCGAGCGTCCACAGGCGCCGCCGGGTCGGCGTCGTCCCCAGGTCGGGGTCACGACGACCCCGGCCGTCGGCCGGGCTGCCTAGCGTCGCCGCATGGCCCGATCCACCGAGCACCAGGACGCCGTCGCCCGCCGGCTCGCCCTGCTGAGCGCCGAGCTCGACCACACCCGGGTGCGCCCGCGTCCCGACGATCCACCGGTCGCCCCGCGCCCGTCGGCTGCGTCGGCTGCGCCGGCTCCGTCGGTCGTCCCCCTGCCGGGCCGGCACGCCGCCCGGCGGCCGGGCCGGCTGTCCGCCGCCGTGCCGGCGACCCTGCGGGGACGGGTGGCGCTCGGACCGGCGCAGCTGACGGTGGTCGCGCTGGTGGTGGCGGCCGGCCTGGCCGCCGCCTGCTGGTGGCTGCTGCGCAGCAGCCCGCACCGGGTGGACGCGCCCCCCGTCGTACCGGCCCCCGTCGCGCTCACCTCGGCGGCGCCGCTCGGGGACGCCTCCCCGGTGGCCGCGGACGCCTCGGGCGGTGCCTCGCCGGCGGTCGGCTCCGTCACCGTCGACGTCACCGGCAAGGTGCGCCGCCCCGGCATCGTGGTGCTCGACGCCGGTGCCCGTGTGGTCGACGCGCTCAAGGCCGCCGGGGGTGCGCGCCCGGGCGTCGACCTGTCCGCGCTCAACCTGGCGCGGCTGCTGGTCGACGGCGAGCAGGTCGTGGTCGGGGTGCCGGCGCCCCCGGGGATCGCCGCCTCGGCCGCCGCCTCGCCGGGGGCCGCCGCGGGCGCCGCTGGTGAACCTCAACACGGCGACCGCGGAGCAGCTCGAGGCGCTGCCCGAGGTCGGTCCGGTCACCGCCCAGTCGATCCTGGCGCTGGCGCGACGAGCACGGCGGGTTCACGTCCGTCGACGAGCTGCTCGAGGTGGACGGCATCGGCGACGCGACGCTCAGCCGTCTGCGCCGCCTACGTGACGGTGTGAGTGGACGCGCTGCATGGATCCGGGCCGGGAGTCGCGGACCGACGGGCCCGGTCCCCGGCCGGACCTGCGCACCCTGCTGCTCGGTGCCGCGGCGTGGGCGGGCGCGCTCGCCGGCGGCCGGCTGGGCTGGTGGGCGGTGGCCGCGGGTCCTGGTCGGAGGTGCCGGGTGGGTGGCGGTGCGCCGGTCCCGTGCGTCGGCCGCCGTGGTCGCGGTCCTCGGTGCGGTGGCCTGTGTCGCGACGGTCCATGCCGAGCGGGTGCGCGGAGAACCCGGTCGCCCGGCTGGCGGCGGACGGCGCGGCCGTGCGGGTGGCCGGCACGGTCACGGCGGACCCGCGGCGCACGACCGGCCGGTTCGGCGTCCTGGTCGTGGGCCGGCTCGACGTCCGGGAGGTCACCGGCCGGGGCGCGACGTACGCGCTGTCGGCGCCCGTGCTCGTGCTCGGTGACGAGGGCTGGGAGGACGTGCCGCTGGGCAGCAGCGTGCAGGTGACGGGGCGGCTCTCGCCGGCGCAGGGGGACGACCTGGCCGCCGTGCTGGGGGCACGCGGCCCGCCGGAGGTCGTCGGCGCTCCGGGGCCCTGGTGGGACGCCGCGGCGGCCGTCCGGGCCTCCGTCCGGGACGCCGTCGCGCACCGCCCGGACGCGCAGCGCGCCCTGGTCCCGGCCCTGGTCGACGGCGACGACGCCGGGGTCGACCCGGGCCTGGCCGACGACTTCCGGACGACGGGGCTGACCCACCTGCTCGCCGTGTCGGGGACCAACCTGACCCTGGTCGTGGGCTTCCTGCTGGTGATCGCCCGCTGGGCGGGGGTCCGCGGGCGGTGGCTGTACGCCGTGGGAGCCGTCGGCATCGTCGGCTTCGTGCTGCTGGCGCGCACCGAGCCCAGCGTGCTGCGGGCCGCGGTGATGGGCACGGTCGCGCTGTTCGCGATGGGCACCCAGGGCCGCCAGCGCGGGCACGCGCGCCCTCGGCGTCGCCGTGCTCGGGCTGCTCCTGGTCGCGCCCGGCGCTTGCGGCGTCCGCCGGCTTCGCGCTGTCCGTGCTCGCGACCGCCGGCATCCTGCTGCTCGCGCCCGCCGTGGCGCGACGCGCTCGCGCGCTGGCTGCCGCGATGGGCGGCCGAGGCGATCGCGGTCCCGGCCGCCGCGCAGCTGGCCTGCACGCCGGTCGTCGCCGCCCTCTCCGGTCAGGTGAGCCTGGTCGCGGTGGTCGCGAACCTCGCGGCCGCCCCGGTCGTCGGTCCGGCGACCGTCCTCGGCCTCGCCGGCGGCCTCGCCGGACTGGCCTGGACGCCGGCGGGCCGGCTGCTGGGCACGCTCGCGGGCTGGTGCGTCGCGTGGATCGTGCTCGTGGCGACCCGCGGCGCCGCGCTGCCGACCGCCGCGATCGGCTGGGGCACCGGGGTCGGCGCGCTGCGTGCTGCTCACCCTCCTCGTCATCGGGGTCGCCCTGGTCGGACCGGTGCTCCTGCGGCGCCGGGCCACCGGCATCGCGTGCTGTGTGCTGCTGGTCGCCGTGGTGCTCGTGCGGGCGCCGACCCTCGGCTGGCCGCCCGGAGGGCTGGGTCCTCGTGGCGTGCGACGTCGGCCAGGGCGACGCCCTGGTGCTGAACGCCGGGCCGCACGCGGCGGTGGTCGTGGACGCCGGCCCCGACCCGGCGCTCGTGGATCGCTGCCTCGACGACCTCGGGGTGCAGGCCGTGCCGCTGCTGGTGCTCACCCACTTCCACGCCGACCACGTCGACGGCATCGCCGGCGTGCTGGACGGCCGCGCGGTCGGCGCGATCGACACCACCCGGCTGCTGGACCCGCCGCAGGGTGTCGACGAGGTGGACGCCGCGGCGGCCCGGCTGGGCCTGACGCCCGCGCCGGCGCCGTACGGCGTCACCCGGCAGGTCGGCGACGTGACCCTGCAGGTCGCTGTGGCCCCCGCCGGACTCGCCGACCGAGGGGCCGGGCGACGGCAGCACCGCCAACGAGGCGAGCGTGGTGCTGCTCGCCGAGGTGCGCGGTGTGCGGCTGCTGCTGACCGGGCGACGTCGAGCCCGAAGGGCAGGCCGCGCTCGCCCGGGCCCTGCCGGACCTGCGCGTCGACGTCCTCAAGGTGCCGCACCACGGCAGCCGCTACCAGGACGAGGACTGGCTGCTGTCGCTCGGCGCCCGGATCGCGGTCACCTCGGTCGGCGCGGACAACGACTACGGCCACCCGGCGGCGAGCACGCTCGAGCCGTTGGCCGCGGCGGGCGTCGACGTGCTCCGCACCGACCGGGACGGTGACGTCGCGGTGGTGGCGGACGGCGACGGGCTGTCGGCGGCCACCCGTTGAGCAGGGTTAGGGTGTCGCCACCATGGCAGGCCCCTCGCACCCCCGCGCGACAGACGTCCTCGGCCGGGTCACGCTGGTGACCGGCAAGGAGGAGTTCCTCAACGAGCGCACCGTCGCGGCGGTCCGCACCGCCGTCCGCCACCACGACGCCGAGGCCGAGCTCTCCGAGACGATGGCCTCCGACCTGACCCTCGGCAGCCTCGGCGAGATGTCCGCGCCGTCCCTGTTCTCGAGCACCCGCTGCGTCGTGGTGCGCGCGCTGGAGAACCTGCCCGACGAGTCCGTGGCCGGCGTGCTCGAGTACGCCGCGGCGCCCGCCGACGACGTCGCGCTGGTGCTCGTGCACGGCGGCGGCCAGAAGGGCAGCGGCACGCTCACCAAGCTCCGCAAGCTCTCCACCGTGACCGAGGCCAAGTCGGGGGAGCTGCGGCCCTCGGAGTACCCGGGCTTCGTGGCCGCCGAGGTCCGCCAGCACGGATCGACCATCGAGCCGGACGCCGCCGATGCCCTCGTCCAGGCGGTCGGCCAGGACCTGCGCTCGCTGGCCGCGGCCGCCGACCAGCTCGCCAACGACTTCCCGGGGGAGGGGATCAGCGCCGAGCGGGTCAAGCAGTACTTCGGCGGCCGCGCCGAGGCGAAGTCCTTCGCGGTCGCCGACGCCGCGCTCTGGGGCCGCCGCACGGCCGCCCTCGAGGAGCTGCGCTGGGCGCTGGACGGCGGGACCGCCCCGGTCCTGGTGACCTCGGCCTTCGCCGGCGGCGCCCGCGGCGTGGCCCGCTACAAGTCCGCGCCGCGGGGGATGCGCGAGCCGGACCTGGCCCGCGAGGTCGGGGTCCCGCCGTGGAAGCTGCGCACCATCCGCGACCAGTCGCGCGGCTGGTCGGACGGCGGCATCGCCCGCGCCATCCGCGCCATCGCCCAGGCCGACGCCGACATCAAGGGCGCGGCCAGCGACCCGGCGTACACCCTGGAGCGGCTGGTGCTGACGATCACCGACCTCAGGGATGAGCGCCGCCCGGCCTGAGCTTGCGAGGGCCGGGAACCCGGCGCCAGATCGAGTGCCCGCGCGGCCGACGAAGGAGGCCGCGACCGGGCGTATCGAGATCAGCGGGCGACAAACGCAGAACGGCCCGCCAGGAGATCCTGACGGGCCGAGCGGCGGAAGCCTCAGAGAGAGGCGGCCTTCTTGGCGATCGCGGACTTGCGGTTCGCGGCCTGGTTCTTGTGGATGACGCCCTTCGCGGCGGCCTTGTCGAGCTTCTTCGACGCCTCGCGGCTCAGCGCGACAGCGGTCTCCTTGTCGCCGGCCTCGGCGGCCTCGCGGAACTTGCGCACGGCGGACTTCAGGCCGGTCTTGACGGCCTTGTTGCGCTCGTGCCGCTTCTCGTTCTGCTTGTTCCGCTTGATCTGGGACTTGATGTTCGCCACTACATGCGCCTTCGTCGTCGGGTGTGGTGCGGGATGAGGTCTGGTCGTGCGTATCGGCGTGCGGACAGCCGGACACGCGACGGACAAATCTAGCAGCGGACCGCTCAGGCGCCCAAATCCCATCCGCGCCGCTCGGCCAGCCACCGCCAGCACACCTCGCCCTGCCAGCGTTGTGCGTCGCGGAGGTGCGGCGACGTCGGCGGCACCGGCTGGGTCGCCGACGCCAGGAAGTAGCCGGTGAGCAGGGCGATCACGCTGTCGACGGACTCGTCCGGCACCCCGGACAGGAGGGGCGACGCCGCCAGGACCGCGTCCACGTCGAGGCCGTCCCCGCGGGGGCCGATCATGAGGAACACCGTGTCGAGCCACGCGGCGCCGACCACCGGCCAGTTCCAGTCGCACAGCAGCACCCGGCCGTCGGTGGTCAGCAGCAGGTTGTCGTCGCGGACGTCGCTGTGCACCAGCGTCGAGCCGGCGGTGGCCTCCCGGAACCCACCCGCCAGGGCCGCTGCCTCGTCGCGGTGGGCGGCGAACCCGGGCAGCACCGGGTCGTCCAGGCGTGCCCAGCACGCCGGCCACTGGTCGAACTCGGTCTCCGCCGGGTCGGCGGCGAGGACCTCGGGCGGCGGAGTGAGCACCTCGGCCATGCGTTCGGTCATCGCCACGCACTGCGCCAGGTCGGCCGCCTGCCACGGGCGGGCCGGCGGGCGCGCCTCGACGTACTCGATCCCGAGCACCATCCAGTCGTCGTCATGGGTCCACAGCAGCCGGGGCACGGGCACCTCGGCAGGGAGCGCGGCGAGCTTGCGCGCCTCCTCCCGGTAGGCCTGGGCGAACATCCGCTGCGCCTTCCACGACGCCGCCTTGACGAAGTGCCGCGACCCGTCCGCGCAGGTCAGCACCGAGGCGAAGCCCGGCGTGAACCCCCCACCCTGCGTCGTCGCCTCGACCACCGGCGCACCGCAACGCTCCTCGACGAGGGCCCGCACGTGCGGCGGCAGGTGCGGCCACTCGAGCCGGCGGGCGGTGCGCCCGTGGGGGATCGACGTCGGGATCGCGGCACTGGTCACGCCACCATCCTCGGTGACGAGCGCACCGGTGTCGCGCACGTTTCGGGCGACACCCGGATGCATGGGAGAATGGGCGGCGTCCCCCGTACGTGATCCCGAGAGACGTCTGTGCCAACGAACCCGACCGCGCCACTGCCCGGCCACACCGACCCGGCGATCATCCGGAACTTCTGCATCATCGCGCACATCGACCACGGCAAGTCGACGCTGGCGGACCGGATGCTCCAGCTGACCGGCGTGGTCGACGAGCGCAGCGCCCGGGCGCAGTACCTCGACCGGATGGACATCGAGCGCGAGCGCGGCATCACGATCAAGAGCCAGGCGGTCCGGATGCCGTGGACGGTCGAGCCCGGCAACGAGGAGGGCGCCGAGCCCGGCACCTACGTCCTCAACATGATCGACACGCCGGGGCACGTCGACTTCACCTACGAGGTCTCGCGGTCCCTCGAGGCGTGCGAGGCGGCGATCCTGCTCGTCGACGCCGCCCAGGGCATCGAGGCCCAGACGCTCGCCAACCTCTACCTGGCGATGGGCGCCGACCTGCAGATCATCCCGGTGCTCAACAAGATCGACCTCCCGGGCGCCAACCCTGAGAAGTACGCCGCGGAGCTCGCCGGCCTGGTCGGCTGCGACCCGGCCGAGGTGCTGCGGGTCAGCGCCAAGACCGGCGCCGGCGTTGCGGCCCTGCTCAACGAGGTGGTCAAGCAGACCCCGGCGCCGGTCGGAGACGCCGACCGGCCCGCTCGGGCGCTGATCTTCGACTCGGTCTACGACACCTACCGCGGCGTCGTCACCTATGTCCGGGTGGTCGACGGGCAGCTCACGCACCGCGACCGGATCAAGATGATGTCGACCGGCGCCACCCACGAGATGCTCGAGATCGGCGTGATCAGCCCCGAGCAGGTCAAGGCCGGCGAGCTCGGCGTCGGGGAGGTCGGCTACCTGATCACCGGCGTGAAGGACGTGCGCCAGTCGCGGGTGGGTGACACCGTCACCACGCAGAGCCACGGCGCCACCGAGGCGCTCGGCGGCTACAAGCACCCCAACCCGATGGTGTACGCCGGCCTGTACCCGATCGACGGCGACCAGTTCGGCGACCTGCGCGAAGCCCTCGAGAAGCTCCAGCTCAACGATGCGGCGCTCACCTACGAGCCCGAGACGTCGGGCGCCCTGGGGTTCGGCTTCCGCTGCGGCTTCCTCGGGCTGCTGCACATGGAGATCACCCGGGACCGGCTCGAGCGCGAGTTCGACCTCGACCTGATCTCGACCGCGCCGAACGTGGTGTACCAGGTGACCATGGAGGACGGCACCGAGCACGAGGTGACCAACCCGAGCGAGTTCCCCGAGGGCAAGATCGCCGAGGTGCGCGAGCCGGTCGTCAACGCGACGATCCTCAGCCCCAGCGACTACATCGGCACGATCATGGAGCTGTGCCAGGCCAAGCGCGGCAGCCTGCAGGGCATGGACTACCTCTCCGAGGACCGGGTCGAGATGCGCTACACGCTGCCGATGGGCGAGATCGTGTTCGACTTCTTCGACCAGCTGAAGTCGCGGACCAAGGGCTACGCCTCGCTCGACTACGAGCGGTCCGGGGAGCAGGCGGCCGACCTGGTCAAGGTCGACATCCTGCTGCAGGGCGAGCCCGTGGACGCGTTCTCCGCGATCGTGCACCGCGACGCGGCGTACTCCTACGGCGTGATGATGGCGGGCAAGCTCAAGGAGCTCATCCCGCGCCAGCAGTTCGAGGTGCCGATCCAGGCCGCGATCGGTGCCCGGGTGATCGCCCGGGAGAACATCCGGGCGATCCGCAAGGACGTGCTCGCCAAGTGCTACGGCGGCGACATCAGCCGCAAGCGCAAGCTGCTGGAGAAGCAGAAGGAGGGCAAGAAGCGGATGAAGATGGTCGGCCGGGTCGAGGTCCCGCAGGAGGCCTTCGTCGCCGCGCTCGCCACCAGCCAGCCGACGGAGAAGCCCAAGAAGTAGCCCACCCGCTTCGCGGGTGACCTCTGCGGGCGGTCCCGGGACCTTCTACCCTCCTGGCTCGCATACCCCGCGGGGTATCTATGGGATCAGACACCAGGTCCCGATCCAGGAGGCACGTGATGCGCAAGCGCGTGGTGGTGCTGGGCGCCAACTTCGGAGGACTGACCGCTGCCCTGGCGGTCAAGCACGAGCTGCACGGCGACGTGGACGTCACCGTCGTCTCGCCGGAGGACCACTTCCTGTTCAACCCCAGCCTGATCTGGCTGCCGTTCGGCAAGCGCGACCGCGAGGACATCACCTTCCCGGTCGCGCCCACGCTGGACAACCACGGCATCGACTTCGAGCACGTCGCCGCCACGGGCATCGACCCGGACCGGCACCGTGTGACGCTGGCCGACGGCCGTGCCATCGGCTACGACTACCTGGTCATCGCGACCGGGTATCGCAACAAGACCGACGTCGTCCCGGGCTTCGCCGAGAACGCCCACACCATCACCACCCTGGTCGAAGCCGAGCGCGCCGGGGCGGGATGGCGGCGCTTCCTCGACGACCCGGGCGACGTCGTGGTGGCCGCCACGCAGGGCGCCGGGTGCTTCGGCGCGGCGTACGAGTTCCTGTTCAACACCGCCTACCAGCTGAAGAAGGCCGGGCTGAAGAAGCAGGTCCGGCTCCACTACGTGACCGCCGAGCCGTTCCTCGGCCACTTCGGCATCGGCGGGCTCCCACACGGCGAGCAGCTGCTCGGGATGTTCCTCAAGAAGGAGGGCATCGACGCCCACGTGTCGGTCGGCCTCGACCACATCGACGACGGCGCGATGCAGCTCGCCGACGGCACCCGGCTGCCGTTCTCGTACGCGATGGTGGTGCCGCCGTTCCTCGGGCAGGAGTTCCTGACCGAGCTGCCGGACCTGGCCGACGAGAAGGGCTACGTCCGGGTCCGCGACACCTACCAGAGCGACAAGTACGACGACATCTACGCGGTCGGTGTCGCGGCGGCCGTCGATGTCCCGTGGCAGACCCCGACGCCCGTCGGGATCCCGAAGACGGGCTTCCCGACCGAGCAGATGGCGCACACGGCGGCGCTCAACATCGCCGCCCAGGTCCGTGGCGAGGTGCCCGAGGCCCAGAAGAGCTTCGGCGACATCAAGGCGGTCTGCGTGATGGACGCCGGCAACAACGGCGTGATCATCCTCGCCGACAAGATGCTCCCGCCGCGCAAGCACGGCGTCCTCGTGCCCGGGCCGCAGGCGCACCTGATGAAGCTCGGCTTCGAGAAGTACTTCCTCTGGAAGATGCGCCACGGGTACGTCCAGCTGCCCTGACCGCCCGAGGCCGACCGCGGCTGGTCGGCTCTGACAGGCTCGGGGAGTGGCCGTGTCACTCCCCGAGACCTTCCAGGCGTACGCCGCCCGCGGGCCGGCGTGGGCCGCCTTCCTCGACCGGCTGCCGGCCCTGGTGCGCGACCTGTTGGGGGAGTGGCAGCTGTCCTCCGACGGGGCCGCCACGCACGGGAAGGCCGCCGTGGTGCTGCCGGTGCGCACCGCCGACGGAGAGGCTGCGGTGCTCAAGGTCGGGTGGCCGCACCGCGAGGCGGAGCACGAGCACCTCGCGCTCCAGCACTGGCACGGCGACGGCGCCGTGCGGTTGCTGCGGGCGGACCCGCGGCGGTTCGCGCTGCTCCTGGAGCGGCTGCACCGCGAGGACCTGACCGACCTCTGGGACGTCGAGGCCTGTGCAGTCGTCGCCGGTCTCTACGGGCGGTTGCACGTCGCCGGCGCCGCCGCAGCTGCGCACGCTCTCGCTCCTGCGTGCGGCGTTGGACCGACGAGCTCGCCGCCCTGCCTCGCGACGCCCCCGTCCCGCGCCGCCTGGTCGAGCAGGCCCTCGCGATCGGCCGCGGCCTCGCCACCGACGACGGCACCGACGGGCGGCTGCTGCACACCGACCTCCACTACGACAACGTCCTGGCGGCCGACCGCGAGCCATGGCTGGCGATCGACCCCAAGCCGCTGAGCGGCGACCCGCACTACGAGGTCGCGCCGCTGCTGTGGAACCGCTGGGACGAGCTCGCCGACCCCGCCGGCCAGGGGGTACGCCGGGGCGTGCGGGCCCGGTTCCACGCCGCGATCGATGCGGCCGGGCTCGACGAGGAACGGGCGCGGGACTGGGTGGTCCTGCGCATGGTCGTCAATGCGATGGACCAGCCCGACGACGCCGCCTGGTCGACCCGCTGCGTGACGATCGCCAAGTCGGTGCAGGAGTGACGCGAGGTTTCAGCACTCGCCACAGCGGATATCTCACCAACGCACTCTGCCCTGGGGGAAGACATGACAGCGACGCCGTGGCTCGACCTGGACCGGACCTTCGCGGACCGGCTCGACGCACGCACGCCCACGCCGTTCCGGCACGGGCTGGCCGGAGACCCGCGACTCTCGATCGACGCCATCGCCCGTCTCGGTGACGAGCTCGGCCCCGACGCCGTCTCGGCCGAGACGGCGTCCAAGCCGCTGGTCTCCGACGACGCCGGTGTCGGCTCGGCGTTGACCGTGGAGCGGGTGTCGGACCAGATCCTGGGCCTGGCCGCGAACGACTCCTGGTTCACCCTGCTCAACATCGAGAGCTCGCCGGAGTACGCGGCGCTCGTGGACCGGGTCGTCGAAGGCATCGCCGGCAACGGGGGACTGGACCCCCGCTCGTTGCGTCGCCGGATGGGCTTCGTCTTCGCGAGCTCGCCCGCATCGGTGACCGCTGCGCACTTCGACATCGAGCACAGCTTCCTGCTGCAGCTCGAGGGGCGCCGGACGCTGTCGTTCGGCCGGTTCGCCGACCGTGACCAGCGCGAGCGCGAGGTGCAGCGCTACTGGAACGGCTCGTTCGGCCGCCTCGAGGCCATGCCCGAGCAGACCATGGAGATGTCCCTGGCGCCCGGCGAGGGTGCCTACATCCCGCCGTACACCCCGCACTGGCTGAGCAACGGCGACAGCACCTCGCTGTCGCTCACGGTGACCTTCTTCGACCGGTCCAACGAGGACGAGTCCCTGGTCCAGGCCTTCAACGAGAAGCTCCGGCGCCGCGGCCTCGACCCCACGACGTACGGCGACGCGCCCCGGCGCGATCGCGCCAAGGTGACGGCCATGCGCGCGTACGGCGGGGTCAAGCGCCGGTTCCGCCCCGAGACCTCAGCCTCGCGTTGAGGCGGCGCGCGGCGTCCTCCGCGGCCAGCCGCGCCGCTGCCCAGTCGCCTCGGGCAGCGCGCACCCGCTCGAGCGGTCGCGCGTCATCGACGAAGGCGGCCTTGTAGGCCTCGCTGCCGCGGAGCATGTCGATCTCGCGACAGCCGTTCGCGACCGCGTCCTCGATGACGGCCGCGAGGAGCACGGTCCCCGCGCTGTCGTGCTCGGGCGCCACCGAGCGCGCGACCTGGTAGAGGCTCAGTCGGGCGCCGACGACGAAGGACACGACCACGCCGGCGGTCTGCTCCGCGCCCGCGAGCACGTCGACGCGGGCCTCGCCGCGTGCGGCTCCCGCCTCGACGGCGGCGGAGAGCACCGGCAGGGCACGGAGCAGCGGGGCGCGCCCGGCCCGGTGTTCGTGCAACCGGCGCAGCTCCGCCAGGCCCCGATGTACGTCCGCGACCTCGAGGCGGTGATGCCGGAGTCCGGCCTCCTCGAGCCGTCGGCGCCCCCGCCGGACGCTGCGCCGGAAGCTCCGCGACCGCGTCGACAGCCAGTCCTCACCCGGCGTGACGACCCCGTACGGCGCCTCGTCGTGCCGGTCGCGCGAACCGTCGACGACGCGTGCGAGCACCCCCGAGGCGGCGACGCCACGGACATCGACGAGACGCTGGCCGGGGGCCCGGAACCAGGTCGCCAGCGCCTGCTGCGCCGCTGCCTCCTCGCCCGGTGCGACCAGGGCGTCGAGGTGGTCGGGGCAGAGCACGGTCGGGCCGGGGGCGGTCAACCGGTCCAGACCGCTGGAGCGCCGGGCGCCGAGCGCCAGGCCGCCGATCAGCCGGTCCCGCCGGGTGACGAGGACGTACCTGACACCGGACGGCGCGACGGCCTGCAGCCACCAGGAGCGCTGGAACGGCGACGGGACGGGCTGTTCGAGCACGAGCTCGTCCCACCGATCCCGCCACGGTCCGAGCTCCGTGCGGACCTGGACCTCTGTGACCGTCATGCTCGAAAGGATAGGGAAGCGTGACCCTCCCGGGCCTTCCGCGTTGATCGGTTTCGATGGTAAAGGGACCGGGCACGGTCCCACGGAACGTAGCTCGCGATCTTCCTCTCTCGGGGCCTGACGGCTGGCGGCGTGAGTTCTGACTCAAGGGGGAATTGAGCCATGTCCAAGGACGCCGCATCGTCCACGCCCAGGGCGGGGCGCAAGCCGCCGCAGAAGTCCATGACCGCCGCGGGCGGTCCCGAAGGTCGGGAGTCGTCCGGCCCCGGCGGGCCCACGAACCGGGAGCGCGCCCAGGAGATGCGTGCCGCTCTGGGCCTGCGGCAGGAGGCCGAGGCGCTGCTCGCCGACGCGAGCCAGCTGCGCCAGCGGGCCGCCGCCGACGCCGACACGATGGTCGCCGAGGCGGAGACCCTGGCCGGTGAGCTGGTCGACGAGGCGCAGAGCCGGTCCGAGCAGCTGGTCGCCCAGGCGCAGGAGCGCGCGGACGGCATCCTCGCCCGGGCTCGCAGCGAGGCCGAGGAGCTGGAGCAGCACGCCGACGCCGAGCGGGAGCGGCTGCGGGCCGAGATCGAGGCCGCGCTGCGGGCCGATGTCGAGGCCGAGCGCGAGCGGGTCGCCGGTGTCCTGACGCAGGCCCGGACGACCCTCCGTGGCCTGGCACCCGCGCTGGCCGCGGCCGAGACGACGGTGACCGACGTCGCCGACTCGTTGAGCGCACTGCTCCCGGAGGAGCCCGCCGCTGTGGCGGCTCCCGCGGAGGGCGCCCTCGTGCCGGCCGGCTTCCAGGAGGTCGCGGTCGAGGACGAGCCCACCGGGGAGTCGTCCGAGCCCGCCGCCGGCGAGACCGGCGACGCCCGGCCGCTCGGCTGGCTGTTCCGCAACTCCCAGGGGTGACGGGGCGGGTGTGCTCGGTCCGGGACGGGTCCGACCGCTCAGAGCGACTGGCTGGTCTTCCCGCACGTCGGCGCGGGGGCGCTCGGGTCGTCGCTGACCGGGTGGACCCGTACGTCGTCGATCGTGGTGCCCGGCGGCACGTCGTGGAACAGCTGCATGTGGAACCGCTGCTGGCCCGGGCGCACGCACGTCCAGCGCCCGGAGACCACGGCGACGACGTTGCCCTGGGGGTCGGCCAGGAACGCCTGGGCCACGACGGCCGGGACGGCGCGGTCACTGGTGACGTCGACCACCGCGACCGCTCCGAGGTCGCCCTGCCGGAGCGCCACGGGGCGCGCGGTCACCTGGTCCTGGTCGGCGGTCGTGGTGGCCGGCGCCCAGGACAGGTTGCGGTAGGTGACCTCGACCCGGGTGATGTCGGGGCCCCGGTCGCCGACGTCGAGGTAGAAGCCGTAGTCCTCGCCCGGACCGAGGGCCTCGACCTGGCAGCAGGGCGAATCGCTGTGGGCGAGCGAGGTGGCGACCAGCTGGTTGTCGGCGGTGCGGGCGATCACCACGCCCTCGGCGTACCGGAGGGTGCGGTCGGCGGTGTTGGTGACGACGACCGACAGCATGCCGTCCACCACGCCCCATCCCGTGGTCTGCAGGATCGGAGCGGCCGCGCCGCCGGTGACGGCTTCGGCGGTCGGTACGTCGGAGCCGCTGAGCTGCTCCGAGATCGCCGAGCAGCTGCTCGTGATCAGCGCCAGCACGGCTGTCACGACGACGGCCACGAACTTGCGGTGCACAGGTCCCCCTGGGGTGTCGACGAAACGCTCCTCCCCTCCGGGCCTTACCCGGGATCGGCGCGACCAAACAGTGAGGCGCGCCCGTGAGCGGCCCGGCGCCCGCTGTCGGGGCCCCGCACTGGACCGTCGGCGACCGCCTCGCGGCGTTCTCGGTGCTGCTCCCGGCCACACCGTCCGGGCCCGTCGTGCTGCTGCTCGGCGACGAGCTCGCCGCACACCTGCGGGCCGTGTACCCGGACGCCGTCGTGCTCAGCGAGGACGCCGGGTCACGGTGGCCGGAAGAAACCCGGCTGGTCCACTGGGACGGCGAGCAGCTGCCGCTGCGCCGAGGGTCCGCCGGCCTGGTCGTGGTGGACACGACCGGGTACGACGAACGCGCCGCGGCCGCGCTGGTCGCGCCCGGGGGGGTCCTCGCCACCGTCGGACGCACCGGCCCGTTCCGCATCTACCCGACGCTCGACCACCCGGAGCTCGTCTGGCGGCGGGGCTGGCCGGTCGAGGTGCCCGCCGGTCCGGTGCTCTGGCTGCGTCGTCGTCTCGGACTCGCGGTCGGTCGTGGTGCCGTGGTCCCGCGACTGCGGGTCGTGGGTCCCGGCGAGAGCCTGGCCGACCGGGTGCTCGCCGACGTCGGCGCGGCCACCGGCCGACCCGGCGGGCTCGCGGGCCTGGTCACGGCCGGGCACGCGATCCTGCGGATGCGCACCGCCGAGGGTGACCTCGCCGTACGCCTCTCGGTGACCGACGAACGGCGCGTGGTCGACGTGTCCTCCCGGGTGCTGGCGGACGTCCCCGAGGCCGGCCCCTTCCTGCCCGTCGTCGTGGCCACCGGGCGCACGGCCGGACGCCCCTGGCTGGCCACGCACTGGACGCCGGTCCGACGCCGGCCGCTGACCTGGCCGTGGCCGCGGCCCGACCGCCGGTGGCGCGGCGCCGAGCAGCTCGCGGAGGTGCTCTCGGCGCGGGTCGTGGGTCGCACGGCGCCGGGCTGGGCCCGGGGCTGGGCGGCCGCGGCGGACGTCGTGCCGGCGGCGGTCCGCGAGGAGTGGGCGGACCGGTTGGCGCCGCTCGACGACGGGCTGCCGACGGCGTGGTGCCACGGAGACCTCTGGCCGGGCAACGTGCTCGTCGACGGTGACACCACCACGGTCATCGACTGGGACAACGCCTCCGACGATGCTCCCCAGGGCATCGACCTGCTGCTGGTCCGTGCCCTCCGGGCGGTGGACGGAAGTGACCGCCCGGTCAGCGCCGAGCTGATGGCGTTCGCCGCCGATCCGTCCCAGGCGTCCGACCTGTCCGTGGCCGGCCGGCCCTGGGCGGAGCATTCGGGGCCGCAACGCACGGCGCTCGCCCTGGCGACCGTCGTGCTGTACCTGCGCAACCGGTCCCTCCACGACCTGGGACCGGTCGAGCTCGAGCGTCACCTCGACGCGGTCGACCGGGCGCTGACCGGTCGATCCGTGACGCACGCGGTACCGTCGACGCGGGAGCCGGACACCGAGGCGGGACGCACCGCTCGTGGAGCGCTCTGGCTGGCCACCAACGGGGTCGTCGTCAAGGCGTCGCAGACCGTGGTGCTGCTGACCCTCGCGGCGATGCTCGCGCCGTCGGCACTCGGACTCGTGGCGATCGGCACGCTGGTGGCGAATCTCTCCGCGATCGTGACCAGCCTGGGAACGGCGAGCGCGCTGGTGTACTGGCGCGGCGACGTCCACCGGGCGGCTCGGACCGCGGTCACCGTCGGCGTGGCCACCGGCGGCCTCCTCGCCGCGCTGTTGTGGGTGCTGGCGCCGGCGATCGCCGGGATCCTCAATGCCGCCGACGGCGGCACGGCGGTGATCCGCGGCCTGACGGTGACGCTGCCCTGCCTCGCCGTCGCGGCGGTCACGAACGAGCTGTTGCGACGCCGGCTCGCCTTCGCCCGCCGGATCATCCCCGACACGGTGTCGTCGGTGGTGGGGGCGGCCGTGGCCGTCACCCTGGCGGTCGAGGGCCACGGCGTGATGGCGCTGGTCGTCGGGCAGGTCGTCCAGGCGGTGCTCACGATGGTGCTGGCGTGGGTGGTGCACCCGCCCGTCCCGCCCGGCTGGAACACCGAGGACGCGCGCGGACTGCTGTCCTACGGCGGGCCGTACGCCGGCGCGAACCTCCTCGAGCTGGTCCAGCTCAATCTCGACTACCTGATCGTCTCGTGGGCGCTGGGCGGGGTGGCGCTCGGCCACTACTCCCTGGCCTTCCGCATCGCCTTCATGCCGTACCTGATGATCGTCGTGGTCACCACCGGAGCGGCGTTCCCCTACCTGTGCCGGCAGCGAGGGGACGACCTGGGGCGCGCGACGGTGACCGTGATGACCGCGACCCTGACGCTCGTGACGCCGATCTGCTGCGGGATCGCCCTGTTCGCCGACAACCTCGTGCTGCTCGGCGACAAGTGGTCCCCGGGCGTTCCCGTCGTGGCGGTGCTCGCGCTGTACGCGCTGCTGCTCAGCGTCGGGCAGCTGGTGCAGACGGCGCTCAACGCCGCGGGCCGACCTGCCCTCTCGATGATGCTGCGCCTGTTCCACCTGGTGCTGCTGCTGGGAACGCTGCTCCTGGTCGTGCACCGCGGGATCACCGCGGTGGCGATCGGCCAGGTCGGTGCGGCGTCCTTCGTCGCCCTGCTGGCCCTCGCCCTGGGCCGGTTGCACCTGCCGGGATTCTCGTTGCGGCAGCTGGTGACGAGCCTGCGGGGTGCGGCGGCCGCGACTGTGGCGATGGTCGTGGTGGTGCTCGTGGTGCGCGGGTTGCTCGACCTGGATCGACCCTCCCTGGCCGCGCTCATCGGTGTCGGGGCCCTGGGTGTCGCCGCGTACGTCGCCGGCGTCTGGGTCGTCGACCGGAACCGCCTGCGGGACGCGGTCCGCCTGGTGAGGAGCACGTCATGAGGACGGAGGTTCGCACCCTGGGGCGCATGGTCCGACCGGTGGCGGCGACCACCAGGCAGCTGCGCACCCGGCCCGGGCTGACGATCGTCGGTTGGCACCGCGTCGACGGCCGCAGCTCGGGGCTCTCGACCGGGGTCGACGACTTCCAGCGTCACCTCGACGTCATCCAGTCCTGGGGAGCGACGGTCCTCCCGGTCGGCGCCGCTGTCGATGCGCTGGCGGAGGGGACACTCCCGGACCGTGCGGTCTGCCTGACCTTCGACGACGGGTACGCCAGTGTGCTGGAGACGGCGTGGCCGATCCTGCGTGAGCGCGGGCTGCCCGCGACGCTCTTCGCCGTCTCCGGCTTCCTGTCCGGTGAGGACCGGTTCCACTGGGACCTGGCGGAGCCGGCCCATGAGCGGCACCGCCTGGCGCGGGCCGACGAGCTGGTCGCGGCCGCCGCTGACGGCCTCGACATCGGCTCCCACACCGTCAGCCATCCGTGGCTGCCGTCCCTGGACGCCGACCGGGCCAGGCAGGAGCTCGTGGAGTCGCGGACGGTGCTCGAGGACCTCCTCGGGCGACCCGTCGACTCGATGGCCTACCCGACCGGCGGCTGGACACCGGCCGTGCGGACGCTGGCGGCCGAGGCGGGGTACCGGATCGGGGTCACGGTCGACCGGGGACTGAACACGAGCCGCACGTCGCCGTTGTCGCTGCGCCGCTCCTTCGCGCCCACCGACCCCGAGGACCTGCGGCTGGTGCTCGACGGCGCGTACACCGTCCTGGCCCTGCTCGACCGCTGGCGCCGGCGAAGGGAACCGGCGCGATGACGGACTCACGACCCCTGGTGCTGGAGTACCGGCCACGGCGCCGCCTGCTCGGCGGCTACACCAACCGGCTCGTGGGGGAGCCGGTCGGCCGCGACCCGGCCGGGCGGGAGCACACCGGGTGGACGGTGGTCCTTCCCGTCCTGGTGTCGGCCGTGGCCGGCCTCGCGGTCGGGTTCGCGCCCGTGCTCGCCACGGCGGGACTCGTCGCGGTCGCTGCCGTCCTGACACTCCTGGTCCGCACCGAGCTCGTGGCCCTCGTCGTCGTGGTCGCGGCGCTGTTCGAGGACTACCTCGCCCGCGTCGGGCCCGGCCTGACGAAGGCGCTCGCCGGGATCCTCGTCGTCTCGTGGGTCGTGCGCCGCTGCCACCACGGCGTGCGGCCGCACCGGCGTACTCCGGTCCTCTCGGCCGCGGTGGCGTTCGCCGCCGCCATCGCCGCGGCCACGATCGCCCACAACAACGGGGACGCCGGACTCACCGTGGTCCTTCGGTACGCCGGATTCCTCGCCGTGCTGGTCGTGCTCGGCGACCTGGTGCGCGACGGCCTCGCCCCCGAGCGGCTGGCGCGCTGGTACGTCGCGGCCGGCGCAGCGGCCGCGGTCTGCGGCCTCGCGACGTTCTTCCTGGGCGAGGACCGCCGCGTCGGTGGTCCGATCGGCGACCCGAACGACCTGGCGTTCTTCCTCCTTCCGGCGGTCGCCCTGGGGCCGGCCGTGCGCGGCACCGGACGGGGTCGGAGGGCCTGGGACGTCGCGACGGTGCTGATCGCCGTGGCGATCGTCGGGACGCTCTCCCGCGGCGCGCTGGTGGGGCTCGCCGGCATGCTGGTCGTCGGAGTGCTGAGCGGCGCGGTCCGGCTCCGCGTCGCGACCGGGCTCGTGGCCGCCGTGCTGGTCGGCGTGCTGGTCGCGGCCGCGACGGTGCCGCAGCTGGTCTCGGTGAGCCTGCAGCAGAAGAGCGTGGTCGCGGACCGCAACGTCTCGGAGCGCCTGGACCTGTGGACCGCTGCCGCGCAGATGACGGTGGACCACCCGGTGCTCGGCCTGGGACCCGGCGCCTTCGCGCTGGAGCACCAGGACTACACGTCGTCGCTGCCCGACGACGTCAACCACCCGCTCGACGTCGCGCACAACACCTGGCTCGAGCTCTCCAGCGAGCTGGGCCTGCTCGGGCTGGCGGCCTTCCTCGCCCTGCTCGGCGCGGCGTACGCCGAGGCGCGGGCCGCCTGGCGCCGCGGTCGCGACCCGGTGGCCGCCGCGGTCGGCGTGTCCCTGGTCGGGGCGGGCCTGGCCGCGACCTTCGTGACCGAGCAGTACTACCTGCCGTTCTGGTTCCTCGCCGTGCTTGCGGTGGGCGTGGCGGACCGGAGCGCGTCATGACCGGGTTGCGCGTCGTCCAGGTGCTGACCCAGCAGTCCGGGGGACCCGCCGACCACACCGCGGACGTCGCCACCGGCCTCGCCGCGCGCGGACACGACAGCCACGTGGTCGGCCCGCGGACGCCCCGCACCGCCGCCGCCGTCGCCGCCGGCGTCACCTGGCACGAGCTCGACGTCCGTTCCAAGCGCGACCTGCGGGGCGCGGCCGCCGCCGCCCGCCGCCTCGCCGATCTCCGGCCCGATGTCGTGCACCTGCAGGACCGTCGCGCGGGGTGGCTCGGGCGGGCGCTCGCGCCGGCGCTGCGCCGACGGGCGCGGGCCGTCGGGATCGTCTACACCCTGCACGGCGTCGCCGACGGGCTGTCGGACCTGGTCGCCGGCAACGTCCGGGCCGGCGAACGGCGCCGCCGCGACCGCCTCTACTACCTGACCGGCGAGCGCCTCGTGACCCGGTGGGGCGGCAGCCGCGTGGTTGTGCCGAGCGCCGCCGTGGCGCAGTACGCCGTCGACCACGTCGGACTTCCCGCCGGCATCGTGGACGTCGTCCCCAACGGCGTCGACCCCGGCCGGTACGCCGAAGGCGCCCCCGCCCGGGTCCGGCCCCGCGCCGTGTGGGTGGGGACGCTCGCGCCGGTCAAGCGGCCCGGGCTGCTGCTCGACGTCGTCGCGGAGGTGCCCGAGGTGGACCTCCAGGTGCTCGGCGCGGGACCGCTGCGCGCGGAGGTCGAGGCTCGCAGCGAGCGCGCCGACGTGGCCGGACGCGTCGAGCTGGTCGGGCAGGTCGTCGATCCGGCGCCGTTCCTGACCGCCGCCGACCTGTTCGTGCTCACCTCCGCGGCCGAGAACTGCCCGTTGGCGCTGCTCGAGGCGATGGCCAGCGGTCTTCCGGTCGTGGGCACCTCGGTCGGGGGCGTCCCGGAGGTCGTGCGCGACGGTGTGGACGGCCTGCTCTGCCCGGCCGACGACGGGTCCGCGATCGCCGACGCGGTGCGCCGGCTGGCTGCCGACCCGGGCCTGCGGACCCGCATGGGACGGCGCGCCCGTCAGCGGGTCCTGGACCGCTACACCCTGGACCACTGCCTCGACGGCCTCGTGGCCAGCTATCACGCGAGCAGGGAGGTCTGAGCCGTGCGGCTGTTGACGGTCATCGCCGAGATGGGCTCGGGCGGCGCCGAGTCGGTGGTCCACGACCTGTGCTCGCGCCTGCCCCGGTGCGGGGTCGAGGTGGCCCTGGCGAGCAGCGGCGGCTGGCGCGCCGACCGGCTCGCGGCGGCCGGCGTACCGGTGACGCACGTGCCGCTCGGCGATCCCGGCCCGCTCGCGATGCTGCGGTCGGCGCGGCTGCTGCGGGGGCCGCTGCGGTCGTGGCGCCCGGACGTCGTGCACACCCACAACGTCCGGGCTACCGCCGCGGTCCACGCCGCCGGGCTGGGCCGGCACCGGCCGCCGGTGCTGACCACGGTCCACGGCCTCGCCGCGGACCGGTACGCCCCCGCGGCGCGCCTCCTCGGCAGGACCAGTGCCCTGGTCGTGGCCGTGTCCGACGACGTGCGGGACCGGCTGGTCGACGCCGGGCTGCCGCCCGCGCGGGTGACGGTCGTCGAGAACGCCGTCGCCGCACACCCACCGGCCCCGTCCGACGCTCGCGCCGGCGTCCGCGCCGAGGTCGGCGTCCCCGGCGACGTCCCGCTGGTCCTGTGCGTGGCTCGCCTGGCACCTCCCAAGCGGGTCGACCTCCTCCTCGACGCCTGGGACGAGCTCCCCGCCGCCCACCTGCTCATCGCCGGGGACGGGCCGGAGCGCCGTGCCCTGGAACACCGTGCACTGGAACGCCGTGCGCTCGAGCACGGCGGACGGTCGAGGGTCACGTTCCTGGGCGACCGGCAGGACGTGGACCGGCTGCTCGCGGCCGCCGACGTCGTGGTCCTGCCGAGCGACCGCGAGGGCATGCCGATGGCGGTGCTGGAGGCGATGGCCGCCGGCGTCCCGGTCGTGGCATCGGCGGTCGGCGGCCTGCGCACCCTGGATCCAGCGGCGGCCCGGCTGGTCGAGCCGGGCAGTGCCGAGGCACTCGCCGCCGGCATCGGCGAGCTGCTCGCCGACCCCGGCGCGCGCCGGCGCCGCGCCGCTGCGGGCCGTGAGCTCATCGCGCAGCGCTATTCATCGGCCCGGATGGTGGAGGGCTATCGACGCGCCTACGAGTCACTGACGGAGGGGGTTCCCGTGGTAACCAAATCGACGCCCTGACCGTTGTACCGAGCATCCGGCTGCGCCGGCGTACACCCCTGCCGCCGCACCGGACTCTCGGGCCCGCACCATCCGGGGAGGACCTCTCCGGCGATGTCGACGAGAGCAGTGACGGGGGAGCAGTGGAAGCGAAGGACGTGGGTCGGGCCGTGTGGCGGCACCGGCTCCTGGTACTGGTGATCCTGGTCGTCACCGCGGCTGCGGTGGCGGCTGGGCTGTGGTTCGCGCCCAAGTCGTACGTGTCGACGGCGACGCTGTCGGCGACCGCATCGCCCCAGGCTGCGGCGACCGGCGAGGACCTCGACTCGCTGCGCGGCAGCCTCGCCGAGCTGGCGAACTCCCGGGACGTGGTCGCCGACGTGGCGTCCCGCCTGCCCGCGCCGCGCAGCGTGGACGACCTCGAGACCTCGGTCGAGGGGAAGTGGATCAGCGGCACGATCCTGGTGCAGATCCGGGCCACCGACTCCGATCCCGACATGGCGGCGGCGATCGCGAACACCACGGCCGAGGTGCTTCCACTCTATGACCCCAGCAACGGGGCGTTCCTGTTCACCACGAGCAACCCCGCTCAGCCGGCCGACTCGTTCTCGAGCCCGAACCCGCTGCTCGCAATCGGAGCCGGCGCCCTGCTCGCCGTGGTCCTCGCGGTCTGCGGAGCGTTGCTGCGGGAGCGCCGGGTCGCGGGTCTCGGCGAGGTCCACGAGGTCGAGGAGCTCGCCGAGGCGCCCGTGCTCGCCCACCTGACCCAGCCGCGCGACCCGACGACCCTCCCTGCGCTCTATCCCGGGACGTCGGCGGCGGAGGTGTTCCGACAGCTGCGCATCGCCCTGGAGGCGGAGGCCAGCCGCGACCCCGTCAGCCTGGTGGTCGTCGCCGGTCTCCGCTCCGGGGAGATCCCGGTGTGGCTGGGCGCGAACCTCGCCGTCTCGCTGGCGAACGTCAACCGCCGGGTGCTCCTCGTCGACGGCCGGCTCGGGGACCAGGAGGGCCAGCCGATCGCGGCCGGTCCCGACACCGCCGGGCTCTACGACGTGCTCATGGGGGAGGACCTGGAGTCGGCCCTCAGCCCGGGGCCGGTCGACGACCTCACCGTCCTGCCGGCGGGGCAGTGGGGCGGCGTGTCCTCGGAGACGCTGCTGGAGACCCGGTTCGCGGCCGTCATGGCGGAGGCCGCCCGCCTCTTCGACGTCGTGGTGGTCCTGGCGCCCGCGGTCGACCAGTGCGACGACGCCCGGGTGATGGCCGGGGGCGGGTCGCTCGTGCTGGCCGTGCCCGAGAACGGCGTGCCGCAGCGTGAGCTCCGCCGCCACGTCGGGCGGATCCGGTCGGTCGGTGCCCGGCTGCTCGGCGTCGTCCTCCTCGACATGCGTGCCGAGCGGTTGGCCTCCTGACCGGTTGCCGGGCCGATCTCCGGCGCATCGCGGGGTCTCGGCCGTCGCGGGGTCAGTCGCGGGTCAGTCGCGGCGGGCGGTCCGCACCACCGCTGCGGAGCCGGGATCGCGGCGTGGCTGGGGGATCACGACCCGGGGCGCGCCCGCCGTACCCGAGGGCAGCGGGGCGACCGCCGCCATGGCGTCGCCGGTGCCGCACGCGCGCCAGTACTGGCGCAGGGCGACCCGGGCCACGTGCTCGGCAGACGCGTCGGAGTCGTGGTGCGCCACCACGTGCCGCCGGCCGCGCGCTCCCTCCTCGCTCGCCATGGTCCGGTCGGCGAGCCTGCGGGCGACCTCCTGGGCCAGCCTCGCGATGTCGCCCACGGGGACCAGCGAGCCCGCGCCCCGGGGGATGCTCTCGGCCATGCCGGCGACCCGGGTGGCGACGACACTGCGGGCGGCCGCCATCGCCTCCAGCGGCACGACCGCCATGCCCTCCCAGTGCGACGGCGCGACGACCAGGTCGGACGCGGCCAGCCAGGTCCGGACGTCGGGACGGTCGCCCACGACCACCACGCTCTCGTCGCCGCAGGCCCGGCGCTCCAGGGCCTCGCGGTCGGGTCCGTCGCCGATGAGCACGAGGGTCGCGTCGGGGACCCGCGCGCGGACCTGCTCCCACGCGTCGAGCAGGTCGTGCTGGCCCTTCTGCTCGGTCAGGCGTCCGATGCACACCGCGAGCGGCGCGTCGGACAGGCCGAGCGCCCGGCGCGCGCCACGGCGCTCCTCGGCCGCGGCGAACCGCTCGAGCTCGACGCCGTTGCGCGCCAGCACCGCCGGCGTCCGGATGCCGTGCCGCTCCCCGTTGGCCCGCTCGGCGGAGCTGACACAGACCAGCTCGGTGGTCCAGCGCTGGGCCCAGCGTTCCCAGGCGATGCTCGCCCGGCGCACGGGACCGCGCACGGCCTCGAAGGACCACGCGTGGGGCTGGAAGACGGTGGGTCGCCGACCACGGATCGCGAGTCGTCCCGCCAGCCCCGCCTTGGCGCTGTGCAGGTGCACCACGTCCGGATCGAGGTCCGCGACCAGGCGGCGCAGGCGGCGCGTCTCGCCCAGCACCCGGGGGCCGGGGCTGCGGGTCGCCGACCACGGGACGGTCACCGCACCGGCGTCGGCGGCCGCCGCGGCCAGCCATCCCCCGGGCGGGCACGCCACCGTCACCGTCCAGCCGCGCGTGACCTGGTCGCGGACGTAGCCGAGCAGCACCCGGGCGACGCCTTCGGTCGTCGGCTGTGACACGTGCAGGACGTGCGGACGTCCGCGCGTCGCGGCGGGCTCTGCCCGGCGGACCGGCTGGACGGCGGCCGCGGCGGTGACCTTGCCGAGGTCGATGCGACCGGTGGCCGGCTGTGCCCGGAAGACCGCTCGCACCGTGCGGAACAGGATCTTCACGTCCGCCCACAGCGACCAGTTCTCGATGTAGTAGTTGTCGAAGCGCACCCGGGCATCGATGGGCGTGTCGCCCCGGAGGTCGTGCACCTGGGCGTAGCCGGTCAGCCCGGTCTGCACGCGGTGCCGGTCGTCGTACCGCACCTGCGAGCGCGCGAACTCCCGGACGAAGAAGGGTCGCTCGGGGCGTGGTCCCACCAGGCTCATGTCGCCCCTCAACACGTTCACGAGCTGGGGCAGCTCGTCGAGGCTGGTGCGGCGCAGGAAGCGGCCGACCGGCCCGAGGCGGTCGTCGTGGTCGATGGACCACTGGGTCGCGCTCTCGGCCTCGTCGGCGGGCCGGAGGGACCGGAACTTGTACATCGTGAAGAGCCGCCCGCCGCGGCCGACGCGGGCCTGGCGGAAGATCACGCCCGGGCCGGTCTCGAGCCGGACCGCGACCGCGCAGACGGCCAGCACCGGCAAGAGCAGCGCCAGGGCGGTGGCGGAGACGGCGACGTCGAGCAGTCTCTTCAGCAGCAACGTGTGCGGGCGCCGACCCCAGCGCCGCAGGCGCATGACCGCGACGTCTCCGATGACCTCGGTGCGCCGGTGGTGGTCCAGGCCCATCATCTCGAAGAAGCGGGGGACCACGAAGACCTGGTGGTCGGCCTGGACGAGCCGCCGGACCTGGTCGATGGTGCGGTCGTCCGGCGGGTCGGGGAACGCGAGCACCACGTCATCGACCCCGAGGTCGATCATCGCGCGCTCCAGGTCGTCCATGCCGCCCAGCAGTGGGACCGGCAGCGTCCGGGCCGTCAGTCCCGGCGCGGTGTCGATGATCCCCAGCGGGTCCAGGCCGTACTCCCGGCGCTCGAGGAAGGTGGTCGCCAGGCGGCGGCCCACCGCGCCGGCACCCACGATGATCACCGGGTGCGAGCTGCGACCGCTGCGGCGCCAGGTGTGCACCAGGGCGTAGACGACCGACCGCAGCAGCAGCAGCAGGACGAACGTCGTACCGCCGAGGGCCAGCAGCGTGGCCCAGGGCTGGGTGGTCCCGCTCGCGGGGGTGAGTGCCGCGTAGGTGAGGACGGCGACGCCGGCGACGAGCGCGAGCTTGGGCAGGTCGTCGACGACCGAGAGCACGAGCCGCGACCGGTGCAGGTCGGCACCGCGGGACACGAAGGTCGCCGCCAGGGCCGCGGCGGCCAGCCCGGCCGCGTCGCCGCGCACCAGCAGTCCGGCGAGGACCACGGTGAACGGATCGACGGTCGTCAGCACGGGCCGGATGCTGCGTAGCCAGGGCAGGACGTCGATCAAGCCAGCGCGCACGGTGAACCCCCGAGTTTCGTCTCCCCACGACGTCCGTGCCCTCTCCGCTCACCGCGGAAACCCGCTGCGCCCGGCCGCGACGGGTGCGATCATCGGCGCATGCCGTCCATCGTCTCCGTCAACACCGGCGTCGTCCGCGACGCGCCGTACGCCAACCTGGGGTTCTCGGCGATGCACAAGACACCCGTCGCCGGGCGGGTCGCGGTGCGCACGCTGGGCATCGAGGGCGACGAGATCGGCGACACCAGGCACCACGGCGGGGTCGACCAGGCGGTCTACGTGTTCGCGCGCGAGGACCTCGACTGGTGGGCCGGCGAGCTGGGCCACGACATCCGCGACGGCATGTTCGCCGAGAACCTCACCACGCGGGGCATCGACGTCAACGAGGCGGAGGTCGGGGAGCGCTGGCGCGTCGGCACCGCGGAGTTCGAGGTCGCCAGCGTGCGGATCCCCTGCAACGACTTCAAGAACTGGATGGGGCTCGGCGGCTACGACAACCGGGCGTGGGTCAAGCGCTTCACCCGGGTCGGCCGACCGGGCCCGTACCTGCGGGTCGTCACCGAGGGCGAGATCGGCGCGGGCGACGAGCTGACCGTCGTGCACCGGCCGGGCCACGGCGTCACGGTGACCACGATGTTCCGTGCGCTCACGACCGAGGCGGCGCTGCTGCCGCAGCTCCTGCGCGTCGACGGCCTGGTCGAGGAGGCCCGGCGCGCGGCCGAGAAGTACGCCGCCGCGGCGATCTGACCGCCACCATCCGGGACCGCTACCGGCGAGTAGGCTGGGTGATCTAGGTTACTCCGCAACCCCGTCCGTCTCGGCCGTCCAGCAGGAGTGAGATGACCGCGCAGGCCAGTCCCAGCATCGATCCCGGCTTCGTCGAGCGCATGAGCCCCAACTTCGCGGTGCAGTTCCTCGACCGCGTCGCGGCCTCCGCGGAGCGCGAGGCGTTCCGCTACCCCCGGGGGGAGGCGTGGGAGTCCGTGACCTGGCGCCAGGCCGGCGACCTGGTCGAGAAGCTCGCCGCCGGCCTGCTCGCGCTCGGGATCGAGCCCGAGCAGCGCGTCGGCATCGCGTCGACGACCCGCTACGAGTGGATCCTCGCCGACCTGGCCGTGATGTGCGCGGCCGGTGCGACCACGACCGTCTACCCCTCGACGAACGCGAGGACACGGCGTACATCCTCGGTGACTCCGAGAGCCGGGTCGTGTTCGCCGAGGACGACGAGCAGATCGCCAAGCTCAAGGAGCACAAGTCCGACCTGCCGCACCTGCTGAAGGTGGTGACCTTCGACGGCACCACGGACGGCGACTGGGTGATCGGCCTGGACGACCTGGCCGAGCTGGGCGCGGCGTACCTCGCCGACCACCCGGGCATCGTCGAGGAGACCGCGCGGGCCATCCCGGCCGACCAGCTCGCGACCCTCATCTACACCTCCGGCACCACCGGCCGGCCCAAGGGCGTGCGGCTGCTGCACCGGGCGTGGGTCTACGAGGGTGCCGCGATCCAGGTGCAGGACATCCTCAGCGAGGACGACCTGCAGTTCCTGTGGCTGCCGATGGCGCACTCGTTCGGCAAGGTGCTGCTGTCCGCGCAGCTGGCCTGCGGCTTCGCCACCGCGATCGACGGCCGGGTCGACCGGATCGTCGACAACCTCGGCGTCGTCAAGCCGACGTTCATGGGCGCGGCGCCGCGCATCTTCGAGAAGGCGCACGCGCGGATCGTCACCATGCAGGCCGCCGAGGGCGGGCTGAAGGAGAAGATCTTCCTGCGCGCCTTCGACACCGGCATCAAGGTCGACCGCCTCAAGCGCGAGGGACGGTCGGTGCCGTTCCTGCTCGGCGTCCAGCACGGGCTGTTCGACAAGCTGGTCTTCAGCAAGGTCCGTGAGCGCTTCGGCGGCCGGGTCCGATTCTTCATCTCCGGCTCCGCCGCGCTCAACGCCGACATCGCCGAGTGGTTCCACGCCGCCGGCATCCTCATCCTCGAGGGCTACGGCATGACCGAGAACGCCGCCGGCGCGACGGTGAACCTGCCGCACTCGTACAAGATCGGCTCGGTCGGCCCGCCGCTCGCGGGCAGCGAGGTCAAGATCGGCGAGAACGACGAGGTGCTGCTGCGCGGGCCGCACGTGATGGCGGGCTACCACAACCTGCCCGAGGAGACCGCGAGCACGCTGACCGAGGACGGCTGGCTGCGCACCGGCGACAAGGGCAGCCTGGATCCCGAGGGGTTCCTGACCATCACCGGCCGGATCAAGGACCTGTTCAAGACCTCCGGCGGCAAGTACGTCGCGCCGTCGGCCATCGAGTCGAAGTTCAAGGCGCTGTGCCCCTACGCCAGCCAGTTCCTGGTGTTCGGCAACGAGCGCAACTTCGTGGTGGCGCTGATCACCCTCGACCCCGACGCCATGGCGGACTGGGCGAAGGAGCACGGCATGGCCGGCGCGTCGTACGCCGACATCGTCACCTCCGACGCGGTCCAGTCGATGGTGGGGGAGTACGTCGACGAGCTGAACTCCCACCTCAACCGCTGGGAGACCATCAAGAAGTGGAAGGTCCTCGACCACGACCTCACCATCGAGTCCGGTGAGCTCACCCCCTCGATGAAGGTCAAGCGCAACGTCGTCGAGGAGAACAACAAGGCCCTGATCGACAGCTTCTACAGCTGACCTCGGCGGGGGCGGCGTCACGTCGGGTTTCACCGGCTGACCGGTGAAACCCGACCGACACGCCGACGCGTACCGGCGTGTCGGTCGGGTTTCCCACGACAAGTCCGGTCTCCCGGGCTCGGCGGACCATCTCCCTCGCCGCGGCGGGACCTCCGCCCCTGTGAGCGAGCGGGTGCGGGTGGTCGGCTGGGGGCGTGGCCGAGTCCCCGACGTTCACCGTCCCTGTGCCCGCTTCCGAGCCGCGCGCGGTGGCCGCGCGCGCCGTCGACCTGCACAAGGTGTACGGCGAGGGTGCCGCCCGGGTCGCCGCGCTCGACGGGGTCAGCATCGAGTTCCGTGCCGCCGAGTTCACCGCCGTCATGGGTCCCTCGGGGTCGGGCAAGTCGACGCTCATGCACTGCCTGGCCGCCCTGGACCGGCCCACCAGCGGCCACGTGTACCTCGGCGACGTGGAGCTGGGCGGGCTCGGTGACAAGGCGCTGACCCGGCTGCGCCGGGACCGCATCGGCTTCGTCTTCCAGGCCTTCAACCTGGTGCCGACGCTGACCGCCGGCGAGAACATCGAGCTGCCGCTGGCCGTCGCCGGGCGCAAGCCCGACCGGACCTGGTTCGACACCGTCATCGATGCGGTCGGCCTGCGCGCGCGGCTGGGGCACCGGCCCAGCGAGCTCTCCGGCGGCGAGCAGCAGCGCGTCGCCTCGGCCCGTGCCCTGGTGTCGCGGCCCGAGGTGATCTTCGCCGACGAGCCGACGGGCAACCTGGACTCGGTCGCCGGCGCCGAGATCCTGCGGTTCCTGCGCCGCAGCGTCGACGAGTTCGGGCAGACCGTCGTCATGGTCACCCACGACCCGTCGGCCGCAGGGTGGACCGACCGGGTGGTCTTCCTCGCCGACGGCCGGATCGTCGACGAGCTCACCGAGCCGACCGCGCAGCGCGTCCTGGACCGGATGGCCGGCCTGGGGGTCGGCACCGTGCCGGCGCATCCGGTCCTGGAGCGCTGAGCCGCCATGTGGCGGGTCAGCCTGCGCAACCTGCTGGCGAAGAAGGTCCGGCTGGCGCTGAGCGCGTTCGCGATCGTCCTCGGCGTGGCGTTCGTGGCCGGGTCGTTCATCTTCACCGACACCCTCGGCGGCGCCTTCGACGGCATCGTCGGCGGCACCACCGCGGACGTCGAGGTGATGCCGCGCGGCGCCGGTGAGATCGAGGCGTTCGGGGTCGACGCGCGCACCATCCCGGGCCCCGTGGCGGACCGGCTCGCCCGGCTGCCCGGGGCGGCCGAGGTGGCCGGCACGGACACCGTGATGGGCGTGTACGTGATCGGCGCGGACGGCAAGCTCGTCGGCGGCAACGGCCCCCCGGGGCTCGCCTTCAACTACACCGAGATGACGTCGATCACCGGAGACCGGATCCTCTCCCTCGCGGACGGCGAGGTGCCGAACGGGCCCGGGGAGGTCGCGCTCGACGTCGACACCGCCGAGCGGGCGGGCTACCGGATCGGCGACCAGGTGACCCTCGTGACGCCCGGCGACCCGCCGACGATGACCGCCCGGCTGGTCGGGCTGGTCCGGTTCGGCGCCCAGGGCGGCCTGGTCGGGGCGACCCTCACCGTCTTCGACGAGCAGTGGCTGCAGGACCTGTTCTTCCAGGGCCGCGACGTCTACACCAACATCTCGCTCACGACCGCCGACGGCGTGTCCCAGACCGAGCTGCGCGACGCCGCTGCGGCGGTCGTGCCGCCCGGGGTGGTGGTCCGGACCGGGGACGCGTGGGCCGAGGAGACCAAGAGCGCCATCGGGAAGTACCTCGGCTTCATCAACACCTTCCTGCTGGTGTTCGCGGCCGTCGCCATGGTGGTCGGCACGTTCCTGATCGTGAACACCTTCTCGATCCTGGTCGCCCAGCGCAGCCGCGAGCTGGCCCTGCTCCGGGCGCTGGGCGCCTCGCGCCGCCAGGTCAACGCGTCGGTGCTCGGCGAGGCGCTGGTGGTCGGGATCTTCGGTTCCACGGTGGGCGTGGGGTTCGGCTACCTGCTGGCCATCGGGCTCACGACGCTCTTCGGTGCGATCGGCCTCGACCTCGGCGGCGCGGACATGTCCCTCGCGCCGCGCACGGTCCTGGTGTCGTACGCCGTCGGCGTGACGGTGACCCTGCTCGCGGCGTACCTCCCGGCCCGTCGGGCCGGGACGGGTGGCGCCGGTCGAGGCGATGCGCGCGGACGTCGCGATGCCCGAGGCCGCCCTGCACCGCCGGATGCTGCTCGGCGGGCTGCTGGTCGCGGTCGGCGCCGGCGCGATCGGCCTGGGCATCCTCGGCTCGGGGAGGCCGGGGCTCAGCCTGATCGGTCTGGGCATGCTGGTGGTCCTGGTCGGCGTCTCGCTGACCGCCGCGGTGATCGGCCGGCCGGTGATCGCGGCGCTCGGCGTCGTCTTCCGGCGTACGTCGGGGATGGTGGGCGCCCTCGCCGGGCAGAACTCGGCGCGCAACCCCCGTCGGACGGCGGCCACCGCGAGCGCGCTGATGGTCGGGCTGACCGTGGTGACCCTGATGTCGATCCTCGGCCAGTCGGCCAAGGCCAGCACCGACAAGGCGATCGAGGACAACATCACCGCCGACCTGGTCGTGTCCAACGTGACCGGGCAGTTCTTCTCCCCGGCGTACGCCCGCGAGATCCGCAAGGTCGACGGGGTCGCCGCCGTGGTCGCGGTCCGGGCGGCGACCGCGAAGCTCGGCGGCTCGACGGTGTTCGTCGACGCCGTCGACCCCAGGCTGATCGGCGCGGCGGTGCGGATGCCGGTGGCCACCGGGTCGCTGGCCGCGCTCGACGACGACGCGGTGCTGGTCCGGCAGTCGGTCGCCGAGGACCGCGGCATCGAGGTCGGCGACCGGGTGACGCTGACCTTCCCGAGCGGGCGGCGGACCTTCCGGGTGGCGGGCGTCTTCCCGACGGCCGGGGCGGCCACCACCGACCAGTTCATGACCACGCTGGGCGGCCTGCGCAAGGCGGGCTTCGTGCCGGAGGACTCGATCCTCCTGATCGTCGCCGAGCCGGGCGCCGACCAGGCGGGTGTCCGCTCCGCGATCGACGAGATCCTCGCCGACAACCCGACGGTGACCTTGAAGGACCAGCAGGAGTTCGCCGACGAGCAGCGGGCCCAGATCGACACGCTCCTGTACCTGATCTACGCGCTGCTCGGGCTCGCCGTGGTCATTGCGGTCCTCGGGATCACCAACACGCTGGCGCTGTCGGTGATCGAGCGCACCCGCGAGATCGGGCTGCTGCGCGCGGTCGGGGTCAGCCGGCGCCAACTGCGGACGATGATCCGGCTGGAGTCGGTCGCGATCGCGGTGCTCGGGGCCCTGCTCGGGGTGGTGATGGGGCTGGTCTTCGGCTGGGTGCTCCAGCGGGAGCTCGCCGACGATGGCGTCGACGTGCTCGCGATCCCGTGGGTCCGGCTGGTCGTGTTCATGGTGCTGGCGGCCGCGGTGGGGGTGCTGGCCGCGGTCTTCCCGGCCCGGCGGGCGGCCCGGCTCGACGTGCTGCGCGCGATCGCCACGGAGTAGGCTCCCGATCGGACGGAGTTGCCCGATCCGATTGACGCGGTCGAACAGATGTTCGAAGATGGGGTGTGGCCACCTCTCTCGACACCGCCGACACGATCCGGCAGCTGCGCAGCCGGATGGCGGGCATGCAGGACGGGGTTCCGCGGCTCGCCCTGGAGACCCACCCGGCGCTCGCCGGGCTGGTCCAGCTGCGGGCGGGTGGAAGCTACTGCGTCGACAGCGCGAGCCTCGCGCTGGCCCTCCTGGCCGGCCCCTCGGCGGCGGGTGGCTGGTGCGCCGCGGTCGGGGTGGGCGACTTCGGGGCCGAGGCGGCGGCCGCGCTCGGCGTCGACCTGGACCGCACCGTGCTCGTGCCCGACCCGGGCGACCAGTGGCTGGAGGTGACCGCGGCGCTGGTCGACGTGGTCACCGTCGTCCTCGTGCGGCCGCAGGGCCGGGTCCCCGAGCGGGTGGCCGAGAACCTCGGCGCCCGGCTGCGCAAGCGGTCCGCCGCGCTGGTCGTCCTCGAGGGCCGGCCGGGTGACTGGCCGCGCGCGGAGGTGCGGCTGACCACGCGCGAGCCCGCCTGGGCCGGGGTCGGCGCCGGCCACGGCCACCTGCGCTCGCGCCGGATCCTGGTCGAGGCGCAGCGGGGGTCCGCCCCGCCGCGCCGCGGGGCGCTGTGGTTCCCGGCCACCGACCAGACCTACCGCCGCGCGGAGGTGCTCACCCCCGTCGCGGAGGTGGAGGCGGCGAGCTGATGAGGACCTCCCGATGCGCGTGATGGCGGTGTGGTGCCCGGACTGGCCGGTGGTCGCCGCGCTGGCCGACGCGGGCCTGCCCACGCACCTGCCGGCGGCGGTGTTCAGCGCGAACATCGTGCAGGCCTGCAACGCGACCGCCCGGGCCGCCGGCGTACGCCGGGGGATGCGCCGCCGCGACGCGCAGTCCCGCTGCCCCGAGCTGGAGGTGTACGCCGTGGGTGCGGACCGCGATGCCCGGGCGTTCGAGCCGGTGCTGGCCGCCGTCGAGGAGCTGCGGCCCGGCGTCGCGCCGCTGCGCCCGGGGCTGGTGGCGCTGCGGGCGCCCGGACGCTTCCACGGGGGCGAGCGCTCGGGGGCGGCGCTGCTCGCCGAGCGGCTGGTCGGGCTGGGGGTGTGGGACTGCCGGTTCGGGGTTGCCGACGAGCTGTTCACCGCCGAGCAGGCGGCCCGGCGCGCCGAGCGGCAGGACTGCCGGGTGGTCGAGCCGGGGGAGTCGGTGCCGTTCCTGCGCGGGCTGCCGGTCGAGGTGCTGGACGACGCCCAGGACGGCAGGGCCGCGGTGAGCCTGCTCAAGCGGCTCGGGCTGCGCACCCTGGGCGACCTCGCCGACCTGTCCGCGACCGACGTGCGCGACCGGTTCGGGCCCGACGTCGCGTGGGTGCACCGGGTGGTCGGCGGCGATGGCGCGGTGCTCCTCGACACGCGGACGCCGCCGCCCGAGCTCGCCTGCCACGTCGACTTCGAGCCGCCGCTGGACTCGGCCGAGACGATCAGCTTCAGCGTCCGGCAGACCGCCGACCGGTTCGTGGCCGGCCTGGCCCGGCAGGGGCTGGTCTGCACCGAGGTGCTGGTCGAGGCGCGCTGCGAGGGTTCGGCCGAGCCGGCCTCCGTGCGGGCGTGGCTGCACCCGCGCTGGTTCACCGCCGCCGACCTGGTCGACCGGCTGCACTGGCAGCTGCAGGGAGGATTCCGGGGCGGGGAGGTGCGCGCGCCGGTCGACCGGGTGGTGTTCACCCCGCTGACCGTCGTGCCCGACGCCGTGCACGCCGACGGGCTGTGGGGCGGCACCGACGAGCGGGTCGAGCGCGGCATCGCCCGGGTCCAGGGGATGCTCGGCCACGAGGCCGTCGTCCGCCCCGTCCTGCAGGGCGGCCGGTCCCCCCGCGACCGGCAGGCGCTGGTGCCGTGGGGGGAGCGGCCCACCGGGTTGCGGCCCACCGGCCCGCCCTGGCCGGGCAGCATCCCGCCACCGGCACCGGCCCGGGTGCTGGCGACCCCCTGGGCCGCCGAGATGGTCGGCGCCGGTGGCCGCAGCGTGGACGTCGACGCCCGTGGGGGAGTGACCACCGAGCCGGCCCGGTTCCGCCCCGGGCCGTCGGCCGACTGGCAGCCGGTCGCCGCGTGGGCCGGGCCCTGGCCGGTCGAGGAGCTGTGGTGGGAGAGCGACCCGCGCCGGGTCGCCCGCTTCCAGGTGGTCGGCGTCGACGGCCGGGCCTGGTTGATGACGTGGGACTCCGGCGTGTGGTTCACGGAAGCGGCGTACGACTGATGGGCGGCTGATGGGCTGGAGCAACCCCGCGATCTCCTGGGGCGAGCTGGAGAAGCGCCTCTCCGGGCGGATGGTCACGCCCCAGGACCCCGAGGCCCCGATCTCGCGGCGCAAGCACAAGCACCAGCGGATCGACGTCGAGCGACCGGGCGGCCCGGTCACGCCGTACGCCGAGCTGCACTGCCACTCGAGCTTCAGCTTCCTCGACGGCGCCAGCGGACCCGACCACCTGGTGCTCGAGGCGCTGCGGCTGGGGCTGCACGCCCTGGCGATCACCGACCACGACGGGTTCTACGGCGCACCACTGTTCGCCGAGACCGCGCAGCTGCACGGCGGCCTGGGCACCGTCTACGGCGCCGAGCTGTCCCTCGGCCTCACCAAGCCGCAGAACGGCGTCGCCGACCCGGAGGGCAGCCACCTGCTGGTGCTCGCGCGCGGGGTCGAGGGCTACCACCGGCTGGCGGGCGCGATCACCGACGCGCAACTGCGCGGGGACGAGAAGGGCAGGCCGGTCTACGACCTGCGCGAGCTCGCCGAGCGCGGGCGGGGCCACTGGCTGGTGCTCACCGGCTGCCGCAAGGGCATGGTGCGGCAGGCGCTGGCGCGCGGGCCGGCGTACGCCGCCGAGGAGCTGGACCGGCTGACCGCGCTGTTCGGCCACGAGCACGTCGCGGTCGAGCTGGTCGACCACGGGTTCCCCACCGACTCGGCGCACAACGACCTGCTCGCCCGGCTCGCCGTCGACCACGGGCTGCCGTACGTCGCGACCAACAACGTGCACTACGCCCGGCCCGAGCTGCACCGCGTGGCCGACGCGATGGCCGCCGTACGCGCCCGCCGCAGCCTGGCCGAGATGGACGGCTGGCTGCCGGCGTCGGGGCTGGCCAGCCTGCGGTCGGGGGAGGAGATGGCGCGCCGGTTCGCCCGCTACCCGGGGGCGGTCGCGCGCAGCGTCGAGATCGCCGACGCGGTGGCGTTCGACCTGCAGAAGGCCTCGCCCCGGCTGCCCAAGTTCGTGCCGGACGGCTGGACGCCGGCCGGCTGGCTGCGCGAGCTCACCGAACGCGGCTTCGCGCAGCGGTACGCCGGCACGCCCCTCGAGCGCGCGGCCCGCGAACGCGTCGAGCACGAGCTGCGGGTGATCGCGGAGAAGGACTTCGACGGCTACTTCGTGATCGTCCACGACATCGTCGAGTTCGCCCGGAGCCGCGGGATCCTCTGCCAGGGCCGGGGATCCGCGGCCAGCTCGGCGGTCTGCTACGCCCTCGGCATCACCGCGGTCGACCCGGTCTTCTACCGGCTGCCGTTCGAACGGTTCATCTCGCAGCACCGTGAGGAGGAGCCGGACATCGACGTCGACTTCGACTCCGACCGTCGCGAGGAGGTGATCCAGTGGGTCTACGAGAAGTACGGCCGCCACAACGCCGCGCAGGTCGCCAACGTCGTCGGCTACCGGCCCAAGATGGCGGTGCGCGACGCCGCGAAGGCGCTGGGCCACTCGCCCGGCCAGCAGGACGCCTGGTCCAAGCAGGTCACCTCGTGGACCGAGGTGGCGGTGCGCGAGGGCGGGGAGCACGACGTACCCGCCTCGGTGGTGGAGCTCGCCAACGGGTTCCTCGGGGCGCCGCGCCACCTGGGCATCCACTCCGGCGGGATGGTGCTCACCGAGCGGCCGATCGGCGAGGTGGTGCCGATCGAGCGGGCCCGGATGGACCGGCGCACCGTCCTGCAGTGGGACAAGGACGGCTGCGAGTTCATGGGGCTGGTGAAGTTCGACCTGCTCGGGCTCGGGATGCTCAGCGCGCTGGACCACATGATGTCGATCGTCGCCACGCACCTCGGCGAGCACTGGACGCTGGCCACGATCCCCAAGGAGGAGCCGGCGGTCTACGACATGCTCTGCCGCGCGGACTCGGTCGGGGTCTTCCAGGTCGAGAGCCGCGCGCAGATCGGCACCCTGCCGCGGCTGCAGCCGCGCGAGTTCTACGACCTCGCGATCGAGATCGCGCTGATCCGTCCGGGTCCGATCCAGGGCGGCGCCGTGCACCCCTACGTACGCCGGGCGACCGGCCGCGAGCCGATCGAGTACGCGCACCCGCTGCTGATCCCGGTGCTCGAGCGCACCCGCGGCGTACCGCTGTTCCAGGAGCAGCTGATGGAGATGGCGCGGGTGCTGGGCGACTGCAACCGGGACGAGGCCGACCTGCTGCGCCGGGCGATGGGCTCCAAGCGCGGGGTCGAGCGGATCGAGTCGGTCAAGGAGAAGCTGATGTCCGGCATGGCGGCCAAGGGGATCAGCGGGGCGCGCGCCGACGCGATCTACCTGCAGATCCTGTCGTTCGCGAACTTCGGGTTCGCCGAGAGCCACGCGCTGTCGTTCGCCAAGCTCGTCTACGCCAGCTCCTGGTGCAAGCTGCACTACCCGGGCGCGTTCCTCGCCGCGCTGCTGCGCGCGCAGCCGATGGGGTTCTACTCACCGCAGTCGCTGCTGCACGACGCGCGCCGGCACGGCGTCGAGGTGCTGCGCCCGGACCTGGCGCGCTCGCAGCGACCGCGGACCTCGAGCTGGTGGGTCGCCGGCCGGTCCGACGGGGCTCGACGCGTGCCTGCACGACGGCGAGCGCACCGAGTGGGTCCCCGGTACGCCCGACCCGACGCCGGCGCACCGGCGCGACACGGCGTACGCCGTCCGCCTCGGGCTGGACTCGGTGCGCGGCATCAGCACCGAGGTGGCGACGCGGATCGTGGCGGCGCGGGCGGAGCGGCCGTTCGCCGACCAGGCCGACCTGTCCCGGCGGGCCGGGCTCGACGCGCGCCAGCTCGAGGCGCTGGCGACGGCCGGTGCGTTCGACACCGCGTTCGCCGCCGGCGGGCTGTCGCGGCGCCAGGCGCTGTGGAACGCGGGCTGGACCGAGAGCGAGGAGCACCTCGAGGGCATCCGGGTCGCCGGACCGGCGCCGACGCTGCCGGACATGGACGACGTCGAGCTCACCATGGCGGACCTGTGGGCGACCGGGATGACGCCCGGCGGGCACCCGTTCGAGCACCTGCGGGAGCGGCTGCGCGCGGTCGGGATCAGGTCGGTGGGGGACTGCTTCGTGTGCGAGCCGGGCCGCCGGGTGCACGTCGCCGGGCTGGTCACCCACCGGCAGCGGCCCGGCACGGCCGGCGGCGTCACCTTCCTCAACCTCGAGGACGAGACCGGGATGCTCAACGTGGTCTGCACCGTCGGGGTCTGGCGGCGCTACCGCGCGGTCGCGAACAGCGCCGCCGGCATGGTGATCCGCGGCATCCTCGAGCGCGAGGACGGCGTCACCAACCTGGTCGCCGACCGCCTCGACGCGATCGAGACCGTCCACGCCGAGGCCGGCCGCGCCCTCCGCGCCCGCCACCGCTCCCGCGACTTCCACTGAACGCCGAGTCGGCGTGAGTTACCCCCGCCAGGACGCCGAGTCGGCGCGAGTTACCTCCCGAGCTGAGTAACTGGCGCCGACTCGGGGTGATGGGGTGAGTAACTGGCGCCGACTCGGGGTTCGAGGGGGATGGGAGGATGGGGCGGTGCCGCCCGTCCGCCCTTCCGCCCGGCGATCCCGTGCCCGAGGACGGGGCGCTGCCGGAGTCGGCGCTGGCCGGGGTCGGGGACCCGGCCGTTCGGGTTCTACGTGCACGTGCCGTTCTGCACGGTCCGGTGCGGCTACTGCGACTTCAACACCTACACCGCCGCGGAGCTCGGGCCCGGCGCGAGCCGGGCGACGTACGCCGAGACCGCCGTGGCGGAGGTACGCCGGGCGCGGCAGGTGCTCGGCGACGCCGACGTACCGGTCCGGACCGTGTTCGTCGGCGGCGGCACCCCGACCCTGCTCGGCCCGGACGACCTGGGGCGGATCCTGCGCGCGATCGACGACGAGTTCGGGCTCGTCCACGGCGCCGAGGTGACCACCGAGTCCAACCCGGACAGCGTCGACGCCGCGAGCCTGGCGCGGCTGCGCGAGGTGGGCTTCACCCGGATCAGCTTCGGGATGCAGTCCGCCGTGCCGCACGTGCTCGCGGTCCTCGACCGCACCCACGACCCGCGTCGGGTGCCGGACGCTGGTGCGGTGGGCGCGCGAGGCCGGGTTCGGACAGGTCAGCCTCGACCTGATCTACGGCACCCCCGGGGAGTCGATCGCGGACTGGGAGACCAGCGTCGAGGCGGCGCTCGCGTGCGCGCCCGACCACCTGTCGGCGTACTCCCTCATCGTCGAGGAGGGCACCGCGCTCGCGCGGCGGGTCGCCCGCGGTGAGCTGCCGATGCCCGACGACGACGACCTCGCCGACAAGTACCTCCTGGTCGACGAGCGCCTGCACGACGCCGGCCTGGAGTGGTATGAGGTCTCCAACTGGGCCGCCGACGCGGCGAGCCGGTGCCGGCACAACCTCCTCTACTGGACCGGCGGCGACTGGTGGGGCGTCGGGCCCGGGGCGCACAGCCACGTCGGCGGCGTGCGGTGGTGGAACGTCAAGCACCCGGCGGCGTACGCCGGTCGGCTGGCCGCCGGTCGCAGTCCGGCCCACGCCCGCGAGGTGCTGGACGAGGAGACCCGGCGCGTGGAGCGGGTGCTGCTCGAGCTGCGCCTGCGTCAGGGGCTGCCGACCGACGTCCTCGACGCCCCCGGGCGGGCCGCGGTCCCGGCGCTGGTCGAGCGCGGCCTGCTGGCCGCGAGCGGCGACCGGCTGGTGCCCACCCGGACGCGGTCGGTTGCTCGCCGACGCCGTCGTGCGCGATCTCCTGCCGTAGGGGCCCCGGCGGGTCTACGGTGTGCGCCATGACCCAAGGTCCTGAGAACCCCGACACCCCCCAGCCCCCGGAGAACGAGGGCGGCCAGCCCGACCAGTCGGTGCCGCCGCCGTACGGCGCCCCGGCGCCGCCGCCCCCGGACCCGCAGTCGCCGCCGCCCTACGGCCAGCCGGCGCCCCCGCCGTACCCGCAGCAGCAGCCGGCCGGCCAGCCCGGCGGCCAGCCGGGCTACGCGGCCGCGCCCACGGCGTACGGCGTCCACCCGGTCACCGGCATCCCGTACTCCGACAAGAGCAAGCTGGTCGCGGGCCTGCTGCAGATCTTCCTCGGCGGGTTCGGCATCGGCCGCTTCTACATCGGAGACAACAAGACCGGTGTGTGGCAGATCGTCGTCACCGTGCTGACCTGCGGCATCGGCTCGTCTGGGGCCTGATCGACGGCATCATGATGCTGGCGACGGACAACGTCACCGACGCGCAGGGTCGCCCGCTGCGCCCCAACTGAGCCGAGCCCGAGCTCAGCTCGTCACGAAGTCGATCAACTCCTCGACCCGGCCCAGCAGGGCCGGGTCGAGGTCGTGGTAGGTCGCGACCTTCCCGAGGATGTGCTGCCAGGCGCGGGCGATGTCGGCCTGGTCGCGGTGCGGCCAGCCGAGGTGCTGGCAGATGCCCTTCTTCCACTCGACGTCGCGGGGCACGTCGGGCCAGCGGTCGAGGCCGACCCGGTCGGGCTTGACCGCCGCCCAGATGTCGATGAACGGGTGGCCGACGATCAGCACGTGCTCGCCGACCGGCGACGCCGCCACCGCCTGGGCGATCCGGCTCTCCTTGGAGCCGGCCACCAGGTGGTCCACCAGGACGCCGACCTTGCGGTCGGGACCCGGGCCGAAGGCGCGCAGCTCGCCGGCGAGGTCGTCGACGCCGCCGAGGTACTCGACCACCACGCCCTCGATGCGCAGGTCGTCGCCCCAGACCTTCTCGACCAGCTCGGCGTCGTGCCGGCCCTCGACGAAGATCCGGCTCGCCCGCGCCACCCGCGCCCGTGCGTCGTGGACGGCGACCGAGCCGGACGCCGTCCGCGTCGGCTTCGCCGGCGCCGCCGCCCGCACCGGGGCGGTGAGGATCACCGGTCGGCCCTCGAGCAGGAAGCCCGGGCCGAGCGGGAAGGTACGCCGCCGGCTGCGGCGGTCCTCGAGGGTGACCGTGTGCAGGTCGCGGTCGACGGCGACGATCTCGCCGCACCAGTCGGTGGTGACCTCCTCCACCACGGCGCCGAGCTCGGCGGGCGCCTCGACGGCGCGGCCGCGCTTGGGAGCGCGCCAGTCGGTGGCGAGGACGTCGGATCCGTAGCGGTCGCGGGAGGTCACGCGGTCACGCTAGGCGGGACCGCCGACAGTGCCCGCGCGTGGCGCGCCGGGGACGGTCAGTCCGCGGTGTCCTCCTCGTCACGCTGCTCCGGCAGCCTTGCCGCCCATCACGTCGAGCTCCTCGGGCGGCTTGGCGTCCTCGCGCTCGTCGAGGGCCTTGGCCAGCGGGTTGTCGTCGGTCGGCTGCAGGTCCTCGGGGAGGTCCTCGTCGGAGATGCCGGTCCTCGGCTCGTCCTCGTGGTTGCTCATGGGTGTCGGGTACCCGCTGGGGGCCGGGCCACGCCGGGCACTGGTCACGGTCTCGATACGCCGGTCGCGAGCTCGTTCCTCGCTCGCGCGGCCACTCGACCTGGCGCCGGGTCCTCGGCCCTCGCGAGCTCGGGCCGAGGGCGCTCAGATCAGCGGCAGCCGCTTCTGGCTGCGGGGCAGCTGCGCGTACCCGCGGCGTACGGCGTGGGCGAGCCCCTCGCGCGGCCACGGCCAGTCGGCGGCCTCGAGGGCCTGGTCGACCGGCACGCCGCGGCCGGCGAGGTCGCGGATCGTCTCGGCGACGATCCCGATCGTGTTGCGCTGCTCCTCGACGAAGTCCCGACCCACCGGCGCGCCGTGCCCGGGCACCACGACGGTCGCGGGGGTGATCAGGCCCAGGGCACGATGTCGAGGGCCAGCGGCCACTCCATCGGCCAGCTGTCGTCGCCGAACGACGGGCGGCGCGGACTCCTCGACCAGGTCGCCGGCGAGCAGCACGTCGGCGTCGGGCACCCGCACGACCAGGTCGCCGCCGGTGTGGCCGCGCCCGGGATGCACCAGCTCGACCTGCCGGTCGCCGAGGTCGAGGACGAGCGCGCTGGAGAACGTCCGGTCCGGCGCCACTCGGGCCGCACGTCGTCGCTGCGGTCGCCGGGCACGGTAGCGCGCTTGACCGCTCCCCGCTCGGCACTCGCGGCGTCTCGTGCGCGTACGATCGGCACCTCGCCGTACGCCGTGCGGAACGTGCCGTTGCCGAAGGTGTGGTCGAAGTGCCAGTGGGTGTTGACGATGCCGATGATCTCGCCGGCGCCGAGCCGGCGGACGTCCTCGACCACGCCGCGTGCGGCGTCGGCGGAGCCGTGGGTGTCGACCACGAGCAGCCCGCGGTCGCCGCCGATCAGCGTGACGTTGACGTCGAACGCTCGTAGCGTGCGACCCAGACCCGGTCGGCCACCTCGGTGAACATGGCCCGGAGCCTAGTGAGGCATCCTGGTAGCGTTGGCACTCCGACATCCGAGTGCCAGTGCCGGCCGACCGTCAGCCCGAAGTCAGCAGAGGAGGCGGACCATGCAGGAGGAGCGCAGGCTCGCCGTCCTCCGCGCGATCGTGGAGGACTACGTCGCCACCGAGGAGCCCGTCGGCTCCAAGGCGCTGGTCGAGCGCCACGGCCTCGGGGTCTCGCCGGCCACGGTGCGCAACGACATGGCGGCGCTGGAGGACGAGGGCTACATCACCCAGCCGCACACCAGCGCCGGCCGGGTTCCCACCGACAAGGGCTACCGGCTGTTCGTCGACCGGCTGAGCACCGTGCAAGCCGATGAGCGCGGCCGAGAGGCGGGCGATCACCACGATCCTCGACGGCGCGGTCGACCTCGACGACGTCGTCAACCGGTCGGTGCGGCTGCTCGCCCAGCTGACCCGGCAGGTCGCCGTCGTGCAGTACCCGACCCTGTCCCGCTCGACGGTGCGGCACGTGGAGCTGGTCGCGCTGGCGCCGAACCGGCTGCTGGTCGTGCTCATCCTCAGCACCGGCCGGGTCGAGCAGCGGCTGGTCGAGCTCGCCGGCGAGCTGTCCGAGGACGACCTCGCCGACCTGCGCAGCCGGGTCAACCGGGCCGCGGTCGGCGAGATCATCGCCGAGGCGGTCGACCGCGCTGCGCGGACTGGTGCCGCCCGAGGGCGGCAGCCCGGCCACGGCCGGCCGTCGTCGAGGCGCTGGTCGAGGCGATGTCCGACCACCGCTCCGACGAGCGGGTCGCGGTCGGCGGCGCGGCCAACCTGGCGCGGTACGGCGACAGCTTCGACTCGGCCGTGCGACCCCTGCTCGAGGCGCTCGAGGAGCACGTCGTGCTGCTCAAGCTGCTCGGTGAGGCGACCACCGGCGAGCCGCTGACCGTGCGGATCGGCCACGAGGGCCCGTACCAGGAGCTCGCGTCGACCAGCGTCGTCGCGACCGGCTACGGCCCCGGCGAGGAGGCCTTCGCCCGCCTCGGCATCGTCGGCCCGACCCGCATGGACTACCCCGGCTCGATGGCCGCCGTCCGGGCCGTCGCCCGCTACGTCTCGCGCATCCTCGACGAGGCCTGAGCGCAGCCCCCCAGCACCACACCCCAGACCGATCCGATCGAAGGAATCCAGTTGAGCCAGGACCTGTACGAGCTTCTCGGTGTCGACCGCGACGCGGACGCCGACACCATCAAGAAGGCCTACCGGCGGCTGGCCCGGCAGTACCACCCCGACGTCAACCCGGACCCCGAGACACAGGAGCGGTTCAAGGAGATCTCGCGTCGCCTACGAGGTGCTCTCCGACCCGCAGAAGCGGGCGTCGTACGACCGCGGCGGCGACCCGTTCGGCGGCGCCGGCGGCGGCTTCGGCCAGGGCGCCGGCTTCTCGTTCACCGACATCATGGACGCCTTCTTCGGCGGCGGTGCCGCCGACGCGGCGGGCCGCGGCCCGCGCCCGCGCGAGCGGCGCGGCCAGGACGCGCTGATCCGGCTCGAGGTCGACCTCGCCGAGGCGGCGTTCGGCGTGACCCGCGAGCTGAAGGTCGACACCGCCGTCCTGTGCGGCACCTGCCAGGGCGAGGGGACCGCGCCGGGCACCCATCCCGTGCCGTGCGAGACCTGCCGCGGCGCCGGCGAGGTGGCGCACGTGCAGCGCTCGTTCCTCGGCGAGATCCGCACCCTGCGGCCGTGCGCGGCCTGCCGCGGCTTCGGCACGATCATCCCCGAGCCGTGCCGGGAGTGCTCCGGCGACGGCCGGGTCCGCTCGCGCCGCACCCTGACCGTCAAGATCCCGGCCGGCGTCGACACCGGCACCCGCGTCCAGCTCGCCGGCGAGGGCGAGGTCGGCCCCGGCGGTGGTCCGGCGGGCGACCTGTACGTCGAGATCCACGTCGCCCCGCACGAGACCTTCACCCGCGCACGGCAGCGACCTGCACTGCACGGTCACGGTGCCGATGACCGCGGCGGCCCTGGGCACGACGCTGACCCTGCCGACGCTGGAGGCCGACGTGGTCGAGGGCGAGGAGTCGGAGTCCGGCGTCGAGACCGTCGTTCGAGCTCGAGATCCGGCCCGGCACCCAGTCCGGCGCCGAGCAGGTGCTGCGCGGTCGCGGCGTCCCCGGGCTGCGCGGGGGTCGCGGCGACCTGGTCGTCACCGTCGTGGTCGAGACCCCGACGAAGCTGGACCCGCGCCAGGAGGAGCTGCTGCGCGAGCTGGCCGCGATCCGCGACGAGGAGGCGCCCGACCGGCCAGGTGCGGGCGGCCCACAAGTCGGCTCTTCGGCCGGCTGCGCGACGCGTTCAACGCCCACTGATCGCCCGTCCACGCGATGTCGCTGCCCGGTCCACCTGGTCCGTGACCCTCGCCGGGGTCGGCCGCGGCGACGAGGTGACCGTCGACGGTGACGAGGCGCACCACGCGGTCGCCGTACGCCGCCTGCGGGTCGGCGAGCAGGTCGTGCTGACCGACGGCGCGGGCACGTCGGTGCGCGGCGCCGTCGCCTCGACCGGCAAGCGGGTGTTCGCGGTGACCGTCGAGGACGTGACCCGTCACGACCCGCCGCAGCCGGAGGTGGTCGTCGTGCAGGCGATCCCCAAGGGCGACCGGGGCGAGCTGGCCGTCGAGGTGCTCACCGAGATCGGGGTCGCCCGGATCGTGCCGTGGGCCGCGGCGCGCAGCGTCGCGGTGTGGAAGGGCGAGCGGGCCGTGAAGTCGCTGGCCCGCTGGCGGTCGACCGCCCGCGAGGCCGCCAAGCAGGCGCGGCGGGCGTGGTTCCCCGAGGTCACGCCGCTGGCGACCACCGACGAGGCGGTCGCGCTGGCGGGTGCGGCGGACCTGGCCGTGGTCCTGCACGAGGAGGCGACCGCGTCCCTGGCGGCTCTCGAGGTGCCCGGCAGCCGGCCGGATCGTGGTCGTCGTCGGCCCCGAGGGCGGCCTGACCGACGAGGAGGTGGCGGCGTTCGCCGCCGCCGGCGCCCGGTCGGTGCGGCTCGGGCGCCGAGGTGCTGCGCACCTCCACCGCCGGCCTGGCCGCGGTCTCGGCCCTGCTGTCGCGCACGCCGCGCTGGGGCTCTTGCGCCGGCTGAGCCTCAGGAGATCGTGAAGTCCTTCGTGTCGACCATGGGTGGCGGTGCCCTCGCCGCCGGACGGGTCGTCGGTCATCGCGGCGAAGGTGTAGTCGCCCGGCGCGAGGTCGGAGACGTCGATCTCGGTCTCCCACGGGTAGAGCTTGTCCATCCAGCCCTCGGCGGTGGCGGCGCCCTTCTGCACCACGGCCCCGCCGGCGTCGCGGATCTCCCACGGGGTGGTGGCCTCGAACGAGCTGGACACGCCGCTCGCCCTCAGCGTGCCGCCGGAGACGGTGGCGCCCTGCTCGGGCGTCGTGACGTTGACCAGGGCGAGGGTCTCGATCGGGTCCGCCGCGGCGAAGCCGTCCTCGGAGGAGACCCCGAAGACCTGTGTCTGGTTGCCCTCGCCGTCGGTGAAGACCACCGGGCTGCGCGACTGCAGGACGCCCTGAACCGTGTAGACCATCTGCTGGATCGCCAGCAGCGCGTCGGACTCGCTCATCCCGTCCGGGCGCCGGGTCCAGGAGTCGTCGGGGAGCGGCACGGTGATCCGGTCGCCGGAGGTGCCGTCGGTGAACGTCCCGGCCGGCAGCAGGGTCCGGTAGTCCGGGTCGAGCGCGTCACCCGTCGCCGCGAGCGTCAGCGCCGCCGCCGCGCTCGCCGGGGCATCGACGCTGGCGGAACTCGCGGTAGAGCCGAGGCCCCTGCGACGTGTCCCCGACGAAGTACACCGGCACGGCGACCTGGCCCTGCTGCGGCGTGCTGGACCCGCTCGGCGACTCGTCGGCCGCCGGCTGGTCGTGCTGCTTCGTCGAGCCGCTCGCCGGACGCTGGTCGGTCGCGGTCCCGTCGTCGCCGCAGCCCGCGAGGGCGGCGAGCGAGACGGCCGAGACGGCGAGGAGCGCGGCGATCCGGGTGCGGGTGCTCATGTGTCCATCCTCTCGGCAGGTCCGCGATCAGCGCACGATGATCGTGCGCGTGTCGGAGTCGGGTCCCGGGCCCTCCCCGCCGGACGGGTCGTCGGTGGTCGCCACGAACGTGTAGAACCCCGGCGGGCAGGTCGCGGACGTCGATCCGCACCGACCACGGGTACAGCCGGTCGCCCCAGCCCGCCGCGGTCGCGTGGCCCTGCTCGACCACGGCGCCGCTCTCGTCGCGGATCTGCCAGGGCACGTTGGCCTCGAACGAGTTGGCCGCGCCGCGCGCGGTGAACCCTGCTCCGACGGCCAGGCCCTCGGTCGGGTCGTTGACCATCACCTGGCTCAGCACGTCGGTCTGCGGCAGTGCGGTCATCGGCGCGCCGACCGGCTCACCGTCGCGGAGCAGCTGGACGGGCAGCCGCTGGCCGGCCGCACCCTGCAGCGTGTAGACCAGCTGCTGCAGTGCGAGTGGGTCCTCGGGCACCTGGCCGGCGCCGAGCGCGACCGCGATCGTCCCACTCCGCACCTGCGCGCTGTCGAGCGAGCCGTGACTCCACAGGGTCCGGTAGTCCGGGTCGCTCGCGGGCCGCTGGATCAGTGCCAGTGCGCCCTCGAGGGCGTCGAACCCGACCGCGTGGTCCCACTCGCGGAACAGCCGGGGGCCCCGTGGTGTGTCGCTCACGAAGTACGCCGGCACGAGGGTCGTTCCCGGCGTCGGCGTCGCCGCGGTCGACGGAGAGGTCGCGGTCGACCCGGCACGGTCCGGCGAGCCGCTCGGCCCGCCCAGGACGGCGAACGCCGCGACCGCGGCCGCGGTGGCGAGGGCGGCCCCGCCGCCGGCGTACCACCAGCGCCGGGTCCGCGGCGGCGAGGCCGCGACGCGGGCCCGGATCGCGTCGAGCCGGTCGGCCGGCTCGATGTCGTCGACCGCGTCGTGCAGCAGGTCGCCGAGGTCGGGCATGTTCACAGGTCCTCCTCCAGCAGGGCACGCAGGGCGGCCGCGCCGCGCGAGGCGTGGCTCTTCACCGCGCCGCGGCTGATCCCGAGGGTGTCGGCGATCTCGGCCTCCGACAGGTCCAGGTAGTAGCGCAGCGCGAGCACCTCGCGCTGGCGGTCGGGGAGCGACCGCAGGGCGTCGAGGACGGCCTCGCGCCGGTCGGTCTCCGGCGTGGGATCGGCGGCCTCGGCGGGCCGCAGCGTCGCCGCGTGCCGGTCGACCACCGCCCGGTGCCGCAGCGCCGAGCGGGACCGGTTGACCACGGTCTGGCGCAGGTAGGCCAGGCCGAGCGCGGGGTCGCGCAGCCGCGACCAGCGGGCGTGCACCGCCACGAACGAGTCCTGGACGACCTCCTCGGCCAGGCCGACGTCGCGCACCAGCAGCACCGAGAGCCGGACCAGCTGGCGCCAGTGCGCGGCGTACAGCTGCTCCAGCGCCTCGTCCGCCGTCCAGACGGCCCGCTGGGTCATCACAGTCACGCTAGTGGCACGCTCGACGTGGCCGATCGGTTTACGCTCACCCCGAGGAGGAATCGTGGAGGACTGCCTGTTCTGCAAGATCGTGGCGGGGGAGATCCCCGGGGAGATCGTGCACACCACCGAGCGCACCGTGGCGTTCCGCGACGTCAATCCGCAGGCGCCGACGCACGTCCTGGTCGTGCCGAAGGAGCACTACGCGACCGCCGCCGAGCTCGCCGCCGGCGACCCCGCTGCGTCCGCCGAGCTGGTGACGACCGCCGCCGCGGTGGCGACCGCGGAGGGGCACGACGACTACCGACTCGTGTTCAACACCGGCGCGGGCGTCGGGCAGACCGTCTTCCACACCCACCTGCACGTGCTGGCCGGGCGTTCGATGACCTGGCCGCCCGGATGAGCGGGCGCCGGATCCGCGAGCTCGCCCTCGGCCTGGCCGTCGTCCTGGCGCTGGTGCTGACCGGCTGCGTCGAGGAGGGGCAGGACCGTCGTACCGGCTCGCCCGGAGAGGTCCTCAAGCCGCCGGAGCCGCCCGAGGTGGTGGCCAGCGAGCTGGCCGCGCTGCCGCCGGGCAAGCAGCTGCCGCTGCGTGACGGCGAGCACCGGATGACGCTGAGCATGCCGGAGGCGTACACGCCGTCGGCGCCGTACGGCAAGGGCACCGACGACTACCGGTGCTTCCTGCTCGACCCGGGCCTGAAGAAGGACGTCTGGCTGACCGGCAGCAACGTGCTGCCCGGCAACCAGCTGGTCGTGCACCACGTGATCCTCTTCCGGGTGCCGCCCGACCAGGTCGCCGAGGCGGAGGCGAAGGACGCCTCGAACGCCGGCGAGGGCTGGACCTGCTTCGGCGGCACCGGGCTGTCCGGGGACTTCTCGAACATCGACGACGCCTCGTGGCTGGCCGCCTGGGCACCCGGGGGCGACGAGACCAAGGTGCGCGACGGGTACGGCGTACGCGCTCGCCGCAGGCTCGCGGATCGTGATGCAGGTGCACTACAACCTGTTGCGCGGCAGCGCCCCGGACACCTCCAGCACCCAGCTGCGCTGGATGAGCGGGGCGCGCGACCTGACCCCGCTGCACACGTTCCTGATGCCCGCGCCGGTCGAGCTGCCGTGCCGCCCCGGCCACGACGACGGACCGCTGTGCGACCGGGACGCGGCGGTGAGCGACGTCCTGCCAGCGGTTCGGCAGCGCCGGCAACACCAACAGCCTGCTGCACCTGCTCTGCGGCACCGACGTGAAGCCGTCGAACACCACGTCGTGCACCCGCAACGTCACCCGCGGCATGACCGTCATCGGCGTCGCCGGCCACATGCACCTGCTCGGCCGCAAGCTGCGGATCGAGACCAACCCCGGCACCGACCGAGCGCGCACGATCCTCGACATCCCGGTCTGGGACTTCGACAACCAGGGCACCAAGCCGATCCCGCCGCTGCACCTCGACCCGTTCGACAGGATCCGGATCACCTGCCAGCACCAGCAGTGGCTGCGCGACCGGCTCCCGGCGTTCGAGGGCCAGCAGGAGAAGTACGTCATCTGGGGCGAGGGCAGCACCGACGAGATGTGCCTGGGCATGCTGCAGGTCGCCTTCGACGACGGCTCGTAGGGGAGACGCCGCGCAACGTCATACGGACGGGGCAATCCCTTGCTCCGTCCGTATGACGTTGCGCGGCGCCTAGAAGAGATAGAGCACGCGCATGGCCGAGAACACCACCGGCAGGCCGAAGATCACCAGCATCACCCAGGCGGCGACGCGATGGAACGGCTTGGTGGCGTCGAGACGGCCGGCGAGGTCGAGGATCGCGCCGTCGGGGACGTGGTGGGTGAGACCCATCCGCCGGGCGTCCGGAGGGAGATGCTGTCCGGCGAACCAGGACGGCGGGGTGTCGTCGTCCTCGTCCTCCCACGAGAACAGCTCCCTCTCCATGCACTCACGTTACTCGCTGGGCCGGGTCCGGGTGCTCCCGTAGCATGGAAGGGCCCCCGCACCGACCTGAAAGGCAGCCCGTCCGGGCATCCATGACTGACAGCACCCAGCACGGAGACCGACCCGCCAACGCCACGCGGCACACGGTCGTCGTCCCGAACAGCATCAACATGGTCAGCCTCCTCGGCCCCGGCGACGAGTACCTCGGCATCATCGAGGGCGCCTTCGCCGCCGAGATCCACGTGCGCGGCAACCGGATCACCCTGTACGGCGAGCCGGGCGAGGTCGCGCTCGCCGAGCGGCTGCTCGACGAGCTGGTCGCCATCATCCGCACCGGCCAGGGCGTCACGTCCGAGACCGTCGAGCGGGTCCACTCGATGCTGCGCGCGGAGACCACCGAGCGCCCGGCCGACGTGCTCAGCCTGAACATCCTCAGCAACCGTGGCCGGTCCATCCGGCCCAAGACGCTGAACCAGAAGCGCTACGTCGACTCCATCGACAAGCACACGGTCACGTTCGGCATCGGCCCGGCCGGCACCGGCAAGACCTACCTCGCGATGGCCAAGGCCGTGCAGGCGCTGCAGTCCAAGGACGTCAACCGGATCATCCTGACCCGGCCCGCGGTCGAGGCGGGGGAGCGGCTCGGGTTCCTGCCCGGCACGCTCTCGGAGAAGATCGACCCCTACCTGCGGCCGCTGTACGACGCGCTGCACGACATGATCGACCCCGAGACGATCCCCAAGCTGCTGGCCGCGGGCACCATCGAGGTGGCCCCGCTGGCCTACATGCGCGGCCGCACCCTCAACGACGCGTTCATCATCCTCGACGAGGCGCAGAACACCTCGCCCGAGCAGATGAAGATGTTCCTGACCCGGCTCGGGTTCGGCTCGAAGATCGTGGTCACCGGCGACGTCACCCAGGTCGACCTGCCCAGCGGCACCAGGTCGGGGCTGCGGGTGGTCGAGGGCATCCTCGACGGCATCGAGGACGTCTCGTTCAACCGGCTCACCAGCCACGACGTCGTCCGCCACCGCCTGGTCGGCCGGATCGTCGCGGCCTACGACCAGTGGGACGAGCGCGGCGGCCTCAAGCAGGCCCAGAAGTCGTGACCCGATGAGCATCGAGATCCTCAACGAGTCCGGGCGCGACCTCGACGAGAAGCGGCTCGCGCAGCTGAGCCGCTTCGTGATGGACCGGATGCGGGTGCACCCGCTGGCCGAGCTGTGCATCAAGGCCGTCGACGAGGCGACCATCGCCCAGCTCAACGAGCAGTGGATGGAGAAGGAGGGGCCCACCGACGTCCTGGCCTTCCCCATGGACGAGCTGCGGCCCGGACTGGTCAACGAGGAGCCCGAGGAGGGCGTGCTCGGCGACCTGGTGCTGTGCCCCGACGTGGCCGCGCGCCAGGGGGAGACCGCCGGTCACGGCACCGAGGCCGAGGTCGAGCTCCTCACCGTCCACGGCATCCTCCACCTGCTCGGCTACGACCACGCCGAGCCTGAGGAGCACAAGGTGATGTTCGGCCTCCAGGACGAGCTGCTGGCGGCCTGGCGAGCCCAGAGCCCGGTCGCGTGAGCATCTGGCTGCTGCTGGTCGCGGCGGCCCTCGTCGTCCTGGCCGGCCTGTTCTCCGCGGCCGACGCCGCGCTCTCGGCCTTCTCGCGCGCCCACGCCGAGGAGCTGCTCGCCGACGGCCGCGCCGGCGCGCGACGGCTGCTCGTGCTGCTCGACGACCTGCCGCGCTACCTGAACACCGCGCTGTTCCTCCGCCTGCTCTGCGAGATCTCCGCGATCGTGCTGGTCACGCTCGAGCTGCACGACGGCGTACGACGCCTGGTGGCCCACCGTGCTCACCACGATCGGCGTGATGCTGGTCGTCTCGTTCGTCGCGATCGGCGTCGCGCCGCGCACCATCGGCCGGCAGCACGCACGACCGGGTCGCGCTCGCGTCGGCCGCGCCGCTGCGCGACGGTCACCGCCGTCCTCGGCCCGCTCCCGCGCGCTGCTGATCCTGGTCGGCAACGCGCTCACCCCGGGCCAGGGCTTCCGCGAGGGCCCGTTCTCGACCGAGACCGAGCTGCGCGAGCTGGTCGACTTCGCCGAGGCGTCCGCGGTGATCGAGTCCGGCGAGCGGAAGATGATCCACTCCGTCTTCGAGCTCGGCGACACCATCGCGCGCGAGGTGATGGTGCCGCGCAACGACGTCGTCTACATCGAGCGCTACAAGAACCTGCGCCAGACGCTGTCGCTGTTCCTGCGCAGCGGCTTCTCCCGGGTGCCGGTGATCGGCGAGAACCTCGACGACATCGTCGGCATCGCCTACCTCAAGGACATCGTGCGCCGTGACTTCGAGGCGCCCGAGGTGGAGTTCACCCAGCGCATCGACGAGGTGATGCGCCCGGCGCACTTCGTGCCGGAGTCCAAGCCGGTCGACGCCCTGCTGTCGGAGATGCAGGCGATGCGCCAGCACATCGCGGTCGTCGTCGACGAGTACGGCGGGACCGCCGGCCTGGTCACGATCGAGGACATCCTCGAGGAGATCGTCGGGGAGATCACCGACGAGTACGACGAGGACACCCCCGACGTGGTCACCCTCGACGACGGCTCGGTGCGCGTGTCCTCGCGCTACCAGATCGACGACCTCGACGAGCTCTTCGGCTTCCAGGTCGAGGAGGAGGACGTCGACAGCGTCGGCGGCCTGATGGCCAAGCACCTGGGCCGGGTCCCGATCCCCGGCTCGTCGGTCGAGGCCCACGGGCTGCGCTTCGAGGCCGAGGCGGCGTCGGGTCGCCGCAACAAGATCGGCACCGTGCTGATCTCCCGGGTGCCCCCGGAGGACGAGGAGATGGAGGACGACGATGAGTGACCAGCCGGCCGAGCTGTCGGCGGAGGACCGGAAGCTCGTGACGCTCGCCCGCGCGACCCGCGCGCGCACCGGGGCGGCCGAGGGCGCGGCGTCCGGGACACGGACGGCCGCACGTACGCCGCGGCGACCGTCGACCTCCCCTCGCTGCAGGTCTCCGCGCTGGGCGTGTGCGTCTCGATGGCCGTCGCCTCGGGCGTGACGGGCCTCGAGGCTGCCGTGGTCCTCACCGACGCCGCCGCGGTCGCCGGCGCCGACCTGGCCGTTCTCCGCGACTTCGGCGGTCCGGGCGTCGTGCTGCACCGCGGTGATCCGCGCGGCACGGTGCTGGAGACGTCCGCGACCTGAGATTCCCCGATCGTCGAAGGGGAGTAAGTTGCTGGCCGTGACTTTGCGTGGTTGGGGAGCGCACGAGGCGGCCGTCGAGCGACTGCGGGCGTCGTACGCCGCGATCCCGGAGGGCGCTCCGGTGCGGCTGGCCAAGAAGACCTCGAACCTGTTCCGGCCCCGCGCGGCCACCACCGCCCCCGGTCTGGACGTCTCCGGTCTCGACGGCGTCATCGCGATCGACGTGGCCGGACGCACGGCCGACGTGCAGGGCATGTGCACCTACGAGGACCTCGTCGACGCGACGCTGCCGCACGGCCTGATCCCGTACGTCGTGCCGCAGCTGCGCACGATCACCCTCGGCGGCGCGGTCACCGGCCTCGGCATCGAGTCGACCAGCTTCCGCAACGGGCTGCCGCACGAGTCGGTGGTCGAGATGGACGTGTTCACCGGTGCCGGCGAGGTCGTCACCTGCCGGCCCGGCCCCGAAGGCGAGCACAGCGACCTGTTCGACACCTTCCCCAACTCCTACGGCTCGCTGGGCTACGCGACCCGGCTGAGGATCCGGCTCGAGGAGGTCCCCGGGTACGTCGCCCTGCGGCACGTCCGCTTCGACGACGCCGGCCTGCTGGCGAAGTCGGTCGCGGAGATCGCCGACTCCGCGACGTACGACGGCGAGCGGGTCGACGGCATCGACGGGGTCGCGTTCGCGCCGGGGGAGTACTACCTCACGCTCGCGCGCTGGACCGACGAGGCCGGCCCCACGAGCGACTACTCCGGCCAGCAGATCTACTACCGGTCCATCCAGCAGCGCGAGACCGACGCTGCTCACGACGTACGACTACCTGTGGCGCTGGGACACCGACTGGTTCTGGTGCTCGGGCGCGTTCGGCGTGCAGAACCCGACGGTCCGGCGGCTGTGGCCGCGGCGCTGGCGGCGCTCGGACGTCTACCACAAGCTGATCGGGCTGGACCGACGGATCGGGTTCGCCGACTGGCTGGACCGGCGCCAGGGCCGGCCGCTGCGCGAGCGGGTGATCCAGGACGTCGAGGTGCCGGTCGAGCGGCTGCCGGAGTTCCTCGCCTGGTTCGACGAGGCCGTCGGCATGCGGCCGGTGTGGCTCTGCCCGCTGCCGGGCGTCGCGGGACTGGCCCACCTACCCCCTCGAGCCCGACAAGCTGTACGTCAACGTCGGCTTCTGGGGCACGGTGCACGTCGGCCCCGACGCGCTCGAGGGCCCGCGCAACCGCGCCATCGAGGCGAAGGTGCACGACCTCGACGGGCACAAGTCGCTCTACAGCGAGGCGTTCTACGACCGCGACACCTTCGACGAGCTCTACGACGGCGCCAACCTGGCCGCCGTGAAGGGGCGCTACGACCCCGACGACCGGCTGACCTCCCTCTACGACAAGGCGGTGAAGAAGCGATGAGCACGAGCTACACGATCGGCGAAGCGGTCGGCTCCCTCCTGCGCGACGGCATGCCCCTGCGGTTCACGGCGTACGACGGCAGCTCGGCCGGGCCCGAGGACTCGCCGTACTCCCTCGACCTGCTCAACGAGCGCGGCCTGTCCTACATGCATGACCGCGCCGGGGGACCTCGGGCTGGCGCGCGCGTACGTCGCCGGCGACCTCGACCTGCACGGCGTCCACCCCGGCGACCCGTACGAGGCGTTCGCGCTGATGATGAACCACACGCACTTCCGGCGGCCGTCGCCGCAGGAGGCGCTGGCGATGGTGCGCAGCCTCGGGTTCTCGCACCTGAAGCCGCCGCCGCCCCCGCCGCAGGAGACGCTGCCGCGCTGGCGCCGGGTCCTGGAGGGCCTGCGCCACTCCGAGCACCGGGACGCGGAGTCGATCCACCACCACTACGACGTGTCGAACGCGTTCTACGAGTACGTCCTCGGCCCGTCGATGACCTACACCTGCGCGGTGTTCCCGACCGAGGACGCCACCCTCGAGGAGGCGCAGGAGTACAAGTACGACCTGGTCGCCCGCAAGCTCGGCCTCCAGGAGGGGCAGCGGCTGCTCGACCTCGGCTGCGGCTGGGGCGGGATGGTCCGGCACGCGGCGCGGAACTACGGCGTGAAGGCGATCGGCGTGACGCTCTCGCGCGAGCAGGCGTCGTGGGCGCAGCAGCGCATCAAGGAGGAGGGGCTCGACCACCTCGCCGAGGTGCGGCACATGGACTACCGCCACGTCGAGGAGACCGGCTTCGACGCCATCTCGTCGATCGGGCTGACCGAGCACATCGGCGTGAAGAACTACCCGTCGTACTTCTCCTGGATCCGCGACCACCTCAAGCCGCAGGGCCGGCTGCTCAACCACTGCATCACCCGGTACGACAACCGGCCGCGCGACACCGGGGCGTTCATCGACCGCTACGTCTTCCCCGACGGCGAGCTGATCGGCTCCGGCACGATCGTCACCGCCGTCGAGAACGTCGGCCTCGAGGTGCACCACCACGAGAACTTCCGGGTCCACTACGCCAAGACCCTCGCCGGGTGGTGCCGCAACCTCGCGGAGAACTGGGACGCCTGCGTCGCCGAGGTCGGCGAGGGCACCGCGCGGGTGTGGGGCCTGTACATGGCCGGCTCGCGGATCGGCTTCGAGCGCAACGAGATCCAGCTGCACCACGTGCTCGCGACGAAGACCGAGGCGGACGGCGCCAGCGGCTACCCGCTGCGCCACACGTTTTGAGTTGCCCACGGTGGTTGAGGTGCGAAGGCGCCCTGGCGCCTGAGCCTCGAAACCACCTTCGGTAGCGTGGAGCAGTGAGCACCAGGGCCCAGCAGTACGACGCGCAGGTGCTGCGCCGCGAGCGGCTGTCGCCGCACCTGGTCCGGCTGGTGCTGGGCGGGCCGGGACTCGCGGCGTTCGCCTCGACCGGGATCCCGGACGAGTGGGTGGGCCTGGTCGTGCCGGAGCAGTTCCAGAGCCGCTACTACACCGTGCGCTCCTGGTCGGACGGCGAGCTGGTCCTCGACGTCGTCGTGCACGAGGTCGGGCTGGTCACCGAGTGGGCGCAGCTGGACGTGGTCGGCCAGACGGTGCGGGTCACCGATCCGAAGGGTTCGTTCGCGATGCCCGCCGACGCCGCCTGGCTGATGCTGGTCGGCGACCTCACCGCGATGCCCGCGATGGCCCGGATCGCCGAGACCGTCGGGGTCCCGACGCGGATCTGGGCGGAGGTCCCCGACGACCTGCCCGGCTACCTGCCCGGGTCGGCCGACGTGACCTGGCTGGCGCCCCCGGGCGACGGCCAGAGCCGTCTGGCCCAGGTGGTCGAGGGCATCGACTGGCCCGCGGGCGCCGGGTACTTCTGGATGGCCGGCGAGTCGGCGCAGATGCGGGCGATCCGCAAGCACCTGATGCGCGAGCGGCGGATGCCGTGCTCGGCGTACGACGTGATGGGCTACTGGCGGGGCGTCGCCCAACGCCAGCCGCGCGCGGTCGACCCGGGCCCGATCTGGCGGGCCGGCAAGGCACAGGGCAAGTCCGACGAGCAGATCTGGGCGGAGTACGACGAGGCGCGCGATGCCTGAGTCGACGCCGTACCGGTCCGGGTTCGTGTCGTTCGTGGGCCGCCCGAACGCCGGCAAGTCCACGCTCACGAACGCGCTGGTGGGCCAGAAGGTCGTCATCACCTCCGACAAGCCGCAGACCACGCGGACCGTCGTCCGGGGCATCGTGCACCGCGACGACGCCCAGCTGATCCTGGTCGACACCCCGGGCCTGCACCGCCCGCGCACGCTGCTCGGCGAGCGGCTCAACGACCTGGTGACGACCACGCTCGCCGAGGTCGACGTGGTGGCGGTGTGCTTCCCCGCCAACGAGAAGATCGGCCCCGGCGACCGGTTCATCGCCACGGAGATGGCCAAGGTCAGGCGCACCACCAAGGTCGCGATCGCGACCAAGACCGACCTCGCGACCCCGGAGCAGATCGGCCAGCACCTGCTGGCGATCCAGGCGCTCGGCACCGAGCTCGGCATCGAGTGGGCCGAGATCGTCCCCGTGTCGGCGACGGCGGGGGACCAGATCGACCTGCTGCGGGACCTGCTGGTGGGCCTGCTGCCCGAGGGGCCGCCGCTCTACCCGGACGGCGACCTCACCGACGCGCCCGAGGAGATCCTGGTCGCCGAGCTGGTCCGCGAGGCGGCCCTCGACGGGCTGCGCGACGAGCTCCCGCACTCGGTGGCCGTCGTGGTCGAGGAGATGGGCCTGCGCGAGGGCCGGCCGGAGAACAAGCCGTTGCTCGACGTGCACGCCAACGTCTACGTCGAGCGCGACTCCCAGAAGGGCATCATCATCGGCCCCAAGGGCTCGCGACTGCGCACCATCGGCACGAAGGCGCGCCAGCAGATCGAGGCGCTGCTCGGCACGCCGGTCTACCTGGACCTGCACGTCAAGGTCGCCAAGGACTGGCAGCGCGACCCCCGGCAGCTGCGGAAGCTGGGCTTCTGATGACCCGCCCCGCGCCGGTCGAGGCCTGGCACGCCGTGGCGGAGTCCCGGGATCCCGCCCTGCTCGACGGCCTCCTGGCCGACGACGTCGTCTTCCGGTCCCCGGCGGTCCACACCCCGCAGGAGGGCAAGGCGCTGACCACGGCGTACCTGTCGGCGGCCATGGTCGTGCTCGGCCCGACCCTGGAGTACGTCCGGGAGTGGTACGCCGAGGACTCCGCCGTCCTCGAGTTCCGCGCCGAGATCGACGGGCTCACCGTGCACGGCATCGACATGCTCACCTGGGGGCCCGACGGCCGGCTCACCGACTTCACCGTGATGGTGCGCCCGTTCAAGGGCCTGCAGAAGCTGATCGAGCTGATGGCCGCGGAGCTCACGCGCGGCCTCTGACCGCGGGACGTCATACGGACGGGGCAACCGCTTGCTCTGCCCGTATGACGTCCCGGGGTGGGTTCCGCGGCCGCCGTGCGGCGGTCAGTCCGGGGCCCAGCAGCGGCCGTAGCGCTGACCGTCCTTCCACTGCTGGGCGGTCGGCCACTCGTAGCCCCACTGGTAGTTGAGCGAGTCCGCGGCGACGGAGGCGCCGGCGTCCCGGCACGGCGCCTGGCCGGCGGCGCGCACCGTGCCGGAGCCCGGGTAGGGGCCGGCGCGGAGCGGCACGACGGCGATCGCGCGCCAGGAGTGGTCGCGGGAGCAGATGACCCGCTTGAAGTCCTTGGCGCCGGGCTGGTCGGTGGCGCACATGCCGTACCGGTCACGCCCCTCCGCGGTGTCCAGCACGCCGGCCACCTTCCCGGCGAGCGACGCCAGCTCGCCGTCGGCAGCGAGCGCGACCACGTCGCAGCGGAACCACGATGCACCTGCGTCGGACTGCTCGACGGTCGGCGTGAACCACACCGGCCGCAGCATGCTCAGCCGGCGGTCGTCCAGCGAGCCGCCCACGAACGAGGGGAACTGCGCCGGGCACGACGGCGGCCACCTGCGCCCGCACCCGGTCCGAGTCGACCGCCAGCAGGTGTCCGCCGACGAGCGTGTCGAGCCGGCCGACGGCGTACGTCGCCGACGTGTGGCCCTTCGCGCACGACGTCGGGGCCGCCGAGGCGGTGGGCGCGACCGCCTGGTCGTAGGTCAGCCGGTAGCAGCCGTGCCGGGGCGGGACCGGTGCCGGCGTCGCGCGGGGCGGTGCCGGCGCCGAGGTGGTGGCCGGGGCCGGCGAGGTGGGGGAGGACTCCGGCTGGTCGTCGCCGGAGCAACCGGCGAGCGCGCCGGTCAGCGCGCCGGCGAGCAGCACGGCGGTGGCCGACCTCATCGGTCCGTCTTCGCCCAGCACACCGACCTCCGGTTCCCTGCCTTCCACTCGGCCTCGTGGAACCACGTGTAGCCGAAGTCGTAGTCGACGGGGTAGTTGAGCCACGCGCCGACCGACTTCGAGCAGAAGTCGCGCGTCCGCACCTGCACGACGTGGTCGCCGGGGTACTCGTCGTTCGCGTCGCCCAGCGAGATCGTGGTGACCGCGCGCCACTGGTGCGGCTGCGAGCACGGGATCTTCACCGAGCCGGCGACGGTCGGTCCGTCGGCGCACACCATCCAGCGGTCCTTCGGCCGACCGCTCAGCAGCCCCTTGGCCGTCCGGGGCAGGTCGACGTACTCCTTGCTCTGCTCGCCGCCGCCCACCACGTCGCAGCGGTACCACCGCGCGCCGCCGTCCCACGCCGCCTTCGTCGGACGGAACCACGCCCAGCTCACGATCGTGCGCATCACCAGGCTCTCGTCGGCGCCGAGGAAGTCCATGAACGCCTGTGAGCAGGTCGTGTACGCCCACGACCCGAGATCCTCGTCGTCGTAGCCGGCGTCGTCGAAGGTCCTGGGAAGCTGGCCGACGGCGTAGGTCTCCGCGGTGTGCGGCTCGCTGCAGTCGACGGCGGGGGAGGTGTTCGACGGCTGGGCGACGTCGTCGGGGGTGAGCTGCCGGCAGGCGCCGAGCTCGGGGGGCTCGTCGTTCGCCGCCGCCGACTTCTCGCCGCACGCCGCGAGCACCAGCGCGGCGGCCGCGAGGACGCCGACCACGAGCAGGCCGCCGCGGGCGCGACGGGGGGCGAACGGCACGGCGACTCCTCGGGCTGGACCAGCGGCGATCGTACCGGTCCCCCCAGCGAAGGTCCGCGTTCAGCTGAGCAGCGCGGCGAGCGTCCCGCCGAGCTCGTACGCCGCGGCGCGGTCCGTCCTCGCCCACGTCGCCGAGCACCGACAGGGTCTCGGCGGCCTGCGTCCAGGGCAGCGCCCCGACGATCGAGAGCACCGACCGCACGGCGCCGGTCGTGTCGTAGCGGCCGTGCACCCACAGGCCGAAGGGCTTGCGTCCGCCGCCGGACGAGCCGGCCGACCCGTCGTCGGTGAGCGCCCCGCCGGCCTCGAGGAAGATCGTGTCGAAGAAGTGCTTGAGCGCGCCGCTCATGTAGCCGAAGTTCGCGGTGGTGCCCAGCAGGTAGCCGTCCGCCGCCAGGACGTCGGCCGCGGTCGCCTCGAGCGCGGCGCGCTCGACCACCTCGACGCCCTCGATCTCGTCGTCGCGGGCCCCGGCGAGGACGGCGTCGGCCAGGCGGCGGACGGTCGAGGGTGGGGGCGTGGTGGACGACGAGCAGTCGGGCCATGGTCAGATGGTGTCACCGGCCGGTCGTCTCGGCGGCCGGGTCCTCGGGCAGGGCCCGGACGGTCGCCACTTCCTCGGCGACGTCCCGGAGCTTGCGGTTCTGTTGGTTCGAGTACCGGTGGAGGACGTCGAACGCATGCTCGTACGAGATGCCGTACCGCGCCGCCAGCACCCCTTGGGCGATCCCGATCGTGTGCCGGGACTCGAGGGCCGCGCGCAGGCCGGTGACCATCCGGGCCTTCGCCATCGCCTCCGTGGCGTGGGCGGCGAAGATCAGGGCGACGTCCTCGGCCTCGCCCTCGAAGTTGTGTGCGCGCGAGGCGACCAGGTTGAGCGCACCGAGCGTCTGCTCACCCGTGTGCAGGCGGATCGCCATCATCGAGGCGATCCCGAGTGCCCGGGCCCGCTCGCTCCACGCCGGCCAGCGATCCTCGCTGGCGACGTCCTGGACGACGACGTTGACGCGCTCGAAGGCCGCGTCGAGGCAGGGGCCCTCGCCGACGTCGTACTGCATCGCCTCCATACGCCGCATCAGGTCGTCGGAGGCGGCGACGGTCTCGACCCGGCCGTGGCGGCGGCGCAGGGTGATCGCCGCCCGGACGCACCCCGGCACCATCTCGACGGCCCGGTCGACCACGGCCTGGAAGGTGAGCTCCTCCGACGATTCGCTCAGCAGGTCGCCGCTGACTTCGGCGAACCTGACCGCCAGCCGTCGCTCGTCGGTCATCCGGTCTCCTCGAGCTCCTCCCTGAGGTTGCCCAGGATCCGGGACAGCAACCGGGAGACCTGCATCTGGGTGACGCCGAGGTCGGCCCCGATCTCCTCCTGGGTCTTGTCCTCGAAGAAGCGCAGGTGCAGGATCCGGCGGTCCCGCTCGGGCAGCCGGCGTACGACGGGGGCCAGGGTCACCCGCGCCTCGGACGCCGCGGTGTCGTGGTCCTCGTCGGGGAGCAGGTCGCCGATGGACGCGGTCCCCTCTGCACCCGCGGGCTGGTCGAGCGAGGCGAGCTGGAAGCACCCGAAGGCGGACAGCGCCTCGCGGTACTCCTCGACGGACATGTCGAGGGCCTCGGCGATCTCCTCGGCGCTGGGCTCGCGACCGAGGTCGTGGCACAGTGCCTCGACGGTCTGGTTGATCCGCCACTGCGACTCCTGGATCCGCCGCGGTGGCCGGATGCTCCAGCCCTGGTCGCGGAAGTACCGCTGGATCTCGCCGCGGATCGTCGGGACGGCGTAGGTGAGCAGGTCGGGCCGCAGCGTCGGGTCGAAGCGCATGACGGCCTTGGTCAGCCCCTCGTAGGCGACCTGGTGGAGGTCGTCGATGGGGACGCCGCGGTTGCGGTAGTGGGCGGCGACCGCTTCGGCGACGCCGCGGTTGATCACCACCGCGCGCTCGCGCAGCTCGGTGGCACGCTGCGGATCGTCGCAGTCGCGGGCCTCCCAGAGCAGCGCGCTGGTCTGCTCGGCCCGTTCGGCCCGGCTCAATCCGCAGTCGGGGTCGGTGGAGGTGAAGGTGGGGGAGGGCGTGATGCTGGACATGAGGCGACTCCATCCCGCGAGTGATGGTGCGTCTTGCCGGCTTCTTCAGCAAGGAAGGACGTCCTGTCGCACCTGCGACGCTACAGGTCCTGCAGTCAGACGCAAGGCGACGAGGTCTGTCGATGACCCGCTCGTACCCGGCCCCACCGGGATGAAACCACCTGATTTCCGGTCGGTTCTTCCACTGATATCCGGTGCTGCGCTGGGTACCTCCCGAGGGCGACGGACCACCCCCATCCACAGGAGGACCGCGGTGAAGGCAGTGACCTGGCAGGGACGACGGGACATGCGGGTGGAGGAGGTGCCCGACCCGAGGATCGAGGAGTCGACCGACGCGATCGTCCGGGTCACGACCACCGGCCTGTGCGGCTCCGACCTCCATCTCTACGACCCCCTGACGCCCTTCATGGAGCCCGGCGACGTCGTCGGTCACGAGCCGATGGGCATCGTGGAGGAGGTCGGCCCCGGTGTTCGGGACCTGTCGCCCGGAGACCGCGTCGTCGTGCCGTTCAACGTGTCGTGCGGCACCTGCTGGATGTGTGAGCGGAACCTCTACAGCCAGTGCGAGACGACGCAGAACCGTGAGCACGGCACGGGCGCCAGCCTGTTCGGCTACAGCAAGCTCTACGGCCAGGTGCCCGGGCGGGCAGGCGGAGCTCCTGCGCGTGCCGTTCGCGGACGCGCTGCCGGTCCGCGTGCCGGAAGGCCCGCCCGACGAGCGCTTCGTCTACCTGTCGGACGTGCTGCCCACCGCCTGGCAGGGAGTGGAGTACGCCGACGTGCCGCCGGACGGCACCCTGCTGGTCCTCGGCGCGGGACCGATCGGCGACATGGCCGCACGCATCGCCCTGCACCGCGGGCTCCGCGTGATCGTCGTGGACCGGGTCCCCGAGCGGTTGCACCGGGTGTCCGCCCGCGGGGCCGCAGACCATCGACCTGACGGCCGTGGACGACGTACCGGCCCGGGTGCGCGACCTGACCGACGGGCGGGGTGCGGACAGCGTGATCGACGCGGTCGGCATGGAGGCGCACGGATCGCCGATGGCGGAGGCGGCGCAGAAGGCGCTCGCGCTGCTGCCCGAAGAAGGTGCAGGGCGCCGTGATGACCAACGCCGGCGTCGACCGGCTGGAGGCCCTCTACACGGCGATCGAGTCGGTCCGCCGCGGTGGCACGATCTCGATCTCGGGCGTCTACGGCGGCGCGGCCGATCCGATGCCGATGATGCAGCTCTTCGACAAGCAGGTGCAGCTGCGGATGGGGCAGGCCAACGTGCGGGCCTGGACGGGTGACATTCTCGCGCTCCTCGGCGAGGATGAGGACCACCTCGGGGTGGAGGACTTCCACACCCACGCCTTGCCGTTGTCGGACGCCGCCGAGGCCTACGCGAAGTTCCGTGACAAGCAGGACGGCATGGTGAAGGTCCTCTTCAAGCCGTGAACCGAGACCTCTCGGGAGTGTCGATGAACGAGCAAGAACGCCACCGCAGGTTGGCGGCCGCCCTCGAGCAGCTGCCGCTGCTGATGATCCTCACCGAAGGACCCGATCTCCACCTGGTCTCCGTGAGCGCTCGTGCGCGCCGGATCCTGGGCGCTCGGGACCTGGACACTCCGCTGGCGGAGTGGGTCGACGTCGTCGGCCCCGAGGTCGTCGAGCGCCACCGGCAGGCGTACCGCGCCGGCCGCGTGTCGGCCGGCGCCGGGTGCCAGGTCGAGCTACGAGCTCCGGACGGACGGATCGTCGAGACCGACTACACCGCGCTCCCGGTGCGGGACGCATCCGGCGAGGTCGTCGGAGCGCTCGGGATCGGCCAGGACCTGGCCTTCGGGCCCCCGGGGAACTCGGTCGGGAGATCGATCCGCAGACGGCCTCCCCGAGCTCTGTCGTCGAGCTCCAGGACGCTCTGCTGCCGCAGGGAGTGCCGGTGCCCCAGGGTGCGCAGATCGGTGCGCGCTACGTGCTCGCCGAGGAGGCGTCCGCGGGCGGCGACTGGTTCGACGCGATGGTGCTGCCCGACGGGCGGTTGGTGCTGGTCGTGGGGGACGTCGTCGGCCGGGGGGTCGAGGCGGCGGTCACGATGGGTGAGCTGAGGGCGCTGTTCGAGGAGCGCGTGCGGGAGGACGGCGACGTCGTCGCCGCGGTCGAGCTGCTGGACCGTCGAGCCCGCCGGGTGGCGTCGGCCCGCGGCGCGTCGGTGTGTGCCGGCGTGTTCGAGCCGTCGTCGGGAGACCTGACCTACTGCACGGCGGGCCACCCGCCGCCGCTCGTGCTCTCCGCGACGGGGGAGTCGACGTACCTGTCGAGCACCAGCGCGGGACCCTTGGGGTCGGGCCACCCCTTCCGCAGCGCGACCCGCGCTCTCGCGACCGGGGACCTGCTGCTGCTCTACACCGACGGGCTGGTCACCCGGCCCGGCCGGACGACGACCGAGAACCCGGTCGAGCTGCTCCAGGTCGCCGATGAGGTGTTCCGGGAGGCAGCGGCCGCCGGTCAGGCATCCGACGAGCGACCGGTCGACCGCATCTGCCGGGTGGCTCCCGAGCTGCTGACCGGCAGCAGCGGTGTGTCCGATGACATCGCGGTGCTCGCGCTGCAGGCCGCACCACCGGTCGCGCCGCTGGAGCTCCGCCTGCCGGCGGTGGCCGAGTCCGTGCGCACGGTCCGCGCCGAGCTGGACGAGTGGCTCGTCGCTCTGGGCGTCACCGCGATCGACCGGCTGGCGGTGCAGCAGGCCACCGGCGAGCTGGTCAGCAACGTCGTCGAGCACGCCTACTCCACCGTCGACCCCGCACACCTCGTGACGGTCTCGGTGGGGCTGACCACCGACGGCCGGGTCGAGCTGACCGTCAGCGACCATGGCCGGTGGAGCATGCCCGCCGAGCGAGCGGGTCGCGGGCTGGCGATGGCCAGCGCCTTCCTCGACGAGTTCCGCGTCGAACCCGTCGACGGGGGCACCCGCGCCTGCGGGCGGCGGCGCGTGCACCGCCCGGTCTCGCTGTTGCGGTCCACGTCCCACGCCGACCCGGACCGTCGCACCGTCGCCCGGCCGCATCGAGGTGGCCGGAGGCGCCCTGCGGGTCTGGGGGCCGGTCGACCACCGGGCCACCGACGAGCTCCGCAGCGCTCTGGCCCGCGCGTCGATGGGCGGCGCCCGGCTGGTCACGGTCGACCTCACGGGGGTCGATGTGCTCTCCAGCGCCGCGGTCCAGGCGTTGTACGACGCACGCGCGGCCGGGCCGGTCGACCTGGTCGCGCCGTGGGGGTCCCCGGCGCAGCACGTCCTCGACCTGGTCGGGCTGCCGTACGCGAGCAGCAACTGAGCTCAGCGACTGCCCGCGAGGGCGTGGTGGACGACGTCGAACGCATCGGCGGCAGCCACCCGGTCGGAGTCGGGCGGGTAGCCCGCGCCGAGCATGGCGAGCGCGAGGGACCGCCAGGCCTGCCGCGGGTCGATCCCGTGGTCGTGCACCAGGATGTCGAGCAGGTCCGCCACGGCGAGGGGCCCCACTACAGGCAACGGCGCACCGGTGCCCACGACGGCCCGGGATTCGCCCGCGTCCGGCCAGCCGAGGTCGGCCCGGTCGTGGCGTGCCAGTCGGACCGCGGCGGCGACCCGACGCGTCGAGCGGCTCCACGCCCGCACGTCCTCCGACCATGCCCGGAGCGCCGCGCTCGCGTCGAGGATCTGGGCGCGGTGAACCGGTGTCGGCTCCGTCATGGTTCGCCGACCACCCGGGACTGCAGGGGACCGACCCGGTCGTGCCTCGGGTCGCGGGTGGCGAGCGTCGAGAAGCCGGCCAGGACGGCCACGAGCTCGAACGTCGGTGAGGAGCGGACGATCGTGAACCGCCCGCCCCTGTCCTCGAGCCGACGGCGCGCGCGGTCGAGCAGCCGCAGGCAGCCGACGTCGACGAAGGTCACGCCGAAGGCGTCGACGCGCACGTCCTCGTGCTCGACGACCTCGTCGAGACGCCACGCCAGCTCGGGGCGCAGGGCGAGGTCGAACTCGCCGTCGAGGATCAGGCAGACGGCCGATCGGCCGGGATGGCGGTCCAGGACCTGGACGGTGGCCATGACGGAACTCCAAGCGAGAGGCGCCACCCGCCTGGGCTCAGCGACGACGCACGCCTACGACCCTACTCGGAAGACCCGACGACGTCCATGACGAGCATCGCGGCGGGCGAGGCGTCGCCGTGATCGTGGATGTGCGTCAGGGTCACCCTGACCTGCACCGCGCGACCGCGCCGGTTCACGGCGTCGAGGACCAGGTCCGCCGGCTCGATCTCCGGCGAGCTGAGCTGCGCCCGGATCGGCTGACGCAGCAGCTCCACGGGTAGGCCGATGTCGAGGTTCATCAGGTGCTCGCCGACGGCTTCGTCCTTGCGGACGCCCCACAGGTCCTCGGCCCGCGTGTTCCACGCGAGGATCTGCATGTCCGCGTCCACGACCACGACCCCGCAGTTCATGCTGCCGAGCACCGCGGTCATGAACCGGTTGAGCCGCTCGACCTCGTCCTGCCGGTCCCGGAGCGCCTCGTTGCTGAACTGGAGCTCGTCATTCATCGACTGGAGCTCCTCGTTCATCGTCTCGAGCTCCTCGTTGGTGCTCTGCAGCTCCTCGTTGGTGGTCTCGAGCTCCTCGACCGTGCTCTGGAGCTCCTCGTTGGTGGTCTCGAGCTCCTCGTTGGTGCTCTGGAGCTCCTCGTAGGCGATCTCGAGCTGGCGGTTGGTGTAGGTGAGCTCGTTCTGCAGCTGCCGGTACTGGGTGACGTCGTGGAAGATCACCGTCTGCCCGAGCTCGCCGCCCCCGTCGTCCCAGAGCGGGACGACCTGGATGTCGAACGAGAGCGTCTCGCCGGCGCTGCGGACCTGCTCCACGTCCCGGACCCAGACGGTGCGTCGCTGGCCGCGGGCCTCCTCGATGTGGGTGCGGAGCTCGACCGGCCGGTACGACACCTCGAGGTCCTGGATCGGCCGGCCGAGGTCGCGGGAGGTGAGGCTGAACAGGTGCATCGCCCGGCTGTTGGCCAGGATCAGGCGTCCGTCGACGTCCAGGACGATCTGCGCGGCCGCGGACGACATGAGCGCCGCCTGGTGCAACGGCGTGGAGCCGGTGAGGTCGCCGTGCCCCTCGCCGCCGGACTGCGGGGGGACCATCCCCCGGCGATCGCGGATCTCCGTCGGGATCTTCCGGAAGAACCGGCGCTTGAGCTCCATCGGCCGGAAGTACGCCGAGTGGCTGAGCAGCATCTCGGCCTTGCCGAGGAAGAGCACGCCGTCCGGGCGCAGCGCGAAGTGCATCCGGCCCAGGATCTGCGCCTGGGTCTCGGCGTTGAAGTACATCAGGGTGTTGCGACACACCAGCAGGTCCACGTGCGAGATCGGCGCGTCCTGGACCAGGTCGTTGCGGCCGAAGATCACCGACCGGCGCAGCTCCTTGCGGAAGACGAACCGGCTGCCGGCGGGCTCGAAGTACTTCTCCCGCAGGTCCGCCGGGACCCCCTCCAGGTCGCGCTCGGTGTAGCTCGCCTGCCGCGCCTGGGACAGTGCCTCCTCGTCGACGTCGGTGGCGTAGACCTTGACCCGCTCGCGGAAGTCGTCCATGCCGATCAGCTCGGCGAGCACCATGGCGATCGTGTAGGCCTCCTCCCCGGAGGCGCAGCCGGCGCTCCACACCCGGATCGGCTGGCCCTCCCGGCGCTGCAGGAGCCCCGGAAGGAGCTCCTCCTGCAGGTAGGTCCAGGCGTCCGAGTCCCGGAAGAAGCCGGTGACGTTGATCAGGATGGTGTTGAACAGCTGGGTGAACTCGTCCGGGTGCACCGTGAGGTAGTCCAGGTACTCGTCGTACCCCTTGAGATCGACGGCCTCCATCCGGCGCTGCACCCGGCGGGCGAGACTGGCGCGCTTGTAGCCGGTGAAGTCGAACCCCCGCTGCTCCTTGATGTGTCGCAGCAGCGTCTCGAAGTCCTCGTCACGACCGGTCACCGACAGGCTTCCTCACTTCTCCACAGGGTGGTCGGCGCTGGCCGCCATCCGCTCGATCAGCTGACGGACCAACTCTGCCGCATGGTGGGTCTCCTGCGCCGCCTCCTCGAAGCGACTCGCGGTGCGCCCGTTTCCCTGCTCGCCGGCGCGCCTGCCCAGGTCCCGGTTGAGGGCGGCCTTCTCCTCGAGCGCTCGCAGCGCCATCCACAGCGCGCTCTCCATCGCGATCGTCTGCTGCGCCAGCAGGCTCTCCGGGGACCAGGCGTGCCCGACGCGGCAGCGGTAGCGCCGCAGGTTGCCCTCGTCGATCTGGTACAGCGACCCAGCGCACTCGGGGCAGCCGAAGCCGGCTGGCGTCCCCGGCCGGTCGGGGACGTGCAGGGATCCGGGATCGAGCTCGGCCATGGCGACCTCCATCTGCATCAACTCGGGCGGGTCGTCGTCCACGGCGGGCGGCAGCTCGGCGAGCCAGGTCGCGAGCTGCTCGCCCATCTTGCGGACGGGGACCTGGACGTCGGTACCGGACGCGCGGAGCGCGGCCAGCGGCATGCTCGGGTACAGCGCCTCGTCGGGATCCTGGACCACCACGCGGCCACCCCGGCGGGCGATCGCGACGCAGCCTGCGGCGCCGTCGTCCAGCGACCCCGACAGCACCACACCGAGGGCGTGCGAGTTCCGGGCCCGGGCCGCGGAGCGGAACAGCACGTCGACCGCGGGCCGGTGCCCGTTCTCCTGGGGCCCGTGTGACAGCGCCACGACCCCGTCGAGCACCGTGAGGTGGTGGTCGGGCGGCGCGACCAGCACGATCCCGGGCCTGATGTGTTCCCCGTTGACCGCGTGGCGGGCCGGCAGGTCGCCCGCCCGGTCCAGGATGGACGGCAGGGCGCTCGGCGCGTCGCGCGGGACGTGCAGGACCACGAGCACGCAGGCGGGCAGGTCCGGCGGCAGGACCGACACGAAGTCGCGTAGCGCCTCCACCCCTCCCGCGGACGCGCCGACGACGACGACGGGGACCGGCTCCAGCGACGCACCTGGCGAGCTCACGAACTCCACAGTGGCCGAGAGGTGCAAATCTGTCACCTTCTGGGCACGATGGGGGGCGCACGGGTGGAGACGACGCCCGCGGTGCGCACGCACCAGGAACGAGAACATGGACTCGGCCACACACGACATTCCCCAGGCGGCGCCGCAGGGAGCCCGGCTCCCGGCGGCCCGGCATCTCGCCGACGACGTCGAGCGGCTCGCGGGCCGACTCGAGGTCGCCCGGTCCCGCGGCTCGGACCGGGACGCGTTGGTCCAGGACCTCGAGACGGCGTACGAGGAGCTCCGGGCCGCAGACGAGGAGGTCCGCTCGCAGAGCGAGTCGATCGGGCGGCTCGTCGCCTCCCGGGAGAACCTCCGCGTCCAGCAGGAGCGGACACTCGCCATCCTCCCGGTCCCCGTCGTGCTCACCGACCGGCACGGCACCATCCGCACCGTGAACGCCGCCGCCGCGCTGGTGATGAACGTGCGCGTGGACCGGCTGCTCGGCAAGCCGCTCTTCTCGTGGTTCGCGGTGGACGATCGGCGTGCACTGCGCCAGCTGGTGGCGCATCGACCGCTCGGCGTGGTCGGACGGGAGGTGGCCACGCTGCTGCCGCGCGGATCGGCCGCGCGGGACGTCGAGGTCGTCGTCACCGGCCAGCCCGAGCTCACCGTCGAGGACGAGATCTGCTGGATGCTGCTCACGGCCGGCGGTCCCGACGACACCGCCACCGGAGGCGGGGGTGTGACCGAGTCGCTCGCCGAGCTCGCCCTGCTGGCGCACCGCGTCGACAGCCGCCGCGAGCTCGCCGCGCAGGGCGTGCGCCTGGTGCGGCGTGGCCTGCGCGACGCCGCGGAGGTGTCCGTGGCGCTCGGACCCGCCACCGAGCCCGAGGCCCTCGCGTCCACCTCCCAGGCGGCGCAGCACTGGGACGGCACGCAGGTCGCTGCCGGCGAGGGCCCGTCGGTCAGCGCGTTCCGCACGGGCCTGACGACGGTGACCGCCGACGCCGGCGGTGATCCCCGCTGGCCGGGGCTCGCCCGCCAGCAGCGCCCGCCCCGGGCCGTGCTCGCGACGCCCGTGCAGTCCGGCGAGCGCCCGGTCGGGGTGCTGACCGCCTACGGAGACGTCGACCTCTCCGCCTGCCGGGAGGTCGTCGAGCTCTTCGCCGTGGCGCTGGGGAGCGCACTGCATGAGGTCGAGCTCGCCCGCGAGCTGGACCGGATGGAGGACGACATGCAGCGGGCGCTGGCCTCCCGGGCCGTCATCGACCAGGCGAAGGGCATCCTGATGGCCGCGCACGGGATCGACGCCAACGAGGCGTGGGACCACCTGCTGACCCTCAGCAGCTCGCAGCACCTCAAGGTGCGCGACCTGGCCCAGCGGATCGTCGAGCGGGCGGCCGCCATCGACCGTTGACCGGACGGCCGGCTGCGGGCTCGCCGGTGGTGGGCTATCGTGGCCGGGTCATGATGCGCAGCCTGCTCCTTCGCTGCCGCAGCGAGGTCTGAGCCACCCGCCGGACCCCCTCGCTGCGGAGTGATCGCGTGCGCCGGCCCTCACCGTCCAGACCAGCCAGCGAGGACCCCATGACCATTCCCAGCCAGCGACCCAGCGGCATGCCGTTCGAGCGCTACCGCCCGTTCCCCCCGATCGACCTGCCCGACCGCACCTGGCCGGGCCGCGACCATCACCCAGGCGCCGCGGTGGCTCTCCACCGACCTGCGCGACGGCAACCAGGCGCTGATCGACCCGATGAGCCCGGCGCGCAAGATGAAGATGTTCGACCTGCTGGTCCGCATGGGCTACAAGGAGATCGAGGTCGGGTTCCCCGTCGGCCAGCGAGACCGACTTCGCCTTCGTGCGCCAGCTGATCGAGGGCGACCGCATCCCCGACGACGTCACGATCTCGGTGCTCACCCAGGCCCGCGAGGACCTGATCGAGCGCAGCGTGCAGTCGCTGGTCGGCGTGCCCCGCGCCAACATCCACCTCTACAACGCGCTGGCGCCGCTGTTCCGCCGGGTGGTCTTCCGGGCCAGCAAGGACGAGATCAAGGACATCGCGGTCCGCGGCACCGAGCTGGTGATGAAGCACGTCGAGAACCACCTCGACATGACCGTCATCGGCTACGAGTACAGCCCGGAGATCTTCACCTCCACCGAGCTGCCGTTCTCGGTCGAGGTCTGCGAGGCGGTCTCCGACGTCTGGCAGCCCGACGACGGCCGCGAGATCATCCTCAACCTGCCGGCGACGGTCGAGGTCGCGACGCCGAACGTCTACGCCGACCAGATCGAGTGGTTCTCGCGCCAGCTGACCCGCCGCGAGAACACCGTGATCTCCCTGCACCCGCACAACGACCGGGGTACGGCGGTGGCCGCGACCGAGCTGGCCGTGATGGCCGGGGCCGACCGCGTCGAGGGCTGCCTGTTCGGCCACGGCGAGCGCACCGGCAACGTCGACCTGGTCACGCTCGGCATGAACCTGTTCAGCCAGGGCGTCGACCCGATGATCGACTTCGCTCGACGACATCGACGAGATCCGTCGCACCGTCGAGTACTGCACCCAGCTGCCGGTCCACCCGCGGCACCCGTACGCCGGCGACCTGGTCTACACGGCGTTCTCCGGGTCGCACCAGGACGCGATCAAGAAGGGCCTGGAGGACCTCGAGCGGCAGGCCGCCGAGCAGGGCGTCCCGGTCGAGCAGCTGCCCTGGGAGGCGCCGTACCTGCCGATCGACCCGAAGGACGTCGGCCGCACCTACGAGGCGGTCATCCGGGTCAACAGCCAGTCCGGCAAGGGCGGCGTCGCCTACATCCTCAAGGCCGAGCACAAGCTGGACCTGCCGCGCCGCGCGCAGATCGAGTTCAGCCGGGTCGTGCAGGAGCGCACCGACGCCGAGGGCGGCGAGATGACGCCCGACGAGATCTGGTCGGTGTTCTCGCGCCGAGTACCTCGACCGCGACGCGCCGCTGAAGCTCAACTCGGTGCACACCTCCTCGGCGGCGGGCGAGAAGGACGCGCTCGACGTCAACGTCTACGTCGACGGCGAGCTGACCTCCCTGCACGGCGAGGGCAACGGCCCGATCGCGGCGTTCGTCAACGCGATCAACGAGCTCGCCCGCAGGACTTCGACGTGCGCGTGCTCGACTACGCCGAGCACGCGCTCTCCTCCGGTGGCGACGCGATCGCCGCGGCGTACGTCGAGTGCCTGGTCGGCGACCAGGTCTTCTGGGGCGTGGGCCTCGACGCGAACATCGTCACCGCCTCGCTCAAGGCCGTGATCAGCGCGGTCAACCGCGCGCCGCGCTGACCCGCCTCACGCTCACCGCGCCAGCGGCAGCCGGACCGTGAACGTGGTGCCCTCGAGGTGGGCGGAGTCGACGTCGATCCGCCCACCGTGGGCGGCCAGGATCGCGGCGACGATGGACAGCCCCAGCCCGGTGCCCTGGATGGCGCGCTGCTGGGCCGTCGAGGACCGGAAGAAGCGCTGGAACAGGCTGGGCTGCTCGTCGAGCGGGATGCCGATGCCGGTGTCGCTGACCGTCAGCCAGGCCTGGCCGTCGCGGGCCTCCAGGCCGACCTCGATCCGTCCGCCGTCCTCGGTGAACTTGATCGCGTTGCCCACCAGGTTGATGAGGACCCGTTCGAGCTGCCCCCGGTCGCCCAGCACCGCGACCCGCTCGACCGGGCTGTCCACGACCAGCTCGAGGTCGCGGCCGGTGAGCTGGGGCGCCAGCGTGTCCCCGGTGCCGGCGACGAGCTCGGCGAGGTCGACCTGGCCGCGCTCCCAGTGGGCGGCGCCGGAGTCCAGCCCGCTGAGCATCAGCAGGTCGTTGCAGAGCAGGATCAGCCGGCGCCCGTTGCGCTCGATGCTCTCCAGCAGAGGACGCTGCTCCGCGGCGGGAGGCACCAGCGACCCGTCGGCGAGCATCTCGGTGTACCCGACGATGCTGGTCACCGGCGTCCGCAGCTCGTGGCTCACCGTCGAGACGAACTCGTTCTTGGCCGTGTCCACCTCGCGCATCCGCTGCACCGCGAGGCGCTCCTTCTCCAGGGCCGCGATCAGCATCTCCTGGCTGGTCCGGGCCTCGGTGACGTCCCGGCCGACGCACAGGTAGCCCACGCGGGAGGCGAACGTGTCCGCGGCGACGCTCACCGTCATCGACACGGTGTGGCGGCGCCCGTCGCTGCCGAGCCACGTCCAGTCCCGCAGGCCGGTCTCGCTCCCGCCCTCGAGCCCCGCGACCAGGCGCTCGAAGGCCGCCTCCCCGGTGGCCCCGTCGCATCGGGCGGCCAGCTCCTCGGGGTCGAGCAGGTCCACGAACGGCGTGCCCACCGTGTCCTGGGCGTCGTAGCCCAGCAGGTTCACCGCGCCGGCGTTGAACACGGTGATCCGGCCGCGGTGGTCGATGCCGATCAGCGCGGTCGTGATCGCCGCCTCGAGCAGGTGCCGGTTGAGGCCGGCCACGGTGCGTTCGGCCGTGAGGTCGGTGCCGGTGATGACGACGTACGTCGGCCGGTCCTTGTCGTCGAGCACGTAGCCGGTGTTCCACAGCACCCGGCGGCGCTGTCCGGACTTCGTCACCACGTCGGTCTCACGACTGACCTGCGAGTGGACGTCCTCCGGCAGCCCGGCCGGGTAGCCGGTGGAGCCGGCAGAGGCGATCGGCAGGGACCAGACCTCGACGCCGACCAGCTCGTCCTCGCCGAACCCGGTCAGCGCCGTCGTCGCCCCGTTGACCCGGACGACGACGCCCCGCAGATCGGTGACCAGGATCATCGCGGCGGTCGTGTCGAGGGTGGCGCTGGTGAGCTTCTCCGCCGCCTCCAGCTGGCGCCGGGCCTCGGACTCCGTGGTCACGTCGAGCAGCTGCGCGGCGTACGTCGGCGTCGGCTCCGTCGTCAGCAGCGAGACGGCGACCTCGACGCGGGTGCCGGGGCGGCCGCGCACGCCGGTCTGCGCCTTCCAGCCGTCGAGGTTGCCGGCGACCAGGCGCGCTGCGATCAGCTCCAGCGGCTCGCCGGTCTCCAGGACCTCGTCCAGGTTGCGGCCGCGGGAGTCGGCGGGCAGCAGCCGCCCGGCCGCGTCGTTGGCGTCGATGATCTCGAACGGCCGCCCGCCCCGGCTGCGCATCAGCAGCATGCCGACCACCGACTCGGTGAAGTTGCGGCGGAAGAGCCGCTCGGTGGTGCGGCGCTGCTCGGCACCGATCGCGAGGGGGAGCGTCATCAGCACCGCGACCACGACGTACGCCTGCACGATGGCGCCCATGCCGAACGCGCTCAGCTCACCGCGCCGGGTGTCGAAGGCGAACGTGCCGTACCCCTCGGAGCTGAGCAGGGTGACCACGATCGCGAACGCGACCACCTCCCAGGCCACGAGCCGGACGTCGAACCGCAGGGCCGCCCAGATGAGCAGCGGCAGCGGGATGAACTCGAGGCTCAGCGTCTGGTTGGGGGAGAACACCAGCAGGGTGACGATCGCCAGCGCGCCCACCTGCAGTGGCAGCTCCCAGACCGGTCTCCTGGGGCCGCGGGTCGTCGGCGCCATCACCAGCGGCAGGATCACGAGGACCGATGCGGTGTGGGAGGCGAAGACCGCGCGCCAGGTGAGTTCGAACGACGCGTCGTCGAGCGCCGCCGCCGCCGCGGCCGCCATGGTCGCGATCGTGAGGCCGGCGAGCACCGCCGCGCCGAGCAGGCGGACGAACTCCTCGACCGTCGACAGCTCCGGAAGGGTCGGCCGGCCGCCCCGTCGGAGGACCGACGCGGCGACCACCGCCTCCGCCGCGTTCGCGACCGCGTAGCAGCACGACAGTGCCACCGGGCGGTCTCCGATGAGGTTCGCGATCACCGACGCCACGACGATCCCCGGCACCAGCGACCACCACCACGACCGCGGTGCGAGCCCCAGGAGGATCACGGCGAGGCCGGCGGCCGGCCACCAGGACGCGGCGGGCGAGCCGGCCGGCGCGAGCTCGACGGCCGCGACCCCGGCCACGGCGATGCCGAGGAGCAGGAACCCGGCCACCGGCCAGGACACCTGGTCGCGGGCCGAGATGGACATGGCCCACACCCTAGGGTGGAGGCCATGTTGGTGTCGGAGAAGATCGGGCAGTTCTTCGTCGAGTCGGACGCCGGCCGCGACCGGCTCGAGTACACCGAGTACGGCTCGGGCGACGCGTGGGTCGTGCTGCTGCCCTCCGAGCTCGCGCCCCGACGGATGCAGCAGCCCCTGGCGCACACGCTGGCGGCCGAGGGCCTGCACGTGGTGACCCTCGACCCGCTCGGGCACGGCCGCTCCGACCGGCCCGCCGACCCGCATGCCTACTCGGTGACCGAGTTCGCCGAGCAGGTCGTCGCGCTCCTCGACCACCTCGGTGCGGCCCAGGCCGTGGTCGGCGGAACGTCGCTGGGCGCCAACGTGGCGCTGGAGACCGCCGCGATCGCCCCGGAGCGGGTCCGCGGGCTCATCGTGGACGCGCCGATCCTCGACAACGGCGTCGAGGCCGGCATCCTCGTGTTCGGCCCGTTGCTGCTCACGGCCCGCTTCCTGCCGCTGACCGTCACTCTGCTGCGCCGGCTCACCCGGCCGGTCCCGCGCGGCGTCGTACCGTTCTGGGCCGGGGTCGCGCTCGACGCGCTGCGACCAGCGGGCGGGCGCCATGGCGGCGCTGCTGCACGGGCTGTTCTTCGGACGGGCCGCCCCGTCGTCGAAGGAGCGGCGGCGGATCACCGTGCCGGCGCTCGTGGTCGGCCACCCGTACGACCCGGTCCGGCCGGTGGCCGACGCGGTCATGCTCGCCGACGAGCTGCCGCAGGGCGACGTTCGTGCGCGCCAGCACGGCTCTCGAGTGGCGGCTCACGCCCGAGCGGCTCGACCGCGCCGCGGTGGGCCTGGCCGTCGGGTGCTGGAAGGGCTCGCGTCGCCGCCGCCGTACCGGCGCCTGACCCCGCACTACGGGCACAATGGGGAGGTGCCCCTCTACCGCGACGAGGCGATCGTGCTGCGCACCCACAAGCTGGGTGAGGCCGACCGCATCATCACGCTCCTGACCCGCCAGCACGGCCGGGTGCGTGCCGTCGCACGTGGCGTACGCCGGACCACGTCGCGGTTCGGCTCCCGGCTCGAGCCGTTCACCCACGTGGACCTCCAGCTCGCCGAGGGCCGCAACCTGGACACGATCACCCAGGCCGAGACGCTGACGCCGTTCTCGAAGGGGCTGGGCCTGGACTACGACCGCTACACCGCCGGGACCGTCATGCTCGAGACCGCCGACCGGCTGGTCGCGGAGGAGCGCCAGCCCGCGGTGCAGCAGTTCCTCCTGCTGGTCGGCGGCCTGCGGGCCATGGTCGCGGGCGAGCACGGGCCGGGCAGGTGCTCGACTCCTACCTGCTGCGGTCGCTGTCGGTCGCCGGCTAGGCGCCGTCGTTCGCGCACTGCGCGCGCTGCGGCACCCTGCCCCGGAGGGCGGGTCGCACCGGTGGTTCAACCCGTCGATGGGCGGGATGCTGTGCGCGACCTGCCGGGTCCCCGGCTCCGCGAACCCCGCCCCCGAGACCGTCGCCCTCCTCGGCGCCCTGCTCGCCGGCGACTGGCCGGTCGTCGACGCCGCCCACCCCCGCCACCTCAAGGAGGCCAGCACCCTGGTCGCCGCCTTCCTCGCCTGGCACCTCGAGCGCGGCCTGAAGTCGCTGGCGTACGTGGAGCGGTGAGCGGGCGGGTTTCACCGGTCAGCCGGTGAAACCCGACCGACACGCCGGGGCGCATCGGCGTGTCGGTCGGCTTTCCCACGACAAGTGGTGCCGGTGGGACTGGTGGTACGTCGGGCGCGCCGGCTGCGCCACTAGGCTCGGCCCGTGAGACGCGCCGTCCGCCAGCCCACGCCACACCCGTCCGGGGCGCGGCCACCTGCGATCCCGAAGGCCCTGGTACCCCGCCACGTCGCGATCGTGATGGACGGCAACGGTCGCTGGGCCAAGGAGCGCGGACTGCCGCGGACGCGGGGCCACGAGGAGGGCGAGCACTCGCTCTTCGACGTCGTCGAGGGCGCCATCGAGATCGGGGTGAAGGCGATCTCGGCGTACGCCTTCTCGACCGAGAACTGGTCGCGCTCGCCGGACGAGGTCAAGTTCCTCATGGGGTTCAACCGGGACGTGATCCGCCGCCGGCGCGACGAGATGCACGAGCTCGGCGTCCGCGTGCGCTGGGCCGGCCGGGCGCCCCGGCTGTGGAAGTCGGTCATCCGCGAGCTCCAGGTCGCCGAGGAGCTCACCCGCAAGAACGACGTGCTCACGTTGACGATGTGCGTGAACTACGGCGGACGCGCCGAGATCGCCGACACCGCGCGGTCGATAGCCCGCGAGGTCGCCGCCGGGCGGCTGGACCCCGAGAAGGTCGACGAGCGCGCGTTCGCGCGGCACCTCTACGTGCCCGAGGTCGCCGACGCCGACCTGGTGTGGCGTACGTCGGGGGAGCAGCGGCTGTCCAACTTCATGCTGTGGCAGGCGGCGTACTCCGAGCTGGTGTTCACCGACGTTCTCTGGCCCGATGTGGACCGGCGCCACCTCTGGGAGGCGATCGAGGTCTACGCTCGGCGCGATCGCCGTTACGGAGGCGCGCAGGGCTGACTGGGAGGCGGCATGGGGCAGCTCCGACGACGGCTCGCCGGGGCGTGGGAGCGCCTGCTGTTCACCGACGAGCCCGAGCCCGCCGTGCTGCAGGGCGTGTTCGCGCTGCTGTTCGTGCTCGACCTGACCCTGCGGACGGTCAGCGGCGCGACGTTCGACACCGGCGGCTGGCCGACGGCCGGGCTCCTGCTGACCGGCGTGACGTCACTGCTCGCGCTGGTCCTCCCCTGGCAGCGGCTCCCGCGCTGGGCGCTGGGTGCCCTGCCGATGCTCGACATCGCCGCCATCGGGCTGTCCCGCATGGATCCGACCGGCGGTGGGGCGGCGATCCTCGTCGTCGTCCCGGCGCTCTGGCTGGGCCGGCAGTTCGGCCGCGGCGGAGCGCTGGCGGCATTCCTCGGCACCACGGTCCTGCTGGCGGTGCCGAGCCAGATCTACCTCGGCTTCACCGGGGTCAACCTGTCCCGCGCCGTGCTCGTCCCGGTCCTCGCCGGGTGGACCGCACTCGCGATCTCCTCCGCGCTGGCACGGGTCCGTGCCAGCCTCGAGGTCATCGCCCACCAGCGCCGGATCTCGCAGGCCATCTTCGACACCGTCGACGTCGGGCTGGTGCTGCTCGACCGCACCGGCGGCTACGAGGGCATCAACCGGCGGCACCAGGACTTCATGCGGCTCGCCTACCCGGAGGGCCACCTGGGCCGCGCCGGTCAGCTCGGGGAGGTGTACGCCGGCGACGGGACCACGCTGCTCAGCCGCGAGCAGATGCCGACGTACCGAGCCAGCCACGGCGAGGAGTTCGACGACGTCCGGATGTGGGTGGGCAGCGACCCGCTCACCCGGCGAGCGCTGTCGGTGTCCGCCCGGCGGGTGGAGGACGAGGCCGGCCGGCTGGCCGGTGCGGCGCTGGCGTACACCGACGTCACGGACTTCATGCGGGCGCTGCGGGTCAAGGACGAGTTCGTGGCGTCGGTCTCCCACGAGCTGCGGACGCCGCTCACGTCGATCAGCGGCTACGTCGACATCCTCCAGGAGCGCGACGACCTGCCGGCCGAGGTCGCCGCGCAGCTCGAGGTCGTGGCCCGCAACACCAGCCGGCTCGCGCGGCTGGTGGCCGACCTGCTCCACACGGCGCAGGCCGGCGACGGACCGTTGCCGGTAGAGCGGACCCGCACCGACCTGGCCGCGATCGTCCGCAACAGCGTGGAGGCCGCCGGGCCGGCGGCGCGCCGGGCCGGGGTCACGATCACCCTGGAGGCGCCGTGCTCCCTCGACGCGGTCGTGGACGCCCAGCGGATGGCCCAGGTCGTCGACAACCTGCTCTCCAACGCGATCAAGTACTCCCACCCCGACGGCCACGTCCGGGTCACCCTGGCCGTCGACGGCGACCGGTTCGTGCTCGTCGTCGCCGACGACGGCCTCGGCATCTCCGCCGCGGACCGGGACCGGCTGTTCACCAAGTTCTTCCGCACCCGGCAGGCGGAGGAGCGTGCCATCCAGGGCGTCGGCCTGGGCCTGAGCATCAGCCGGTCGATCGTGGAGGGCCACGGCGGCCGGATCGAGGTCGACAGCGAGCTCGGCGTCGGCAGCGAGTTCCGCGTCCGCGTCCCTCGCTGACTACCCGCCGTCCAGACCCTGCTCGATGGCGTACCGGGTCAGCTCCACCCGGTTGTGCATCTGCAGCTTGCGCAGCGTGTTCTGCACGTGGTTCTGCACGGTCCGGTGGGACAGGACCAGGCGTTCGGCGATCTGCCGGTACGACAGGCCGGTGGCCACCAGCTTGAGCACCTCGGTCTCGCGGTCGGTGAGCCGGGGCTCGGCGGGGTCGCGCTGGAACTCGCCGAGCACCAGCCCGGCGAGACCTGGCGTGAAGACGGGCTGGCCCGAGGCGACGCGTCGTACGGCGTCCAGCAGCTCGTCACGCGACGCGGACTTGACCAGGTAGCCGGTGGCACCCGCCTTCACCGCCGCGAGGACGTCGGCCTGCTCGCCGGACGCGGACAGGATCAGCACCCGCACGTCCGGCTCCCGGCGCACCAGCTCGGCGGTCACCTGCACGCCGTCGGGAGCCGGGATCTGCAGGTCGAGCAGGACGACGTCGGGACGCGCGGCCGGGAAGCGGGCGAGCGCCTCGCGGCCGTCGGCGGCCACCGCCACCACCTGGTGCCCCGCGTCGGTGAGGTCGCGCTCGACGGCGTCGCGCCACATCGGGTGGTCGTCGACCACCATCACCCGCACGGCCGCCTCGTCGCTCACGACGACGAGGTTAGGAGATGGGGACGACGAGCTCCCACTCCGTGCCGGAGGCGCCGGTGACCAGCTCCGCGGTGCCGCCGAGCGCGGTCAGCCGGCCGCGGATCGACTCGCTGACGCCGAGCCGGCCCTGGGCGGTGGCCTCGACCAGCCGCCCGGCCGGGATGCCCGGTCCGGCGTCGCGCACGCACACCTCGACCCGGTCGGGCAGTGCCTGGAGCAGCACCCAGGCGGGGGCGTCCTCGCCGACGTGCCGCCGGACGTTGTCGAGGCACGCTCCGACCGCGGCGACGAGCTCGTCGGCCACCGGGGCCGCGAGCTCGACGGGCGCACCGGGGGTCGAGACCGTGACGTGGCCCCGGCCCTCGAGGCGGGCGAGCGCGGCGGCCAGGTCCACGGTCCCGCCGGCGCGCGGACCCGCCGCGTCGTCCTGGGCACGGATCAGCGCACGCAGCTCCCGCTCCTGCTCGCCCGCCAGCCGACCGAGCTCGGCGGCCTCACCACCCAGCTCGCGGCCGCGCCGCTGGACCAGGGCCAGCACCTGCAGCACCCCGTCGTGCACCGCGCGCGCCAGCCGGGCCCGCTCGGCCGCGACCGCGGCCGCCCGCTCGGCGGCCTCGCGCTCGGTGGCCATCTCGTAGAGCGAGGAGCACATGAAGCCGACGATGGCGCCGCCGAGCACCAGCAGGAAGGCGTTGCCGTAGTCGGAGGTGTCGATGTCCTGACGCACCAGGTCGGCGCCGGCGAGCAGCACCCCCGCGAACGTGCCGCCGAGCCACCGATAGCGGACCGCCCAGGCGACCAGGGGCGCGATGACCCAGTAGCCGGGCAGGCTGCCGCCGACGTCGTCGCCCTTGACCAGCGGGGTGCCGAGCAGCAGCGCCACGGCCACGCCGAGGTCGGCGACCAGGAGCGGCCAGGTACGCCGGCGCGGCTCGGCGTACGCCCACGTGGCCAGGCCGCTCCACAGCACCATCAGGCCGAGGCCCGCCACTGCGGCGGACGGCCGGCCGAAGGTGTCGGCCCGGTATGCGCTCACCGCCACGGTGTTGACCAGCACGACGGCCCGCAGCACGGCCAGCGCGCGGAACAGCCGGCTCTCGACGGCGGTCGCGGCGGGGGACGACCACGGGCTCACGGGCCGCAGTCTCGCACTGCGGGACGAGCAGCCTTGAGTATCCGTGCGGATGTGGGGCGGCGACCGGCGCGCCGAGACTCCTCGCATGGACACTCACGCACCCTCCACCAAGAACACCACCGCCTTCTTCGCGCAGTCGGCGATCGCGTTCGGCGTCGCGCTGTTCACGATGCTGGCCGCGATCTACTACCTGCCCGGCGACCCGTGGCCCAAGGCCTTCCTGGCCCTGGGCACCCTGTTCCTGACGACCTCGTCGTTCAGCCTCGCCAAGTGCGTCCGCGACTCCCAGGAGAGCCAGTACGTCGTGGCCCGCCTCGACCAGGCGCGGGTCGACCGGATCCTCGCCGACCACAACCCCTGGCAGGAGGCCGGCTGACTGCCGGATTGGGTTCCTCCGCGTCCCGGCTAATATCGATCCGGTCCCGCCCGCGTTGCCCCCGGGCGCGGACCGCCGGACGTGGAGGTGAATTCTCGCTGTGGCGACCGACGACAGGACCGACGAGGCCAGGAACTCTCGCGTCCCGGTGGGTCGCACGGGGCCGCGTCTCGCTGCGATCGTCCGCGACGTGCAGGCGCGGACCGACGTCGCCGAGGCCACCGACGAGATCGTCGCCGCCGCGATGGACCTGATCGACAGCGCCACCGGCGCGGGCATCACCCTGGTCCGCGGGCGCCACGCCGTGGAGACCGCCGCGGCCACCTGCGACGTCGTGCGGGCGAGCGACCGCCTGCAGGTCGAGCTGGACGAGGGGCCCTGCCTCGAGCTGGCTCGGGTCGAGGACCAGGTGTACGCCGGGGACGTGCCCCAGGATGACCGCTGGCCTCGCTGGGCGCCGCGGGCCGCCGCGGAGCTCGGGATCCACAGCATGCTGTGCACCCGGCTGTTCACCCACGAGAACCAGATCGGTGCGCTCACGATCTACTCCGACCAGCGCTACGCCTTCGACGCCGACGACAAGGAGGTCGCTCGGCTGCTGGCCGCGCACGCGGCGGTCGCGGTCGCCTCGGCCCGGGAGATCGAGGGCCTCCGCGTCGCGGTCGACCGGCGCACCACGATCGGGAAGGCGCTGGGCATCGTGATGGCGCAGTACGGCCTCACCGACGACCAGGCGATGTCGGTGCTGCGCCGGTTGTCGTCGCACCACAACCAGAAGCTGTTCGACGTGGCCGCGGTCGTGGTGCGCGAACTCGCGCTGCCGGCCGAGGATCCGCGGACGGCGCGTCCGTGAGCTCGCGGTAGCCGGCGAGGGCGCTGACCAGGCGGACGCACGGGGAGGCGGCGACCACCTCGAGGTCCCGGCCCTCGGCGGCCAGCCGGCGCCGGGCGTCCTCGATGACCCGCAGGCAGCTGCAGTCGACGAAGTCGACACCGCTGACGTCCAGGCGCAGGGTGCCGCCGGCGCGGTCGAGGTCGGCCAGCAGGCGCCGCAGCTGGTCGCGGCTGACCAGGTCGAGCTGCCCCCGGACGCTCAGGTCCGAGGACGTGGGGGAGATGACGGTGCGGAAGATCGCGTCCACGGGTGTGGTCCCATCGATCCGGGCGAAGCGGCGCTGGGGCTGAACGCCGAGCGACCGACGGTATGCGCTGCCCGAGCCGGGTGCACGTTCCTCACCCCGACGGGTGGTCGCGACGGCACCGGGCACAGGTCCCGAAGATCTCCAGCGCGTGGCTGACGTCGTCGTACCCGTGCTCGGCGGCGATCGACCGGGTCCAGCGCTCCACGGCCGGCCCCTCCACCTCGACGGTCCGGCCGCAGGCACGGCAGACCAGGTGGTGGTGGTGGGTGTCCGAGCAGCGCCGGTAGCCGGCCTCGCCGTCCGCGGTCCGCAGCACGTCGACCTCGCCGGCGTCGGCGAGCCGCTGCAGGGTCCGGTACACGGTGGCCAGACCGACCGGTTCGCCGCGGCGGCCCAGCAGGTCGTGGATCTCCTGGGCCGACCGGAAGTCGTCGCAGGACTCCAGCGCCTCGATGACCGCGCGACGCTGCCGGGTCGGGCGCAGGGGCGTGCCCTCAGTGCTCGTCATAGTGCCTCCCGTGCGCCGCGTGCCGGTGCCCGTCGTGGACGTAGTCGATGTGGTCGCCGTGGGGGACCGCGACGTGCCCACAGTCCGCGCCGTGCTCGTGCGGGTGCTCGTCGGCCTCGAGGTGCGCCGCCACCGGGTCGGTCGGGAACGGCTGCCGGAGCCGGCGCCGGGCGCGCGCCCACACGCCGAGCGGCCAGGCGACCGCGAAGCCGGCGAGTGCGAGGAGCACGGCGCGCAGGCCACCCGCTCGA
>CAVXNT010000008.1:0-7564 GCA_963763225.1 uncultured Actinomycetota bacterium | reverse complement strand
CGAGGACCTGCACGCCGCCGCCCGCGAGCTCGACCGGTCGCGCACGTGGACGTTCCGCGTCAAACGCCGGCTCGTGCACGCGGCCGACACCAACCGCGTCGCCGCGCTGGGCCTGGCGGCCTACCGCCGGTTGCGCGGGCGCAGCTCCCGGTCCGCGTAGCGGCCGATCTGCCAGGTGGAGTAGGCGTCCGCGCTCGCCCCGACCAGGCCGCCGACCACCGGCACCCGCCGGCCCACGGTCGTCGCCACCCGCTTGCCGGCCACCTTCGTGATCAGCTCGGAGGTCACCTCGGCCGCCATCACCTTGTCCAGGTGCGGGTCGTGGGCGGGCGCGGTCGCGATCGCCATCGGCGGTGCGGGCAGCTTCTTCTTCTTGACCAAGGAGTTCACGGTGTCCTCGCCGAGGACGCACGCGAGGATCGCGTTGTGCACCCGCGGGTCGTCGAGGTCGTAGCCCCGCAGGTGCGCGATCCCGGCCACGAGCCGGCACTGGATCATCGCGAGACCGCTGATGTTCGCGGGGATGGTCAGGGCCGCCGTGGCGAGCCCCCCGAGGTTGGTCAGGAAGCCCTGGCCGCCGGCGTAGCGGACGTGGTTCTCGATCACCTCGTGCACCGCGCGCTCGACGTCGCCGTGCTGCTCCTCGAGCTGCTTGTCGGCCGCGGCCGCGGCGGGCGGCAGCGGGCCGACGCCGTTGATCGCGCGCGACAGCGCCTCGTGCACGAAGCTCGAGGTCAGGTCCGGTGCGAGCCGCTGCACGTGCGGTGCCAGCCGCTTCCCGAGCGTGCCGCCGATGCCCATCCGTGGTTCCTCCTGCTGCTGGGGTGTCGAGAACGACCCTAGCCACCCGGGCACAATGACTGCCGTGCCCGTCGAGCCGCCGCCCAGCCCGTGGATGTTCCCGGACCTGGCGCGCTCCGACGCCGACGACCTGGTCGCGGTCGGGGCCGACCTGGAGCCGGGCACGCTGCTGGCGGCCTACCGCGTCCGGGATCTTCCCGATGCCGGGCGAGACCCGCGACATGTGGTGGTGGTCGCCGGTCGAGCGGGGCGTGCTGCCGCTCGGCGGACTCCGCGTCTCCCGCTCGCTGCGCCAGGCGGTCCGCCGGATGGAGATCCGCGTCGACACGGCTTTCGAGGAGGTCGTCGACGGCTGTGCCGACCCGCGGCGCGACAGCGGGTGGATCGACGACGAGGTGCGCGCCGCCTACACCGAGCTGCACCACCTCGGCTGGGCGCACTCGGTGGAGACCTGGCAGGACGGCCGGCTGGTCGGCGGTCTGTACGGCGTCGCCGTGGGCGGGCTGTTCGCGGGGGAGTCGATGTTCCACCGGGTCCGCGACGCCTCCAAGGTGGCCCTGGTCGGCCTGGTGGAGCTGCTGCGCGACGAGCACGCCGACGACCGGCTCCTCGACGTGCAGTGGCAGACCCCCCACCTGGCCTCGCTGGGCGTGCTCACGATGCCCCGCGCGGGGTACCTGCGCCGGCTCCGGGACGCGCTGGAGCTGCCGCTCCCGGCCGCGTTCCGCTGACGCCGCCCGGGGCCAGGGCCTGGCCGGGTCAGACGACCTGCGGGTCCCCGTCGACATCACCGACGATCGGCCGCCCGGCCGCCTGCCAGTCGAGCATGCCGCCCTCGAGGTTCAGCACGTCCCGGCCGAGAGCACTGAGGTAGGCGACCGCCTGCGCCGACCGCCCGCCGACCTTGCAGACCACGAGCGTGCGCTGGTCGGGCACCTCCTCCATCCGTTCGGGCAGCTGGTGCAACGGGATGTGGGTGGCCCCCTCGATGTGGCCGTACCTCCACTCGACCTCCTCGCGCACGTCGAGCACGTGCAGGTCCGCGGGCAGCGGCTGGGGCAGCTCGGTGACGGTGACGGTCGGGATCGGGCCGTAGTTCACGGGGGACGCTCCTACTTCAACAGCTTGGACATGCGGCGGTCGGCGAGCGGTTTGCCGCCGGTCTGGCAGGTGGCGCAGTACTGCAGCGCCGAGTCGGCGAAGGACACCTCGCGTACGACGTCGCCGCACACGGGGCAGGCCTGGCCGGTGCGGCCGTGCACGGCGAGGTGGCTCTTCTTCTCCCCCTTGAGGTCGGCAGCGGCAAGACCACGGGAGCGTGCGACGGCGTCGCCGAGGACGGTGCGGATCGCGTCGTACAGCACCTGGACCTCCTCGGTCGTCAGGCTGGACGCGGGCTTGAACGGCGACATCCGCGCGGCGTGCAGCAGCTCGTCGGAGTAGGCGTTACCGATCCCCGCGATGGTCCCCTGGTGGCGCAGCACGCCTTTGATCTGGGCGCGGCCGGCGTCGGTGAGGATCCGCTGCAGGAGCTCGAGGGTGAACGCGTCGTCGAGGGGGTCGGGCCCGAGGCTCGCGATGCCGGGGACGTCGCGGGGGTCGCGGACGACGTAGACCGCGAGGCCCTTGCGGGTCCCGGCCTCGGTGATGTCCAGGCCGGAGCCGTCGTCGAGCACCACCCGTGCGGCCAGCGGCGACTTGTTGCTCGGGCGCGGCGGCGTGTCGGGGACCTCGGCCCGCCAGCGGATCCAGCCAGCGCGGGCGAGGTGCACGACCAGGTGCAGGCCCGAGGCGTCGATGTCGAGGAACTTGCCGTGCCGGGTCACCGAGTCGACCAGCGTGCCGTGCAGCGCCGACAGCGGCGGGTCGAAGGTCTTCAGTGCGCTGAAGGCGGCGAGGTCGACGCGCACGATGGCCCGGTCGCGCAGCCGCGCGGACAGGTCGAGGGCGAGTCCTTCGACTTCGGGAAGCTCGGGCACCCGGTCAGTCTACGAGCGCGTCAGGACGCGCTCTGCCCGCCGAGGTCGCCACCGAACGCCCGGTCGAGCAGGGAGCGGTGCTGCTCGAAGGCGGTCTGCAGGCCGCCGCGGAGCACGTCGATGAGGTCGGGGACCTCGGTCATCGGCAGCCGGAACGTGCCGGCGCAGACCCCCTCGCGCCACAGGGAGAGCACCACCAGGTCGGCCTCGGGGTACCACGAGACGCGCAGGCTCCGGCCGTCCCCACGCTGGTCGAGGAACACCTCGCCGGCGGTCGGCAACGGGGACGGTCGCAGCATGGTCACATTCTGGTCACGGAGGGCGGGCCTGTCACCACTATCGAGGATTCGATCGGTGTCGCTACGACTCGCTAGTCGAATCTAAGGAATCTCCTAGACGGGGGGATACATTCGGATCGTGGATCCCGTACGCAACCCCTACGCCCCCGGCGCCGGTCAGCGCCCGCCCGAGCTCGCGGGTCGCGACCGCGAGCTGGCCCAGTTCGACGTCACCTTGGAACGGGTCGCTGCCGGCCGACCGGAGCGCTCGATGGTGCTGTCCGGACTTCGCGGCGTCGGCAAGACCGTGCTGCTCAACGCGCTGCGCGGCCAGGCCGTGAAGCGGGCGTGGGGCACCGGCAAGATCGAGGCACGCCCGGACCAGTCGCTCAGGCTTCCGCTCGCCCAGGCGGTCAACGCCGCGGTCCGCGAGATGGCGCACCGGCACCGCGACCCCGAGCGCGTCGACGCGGTCGCCGGCGTGCTCAAGTCCTTCGCCTTGCGTACGCCGCTGCCGGACCGCAAGGGGATCCGCTGGCAGCCGCCCGTCGACGTGCCGGCCATCAAGGGACGCGCGGACTCCGGCGACCTCGAGCTCGACATGATCGAGCTGTTCACCGACGTGGCCGACCTCGCGCGCGACCTCGGCGTCGGTGTCGGCATCTTCATCGACGAGATGCAGGACATCTCCACCGCGGAGCTGGCCGCGCTGTGCGGGGCCGTCCACGAGATCAGCCAGCAGGGCGCGCCGCTGGTCGTGGTCGGAGCCGGCCTCCCGCACCTCCCGGTGGCCCTCTCGGCCAGCAAGTCCTACGCCGAGCGGCTGTTCCGCTACGTGGTGGTCGACCGGCTGCCCCGGGAGTCGGCCGACCGGGCGCTGCTGGTGCCGGCGGGCACCGAGGGAGCCGACTACGAGCCGGCCGCGCTGGACGAGCTCTACGCGCTCACCGACGGCTACCCCTACTTCGTGCAGGCCTACGGCAAGGTCACCTGGGATGCGGCGGTGTCCTCGCCGATCGGGGTCGCGGACGTGGCGGAGGCCGCGCCCGAGGCGGAGCGCGAGCTGGCGGTCGGCTTCTTCGGTGCCCGCTACGACCGGGCCACGCCGGCCGAGCGCGACTACATGCGGGTGATGGCCGAGCTGGGCGCCAACAACGACGACGGCTCCGTGACCACCGCGGACATCGCGGCGTCGCTCGGCCGCAAGCCGCAGAGCCTGTCGCCCGCGCGAGACGGCCTGATCAAGAAGGGCTTGGTCTACTCCTCCGAGCGCGGCACGGTCGCGTTCACGGTGCCGCACTTCGGGAAGTTCCTGCGCGCGCAGCGCACCTGATCCCGGGCCGACCGCCGAGAAGATGACACGATGGGGGTCATGCACCGCGTCGCCGGCCGCCCCCAGGTCGTCGCCCACCGTGGCTCCAGCCTCAGTGCCGCCGAGCACACCCTCGGCGCCTACCTGCGAGCCCTCGACGAGGGTGCGGACGCGCTGGAGTGCGACGTCCGGCTGACGGCGGACGGCCACCTCGTGTGCGTGCACGACCGTCGGGTGGACCGGACGGCCAACGGCCGGGGCGTGGTCTCCACGATGGAGCTGGCCCAGCTCGACGAGCTCGACTTCGCCGCCTGGAAGAACCCGTGGCGCGACCTCGACGACGAGGCGCCCGAGGTCGACGTCGAGCAGAGCAAGGTGCTCACCCTGCGCCGGCTGGTCGAGGCGGTGCGCGACTACGACCGCCCGATCGACCTCGCCATCGAGACCAAGCACCCGACCCGGTACGGCGGCCTGGTGGAGCGCCGGCTCGTGGAGCTGCTCGACGAGTTCGGGTGGACCGGTCCGGACTCCCCTGCCCGGGTGATGAGCTTCTCCTGGGTCGCGTTGGCCCGGGTCAAGAAGCTCGCCCCCGACCTGGAGCTGGTGCTGCTGATCGACAGCCAGCACGCGTGGCGGGTGACCAAGGAGCTGGTGGCCGAGGACTGGATCGCCGGGCCCGGGATCGAGCTGCTGCGCGAGAGCCCCAAGGTCGCCCACCGGCTGCGCAAGCAAGGTCGTCGGCTGCACGTGTGGACGGTCAACACCGAGGAGGATCTCGACCTCTGCCTGAGGCTGGGGGTCGAGGCGGTGATCACCGACGATCCCTCGGGGGCACTGGCCCATCTGGGCCATGCGCGAGGGGGTCCGGGGCGCCCAGGGGGGTGAGAGACGCGCCACCCGGACGGGTGGGTTTGGTCGAGGGCTTGCTGGGCACGATCTGATTCGAATGCCACAAGACGTCGAAGGTGGGGACACACCCGTGGGTACGAGCTCGCTGCGAGCGGGGCGCGCGCCGGTAACGCTGCGCGTCCCCTTTGCCGCGTCCTCGGTGTCCGTGGCCAGGCAGAAGCTCAAGGCCTGGATGGTCGACGGAGGCGTGAAGGGTGACGTCGTGGAGGACGCCCGGGTGGTGATCTCCGAGCTCGTCGCCAACTCGGTGCGCCACGCCCAGCCGCTGCCCGACGGCGACATCCTGGTCAGCTGGAAGATGGCGAACCAGGGTCTGCAGATCTCGGTCACCGACGGTGGCTCCGGGACCCGGCCGCGCAAGGTCAACGCGCCCTCCTCGGCGCTGGCCGGTCGCGGGATGGCGATCGTGGAGACGCTCGCCGACACGTGGTGGTCGGACAAGACCCGCTCCCGGTCCACCGTGCACGCCGTGCTCGCCGTGTGAGGGAGCCCCACTAGGGTTCCCTCCATGGGTAAGAAGTCGCGCGTCAAGTCCCGCACACACACCGCGGAGGCCCCCGCCTCCGGCGAGGTCGGCCCCCGGCAGCCGTGCCCCTGCGGCTCGGGCCGGCGCTACAAGGCCTGCCACGGCAGCAGCGACGGGCCGGTCCCCGTGTACGTCGCGCGCCCCTTCGCCGGCCTGGCCGGGGAGGCCGACATCATCGCCCTGCGCGAGCTCGTCCCTGCCGCGACGGCGCCGCTGACGCTCACCGGGTCCGACCGCACCGTGGTGCTGTGCTCGCTGCTGCCCATGGCCGCGCCCGCGCTCGTCCGGCAGGACGGCACGATCTGGCTCGGGCTGCAGGTGCAGCACGGGTTCGGCGACCCGAGCCGCGACCTCGGCGCCGTGCTCGAGAAGGCCCTCGCTGCTGAGCCCGGCGACGTGGTCGGCCTCGTGGACCCGCCGGGCGAGGGCAAGCGGCTGCAGGACCTCGTCGCCGACCAGCCGCTCGAGGTCACGGTGCACGACGGGTTCGACTTCTGGGTCGCCGACGTCGAGGACCCGACCGGCTCGGTGCACGCCTCGCTGGAGTCGGCCAACGCCGCGGCACACCCGACGGCCCGGCTTGCGTCGGTCGAGGCGGCGTACTGGACCAACGTCGGCAGCAAGGAGCACCTGCGCTGGGTGATGCCGCACGACGACGAGGAGCAGCTGCTCTCCGCCCTGGCGCGGGTGCACGCCGCCGGGAAGGACCGGATCGTCGAGGGCGCCCGGCTGGTGGGCATGTTCCGGGTCCACGGCGTGCTGGTCCCGGTGTGGGACCTGCCGGTCGGGACGGGGGCGGAGGTGCTCGAGGGCCCGGCGGAGCAGTTCGCCGCAGACCTCGCCACCGCCCTCGCCGACACCTCGCCGCTCTCCGCCGAGGAGCGGTCGGCCCGCAGCGGTCTGGCGAACCGTCAGCTGACCATCAGGTAGTAGACCAGTGCGGTGTTCTACGCCTGGCGAGGACTAGACCAGTCTCGGTTATCGGGGGTGATCCCGGCCATATTCGACCGATCCAGTTGAACGATCAGCCGGTCGGCTCTAGATTTGTCACTGCCCGGTCGTTGTTGTATCCCCCGTCAGCAACGGCCGGGTCTCTTCATGTCCGGGGCCGGCTCATCCGCGCCGCAGGTTCTCCTCGGCTCGTCGCCGCAGCACCGCCCGCTCGCTCTCGTTCCGGGTGCGGCTCGCCGCCTCGGTGAACGCCCGGGCCGCCTCGGCGTTGCGCCCGGCCTGCTCGAGCAGGTCGCCGCGGACGCTCGGGACCAGCGGAGAGTCCCCGAGCGCGGTGGGATCCAGCCCGTCGAGCACCGCAAGACCGGCGCCCGGGTCGAAGGCCCGCCCGTGCGCGACGGCCCGGTTGACCTCGACGACCGGCCCCGGCGCGGCGTCGGCGAGGACGTCGTACAAGCCCGCGATCAGCCGCCAGTCCGTCTCCTGCGAGCTTGGCGCCCGGGCGTGCTGCGCGGCGATCGAGGCCTGCAGGAAGTACCGGCCGACCGGCTTCCCCCGCGCAGCCAGCGCCTCGGCCCGCTGCAGCGCGGACAACCCGCGCCGGATCAGCAGCCGGTCCCACCGCGAGCGGTCCTGCGCCTCGAGCAGCACCGGCATGCCATCACCGTCCAGCCGCGCGGGGATCCGTGAGCCTTGGATCTCCAGCAGCGCCTGCAGGCCGAGCACCTCCGGCTCGTCGGGGACGAGCGCGGCCAGCATCCTCGCGAGCCGCATGCCCTCGTTGGCCAGGTCCGGCCGCATCCAGTCC
>CAVXNT010000007.1:0-199148 GCA_963763225.1 uncultured Actinomycetota bacterium | reverse complement strand
GAGCTGGCCGCGAGCCGGTTCCGCCCGGACAGCGAGGTGCGGCGGCTCGCCGCACGCCCGACGTCGGCGCCCGCACCGGTCTCGCCGATGCTGGCGCACCTGTTGCGCGCCGCCCTGGCCGCCGCCGAGGCGACGGACGGTGCGGTCGACCCGACGGTCGGGGCGGCGCTGGCGGCGCTCGGCTACGACCGCGACATCGCCCAGATCGCGCCGGACGAGACGGCGGTCGTCGTACGCCGGGTGCCGGGCTGGCGCCGCGTCCGGCTGGACGACCGCGGGCTGTCGATGCCGCCGGGCGTCGAGCTGGACCTCGGGGCGACGGCGAAGGCGGCCGCCGCCGACCTCGTCGCCGCCCGGATCGCCGCGCAGCTGGACACCGGCGTGCTGGTCAACCTGGGCGGCGACATCGCCACCGCCGGGGCGGCGCCGGCCGGCGGCTGGCAGGTGACGGTGCAGGACGGCGCGGGGCAGCCGGCCGCGCACGTCGCGCTGCCCGCCGGCGGTGCGCTGGCCACGTCCAGCACCCGGCGCCGGACCTGGCGTCGCGCCGGCCGCACGGTCCACCACATCGTCGACCCCGGCACCGGCCGCGCCGCCGTACCGGTCTGGCGGACCGTCTCGGTCGCCGCGGCCACCTGTGTCGACGCGGCCACCTGTGTCGACGCGAACACGGCGAGCACTGCCGCCATCGTCAAGGGCCGCGCCGGCCTGACCTGGCTGCGGCTGCGCGGCCACACCGCGCGCCTCGTCGACGGCGCCGGGCTGGTCCACCTCGTCGGCGGCTGGCCGGACGAGCACGACCACGCCGCCTGAGGGTCAGGCGGAGGACATCCCCTCGGCGACGCACCACTGTGCGGCGGTGTACGTCGCCATGACGGCGCCGTCGAGTGCGGGTGCGCGATCACCCACGAGGAACGTGCGGACCCCGAGCAGGGTGTCGGAGAGCAGGAACAACGAGGCCCCTGCCAGCACCCGGCCGCGGCCCCGGTCGTGGTCGATCGCGGCAGCCGCGGCGACCATCGTGGCCAGCGTCGCGCCGTACGCCGCAACGGGCAGCGCCAGGGCACGGTCCTGGCGTGCGGCGGCGACCGCCATCCCGGCGGCCGCGGCGCCGCCGGCGGCCACGAGCCGGCGCCGCCCGGGCGACGCGAGGAGCGGCACGGACGAGCGCGCCCGGAACGCCGCGACGTAGGCGACGTGGGCGCCGAGGAACGAGCACAGCCCCGCCAGGAACTGCCGCCGACCCTCACCCATCAGCGCGACGTCCCCGCCCCACGAGAACGCCTGCGCCGCCGTCACCGCACCCGGCCCGCCCCGCGCCGCCAGCACCGGCATCAGGAGCGGCTTGGTCAGCACCCGCGCCCGCCGCCTCCCGGCCGGCCCCGCAGCGAGAGCCGTGTCAGCGGCGGACAGGAGGCCGTAGGCAACGCCGGCGGTACGGCGGTCGAGGGTGTGCACCCGGCACAGCCTGCCGGACGTCCCGGGATGCAGGAAGCCCCCGGACTGCGGCGCAGGTCAGGGGCCATCGGAGCCGCCTGTCGGAATCGAACCGACGACCTATTCACTGCGCGCGCGGGGGATCATGTTGTCGAGTTCGGGACCAGTAGGGCGCATTCACGCCTGTGGGCGGTCGCATCAGGGACCGTTCATGCCCGCTGCGATGCGCTCGGGTGCGGCGAATCCTGTCCCAAACGTGTCACTTCACCCATTAGTGATCGCCCGGCACGTGGTTGTGGCCCTAGGTGAATGTGCGGGCGCCCTGCCCGCGGATACCCAGGAGGACCCACCATGCACACGACCAGGCCAACGACGATGTCCAGAGTCAGGCGCCGCGTCGGCGCCGTGAGCAAGTCTAGGCTCTCACGGCTGTGCAGGGTGGGGGTGCGTGATGCCGCAGATCCGTATCCCGCGGGGCAGCCACGGCGAGATCACCATTAGGCAGCAGCCCGACGGGCGATGGGCAGCCAGGGCCCAGGTCCGCGACATCGACGGCCGCATCCGATCGGTCCGGGTCAAGGACGCCACCAAGGGCGGCGCGCTCCGCGCTATCCGACGGCGCCTCGCCAAGCGTGTCGATCCCACCATCAAGGGCATCACCGCGGACACCACCTACGAGGTCCTCGCGGCGTTGTGGCTGCAGCACCGCAAGGATCACGGCAAGGTCAGGACCAAGGGCAAGCTCGCGCCCCAGACCTTGGCGACCTACCACGCCGAGATCGAGCACGTGATCATCCCCGCGATCGGCAAGGTCCGTGTTGGCGAGACCAACGTCCCGTTCCTGGACCGGCTCTTCGCCGACGTCGAGCACGGCCGCAAGCACGGCAACTACCAGCCCCGTCAGCACGGGCGCTCGACCCGGCAACTCAGGGTGGTGCTCGGCGGGATGATCAGCCTCGCCGTCGCGCACGGAGCCCTGGCAGCCAACCCGATGCGCGACGCCTCCCAGTCCGCCCGCGAGCCGAAGGCCGAAGTCGAGTACCTCACCGTCCCTCACGCTCTGCACCTACGGAGCCGGGTCCGACGCGAAGCCATGCGCGTGGACGGCAGGCGGATGCCCAACCGAGACCTCGAGGAGTTCGTCGACCTGCTTCTTGGCACGGGCATGCGTGAAGGCGAAGGCCTCGCGATCCGGCCGATCGACCTCACCGGACTCCCCGGGTCTAACAGCGGCGACGGCTACGACAGCGCCGAGCGCCGCCAGGGACTCGGCGAGGTCATCGGCGGGGCCGTCGAGGAGACGCTGCCGGTCGTGCACGTGTGCGGAACGCTGGTCGAGCCCCGGAAGGGATACGTCGACAAGCTCCACCGCCAGGACATGACCAAGACCCGCGAAGACCGCCACCTGATCCTCCCCGACCATGTCGCGACCATGCTGGTCGAACGGATGCGCAGGCAGCCACCGGCGACCCCGCAGTCACCGATCTTCGGCACCCGCACCGGGAACTGGATCTCGCCGGCCAACATGCGCACCCGCCTGCGGCTGGCGGTTGACCGGGCCGTGGAGAACGGCGAGCCAGGTGACAAGGAGCTCGACGGCACTACCCTGCACACCCTCCGCCGCACCGTCGGAACACTGCTCGCGCACGAGGTCTCACTCGATGCCGCCCGCGACCAGCTCGGCCACCGCGATCCGTCGATCACCTTCCGCCACTACGTCGGCAAACGCCCCCTCGCACCCGACCTCCGCACCACCCTCAACCAGTTCTTCGAAGCCGTCGCCGAAGGCGAGGTGCCCTGACCACGACGCCAGTGTCGGAGGTCGCTGGCACCATGACGGAATGGATGCCTTCGACCTCGCCGACTACCGTGGCCTGATGCCCCGGAAGGTGCAGCGATGGATCGGCGTGGCGGTGCTGGCGGTCGCGGTGCTGGCGCCCAAGAATTTCCAGGCCTGGTACGTCCACCAGGCTCAGGTCCACGCACAGCACCTCACCGACGAGTTCGTCGCCTCATGATCCCGGCCGCGGCTGAGCCACCGTCTGCGCCGGCGAGCAAGGACCACAAAGGCTGAATGGCCCGATCGCTGCCCACCAACGGTCGCGGGTCAGCGATGGAGCTGACTGTTACTTGTCATGTTTATAGCGGTCTAGCGAAAGCTCCACGTCGACGCCGTTGATGTGGAACACGATGCGGCCGTTGGTCGCCCCAGCAGCGGCAGCGTACTCAGCCAGGGTCGAGAGCAGCAGGTCGTCGCGGCTCTCGATCCTGGAGACCGCGGCCTGCTTCACACCCATCCGCTCAGCGAGACCAGCCTGGGTCTGCGTGGCGAACTTGCGGATCTCGGCGAGCCCTTCGGCGTAGACACGATCCATGTGGGCAGTGCCCTCGTGGATCAGGTCGACCGCCTTGCGCATGCCCGGCTCGGCGAGGAGTTCCTCGAGGACTGCCTCACCATCGACGAACCCAGCCGGGATATCCTCACTACTCGTCATCCGGTCCGCAGGACGCGTTGTCTTGCTTGCCATCGGCTTCCTCCTTCGGTGCTTCACGTTGCACCCACAGGTCGACCAGCAGTACACCTCGTTCGCGTTCACCAGCCGCCTGGTCGAGGCCGGCGTGGACGCCTCGGTCGGATCGGTGGGCGACGCCTACGACAACGCCCTGGCCGAGTCCCAGATCGGGATCTACAAGACCGAGCTGATTCCGTCCCTACGGTCCCTGGCGCGACGTCGAACACGTCGAGCTGGAGACCCTGCACTGGGTGCACTGGTTCAACTACCAGCGCACCCACGAATCCATCGACGACCTCACCCCGGTCGAGGCAGAGGACGCCTACTACGCTGCACGAAACCGTCTCCGCCCGACCGGGTGAAGACACCAAACGAAGTGTCCGGAAACTCCGGGGCGGTTCAACCGTGCTTGGGGGCGTACCCTCCCGACGCGCCCCCCAACCGCTTCCGCCGGTGGACTGAGGCTAGGGAGATTCGTGTTTATCGCTCTTGTCACGGCAACGGGCTTGATCGCTGGCGCATGCGGGCTCATGTTGGGCAGCCACGTCTTCTCCTGGTTGCGAGAAGCCTTCCCGAACGCTCCTCGGAGGTTCGGCCGCGCGCTTGCGGCTCTGGCTCCCGTCGCCCTTCTCGTCCTTGGAGGCGTCGCCATTTCAAGCCATCGGGCACACGCAGCGTACTTCATAGGATGGGCTGTCGGCGTATCGACGACCGCCATCACGCTGGCAGTGTTGACCTCGAGGAGGTGACCGGCCTCTCCATTGCGACTGGGCTTTAAGGCGAAAACGCAAGGAGCGGTTTCGCCAATTAGTGACCCACCGCTGCCAGCGCGAATCCGACACTCGGGAGGATCACGAGTAGCGAGGACGCCCCAATCAAGATGTAGTGCCCACTGGCGGGTTGCCCGCGCACTAGGAATCGAAAAGCGACCAGCAGGCCCGCGACCGGTAAGAAGAAAAACGTGGCCTCGCCGCGTTGCGCGATCAGCGGGACAACGATCGCCAAGAGTACGCTGGCGATCACGAAGCCTGCAGATGCCATTCGAAGTCGCATCGCCAGTCCTTAGTAGAGATATTCGTAGTACGGGAGGGCGTAGTTGGCCGATGCCTCCGAGACTGCGCTCCCGAGCAGGTAGCACCCTGGCACAGAAAGTTCCGGAGCTTCGATCCCGACCAGTGTGCACGCGGCCTCCGTCAGGCCACCCGTGACAACTCCGAACATGCTCGCATAGGCTCCGGCGACGTCACCCTCGTAGAGTTCATAGCCGATGTCGATGGCGTCTCCTGCAATGCCCAGATAGTCGTACCACGCGCGTCCGCTCGCGTCAGTTCGGTTAATGGGGTTGCCGGCAGTGTACGCATAGCCGTTCAAGCTCGTCGGGTCGTTACCGTGACCGTTCTTCGGATCGGACTGTGTCCAAGTTCCATCCTCCGGCATGTAGTAGCGGGTGCCGAATTTGAGGATGCCGGTCGCCTTGTCGCGGTAGCCGGAGGCGTAGCGCCAGGGGTTGTTGTCGATGGTGGGTGCGGTGAGGACGGAGTTTTCGGCGCCGTCGTTGGTGCTGCTGCCGGCGGTGGGGTCGGTCCAGGAGCGGATCTGGTTGCCGTAGGGCTCGTAGAGGTAGCGCACGACGTCGCCGCCGGTGGTGTTGGTGGTGGCGACGACGGTCTGTTGGTCGTCGGTGAGGTAGTAGCGGGTGGCGCCGGTGGTGGTGTCGATCATGGCGATGAGCCTGCCTGCGGGGTCGCGGACGAAGGTCTCGCTGTGCGGGGTGGTGCCGCCGGTGGTCTGGGCGGTGAGCCCGGAGTAGCCGTAGGCCATGGTGGTGTTGCCGGCTTGGGTGCGGCGGTCTTGCATGACGCCGTCGTAGGCCATGGTGTCGGCGGTGCTGGCTCCGGGGGCTTGGATGCTGGTGGTCTGGCCGGGCAGGTTGTAGCCGAGGCTGGTGCCGCTCATCTGTCCGGCGCCGGTGATGGCGGTGAGGTTGCCGTCGGCGTCGTGGGTGTACTGGTCGATGCCGGTGCCGCTGCTGGCGCAGGTCAGGCCGGGGTCGGCGGCCGCGGTCTTGGTGGCGCAGATCTCGTCGCCGGTGTTGAACGTCTGCCACCGGGTGCCGGCGTCCAGGCCGGGGGTGGTGCCGGTGACGTCTTGCTTGGTCAGGTTGGAGTGCCGGTCGTAGGCGTAGTCGAACTTGCGTTGCAGGGTCGAGGTGTCGGTGCCGTCGACTCGGGTGGTGGCGCTGGTGAGGCGCTTGATCGGGTCGTAGTCGTAGGTGGTGGTGCGGCCGCTCTTCTCGGTGACCACGTACTTGGTGTCGGTGACCGCGGAGTTGGCCGGGTTGGTGTAGCCGTAGCGGTAGAAGGTCAGCAGGCCGGTGAAGTTCTCGCTGGGACAGGTGTCGGCGCTGTTGGCCGGGGCGTTGGCCTGCCGGTAGGAGTAGATGCACGACGGGTTGCCGTCCTTGTTGTACCGGGCCTCTTGGATGACGTCGTTGCCGGTTGCCGTGCCGGGGAAGACGGTCTTCTTTCGCTTGTCGTTCTCGGTGTAGTCGAACGTGGTGAGCTGGGCGCCGGGGCGGGGGTCGTCGATGGTGGCGACGTTGTTGACCTTGTCGTAGGTGTACCTGGTCGGCTCCGCGGGCGACCCGTTGATGGTCTGCCCGGCGACCGTGATGGTCTTGACGTTCCCGGCGGTGTCGTAGGCGTAGGTGGTGGCGCCGGACGGGGCTTGCGGGGACTCGCTGGTCTTGCGGTTCAGCTCGTCGTAGCCGAAGGTGTTCGCGCCGTTCAGGTCGCTGATCGCGGTGAGGTTGCCGGCCTTGTCGTAGGTCCAGGTGACCGACTGGGTGGTGGCGCCGGACTTGGTGTAGGTGGCGGTCTTGACGTGGTCGAGGCCGTCGTAGGTGTAGCTGGTGGTCACCCCGCGGGCGTCGGTGACGGTCTTGATCCGCGACAGGTTGTCGTAGGTGTAGCTCAGGTCCCCGCCGGCGGGCTTGTCCACCGCAGTGAGCTCGCCGGCGGTGTTGTAGGTGAACAGGGTGTCGTTGCCCTGGGCGGTGTCGCCGTTGCAGGCGCCGCCCTTCTGCGGGTTGGTCGAGTTCGCGGCGGTGCCGGTCGCGGTGACCGGGTCGATCCGCGAGATCTGCCCGTTGCCGGTCCAGCAGTACCGGTACTCCACGCCGGGCTGCCCGGCGCCGGTGGCCGACTTGGCGGTGATCACCCGGTTGTCGTCGTCGTAGGTGTAGTTCCAGTTGACGTCGTTGCCGCCGGAGTCGTCGCCCTTGGTCGCAGTCGCGCTGTGCGGGTGAGCGGTGTCGTCGTAACTGGCGCGGCTGGTTGCGCCTTCGGGGCTGGTGCCCTTGGTGGGGTTGTTGTTGGTGAACGTGTAGTCGTACTGCTGGGTGCCGTCGCCCAGGCCGGACATGTCGGCGGAGGTGACGTTGGAGTTGGCGTCCCAGGTGTTGGACCGCTCGTGGAGGTTGGCGTCGATGGTCCGCACGACCCGGCCGTTGCCGTCCACGCAGTACCGGGTGGTGTCGTCGACGTCGCTGGGGAGTCGTTCGCCGTCGACGAAGGTCCGGCTCGCTGCGTTCTGGTCGGCGCTCTTGCAGGCCGCCTGGGCATCCGGGTTGGGCTTGGTGAAGGCGGGCCCGGCGCCGTCGTAGTAGGTGAACGTGGTGGTCGAGTCCGGCACGGTGGTGTCGTCGGTGACCCGGGTCAGGGTGGTGAGCTTGCCGCCGGTGTAGCTGAAGGTGGTGGTCCCCCCGGTTCCGTTGGCGCCGGTCGCGGTCTCGCGGGCGTCCTCGATCTTTGACAGGCGGTCGTTGGCGTCGTAGCTGTACCGGGTGACCGCGCCGACGTTGCCGGTGGTGTCGTCGGACATGGTGCCGCCGACCGCGGTGTTGTCGACCATGGACAGCTGGGAGGTGGCCAGCAGCGCCGGGGTGGTGGTCGTGTAGGTGTAGGACCAGCGCAGCATCGGCGTGCCGTCGGCCTTCTGGATCTCGATGTAGTCGACCAGGCCGTTGGCGTTGTAGTGCAGGTCCGCGCGCCGGTTGCGGGTGTCGGTGACGTAGTCGAGCTCGTCGAGGGTGTTGTAGGTGTAGGTCAGCTTGTTGCCCGACGGGTCGACCTGCCGCTGGAGTTTGCCGTCGTTGTCGAAGACGTACTTGGACTCGTCGAACCACTTCAGCGTGTACTCGTCGTTGGACTGGTTGGTGTCGCCCTTGTCGTCGAACGACAGGTCGGCGGTGATCCCGGGCGCGGCGGCGACATAGCCGCCGGCCCCGAGGGTGAAGGTGGTCCGGTAGCCCGAGGGCCCGTAGAAGAACACCTTGACCGGCTGGTCGACCCCGCCGTTGGGGAACCCCAGGCGCACCGACCCGCCGAAGCCGGTGGACCAGCCCATCCCCATCCGGGCCACACCCTGCCTGTGGGTGGCCGAGTTGTAGTAGCGGGTCAGGCCCATGTCCCAGCCGGCCACGCCCGCGACGCTGGCGTCGTCGGCCTGGATCAGCAGGTTCCCGGTGCCGATGTTGGCCTTGGCGGTGATCTGGTCGGTCAGCTGCTTGGTCAGGTAGGAGAAGTAGGGCCGGTCGCCGGCGTCCTTGTCGTCGTTGGTGACCTCGTCGTAGATGACGTTCATGGTCGGCTGCCGGTTCGACGCGCCGGCGTAGGAGTTGTAGAACGCCACCTGCTGGTTGACGTCCTCGTTCTTCTGCTTCAACACCAGCCCGGTGTTGGCGAACTCGCCGTTGAGCCAGCCCTCCACGATCGGGGTGACCTCGAAGTACTTGTTCCCCGTGACCGTGCCGTACAGGTCCTCGTCCCCGGTCGCCGGGCCGGTCGGGTCACCGCCGGTCCACGCGCCGTTGGTCCCCGACGACGCCCACGTCGCGCCGCCGCCGAAGCCCTTCCCGGCCCGGTACATCGAGTACAGCGGTGACACCTCGGGCTTGGTGGTCTGCGTGGCGTCGAGATACAGGTTGACGTTGGCGTGGGTGATGTTCGCGTTCGACGGCACCTTCGAGATGTCGAAGTCCAGCACCGCCCGCTGCCGCGAACCGCTGGTGTTGCGGCCGACCTTCAAATACGTCGCGTTCGAGCCGCACCGCGACACCGTCGGGTTGTCGGCCTGCAGCCAGCAGCTACGCAGCGCCTTGAAGTCCACCGTGACCGACGGGTCGATCGTGACCGGGTAACTGCGCGCCGGGTCCTGCAGCCACCCCATGTCCGGAGTCACCGTCAGCGTCCAGCCATCCGCCCCACCGGCGGCCTTGGGGTCCAGCCGGTAGTCCACGGCGTCGCTGTAGGCAGGCTCCGGTGTGGTCGTGTCGACCATGTTCCCGGCCGGGACCGCGAACACCACCTGGTCCCCGGCCGGGCGCGAGGCGTCGACGAACTCGATGAGCCCGGCGTCGGTCAGCCGCGGGGTCACCCCCGGGCTGGTGGCCAGGTCGTAGCTGAACACCACTGGGTCGGTCCCCTCCGGCGGCGCGTCCAAGACGATGTCTTCCTTCAAGCCGTCCCCGACGGCACGGTAGGAGACCCGGTCCGCGCCCGCGACGTTCTCGAAGGTCGCGGTCGAGCCGTCCACCACCGGGGCGCCGTGGGCGCCGCGCAGCTTCATCGTCACCCACGCGCCGTCCACCCCGAACCGGACCGGGGCGTTCCCGGCGTCCTGCGGGATCTTGACCGTGTAGTCCGCCGCCGCGTTCTGCACCGCATACGTCGAGTCAGAGGCGTCGACCAGGTCGGTGTCGATCGGCGCCCACGCGCCCGCCGGGTTGCGGTAGTTCACCGGCGCGGTCGCGGCCTCCAGCTCGAACGACCCGTCCGGCAGCCGGTACGTCGTCGCGGTCTGCGAGGACAACTCCGGCACCATCACCGGATCCGTCGACTCATCCGCAGCCACCGACACCGACGACGACCCCGACGAGGACCCTGTTGAACCGGACGAGCCCGAACCGGCGGCCGCCGCCGGCGCCACCAGACCCGGCGCCGGTACCACCGCCAGCGACGTCACCGTCGCCGCGACGGCGACCACGCCGACCAGACCCACACGAAGCTGCGCGCGACGAACACGCGCCAAAGACCGAACCGACATGACTGCCGAGCCCCCAAGAAAGTTCCGACCGCGCGTCGCCGCGGTCCCCGAGATTGTCGGCGGCCACGAGAAACTGCCCGGAGACGGCCACGAAGCTGCCCGCTGGCGGACATGAGAACTGCCCACTGACGGTCATGGGATCTGCCCGACACGACGTCGTCTGCCTCGCCGCGGTCCGCGGTTGAGGCCCCTTCCTCGGGTGCGATGAGCGGTGCTGATGCGCCCTATCGCTCCCGAGGAAGGGATGAGTTGAAGTCTGCCGAGGAGATCATGGAAATCTTGAATGCCTACGACCTGACCGGGTCGTTGCGCGATGCCGGCGAGCTGGCCGGCTGCTCCCACCACACCGTGAAGCACTACGTCGACCGACGGGCTGCTGGTGGCGAACTTGACCAGGCCGCGCAGCGGCCGATGCTGATCGATGAGTACCTGCCCAAGGTCGAGGAGTGGGTGGAGCGGTCCAAGGGGAAGGTCCGCGCCGACGTGGCCCACGACAAGCTCCTGGCGCTGGGTTACACCGGGTCCGAGCGCACCACCCGGCGTGCGGTCGCGAAGGTCAAGCAGTCCTACCGCGCTGGACGGGTGCGGGTGCACCGGCCTTGGATCACCGAGCCGGGGATGTGGCTGCAGTACGACTACGGCGATGGCCCGGTCGTCGACGGCGTCAAGACGGTGCTGTTCGTCGCCTGGCTGGCTTGGTCACGGTTCCGGGTCGTGCTCCCGTTGCGGGACAAGACGATGCCGAGCGTGTTCGCTGCCCTGGACGTGACGTTCCGCCGGTTGGGTGGGGTGCCGACCTACGTGCTGACTGACAACGAGAAGACCGTCACGACCGAGCACATCGCTGGGATCCCGGTCAGGAACCCGCAGCTGGTGGCGTTCGCCGAGCACTACTCGGTCGCCGTCCACACCTGCGTCCCGGCGGACCCTGCATCGAAGGGTGGGACCGAGTCGTCGGTGAAGATCAGCAAGGCCGACCTGGTCCCGAAGGACACCAACCTGCTGGGTGAGTACGCGAGCTTCGCTGACCTCGAGGCGGCGTGCGTGGCGTTCTGCGAGAAGGTCAACACCCGCCCGCACCGGGTGACGAAGCGGCCGCCGGGTGAGATGCTCGCCGAGGAACGCGCCCGGTTGCACCCGGTCGCGATGATCCCTCACACCGTCGCCTTCGGCACCACCCGACAGGTCCCCGCGAACACGCCGATGGTGTCGTTTCAGTCCGGCCAGTACTCGGTCCCGCACACCTTGCTGGGTGCCACGGTGTGGGTACGTAGCCACGGTGTCGGGGACGGTGAGCAAGTCGTGATCGTCCACGTCGGCGAGGACGGGCCGGTCGAGGTCGCCCGCCACCACCGGGCGACACCCGGCACGCCACAGATCGACGACGCCCACTTCCCGCCCCCGCCGTCCGGGCCGCTGGACCGCCGACCACGGGCGAAGAACCCGGCAGAGACCGAATTTCTCGACCTGGGTGAGGGCGCCCGGTTGTGGCTGGTCGAGGCCGCCGCCGCGGGCACGCCGCGGATGCGGGTCAAGATGGCCGAAGCGCTCGCGTTGGCCAAGCTGTTCGACCCTGTCGAGGTCGACTGGGCACTCGGGCATGCCGCCGTGCACGGCCGGTTCGCCGAGGCCGACCTGTCCTCGATCCTCGACCACCACGCCCGCGGTCCAGCCGGCGGCGACCGCGGTGTGCTCAGGGCCAGCGAGGACTCCTCGCTGACCCAGGGCACCAGCGCCTGGGCACGACTGGGCCAACCGGTCGGTCAGCGTGACGAGGACGAGGTGACCCGATGACGACGAGAACGGCATCGGCGTCCGCGCCACCGCTCCCCGCGGACCTGGAGGACCTGCTGCGGCGGCTGCGGCTGCCGCACATCCGCCGCCACGCACCTGAGGTTGTCGCGACCGCGAAGGCCCAACGCTGGGAGCCCGCCGAGGTCCTCAAGGCGCTGTTCGCCGAGGAGGTCGCCGGCCGGGAACGCTCCGCACTCGCCACCAGGCGGGCCGCCGCGGGGTTCCCGACTGGGAAGACGTTCGATGCCTGGCAGCCCGAGGCGTCCTCGATCCCGGCACCGACCCAGCAGGCGCTACGTACCCTGGAATGGGTCCACCGACGGGAGAACCTCGTGGTGTGCGGCCCGTCCGGGACCGGGAAGACGTTCCTGCTGGAAGCCCTCGGCCAACAAGCCGTAGAGGAAGGGCTCAAGGTCGCCTGGTTCACCCTGGAAGACCTCGGCGTGCTGCTGCGTCGCCACCGCGCCGACGACACCGTGTCGAAGGCGATCGCCCGGGTCCTGCGCGCCGACCTGGTCATCGTCGACGACATCGGGCTGCTGCCTGTCGCAGCCGACGCCGCCGAGGGGCTCTACCGGCTCGTCGACGCCGCCTACGAGAAGCGCTCGGTCGCGATCAGCTCGAACCTGCACCCCAGCGGGTTCGACGAGCTCATGCCCAAAACGCTGGCCACCGCCACCGTCGACCGGCTGCTGCACCACGCCCACGTCTGCCAGACCACAGGTGAGTCAGTCCGACTCACCCAGGCACTCGCCGGCCAGGGGGTGAACCCGTTGAGCTGACCGACCTGGTCGGTGGTGGCCCGCAGCCCCCATGGGCAGATCCCGTGGCCACCACCGGGCAGTTCTCGTGACCGTCAGCGGGCAGGTCTCATGTCCGCCACTGGGCAGTTCCTACTGTCCCTTGACAGTCCCCGAGATGAACTCCCGGACCGTAAGCAGACGCGAACAGCGAAAGGAAACCCAAGACCCGATACCGATCAGTAATGGACCCGGCACGCTACCCGGCATAGCCTGCCTGGGCTAACCCGAAAGTAGATACCACGGGCTTCACCTCAACAACGGCGCCATGGCCGACCCCCGCCCGCAAGCGCTTGATCGAACGGACTCTAGATCCGGCGGATCCGCGCGAACTCCATCCGGATTCATCTGCGCCGACCGAAGGAGCTAGAGAAGGAGGTGACGCCCGCAGCACATCCGCGAGGCGACCACGTCACAACGTCGCTATGTTCCGCATGAACGTTCCTCGACGGCTGTCAGGACGGTCGTCCGGCCTGCTCGTCCGCGCGCCACGACGATCGGCCGGCCTCGTCGACCGCGCTAATCGACCGACGGCTGCTGATCTGCTCGCGGGTGAAATGCCACCGTCGGGAGTGCGCCGTCGCGCGCCCCTCGAGCGACCTCCGCTTCGCCGGAGTAGGCCCACTGGCCCCCGGCGGAGCGCTGACCGACAGGAATCGCGTCGCAAACATGTCACTCACCGCGAATTGGGAAGGGCTTCTGATCAGCGTTTCCGCTGGTCAGAGGCCCTTTTCGGAGCCGCCTGTCGGAATCGAACCGACGACCTATTCATTACGAGTGAATCGCTCTACCGACTGAGCTAAGGCGGCGTGCTGCCCGGCTGCTGAGCGAGCTCCGGTCCGGGCAACCCGAGGAAGTATACGGACGCCGGTCCGGTGCGCGAAAACGGCACCGGGACCGGCGTCCGGGGCTCCGAGCGGCGCGGCGAACGCGACTACGCCGCGCCCGGTCGGAGGGCCTGGCGGACCCAGCCGGCTCAGGCGGCCAGGGTGACCTTGGCGGCCGCTCGGCGCCTTGCGCCCGGTGAGCATCGTCTGCTCGGCGCCGCACCAGCAGGTGAAGGCGACGACGATGCCGTGGTCGGTGTTGGCCATGCCGGTGACCTGGCTCGGGAAGATCAGCTGGCGCTTGCCGCACGCGGTGCAGTGGTGGTCGAACATCGGATGACCTCCCTCGAGGTTCGGAAGACGAAGTGGTGCACCACTATGGTTCTAGCATCCGTAGACATAGGGGTAGCCTTGGTTTCCTAGAGATACCCAAGGATATCCCTATGCTTTCGCTGCACCAGCTCACCTGCTTCCTCGCCACCTACGAGCACGGCTCCCTGACCGCCGCGGCCGAGGAGCTCGGCTACGCCCAGCCGTCGGTCTCCGAGCAGATCCGCGCCCTGGAGAAGACCCTCGGCGTCCAGCTGTTCCGCCGCGTCGGGCGCGGCGTCGTCCCCACCACGGTCGCCGACACCCTGCGCCCGCACGCCGAGCGGGTGCTCGCCGCCGTCGACGAGACCCGGCAGGCGGTGCAGAGCGTGAAGTCCTTCGAGACCGGCACGATCCGGTTCGGGATGTTCGGCATCGCCCGCCTGTACGCCGGGTCCGGGCTGATCGCCGACGTGCTCTCCCGCTACCCCGGCGTGCGGGTGGAGCTGATCGGCCAGAACTCCACCGAGGTGGCCGACGAGCTGCGCCGCGGCCGGCTCGAGGCCGCGATGCTCGCCGTGTCCGACGGTCGCCAGCGAGGGCCTGACGATCACCCCGGTGGCCCGCGAGGAGCTGGTCTACATCAGCGCCGACCCGGCCCGCCTCGAGACCCCGGTCACCGCGCACCGGCTGTCGCAGGCCTCGCTGGTGATGCCCGAGACGACGTTCCGCGCGACCGACTCGACCCGCGCGACGCTGCGCCAGATGCTGCACGAGACCGGCCGCAACCCGCAGACCCGGATCGAGGTCGAGGACATCGAGACCGCCGTCGAGCTGGTCGGGATGGGGTACGCCGACTCGGTGATCCCCAAGGGCGCCGCCCTCCAGCTGCTCCCCCGGCTGGCACCGAAGGCCGGGTGGGTGGCGCTGCGGCCCCGCCAGTACGACACGTTCGCGATCGTGCACCGCGCCGGCGCGATCCTCTCCCCCGCCGCCCGGCTGATGATCGAGCTGGCCACCGCCCGGATCCAGGCGATCGCCGAGCCGCTCACGCCCCGCGGCCCGAGCGCTACCGTCGGAGCATGACCGCCGAGACCGTCGTCCGCACGCTTCCTCGAGCACCTCGCCCGCCAGGAGATCGACGAGGCCCTCGCCCTGCTCGACGCCGAGGTGGTGTGGCGCAACACCGGGATGCCGGACATTCCGCGGCGAGCGGGTCCGCACGATGCTGCGCGACATGGAGCGCCGCGGCGTCGGCTTCGACGTCCGTTGGCACCACGTGGCGCGCGACGCGGCGGCGTGGTGCTGACCGACCGCACCGACGTGATCACGGACGGGCGCCTGGGAGACGTCGTTCAAGGTGCGCGGCACCTTCGAGGTCCGCGACGGCCGGATCGCGGTCTGGGACGACGCGTTCAGCTGGCTCGAGCTGCTCGGCTCGGGCGTGCTGGGTCTGCGGCAAGATGCTCACACCGGCCGGTGCCGCCGCCCTAGCTGCGAGCGTGTGCGACACGTTCGTCCTCCGCACCCGGCGGGGATGGTGCTGGCGAAGAACTCCGACCGCGACCCCAACGAGGCCCAGCTGTGGGAGTGGACCCCCGCCGCCGACCACGCCGCGGGCGCACGCGCGCGCACGACGTACGTCGACCTCCCGCAGGTCGCCCACACGCACGCGACCGTCGTGTCGCGGCCGTGGTGGATGTGGGGCGCGGAGATGGGCGCCAACGAGCACGGCGTCGCGATCGGCAACGAGGCGGTGTTCACCAAGGAGCCGACCAGCCTCGAGCCCGGGCCTGCTCGGCATGGACCTGCTGCGGCTCGCGCTCGAGCGGGCCACCACCGCCCGACGAGGCCGTCGAGGTGATGGTCGGCCTGCTCGAGGAGCACGGGCAGAGCGGCGCGTGCAGCGTCGAGCACACGACGGTTCACCTACCACAACAGCTTCCTGGTCGCCGACCGCGACGGCGCCGTCGTGCTCGAGACCGCCGGCCGGCACTGGGCGACCGAGGAGGTCACCGGCGCCGCCCGCAGCATCAGCAACGGGCTGACCATCCCGGGCTTCGCCGAGCGGTACGCCGACCGGCTGCGCGGCCGCGTCGCCGGCCTGCGCCGCGCGGCGCACGCTCACCGCAGACGCGCGGCGCGACGGCGTACGGCGTCCTGCGACGCGATGCGCGATCCTGCGCGACAACGGCACCGGCGCGCGGGCCGCGGTGGTCGCCGGTCAACGGCTCGATGGCCGGGCCGAACATGCACGCCGGCGGGCTGCTCGCCTCCAGCCAGACGGTGTCGTCGTGGGTCAGCGACCTCGGCGCCGGGATCCACTGGGCGACCGGCACCGCCGACCCGGCGTTCGTCGCTGTTCGTGCCGCTGCGCGTCGGACCGATCCGCTCGACGAGGCGCCTACCCGACCGCGGGCGTCGACAACCGGCGCGACGACCGGTCGCTGTGGTGGCGGCACGAGCGGCTGCACCGGCGCGGCGCTGCGCGACTGGGCCGCGCGCCGAGGCCGTGATCGCCGCGGACCGCGACGCGGCTCGCAGCGCGACTGGGTGGCCGACCCGCCCGGACACCGAGCGCGCTCGCGCGCAGGCGACGACGTCCGCGAGCGCTGGTGGCCGGCGGTCGCAGCAGGCGACCCGGCGCGACACCCGGCCGGCGTGGCTGCGCCGGCGCTGGGCCGGCTTCGAGCGGAGGGCGGTGCAGGCATGACCGATGGAGCATGACGACGTCGTGGTGGTGGGCGCCGGGCTGTCCGGGCTGGCCGCGGCACGGCGGATCGCGGGCGCGGGCCGGTCGGTGGTGGTCGTCGAGGCCCGCGACCGGGTCGGCGGGCGGACCGAGGCCGGCGCGCTGTCCGACGGGCAGTGGATCGAGCTCGGCGGGCAGTGGGTCGGCCCGACCCAGGACCGGATGTACGAGCTGATCGCCGAGCTCGGGCTGACCACGATCCCGACGTACAACGACGGCGACATCGTCTTCTCGCTCGTGCGGCCGCACCGGCCGGCTGGCCGGCACGCAAGGGCGCGATCCCGCGGCTCAACCCGTTCGCGATCGCCGACCTCGCGCAGGGCACGCTCCGCTTCGCCCGGCTCGCCCGGCGGGTCGATCTCGACCGCGCCGTGGGAGACGACCGGGCGCCGCGCGCGCTCGACGGCCAGACGTTCCGCAGCTGGGTGCAGCGCAACCTGCGCACCCCCCAGGGCCGGGCCTACTTCGAGCTCTACTGCGAGGCGGTCTTCTCCGCCGACCTCTCCGACCTCTCGCTGCTGCACGCGCTGTTCTACACCCGCTCCGGCACCGACATGGACACGCTGATGGCCGTCGACCGCGGCGCCCAGCAGGACCGCATCGACGGCGGGTCGTGGCGGATCAGCGAGCGGATGGCCGCCGACCTCGACGTCCGGCTCGGCCAGCCGGTGCGCACCGTGCACCAGACCGACGACGGCGTGCGGGTCACCACCCGCGACGGCACGACGTACGACGCGCGCGCGGGCGATCATCACCCTGCCGCCGACGCTGGCCGGGCGGCTGGAGTACGACCCGCCGCTGCCGGGCTGGCGCGACCAGCTCACCCAGAAGCTGCCGGCCGGCAGCGTGTTCAAGGTCTACGCCGTCTACCCGACGCCGTTCTGGCGCGAGGACGGGCTCAACGGCCAGGCCGGCTCCGACCGTGGCCCGGTCAAGGTCACCTTCGACAACACCCCGCCCGGCTACGACCGCGGCATCCTGATGGGCTTCATCGAGGCCGAGGACGGCCGGCGCTGGGCGCGGCGCACCGCCGAGGAGCGGCGGGCCGCGGTCGTCGACTGCTTCGTGCGCTACTTCGGGTCGCGGGCCGCCGAGCCGCTGGAGTACGTCGAGCGCGACTGGATGGCCGAGGAGTTCAGCCGCGGCTGCTACGGCGCCCACTTCGCACCCGGCGTGTGGACCGGGTTCGGGCCGGCGCTGCGCGAGCCGGTCGGCCGGCTGCACTGGGCCGGCGCGGAGTGCTCTCGGCTACATGGAGGGTGCCGTCCGCTCCGGCGAGGCGACCGCCGCGAGGTGCCGCTGCCGGGTGACCGCCTCGGCCGGCGGGGCCACCAACCGACCACCGAACCGGCCAGCTACCGGCCAGCCGCCGGCCCGCGGCCGGCCGACGAACCCACGCCTGCCGTCAGCCAGCTCGAGCCGACCGGCCGGTCAGCAGCTCAGCCCGTCCTCGGCACCGTGCCGTCGACCAGGTAGTCCTCGACCGCGTTGTCGACGCACTCGTTGCCGGCGTTGTAGCCGGTGTGACCGTCGCCGTCGCGGCTGACCAGCACGCCGGAGTCGAGCTGGTCGGCGAGGTGCACCGCCCACTCGTACGGCGTCGCCGGGTCGCGGGTCGTGCCGACCACGACGATCGGCGCCGCGCCCGCCGCGCGTCGATCGTCGCCGGTCGCGCTCGGTCGCCGCGCACCTGGATGCCGCCGCACGTGGTGAGCCCCCAGGCGAAGACCCGGCCGAAGGTCGGCGAGGCCTTCTCGAAGTCCGGGCACGTTCGCCGCCACCTGGCGGCCGGGATCGCGTACGGGTCGTCGAGGCAGTTGATCGCGTAGTTCGCCTCGAGGCTGTTGTCGGTGTAGCCGTCCGCGCCGCGCGAGTTGTAGAGGTCGGAGAGCGCAGCAGCAGCGTCCCGTCGCCGTCGAACGCCGGCCTGCAGCGCCTGGTCGAGGATAGGTCCAGTAGTCGCGGCTGTAGAGCGGCAGCACGATGCCGTAGAAGGCGTTGCCGACCTCGAGCTCGCGGTCGCCGTCGGTCGGCAGCGGCTGCGGCGTCGACCTGGTCGATGAAGCCGCTGGATCCGCGCCAGGCCGGCGTCGACGGTGTCGCCGAGGAAGCAGCCGTCGGCCTGCCGTCGTCGACGCAGTTCTGCGACGTAGGCGCGCAGCGCGGTCTCGAAGCCGGCGGCCTGCTCGAGGCTCAGCTCGCGGGAGCTGATCGAGAGGTCGACGGCGCCGTCGAGCACCAACCGGCCGACCCGGTCGGGGAACAGGTCGGCGTACGTCGCACCGAGCTTGGTGCCGTAGGACGCGCCGAAGTAGGTCAGCGTCGACTCCCCGAGCGCGGCGCGCAGCACGTCCATGTCGCGCGCCGCCTCGACGGTCGTGACGTGCGCGGCGATGCGCGCCGGAGCGCTCGGCGCAGCCGCGGCCGCAGTCGTCGCACCCAGCGCGCGTACGTCGGCACCTCGGCCGGGGTGTCGGGGTCGGGGTCGCTCGGCGACGTAGTCGTCGAGCTGGTCGTCGGTGAGGCAGTCGACCGGGTCGCTGGCGCCGGTGCCGCGCGGGTCGAAGCCCGACGATGTCGTACGCGTCCAGGAGCGGGGCGCGGAAGACCGCGGTCGCGCTGGCGGCGTAGTCGGTGCCGGGCGCGCCGGGCCCGCCGGGGTTGACGACCAGCGAGCCGATCCGCTGGCCGGCGGTCGCGCGCGGGCACCTTCAGCAGCGCGAGGTCGATGGTCTCGCCGGTCGGGGTGGCGGTAGTCGAGCGGGACGGTGAGGGTCGCGCACAGGTCGTCGGTCGCGGCACGGCGACCAGGTCAGCTGCTGGGCGTAGAAGCGGCGCCAGCGCCGGCGCTCGGCGGCTCGGTCGCGTCCGGCGTCGGGCGTCGCCGACGTCGGCGCGCGGCTGCCGGCCGTGCGGCGAGCCGTCGCCGGTCGAGGTCGCGACGAGCACGGCGACCCCGCCGACGCCGACCAGCAGCGCGAGGACGAGGCGACGACGAGCGACGACGAGCGGCCGCGCCTCATCCCGCTGCGCACCTCCGGCGCGACCAGCGCGAGCATCATCGACTCCAGCGCCAGCATCGGCGGCACGTTGAACTCCAGCATCTGCTCGCGGGCCTCGAAGATCGCGGCGATCCGGCGCAGGTTGGCCTCGGGGGTCGAGACCCGGGCGAGCAGCTCGACGTCGCCGCGGATCTCCTCGTTGACCAGCTGCCCGGGCGCGCCGGTCGCCACCGCGATCGCGTCGCGGTAGACCGAGACCAGGTCCATCAGGCCGCGGTCGACGACGTCGAGGTGGCGCCGCTTGGCGCGGGTGCTTCTGGTCCTTCTCGAGGTCGCGCAGGGCCGGGGCGTACTCGCGCGGCCGGCGGCCGCGCTCGACCACGCCGTACGCCGCGTCGAGGTCGGCCTTCTCGCGCGCGTCGAGCTCGCCGGTGATCAGCTCGGCCTCCTCCTTGGTGACCTCGGTCAGGCTGGTCGCGGCCTCCATGCAGGCCCGCAGCGAGACCAGCCGGGCGGGGATCGCCACGACCTCGCGGCGCCGGTTGCGGGTCGCCTCGTCGCGGGCCAGCGCCCGGGCCCGGCCGATGTGGCCCTGGCTGGCGCGGGCGGCGTACGACGCCAGCGCCGCGTCGACCCCGTCGGCGCGCACGCAGGAACGTCGGCGACGTCGTCGGCGGTCGGCGTGGTCAGCGGCGACCAGCCGGCAGCGGGACCGGATCGTCGGCAGCACGTCCTCGACGGTCGGGGCGCAGAGCATCCACACGGTGCGGTCGGCCGGCTCCTCGATCGCCTTGAGCAGGGCGTTGCAGGCCTGCTCGGTGAGCCGGTCGGCGTCCTCGACGATCAGGATCTGCCAGCGCCGGCCGACCGGGGCGAGCGCGGAGCGGCGGACCAGGTCGCGGATCTCGTCGACGCCGATCGAGAGCTTCTCGGTGCGGATCACCGCGACGTCGGCGTGGCTGCCGGCGAGCACGGTGTGGCACTCGTGGCAGCTCGCCGCAGCCCGCCGGCGCGCTCGCACTGCAGCGCCGCGGCGAAGGCGACCGCGGCGTTGGAGCGCCCCGACCCGGGCGGCCCGGTGAACAGGAACGCGTGGCTCATGCCGTGGCCCGCGGCGGCGGCCTGCAGCGCCTCGATGGCCTGTCGCTGGCCGACCAGGTCGTCCCAGACGGTCGCCCGGTCGCTGCACGGCCGTCACCGCGCGGCACTCGCCTGCGCGAGCAGCGGCGTCGACCCGCTCGCGGACCTGCTGCGGCGATCTCGTCGACGGTCGGCGCGGGCGTCGAGCACGAGGTAGTGGTCGGGGTCGGCCTCGGCCATCCGCAGGAACGCCTCGCGCACCCGCTGGTGGAACTCCAGCGACTCCCCCTCGATCCGGTCGCGCTCCTCGAACCGGCCCAGGCCGTGCTCGGGCTCGAGGTCGAGCACGACGGTCAGGTGCGGGCCGCAGGTCGCGGGTGGCCCAGCGGGCGACCTGCTCGACCTCGGCGACGTCCAGGGCCCGGCCGGCGCCCTGGTAGGCCAGCGTCGAGTCGACGTACCGGTCGGTGATCACGACCTCGCCCCGGTCGAGCGCCGGCTGGACGACGGTGTCGACGTGCTCGGCCTTGTCGGCGGCGTACAGCAGCGCCTCGGTGCGGTGGGAGAGCTCGCCGGTCTCGGGGCTGAGCACGATCTCGCGCAGCTTGCGGCCGACCGTCGGTGTCGCCGGGCTCGAAGGTCAGCAGCACGGCGTAGCCCTCGCTCGTGAGCCACTCGCGCAGCCGGCGGGACTGGGTCGACTTGCCGGAGCCCTCGCCGCCCTCGAAGCACACGAAGACGCCCGGTGTCGGCGTACGACCCCCGTCGCGGTGCTCACGAGCAGAACCTACGGGGCGGCACCGACGGTTGCCAAGCGCGGGTCGGTCAGCCGGCGAGGAGGGCGGGTGCGGTAGTCGCCGTTACTGCGGGTTGACGTCGCCGGTGTCGTCGCCCTGCAGCACCCCGATCGAGCGAGGATGATCCCCAGCACCACGACGATGATCCCGAGCACGACGAGACGTCAGGGCGCGGCGGCGGGCAGGACTCGGGTCGGCCATGGCCGGTCGGTACCCGCCCGGACGCCGGTGATGCCTCCCCGGAATCCCTCAGGACTTCTTGGCGGCCGCCTTCTTGGTCGTCTTCTTCGCCGCCGTCTTCTTCGCGGCCTTCTTGCGTCGGCTTCTTGGCGGCCTTCTTCGCCGCCTTCTTCGCCGGGCCCTTGGCGCGCCGCTCGGCGAGCAGCTCGGCGGCGCGCTCGAGGGTGATCGACTCGACCGAGTCGTCCTTGCGCAGCGTGGCGTTGTACTCGCCGTCGGTGACGTACTCGCCGAACCGGCCGGCCTTCACCACGACCGGCTGCCCGGAGACCGGGTCGTTGCCGAGCTCCTTGAGCGGCGGCGCCGCGGCGGCCCGGCCGCGCTGCTTGGGCTGGGCGTAGATCCGCAGCGCCTCGTCGAGGGTGATCGTGAAGAGCTGCTCCTCGGAGGTCAGCGACCGCGAGTCGGTGCCCTTCTTCAGGTACGGCCCGTAGCGGCCGTTCTGCGCGGTGATCTCGTCACCGCTCTCGGCGTCGGTGCCGACCACCCGCGGCAGCGACAGCAGCTTGACGCGCGTCGTCGAGCGTGACGGTGTCGAGCGACATCGACTTGAACAGCGAGCCGGTGCGCGGCTTGCGCGCTTCTTCGGCGGCGTCCTCGGGCAGCACCTCGGTGACGTAGGGGCCGTAGCGGCCGTTCTTCGCCACGACCTCGAGCCCGGTCTCGGGGTGCACGCCGAGCTCGATCTCCTCGCCGGCCGGGTTGGCGAGCAGCTCCTTGGCCTTCGCCAGCGGTCAGCTCGTCGGGCGGCAGGTCGTCGGGCACGTTGGCCCGCTTGCGCGCGTACGGCGTTGCCCGTCGTCGTCGGGACCCTCGAGGTAGGGGCCGTAGCGGCCGACCCGCAGGTTGATGCCGGAGTCCGGGCCGCCGACCGGGAAGGTCGCCAGCTCACGGGCGTCGATGTCGCCGAGCTCGTCGACCAGCGTCTTGCAGGCCCTCGACGCTCGCCGGAGCCGAAGTAGAACTCGGCCAGCTCGGTGTCGCGGTCCTTGCGCCCGGCCGGCGATCTCGTCGAGGACGTCCTCCATGCTCGGCGGTGAACTCGTAGGAGACCTGCCGCGGGAAGTGCTCCTCCAGCAGCCGGATCACCGAGAACGCCAGCCAGGCCGGCACCAGCGCGGTGCCCTTCTTGTAGACGTAGCCGCGGTTGAGGATCGTGCCGATGATCGAGGCGTACGTCGAGGGGCGGCCGATCTCGCGGTCCTCGAGCTCCTTGATCAGCGTGGCCTCGGTGTAGCGGGCCGGCGGCTTGGTCTCGTGGCCGCTCGCGGCGATCGACGCGGCCGAGACCGCGTCGCCCTCGTCGAGGTTCGGGCAGCCGGGTCTCGGCGTCGTCCTTCTGGCGCGCCGCGTCGTCGGTGCCCTCGACGTAGGCCTTGAGGAAGCCGTGGAAGGTGATGACCCGGCCGCTGCGCGGAGAACACGACGTCCTCGCCGGCGGCGGCCGCGCCGCCGAGCCGGATCGTGACCGACTGGCCGACGGCGTCCTTCATCTGCGAGGCGACGGTGCGCATCCAGATCAGCTCGTAGAGGCGGAACTGGTCGCCGGTCAGGCCGGTCTGCGCCGGGGTGCGGAAGGTGTCGCCGGCGGGCCGGATCGCCTCGTGCGCCTCCTGGGCGTTCTTGACCTTGCTGGCGTAGGTGCGCGGCGCGTCGGGCAGGTACTCGGCGCCGTACAGCTCGCGCACCTGGGCCCGCGCCGCGCTCGACCGCGCGCGTCCGACAGCGTGGTGGAGTCGGTGCGCATGTAGGTGATGAAGCCGTTCTCGTAGAGCCGCTGCGCGACCGACATCGTCACCGACGCGCTCATGCCGAGCTTGCGGCTGGCCTCCTGCTGGAGCGTGGTGGTGCGGAACGGCGCGTACGGCGAGCGCCGGTACGGCTTGGCCTCGACCGAGCGGACGTCGAACGTCGTGTCGCTGCAGCGCCGTCGGCCAGCGCCTCGGCGCGGCTGCCGGTCGAGGTGGACGACGTTCGGCGTTCGGCCTTGAGCAGCGCCGTCCGGGCCGAAGTCGGAGCCGCGGGCGACGCGGACGCCGTCGACGGAGTGCAGCTTGGCCGGGAACATCCGCTGGTCGTGCTCCGGCGCCGGCGTCGAAGGTGCCCTCGAGGTCCCAGTACGGACGCGACCCGGAAGCGCCATCCGCTCCCGCTCGCGGTCGACGACCAGCCGGGTCGCGACCGACTGCACGCGGCCGGCGGACAGGCCGGACATGACCTTCTTCCACAGCACCGGGCTGACCTCGTAGCCGTAGAGCCGGTCGAGGATCCGGCGCGCCTCCTGGGCCTCGACGAGGTCCATGTCGAGGTCGCGCGGGTTCTCGGCGGCGGCGAGGATCGCGCGGCTTGGTGATCTCGTGGAAGACCATCCGCTTGACCGGGATGCCCTTGGGCTTGAGCTCGTCGAGCAGGTGCCAGGCGATCGCCTCGCCCTCGCGGTCCTCATCGGTGGCGAGGTAGAGCTCGTCGGCGTCCTTGAGCAGCGCCTTGAGCTTGGAGATGTGCGCCTTCTTGTCGCGCGGCACGACGTAGTAGGGCTCGAAGCCGTTGTCGACGTCGACCGCGAGCCGGCCCCACGGCTTGTCCTTGATCTTGGCCGGGGTGTCCGCGGCGCTGTTCGGGAGGTCGCGGATGTGGCCGATGGAGGACTCGACGACGTACCCCTGGCCGAGGTACCCGCCGATCGTGCGGGCCTTCGCCGGGGACTCGACGATCACCAACTTGTGTGCCACGTGATCGCTTCTCTCTCCTGGTCGCTGCGTGGGCGGCTACGGCTGCGACACGGTAGCGCGTGCGCCGTGGAACCCGGTCCCGTCGAGGCGGCGCGGCGACGCCTGCGCGACAGAGCTCTGCGGGAGGCCGCCGGTCCAGGAGGTCGCGCACCGTGGCCGGATGCCCTTCGACGAGCGACCTGTACGACGACGTGTACCGTCGACCGCGACCCGGCGGTGGTCCCGCGTGCGCTGGCGCACGCGCCGGCACCGAGGAGGACCTCGACCGCCTGACCCACCTGGTCTTCCTGGACGGCCGGCTCCTCGACGCCTGGACGGAGCCGGCGGTCGGCACCCGCTGGCAGGAGTCCGCGCCCGGCTCGACCGCGAACGCGGCCGGCGCCGCCTCCGCCCACGGCCTCCGTACGAGCAGGTGCTCGACTGGCTCGCCGCGGTCTGCGGTGGCGCCCGCGGCGGTCGCCGCGCTGGACGACGCGCCGCTCACCGACGACGGATCGACCTGCCGGCCGACCTGCGCCGACGTACGGTCGCGACACCGGCTGGAGTCGGTCGCGGAGCTCCTGGACTCGGTCTGCGCGGCGCTCTTCGACGCCGAGACCTCGTACGCCGCCCGGCACGCGCTCCTCGCGCTGTGGGCCGAGACACCGGAGCTGGTGCTCGGCTCGCCGTCGGCGGCGCACCTGGCCGGCGGGATCCTGTGGGCGGTGGGCAAGGCGAACGGGTGCTCCGCCCGCGCGGCGGCCGCACGCAATCGTCCGTCCAGCAGGCGCTCGCGCTCACCCAGGCCGATCTCGGGAGCCGGCGGGCAGGTCGCCCGCGCACTGCGCGGGCTGCTGGCCACCGCCGACCGCCCGTACTGCGCGTGGGAGCGGATTCCCGACCTGGAGCCGCTCGGCGACCCCGGCCTGCTCACCTCCGCCACGCGACGTCAGCTCGTGCGCCTGCGCGACCGGGCCGTGCGGGACCGCGCGACCGCGCAGGTCGCGGCAGACGTCACGGAGCGGTGAGGAACCCCTCGACCACCAGCTCGCGCACTGCCGGCAGGTAGTGCTCCCGCGTCTCGGCCGGGTCGCGGTCGAGCAGCTGGGCGACCGCATCCAGGATCTGGCCCACGCTCAGGTCGCCGTCGCAGGCACCGACCAGCGCGGCCTCGACGGTGTCGACCCGGCGGGCGCGGCGGAAGCCCGTCTGCTGGCGCAGCACGACCGTCTCGGGATCCTCGGCCCCCGGGGCGCCGAGCGTCTCCTGCCGCACGTCCGCGCGGGCGACCAGGTGGCTGCCGAGGTCGACCACGGCGTCGGCCGCGCCGGGCCCAGTCCCGGATCGCGCCGGCGATCGGCTGCTCGACGTCGTACGGCCACTCGAGCAGCTCGCGGGCGGATCCGCCGCTGCGCCGCAGGTTGATCCAGCCGAAGCCGATCGCCTCGATGCCCTGCTCCTCGAACCACGACAACCAGGTGTCGTAGCGGACCAGGTAGTCGGCCGACGCCGTGCAGGCCGGCGTCCTTGAGCCACAGCTCGACGTACGCCGCGGGGTCGACCACCTCCCGCTGCACGACGAACGCGTCGGTGTCCTCCGGCACCCATCCGGCGATGCGCTCGCCCCACGGCACTCCACCGGCGATCACCCAGTTGGCCAGCACCTGGCACCACCCGCCGTCGGCGAGGTGCCCGGGGGCGGCACGGACGATGTCCTCCACCACCCGGTCGCCCGGGAGGCCGGAGTCGCGGTACACCAGCCGCTCCCCGGTGGCCGGCGAGATGACGAACGGCGGGTTGGTGGCGATCAGGTCGAACCGCTCGCCCCGGACCGGCTCGAACAGGGAGCCGTCGCGGACGTCGACCGGCGCCGGCACCTCGTTGAGCGCCGCGTTGAAGCGGGCGAGGCGCAGCGCCCGCGGGTTGACGTCGGTGGCGACGACCTCCGCGCTGTGTCGGGCCAGGTGCAGCGCCTGGACCCCGCAGCCGGTCCCGAGGTCCAGCGACCGCTGCACCGGCTCGCGCAGCGTCAGCTGGGCCAGGGACGTGGAGGCGGAGCTGATGCCGAGCACGTGGTCGGCGCCGACCCGGTTGCTGCTGCCGTCCAGCCCCGGGCGTGAGGTCGCTGACGACCCACAGGTGCTCGTCGTCGGCGGCGTACGGGCGTACGTCGAGCCGCGCGGCGACCTCGCCGACGGTCTGCTCGAGGAAGCCCTCGGCCGCGAGGCGGTCGACCAGGCCGGGCAGCGCGCGCTGCGCGGCCGCGAGCTCCACCGGCGCCTGGAGCAGGAACAGCCGGATCAGCGTCTCGAGCGGCCAGCCGCCCGTCGTACGCCGCAGGCCGGGCGTGGTCTCGTTGCGGGCGAGGGCGTCGTGGGCGACCGGCCCGAGGACCTCGGCCACGCCGTCGTAGGTGAAGCCGGCCACCACCAGCGCGGCGCGCAGCCGCTGCGGGAGTTCGGAGAACGACGGGGGCACGCGCTGACTGTAGGCCCGAGCGGAGCCCGATGGTCCAGACCACCGCGTGATTCGCTCAAGTGACGGGCATCACGGGTACGAGCAACTAACGTCACATCGACGAACACCAAGGGACCGCCGCCGTGGGGCGGCGGATGTGGGAGGAGCAACATGCATCGGTTCGTGCGCGCCCTGGGGGCGGTCGCCGTCGTATCACTGATGTCCACCGGGCTCGCCGTCGGCGTGTCGACGCCGAGCCAGGCGGAGGCACCGAGAGCGACCGGCCAACGTGCCGACCTTCCGGTGCTGTCCGGCACGGGCGTCGTCGGGCAGCCGCTCACCGTCCTGGTCGCGGGCGTGGCGACACTCCTGCCCGTCCAGTGGTTGCGCGACGGCAGCCCGATCCCGGGCGTGACCGGCGGCACCTACGTCCCGACGACCGACGACGTCGGCCACGCCATCAGCGCCCTGGTGACGGTCCCGATCGTCGGTGACATCGCGACGTCCGCGATCACCATCGTGGCGGCTCCGAGCGGTCCCGGCGACGTGCTCTCGCTGGTCAACGACCTCGTCCTCACGGGCGGCACCCAGGTCGGCCAGCTGGTCGGCGTCACCGAGCCCGTCTGGAGCCTGCCGGGCGTCTCGACCGGCTACCAGTGGCTGCGCGACAACGCGCCGATCCCGGGCGCCGGCGACCCGACGTACATCCTGAGCCCCGAGGACGCGGGCCACGCGATCGCGGCGCAGGTCACCGGCACGCTGGCCGGCTTCCCGGTCGTCAGCCAGGTGACCGACACGCTGAACGTGCCGCTGGCCGACACGCCGGCCCTGGCGGCGGTCGGGGACGTCGCGATCGCCGACGGCTCCCACAAGATCGGCACCCAGCTCACCCTGTCCGGACCCACCTGGGACCCGGCGGACGCGACGAGCGAGTACCAATGGCTGCGCGACGGCTCGCCGATCAGCGGCGCGACCAAGGAGGCCTACACCCTGGTCGCCGCCGACTTCGGGCACGCCATCGCGGTCGCGGTGACCGGCAGAAGGAGGGGTACACCGACAGCACGATCACCAGCGACCCGGTCGACCCGGTGATCGGCGACGCCATCAAGTACACCGCCAAGCCGCGGATCACCGGCACCGGCAAGGTCGACAAGCTGCTCACCGCCGACCCCGGCGAGTGGTCGGGTGGCAGCGCGGACGCGGTGCCGCCCGTGTTCACCTACCAGTGGCTGCGCAACGGCGCCGAGATCCCGGGCGCCGTGGCGCAGACCTACCAGGTCGACCGGGCCGACGTCGGCAAGGCGATCTCGGTGCTCGTGACCGCGACGCGCCCGGCGTACAAGTCCGGCACGTTCACGACCTCGCCGGTCACGGTGGCCAAGCTCGGCTCGAAGCTGGTCGCCAAGGCGCCCCGGAAGGTCGTGAAGAAGGGCAAGGCCGCGGTCGTGAAGCTCGTCCTGAAGGTCGCGGGCGTCAAGTCCCCCACCGGCCGGGTCAAGGTCCTCGATGGCAAGAAGAAGGTCCAGAAGGCCAAGTTCGCCAAGGGCAAGCGCGGCCGGCTGGTGGTCAGGATCCGCAAGCTGAAGCCCGGTCTGCACAAGCTCAAGGCCGTGTACGCCGGCACCAGCACGATCTCCGGCGCCCGGTCGAAGGTCGTCCGCGTGAAGGTCCGCCGCTAGCGAGCACCACCCACCCGGCCGCGACCCCCGCACTTCGCCCGGGTCGCGGCCGGGTGTCGGAATCCTGCAGACACACCTCGGGGGCACGATCCGCGCGGATCGTGCCCCCGTGGGCGGTGCTGGGACCTCGGCGCCTCGACCGGCTGGGTCGGGGTCGGGTCCGGTGTTGCCGCGGGCGGCGGGCGGCGGGGGCGGCGGGGCCGACTGGCCCGGCTCGTCCGCGTCGATGTCGACGGGTCGCCGCTTCGAGATGTACACCGCGGCGGCGATGCCGAGGAACGCCGCGACGGCGATCATGATCCGCAGCGGCGTGTTGGCGTTCTCGCCGACCGACAGCTTCACGATCGCCGACACGATCAGCAGCGAGACCAGGTTCATCACCTTGAGCAGCGGGTTGATCGCCGGACCGGCGGTGTCCTTGAACGGGTCGCCGACCGTGTCACCGATGACCGTCGCGGCGTGCGCGTCGGAGCCCTTGCCGCCGAAGTTGCCGTCCTCGACCAGCTTCTTGGCGTTGTCCCACGCACCACCGGAGTTGGCGAGGAAGACCGCCATCAGCGTCCCGGTCGCGATCGCGCCGGCGAGGAAGCCCGCGAGCGGGCCCACGCCGAGGCCGAAGCCGACCGCGATCGGCGCGAGCACGGCCAGGAGCCCGGGCGTCGCGAGCTCGCGCAGCGAGTCACGGGTGACGATGTCGACGACGCGGCCGTACTCCGGACGGCCGGTTCCCTCCATGATCCCGGGGATCTCGCGGAACTGGCGGCGGACCTCGAAGACCACGGCGCCGGCCGCGCGGCCCACCGCATTGATCGCGAGGCCCGAGAACAGGAACACCACCGCTGCGCCGAGAAGCGCGCCGACCAGCATGTTGGGCTGGGCGATCTCGAACGAGAAGCCGAGCTGGGTGAGGTCGCCGGCACCGCGCAGGCCGCCCGCGTCGTCGACCGCCTGGACCATGCGTTGACGTACGAGCCGAACAGCGCGCTCGCCGCGAGCACGGCGGTCGCGATCGCGATGCCCTTGGTGATCGCCTTGGTGGTGTTGCCGACCGCGTCGAGCTCGGTGAGGATCTGCGCGCCCTCGCCGTCGACGTCCCCGGACATCTCGGCGATGCCCTGGGCGTTGTCCGAGACCGGGCCGAAGGTGTCCATCGCGACGATCACGCCGACCGTGGTCAGCAGGCCGCACCCGGCGAGCGCGACGGCGAACAGCGCGACTGCGATCGAGCCGCCGCCGATCAGGAAGGCGCCGAACACGGCGGCGCCGATCACCAGGCTCGTGTAGACCGCCGACTCGAAGCCGACCGAGAGGCCGGAGAGGATCACGGTCGCGGCACCGGTCAGCGAGGTGCGCCCGACGTCCTTGACCGGGCGGTAGTCGGTGCCGGTGAAGTAGCCGGTGAGGCCGAGGATGATCGAGGCCAGCACGATGCCGATCAGCACGGCGAGCGCGGCGACCACGCGCGGGCTGGCGTCCGAGCTGTCGACCGTCGGCGTTGGTCGAGGTCGCTGAAGCTGCCGGGCAGGTAGACGAACGCCAGCACGACGCTGGCCACCGCACCGATCGCGGCCGAGATGTAGAAGGCCCGGTTGATCGTGACCAGGCCGCTCTCGCCGGTGCGCGGGCTTGCACAGGTAGACGCCGGCGACGGCGGTCAGCGCGCCGATGGCCGGGACGAGCAGCGGGAAGACCAGGCCCTTGTCGCCGAAGGCCTGCGAGCCCAGGATGAGCGCCGCGACCAGCGTCACGGCGTACGACTCGAAGAGGTCGGCCGCCATGCCGGCGCAGTCGCCCACGTTGTCGCCGACGTTGTCGGCGATCGTCGCGGCGTTGCGCGGGTCGTCCTCGGGGATGTTCTGCTCGACCTTGCCGACCAGGTCGGCACCGACGTCGGCGGCCTTGGTGAAGATGCCGCCGCCGACCCTCATGAACATGGCGAGCAGGGCGGCACCGAAGCCGAAGCCCTCGAGCACGTGCGGTGCGTGGTCCTGGAAGAGGATCACCACGAGGCTGGCGCCGAGCAGGCCCAGGCCGACGGTGAGCATGCCGACCGTGGCGCCGGTGCGGAACCCGATGTTCATCGCCGGGTTGCGGCCCTCGGTCTGGGCGGCGGCGGCGACGCGCAGGTTCGCGCGCACGGCGAGCGACATGCCGAGGTAGCCGACCGTCGCCGAGAACCCGGCACCGACCAGGAAGAACATCGACCGGAAGATCCGGACGGTGGCGTCGTCGGCCGGCAGCGCGAGCAGCAGGAAGAACGCCACGGCGGCGAAGATCCCCAGCGTGCGGAACTGCCGCTGCAGGTAGGCGTTCGCGCCCTCCTGCACCGCCTGGGCGATGTTCTTCATGTTGTCGGTGCCCTCACCGGCGGCAAGAACCTCCTGGCGGAACATCGCCGCCATCGCGAGCGCGCCCAGCGCGATCAGTGCGACGACGATGACCAGGACGAGGTTGCCCCCGGAGACTTCCACGACAGCGGGAGCGATCCCCGTCATGCGCTTCCTCCTGGGAGTGATGGAGTGATGCAGATCTCAGACGCGCCGGAGTCTACGCATGCCGAGCGGCGCGCACGCGAAGGGTTGTGATCCGGAACACACGGCGAGTCGGGCTTGCCGACGGGAATCGACCGGACCGGAGGCAAAATGCGCGAGGGCCCGACGCCGTACGACGTCGGGCCCGCGGGTCGAGGTGCGGTCAGTTGCCGGCGAGTGCGGCGTCCGCGGAGTCGTGGATCACGAAGACCTTCGCGAGCCCGGTGATCCGGAAGATCTTGAGCAGGCGGTCCTGGTTGCACACGAGCTGCAGGGAGCCGTCGTGGGCACGCACCTTCTTCAGGCCGCCCACGAGGACGCCGAGACCGGTCGAGTCGAGGAACTCGACCTCCTCCATGTCGATGACGATGTCGTAGACGCCGTCAGCGACCAGCTCGGTGATCTTGTCGCGCAGCTTCGGGGCGGTGTAGACGTCGATCTCGCCCCCGACCGCAACGATGGTCTTGCCACCGGCGTCGCGCGTCGTCAGAGTCAGGTCCACCTATGTCTCCCCGGTGCCGCTGGTCAGGTCGCCGGAGGCGTCGTGGCATGGAACCCCGACATCCGGCCAGCACAATGAAACCACGCCCACGCCCTCCCGTGCACAAAGTCGTGAACGACGTCCTGGGCAACGCGCGCTCGTTCGTGCCGGGGACAGAGTACGCCCGTTGCCCCCGACGCGCTGCCCCACACCCGCCGATGTCGGTGCCGCGGAGGACAATGGGCGGGTGACCACGACGCTCGGATCCCGCGCCTCCGGGGTGCCCGCCGTCGTCGAGCGCCTGGCCGCCGTCCCGGGGCGGGAGGACCGGCTGCGGCACCTGGAGGTGCTCCCCGCCCGGGACGCCCGGTACGCCGACTGGCCCGCATGGGCGGCCGCGGACGTGGTGTCGGCGTACGCCGCCCGCGGCGTGTCCGGCCCGTGGCAGCACCAGGCCGTCGCCGCGGACGCGGCGCACCACGGCCAGCACGTCGTGATGGCGACCGGCACCGCATCCGGCAAGAGCCTGGGTTACCTGCTGCCGGCGCTGTCGGAGATCCGCGCGGCACGGCGTCCCCGCGGCCAGCGCGGCGCCACCGTCCTCTACCTGTCGCCGACCAAGGCGCTGGCCCAGGACCAGCTCGCCGGCATCGCGGCGCTGGGCCTCGACGTCCGGGTCACGACCCACGACGGCGACAGCGGCCGCGAGCAGCGGGACTGGGCGCGCGACCACGCCGAGTACGTCCTCACCAACCCCGACATGCTGCACCGGTCGCTGCTGCCGGGCCACGCCCGGTGGGCGTCGTTCCTCGGGTCGCTGCGGTACGTCGTCGTCGACGAGTGCCACCACTACCGCGGGGTCTTCGGCGCCCACGTGTCCCACGTCCTGCGCCGACTCCGCCGCGTGTGCGCGATGTACGGCGCCCACCCGACCTTCGTGCTCGCCTCGGCGACGGTCGCGGAGCCGGAGGTCTTCGCCGGCCGGCTCACCGGCCTGGACGTGCTCGCCGTGACCGGCGACGCCTCACCGCGCGGCGAGGTCTCGCTGGCGCTGTGGGAGCCGCCGTTCACGTCGTTCACCGGCGAGAACGACGCGCCGGTGCGGCGGGCGGCCTCCTCGGAGACCGCCGACCTGCTGGCCGACCTGGTCGCCGAGGACGTGCGCACGCTGGCGTTCGTGCGGTCCCGGCGCGGCGCCGAGCAGGTGGCGATGACGGCGGCCGAGCTGCTCGCCGACGTCGATCCGTCGCTGCCCGGCCGGGTGGCGGCGTACCGCGGCGGCTACCTCCCCGAGGAACGACGCGCGCTCGAGGACGCGCTGCGGCGCGGTGAGCTGACCGGGATCGCCGCCACCAACGCCCTCGAGCTCGGCATCGACATCAGCGGCCTGGACGCCGTCCTCATGGCCGGGTTCCCGGGCACCCGGGCCGCGCTGTGGCAGCAGGTCGGGCGGGCCGGGCGCGGCGCGCACGACGCGCTCGGCGTCCTGGTCGCCCGCGACGACCCCCTGGACACCTACCTGGTCACCCATCCCGAGGCGTTGCTCGGCCAGCCCGTCGAGGCCACCGTGTTCGACCCGGCGAACCCCTACGTGCTCGGGCCGCACCTGTGCGCCGCCGCCCACGAGGCGCCCCTGACCGAGGCGGACCTCCCCCTCTTCGGGCCGACCGCCCGCGAGGTCCTCGACGCGCTCACCGAGGGTGGCCTGCTCCGGCGCCGGCCGCGTGGCTGGTTCTGGACCGACCGGCGCCGGGCGTGCGACCTCGCCGACATCCGCTCCACCGGCGGGTCGCCGGTGCAGCTGGTCGAGGCGGAGACCGGCCGGGTCGTCGGCACCGTGGACGGGTCGAGCGCCCACGGCACCGCGCACCCCGGCGCGGTGTACGTGCACCGGGGCGAGACCTGGCTGGTGCGCTCCCTCGACCTCGACGAGCACGTCGCGGTCATCGAGCGGCACGATCCCGACTACTCGACCAGCGCCCGCGAGGTCACCGAGATCGGGATCGCCCACGAGCGCGAGCACACCGCGTGGGGCGACTGCCGGCTCTCGTTCGGCGACGTCGACGTGACCCACCAGGTGGTGTCGTTCCTCAAGCGGCGCCAGCCCGGCGGCGACGTGATCGGCGAGGAGCCGCTCGACCTCCCGGAGCGCTCGCTGCGCACCACGGCGGTGTGGTGGACGGTTCCCGAGCACGCCCTCGCGGAGGGCGGCCTGACCGGCCGGGACCTGCCCGGCGCCGCCCACGCGGCCGAGCACTGCTCGATCGGGCTGCTCCCGCTCTTCGCCACCTGCGACCGGTGGGACATCGGCGGGGTCTCGACCGCGGTGCACCCGGACACCGGTCAGCTGACGGTCTTCGTGTACGACGGGCATCCCGGCGGCGCCGGGTTCGCCGAGCGCGGCTTCCGCGCCGCGCGGGCGTGGCTGACCGCCACCCGCGACGCCATCCTGGCCTGCTCCTGCGAGGACGGCTGCCCGTCCTGCATCCAGTCGCCCAAGTGCGGCAACCAGAACAACCCGCTGGACAAGGCCGGGGCTGCCGCCCTGCTCGGCATCCTCCTCGGGACGTCCTGAACCGGGTCCGTCGGCGCCTGATCCACGCTAGGGTCCGGCCATGGTGGTCCTCGGGCTCATCCTGATGGCGCTGGCCGCGGTCGCCGTCGTCGGCGCGCTCTTCACCGTCGACGGATCCACCCAGCTGTTCGGCATCGACCTCAGCGCGGCGGCGCTGTTCTTCGTCGGCCTCGGCGCCGGCCTCGCACTCATGTGGGGCGCCGGGCTGGCCAGGTGGGGCGCCCGGCGCTCCCTGCGCCGGCGCCGCGAGGGCAGGCAGCTCCGGGAGCTGCAGGAGAAGCTCGACAGGCGCGAGGCCGAGGAGCGGCGAGACGGCCAGGACCGCGGCGAGCGGACCCTCTAGTCGTCCTTACTGGGTGTGTCCCTATTGCCGGGTGCGCCAGGCAGCCGTTTACCGGACATGCCGATGTGCGGGCCGCCCGGGCGGGTCGTGTGCCTGCAGGCGCGCCATAGCGCGTTCCCAGGCACACGACCCGATCACTCCGAGGCAGGGTCGCACTCATCTGCCGCATTCCGCGCGCTTCGAGTGGGTAGCCGGTTAGGCCGCGAGTGCCGGTCGGCGCCGGCGGGCCTGCTCTCGAGACAGATGGCGCAACGTGGAGGCGATGCAGGCGACCTGAAGCCAACCGGTCGCCGAGCTGGTGGTGTTCTCGAACGACTTCGCCAGGCGGCGGGAGCGGCCGCGGCGGCCGTGACCCCGCGATCCACCAGCACCAGCTCGAGTCGGCCGGTCACGTCGACGGCGGCGATGCGCTTGGCGCCCTTGGTGCGGCCGTAGGGCCCGCCGCGGTCGTGGAAGGTCAAGCCACCGTTCGAGGCGCCCCGGGCGAGGTGGGTGTCGATGACGACCATCGACGGGGTCGGCTCGGCTCGGCCGTCCGCCTCGCGGGCGGCGGCGTGCAACACCGTGAGCGCTTGCGCCCAGGTTCCGTTGCGCGACCAGCGGCGGAACTGCGACCAGACCCGTGTCCACGGCCCGAACGACTGCGGCAGGTAGCGCCACTGGCAGCCGGTCTGCGCGATGTACAGCATCGCGTCCACCACGGTCCGGAGGTCATCCGCATGCTTGCGGCCGCGCTTGCCGGCCGCGTTGGACACCGGTTCCAGCAGGTCCCACTGGTCATCGGTCACGTCACTTGGGTACGACACGTCCCGCACGGTGCCGTCGCGCTCGATCCGTGCAATCGGGACACACCCAGTTAGTCAGCCGGGTCCGGCGCGGGCCTCGGCGGACAGGTCGGCCACCTGGCCGAGCCAGTGCGGCCCGGCGACGGTCACGGCGACGGTCACCTCGCGCCCGGCGACCGAGCAGGAGCTGAGCCGGGCGCCGTTCTCGACGGCGACGTCGCCGCCCCGTGAGCACGGGTCCTCGCCGGCGCGGACCGCGTCGGCCGCGGCCAGCGCGGCCAGGTCGGCCGCCGACTGCGCGACGCGGTGGCCCCGCACCATCGCGGCGACCACGCCCAGGGCGGCGCCCAGCAGGAGCAGCACGGACAGGCAGGCGACCGCGAACACGGTCGCCGAACCGCGGTCGGCCCTCATGGCGACTCCTCCGCCGCCGCGACGGCCGTGGCCGAGACCGTGGCACCCGGGAGGCGGGCGAACAGCCCGCCCGGCCCGGAGACCCGGCCCACGACGACGGCGGTCACCTGCCCACCGTCGGCGCGGACCCGGACGCTGCTCCCCGGCGGGGCGACCTGCTCACCGCGGGCCACGGCCTCCGCGACGGCGTCGCCGCGGGCGACCGCACGCGCAGTCTCCCGGGCGGCGTCGACGGCACGGACCTGCGCCGCTCCGACCGCGAGCAACCAGACCAGCCCCACGGTGACCGCGACCAGCAGCGGCAGCACCATGGCCAGCTCGGCGGTCGCGGCCCCGCGCTCGGAGCGTCGCATCAGCCGATGCCCAGGAGGCTCAGCACGTGGTCGAACAGCGTCTTGAGCAGCTGGTCGCCGAAGCCGCCGGTCAGCAGCTTGTAGAGCAGCCCGGCGAGACCGGCGCCGGCCGCCGTGCCGACGGCGTACTCGGCGGTGGTGATGCCGCGCTCGTCGCTGCGGATGGTCGCGTGGCGGTGGAACATCTGGGACTCCGTTTCCCGGCCGCCCGGTGCGGCCGTCGGTGTCGACCCTCGGCGATCCCGGACGTGGCCCGCTCGCGCCGGCGGGCGCACGGGGGAGACGGTGGTCGGCAGCCGCCCGGTGGACGGCAGGTGGGCTGTCAGCCGAGGTCCAGCGCGCCGGCAAGTCCCACGACCAGCGGGACGATCCCGACCAGGACGAAGGCCGGGAGCAGGCAGAGGCCGAGCGGGAGCGCGGCCTTGACGCCGACCGCGCGCGCCCGCTCCTCGGTGTCGGCGCGTGCGGCGCCGGCGAGATCGTCCGCGAGTCCCTCGACGCTGGCGAGCACGGGCGCACCCGAGGAGTGCGCCCGGGCGAGGGTCCGCCCCAGCCGCCCCAGGTCCGGATCGGACGCGAGCCCCTCCCACACCTGCACCGGGTCGAGCCCGACGGCGAGCCGCGCCGCCACCGCCGAGAGCCGGTCCGCGGCCGCACCGGGCAGCGCAGCCGCGACCAGCGCGACCCCGTCGGCGGGTGCGGCGCCGGCGCGCAGGGTCGCTGCGAACAGCTCCACGGCGTGCGGGAGGTCACGGCGCACCTCCGCGCGCCGGCGGCGGACGTCGCCCGGCTCCGCCCGACCGACCACGACCCACGTCGCGACGGCGGCAGCCAGCCCACCGACCGGCGCGGCCGGTCCCTGCAGGAACAGCAGCGCCCCGAGGCCCGCCAGGGCGCTCCACCAGATCCGGTGGCGGTGCAGCCAGTCGGCCCGGACCCCCGAGGCCGGGGGCAGGGCCGGGGCCCCGGCCGCGGGTGCCGGCCGCGGCGGCACGAGCAGCGCGGCGGCCAGGGCCGCGCAGCAGACAGCCGGCCAGACGGTCATGGCCCGCCCTCGACCGCGGCCGCGATCGCCTCGATCCACCACAGGCCGGCCAGGACCAGCCCCGTCCCGCCACCGAGGCAGGCGAGCCCGGGCGCGGTGCCGAGCAGGAAGCCCCACGGGTCGCCGCCCGCCCCGGAGCCCATCAGGAGGGCCAGCACGGGCAGGCCGGCGACCAGCCGCGCGGTCGCCCGGGCCGAGGCGAGCTCTCCCTCCACCACCCGCCGGGTGGCCGCCGCAGCACGCAGCGAATCGGCGACCCGGGCGACCGTCGTCCCGAGGCCCTGGCCGGTCCGGTGGGCGACCTGCCAGGCCGCGGCGACGATCCGCAGGTCGCCGGCGCCGTCCACGCGCGCCCCGACCTCCCGGAGCGCGCCGGGGACGTCCGCGCCCACCCGGAACGCCTCCGCGACCGGCTCCAGGGGCGGCCATGCGGCGGCGGCGCTCTCCAGCGCGGTCCCCGGCGGCCGGCCCGCGCGGAGCTCGCCCGCCAGCAGCTCGCAGGTCTCCAGGACCTGACCCGCGACGGCTGCCGCCCCGCGCCGCCGGCGGCGCCGGCGCCACAGGGCGAGCGCACCGAGCGCACCGGCGGCGGCCACGACGAGGAGTGCACCGAGGCGGGGCGCCAGCCCCGCGACAGCGAGCAGCAGCGGGATCGCTCCGAGGGCCGGCGCCACCGGCCGGTGCGCCGGAAGCCTCGCCGCGGGTCGCACGAGCAGCGCCACCGCCAGGCCGGCGCACACCGCGGCGGGCACGGTCATGCGCCCAACCTCGCGGCCAGCGCCGCGGCGGCCGGCCCCGGCGTCGACCGACCGTCCGTACCGACCTCGAGCGCCGCGACCATGCCGACCAGGCCGTCCGGCCCCCGCTCGGGAACGGCGACCTGGCGCAGCCGGCGTACGCCGTCCCGCGCGCGGTCGAGGTGCAGCACGACGTCCACGGCCGACGCGAGCTGGCTGTGCGCGGCGTCGCGTCCCAGGCCGGCGGCCAGCGCCAGCGCCTCGATGCGGGCCGGGACGTCGGTTGCCGAGTTCGCGTGGACGGTGCCGCAGCCACCGTCGTGCCCGGTGTTGAGCGCGGCGAGCAGGTCGACCACCTCGGCGCCGCGGACCTCCCCGACCACCAGCCGGTCGGGCCGCATCCGGAGCGCCTGCCGAACCAGGGTGCGGACCTCCACGGCGCCCGCGCCCTCGAGGTTCGGCGGCCGGCCCTCGAGCGCCACGACGTGGGGGTGCTCGGGGCGCAGCTCGCTGGCGTCCTCGACGACGACGATCCGCTCGTCGGCATGGACCTCGGAGAGCAGCGCGGCGAGCAGCGTGGTCTTGCCCGAGCCGGTGCCGCCGGTGACCAGGAACGCGAGGCGTGCGGCGACGACCGCCTCGAGCAGGCGGCCGGTGTCCGCGGTGAGCGTGCCGGCGGCCACCAGTTCGGCGACCGAGAACGACCGGCTGCGTGGCACCCGCAGGGAGATCAGGGTGCCGGGTCGGGCCAGCGGCGCGAGGACGGCGTGGAAGCGGGTGCCGTCGGGCAGCCGGAGGTCGGCGTACGGTGCCGCGTCGTCGAGGCGCCGTCCGCCGAGCGCGGCCAGCCGCTGCGCGAGCCGCCGGACCGCCTGCTCGTCGGGGAACCGCACGTCGGTGCGCTCGAGGCCGGCGCCCCGGTCGACGTACACGCGGTCGGCCCCGTTGACGAGCACGTCGGTGACGTGGGGCGTCCGGAGCAGCGGCTCCAGCGGCCCGGCGCCGACGACGTCGCGCCGCAGCGTCTCGTAGACGGCCAGGACGGCGGCGTCGCCCACCGGACGCCCGGTCTCGCGCAGGGCCTGGGCGACCCGGTGCGGCGTGAGCTCGCCCGGACTGCGGGCCAGCCGGTCGCGGACCGCCTCGAGGTCGTCCGGCGACGCCGTGGTCACGCCGCCGCCTGCATGACGACGAGCTGCGCGAGCACCTCTCCGGCCGCCCGGCCCAACGCCCCGCGTCGTGACCGGACCGGCCCCAGACCCAGGTCGATGGCCTCGGGCAGGCCGCGCTGGTCGGGCATCTCGGCGAGCACCGGCACGCCCGTGGCCCGGGCGACCGCCGGCGCGTCGATGCCCCGCCCGCGCAGGACCAGGCGCACCGTGGTGGAGCCGCGGTGCCGGCCGCAGGTGCGCGCCGCGGACGCGACGCCGACGACGCTGGGCACGGTCACCACCAGGAGGCGGTCGCAGCGGGCGGCGACCTCGTCCATCAACGGGTCCGGTGTCCGCGGCAGGTCGACGACGGTGACGTCGTGGCCGCGACGCGCGGCCGAGAGGACCTCGCGGACGGCGAACGCCTGCAGTCGCTCGGGGGCACCGGCTCGCCAGGTGAGGGCCGCGAGCCCGTCGCGCCGGGGCAGCGCCTCCCGCAGCGCTCGTGCACTCAGGCGGCCGGTGGTGTCGCACAGCCCGTCCCACCGGACGCCGTCCCGGTCCTCGAGGCCGAGCACCCGGTCGACCCCCGGCCCGAGGGGGTCGGCGTCGACGACGACCGCCCGCCCGCGCTGGGCAGCGACCTGTCCCAGCGCGCACGCGAACGTGGTCGCGCCGGCGCCACCGCTGCCGCCGACCACCCCCACCAGGAGGCCCTCGGCCGGCAGCGTGCCGGTGTCCCCCAGGTCGGTCAGCAGCTCCACCAGCCAGGCCTCCGACCGCGGCAGCCGCGCCACGCTCTCCGCGCCGATCTCGAGGGCCACCCGGAACATCTGGTCGGGCACCTCGCCCCACGCGACGACGTACACCTGACCTCGCCGGGCCGGCGAGATCCGGGCCAGGTCCTCCGCGACGTCGGCGCCCACCAGCACGACGGGTGCGCGGGCCCAGCCGCGGAGCGCGGCCCCGCCGTCCCCGGCCACGTCGGGGGTGACGCCGGCGGCCGCGGAGAGCCGCAGCAGCTCGTCGAGGAGGGACTGGTCGCGGGTGATGAGGAGCGGTGCGGTCATGCGCCGATGCTTCCCGGGTCCTCCCCCGGGCGCGATCGGTGTCGGGGCCCCTTGTGGACAAGGGTGTCGACACGCAGCCTGTGGCCGGAAGGTGGGCCGCGGACCCCTACGATGACGACATGGCGACCCGCCCGACCGCGGCCTTCTTCGACCTCGACAAGACGGTCATCGCGAAGTCGAGCACGCTCGCGTTCAGCAAGCCGTTCCAGGCCGGTGGGCTGATCTCGCGCCGGGCGGTGCTGCGCTCGGCGTACGCCCAGTTCGTCTACCTCGTCGGTGGGGCGGACCACGACCAGATGGAGAAGATGCGGCAGTTCATGTCGCAGCTGTGCGCCGGGTGGGACGTGGCCACCGTGCGCGAGATCGTCGCCGACACCCTCCACAACATCGTCGACCCGCTGGTGTACGACGAGGCGGTGTCGCTCATCGAGGAGCACCACCTCGCCCGCCGCGACGTCGTGATCGTGTCGGCGTCCGGCGCCGAGGTGGTGGAGCCGATCGCCGCGATGCTCGGCGCCGACCGCGTCATCGCCACCCGCATGGAGATCGAGGACGGCCGCTACACCGGCGGCATCGCGTACTACGCCTACGCCGAGGAGAAGGCCCGGGCGATCGAGGAGCTCGCCCGCGACCGCGGCTACGACCTGGCGAACAGCTACGCGTACAGCGACTCGGTCACCGACGTCCCCATGCTGGAGGTCGTCGGGCACGCCCACGCGGTCAACCCGGACAAGGAGCTGCGCCGGGTCGCCGCGGAGCGGGGCTGGCCGGTCCTCGTCTTCACCAAGCCGGTCGCGCTGCGCTCCCGGGTGCCCCTCCCGCCGGCCGGCCCGACGCTGGCCGCGCTCGCGGTCGGTGGCGCGTTCGCCGTCGGCGGCGTCCTCTGGGCCAACGCCCGCAAGCGCCGGCTCGGCGCCTGACACCCGATCCGCCCAGCCGGCTCGACACCGGGCGGTTGTCAACCCTTGAAGGTGAGGGTGAAGAGGCGTAGACAGGGAGGCAGAACTCCAGAGAGCAGCACGTGAGCCGGGTACCCACGCGGCGATCTACCCTTCCTACAGGGCGCATGCCGATTCGGGACACTCCCGCGGCAGCAGTTGGATGTTGCACGCCTGGTAGCCACGGACTCACGTGTCAGCGGCGGCACCCAGACCATCGAGCTCGAAGTCCGGGTGCCGTTCGCATGCTCAGCCCGCGCTCCCGCCGCAGCGGGCTCGCCTCGGCGCCCGCGGCGTACGCCTCGGCGGCGTAGAGCAGCCAGGAGTGCACCCCGGACGAGCCGCCCCCGGCGTACCCCCGCAGGTTGGACTCGTACGCCGCGCGCAGCGCCAGGTGCCCGGCCTCCGGGACCACCAGCGACTTCTCGTCGACGCCCCTGGCGACGAGCACCAGCCGCTCGGCGGCGCGCGCGACGATCCCGTTGTGGGAGCCGAACGGTGCGGCGGTCGCGAGCTCGGCGTGCACGACCGCGGCGAGCAGCAGGGCCGGCGCCGTGGTCGGCTCCGTCAGCAGCCCGCCCACACCCCGCAGCCTCTCGGCGGCGGCGGCGTCGCGGGGACGGCCGCGCTGGTCCTCCGGCAGACGTGCCGCGGCCAGCGCGTGGATCCGGGCGAGCGCCTGGAGCGGCGTGCGCGACAGGGCCGGCGCCAGTCCGAGGCAGCTCGGTCGACACCCGGACCGCGTCGGCCGCGACCTCGTCACCCTCCCCCGCGCGCAGCTCGGCCAGGCTCGACGCGGAGCCCTCGAGGACGGCGCTGGCGTGCGCACCGCGCAGCAGGCTCTCGGTCGTCGTCTCGGGCGAGGTACGCCGCAGTCCGCGGTCGCGCAGCATCACGTCGATCCCGTCCCGGGCGGCGGCGTACGCCGAGGGGACACCCTCGAGCGCGGCGAGTCGGGACAACGGGTCGGTGCTCACGGGATACCACCGTATCGGCGGGTACGGTGAGCCCGATGACCGATCCCTCCCGCTCCTTCGGCGCCGTGGTCGACGCCTACGACCGGGCCCGCCCGACGTACCCGCGCGAGGCCGCGGCGTGGCTGGCCGGCGAGCAGCCGACGACGGTCCTCGAGCTCGGCGCCGGCACCGGCAAGCTGACGCGGGCCCTGGTCGACCTCGGCCACGACGTGCACGCGACCGATCCGGACGAGCAGATGCTCGCGCGGCTGCGGGACAACCTGCCCGACGTCCGCACGTCCGTGGCGTCCGCGGAGGACATCCCCGCCCCGGACGCGGGGTACGACGTCGTGGTCGTCGCCCAGGCGTTCCACTGGTTCGACCACGACCGCGCCCTGCCGGAGATCGCCCGCGTCCTCAAGCCCGGCGGCCGGGTCGCGCTGGTCTGGAACGAGCGCGACGAGCGGATCCCGTGGGTCCGGAAGCTCGGCGCGCTGATCGGCACCCAGGAGGAGCTGCGCTCCGCCGAGCCACTGGTCACCTCACCGCTGTTCGGGTTCGTGGAGGAGCAGGAGTTCCGGCACTGGCAGGTCGTGGACCGCGAGTCGATCCAGGACCTGGCGCTGTCCCGGTCGAACTTCGCCGTCCTCGACGAGGAGGACCGCGCGGCGAGGCTCGCCGAGGTGGTCGACTTCTACGACGACTACGGCCGCGGCATGGACGGCATGCAGCTGCCGCTGCGCGCTTCGTGCTTCCGCGCCGCCGTGGTCGACCGGCCCGAGCCCGAGCCCGAGCCGCGGGAGGAGCCCGCGGGCGAGGCACCGCCGGAGCCGGTCACCGACGACGGCGCCGACGCCGACGTCCTCCTCATCGACTTCCGATGAAGCCCTGGCGCCGCCGGCACCTCGGGTCCGAGGCCGACCGCGCCACCTTCCGCACGCTCCACAACGCCTCGCTCGCGGCCCCGGCGCTGCGCGCCGGCCTGACCCACGAGAGCGCCGAGCGGAGCGTCCGGCACCTGCACGACCTGCTCGGGACGCCGGCCCTGGCGCTCACCGACACCGCGACGCTGCTCGCCTGGCACGGAGGTGGGCAGCACCACGAACGGCAGGCCGCGGCGCTCGCGGTGGCCACCGTCGAGCGCGGCAGCACCCGGCTCTTCGACCGGCACGAGCTGCCGTGCGACGTACCGGGCTGTGAGATCCGGGCGGCGATCGTGAGCCCGCTCGTCGTCGAGGAACGGGTGGTCGGCACCCTGCAGGCCTTCGCCCCGCGCGCCACGGCGGGCCTGGCCCGAGCGGCCGACGAGGTCGCCCAGTGGGTGGGTGCCCAGCTCGAGCTCGCCGAGCTCGACGCCAGCCGCACCCGGCTGATGGAGGCCGAGGTGCGTGCGCTGCGGGCCCAGATCAGCCCCCACTTCATCTACAACTCGCTCGGCGCGATCGCCAGCTTCGTCCGGACCGACCCGGACCGGGCGCGCGAGCTGCTGCTCGAGTTCGCCGACTTCACCCGCTACTCGTTCCGCCGGCACGGCGAGTACACGACGCTCGCCGAGGAGCTGCGGTCGATCGAGCGCTACCTGCTGCTGGAGCAGGCACGCTTCGGCGACCGGCTCCGGGTCACGCTGCGGATCGCGCCGGAGGTGCTGCCCGTGGCGGTCCCGTTCCTCTGCATCCAGCCGCTCGTGGAGAACGCCGTGCGGCACGGCCTGGAGGCGGCCGAGGGCGGCGGTCACATCCGGATCGTGGCGCGCGACCAGGGCCAGGAGTGCGTGATCGAGGTGGAGGACGACGGCGTGGGCGAGGATCCCGACGTCGTCCGCCGCGCGCTGGCCGGTGACCGTTCCCTGGACTCGACCGGCCTCGGGAACGTCGACGGCCGGTTGCGCACCGTCTTCGGCGACGACTACGGGCTGGTCGTCGAGACCGCGCCCGGTGCCGGCACCCGGGTCAGCGTCCGCGTCCCCAAGTTCGCGCCCGGCGTCCGGGCCTAGGGCCACGCTCTAGGGTGTCGTCCATGACGGCGTGGCGACGGTCACACCCGGGGCAGCGGTGACCACCGGTCTGCGGGTGCTCGTGGTGGACGACGAGCAGCCCGCACTGGCCGAGCTGGCCTTCCTCCTCGGCCGCGACGACCGCGTCGGCGAGGTCCGCACCTGCCTCAGCGCCGCCGACGCGCTCCGCGTGCTCCGCGAGGAGCCGGTGGACGCGGTGCTCCTCGACGTCGCGATGCCCGGCCTCTCCGGCCTGGAGCTGGCCGGCGTGCTCGCGAACTTCGCCGACCCCCCGCCGGTCGTGTTCGTCACGGCGTACGCCGACCACGCCGTCGACGCGTTCGACCTGAACGCGGTGGACTACCTGCTCAAGCCGGTGCGCGAGGACCGGCTGCGCGAGGCGGTCCGGCGGGTCTGCGAGGCCGACGCCTCGGCACCGACGCCCGAGGACACCATCGCCGTCGAGCTGGGCGGTGTCACCCGCTTCGTGACGCGCTCCGAGGTGCGCTACGTCGAGGCGCACGGCGACTACGTCCGGATGCACACCGACCGGGGCAGCCACCTGGTCCGGATCCCGCTCAACACCCTCGAGGAGCGCTGGCGCGACGCCGGGTTCCTGCGCATCCACCGCTCGCTGCTGGTCTCGCTCGCCCACGTCGAGGAGGTCCGGGCCACGCAGGGTCGTTACTGCGTGGTGGTCGGCGGCACCGAGCTCCCGGTCAGTCGCCGGTCCGCCCCGGCGTTGCGGGAGCTGCTGCGGTCCCACCGGGAGCTCTCGTGACGACCGAGTCCGCGGAGCCGGTCGAGCGGGTCCGGGTCACCGGGCCCCGGAACGGTCGCCGACGGCGTACGTCGGTCGCCTCCGAGATCGACGCACGGACCGAGCTGGGCGAGGTCTACATGCGGTCCCTGGTCCGCTCGCAGCTGCGGCTCGCCGTCGGTACGACGGCCGTGCTCGCCGGCACCGTCGGGCTGCTGCCGCTGGCGTTCTGGCTGGTCGGCCCGCTGCAGTCCGCACGGGTCCTCGGGGTGCCCCTGGCCTGGTGGGTGCTCGGCCTGCTGGTCTACCCCTGGCTGGTGGCGCTGGCGATCTCCTACGTGCGCCGGGCCGAGCGCAACGAGGCGGCCTTCCAGGAGCTGGTCGAGTCCCGGGAGCCGCGGTGAGCACGGTCGCCGCGCTGACCGGGATCGTCGCGGTGACGCTGCTGACCATCGGGGTCGGGACGTTCGGCCTGCGCTTCTCGCGCACCACGAGCGACTTCTACGTCGCCTCGCGGTCGGTCGGGCCCGCGCTCAACGCGAGCGCCATCGGCGGCGAGTACCTCTCGGCCGCCTCCTTCCTCGGCGTCGCCGGGCTGGTGCTCAGCCGCGGGGTCGACTCCCTCTGGTACCCGGTCGGCTGGACGGCCGGCTACCTGGTGCTGCTCCTGTTCGTCGCGGCTCCGCTGCGCCGGTCACGGGCCTACACGCTGCCCGACTTCGCCGAGCTGCGGCTGGAGTCGCCGGCCGCGCGGCGGGTGGCGAGCGGGCTGGTGGTGCTCATCGCGATCTTCTACCTGGTGCCGCAGTTCCAGGGCGCCGGCCTGACGGTCGCACGCGCTGACGGGCGCGCCCACGTGGGTCGGCGGCCTCCTCGTCGGGGCCGTCGTCGTAGTGACGGTCGTGGCGGGTGGCATGCGCAGCATCACCCTCGTGCAGGCCTTCCAGTACTGGATCAAGCTGTGCGCCCTGCTGGTTCCGCTCGCGGTCCTGCTCGTCCACGACCGGGGTGGCGCCGCCGCGACGACCGCGCGCCTGCACGAGGTCGACTGGCTCGAGCCGATGCACGGTCCGCACACGCTCTACCTCACCTACTCCCTGATCGCGGCCACCTTCCTGGGCACGATGGGGCTTCCGCACGTCGTGGTCCGCTTCTACACCAACCCCGACGGCCGGACCGCCCGCCGGACCACGGTCGCGGTCCTGTCGCTGCTCGGCGCGTTCTACCTGCTGCCGACGCTGTACGGCGTGCTCGGCCGGCGCTACGTACCCGGTCTCGCCGACTCCGGCCGGGCCGACTCGGTGGTCCTGGTACTGCCCGGCCACGTCCTGGGCGGCACGGCGGCCGACGTACTGACCGCGGTGCTCGGGGCGGGGGCGTTCGCTGCGTTCCTCTCGACCTCCTCCGGCCTGGTCGTCTCGATGGCCGGCGTCCTCGGCCAGGACGTGCTCGGCCGCTGGCTGGCGCCCGTCACGGCCTTCCGGGCCGCCGGCGTGCTGGGCGCCGTGCTCACCCTGGCGCTCACCGCCCTGTCGTCCGGGCTCGCGGTGGCGCACGCGGTCGAGCTCGCGTTCGCGGTCGCGGCGTCGACCTTCTGCCCGCTGCTGCTGCTCGGCATCTGGTGGCGGGGACTGACCGCGGCGGGCGCGGTGACGGGGATGGTGGCCGGCGGCACGCTGTCGGCCTCCGCGGTCCTCGGGGCGATGCTCGGTGCGGACCCGGGCGGCTGGGCGGGCGTGCTGCTCGCCCAGCCGGCGATGTGCACGGTGCCGGTCGCCTTCCTCACCATGATCGGCGTCTCGGTCGCCACGCGGCACCGGCTGCCGGTGCACCTGGCCAGCACCATGGTGCGGCTGCACGCGCCCGAAGGACTGGACCTGGACCGCGGCGGCTTCCTGCCGGTCGCCGAACGGGCCCGTCGACCGCTCGTCGTACCGGAACGACCGCCCACCGCAGTGTGACCTCGCACACACCGACGGGCGTCGGCCGTTCAGCGACGGGCCCGGCCGCCGGTCTGGCCGCGCCCTCGCCGCCGTTCCTAGCGTCCCACCACGGAGGAACGCCTACCCCCTAGGAGCTCGCATGTCCACGCCGATCCCCGAATCCCGTCCCGTCCCCGGCAGCCACCTCGCCGACCCCGCCCCACTCGGCCTGGCCGGGTTCGCCCTGACCACCTTCATCCTGAGCTTCGTCAACACCGGCCTGTTCAAGGTCGAGCCCGTGGTGTTCGGGCTCGCCCTCGCCTATGGCGGCATCGGCCAGTTCGCGGCCGGCATGTGGGAGTTCGCCAAGGGCAACACCTTCGGCGCGACCGCGTTCTCGTCGTACGGCGCGTTCTGGCTCTCGTTCTGGTGGCTCACCGGCCACACCGACCTGAGTGCCGCCTCCGAGGGCGACGTGGCCAACACCATCGGGCTGTACCTGCTCGCCTGGGGCATCTTCACCGCCTACATGACGATCGGCGCCAGCCGGGTGAGCGGCGCGATCCTGGCGGTCTTCGTGCTGCTGACCATCACCTTCCTGCTGCTGGCGATCGGCGAGTTCGCGACGTCCGACGCCATCCACAAGGCCGGTGGCTGGTGCGGCCTCGCCACCGCGGCCGCCGCCTGGTACGCGTCGCTGGCCGGTGTCACGGCCTTCACACACAAGAAGACCGTCTTCCCCGTGGGCCCGCGGTGAGCCGACCGCGGGTGACTACTGTGGGGAGGGCCACACGTCTGGCGGCACCGACCTGGACATCGACCGAGTGGGAGTGATCGAGCGTGAGTGAAGAGACACTGTCCAATCTGTTGCGCGAGGAGCGTCGGTTCGAGCCGCCGGCGGGTCTCGCCGAGCACGCCAACCTCAAGGCGGATGCCTACGATCGCGCGGCGGCCGACCGGGAGGGCTTCTGGGCCGAGCAGGCCGAGCGGCTGGACTGGCACCAGAAGTGGGAGCGGGTCCTGGACTGGGACGACGCCCCGTTCGCCAAGTGGTTCGTCGGCGGCAAGATCAACGCGGCGTACAACTGCGTGGACCGCCACGTGGCCGCGGGCAACGGCGACCGGGTGGCGATGCACTGGGTCGGGGAGCCGGTCGACGACAAGCGCTCGATCACGTACGCCGAGCTCAAGGACGAGGTCTGCCGGGCGGCCAACGCCCTGACCGAGCTCGGGGTGCGCAAGGGCGACCGGGTCACGATCTACATGCCGATGATCCCGGAGACGATGATCTCGATGCTGGCCTGCGCCCGCATCGGGGCACCGCACAGCGTCGTGTTCGGCGGGTTCTCCGCCGACGCGCTGGCGACCCGGATCGTCGACTGCGAGTCGACGGTCGTGATCACCTCCGACGGCGGCTACCGTCGCGGCGCCGCCGCGGCCCTGAAGCCGGCGGTCGACGAGGCCCGGCAACGCACCAAGGAGCAGGGTGTCGAGGTCGAGAAGGTCCTCGTCGTACGACGCACCGGCCAGGACGTCGACTGGGACGACGCGGTCGACGTGTGGTGGCACGACGCGGTCGGCAACGCCTCACCGGAGCACGAGTGCGAGTTCTTCGACTCCGAGCACCCGCTCTACGTCATGTACACCTCCGGCACGACCGGGAAGCCGAAGGGCATCCTCCACACCACCGGGGGCTACCTGACCGGCACCTCGTACACCCACTGGGGCGTGTTCGACGTCAAGCCGGAGACCGACGTGTGCTGGACCGCCGCCGACGTCGGCTGGGTGACCGGGCACAGCTACATCGTGTACGGGCCGATGTCGAACGGCGTCACCCAGATCGTCTACGAGGGCACGCCGGACAGCCCGGAGCGCGGCCGATGGTGGCGGATCATCGAGGAGTACGGCGTCACCATCCTCTACTGCGCCCCGACGGCCATCCGCGCGTTCATGAAGCAGGGCCGCGAGATCCCGGACCGCTCCGACATGTCGTCGCTGCGGCTCCTCGGGTCGGTCGGGGAGCCGATCAACCCCGAGGCCTACGTCTGGTACCGCCACGTCATCGGCGGCGACCGCACCCCGGTCGTCGACACCTGGTGGCAGACCGAGACCGGCATGATCATGATCAGCCCGCTGCCGGGCGTGACCGCCGGCAAGCCGGGCTCGGCGATGACCCCGATCCCGGGCGTGACGGCCGAGGTGGTCAACGACGAGGGCCAGCCGGTCCCGAACGGGTCCGGCGGCTACCTGGTCCTCACCGGCCCGTGGCCGGCGATGCTGCGCACCATCTGGGGTGACCCCGAGCGGTTCAAGGACACCTACTGGTCGCGCTTCCACAAGCAGGGGTACTACTTCGCCGGCGACGGGGCCAAGAAGGACGAGGACGGCGACCTGTGGCTGCTCGGCCGCGTCGACGACGTCATGAACGTGTCGGGCCACCGGCTCTCGACCACCGAGATCGAGTCGGCCCTCGTCTCGCACCCGAAGGTCGCCGAGGCCGCGGTGGTGGGCGCCAAGGACGAGGACACCGGCCAGGCGGTCTGCGCGTTCGTCATCCTCCGCGAGGAGGCCGGCGACGGCGGCGAGGACATCGTCGCCGAGCTGCGCCAGCACGTCCGCAAGGAGATCGGCCCCATCGCCACCCCCCGGCAGATCATGGTCGTCGCCGAGCTGCCCAAGACCCGGTCCGGCAAGATCATGCGGCGCCTGCTGCGCGACGTCGCCGAGAACCGCGAGATCGGCGACGTCACCACCCTCGCCGACTCCACGGTGATGGACCTGATCTCCTCCGAGCTCAGCGCGGGCAAGGGCGAGGACTGACCCACCAACCCGCCGAGTCGGCGCAGTCTCAGGCACCAACCCGCCGAGTCGGCGCAGTCTCAGGCACCAACCCGCCGAGTCGGCGCAGTCTCAGGCTGAGACTGCGCCGACTCGGCATTTGGGGGTGGCTGGATACGCTGGCGGTGGAGCGCCGGGAAGTCTGGTCGGCAAGCCTGATCGACGACCCCGAGGAGCGCCGATGCCCGACCCGCCGAGGACCCCTGGTCCGCCGACCACCCCCGCCCGTGGACGGCTGTTCGCGCGCGGATCGTTCCTGGAGAGCTCACGGGCGGCGGAGATCCTGCGCGCCGAGGCCACCGGCGGCCTGCTGCTGATCGCCGCGGCCGCGCTCGCCCTCGTCTGGGCGAACACTCCCTGGCGGGACAGCTACACCGGCCTCCGCGACACGGTCGTCGGCCCGCACGCCCTGCACCTCGACCTCACCCTCGGCACCTGGGCGGCCGACGGCCTGCTCGCGATCTTCTTCTTCGTCGCCGGCCTCGAGCTCAAGCGCGAGTTCGTCGCCGGTGACCTGCGCGACCCGCGCCGAGCCGCACTCCCGGTGGCCGCCGCCATCGGTGGCATGGTCGCGCCAGCGCTGGTGTTCGTCGCGTGGAACCTCGGCGGGGACCTCGGCGGATGGGCCGTTCCCACTGCGACCGACATCGCGTTCGCGGTCGCGATCCTGGCGGTGATCAGCACCCATCTCCCCGCCGGCCTGCGCACCTTCCTGCTCACGCTCGCCGTGGTCGACGACCTGCTCGCCATCACGATCATCGCGGTGTTCTACACCGACTACCTGCGGCTCGGGTTCCTCGGCCTGTCGCTGCTGCCGATCCTCGTCTTCGGCCTGCTCGTGCAGCGCCGGATCAGCCGGTGGTGGCTGCTGCTGCCGCTCGCCCTGGTGGCGTGGGCGCTCGTGCACGCCTCCGGCGTGCACGCCACCGTCGCCGGCGTCCTGCTGGCCTTCACCGTCCCCGTCCGCACGCGCGACGGCCGCCCCGGCCGCGGGCTCGCGGAGCACCTCGAGCACCTGGTCCGGCCGGTCTCGGCCGGGATCGCCGTACCGGTGTTCGCCTTCTTCGCCGCCGGCGTGTACGTCGGCGGGGTGTCCGGCCTCGGCAACGCGATGACCGACCGGATCGCCCTGGGCGTCGTCTTCGGCCTGGTCGTCGGCAAGCCGCTCGGCATCGTGGCCTCCGCCTGGCTGCTGCACCGGTTCACCCACGCCGACCTCGACGACGAGCTGTCCTGGACCGACGTGATCGGCATGGCGATGCTCGCCGGCATCGGCTTCACCGTCTCGCTGCTGATCGGCGAGCTCGCCTACGACGAGCACTCGACGGCGGGTGAGCACGTCAAGGTGGCGGTGTTCGTCGGCTCGCTGGTCGCCGCCGCGCTCGCCGCCGCCGTGCTGCGCGCCCGCAACCGGGTCTACCGGCGCCTGTGCGAGCTCGAGGAGCGCGACACCGACCACGACGGCGTACCCGACGTGTTCGAGGGCCCCGACGTCAGGGGCCGGTGATCCGGTCCGGCAGCAGCGCACCGAGAACGTTGGGCAGCGTGATCGCACCGAGCAGCGGACCCTCCCCGCGCGGGTCGTCCACCACCGCCACGATCGGGCTGCGCTCCGCCGCCATCAGCGCGGCGACCCCCAGGATCGACTCGTCCGAGCCGACGACGGGGAGCTTGCTCCGGTCCTTCGGGAGCAGGTCCTCCACCGCCTTCTCGGCGAGCGCGTCGCACATCTCGTCGATGAATCCGTCATCCACCACCGCGACCAGCCGCGGGTCGTCACGCAGGTAGCCCGGGATCACCTGGCGGAGCACCTGGTACCCCGGCAGCACCGCGACCGGACGGTCGTGCTCGTCGACGACGATCAGTCCGGGGCGGTCCTCCTCCGTGAGCAGGCGCGCGGCGTCGACCGCCCCGCTGCGCAGGCCGACCGTCGGATAGGGCTTCGCGAGCTCACCTGCCTTCACGGGCGCGACGCTATCCCACGGCCGGGCGACACCTCGCCCCACGCGCGGGATAGGGTCAGCCGCAGGGTGTGCCGGGAAGTCTGGTCGGCGTCGAGCCGAACCGACCCCCGAGGAGCCGCCCGTGGCTGTCGCAGCCGTCGTCATCTTCCTCTGCGCCTACGTGCTGCTGGTGACCGAGAAGGTCCACCGCACGGCGGTCGCCCTGGGCGGTGCGGCCCTGCTCCTGCTCCTGCAGATCACCGACTCCGAGCACGCCTTCTTCTCCGAGGACACCGGCATCGAGTGGAACGTCATCTTCCTGCTGATGGGGATGATGGTGATCGTGGCGGTGCTGCGCCGCACCGGTGTCTTCGAGTACGTCGCCATCTGGGCCGCCAAGCGCGCCCGTGGTCGCCCGTACGCGCTGATGGTCACGCTGTGCGTGCTCACCGCGGTCGCGTCGGCGCTCCTCGACAACGTGACGACCATCCTGCTGATCGCCCCGGTGACGTTCCTGGTCTGCCAGCGGCTCGGGCTGCGGCCGGTGCCGTTCCTGATGGCCGAGGTGTTCGCGTCCAACATCGGCGGCACCGCCACCCTCGTGGGCGACCCGCCCAACATCATCATCGCCGCACGCGGCGGGCTCACGTTCAACGACTTCCTGGTGAACCTGCTGCCGATCGTCGTGGTGCTGATGGTGATCTTCTGCCTGCTGTGCCGGTGGCTCTTCCGGCGCGACTTCGTCTACGACCCCGAGCGCGCGGCGTCGGTGATGCGGCTCGACGAGCGGGAGGCGATCACCGACTCCGCGTTGCTGGTCAAGTCGCTCGTCGTACTCGGTCTCGTGCTGCTCGCATTCGTCCTGCACCCGGTCCTGCACTACGAACCGTCGATCGTGGCGCTCCTCGGGGCGGGCCTGCTGCTGGCGATCACCGACGTCGGCCCGGGCGAGGCTCTCGGCGAGGTCGAGTGGCCCACGCTCGCGTTCTTCGCCGGCCTGTTCATCATGGTCGGCGGCCTGGTCGAGACCGGCGTCATCGAGAAGATCGCCTCCGCCACCGCCGACGCGACCGAGGGGCGCCTGGGGCTGGCGTCGATGGTGTTGCTGGGCGGCTCGGCCGTCCTGTCGGCGATCGTCGACAACATCCCGTACGTCGCGACCATGAGCCCCATCGTGGCCCAGCTGGCCGCCGGCCACGGCGCGGGCGGCCACGTGCTCTGGTGGGCACTGGCGCTGGGCGCCGACCTCGGCGGCAACGCCACCGCGATCGGCGCGTCCGCGAACGTGGTCGCCCTCGGCATCGCCGAGCGCGAAGGCCACCACATCGGGTTCTGGGAGTTCACCCGCTACGGGCTGGTCGTCACCGCCGTGACGGTCGCGGCGTGCATACCGTACCTGTGGCTGAGGTACCTGTGAGTCGACCGATCGGTAAGGTCGGTCCCATCAGCCGTCGATCGACCAGGGGATGAGCATGCCGCAGCAGGTGAACGACACGGACCCGACCATCGGCCGACTTGTCCACGACGCCTCCCGCGACATCTCCACGCTGGTCCAGAAGGAGATCCAGCTCGCCAAGTCCGAGCTGAAGGTCAGCGTCCGGGCCGGCGGGATGGGCATCGGCCTGTTCGCGGCCGCCGCCTTCCTCCTCGTGCTCGCGGTGATCATGCTCTCCGTGGCGATCGCCTACTTCATCAACTGGAACGGCGACGGCCTGGCGCTGCACTGGGCGTTCCTCATCGTGTTCGGGTTCTACGTGGTGCTCGCCGGCCTCCTGGGTGTGGTCGGCATCGCCAAGGTCAAGCAGGTACGTGCCCCCGAGCGCACCATCGAGCAGGGCCGCGAGATCCCGAAGGCGCTGAAGGGTCGTAGCTGAGCGGATGCCGCGTCAGCGGCAGACGCTCTGGCGGAGAGGTCGAGCAAGCCGCGCGACCGAGCTTGCGAGGTCGCGACCGGCGGGTCGAGACCCGGTGACGTGCCCGTCGACCGTCACCCTGCACACCCGCCGGTCGAGACCTGGCTCGAGCTGCTCCGCCCGGTGCTCGCGGCGTTCGCGACCTGGCCGGCGGTGAGCGCGTAGCCGGTGTCGTGATCGGTCACGGACGCGGCGAACACCACGCCCGCCACGTCGCCCGCCGACGTGATGATCGGCCCACCGGAGTTGCCGGGCAGGATCCGGCCGCGCAGCGAGTACACCTCGCGGATCACGGCGCCGTCGCCGTAGATGTTGGGTGAGCGCAGCCGCTGCTCGGCCCGGATGCGGGCGGGTTCGACCCGGTAGGGCCCGTCCTGCGGGTAGCCGAGGATCGCCAGGCCCTGCCCGGCCTTCGCCTGGTCGTCGAAGGAGAGCGCCGGGATGCCGCCGCTGTCGAAGGCGAGCACCGCGATGTCGACGTCGGGGTTGTAGTAGACGACCTGCGCATCGACCGTGCTGTCACCGACGAGCACCTGCGGGTCGTCGATGCCCGCCACCACGTGCGCGTTGGTCATCAGCCGGTTCGGGGCGAAGACGAAGCCGGAGCCTTCGACACCCCGGCCGCACTCGTTGGTGCCGCGCACCTTGAGCACGCTCGCCTCGGCGCGCTGGACGTCCGGGTCCTGCAGCAACCGGCGCGGCCCCGGACCGACGTCGACGATCCGCTCGGGCGCGAACGGCTCGAGGTAGCGCGGGAAGAAGCTGGTCCCGACCACGTCGTTGAACGCCTGCAGTGCCCTGCCGGCCGAGGCGGGCAGCACCTGGTCGACCTCGGAGAGGATCGCCGAGCTGCGGACCAGCGGCGTGATGCCACCGATCCGCGTGCCCGAGATCGCCACACCGAGCGCCCAGGACACCAGCAGCACGGCGGCCGCACTGAGCGCCGCCCCTCCGATCGCGTCGAGGGCGCGCACCGGCTGCCAGGTGATGCGCTCGCGGATCCGGCTGCCGGCGAACTGGAGGACGGCCTGCCCGAGCGAGGCGGCCAGGATCACGATGAACAGCGCGCCCAGCGACACCAGCAGTGACGGGTTGGCGTCGCCGAGGGCGATCGGTGCCAGCCATACGCCGAACAGGCCACCGAGCAGCAGGCCGGCGGTCGCGAACGCACCGGTGACGAAGCCCTGCCAGTAGCCCGAGAGGGCGTAGGCGAGGACGAGGACGACCAGGAGCCAGTCGAGCAGGTTCACTCGGCGCCCTCCTGGTCGTCCTGGTCGTCCTGGTGGTCCTCGATGTCGAGCAGCCTCGACCGTCGGGGATCAGCCTGCAGCATGTAGGCCGGCAGGTCCCGCACCCGCGTCTCGTCCCACGGGCGCGTCCAGCCCAGGTAGTCGAAGAGCCGGGCGATGATCCCGCCGGTGAAGCCCCACAGGATCACGTCCTTGTCCGGCCCGATCAGGAAGCCCGGGCTGCGGTAGCTGGTCCGCGGATGCTCCACCATGACGCGGTGCTCGGGGTCGAGCAGCTCGTCGATCGGCACGTGGTGGATCGCGTGGACCTCGGCCGGGCTCGCGATCGTGACCTCGGCGGGCTGGCGCCACCAGCCCAGCACCGGCGTCACGGCGAAGTTGCTCGGCGGCAGCCACAGCTCGGGCAGGGTGCCGAACACCTCGACCGACGCCGGGTCGAGCCCGATCTCCTCCTCGGCCTCACGCAGCGCCGCCTCGACGACCGTCTCGCCCTCGTCCACCGAGCCGCCCGGGAAGGAGACCTGGCCCGGGTGGGACCGCATGTCATGGGCGCGCTCGGTGAGCAACAGCTCGCCGCCCTGCACGCCCTCACCGAACAGCATCAGCACCGCGCCGGGCCGGGCGTCGCCGCCGGGCGGTGGCGTGAACCGCGTCAGGTCACCGGCCGAGATCTCCTCGGCGCCGGCACGCACCGGCTCGAGCCAGTCGGGGATCACAGGTCGGTCCCGAGGTGCTGGTCGGCCAGCTCGACGAGCTCGTCGGCCGAGCCGATCCCGCCCGGCACCAGCGTGGCCGACCCGTCGGCGGTCACGAACAGGAAGCCCGGCACGGGCACGCGCGCCGGCACCGGAGGCTGCGCCCGCAGCGCCCCCTCGGTGTCGGCGAGCTGGGGATACGTCGCACCGGAGCGCTTCGCCAGCTCGATCGCCGGGCCCGTCTGGGTGTCCTGGAAGTCGATGCCGAGCACGGGCACGCGGTCGCCGTACCGCTGGTAGAAGTCCGCGACGGCCGGCATCTCCTTGCGGCACGGCCCGCACCACTCCGCCCAGATGTTCACGATGAGCGGCCCGCGCAGCGATGACAGGTTGACGTCCTCGCCACCCCCCAGGCACGGCAGCGTCAGGTCGGGCAGCCCGCCGTCGACGGGTCGGCCGGTGCCGGGGCGGCACGCCTCGATCCCGGCATCGGCCTTCATCTGGCGCAGCTGCGGCGTGTCGACGTCGATCGTCGAGGGGCCTGGGGCCGGGACGTCGGCGCCACCGCATCCGCCCAGCGCGAGAGTGGCCGCGACGAACGCGGCCGGGAGCAGTCGCCTCATGCGCGACCCTCGGCCTTCACGAGCTTGGCCGCGGCCTCGGGATCGGTCGGGCCCTCGCCGTACGACGGGCACCACCGCGCGACCGGGCAGGCCCCGCACGCGGGGTTGCGCGCGTGGCAGCGGCGCCGGCCGTGCCAGATGAGGTGGTGGCTGAGCATCGTCCAGTCCTTCTTGACGAACAGCTCGCCGACCGCGTGCTCGACCTTCACCGGGTCGGTCTCCTCGGTCCAGCCGAATCGGCGCGCGAGCCGGCCGAAGTGGGTGTCCACGGTGATGCCCGGGATCCCGAACGCGTTGCCGAGGACGACGTTGGCCGTCTTGCGGCCCACCCCGGGCAGCTTGACGAGGTCCTCGAGGCGCGGCGGCACCTCGCCCTGGTGGTGCTCGACCAGCGCGGCGCTGAGCTTGAGCAGCGACTCGGTCTTCGCCCGGAAGAAGCCCAGCGGGCCGACGATGCCCTCGAGCGTCGCCCGGTCGGCGGCGGCCATGGCGCGCGCGTCCGGGTAGGCGGCGAACAGGGTCGGCCGCACGGCGTTCACGCGCTTGTCGGTGGTCTGCGCGGACAGGACGGTGACCACGAGCAGCTGGAAGGGGTCGTCGAAGTCGAGCTCGCAGCGCGCGTCCGGGTAGGTCTCGCCGAGCACGCGGTCGATCTTGCGGGCGCGTCGGACCAGGCCGGTGCGGGTCTCGGCGGCGGGGGCGGGCACGCGCCCCAGCGTACGGCCGGGCGCCGACAGCGGCAGACCGGAGTCCGGACGACCAGCCCGTGGCCCGCTGTTCCTTGTGAGGTTTGCCACTGGATAGGATCTTCCGCGGAACCCGTGTGCTCGGGGCCGACCGACCAGGAGGATTCGTGGACAACGACGTACTGCGCCAGGCCCCGCTCTTCAGCGCGCTCGACGACGAGGCGGCCACGGCACTGCGGGCATCGATGGCGGAGACCAAGCTGCGGCGTGGCGACGTGCTGTTCCACGAGGGCGACTCGGGCGACAAGCTCTACATCGTGCTCGACGGCAAGGTGAAGCTCGGCCGCACCTCCTCCGACGGCCGGGAGAACCTGCTGGCGATCCTCGGCCCCGGCCAGATGTTCGGCGAGCTGTCGCTGTTCGACCCGGGCCCCCGCTCGGCCACGGTCACCGCGGTCACCGACGCGAGCTTCGCCTCGCTCTCCCACGAGGACCTGCTGCGCTGGCTCGAGGGCCGCCCGGTGGTCGCGCGCGGCCTGCTCACCCAGCTGGCCGGCCGGCTGCGCAAGGCCAACGACGTCGTCGCCGACCTGGTGTTCTCCGACGTCCCCGGCCGGGTCGCCAAGGCGCTGCTCGACCTCGCCGACCGCTTCGGCCGGACCGCCGACGACGGCGTGCACGTGCACCACGACCTGACCCAGGAGGAGCTCGCCCAGCTGGTCGGCGCCTCGCGCGAGACGGTCAACAAGGCTCTCGCGGACTTCGCCTCGCGCGGCTGGCTGCGCCTCGAGCCCCGCTCCGTCGTCATCATGGACGTCGAGCGCCTCTCCCGCCGCGCCCGCTGACCCCGGTCGAATCGTTGAGTCGGGACTTCTGACCGTCGAATCCGGAGTTCTGACCACTTCACTCCGGACTGCTTGTCACCACCGCCGGTTGGTGTACGTCGGCGCAAGGGCAGCGCGGAGTTCCCGGAGCCACCGGTCGAGCGCGTCACCGGTGAAGTCACCGACGCGGACCACGATCACCACCCAGCCGTGCGCCCGTAGCCAGGCACGGCGCGCCTCGTCACGGGCCCGCTGCTCGTCGGTCTTCTCGTGCGCCTCGACCCCGTCGTACTCGACACACACCCGACATCGGGGGTAAGCGAAGTCCAGCCGGTACGTCGGAACGCCGTCGATCTCGATCCACAGCTGCGGTTCGGGCAGCGGGATCCCAGCGTCGACGATGGCGAGCAACACCCAGGCTTCCCGCTGCGACTCGATCCGAGGATCGACCAGCGGCGCGAGACCACGGAGCTGGATCACGCCACGTCGCCGTCGAAACCGACCGATCTCACGATCGTGGTCCGCCGCGGTCAGTCCGTGGAGGCGTGACATGGCGACCATCGCTGCGAACGCCTCGCGGCGACGGAGGCAGCAACCGAGGTCCAGCGAGGTGCGCAAGGGAGTGGTCAGGCGAATGCCGCGCAGCGTCATGATGTCGCGCGGCAGCAGGTCGCGAGTCCGACCATCCACGCCGGCCATCGACGTGGGCTCGTGGCCGCGCAGGGCGCAGGTCTCGATCGCTGGCACCGAGTCATGCTCGGCGTACACGTGCGCGTCCACGCCGTGCAGCCACGCCGCGGTGCGGTCGGTGACCACGTGATGCGGACGAATCATCGTGGCGACCGCCAGTGCGCGGGTATCGATGGTGTCCGGAAGATCCGCCCGGACGAAGACCCCGCGCAACGGCGACCGCAGTTCGCCGAGGCGCAGCGCCCGTCGTAACGCAGCTGGGGTGAGGTCGAGTCGGTCGAGGTCCGCCCGCGTGAAGGGGTCGTCGGGCCAGGTGTGCTCCATGTCGTGAGGGTCGCCGGTCCCGATCACGATCGGTGGCGTACCACCACGGAGCTGTGGAGATGCCGGCCGCGCGGACGCCTGTGGAGGCCTGGTGGGTCCGACTTCGACAAGAAGTCCGGACTCGAGTGGTCAGAAGTCCGGACTCAACCGTCAGAAGGGCCGACTCAACGAGTGGAGAGGTAGGCCAACTGGGCGCGGACCGAGAGCTCGGCGGCGCCCCAGAGGGACCGGTCGACGTCGGCGTAGACGACCTCGACGACGCGACGGGGCAGCGTGGGGTCCTCGGCGAGGTCCGGGGAGACCGGCACCGCGAGCTCGCGGAGGGCGACCTCGACCTGCGCGAGGCGTTCGCGGCGGTGGGCGAGGTAGAGGTCGAGGACGCCGAGGGCGTCGTCGAGGACCGGGCCGTGCGCCGGCCACAGCGCGCCGACCTCGCCGGAGACGGCGAGGCCGCGCATCCGCGAGATCGAGTCGAAGTACGGGCCGAGCTGGCCGTCGGGGTGCGCGACGACCGTGGTACCGCGGCCGAGCACCATGTCGCCGGTCAGCAGCGCGCGGTCACCGGGCAGCACGAACGACACCGAGTCGGCGGTGTGGCCGGGCGTGGTCAGGACCCGTAGCTCGAGCCCGTCCACGTCGATCGACTCACCGTCGGCGAGCGGGGTCGCATCCACGCACAGCGCCGGGTCGAGGGCCCGCACCGGGCAGCGCTTGCGGCGCGCGAACTCCGCGGCGACCTCCGCGTGGTCGACGTGGTGGTGGGTGAGCAGCACGAGCCGTACGTCGCCCAGCTCGGCCGTCAGGCGCTCGAGGTGGCCGTCCTCGACCGGCCCGGGGTCGACCACGGCCGACCGCCGAGGCACCGGGCTCCTGCAGCACCCAGGTGTTGGTGCCGTCCAGGGTCATGATCCCCGGGTTGGGGGCCAGCAGGCAGCGTCCCCGCGCGCCGAACGACCCGTCGCCCCAGTCGGTCACCCGCGCCTCCGCTGGGCGACGAGCGGCCGCAACCGATCCGGCATCGACAGCGTCCAGCCGTCGCCGAGCGGCTCCACCGACGGGCAGAACATCTCCACCGACCGCGACGCCGCCACGGCGAGAACCTCCTCGGGCGAGGAGTGCTCGCCGACCTCCATCGAGGTGAGGTACGTCGGGGGCATCAGCGCCAGCTCGCCGGCATCCGCCTGCTCGGCGGCGACCCGCGCGGGCAGCCAGGTCACCGACGTCGACTCGGTCGACACGTCGCGGGTCACCTGCCCGCTGGGCAGCTCGGCGACGAAGAACCAGGTCCGGTAGCGCTTGGGTTCGAACACCGGGGTCAGCCATGCGTCCCACACGCCGAGCAGGTCCGTGCGCAGCACCAGTCCGCGCCGGGTGAGGAACTCGGTCAGCGACAGCTCGCGCGACTCCAGGGCGACCCGGTCGGCCTCCCAGTCCGCGCCGGTCGTGTCGGCCACGACCGACGACTCCGACGTGCCGGCCAGCAGCACGCCCGACTCCTCGAACGTCTCCCGCACGGCCGCGCAGACCAGCGCCCGCGCGGTCTCCTCGTCGCACCCGAGCCGCTCGGCCCACTCGGCCGGCGGCGGACCGGCCCAGCCGATCGTGGCGTCGAAGTCCCGCCGGTCGACACCGCCTCCGGGGTAGACGCACATGCCGCCGGCGAACTCCATCGAGACGTGGCGGCGCAGGTAGTAGACCTCGGGCCCGTCGGCCGACGGGCGCATCAGGATCACTGTCGCCGCGTCCCGCGGGTCGACCGGCGACTGCCGCCCCTCCGCGAACTCGCGGGCGACCTCGACCAACCCATCGGGCAGCGGCACGGGCGGCAGGGGGATCCTCACCCGGCCACCCGGACCACGATCTCGACCTCCACGGGGGCGTCCAGCGGCAGGACGGGGACGCCGACGGCCGACCGCGCATGCACGCCGGCGTCGCCGAACACCGTGCCGAACAGCTCCGACGCGCCGTTGGCGACACCCGGCTGGCCGGCGAAGTCCGGCGTGGAGGCCACGAACGCGACCACCTTGACGACCTGCGCGACCCGGTCCAGGTCGCCCACCATCGACTTCACGGCGGCGATGGCATTGAGGGCGCACTGCCGGGCGCAGGCGACCGCCTCCTCGACGCTCACCTCGCCGCCGACCTTGCCGGTGACCATCAGCTCACCGTTCTTCATCGGCAGCTGCCCCGAGGTGAACACCAGGTCCCCCGACGCCACGGCCGGGACGTACGCCGCGACCGGCTTGGCCACCTCCGGCACCGCGAGGCCCAGCTCGGCCAGGCGGTCCTCCACCGCGCTCATGACTCGACCGGCCGCTTGAAGTAGCCGACCAGGTTCTCCGGGTTCATGCCGGGCGCGATCTGCACCAGCTCCCAGCCGTCCGCCCCGAAGTTGTCGAGGATCTGCTTCGCCGCGTGCGTCAGGATCGGTGCGGTCAGGTACTCCCACTTGGTCATGGCCCGCACCCTACTCGGGGCCCTCGGCGCCGGTGAACGCGCAGAACTCGTTGCCCTCGGGGTCGGGCAGCACGGTCCATTCGAGGTCGCCGTCGGGCTCGCGCAGCGGCAAACCCGGTTGACCTCGACCGCGCTTGAGGTCCTACCGTCCGACCGTGACCCTGACCGCACCTCCGGCCGGCCCGCGCCCGCGCCTGCTGGACCCGGCGTACGCCGTGACGACGATCGGCATGTTCGCCCTCTGCGCGCTGGTGGCCTTCGAGGCGACCGCGGTCACCACGATCATGCCGACCGTCGCGGACCGGCTGGACGGGGTCGGGCTCTACGCGCTCGCGTTCGCCGCACCGCTCGCGAGCGGCGTGGTCGGCATGGTGACGGCCGGGCTCTGGAGCGACCGCCGCGGACCGGCCAGTCCCCTGGTCGCCTCGCTGGCGCTCTTCGGGCTCGGCCTGGTGGTCTGCGGCACCGCGCCCTCGATGCAGGTCCTGGTCGCCGGGCGGGTGCTGCAGGGCCTCGGCGGGGGCGCGCTGACCGTCGGCCTCTACGTCCTGGTGGGCCTGGTGTTCCCCGCCGCGCTCCGGCCGGCGGTGTTCGCCAGCTTCGCGGCCGCGTGGGTGCTCCCCTCGCTCTTCGGCCCGGCGCTCGCGGCCTTCGTCGCGCACGCGGCGGGCTGGCGCTGGGTGTTCCTGGGTGCGGTGGCACTCGCGGCCGGTGCCGGCACGCTGGTCGCACCGGCGCTCCGTCGCGTCGACGCACCGCGCAGCGACCAACCGGTGCCCCGATCGCGGCTCGCGTGGGCCGTCGTCGGCGCCGGGGCCGTGCTGGCCCTGACGGCCTTCCCACCGGCGGCGCTGGTCGTGCTCCTCGCGCTCCGCAGGCTCCTCCCCGCCGGGGCGCTCGTGGCTCGCCGCGGACTTCCTGCCGTGATCGCGACCCGCGGGCTGATGAGCGCAGCCTTCTTCGCAGCCGAGGCGTACGTCGTGTTCGTGCTGCAGGAGCAGTGGGGACTGACTCCGGGACGGGCCGGACTGGCGCTCACCGCCGTCGGCATCACCTGGGCCGCGGCCAGCCAGCTGCAGTCGCGACTCGGCGAGCGGGTCGCCCACGTGACGATGATGCGCTGGGGCTGCCTCCTGCTGCTGGTGGGCACGACCGGGTTGGCCGCGGCCGTCCGGATGGACCCGCCGGCGGTGGTCGCGATGGCGACGTACGTCGTCGCCGGGTTCGGGATGGGCCTCGGCTACCCGCGCACCGGTGTCGCGATGCTGGCGGTCTCCTCCGACGCCGACCGGGGCTTCAACTCCTCGGCGCTGTCCATCGCGGACTCGCTGGGCGGCGCGCTCGCGCTGTCGGCCGCCGGCGTGGTGTTCGCCGCCGTGCACGACACGGGTGGTGACCCGTTCCTGTCGGTCTACGTGCTCGCCGCCGGCCTGGCGGTGCTCGCCGTGCTCACCTCGTCGCGAACGGCTGCACCGGCCGGCTGACCGGCCCCGCACCACGTCGTACCGCGTGTGCACGGCCCACTCGGAGTGGTGCACGCTGCGGATCCGCAGGTCGACGTCGAGGTCGAACCCCTCGAAGAGGCGCTTGCCGCCGCCGAGGATCACCGGGGCGGTCGAGACGACGACTCGTCGACGACTCCCGCGCGCAGCGCCTGCCGGATCACGTCCGCGCCGCCGCCGATCGAGATGTCCTTGGCGCCGGATTCGTCCCGGGCGCAGGCGAGCGCGTGATCGAGGCCCTCGACGAAGTGGAAGCCGCTCGCGGGGTCCGGCTGGTCGTCGAGCCGGTGGGTCAGCACGACGAGCGGGCCGGGGAAGGGGTTGGTGCCGCCCCAGCCCCCGGCCGCGTCGTACATCCCGCGCCCGACGATGCCGGCACCGATCCGCTCGACCAGGGGCTCGTAGAACGCCCTGTCGGCGTCGCCCATCCGGAGCGAGTGCTCGCCGTCGTAGGTCCACGGGCCGCCCATCACCCAGTAGTGCAGGCGCTCCCCACCCCGACCGAGCCCGCATCCCGGCCCGTCGCCCGGCCCGGCGACGTAACCGTCGACCGACGTGGTGATCGACGCGATGACTCGGTTCATGGGGTCCTCCTGGAGTCGGTTCAGGAGAAGTGACCGGTAGGTCGGCGCGGGCTCATCGCCCGGCGAGGACCTCCGGCTCGGTCTTCTCGCGGACCTCGTCCTCGGTGACGCCGGGGGCGAGCTCGACCAGCTCGAGCCCGTTGGGGGTGACGTCGAGGACGCACAGGTCGGTGATGATGCGTTGCACGACGCCGCGGCCGGTGTAGGGCAGGGAGCACTCCTCGACGATCTTGTAGGAGCCGTCCTTGGCGACGTGCTCCATGAGCACGATGACCTTCTTGGCGCCGTGGACCAGGTCCATCGCGCCGCCCATGCCCTTGACCATCTTGCCGGGGATCATCCAGTTCGCGATGTCGCCGGCCTTCGAGACCTGCATGGCGCCGAGGATCGCGGCGTCGATCTTGCCGCCCCGGATCATCCCGAACGACGTGGCCGAGTCGAAGAACGACGCCCCGCGCCGCAGCGTGACGGTCTCCTTGCCGGCGTTGATCAGGTCCGGGTCCTCCTGGCCCTCGACCGGGTAGGCACCCACCCCGAGGATCCCGTTCTCGCTCTGCAGCACCAGCTCCACGTCGTCGCCGACGTAGTTGGGCACCAGGGTCGGCAGCCCGATCCCCAGGTTCACGTACGACCCGTCGTGCAGCTCCGCGGCCGCCCGCGCGGCCATCTCCTCACGCGACCAGCTCATGCCTGCTCCCCTTCGGTCGCACGGTCCTCTTCTCGATCCGCTTGTCCGCGGCCTGCTCCGGGGTCAGCGGCACCACCCGCTGCACGAACACCCCCGGGGTGTGGACCTGGTTCGGGTCCAGCTCGCCGGGCTCGACCAGCTCCTCGACCTCGGCGATCGTGACCCGCCCGCACATCGCGGCCAGCGGGTTGAAGTTGCGCGCGGAGTCCCGGTACACGAGGTTGCCGTGCCGGTCGCCCTTCCAGGCCCGCACCAGCCCGAAGTCCGCCACGATCGCGTGCTCGAGCACGAACTCCTTGTCTCCTTCCGCGGTCGCGAAGGTCTGGGTCTGCTTGGCCGGCGACGACACCACCACGTTGCCGTCCGCGTCGTAGCGCCACGGCAGACCACCCTCGGCGACCTGGGTGCCCACCCCGGTCGCGGTGAAGAACGCCGGGATCCCACTCCCGCCCGCCCGCATCCGCTCGGCCAGCGTGCCCTGCGGGGTCAGCTCCACCTCCAGCTCGCCGGACAGGTACTGCCGCGCGAACTCCTTGTTCTCCCCCACGTAGGAGGAGATCATCCGCCGGATCCGCTTCGCCGCCAGCAACCGGCCCAGCCCCCAGTCGTCGACCCCACAGTTGTTCGACACCGCCTCCAGATCCGTCGTCCCGGCCTGCAGCAACGCCTCGATCAGCACCGACGGGATCCCACACAGCCCGAACCCTCCCACCGACAACGTCGCACCATCCACAATGTCGGCCACCGCATCTGTGGCCGAGGTCACCACCTTGTCCATGCCGCGATCCTAGGACCTGCCGGCGGGCCTCCGCCGGTCGCATAGGCTCGGAGCCATGGCAGCGCCGAGCCCCGACGCCGACTGGTCGCGCGTGCGCCTGCACGTCGTCACCGGCAAGGGCGGCACCGGCAAGTCCACGGTCGCGGCCGCGCTCGCGCTCGGCCTCGCGTCGGAGGGCAAGCAGGTGCTGCTCTGCGAGGTCGAGGGACGCCAGGGCATCGCCCGGATGTTCGACGTGGACCCGCTGCCGTACGCCGAGCGCCGGATCGCCACCGGGCTGCGGCACAACGGCCGTCCGCCCGGTGTCGTGCACGGCCTGCACATCGACCCGGAGTCGGCGCTGCTGGAGTACCTCGCGATGTACTACAAGCTGGGTCGCGCCGGCCGGGCGCTGGACCGCTTCGGCGTCATCGAGTTCGCGACCACGATCGCGCCCGGGGTCCGCGACGTGCTGCTCACCGGCAAGGTCTTCGAAGCGGTGCGGCGCAACAGCCGCAACAAGTCGGCGATCCGGTACGACGCGGTCGTGCTCGACGCCCCGCCGACGGGTCGGATCACCCGGTTCCTCAACGTCAACGACGAGCTCGCCGGCCTCGCCAAGGTGGGACCGATCCGCAGCCAGGCCGACACCGTGATGACGCTGTTCCGCTCGCCGCAGACGGCGGTGCACCTGGTGACGGTCCTCGAGGAGATGCCGGTGCAGGAGACCGCCGACGGCATCGCCGAGCTGACCCGCGCCGGCCTGCCGGTGGGCGCGGTGATCGTGAACCAGGTCCGTCCCCGCGACATCCCCGCGGCCGAGCTCGAGGCCGCCCGCGCCGGCGCCCTGGACGCCGCCCGGATCGCCACCGACCTGGCCGAGGGCGGGGTGGACGTCGGCAACGGGCTCGTCGACGGGTTGCTGGCCGAGGCCCGCGACCACGCGGAGCGTCGCGCCCTCGAGGACGCCCAGCGGCAGGTGGTCGACGGGCTGGGCCGCCCGACGTACGAGCTGGCCCGGCTGGCCGCCGGCGTCGACCTGGGCGGGCTCTACGAGCTCGCCGCCGACCTGAAGGAGCAGGGCCTGGCATGAGCACCGTGCGCACCACGCCCCGTCCCCGGGTCGGCCCTCTGGCGACCGGCCCGGAGCAGGCGTCCGCCCTCGACATCGACGCGCTGCTCGACGACCGGGGCACCGGGATCATCGTGTGCTGCGGCTCGGGCGGCGTCGGCAAGACCACGACGTCCGCGGCCCTGGCGCTGCGGGCCGCCGAGCGCGGCCGCAAGGTCGTCGTGCTCACCATCGACCCGGCCCGCCGGCTGGCGCAGTCGATGGGGATCGAGCGGCTCGACAACACCCCCCGGCCCGTCGCGGGCCTGCGGACCAACGGGAAGGGCAACCGCAAGGGGGGCAGCCTCGACGCGATGATGCTGGACATGAAGCGCACCTTCGACGAGGTGGTGGAGAGCCAGGCCACGCCGGAGAAGGCACGCCAGATCCTCGACAACCCCTTCTACGTCGCGCTCTCCAGCTCGTTCGCCGGGACGCAGGAGTACATGGCGATGGAGAAGCTGGGCCAGATCCACGCCGACGCCCAGCGCGACGGCACCTACGACCTCATCATCGTCGACACCCCACCGTCGCGGTCGGCCCTGGACTTCCTCGACGCACCGGAGCGGCTCTCCAGCTTCCTCGACGGCCGGTTCATCCGCCTCCTGCTCACCCCGGCGCGCGGGCCGGCGCGGATGATGACCGCCGGCTTCGGGCTGATCACCGGCGCGCTGACCAAGATCCTCGGCACCCAGGTGCTGCGCGACATGCAGACCTTCGTCGCGGCCTTCGACACCCTCTTCGGCGGGTTCCGGCAGCGGGCCCAGAAGACGTTCGAGCTGCTGCAGGCGGACAAGACGGCGTTCCTCGTCGTCGCGGCGCCGGAGCCGGACGCGCTGCGCGAGGCGGCGTACTTCGTGGAGCGGCTCGGCGAGGACGACATGCCGCTGGCCGGCCTGATCGTCAACCGGGCCAGCCCCGTGCCGCAGGGTGGCCTGTCGGCCGACGAGGCGATGGCCGCGGCGCAGCGGCTGCGCAAGCGCGACCCGGCGTCGCTGACCTCGGGGCTGCTGCGGCTGCACGCCGACCAGACCCGCGTCGTCGAGCGCGAGGCGCTGCTGCGCGAGCGGTTCGCGGCTGCGCACCCGCAGGTGCCCACCACGGTCGTTCCCGCGCTGGCCGGCGACGTGCACGACCTCGCCGGACTGCGCCGGATCGGTCAGCTCCTGGCGGGGACGCGCTAGCGAACCCCGGGGAGCCGGCCCGGAAGACCGGTCCGGTCAGACCGCCACGGACTTGGCGCCGACCGCAGCACCCTGGTCGCGGGCCGCCTCGAGCACGGCGCGCCAGGACGCGTTGGGACGGCGCCGCAGGAGCGCCCGGCGCTCCCGCTCGGTCATCCCACCCCAGACCCCCCACTCGATCTGGTTGTCCAGCGCCTCCGCGAGGCACTCGGTGCGCACGGGACAGCCCGCGCACAGCTGCTTGGCCTTGTTCTGCTCAGCGCCACGGACGAACAGCTGGTCCGGGTTCGCCTGACGGCACGCGGCCGCCGGAGCCCAATCCTCAACCCACATGTGATGTCCCCACATCAGTCCGAGATAGGCGGCGTCCCCATGACGCCTACCCGGGATGTCTCCCCTCGGTAAAGAAGTTAAGAAATTCCTCAGGTCAGGGGCAGACACATCCGGCCCAATCCGTATAGTCCAAAATGACTAGTCCCTGTGGTCTACGAATAGGCCGGGGTTCACGAACTCACGTACCCTTGAGGCCATGTCCACGCCGCGCGACCGCCTGCCCGCCAGCCGTGTGGCCTCCCATCTCGGCGTGATGCTGGCCGTCGCCGCGGTCATGGGCGTCGTGGTGGCGGGGCTGGCCATCCCGTTCGCCGGCGTGCTCGGCGTGGGTGCGCGGCAGGTGGCCACCACGATGGACAGCCTCCCGGCCGAGCTGGAGACCGACCCCCTCCCGCAGAAGACCAAGCTCGTCGACGCCAACGGCGACACGATCGCGACGCTGTACGACGAGAACCGGGTCAACGTCTCGCTGTCGCAGATCTCGCGCACCATGGTCAAGGCGATCGTCGCGATCGAGGACTACCGCTTCTACCAGCACGGCGCGCTGGACCTGAAGGGCACGCTGCGGGCGTTGATCACCAACCAGGCCAACAACGGCGTGGTGCAGGGCGGCTCCTCCATCACCCAGCAGATGGTCAAGATGACGCTGCTGACACAGGCCTCCACCAAGGCCGAGCGCAAGGAGGCGACCGCCGACACGTACGCGCGCAAGCTCCGGGAGCTGCGGTACGCGATCGCGTTCGAGCAGCACTACTCCAAGGACTGGATCCTCGAGCGGTACCTCAACATCGCCTACTTCGGCGACGGGACGTACGGCATCCAGTCGGCGGCACGGCACTACTTCAACAAGAACGCCAAGAACCTCAACCTGCGCGAGTCCGCGACGCTCGCCGGCCTGGTGAAGAACCCGACCGGCTACGACCCGACGAACTCCCCCGACGCCGCCCTCGAGCGGCGCAACGTGGTGCTGGACCGGATGGCCGAGCTGAACGTCATCAGCCACGCCAAGGCCGAGCGCACCAAGAAGCAGGGACTCAAGCTGCACGTCGTTCCCGCCAAGAACGGCTGCCTCTACTCCAGCGCGCCGTTCTTCTGCGACTACGCCGTCAACTGGCTGCTGCACGACAAGCGGCTCGGCAAGACCGTCGCCGACCGCAAGCAGCTGCTCAAGTCCGGTGGCCTGGTCATCCACACCACGATGAACCCGGCCGACCAGAAGGCCGCCGAGAAGGCCGTGCACGACCACGTCGCCCAGACCGACCAGGCCGTCGGCGCCCTCGCCATGGTGGAGCCGGGCACCGGCAAGGTGCAGGCGCTGGCGCAGTCCCGGCCGATGGGGACCAGCGAGGCGGCCGGCGAGACCTTCCTCAACTACACCGTGCCCAGCAAGTACGGTGACTCCGCCGGATTCCAGGCCGGGTCGACGTTCAAGCCGTTCGTGCTGGCCGCGGCCGTGAACCAGGGCGTGCCGCTGAGCACCACCTTCAACGCGCCGCAGCAGATGACGATCCCGCAGGACGAGTTCGCCAACTGCCCGGGCCAGCCGCCGTACGCCGGGGAGTGGACGGTCGCGACCTCGACCTCCTCCGGGACCATGGACGTCTACCGCGGCACCCGCGAGTCGGTGAACACCTTCTTCGCCATGCTGGAGCGGGTCACCGGCGTCTGCGAGCCGTTCCGGATCGCGAAGAAGCTCGGCGTCGAGCTCACCGACCCCAAGGGCGACTCGCACGGGTACGGCGCCGAGCGCGTCCCGACGTTCACCCTCGGGATCGCGAACGCCAGCCCGCTGGAGATGGCCGAGGCCTACGCCACCTTCGGGGCCCGGGGCGTGCACTGCGCGTCCCACCCGGTGACCTCGATCGACGACGCGAAGGGCAACCAGATCCTGGAGTACCAGGACAAGTGCAGCCAGGCGCTGCCCGAGTCGACCGCCGACGCGGTCAACGCGGTGCTGCGCGGCGTGCAGGAGCCGGGCGGCTTCGGCTACGACCTCGGCGGCACCGGCCTGACGGTTCCCTCGGCCGGCAAGACCGGCACCACCCAGGACGGCAAGGCCGTGTGGTTCATGGGGTACACCCCGCAGCTCGCGACCGCGGCGATGATCGCGGGCGCGAGCAAGCAGGGGCAGCGGCCGATCCCGCTCGCCGGTCAGACCATCCACGGCCGGTACATCTACTCGGTGTCCGGATCCGGCTTCGCCGGTCCGATGTGGGCCGAGGCCATGCACGCCATCCAGGGCAACCTCGACAACATCGACTTCCACCCGCCGTCGGCGGTCCAGGTCGACGGGGTGCCCACGACGGTGCCGTCGGTCTCGGGCATGTCGATGGGCCAGGCGCTGAGCACGCTCAAGGACGCCGGCTTCACGGGGATCGACGCCGGCACGGCGGCCTCGTCGTACCCGGCCGGGACGGTCGCCTACACCTCACCCGGCGGCGGCTCGACCGCGCCGTCGGGCTCGGTGGTCACCGTGTACCAGTCGACCGGCGTGCCGCCGGCCCCGACCGGCGGCGGCGGTGGCGGTGGCGGTGGCGGTGGCCACGGCGGCGGTGGCGGTGGCCACGGCGGCGGGAACGGCGGCGGCCACGGCAACGGCCACGGACGCGGCTGACCGGTCGGTCAGCCGCCTCGGGACGCGCGCTGCGCGCGCTCCTCAGGCACCGCCGAGCTGGCGGCGCACCTCCGCCGCGACCGCCGCGCCGTCGGCGCGGCCCTTGGTCTGCGGCGAGATGACGCCCATCACCTTGCCCATCGCCCGCATCCCCTCGTCGGCCGCACCGGTCTGGGCGATCGCCGACGTCACGAGGTCGGCGATCTCCTGCTCGGTCAGCTGTGCCGGGAGGTACTCGACGATGATCTCGGCCTCGGCGGCCTCCTTGGCGGCCATCTCGGCGCGACCACCCTCGCTGAACGCGGTCGCCGCCTCGCGGCGCTTCTTGGCCTCGGTGGACAGCACGCCGACGATGTCGTCGTCGCTGAGCTCGCGCGCCTGCTTGCCGGCGACCTCGGCGTTCGTGATCGCGGACAGCACCATCCGCAGCGTGGAGGAGCGCACCTCGTCACGCGCCTTCATGGCGGAGGTCAGGTCGGCGCGGAGTCGGTCCTTGAGGTCGCTCATGCAGGCCATTGTGCCCGGTGTGGCAGCCTTGCCGGCGTGAGCCTCGCGACCGCCCTGCGCCGACTCGCGCTCGCGGCCACCGTCGCGGGAGCGGGCGCCACGGCGTACGCGGTGGCGGAGGCGCGGGCGTACACGCTGCGCCGGGTCACCGTCCCGGTCCTGCCGCCGGGCAGCCCGGACGTGCGGGTGCTGCACCTGAGCGACGTGCACATGACACCGGGCCAGCGGAGCAAGCAGGCGTGGCTGCGCGACCTCGCCGGCCTGCAGCCCGACCTCGTGGTGGACACCGGCGACAACCTCGCGCACCGCGACTCGGTGCCGGTGGTGCTCGACGCGCTGGGCGAGCTCCTCCACGTCCCCGGCGTGTTCGTCTTCGGGTCGAACGACTACTTCTCCCCGACGCTGCGCAACCCGCTCAAGTACCTGATGCCCGACGACGGCACCCGGCGCACCGACGTCCCCCAGCTGCCGTGGCGCGACCTGCAGCGCGAGCTCACCACCGCCGGGTGGACGGACCTGACCAACCGCCGCGCCGAGCTGACCGTCCGCGGCCTGCGGATCGCGTTCGCGGGCGTCGACGACCCCCACCTGGGCTACGACCGCCTCGAGGAGGTCGCGGGACCGGCCGACCCGGGGGCCGACCTGCGCCTGGGCGTCACGCACGCGCCGTACCTGCGGGTCCTGGACCGGTTCGCTGCCGACGGGTACGACGCGGTGCTGGCCGGACACACGCACGGCGGCCAGGTGTGCCTGCCCGGCGTGGGCGCACTGACCACGAACTGCGACCTCGAGCCCGCACGCGCCAAGGGACTGCACCGGCACCCGGCCTCGTCGGCGCCCGGCGATCCGGAGTCGTCGTGGCTGCACGTGTCCGCCGGTCTCGGGACCAGCCCGTACGCCCGGATCCGCGTCGCCTGCCGCCCGGAAGCGACCCTGGTGACCCTGGTGGCGACGCCCGCGCGGGTCGAGGACTGAACCGATTTCGGGGCGCCGGACGTGCTCGGGTATGGTTGCCCCCGGCCCGCCGCGGTGGGCCGATCGGGCTGTGGCGCAGCTTGGTAGCGCGCCTCGTTCGGGACGAGGAGGCCGCAGGTTCAAATCCTGTCAGCCCGACCATGTGCAGGGCCCGGATCCGCGTGCGGATCCGGGCCCTGCTGCGTCTGCGGGCTCGGCCGGCGTGGCACACTGCCGGACATGGCCGACCGGGACCCCGAGAAGGATGCCGGGCCGTCGCTCGAGCTGCCCAAGCTCGGCTGGCGACGCCGCAAGCGCACCGCGCCACCGGCTCCCGAGCCCGCACCCGAGCCCGCTCGCGCCCGTGAGCCGGAGCCGCCGCCGGCGGTCGAGGACACCCGGCCGATCGTCGCGACCGAGCCCGAGCCCGTTCCTGCAGCGGCGCAGGAGACGCGCCGCAGGGAACCCCGGGAACGCCGCCCCGGCGGGATGCCCGCCGCGATCGGGACCGGCCTCGTGGTCGGCCTCGGCATCGTCGGCCTGACCTGGGCGTCGCTGCGCTCCTGCGAGAGCATCCAGGGCACCTCGTCGTGCGGCAAGGTGGGCTACCCGATGCTCGGCCTGATCCTGGTCGTCATGGTGGTCGTCGGCGCGCTGCTGCTGCGCCTGCTGCGGGTGCGCGACCCCGCGAGCACCAGCTTCCTGGCCGTCGGCCTCGCGGTGGTGGTCGCCCTGCTGGTGCTGGTCGACCACCTGCTCGACCGGTCGATGGTCGTGGTGATCCCACTGCTCTCCGCGGCGACCTTCGCCCTCGCCCACTGGGTCACCCGCACCTTCATCGAACCACCCCGCGACTAGCAGGTTGAGTCCGGACTTCTGACGGTTGAGTCGGTACTTCTGACGGTTGAGTCCGGACTTCTGGACACCGCCGTGGTCACAACGCCCGACTCACGTGGTCAGAACTCCCGACTCGAGCGTCAGAAGTCCCGATTCAACCGTGGGTGGGGTCAGGCGAGGAGGAGCTCGGCGATCTGCACGGTGTTGAGGGCGGCGCCCTTGCGCAGGTTGTCGTTGGAGATGAACAGCGCGAGGCCGCGGTCGTCGTCGACGCCGGGGTCCTGCCGGACCCGGCCGACGTACGAGGGGTCCTTGCCCGCCGCCTGCAGCGGGTTCGGGATGTCGCTGACCGCCACGCCGGGCGCGTCCGCGAGCAGCTCGAGTGCCCGGGCGACCGTGAGCGGTCGCGCGAACTCGGCGTTCACCGACAGCGAGTGACCCGTGAAGACCGGCACCCGGACGCAGGTGCCGGACACCCGCAGGTCGGGGATGGCGAGGATCTTGCGCGACTCGTTGCGCAGCTTCTGCTCCTCGTCGGTCTCGTGCAGCCCGTCGTCGACGATGGAGCCGGCCATCGGCAGCACGTTGTAGGCGATGGTCCGGGCGTACTTCTGGGGCTCGGGGAACGCGACCGCCTCACCGTCGTACGCCAGCTCACGTGCCTTGTCCCCGGCCGCGGCGACCTGGGTGGCCAGCTCGTCGACGCCGGCGACACCGGAGCCGGAGACGGCCTGGTACGTCGACGCGATCAGCCGCACCAGCCCGGCCTCGTCGTGCAGCGGCTTGAGCACCGGCATCGCGGCCATCGTGGTGCAGTTCGGGTTGGCGATGATGCCCCGCCCCGCCTCGAGGACCGGTCGCGCGGCGTCCGGGTTGACCTCGGAGACGACCAGCGGGATGTCCGGGTCCCTGCGGAAGGCGCTGGAGTTGTCGACGACGATCACGCCCGCCTCGGCGAACTTCGGGGCCAGCGTGCGCGACGTGGTCGCGCCGGCGGAGAACAGCGCGACGTCCAGGCCGCTCGGGTCCGCGGTCGCGGCATCCTCGACGGTGACCTCGCGCCCCGCGAACGGCAGCACGGTGCCGGCCGACCGCGCCGAGGCGAAGAACCGCACGTCGCCGACCGGGAAGCCGCGCTCCTCGAGGATCTGGCGCATCGCGACGCCCACCTGGCCGGTGGCGCCGACGACGCCGATGTTGACGCGCCGCCGGCTCATCGGCCGGTCCCGCCGTACACGACCGCCTCCACCTCGGCGGCGTCCAGGTCGAACGCGGTGTGTGTGGCGCGCACCGCCTCGTCGACCTGGGCCTCGTCGACGATCACCGAGATCCGGATCTCCGAGGTCGAGATCATCTCGATGTTCACCCCGGCCGACGCCAGCGAGGCGAAGAACTTCGCGGTGATGCCCGGGTGCGAGCGCATGCCGGCGCCGATCAGCGACACCTTGCCGATCTGGTCGTCGTAGAGCAGCTTGTCGTAGCCGACCTCGTCCTGGATGCGCGCCAGCGCACCCATCGCGGTCTGCCCGTCGGCGCGCGGCAGCGTGAACGAGATGTCGGTCAGGCCGGTGGCCGCGGCCGAGACGTTCTGCACCACCATGTCGATGTTGACCTCGGCGACCGACAGCGCCTCGAAGATCCGCGCCGCCTCACCGACCTTGTCGGGGACGCCGACCACGGTGATCTTGGCCTCGCTGCGGTCGTGCGCGACGCCGGCGATGATCGCCTGCTCCATCTCTTCGTCTCCTGCCTGGCGGTCCGGGATGATCCAGGTGCCCTCCTTCTGCGAGAAGGAGGAGCGGACGTGGATCGGCATGTCGTAGCGGCGGGCGTACTCCACGCAGCGCAGGTGGAGGATCTTGGCCCCGGAGGCGGCCATCTCCAGCATCTCCTCGGTGGAGACGCGGTCCAGCTTCCGCGCTGCGGGAACGATCCGCGGGTCGGCGGTGAAGACGCCGTCGACGTCGCTGTAGATCTCGCACACCTCGGCGCCCAGCGCCGCCGCGAGCGCGACCGCGGTGGTGTCCGAGGCGCCGCGACCCAGCGTCGTGACGTCCTTGGTGTCCTGCGAGACGCCCTGGAAGCCGGCCACGATGGCGATCGCGCCGTCCCGGATCGCGTTCTCGATCCGGCCCGGCGTGATGTCGATGATCTTGGCCCTGCCGTGCGCGGAGTCGGTGATCACGCCGGCCTGCGACCCGGTGAAGGACTGCGCCTTGTGGCCGAGCTGGGCGATCGCCATCGCGACCAGGGCCATCGAGATCCGCTCACCCGCGGTGAGCAGCATGTCGAGCTCACGGGGCGGTGGCAGCGGCGTCACCTGCTCGGCGAGGTCACGCAGCTCGTCGGTGGTGTCGCCCATGGCGGACACCACGACCACCACGTCGTGACCCTGCTTGCGCGTGTTGACGATCCGCTGGGCCACCCGCTTGATGCCGGCGGCGTCGGCGACCGACGACCCGCCGTACTTCTGCACGACAATGCCCACGGTTGGTCCCTACTGACTCGGCTGCGTTCGCAGTCGCCGAGTCTACCGAGGCGCCGGGTCGCCTCCCTCGAGCATCTCATCGGCGGCGGCGAGCTGCTCCTCCTCGCCGGAGATCTCCGCGTCGAGGCGGTCGTGGGCGACCACGGACAGCAGCGCGTTCAGCGCGGCACCGGCCAGGTTGCCCCACGACGCCACGTAGGAGAACTGCCACCACCACAGCGCCTCCTGGACGTTGCCGAGCCGGTAGTGGCGCAGCCCGTTCTCGAGGTCGGTCGCGATGCTGGTCAGGTCGTCGGAGAGCTGGCTCTCCACGACGTCGGGGACGTAGGGGTCGAAGACGAAGCTGTAGGTGTCGACCGAGTCGAGCATCTGGGCCAGGCGCAGCCGCATCTCGTCCAGGTCGGCCTCGGGCCCGACGTCGGGCTGGTACTGCGCCACGGGCGTGAAGTCGCGCTGCGCCCCGAGCCGGGCACCGGCCAGCAGCACCTGGCTGATCTCGAGCAGCAGCAGCGAGATCGCCCGGCCGCCGTCGCCCTCCTGCGCGATCGCCTTCAGCGCGATCAGGAAGCTCTCGACCTGGTCGGCGATCTGCTGGGCGAACTCGAGCGTCTCGGGATCGAGCGCGGCCCGTGCCGGCATCGCGGCCGGGAGGCCGGGCTGGGTATCAGTCATCTGCGGATCGCCTTCCTGCGAACGCGCGGCCCAGAGTCACCTCGTCGGCGTACTCCAGGTCGCCACCTACCGGCAGTCCACTCGCCAACCGGGTCACGCGCAAGCCGAGGGGCTTCAACATCCGCGTGAGATACGTCGCGGTCGCCTCCCCCTCGAGGTTCGGGTCGGTCGCCAGGATCGCCTCGGTGATGGTGCCGTCCGACAGGCGCACCATCAGCTCGCGGATGCGCAGCTGGTCCGGGCCGATGCCGTCGATCGGCGAGATCGCGCCACCGAGCACGTGGTAGCGGCCCCGGAACTCGCGGGTGCGCTCGATGGCGACGACGTCCTTGTACTCCTCGACCACGCAGAGCACCGACGGGTCGCGCCTCGGGTCACTGCAGATCCGGCACTGCTCGGCTTGTGAGACGTTGAAGCAGGTGCTGCAGAACTTCACCTTGGCCTTGACCTCGATGAGCACGTCCGCGAGGCGGCGTACGTCGGTGGGGTCGGCCTGCAGCAGGTGGAACGCGATCCGCTGCGCGCTCTTCGGACCGACGCCGGGCAGCCGCCCCAGCTCGTCGATCAGGTCCTGGACGATGCCCTCGTACAAGTGGCGGCCGCCTAGAAGCCCAGCTTGCCGGGCTCGCCCGGGTCGCCGCCCTCACCGGGCAGGCCGGGCATCCCGCCGCCACCGGCGAGCGGGCCGAGCGCCTCGCCGGCGAGCGCGTCGGCCTGGGCCTTCGCGTCGCGGTACGCCGCCACGATCATGTCGCCGAGGTCCGCGAGGTCGTCGGGGTCGCTGCCGTCGAAGCCGCCGGCGCGGATCTCGACGCCGACCAGCTCGCCGACGCCGTTGACCTTCACCGCGACCGCGCCGCCGGCGACGGTGCCGTCCACGACGGTCTCGGTCAGCCGCTCCTGGGCGCTCTGCAGCTGCTCCTGCATCTGCTGCGCCTGCTGCAGCAGCGCGTTCATGTCGAAGCCGCCGTCGCCGAGGGCCTCGAAGGGGTTCTGGCTCATGTCAGGCCTTTCCGGTGGTCCTGGGCTGGGTCGTGCTGCTGGGTCGTGCGCTGGGTCGTGATCGTCACTGGTGTCGGATCTCCTCGATCATCTGGGCGCCGAGCTCGCGCTGGAGCAGCTCGGTGGTGCTCATGCCCTGCTGGTCCGCGTCGAGGTCGTCCGGGTGCGCGTCGGCGTCGACCTCGGCCCAGTCCGGGCCGCTCTCGGCCTTCGGCTGGTCGCCCGAGCGGGTCTGCTGGATGGCCTCGCGCGCGGCCGCGCTGGCTGTGCTCGTTGTCGGGGGCGGGCGTCGGCGGCGGCGCCTGCCCCGGCACCTGGTCGGGCTCCGGCGCGGGCTCCCGCACCGCGGGCCGGGTGACCTCGGGCGTGCCCTCGGCCCGCGCGCCGGGGTCGACGATGGTCTCGATGCGCCAGTCCGCGCCGACCACGTCGATCGCGGCCTGGCGGAGCACCTCGTCGCAGCCGCCGCTGACGAACGAGTCGCGCGCCCCGGCGTTGGCGAACCCGAGGGTGAGGGTGGACCCGTCGACGCCGACGACCTGGCAGTTCTGGGTCAGGTGCATCCAGGCGAGCCGCCGACGGCGCCTTGGTGGCGTCGACGATGTCGGGCCACAACCGGCGGACGTCGACCAGCGAGAGCCCGCCGGTGGGTGCGGGCGCCGGCTGGGCCGCCGGGGCCGCCGGGGCCAGCCGGGGCCGCGGCTGAGAGGCCGGCTCGGGCGTCGGCTGCCGGGCTCGGGCGGGGCTCGGCGCGGGTCGGCGCGGCGCGGGCGCGGCAGGCGCCGGCTCGGGCGGCGCCGCCTGCGCCGCCGGCTCGGCCTCCGGCTCGGGCGCGGCCGGACGCGCCGGCGGTGGGGCGGGCCGGTCCTGCGCGGGCGGCGGCTCCGGGGCGCTGGCGGCCGGCGGCGCCGGCGTGCCGGCGATGGTGAGCCGCTTCTCCAGCCGGTCCAGCCGCGCCAGCACCCCGTCGGTGGCGTGGTCGGCGCCGGGCAGCAGGATCCGGGCGCACAGCAGCTCGAGCAGCAGCCGGGGCGCGGTCGCGCCGCGCATCTCGGTCAGGCCGGCGGCCGCGATGTCCGCGGCCCGGCTCAGCTCGGCCGCGCCGAACCGCGCCGCCTGGGCGACCAGCCGCTCGCCCTGGTCCTCGGAGACGTCGATCAGCCCGGTCGCTGGAGCGTCCGGCACCGCGGCCACGATCACCAGGTCACGCAGCCGCCGCAGCAGGTCCTCGGCGAACCGCCGCGGGTCCTGCCCGGTCTCGATCACCTTGTCGACCACCCCGAACACCGCGGCGCCGTCGCCGGCCGCGAACGCGTCGACGACCTCGTCGAGCAGCGTGTCGGGCGTGTAGCCGAGCAGACCGGTGGCGAGCTCGTGGGTGACGCCCTCGGGCCCGGCCCCGCCGAGCAGCTGGTCGAGCACGCTCAGCGTGTCGCGCGCCGATCCGCCGCCGGCACGCACGACCAGCGGCAGCGCCGCCGGCTCGATCGTGACCCCCTCCATCTCGCAGAGCTCGGCGAGGTACTGCGAGAGCAGTCGCGGCGGGATCAGCCGGAACGGGTAGTGGTGGGTGCGCGAGCGGATCGTCGGCAGCACCTTGTCGGGCTCGGTCGTGGCGAAGATGAATCGCAGGTGCGGGGGCGGCTCCTCGACGAGCTTGAGCAGGGCGTTGAAGCCCTGCGTCGTGACCATGTGGGCCTCGTCGATGATGTAGACCTTGTACTTGCTGCGCACCGGCGCGAAGAACGCCTTCTCCCGCAGGTCGCGGGCGTCGTCGACGCCGCCGTGGGAGGCCGCGTCGATCTCGATCACGTCGATCGACCCCGGCCCGCCGCGGGCCAGGTCGCGGCAGCTGTCGCACACCCCGCACGGGTCGGCGACCGGCGCCTGCTCGCAGTTCAGTGCCCGCGCGAGGATCCGCGCGCTCGTGGTCTTGCCGCAGCCGCGGGGCCCGGAGAACAGGTAGGCGTGGTTCACCCGGTTGTTGGCGAGCGCGGCGCGCAGCGGCGTCGTGACGTGATCCTGGCCGATGACCTCGGCGAACGTCTCGGGCCGGTAGCGGCGGTACAGCGCGAGGGGTGACTCCACGCAAGAACCCTAACCACCCGGTCCGACAGCCGGTAGCGGACGGGCGCCCCGCCTTGGAACGCCGCGACGGGCTCACCTAGACTCGGGGCCAACCCCCCGTGTGGCGGCATCTTGCCCAACTCCCCCAGGGCCGGAAGGCAGCAAGGGTAAGCGAGCTCTGTCGGGTGCGCGGGGGGCCTTTTCATGCCCCGGCTCATGCCCCGGCCGATTTCACGGGCCCGCGCGCCGACCGGTACCCTCCTCGGCGGAGGTATCGCCTAGTGGCCTATGGCGCTCGCTTGGAAAGCGGGTTGGGTTAACGCCCTCGGGGGTTCGAATCCCCCTACCTCCGCCAGCACCCCGGGACGTCATACGGACAGAGCATCCGCTTGCTCCGTCCGTATGACGTCCGCGGGTCAGCGCCGGCGGGCGAGCACCGGGCGCAGCAGCAGTGCGACGACGAGCGCGCCGCCGCCGATCAGCCCCCACCAGACCGCGGCGTCGCGGGGGCCGGCCAGCAGGTCGTCCGCAGGCGTCGGCGCCTGCGCCACGGGCGCGTCGCGCTCCGCGGCGACGGTGCGCTCGACCGCTCCGGATCGGGACGGGTCCAGCGGCCGGGTCAGCGCCTCGACCGGCTGCACGACGCCCGCGCCGATCAGCGGCGACCGGTCGTCGGGCGTCCCGGTGGCGGTGTTCACCAGCCGGGCCACGATCTGCGCCGCGGTGTCGTGCGGGTAGCGCTGCCACAGCAGCGCCACGACGCCGCTCACCTCCGCGGCGGCCCACGACGTCGCGGGCGGCTCGAGGACGCACGGCCGGCCGTCGATCCCGTAGGACACCGCGTCGAAGGTGGGTACGGCGACCGTGGTGCGGCTGTTCTGCAGCACGAACTCGGTGACGTCGTCCGAGCCCGAGCCGTCGGCCGTCGAGCTGGCGCTCACCACGCCGGGGTAGCTGGTGGGGAACAGGATCCCGGCCGCGTCCTCACCCGGCGCCGCCGACCCGTCGGCGAACTCGTCGTCGAACGGCGCGCCCTGCTCGGGGCGGTTGCCCGACGCGGCGACGACCACCACACCGGCCCGGCGGGCGTCGCGCACCGCACGGGCCAGCCGCGCGGAGGGGCCGACGACCAGCGACACGTTGGCCACCTTGATGTTCAGCGCATCGGCGTGGCCCGCGACCCACTCGAGCCCGGCGGCGACCCGGTCCGCGGTCACCACGTCCCCCTTGTCCGGGTCGACGTCGTCGTACACCCGCACGTCGACGATCTCGGCGTCCGGCGCCACCCCGACCGGCTTCCCGTCGCCACGGGACTGCCCGGCGATCAGGCCCGCCACCGCGGTGCCGTGGTAGTAGGTGACCTCGCGGTGGCCCGTGATGTCGGTGACCCGGCCGGCCACCGGGATCCGGTCGCCGGTGACGCCGGAGTCGAGGACGGCGACCCGCACCGGACGGCCGGGCGGCTCGTCGTGGGCGACCAGCAGCTGCGCCTGGTGCACGCCGAGGAGCCCCAGCGGGGCGCTGTCCATCGTCACCGGGTCGGCGGCCGTGCCGCCCGACACCGAGCGCACACAGCGGGTTGTCCGCCGCCGCAGGCGGGACGGCGATCCCGGTCAGCGCCGTGAGGACGGCGCCGGTCGCCAGCGCGACCGCGCCCGGCCCTCACGAGCACCCGGCCCCCTGGCGCTCCTTCGGCGGCTGCAGCGCCGCCTGCTGCGACAGCGCGACACCGCACCGGAACAGCTCGACCCAGGAGTCGGGCACGACCGGGGCGGCCGCCGGTCGTACCCGAGCAGCTCCGCGGTCCCCGCGCCGACGAGCGGGTCGGCACGGCCCTTGGCGTCGACGAGGTACGGCGTGGCGCCGGCCGCCGAGCCGGACCAGCCGCCGGACAGCACGGTGGCGCCGCGGCCGGGGTCGACGACCGGGTCCTTCTCGTCGCGGCCCAGCCCGCCGACGGCCGAGGTGTCGCCCGGGCTCACCAGCTGGGCGACCGGCGCCTCACCTCGGGTGGCGGTCAGCTGCGCGCACGGGTCGGTGTCCAGGCCCTCGGGGACGTCGTCCGGCCAGCGCGTGTCGGTGAGGAACGAGTCGTCGCCGAAGCCCACGCTGGGCGCCCGCGCGACGTGGAGGATCCTGGCCACGTCGCCCCCGGGCAGCACGATGTTGAGGTAGACCCGAGCGGCGAACGGCGGGAGCTGCACCGGCCCGGTCCTGGTGACCAGCAGGTCGTCACCGCCGTCGGTCTCGAGCACGTCACCCACGCGCGCCCGGGCCGCGTCGCCCGGGAGCGGCTCGTCGGGCGCGTGGCCGACCCCGTCGAGGTCGAACGAGCTCCAGTCCAGGGGCGCGGCGACGGGGAAGAGGTTCAGCCACTCGCGCGGGACCCGCACCGCGCCCCGGGTCGGCGCGACGCCGACCTGGGCGAGCAGGTTGTCGGTCTGGTCCACGCCGGGCGCCACCTGCTCCGGCACCGGGTAGAGATGGGCGCCGCCGGCACCGGGTCCGGCCGGGTCGGACTGGGCGACGACGTAGTACTCGCCGTCGTTCACGACGGTGACGGCGGTCCCGGGCGCGGGGGCGACGTCGGGCGCGGCGGCCACGCGTACGGCGATCCCGCGCCGGTCGGCCGTGCACGCGGTCCAGCCGCTGTCGATCAGCAGGGAGGAGGTCGGCACGCTGGCGGGCGCCCCGAAGATGCCGATGTCGTCGCCGATGCGCTGGTCGTCGATCGTCTCCTGCGAGATCAGCGTGGGAGCCGCGTCCGCGCCGAGGATCAACTTCGCCGACGTCGTGTTGATCACTGGCCGCAACACCACGTCCCCGCCGGTGCCGGCGTCGCCGGTGGCCTGGGCCGTCTCGTCCGGCGGGAGGATGACGTACGCCGCCCCCGTCTCCTTCGAGATGACCAGGCCGGGCTGCGCCCAGTCGTCGGGCGTGCGGGGCGCGAAGACGCCCGCGATCGCCGCACCCGCGGCGAGCAGGACGGCGAGGGCGACGCCGCCCACGATCGTGCGGCCCGGGCGCGCGGGCTCGACCTCACGGCCTCCCGGCGCTCCCGAGACGAACGCGGTGACCAGCCGGCGCCGGCTGAACGCGTACGCCTCGACGAGATCCTTCTTGGTGGCCATCGTGGTCCCGGTCAGCCCCGGATCGCGGCGAAGACGCCGACGGCGACGAGGAGCAGCGGCAGCAGGCCGAGCAGGGACACCGACTCGGCGACGTCACCGAGCCGGCCGCGCCGCACCGACGGGGCGGCCGGCACCATCGTGACCGCGAGCAGCACGGCGCCGGCGGCGGCGAGCACCACCGCGACCGTGGGCCGCCAGTCCGGGTGCAGCCACAGGGTGGCGATCCCGACCGACACCAGGCCCAGGACGGCGGAGGCGAGGCCGACCAGCACCTCCGAACGGGTGCGGTACTGCCGGGTCCGCAGCATCACGACCAGGCAGCAGAGCACGGCGAGGAGGGTCCCGGCGATGCCGAGCGAGACGGCGAGCGGTGCGATCAGCACCAGCAACAGGCCGACCGTCGCGGAGACCGCGACGAGGATCTCGTGGGCGATCCGGGCGTCCGCGGCGACCCGGGCCGGATCGACCGGACGGGGCTCGGCGGTGATGTCGGCGGTGCTGTAGAGCTGGTCGACCGAGGTCCCGGTGGCGCCCAGGGCGAGCCACGGGAGCAGGCTGCCCGCGATCACGACGAGGACCAGCGCGATGGTGAGGACGACGGCGGGGTCGAACTCGGCGGCCTGCATCACCAGGCCGGTCGCCAGGAAGATGCCGCCCACGACGACCGGGGGGATCACGAGCGCCCGTCCCTCACCGAGCCCCAGCAGGCAGGCGAGGCCGGCCGCGGTCGCGGCTCCACCCGCCGCGGCCACCGGCAGCCCGAAGAACGGCTCGTCGGTGACGAGCATCAGGCCGGCCGCGCCGGCGTACAGCGACGCCATCCAGGCGACCGCCACCGAGGCCTCGACGTCGCGCTGGACCCGCGACAGCACCACCGCCGCGGTCACCAGGGCGACGGCGACGACCGCGGCGGCCACCGCGGCCAGGAGCGAGCCCCGCTGGATCAGCAGGGCCACGGCCCCGAGCGCCATCAGCAGCGCGGCCGCGGCCAGGGCGGTACGTCGCCCCGTGCTCGGCTGCCACGGGACGAGGTCGCTGCTCGACGACGTCGGTCATCGCCTCGACGACGTCGTCGTACACCCGGGGCGGGCGTTCGTCCACGCCCGCGGTGACCGTCAGCACCCCGCCGTCCTCGACGCCCTGCATGACCAGCCCGGCGTCGGGGGCGAGCTCGCGGCCCTCGGGGGTGACCAGCCGGTAGCCGCCGTACACGGTCGCCGGGTCGAGCAGCCCGACGCTGCGGGCCAGCTCCGGCAGCAGCTCGGCGACGGGGACCGCTCCGGGCAGCACCAGGTCGACGCGCCGGGTGCCGGACGCGACGGTCACCCGGACCAACCCGGAGCGGGCAGGCGCCTGACTCATGGTGCTCCACCTCCAGGTCCCGTCACGCGAAGGGGGCCGGCGCCGCGCGCCGCCCCCCTCGATGCCAGCGTGCGCGTCAGATGTCGAACGACGCCGCGCCGCGCTGGTCCGCGGCCATGTACTCCGGTTCGACTGGGTCACCGTGGTGCCGGTCTCGGCCAGCAGCGTCTTCATCTCCTGCATGGCGGTGTCCCACTTCGCCTTCGCGGCCTGTGTAGGCCTGCTGGGCGCTACCGGTCCAGTCGCTGCGCAGCGGCGCGAGCTCGGACTCCAGGCGGTTGAGGCGGTCGTCGATCTGCTTGACGGTCCGGCCGAGGTCCTCGGCCGCGGTGTCGAGTCCCGCGTGGTTGACGCGAAGTCCGTCGAGGCTCATCTCGTGTCACTCCTTGTCCCGAGTCTGCGCCGCGTCAGCCGAGGCGGCCGGCGAAGCGGTTGTAGTTGGCGGACTGCGCCTCGTCGGTGCTCATGTTGTCGCGCTCGGTCGACGTCAGGGACGCCTCGAACTCGTTGAGCGCGTTCGTGATCACCTGCTGCTTCTGCGTCCAGGCCTGGTGCAGCGCGAAGAACGCGTTGCCGCCGGACCCGGCCCACTTGCCGCGAAGACCCGCGATCTGGCCGTCGAGCGCGCGGCTCATCGCGTCGAAGTCGGCCTTGGCATCCGCCACCAGTCCGGCGGCTCGGGTCAGGGTGCGCTCACCCTGGCCCATCTCCGGTGCGCCGTGCGACATGTCGCCTCTCCTTCCCCCGTGGCGGCACGTCGCCGCTCGAGAATCACGTGTGTTGTAGGGCGATCCGGCGCGACGTCCTCCCGAGCCGGACAGACTGCGATTACCCCCGGCCCTGTGACCTAAACCTCAAGAACCGAGTTCCCACAGGCTCGCCAGCTCCCACAGCTGGCGGAAGCCGCCGGAGGCCACCACGAGCGACGCCAGGACGAACGCGCCGCACAGCCCCTCGGCGACCTCGGCCCGGCGCGACCACCACGCCGAGCGCCAGCCGCGGCCCACGGCGACGGCGACGACGACCAGCAGGACCGCCACGACCGTCGCGCCGGCGACGACCCACCAGAGCGCCTCGCGGCGCCGAGCGTCGGCAGCACGACGGCGAGCAGCGCGACCCAGCAGACCAGCCCTGCCGCGCGGAGCAGGTGCCGGGCCGCCGCGTGCCGGTAGCTGCGGCCGGCGAGCAGCAGGGCGGCGCCGGCGACGAGGACCAGGCAGCGCGCCCCGACCCGGTCGATCGGGAGCGTCGCCGTGGCGAGCAGGAGGGGTGCGCCGACCCCGACGGCGCCGAGCACCGCGGTCCCGGCGGCGGTGACGATGCGGGTGCCGCGGCCCGCGACGACGGCGACGGCTGCCAGCGGGACGACGGACCTCCCCCGCCGGCCCGGAGGGCGGGTGCGCGCGGACCAGGCGGTGACGGCGAGCCGCTCGAGGTCGACGAGGTACTGGTCCGGGACGTCGACGGCGAGCCCGGGCACGAACCGGGCGGCCAGCACCGCCGCGACCAGCAGCACGGACCACGTGACCCGCGGCGGTGCTCCGGCGAGCGTGCAGAGCCCGGTCAGGAGGAACAAGCCGGATCCGGCGACGATCCAGACCCGCAGCGCCTCCTCGGCGCGCTCGGCCAGGGCGCGCCCGACCGCGGCGACGAGGGCCGCGGTCAGCCCGGCGACGCCCACGACCATCGGCAGGCGCTCGGGGAGCGGGTCCCACAGCACCGCGAGCGCCGCGGCCGCCCCGAACACCGGGGCCGCCACGACCCGGTACGCCGGGTACCGGCCGGCCGGCGCCACGCCGACGATCGCGCCCGCCGCGAGCAGGGCCAGCGTCGCCGCCCGCGGCGCGCCGTCCGCCACGGTGGCGCACCAGCCCGCGACCGCGGCGAGGGCCGCCGCGACCACGAACCAGAGCCCGACCAGCACGGTGGCCAGCACCGTGGCCGGGTGCGTGGCGCCGGCGCGGACGCAGCCGTCCGGCGTACGTCGGGTCGCCGGCGGCGGAGCGCCGGCCGTCGCCACCAGCAGGTCGCCGGTGCCGATGCCGGCCCGGCCGAGCTCGACGTCGGCCGGGAGCGGCGCGCCGACGCGGGTGCACAGATCGGGCGCGGTGGCGAGCCCGGCGAGCCGTGCGTACTCCTCGGCGACGTCCGCGGCCACGGCTCCCGCCGGCACGACGAGGTCCACGACACCGGCCGGCCCGTGCACGGTCACCGCGAGCACGTGCGGGGTGGCGAGCAGGTCGGGCACGCCGTCACCCTCCCCCATTTCGGAGGCGTCAACCCCTCTTGACGGGGGTAGGGACAGCACGTGAGTACGACCCTGCGCGGTGCCCGGCTGGACGCACCCGAGATGCCGAGCGGCCAGATCGTGCTGCAGCCGCCTCCCCAGCTCGAGCCCAACGAGGGCGCCGGCGGCGTGCTGATGAACGCGATCCCGATGCTCGGCAGCCTCGGCTCGATCGTGCTGGTCGCGACCATGGGCCGCTCGACGGGCGGCCGCGGGTTCATCGCCGCCGGCATGTTCCTGTTCGCGACCCTCGGCTTCATCGTGGTGCAGCTGGACCGGCAGCGGAAGCAGCGGGCCCAGCAGCTGACCGGGTCCCGGACGGAGTACCTGCGCTACCTGGCCAACGTCCGCAAGGTCGCCCGCGAGGCGGCCGACCAGCAGCGGCGCGCCCTCACCTGGCACCACCCCGACCCCGCCGTCGCTGCCCGCCCTGGCCGACGAGCGGTCGCGGGTGTGGGAGCACGGGCCCACCGATCCCGACTTCCTGCACGTGCGGTACGGGCGGTGCGCCCAGCCCCTCTCCCTCGAGCTGGTGCCGCCCGAGAGCACCCCCATCGACCAGGTCGACCCGGCGGCGGCCTCGGCCCTGCACCGGCTCCTGGTCGTGCACCGGCTCCAGCCCGACCTGCCCGCGTCGGTCGACCTGCGTGCGTTCGACCGCATCGAGGTCGTGCGGACCCGAGGAGCCCGCCCGGTCGCTGGCGCGTGCGCTGATCTGCTCGGCGACCGCGTTCCACTCCCCCGACCACCTCGTCGTCGCGGTGCTGTCCTCCGAGGAGCACCTCGCCCACTGGGACTGGGTCAAGTGGCTGCCGCACGCCCAGAGCGGGCGCCGGTCCGACGCGGTCGGGCCGATGCGGATGGTCTCGACGTCGCTCGACGACCTCGCCGCCCTGCTGCCGCCCGGACCTGGGCGAGCGGCCCCGGTTCGGCGCCGACGAGCGGCCCGCGACCCCGCACCTGCTGCTCGTGATCGACGGCGGCGAGCTGCCGCCCGGCAACCACGTCGTACCGCCCGACGGCCTGCACGGCGTCACCCTGCTCGACCTGCCGGCCCGCTGGGACGAGCTCGAGGACGCCAGCGCGGCTGCGGATCCAGCTCGACGGCGAGCCGACCGGCGACGGCGGGTGCCCGGTGCTGGCGCTGCGGCTGCGCGAGGAGCCGGTGCGCGCCTCGGCCGACCAGTGCTCGACCGGCCACCGCCGAGGCCTTCGCGCGGCGGCTGACCCCGCTGCACACGGTCGCGGCCGGGACCGGCGAGACCGGCACCGGCGAGATCGCCGGGCCCGGCGGACTTCATGGAGCTGCTCGCGCCTCGGCGACGTGCACACGTTCGACCCGGCGACCGCGTGGCGGCCCCGTCCCGCCCGCGACCGGCTGCGCGTGCCGATCGGGCTCGGCGAGGGCGGCACCCTCGTGCACCTCGACATCAAGGAGTCCGCCCAGCAGGGCATGGGCCCGCACGGGCTGGTCATCGGCGCGACCGGCTCCGGCAAGTCCGAGTTCCTGCGCACCCTCGTGCTCGGCCTCGCGCTCACCCACTCCCCCGAGCAGCTGAACATGGTGCTCGTCGACTTCAAGGGCGGCGCGACGTTCGCGGGCATGTCCGACCTGCCGCACGTCTCGGCGGTGATCACCAACCTGGCCCAGGAGCTCACCCTCGTCGACCGCATGCAGGACGCCCTCTCCGGCGAGATGGTGCGCCGGCAGGAGCTGCTCCGCGAGGCCGGCAACTTCGCGTCGGTCCGCGACTACGAGAAGGCCCGGGCGGCGGGCGAGGACCTCGCCCCGCTGCCGTCGCTGTTCATCGTCGTCGACGAGTTCTCCGAGATGCTCTCGGCCAAGCCGGAGTTCATCGACCTCTTCGTGGCCATCGGCCGCCTCGGACGCTCCCTCGGGCTGCACCTGCTGCTCGCCTCGCAACGCCTCGAGGAGGGCCGGCTGCGCGGGCCTGGAGTCGCACCTGTCGTACCGGATCGGCCTGCGCACCTTCAGCGCCGAGCGAGTCCCGCACGGTGCTCGGCGTCCCCGACGCCTACGAGCTGCCCGCCGACCCGGGCCTGGGCTACCTGAAGCCCGACCCGACGACGCTGCTGCGCTTCAAGGCGGCGTACGTGTCCGGCCCGCCGGCCGGCCGCGCCCGCGCGCCACGTGACGAGGGCGGCCACGTGCAGGGGATCCTCCCGTTCACGATCTCCGAGGTGCTGGCGCTCGAGGCCCTCGAACCGAGCCCGGCGGAGGTCGAGCCGGTGGTCGTGGAGCAGCCCGGCGAGCAGGAGTCGCTGCTCGACCTCGCGGTGCGCCGGATGACCGGCCGCGGCCGCGAGGCCCACCAGGTCTGGCTGCCGCCGCTCGACGTCCCCGACACCCTCGACGCCCTGATGCCCGACCTCGACGAGCACCCCGACCTCGGGCTGGTCTCGCCGTCCTGGCGCGGGACGGGCGGACTGGTCATCCCGCTCGGCACCATCGACCGGCCGCGGGAGCAGCGCCGCGAGACCCTCACCGTCGACCTCAGCGGGGCCGGCGGCCACGTGGCCGTCGTCGGCGGTCCGCGCAGCGGCAAGAGCACGCTGCTGCGCACGATCGTCGCGAGCATGTCGCTGACGACCACGCCGCAGGAGTCGCAGTTCTACGTCCTCGACTTCGGCGGCGGGACCTTCACCGCGCTCACCCGGTTGCCGCACGTCGCCGGCGTCGGCACCCGGGCCGAGCCCGACGTCGTACGCCGCATCGTGGCCGAGGTGCAGAACGTCGTGGACCGGCGCGAGGCCTACTTCCGCGCCCAGGGCATCGACTCCATCGAGACCTACCGGTCGCGGCGCCGCGAGGGCCGCGTCGACGACGGGTACGGCGACGTCTTCCTGGTCGTCGACGGGTGGTCGACGGTGCGCGCGGACTTCGACGACCTCGAGGCCGAGCTGCAGCAGCTCGCCACCCGCGGCCTCACCTTCGGCCTGCACGTCGTGGTCGGCGCCGCCCGGTGGGCGGACTTCCGGGCCGCGATGCGCGACCTGTTCGGCACCCGGCTCGAGCTGCGGCTCGGCGACCCGATGGACTCCGAGATCGACCGCAAGGTGGCCGCACTGGTGCCCACCGGGCGGCCGGGACGCGGGCTCGTGCAGGGCAAGCTGCACTTCCTCGCCGCGCTGCCGCGCATCGACGGCGACCCCGACGGCGGGAACCTCGGCGACGGCGTCGAGGACCTGGTCAAGCGCGTCGAGGCGGCGTGGACCGGTCCGGCCGGCCCGAAGCTGCGCCTGCTCCCCGACCGGATCTCCCTCGACGAGGTCCGGACCATGGCTCCGCAGGACGACCGGCGCCTGCTGCTCGGCGTCAACGAGCGCGAGCTCGCGGCGGTCGGGCTGGACGCGGACGCCGACCCGCACCTGCTGATGTTCGGCGACGGCCAGTCGGGCAAGAGCGCGGCGCTGCGCGCCTACGCCCACGAGGTGATGCGGACCCGGTCGCCGAAGGAGGCCCAGCTGGTCGTCGTGGACTACCGGCGCTCGCTGCTGGGCGAGGTGCCCGAGGAGTACCTGCTCAACTACCTGACGTCGGCCGCCCAGGCGCAGCCGGCGCTGCGCGACCTCGCGTCGTACCTCGAGGGCCGCATCCCGGGCCCCGACGTCACCCCCGACCAGCTGCGCCACCGGTCCTGGTGGAGCGGCGCGGAGGTGTTCGTGCTCGTCGACGACTACGACCTGGTCGCCACCCAGCAGAGCTCCCCGGTCGCGGCGCTGCAGCCGCTGCTGGCGCAGGCGCACGACGTCGGGCCTGCACCTGGTGGTCGCGCGCCGCTCCGGCGGCGCCTCGCGGGCGCTGTACGAGCCGGTCATCCAGTCGCTGCGCGACCTGGCGATGCCGGGCCTGCTGCTCTCCGGCAGCCCGGACGAGGGTCCGCTGCTCGGCACCCAGAAGCCGCAGCCCGCCCCGCCCGGCCGCGGCCGGCTGGTCACCCGGGACCGCGGGGTCGAGGTCGTGCAGATGGCGTGGTGCGAGCCGTCGGTCTGAGGCGCGACACGCCGGCGGGTTTCACCGGCTGACCGGTGAAACCCGACCGACACGCCGACGCGGCCCGGCGTGTCGGTCGGGTTTCAGCGGACAAGTCCGCTCAGACGTGGGTGTGCTCGCCCGGGCCCTTGACCTTGGTGCCGGGCAGATCCGCGAGGTCGTAGGTGATCTCGAAGGTACGGCGGTAGCCGGTGTGCGCGACCCGCCAGCCGTCCGGCGTCCGCACGTAGCGGTCCTCGTAGAACGCCGCGCCCTCGAGCATGAACGAGAACGCCGGGACGATCACCTTGTCCTGCAGGTACCAGTGCCCGGTCGCCGTGTCCCCGTCGACCGTGATCTCGGGGTGGTGGACCTGGTGCATGGTGAGCAGGCCCTCGCCGAGGTTCTCGCGCATGTAGGCGACCAGCGCGGCCCGGTCGTCGAAGACCAGCCCGTTGTAGTCGCCGGTGGCCTCGGGGACGAAGCACTCCTCGAAGGCCTCCCACTGCTTGGTGTCCAGGGAGCGGAGGTAGCGGTACTTGAGCTGGCTGATGGCGGTGATGTCGTCCACGGAAGTAGAACGTATTCCAGTTCGCCGGGCCCGTCATCGCTCACCCGGCCGTAACGCGGCGTCAACCTGCCGGCGACATCGGCGCTCCACAGTGGTGCTCACGGCCGACCGGCCGACGACCGAGGAGGCGAGATGGAGAACCCCACCGCGACCGACACCACCCCCGAGCTGCAGGCCGATCAGCGCATCACCCTGCGCCTCCGGCACGCCCAGGCCCTCACGGCACTCCTGGAGGAACGCACCGACCTGCGGGGCGTGCACGCGTTCGCCGACCACGTCGACGACGCGGTCCGCTGGTCCGCCTGACCGCACGCCGCTGCGCGGGGCCCGTGCCGACGGCCTCGTTATAGTCGCGACGTGATCTTCAAGCGCGTCGGCGTCGGGCGGCCCTATCCCGACCACGGGCTCACGACGAAGGAGTGGGCCGCCGTACCACCGCGCCAGGTGCGCCTCGACGAGCTGGTCACCACCAAGGACACCCTCCAGCTGGCCGCGCTGCTCGACGAGGACTCGACGTTCTACGGCGACCTGTTCGCCCACGTCGTCGAGTGGCGAGGACGAGCTGTACCTCGAGGACGGCCTGCACCGCGCGCTGCGCGCGGCCCTCCAGCAGCGCAACGTGCTGCACGCCCGCGTCTACTCGCTGAGCGCCTGATGAGCCAGGGCATCCGGTCGGCGATCACCCTGGTGGTGCTCGCGCTGGCGCTGGGACTGGCGGCGATCTGGGGCTGGAGCGCGGCGACCGCAGCCGTTCCCGGGCAAGGTCGACACGCCGCTCTGCGTCACCCAGGACGTCGCGGCCGGTGACGACGTGTTCCCGCAGGACGTCACGGTCAGCGTCTACAACGCCGGCACCCGCGAGGGCCTGGCCGGCCGGGCGATGAAGGCGCTCACCGACCAGGGCTTCGCCAAGGGCAACAGCGGCAACGCCTCCAGCACCAAGGTCAAGCGCGCCCAGGTGTGGTCGAGCGAGCCGCGACAACCCCGCGGTGCGGCTCGTCGCGAGCCGCTTCGGCAAGAAGGTCGACATCGAGCGCCGGGACGGCCTCGGCGCGGGCGTCACCGTCGTCGTCGGTGACAAGTTCGGCAAGCTCCGGAAGGGCAGGAAGAAGGTCACCGCCCAGGACGACACCCAGATCTGCAGCCCGCCGGTCGCCTGACTCCTCAGGAGTCGGTACGCCGGGGCGCCCGGCTGCCCAGCCACTGCGCGAGCCGGCCGTGGGCGCTGACCTGGCGCAGCCGCTCCTCGGTCTGCTCCCGCAGCCGGCGCGGGGTGACGACGAGCAGGTCGTCGCCGTGCCGGAGGACGGTGCGCAGCTCCGGCACCATCGTCTCGCCGTCCCGGATCGACCATCGACACCGAGGCGCCGCGCGGCAGCCGCAGCTCGCCCGACCTCCACGCCGTGCATCTTCGACGCCGGGCTGATCGTGACGGTCAGCAGGTCCGCGGCCACGCGCTCCAGCGGGGCGGCCTCGACCTCGAGGCCGCGCGGCTCGGACCGCCGCGCGACCTTCAGCAGCCGGGCGGCCCGGGGCAGCGTGGGACCGGTCAGCAGCGTGTAGATGACGACCATCACGAAGACCAGGTCGAACAGGTGGTCGGCCTCGTCGATCCCCTCGGCGAGCGGGATCGTCGTCAGGACGATCGGCACGGCACCGCGCAGGCCCGCCCAGGACAGGAACGCGAGCTCGCGCCAGGGCATCGGCTGCACCAGCGGAGCTCACCAACACCGACAGCGGCCGGGCGACGAAGGTCAGCCCCAGGCCGGCGAGCAGCGCCAGACCGACCGTCTCCAGGGTGATCCGGCCCGGCGACAGGAGCAGGCCGAGCATCACGAACAGGCCGATCTGGCCCAGCCAGGCCAGGCCCTCGGCGAACGACCGGGTGGCCGCGCGGTGCGGGAGCTCGCTGTTGCCGAGCACCAGCGCACCGACGTACACGGCGGCGAAGCCCGACGCGTGGAGGGCCGACGCGCCGCCGTACCCGAGGAACGCGATGGTCAGGACCGCGACCGGGTAGAGGCCCGACGACGGCAGCGCGGCGCGGCGCATCACCCAGGCGCCGCCGAAGCCGGCGAGGAACCCGATCGCCGCGCCGGCCACCAGCTCGTAGACGATGATGCCGACCACCACGGGCACGCCGTGGTCGTGCGACGGCTCCGGTCGACACCAGCGAGACGAGGACGACGGTCGGGGCGTCGTTGAGCCCGGACTCGGCCTCGAGCGCACCGGTCAGGCGGCGCGGCAGCGGGACGACGCGCAGCACCGAGAACACCGCGGCCGCGTCCGTGGGTGAGGTGACCGCGCCGAGGATGATCGCGAGCTCCCAGGACAGCCCGAGCACGTAGTGCCCGCCCAGCGCCACGACCAGCACGGAGACCGCGACGCCGATCGTCGCCAGCGAGACACCGACCCGGACCGACGCGCGCATCTGCTGCCAGTTCGTGGTCAGTCCGCCCTCGGCGAGGATGATCGCGAGCGCCGCGAAGCCCAGCGCGTGCGCGCCTCGGCGTTCTCGAACTGGATGCCGATGCCGGCCTCGCCGAGCGCGACCCCCATGAGCAGGTAGACCAGCAGGCTCGGCAGCCCGGCCCGCGACGAGATCCGGGCCGCCAGGATGGCCAGGAAGGTGACCGCGGAGCCCACCAGCAGGAACGTGTCGAGCTGGTGGACGTCGAACGACACGGGTCACCTCGGCCATCGTCGGGGCGCGGGGCCCGAGTCTATCGGGGCCAGCCGGTCCGATGGTCCGTCGCGGTCGCCCACGTCGCGCAGAATTGGAACTTGTTCTAGATTTGGCGCATGAGCTCCAGCAGCGGCACCGCCCTCCCCGACGCCCTCGACGCATCGGTGATCGGCGCGGACTCCGAGCGGTACGACGTGGTCGTGGTCGGGTTCGGCATCGCCGGTGGGTGCGCGGCACTCGAGGCCGCCCGGGCGGGCGCGCGGGTGCTGCTGCTCGAGCGGGCCGCGGTGCACGGCGGCACCTCGTCGATGTCCGGCGGCCACTTCTACCTCGGCGGCGGCACCGCGGTGCAGCGGGCGACGGGATGGGAGGACTCCCCCGACGAGATGTACGAGTACCTCGTCGCGGTCTCCAAGGAGCCCGAGCACGACAAGATCCGGGCCTACTGCGACGGCTCGGTCGAGCACTTCGACTGGCTGGAGGCGCTCGGGTTCGAGTTCGAGCGCTCGTACTACCCGGAGAAGGCGGTCATCCAGCCCGGCACCGAGGGGCTGATGTTCACCGGCAACGAGAAGGTCTGGCCGTACAAGGAGCAGGCGGTGCCGGCTCCGCGCGGTCACAAGGTGCCGGTGCCGGGCGACACCGAGGGCACCAGGATGGTGATGGACCTGCTGCGGGAGCGGGTCGAGGAGGCCGGCGTCGACGTCCGCTACGAGACCGGCGTGACGAACCTGGTCGTCTCGTCCGGCCAGGTGGCCGGCGTCGCCTGGCGGTCCTTCGACGCCACCGGGGTGGTGGCCGCCCCCGCGGTCGTGCTGGCCGCGGGCGGGTTCGTGATGAACCCCGACATGGTGGCGGCGTACACGCCGGCCCTGGCGGAGAAGCCGTTCACGCTCGGCTCGACGTACGACGACGGCCTCGGCATCCGGCTCGGCGCGTCGGTCGGCGCGGACCTCAAGCACATGGAGGAGCCGTTCATCACCGCGCCGTTCTACCCGCCGTCGGCGCTGATGACCGGCTTCATCGTCAACCGGTCCGGGGAGCGGTTCGTCGCCGAGGACAGCTACCACTCCCGGACCTCGCAGTTCGTGATGGAGCAGCCGGGGTCGGCGGCGTACCTGATCGTCGACAGCGAGCACGTGGAGTACCCGAAGTTCCCGCTGGTGCCGCTGGTCGACGGGTTCGAGACGATCGCGGAGCTCGAGACCGCGCTCGACCTGCCGGCCGGCTCGGTGGCGGCGACGCTCGAGCGGTACAACAAGATGGCCGAGGCGGGCGAGGACCTCGACTTCCACAAGGCGCCGGAGTGGCTGGCGCCGCAGGGCACCGGCCCGTGGGCGGTCTTCGACCTGCGCCTGGGCCACGCGATGTACGCCGGCTTCACCCTCGGCGGCATCCGCACCTCGGTCGACGGCCAGGCGCAGCGCCCCGACGGCTCGGTGATCGCCGGCCTGTACGCCGCGGGCGCCTGCGCCTCGAACATCGCCCAGGACGGCAAGGGCTACTGCTCCGGCACCCAGCTCGGCGAGGGCTCGTTCTTCGGGCGCAGCGCGGGACGAGCCGCCGCGAGAGTTCCCCGTACCCTCGCCCCATGAGTGACCGGTTCGAGGTGGCCAGCCGGGCGAACGTGCCGCCGTTCCACGTGATGGACCTGCTGGCGGCGGCCGCCACCCGGCAGCGCACGCACGGCGACCTGGTCAACCTGCTGGCGGGGCAGCCGTCGACGGGGGCGCCGGCGCCGGTGCGGGAGGAGGCCAAGCGGCTGCTGGACTCCGGCGACCCGCTCGGCTACACGCCCGCCACCGGCATCCTCGAGCTCCGGGAGGCGATCGCCGGCCACCACCGGCGCACCCACGGCATCGACGTGCACCCCGACGAGGTGGTGGTCACCACCGGCAGCAGCGGTGGCTTCCTGCTGGCGTTCCTCGCCGCGTTCGAGGTCGGCGACCGGGTCGCGATGGCCCGCCCGGGCTACCCCTGCTACCGCAACGTGCTGGCCGCGCTCGGGCTGCGAGGTCGTCGAGATCCCGACCGGACCGGAGACCCGCTTCCAGCCCACCGTCGAGCAGGTGGCCGAGCTCGAGGACATCAAGGGGCTGGTGGTCGCCAGCCCCGCCAACCCGACCGGCACGATGCTGCTGCCCGAGCGAGCTCGCGGCGCTCGCGGCGTACTGCGAGGAGCAGAGGATCCAGCTGATCTCGGACGAGATCTACCACGGCATCGAGTACGCCCCACCCGACGACCTGGCGCGCAGCGCCTGGGAGACCAGCCGCGAGGCCGTGGTGTTCTCCAGCTTCTCCAAGTACTTCTCGATGACCGGCTGGCGGATCGGCTGGATGCTGGTGCCCGACCGGCTGCGCCGCGCGACCGACGTGCTGACCGGCAACTTCACGATCTGCCCGCCGGTGCTGGGCCAGTGGGCCAGCATCGCGGCGTTCAGCGACGCGTCGTACGCCGAGCTCGACGGCCACGTCGCCCGGTACGCCCACAACCGTGCGCTCCTGCTCGACGGGCTGCCGAACCTCGGCATCACCCGGCTCGCACCGGCCGACGGCGCGTTCTACGTGTACGCCGACGTCGGCCACCTGACCGACGACACCATGGCGTTCTGCCACGACGTCCTGGCCCGCACCGGCGTCGGCCTGGCCCCCGGCGTCGACTTCGACACCGTCGACGGGGGCCGGTTCGTGCGGCTCAGCTTCGCCGGCCCGACGGCCGACATCGAGGAGGCGCTGGCGCGGTTGTCCACAGTCGTCGCCGGCTGACGTTTCTCCACAGCGCCGATGCGGCGACGCTTCCGGGCATGCACCCAGACACCGCCGCCATCCGCGCCCTGGCCGGCCGGCTCCGCGAGCGCGCGGACGAGATCCGCGACCTCGCCGCCGGTCTGCTGCGCAGCGCCGCCGAAGTCGCGTGGGACGGGGTGGCGGCCGACGCCATGCGTGTCCACGTCCAGGGCCGCGTGTCCGCACTCCACCGCACCGCCTGCCTGCACGACGACGCCGCCGAGGCACTGCTGCGGCACGCCCGCGAGGTCGACCTCGCCGAGGACCTCCTCACCGCGCCGTCCTCGCTGCTCCACCACCTGGCGGAGGCGCTGTGAGCGACACGCACGTCACCCACGTCGCCGGCGGTGCCTACGGCCTGGCGGCGACGTACGCCGAGCTGCGCCGGCTCGCCGACGCCTTCGACCTGGCCGGGAGTGAGCTGCGCGACTGGGCCGGCCTCGGCGTCCGCACCATGACCGACGCCGACCTCGCCCGGTCGGCACCCCTCGCCCCGGCGACGTTCGCGCTCGCCGAGCAGGCCGTGTTCGCCGCGACGACCGGGCCCGACGGCGTGCTGGTCGAGTCGCTGGGCTGGGAGGCCGACGCGGTCCTCGTGCGGGCCGTGGTCGCGGACCTGGACGCGTGCGACGACACGGTCCGGGCCTGGCTGCAACCACCGCGCTCGGCCCTCGTCGAGCACGCGTTCGGCCTCACCGGACCCGAGCGGCACGCCGCGCTGCTCGCGCTCCTCTACGGCCCGGACGGGCACCCCGGCGTACATCCGACCGACGACCACGTGCCGGGCTCGCGGACCCAGCCGAGCGACCTGCGGGGCCTGATCGGCCACCTGCAGCAGGTCGCGGGCCTTTCGGACACTCCCGACTCCCCGCACAACGGCACCATCGAGGTCCAGACGCTGGACGACGGCAGCGGGGTCGTGCGCCACATCGTCTACCTCCCCGGGACCGACGACATGACCACGCTGCCGTGGACCAAGGACGACGACGTGCGCGACTTCCCCACCGATCTGCTCACGATGGGCGGCGCCGACAACGCCTACCAGCAGGGCGTCCTGCAGGCGATGCACGACGCGGGCATCGGGCCGCACGACCCGGTGCTGCTGGTGGGCCACTCCCTGGGCGGCATGACCGCCGCCGCGATCCTCGGGCAGGGCAGCCCGTACGACGTCACGCACGTCGTCACCGCCGGCTCTCCGACCGCGCAGGTGCCCGGCTTCCCGGCCGGCAGCCACGTGCTGTCGCTGGAGCACGAGGGCGACGTCGTGCCGCTGACCGACGGCGCCCCCAACCCCGACACCGTCGCGCAGACGACGGTCACGTTCGCCGACCAGGGCGGGCCCGGTGGCGTGGTCGGCGACCACGACTACTGGCACTACGTGCACGGGGCGGCGGCCGCGGACGCGTCGGGCGACCCGTCGGTCCGGGAACAGCTCGCGAGCCTCCACGACGCCGGCTTCCTGGCGGGCGGGAACGGGCCGCCGCCGTCGGTCTCGAGCCAGGTGTTCCAGATCGTCCGCGCGCCGTGAGCGGGCCGTCCGCCCGGGTCAGTCCTCGACGCCGATGTCCTCGTTCCAGAGCGTCGGGTTCTCGCGGATGAAGGTACTCATCATCTCGACGCACTCGTCGTCGTCGAGGACGACGACCTCGACCCCGCGCGAACGCAGCAGCTCCTCGCCGCCCAGGAAGTTCCGGTTCTCACCGATCACGACGCGGGGGATCTTGTAGAGCAGGATCGCGCCGGTGCACATGTCGCACGGCGACAGCGTCGTGACCATCGTGGACCGGGCGTAGACCGTGGCGGGGAGCCGGCCGACGTTCTCCAGGCAGTCGGTCTCGCCGTGCCGGATGGCGCTGCCCATCTGGACGCGCCGGTTGTGACCGGTGCCGAGCACGTCGCCGTCGTGGACGAGCGCCGCGCCGATCGGGATGCCGCCTTCGGCCAGCCCCCGGCGGGCCTCGGCGACCGCGTGGGCGAGCAGGTCGTGGTCGGTCATGTCGTCTCCGTTCGAGGATCGGGGCCCGCGCCGGTCGGCGGTGGGCAGGTGCTGCGGATGGGTCGGGTCAGGTCCGGCGGTATGCCTTGAGGTACGAGCCGGGGTAGCGCACGGTGCGCCCCCAGATCGCCAGGGCGACGATGACGGCGAGGTACGGCAGCGCCAGCATCAGCTCGCCGGGGATGTCGGCGAAGGCCGGCGAGATCGCGAGCTGCAGCTGCAGCGCGTCGGTGCCCGCGAAGATGAGCGCCCCGGCGACCGCCGGGAAGACCCGCCAGCGCGCGAAGATCACCAGTGCGATGCAGACCCACCCGCGTCCGCTGACGATGTCGAGGGTGAAGCTGCCGAGCACCGCCAGGGTCAGGAACGCGCCGCCGACCGCCATCAGCACCGCGCCGACGACGATCGCGACGTAGCGGGTGAGCGTCACCGAGATGCCGGCGACGTCGGCCGCCTCGAAGTTCTCGCCGACCGCGCGCAGCCGCATGCCCATGCCGGTCGAGCGGAGGACCCACCACGCGACCGGGGCGAGCACGAGGAAGCCGACGTAGGTGAGCCAGTGCTGGTCGATCACCTCGCTGCCGCGGAACCAGACGTGGAACTTGTGGTCGAGGGTCGGCCGCTCGCCGGTGTAGAGCAGGCGGAACGTGAAGTCGCAGGTGGCGATCAGCAGCAGGGTGAGGCCGAGTCCGGCCACGTGCTGGTTGAGCCCGAGCGTCACCGCGAACAGCCCCATCAGGAGGCCGGCGACCACGCCGGAGCCGACCGCGGCCGCGAGCCCCACCCAGGCCGACCCGGACCGGTCCGCGACGAGGAAGCCGACGAACGCGCCGGCGTACATGGTGCCCTCGATGCCGAGGTTGAGCACGCCGCTGCGCTCGGTGATGACCTCGCCGATCCCGGCCCACACCAGGGGTGTCGCGATGGTGAGCATGGCGCCCAGCAGGGCGAGCAGGTTGAGGCTCATCGCTCGCCCCACCTCGTCGCCACTGGATCCGATAGCGCCGCCAGCTCATCGCGGACAGCACCGCGAGCAGCAGCAGCGCGCTGAACATCGCACCGAGCTGGGTCGGCACCTGGAGGACCAGCGACACGTTCTGCGCGCCGACCGAGATGTCGCCGAGCAGCACGGCGACCAGGAGTACGCCGAGCGCGCCGAGGCCGCCCAGGGTCGCCACGATCACTCCCGTGTACCCGTAGCTGTTGCTGATCCCCGACGTGAGCTGGTGCTGCACGCCCATCACCTGCGAGGCGCCGCCGAGGCCGGCGATGCCACCGGAGACCAGCGCGCAGCGCCACTGCAGCCGGCCGACGTCGATGCCGCTGAACGCGGCCGCCCCGGGTGCCTGGCCCGCGGCGCGGATGCGGATGCCGGTGCCGGTGCGCGCCATCACGACGCCCACCACCACCAGCACGATCACCGCGAGGCCGAAGCCCCAGTGCACCCGGCTGCCGGGGACGAGCGCCGGCAGGTCGTAGCCGGAGCCGAGCCGGTCGGAGTCGGTGAAGCCCGTGCTCGAGTTGCGCCACGGACCGTTGAGGAGGCCCTGCACCACCAGGAGCGCCACGGGGTTCAGCAGCAGCGTCGTGACCACCTCGTCGATGCCCGCCCGTCGCTTCAGCAGGGCCGGGACGACCGCCCACAGGATGCCGCCGACCGCGCCCGCCACGAAGCCGAGCGGCAGGGCGAGCACCGCGGGCAGGTCGGTGAAGGTGATCCCGACCGCCGTGGTCCCGACCGCGCCCGCGAGGAACTGCCCCTCGGCGCCGATGTTCCAGTAGCCGGCCCGGAACGCGACCGCGACCGCGATGCCGGTGAACAGCAGCGGTGTCGCGGTGAGCAGCACCTCGTAGAGACCGTGGGTCGTGGTCAGCGGCGTGACGAGGTAGCGCTGGAACGCCGCCGGCGGGTTCGCGCCGGCCAGCCGGATCGGGACCGCGGTGACGGCGACGGTGACCAGCACGGCGGCCGCGATCGCCGCCGGCACCAGCCAGCGCGGCTCGCGCCCGCGCAGGACGACCCTCACGACGGCACCCCTCCGGCCATGAGGACGCCCAACCGGTCGGGTGCCGCCTCAGCGACCGGCAGCTCGGCGACCAGCTCACCGCGGAACAGCACGACCACCCGGTCGCTGAGGGCCCGCAGCTCGTCGAGGTCCTCCGACACCAGCAGCACCCCGCCTCCTTCCGAGCGCAGCTCGTCGAGCTGCTCGTGCACGTAGCGGTAGGCGCCGATGTCGAGGCCGCGGGTCGGCTGCGCGACGACCAGCACCCGCGGCCGGCGCGCCAGGGCCCGGGCGAGCAGCACCTTCTGCATGTTGCCGCCGGACAGCGTCGCGACCGGGTCGGTGGGGCGGGCGCGGATGTCGAACCGCTCGATCATCTCCTCGGCGTGCGCCCGGATGGCAGCGCGGTCCAGCAGGCCGCGGCGGGTGTAGCTGTCGAGGTCCTCCAGGACGAGGTTGTACTCGACGCTCATCTGCAGCACGACGCTGCCCCGACGGTCCTCGGTCAGCCGCCCGAGCCCGGCGCCGAGACGGCCGCTGGTGCCGGTCCGGGTCACGTCGACGCCGCCGACCCGGATCGTGCCCGCTGTCGGCGCGGCCATGCCGCTGAGGACCTCGACCAGCTCGGTCTGGCCGTTGCCCGACACGCCGGCGACACCGACGATCTCGCCGGCCCGGACGGTGAGGTCGATGCCCGTGAGCACGTCGCGCCCGCGCAGGCGGGCGGTGAGCCCGCGGACCTCCAGCACCGCGGCGCCGTGGGGCTCGGCCGGTGCGGCCGGGGCAGGAGCCGGCGCCTGCTCGTCCCCGGACGACATGCCGACCGCGGCGCCCAGGTCACCGGGGTCGTCGACCACCGTGGGCAGCGCCGGCGTCCCCATCATCAGCGCCGCGAGCTCCTCGTCGCCGACGCCGGCGGTGACCCGCTCCCCCACCAGCCGGCCACGCCGCAGCACCACGACCCGGTCGGAGATCTCCGCGACCTCGCGGAGCTTGTGGGAGACGATCAGGATCCCGAGCCCTTGCGCGCGCAGCCGCCGCACGGTGTCGAAGAGGGCCCGCACGTCCTGCGGGGTGAGCACCGCGGTCGGCTCGTCGAGGATCACCACCCGGCAGTCGTGGAAGAGCGCCTTGACGATCTCCACCCGCTGCCGCTCCCCGATGGACAGCGTCGACACGAGGCGGTCGGGCTCCAGGCTGCACGCCGACCCGCTCCATCGCGTCGAGGACCCGGCGCCGGGTCCGGGCCAGGTCCACCCGGCCCAGCCCGAGGCCCGACAGCGCGATGTTCTCCGCGACCGTCATCGTCTCGACCAGGGAGAACTCCTGGGTCACCATCCCGATGCCGGCCGCCATCGCGTCGCGGGGCGAGCCGATCTGCAGCGGCACCCCGTCCACGGCGATCCGGCCCGCGTCCGGGCGAGACCAGTCCGTAGACGATCTTCATCAGCGTCGACTTGCCCGCGCCGTTCTCGCCGAGCATCGCCACGACCTCACCGGGTGCCACGCGCAGCGACGACGTCGTCGTTGGCCAGCAGGTCGCCGTACCGCTTGGTGACGCCGGTGAGCTCGAGCAGAGCCTCCGGCGGGGCCTCCGTCGCGGTCGAGCCACTTGGTGGAGACGTCGATGGACTTGGCCGGTGCGCTCTCGTCGACGGGCGTGGTGAAGCTGCCGTCCTTCATGGCGGCCTCCTTGTCCTCCACCTGGGAGACCAGCGTCGTCCGGCACCCCGCCGACGACGTCGGTGTTGATGGGCGCGAGCTCGCTGCCGCCGGCCTGCATGAAGGAGTACTTGCCCAGGTCGACGCCCGTGCGGGCCGTTCTCGGCCTGGGCGATGACGGCGTCCACCGTCGGGCGCATGTGCCAGATCAGCGAGGTGACGACGTTCTGCGGCGCCTCGTCGCTGCTGGTCGACCATCATGCCGATGACCGGCAGGTCGGCCTCCTTGGCCGCGGCGATGACGCCGTCGCGCTCGGCGAAGAGCACGTCGGCGCCGGCGGCGATCTGGGCCTGCGCGGCCTGCTTCGCGGCGGCCGGGTCGAAGAAGCTGTTGATGAACGAGACCTTGACGGTGGCGTTCGTGTTGGTCTCCTTCACACCGAGCACGAACGCGTTGACGATCCGGTTGACCTCCGGGATCGGCATCGCGGCCACCATGCCGATGGTGTTGCTCTTCGTGAGCCCGCCGGCCAGCATCCCGGCGAGGTACGCCGGGTCCTGCAGCCAGTTGTCGAACACGCTCATGTTCGGCTCGACCGGCGGCTCACCGGAACCGAAGGCGAACGGGATGTCGGGGAAGTCCGCCGCGACCTTGCGCACGGCCTCCTCGGCGGCGAACGCGTCGCCCATGATCGCGTCGGGCTTCTCGTTGGTGGCGATGTCGCGCAGGCTGCGCTCCATCGCGTCGGAGGTGCTGAGGTTGTCGATGTACTTGTACTCGATCTTGCCGTCGTCGGCGGCCGACTGGAGCGCGGCGTGGATCGCGCCGTCCCACGGCTCCTCCAGCGGCGTGGCGAACACGCCGTAGACCAGCGGCAGGTCGCCCGAGCCCGATCCCGAGGAGCTCTTCTCGTTGCCGGTCGAGCCGCCGCAACCCGCGAGCACGAGGGCACCGGCCAGGGCGGCGACCAGCACGGGCACGCGGCGCGAGGCGGCGCGCCGCGGTGCGCGGCGAGGGGGCAGCAGGCTGATCTTCATGGACGGCACCTCCGCGGGATCCTCGGCGACCGGCGCGGTCGCCGGGCTCAGTCAAGCGGCGAGTGATGCGCGCCACAAGAGACACACCGTCACGTTCCTCGCGGGATGTTTGGACATTCTGTACGCCGGGTCGCCGGTGCGCGACGATCGCCTCATGGCGCTGACGCTGGCCGACTTCCTCGCCCTGCCGCCGCTGCAGGCGGCCCGGCCGGAGGTGGTCGCAGGCACCCGGCTGGACGAGCGGCCGGTGCGGTGGGTGCACACGTCGGAGATCTACGGCATCTCCCCGCTGCTGAAGGGCGGCGAGGTACTGATGACCACCGGGTTGGGCCTGGTGGGGACCGGCGCGGCCGCCATCGGTTCCTACGTCGAGTCCCTGGCCGCGCAGGACGTCACCGCCCTGCTGCTCGAGCTGGGCCGGACCTTCACCACGCCGCCGCCGGAGCTGGTGACGGCCGCCGAGACGTACGACCTCCCGCTGGTGCTGCTGCACGGCGTGGTGCCGTTCATCGAGATCACCGAGACCGTGCACCCGCTGCTGATCAGCGGCGAGATCGACCTGCTCCGTCGGTTGGACCACGCCACCACCACCCTGCACGAGGCGGTCGCGGCCGGCGCCGGCGGGTCCGCCCTGACGGCCCTGGTCGCCGAGCTGTGCGACGGCCCGGCCGGCGTCTACTCCGACGACGGAGCGCTGCTGCTGGGTGACGACGTGCGCCGCGACGGCGCGGTGCGGTGCGAGGTACCGGTCGGGCGGGCCGCGTGGGCGACCCTGGCCGTCGCGGGAGGGCGCGACGACCGGCGTGACGCGGCGGTGGACCACCGCCTGGCCGAGCTGTGCGCGCGGGTGCTCGACCTCGACTGGGCCCGGTCGGCTGGACGGGCCGCCGGGCCGGCGGTGGGGCCGACCTGGTCGCAGCGCTCGCGTCCGGGCAGTACCTCGCCAGCAGCGACATCGTCATCCGGGCCCGTGCGGCCGGGCTGACCCCGCCGACCGGGACCCGGGTGGTCGGCCTCGCGGTCGACCTACGCCTGCCGGGCTCGGCCCGCGCGGGCCTCACCGCGACCACCGAGGCGGCGCGCAGCGTCTTCGGCCCGGCGCTCGTGGGTGAGGTCGAGGGCGAGCTCGTGATCGCGACGACGGTGCCGCCGCAGGCCCTCCGCGACCGCCTCGAGGAGCTCGCCGACGTCCTGGAGCGCGAGCTGCGGGCCACCGTCGGGCTCGGCGGCCTCCGCATCGCCGCGGGCCCGCTGATGGCGGACACCGCGGGCCTGGCCCGGTCGCTGCCGGCCGCCCGTGAGGCGCTCGGCGTCGCGCGTCGCCTCACGCCCGGATCCCGCACGGTGCTCGCCAGCGACCTCGCGGTGTACCACCTGCTGTCCAGCATCGTCGACGACGGCCAGCTGCAACGGTTCGTCGAGGACCAGCTGGGCCCGCTGCTGGACCAGGACGCCCGCCACGGCACCGACCTGGTGCACACCCTGGACGCCTACCTCGAGGCCGGTCTGTCGAAGACGGTCGCCGCCGACGCCCTCGGCATCCGGCGGCAGACGCTCTACGCGCGCCTGGCCCGCATCGCGCACCTGCTGGGCGGCACGAACTTCGAGAACCGGCAGGTCCGCACGGCACTGGACCTGGCCCTGGTGGGCTGGCGGCTGCGGTCCTCGGCGCTGACCCACCGCCCCTGAGCCTCACCTGCGCCCGCGCTACAGGATGTCGTGCACGAACTCGCCGAGCTGGGTGAGGTTGCGGCACTCGACCATCGGCACGATCTCGCCGTACTGCGTGGCCGCGGAGTCGCCGGTGTCCCAGTGCCGCCGGTGCTCGGGGTTCAGCCACCAGGCGTGCCGGGCCGACCCGGCCAGCCGCTTCAGCACGTCGAGGTGCAGGTCGCTGTAGTTCGACCGGGCGTCGCCCAGGATCAGCAGCGACGACTTCGGGCCGAGCGCGTCGGCGTACGTCTCCTCGAACTTGGTGAACGCCCGGCCGTAGTTGGTGCGCCCCCACAGGGCCGCGTGGGCGGTGCTCGCGGCCAGGTCGGCCAGCACGTCGGCCGGGTCGGCGCCGGGCCGGAAGTGGTGGGTGACCTCGTGCACGTGGTCGATGAACGTGAACGCGCGCACCTTGTCGAACTGGTCGCGCAGCGCGTAGACGAGCAGCAGCGTGAACTGGGCGAAGTTCGCGACCGAGCCGCTGACGTCGCAGAGCACGACCAGCTCGGTGCGGTGCGGCCGCTTCGGCTTGTGGTGCGTCGCCATCGGCACGCCGCCGGTGGAGATCGACGCGCGGACGGTACGCCGGAAGTCCAGCGGACCGCGGCGCCGCGCGTGGTGCTCCTGGGTGAGCCGGGTGGCGAGCCGGCGGGCGAGCGGGTAGATCTCGCGGCGCATCTGCTCGAGGTCGGCCTTGCGCGCGGCGGTGAAGTCGAGCCGGTCGATGCTGGGCCGGATCGCGACGTTCGCGACGTGCTCGGGCCCCTTCTCCTCGGCGATCCGCCGCCGGGCGTCGGCCTCGACCATGCGCGGTGAAGCCGCCGACGCGGCGGCCGGCCTCGCGGCGCGCCTCGTCGTCCGTGCCGGCCCTCGCGCCAGCAGGGCCGCGACGATCCGGTCGACCAGCTCCGCCGGCGCAACCCGCTGCAGCGCGGTGTACGCCGACCACGACGACAGCCCCGGCCCGCGGCCCGGCATCGCGCCGAAGCGCGCCGACCATCTCGGCCGCCAGCGTCGAGCAGCGCCTGCTCGTCGCCCTCGCCCAGCGCGTCGGCGAGCTCGGCGCGGAAGTCGTCGAGCGCCTGGGCGTTGTCCGCATCTCCCGGCCGTCGCCTCGGCCCACTCGCGCCGCCGGCCCCGTCGCCGACCATCCGCGGGAAGTAGACGTCGAACAGCGCGTCGAACGTCGGCCGCTGGGTCTGCCTCTTGACCAGCGTCGCGGCGTACCCGGCGCGCACCCTCGCGCCGGTCGCCAGTCCAGCGCTCGCAGCGCGGCGATCGCGTCGAGGTCCTCGGCGAGCGACACCGGCAGCCCGGCGGCGCGCAGCGCCTCCAGGAAGGAGATGTGGCGGTCGACGAGGCCGGTCATGTCAGCTCGCGCCGAGCCGGAGCTCCCGGACGGCCTTGTCCTGGTCGGAGGCGTGCTTGAGGACGACGCCGAGGGTGTCGGCGATCGCCTTCTCGTCGAGCTCGCCGATCTCGAGCGCCACCAGCGTGCGGGCCCAGTCGACCGACTCCGCGATCGAGGGCGACTTCTTCAGGTCCAGGTCGCGCAGCCGGCCGATGGTCGCGACCAGCTGCTCGGCGACGCGGGTGTCGAGGTCGGGCACCTGGCAGGTGACGATCTCGTGCTCGCGCTGCGCGTCGGGGTAGTCCAGGTGCAGGTAGAGGCAGCGCCGCTTGACCGCCTCGGACAGCTCGCGGGTCGCGTTCGAGGTGAGCACGACGTACGGACGGCGTACCGCCGCGACGGTGCCGAGCTCGGGGACGGTCACCTGGAAGTCCGACAGCACCTCGAGCAGCAGGCCCTCGACCTCGACGTCGGTCTTGTCGACCTCGTCGATGAGCAGCACCGTCGGCTCCTCGCGCCGGATCGCGGTCAGCAGCGGCCGGGTGAGCAGGAACTCCTCGGTGAAGATGTCATCGTGCGTGGCCGACCAGCTCTGCTCCGAGCCCTGTGAGGCCTGGATCCGGAGCAGCTGCTTCTTGTAGTTCCACTCGTACAGCGCCCGCGCCTCGTCGAGGCCCTCGTAGCACTGCAGCCGCACCAGCTCGGCGCCGGTGACCCGCGCGACCGCCTTGGCCAGCTCGGTCTTCCCCACGCCGGCGGGTCCCTCGACGAGCAGCGGCTTCTCCAGGACGCCGGCGAGGTACGCCGTCGTGGCGGTCGCGGCGTCGGCGAGGTACCCGCCCTCGGCGAGGCGCCCGGAGGCGTCGTCCGGGGACTCAAACCAGCTGGAGGGGTGCGACATGTCACCCATCCTCGCCTACGTCGGCCGTCACCTCCCCCGGCGTCCCCTCGTTGGTACGCCCGAGGAGCAGATCGACCGACCAGGAGGAGACATGCCGCACCGCCTGCCGCTCTCCGCGCGGCTGGCCCTCGGCGCCGTGAAGCTCACCGTCGTGGGCTCGATCGTCACCGTGGGCTGGGCATCCCAGTCGATGGGCGCTCCGGGCTCCGCCTCGGACGCGTCGGTCCCCAGCGTCTCCGACTACACCGGGTACGTCGGCCACGCGGTCGCCGACCGGCCGGCGCGGCTGCAGCGGATGCTCGACGCGCACGACTGCTCGGTCACCGGGTTCGACGGCGACGTGCAGCCGACCTCGGCCGTGGTCGCGCTCGGCGTCCGGCCACCTGCGGTTCGTGTCGTTCGACACCGGGCTGGCGGATCTACCGGCGCCACGGCGCGGCCCAGCTGGTCGCGGTGTGCCGCGACGCGGCGCCCGTCAGGACTGACTGTGCGCCGTGCCGGCCCTCGCCTGAGGCGAAGCGCTGCGCGCCCTCGAGCGCGCCGGCACCCAGCGAGATCAGCCCGTGGCGCAGCTCGTCGGCCAGCGCCTCGGCTTCGGACATGCCCTCCTGCTCCAGCAGGGACAGCCGGTCCTGGCGCAGGCACTCCTGCGGCAGCGCCGCCAGGGCGTGCGCGATCGCCTCGGCCTCGGCGCGCGCGGTGCCGACCGGCACGACCCGGTTGACCAGGCCCATCCGCTCGGCGTCCCAGGCGTCCACCGGCCGGCCGGTCAGGACCAGGTCCATCGCCCGGCTGGCGCCGATCAGCCGCGGCAGCCGGACGGTGCCGCCGTCGATCAGCGGCACGCCCCACCGGCGGCAGAACACGCCCAGCGTCGCGTCGCCCGACGCCACCCGCAGGTCGCACCAGAGGGCGAGCTCGAGACCACCGGCGACGGCGTACCCCTCGATCGCGGCGATCACCGGCTTGGACAGCCGCATCCGGGTCGGGCCCATCGGGCCGTCGGTGTGCTCGACGTCCTCGGTCACCTGGTTGCCGCGCTCGGTGCCGATCGCCTTGAGGTCGGCGCCGGCGCAGAACGTGCCGCCCGTCGCCGTAGAGCACCGCGACGCGCTGGCTGTCGTCGGCGTCGAAGGCACGGAACGCGTCCGCGAGCGCCGCCGCGGTCGGGCCGTCGACGGCGTTGCGGGCCTCGGGCCGGTCGAGGACGACCGTGGTGACCGGGCCGTCGACCTCGACGCGGACGCTCACCGGGCCTCCCCGTCGACGGGCGCGGCGGCGTCGCGGTGCCGCTGGGCGAGCTCCTGGTAGTACGCCGGGTTCGAGTCGACCCAGAACTCCGACGAGGTGCCCTCGATGGGCTTGGTGGGCCTGCAGGGGACGCCGGCGGCGACCATGCCGCCGGGCAGCTCGGTGCCCGGGGTGACGACGGAGCCGGCGGCGACGAGGGTGCGCGGACCGACGACCGCGTGGTCGAGCAGGGTGGACCCGTTGCCGACCAGCGCCTGCTCGCCGACCTCGGCGCAGTGCACGACACAGGAGTGGCCGACGGTCGCGTCCCTGCCGATCACCAGCGTCTCGCCCGGCGCCGCGTGCAGCACCGAGTTGTCCTGCACGTTGGCGCCCTCGCGGACCACGATGGTGCAGATGTCGGCGCGGAGCACCGCGCCGTACCAGACGCTGGCGCCCTTCTCGACGGTGACGTCGCCGATCAGGGTCGCGGTGGGGGCGACGAAGGCGTCGGGGTGGACGGTCGGGCGCTTGCCCTCGAACTCGAAGCTGGCCATGGGGGCCATTGTGCTCAGCGGCCGCGGAGCCCTCAGCGGCGGCGCACGATGACACCGGAGAGCGGCGCCACCCGCGCGCCGGTGACCACCCGGCCACCGAGCCGGCGGTAGCCGGCGCCCAGTCGGATCCACCGAGCCCGCGAGGTCGGGTTCACCAGCACCGTCCCGCCCGTGTAGTCGCGGCGCCAGACCCCCGTGTCACCGACGACGTGCCGGCTGCCGGCGGGCCGGCCGATCTCGACGGTCGCCGCCACCGTCCAGTGGTCGACGTCGGGCTCGTCGGGGACGAAGACGCTCGCGCCGGTGCGTCCGTTCCACGTGAGCAGCCAGGTCGCGCGGTGGTAGAGCTGGGCGGCGACGTCGTCGCGGTTGCTGTAGGTGATCGCGAGCAGTGGTACGTCACGGTCTGCGCACCAGGCGGCCAGCTCCATCTTCCAGAGCCAGTCCTGGCCGGCGAAGCGCGGGCCGGTGCGGTCCAGGCCCCACTTGACGAAGTACTCGTCCTCCCAGCCGGAGACGTAGGGCGTCCAGTCCTCCAGGACGGCCTTCCAGGTGTTCCACTCCACGGTGAGGTTCGGCACGGCGAGGAGGCCGGCGCCCTCGATCCGTCCGGCCACGTGGCGCAGGAACGACTCGGTGGCGGCGTACATCGCCCGATCGGTCGGGATCTGGGTCGAGACGCGGTCACCGACCGTCGGGTGACTGAGATAGGTCAGCGTGTCGTCCATGAGGACGCCGTCCCACCCGTGCGCCTGCAGCTCGGCGAGGACGTTGTCGCCCCAGCGCTGCTGGTAGCCGGCGTCACCGACGTCGGCCGGGTAGAGGCGGGTCCAGTCCGACCACTCGAGCGGGCGCCCTGCCGGATCCGTCAGCAGCCAGTCGTGGGCCGCCGCCTCCCGGTAGGAGACACCGGTCGAGAACAGCCCGGACTCGTGGGAGTCCTGGCGCGTGGCGGAGACGTCCTTGTACATCAGGACCTTCAGCTGCGGGTTCTTCGCCTTCAACTGCGGGATCCGCGCGTACTCCCACGGCTGGAGCACCAGGTAGCCGCCCTTCCAGGCGTCCGGCGTGGCGTCGATGTCACCGGAGTCGAGGGTCAGGATCCCCGCCGACCGCGGCTCTGCCGTGCGGGCCGCGGCCGCACGGGCGATGGGGCCGTCGGCCGCACCGACGGCCGACCCGGCGACGGTCATGCCCAGGCAGACCACCGCCACCACGCCCGCCAGGGCACGTCGGCCCGTACGCAGCACCATCGAGCACCTCCGGAAGTCCTACCTCCGCATCGGCACGACCACGGACGGACTTGAGTCCATGGTGCGCGACCGGGTGCTCCCCGCAGGTGCGCAACGCCACGCCGACCGCCACGCCGACCGGCGCGGCGGCCGGCGTCAGGGTTCTGCTTCTCCTCGTAGCTCGGCGCGTGCGGACCGCTGTCGGGCGATCCCTGCTGGGGGTCGTACTCGCCGGCGGCGGCCGCTCCCTCGGTGGTGTCGGACTGCTCGCGCTCCTCGGCCGCGTCGTCGAGGCGGCCGCTCTGCTCGGGGGTATCGCTGCTCATGCCCGCGGCGGTACCCGGCGCTGTGACCACGGAAACCGGAGCGCCGGTCAGCCCGGGGCGGCGATGTCGCGGTGGTCGAGGAGCCGGAGCGCGGCGACCAGCACGACCGTCGTACCGACCACCAGCCAGAGGTACGTGGGGGGCAGGCCCGCTCCCAGGGGACCGTCGGCCAGGGCCTGGTGCACGGGCGAGAGCTCCTGCCAGGGGTCGACGCCCTCGATGAGCAGCGAGACCGCGTGCAGGACGTACGCCGCGACGGCCAGCGCCGCCGGGATGCCGACCGCGAGCGAGTGCCGGCCGGTGGCGGCGCCGACCGCGAGCGCGAGCGCGCCGAACTCCGCGCCGAGCAGGACCTGGGCGAGCGCCCCGGTGGCCGCGTCGACCGGCCCGATGCCCATGTCGAAGGCGGCGCTCCCGAGCAGCGTGACCACCCACAGCACGGCGCCGAGCAGAGCGGTCGTGGTGAACAGCGCGAGCGCCTTGCTGAGCACCAGCCGCCGGCTGGACACCGGCGTCACCAGCAGCACGTCCAGCGTCCCGGCCTCCTCCTCGCCGGCGAGCAGCCGCGCACCGCGCCCGATCGCGTGGATGATGAACAGCGCCGGCAGCAGCAGCGTGAACAGCTCGGCGTTCAGGAACCCCAGGCCGGTGGTCATCGCCTCGATGTCGAACAGGTCCTTCATGTAGTCGGGGTACTGCTCCATCAGGTCGTGCATCGAGGGGATGTCACGGAACGACGGCCACACCGCGGCCTCGACGCCGACCACCAGGGCGATGCCGACGGACCAGCCGACCAGGTTGCGCCGCTGGTCCCGCAGCGTCTTGCGGTACACCGTGCGCAGCAGGACCGGTGCCCCGGCGCCGCCGTACGCCTGGCGGCTCACGCCGGCCATGGCTCCACCTCGCGCTCACCGGCGCGCCCGTCGGCCCGGTCGTCGTCGTAGAACCGCAGGAACACGTCGGTCAGGTCGCCCTCGTGGGTGGTGATGTTCTCGACGCCGTACGGCGCGATCGCGCGCAGCAGCTCGTCCGCCGGGCCGATGAGCGTCAGGTGCGCCACGCGGGCCCCGACCACCAGGTCCTCGACGCCCCGCGCCGTCCGCAGGATCTCGGCCGGCGCGGCGCCGACGAACGTGATCTCCCAGCCCCGCACCATCCGCGATCGCAGCTCGGCCACCGACGCCGTGGTCACCAGCTCGCCCTCGCGGAGGATGGCCACGGTGTCGGCCGCGGCCGCGATCTCCGACAGCACGTGGGAGGAGAGGAACACCGTGCCCCCGCGCTCGCTGGTCTCCCGGACCAGCGCGAGGAACTCCTGCTGCATGATCGGGTCGAGGCCGGTGGTGGGCTCGTCGAGCACCACCAGGTCGGGGCGGTGCAGGAACGCCTGGACGATCCCGACCTTCTGGACGTTGCCGTGGGAGAGCGCCGCGATCCGCCGGCCGGGGTCGAGGGCGAACCGCTCCAGCAGTTCGGTGACCGTGGCCCGGTCCACACCCCCGCGCAGCGAGGCCAGGTAGGACAGGTACTGGTCGACGGTCAGGTCGCCGTACGCCACGAACCGGCCGGGGAGGTATCCGAGGCGCCGCTGGATCCGGTCGGGGTGCCCGGCGACGTCCAGCCCGAGCACCCGCACGCTGCCGGCCGTCGGTCGCAGCAGACCCGCGACCAGCCGGATGGTCGTCGTCTTCCCCGCGCCGTTCGGCCGAGGTAGCCGAACACCGATCCCACGGGGACCTCGAGGTCGAGGGCGCGGAGCGCGACGTGCCCGCCGCGGAACACCTTGCGCAGACCGGTGGTCTGCAGGGCTGCCTCCATGCGATCCTCCTTCGCCCGCCTTCGACGCTAGGGACGCGGATCCCTCGACCGCAGAGGCCACTGGCCCCGGCGACTCCGGACGTTCGTCCCTGTGACCGCCCGCCCGACGCTGGTTGGCTGATGGCAGGCGGGAGGAGCCGAATCGTCCGGACCGTGGGAACCGGCTTCGCGCCGGGCACCGGCCGAGACTTCTTGCCGTGGCAAACGGCCCGACTCCTCCCGCTGCCAGCCATGACGCGAGCGCCCCGGATCGGAGACCCGGGGCGCTCGGTCGTCCTGCCCCAGGAGCCCGACCACCATGCCGAGTCGGCGCAGTCTCAGGCTGAGACTGCGCCGACTCGGCATGTCGTGAAGAAGTCCGGCACCGCTGTCGATTCCGCGACGCGCCGTTCGACGTACCCGTGAGAGGGTCGGCAGGCGGCCCCCGAAGCGATGGAGGACTGAGATGGCGAAGTTCATGCTGATCATGCGCGGCACCGACGAGAGCTACGCCGCGATGTCCCAGGTCCCGTTCGAGGAGATGCTCGAGCGGATGGGACGGATCAACGACGAGCTGATCCGGGCCGGCGTGCTGCTCGCCGCCGAGGGACTCGACCCCGAGCTCAGCGTGGTCGTGGACTACTCGGGCGAGCAGCCGGTGGTCACCGACGGGCCGTACGGCGAGACCAAGGAGCTGTTCGGCGGCTTCTACCTCCTCGACGTGCCGACCGTCGACGACGCGGTCGCCTGGGCAAAGCGGCTGCCCGCGTTCCCCGGCATGAAGACCGAGATCCGCCGGGTGCCGACGATCGACGAGTTCCCGCAGGACAACGAGTGGATCCGCAGGGAGCGGGCGTGGCGCGAGCAGACGGGCCAGCTCTGAGCGAGGCCCGTTCGGTCGAGGCGGTCTGGCGGATCGAGTCGGCGCGGATCGTCGGCGCGTTGGCCCGCTACACCGGCGACTTCGCGCTCGCCGAGGACGTCGCGCAGGACGCGCTGGCCGAGGCGCTCGTCGCCTGGCCGCGCGACGGCGTGCCGCCGAACCCGGCGGCGTGGCTGCTGACCGTGGCCCGCCGCCGGGCGATCGACGCCTTCCGCCGCCGCAGCGTGCTCGACGAGAAGTACGCCGTGCTCGCGCGGGGGCTGTCCGACGACGCGGGTGCCGACGACCTGCTGGTCGACCCCGACGTGATCGACGACGACCTGCTGGCCCTGATGTTCGTCTCGTGCCACCCGGTGCTGTCGCCCGACGCGCGGGTCGGCCTCACGCTGCGCGTGGTCGGCGGACTGACCACCGAGGAGATCGCCCGCGCCTTCCTGGTCCCGGTGCCGACCGTTCAGGCCCGGATCACCCGGGCGAAGAAGACGCTCAGGGCGGCCGGCGTGCCGTTCGAGGTGCCGCCGCGGGACCAGCGCCGCGAGCGGCTGGGCGGGGTGCTGAGCGTGCTCTACGTGATCTTCACCGAGGGCTCGACCGCGACCGCCGGCGCCGACCTGCTGCGCCCCGACCTGGCGCAGGAGGCGCGCCGGCTCGCGCGCGTGCTCACCCGGTTGCAGCCCGACGAGGCGGAGACGCACGGGCTGCTGGCGCTGATGGAGCTGACGTCGGCCCGCTTCCCGGCCCGCGTCGGACCCGACGGCGAGGCGGTGCTGCTGGAGGACCAGGACCGCGGCCTGTGGGACCGGGCGGCGATCGTCCGGGGCCTCGCCGCGCTCGAGCGCGCCACCGCCGTGGGGCGTGGGCTCGGGCCGTACGGGCTGCAGGCGGCGATCGCGGCCTGCCACGCCGCGGCGCCGTCGGTCGAGGACGACCGACTGGGAGCGGATCGTGCTGCTCTACGAGGCGCTCGGCCGGATCGCGCCCTCGCCGGTGGTCGACCTCAACCGGGCGGTCGCGGTCGCGATGGCCCACGGCCCGGCGACCGCACTCGAGGTCGTCGACGACCTGGCGGCCTCGGACCGGCTGGCCGGCTCGCACCTGCTGCCGACGGTGCGCGGCGAGCTGCTGGCCCGGCTCGGACGGACCGCCGAGGCCCGCGCCGAGCTGGAGCTGGCGGCCCGGCTGTGCGCGAACGACCGCGAGCGCGCCGTACTGGCCCGCAAGGTCGCCGCGCTGGACGGCACCCCCGAGCCGAGCGGGCAGTGAACGACGAACGGCCCCCGACGCGCAGGTCGGGGGCCGTTCGTGACTGGCTGGCGGTGGCGGAGGGATTTGAACCCTCGGTGGGCTTGCACCCACAAACGCTTTCGAGGCGTTCTCCTTAGGCCGCTCGGACACGCCACCGCCGGAGAATGTACCGGAGCGTCCGGGAGCGGGCGAAATCGACTCCTCGGTCGTCGCCGCGGGCCTCCGGCGGCCGGGACCATCCGCGGCGCCGGCGGGTCAGGGCGTCCAGTCGGGTCGGCGACCGGTCGCGCCGAGGAGCCGGTCGAGCACCGGGGCGTCCGCGGCGACGGGCACCGGCGGGCCGAAGGGGCCGTCGTCGGGGGCGTCGGCCGGGGTCTCCCAGGACTCGGCGAACGTCAGGCAGGCGCGCACCGCGCCCTCGTCGGGGTCATAGTCCTGACCGGTGGCGCGCGCCAGGTCCCAGCCGTGCACGACAACCTCGTCGAGGGCCACCAGCGCCGTCACGTCCCCCGGCAGCTCGATCGGGCCGGCCTGGGTGAGGCCCTCGTACGCCGCCGGGTCGGCCCACGCCTCGGCCAGCGCGGTCAGCCGGGCGGGGATGTCCGCGCGCCAGTCGGCCACCAGCGCCGACCCGTCGGCGACGGGCGCCCCGTCACCGCCCAGCGGCGCCTTGCGGGCGGCAAGCGTGAACGCGAGCGCCAGCCCGTGCAGGTGGTCGAGCAGGTCGGCGACGCTCAGCTCCGGGCATGGCGTGGCGGCGTCCAGTTGGTCGTCGCGCACCCCGGCAACGACGTCGATCACGGTTGTCACGGCGGGTCGGAAGTCGATGGTTCCCATGGCGGGACGGACCTCCGCCGACCGGCGTACTCATCGGTGCCGGACCCGGCCGACAGGGGGTCGTGTGCCCACGGACGCGCCAGAGCGCGTCAGCAGGCACACGACCCGATCAGCCCACCGCCGGGATCGTCAGCACCGACGGGTACGCCGGACCGGTGCGCACCGTGAGCGGCACGAGCGTCGTGGCCGCGCCGGGGACCGACGGCGCCAGGTGCGGGACGTCGAAGGCCTGGATCGCGATCCGCAGCCGGTGGCCGGGCGCGATCTCGGCGGCGGTCGGGAACACCTCGACGTCGACCGGCGCCACCTCGCCCGTGCCGAGCGGCTGCTGCGACGCCTTCGTGAACGGGTGGTACGGCTGGATCAGCTGTCCGTCGAGGTAGCGGCTGCGGGACTCGTCGAGCTGGCGCAGCGACAGCACCTGCCAGCCGCCGGTGAGCCGGGTGACGGTGCCGTCGGGTGCGACGTCGGAGACCGAGACCGAGAGCATGCCGTCGCCGCTGGGCGAGGACGTGTAGAGCCGGGCGTTGATCGGCCCGCGCAGGTGCAGCGGCGCGGTCAGCGGGTCGGTCTCGAAGACCACGCCGGTCTTGTCGTTCGGGGCGTTGTCGGTCCAGCACGGCAGGTCGGCGAGGGCCGTCTCGGGCAGGCCGGCCGTCCACTGGTTGGCGGAGCGGGTGCACAGCCCGGACACCGGCACCGGCGGGACGTACGCGCGGCCGTCGACCGCGTCGCCCTGCGTCAGCACGCCGATGCCGCCGCCGGCGGCCGCCGACCCGGAGAGGCGGAACGTCTCGGCGTGCTGGTCGCCCATCCAGTGGTCGGCGTGCGTCCAGCGGCCGCTGCCCTGCTCGTAGTAGGTCAGCGGCGCGATGTCGGAGTCCAGGGCCGGGTCGGCCTTGCCCCGGACGTAGTGGTCGAACCACCGCAGCTGCAGCTCGGAGAGGCTGCCGTAGCCGGCGTCCGCCATCCCCTCGCCGGCCGAGGCCTGCAGGTGGTCCCACGGGCCGGTGATCAGCCGGGTCGGCACGCCGCGGGACTGGAGGTCCTCGAACAGCAGCGGCGTGCCGCGCTGGAAGAGGTCGAACTCGCCCGACACCAGGAACGTCGGCACGTCGACCTGGTCGATCACCTCGATCGGCGAGCGCTCGCGGTAGAACGGGCCGTCGTACGTCGCGTCGCCGCCCATCACCGCGTCGAGCAGCAGCGGCGCGGTGAACGTCGCCGCGCCGAACAGGTGCCCGACCAGCGCGGCCATCCCCGACTGCGGGTCGCTCGCGGTCACGGCCGGCGGGACCACGCCGGCGCCGGTGACCAGGCCCATCCACAGCGGGATGAAGCCGACGTCGACCTGGCCGCCCGAGGCGACCACGTCGCGGTAGACGTCACCGGCCGGCACCTGCGGGAAGATCGCCTTGAGCCCCTTCGGGTGCTGGGCGGCGGCGAAGATCTGGTTGATGCCCATGTACGACGGGCCGGCCATGCCGACCCGGCCGTTGCTCCACGGGTGCTTGCGCGAGTGCGCCCACTCGACGACCTCGGCGGAGTCCTTGTCCTCGCGCGTTGCAGAAGGACGCACCAGCTCCCCTCCGAGCTGCCGGTGCCGCGCGCGTCGACGGTGAGCGAGGCGTACCCGCGCTGCACGAGGTACGACGGCGGCGTACCCGCCAGGCCGCCGCCCTGGGACTGCGCCGACTTGTTGTAGGCGGTGATCGTGACGATCACCGGGAACCGCTTGTCGACCGACGTTGCCGTCGGCGTCGGCGGGCAGCACCAGGTCGCCGCGCAGCACGGTTCCGTCGGACATCGGGATCGCGAGGTCGGTGCGGGTCACCGTCGAGGGGTACGTCGCCGCCCTCGGCGCCCAGCCGCGGACGGGCGCGGAGCGCTCGGGAGCGGCGACGGCCGGGGCCGGGCGCGACCAGAGCGCCGAGGGCCAGGACGAGGGCACAGACGCAGGGCAGCGAGGGACCGGGACATACCGGTCCAACGACGAGATGTAACGCCGCGTTACACCGCCGGCCACGACGATCACGTGCAACGTCCGCGGGCCGTGCACGCCCTCGACGCGGTCCAGCTCGATGTCGCTGGTGGCCGACGGGCCGCTGATCCAGGTCAACGGCCGGGCCGGGTCGAGCAGCGCGATCGCGTCGGGGACGTCGGCGACGACCTGGTCCTCGCGCACGATGCAGACGTGGAGGTCGGGCACCAGCGAGATGGCCCGCCGGCCCTGCCCGGGGCCGTGGTCGAGCACGATGGTGCCGGTCTCGGCGATGCCGACCCGGGCCTCGGTGACCACGGCGTCGAAGGCGTCCAGCTCGGCGGCCGTGAAGCCCGGTCGTCGCACCGTCGACGCGCCGGGCACGTCACCGACAGGCCCGCGGGTACGACGACCCGGGCGCCGTGCGGGCAGCGCGGCGGCGACCCGCGCGCCAGCTCGCCGGCGGCGCAGCGCTCGACGACGGCGCGGTAGTCCGCGACCCGCTCCGCGAACAGGCCCGACCGGGTCGGCGACCGGCGTGGCGCGGGGCGCGGCGTGGCACGTCGTACCCGGGCTCGACGCCGGCCAGGGCGCGGCGCACCCGGCCCAGGATCTCCTCGCGGGCGCTCATCGACGCGGCCGCCGTTCGTGCGCTTCCACCAGGCTCGGAAGGACTCGCGTGGCGCGGCCGGCAGGTCGCGCGCGGACGTCCAGGCGGACGCACCGAGGCGCACGGGCGATCCGCAGCCCGAGCCCGGTCAGCCGCTCGCCGAGGGCGAGCCGTCGCGCGTCGGAGAACGCCGCCGCGGTGGCCTTCATCGCGACCGCCTCGCGGCTCGGCATCCGGCGCCCCGGTGGGCATCGACCACCTGCGCCCGCTGGTCGACCAGGACCGACGGGATGTCGATGCGCACCGGGCACACCTCGAAGCACGCGCCGCACAACGACGAGGCGTACGGCAGCGAGTCGACCTGCGGGTCGGTGCCGACGCCCTTGAGCAGCGGGTTGAGGATCGCGCCGATCGGGCCGGGGTAGACCGAGCCGTACGCGTGCCCGCCGACCCGCTCGTAGACCGGGCAGACGTTGAGGCACGCCGAGCAGCGGATGCAGCGCAGCGCCTGGCGACCGACCTCGTCGGCCAAGGCGTTGGTGCGGCCGTTGTCCAGGAGCACGACGTGCACCTCCTGGGGCCCGTCGTCGGGCGTCACACCGGACCAGGTCGAGGTGTAGGGGTTCATCCGCTCACCCGTCGAGGAGCGAGGAAGCAGGCGCAGTAGTGGGTCCAGGCCCGCCCACGTCGGAACGACCTTCTCGATGCCGACCACGCTGACCAGCACCTCGGGCAGGGTCAGGCACATCCGGCCGTTGCCCTCCGACTCGACGACGACCAACGTGCCGGTCTCGGCGACCGCGAAGTTCGCGCCGGAGACGCCGACCTTCGCGCGCAGGAACTTCTCGCGCAGGTGCGCCCTGGCGGCTGCCGCGAGCACGGCGGGCTCGTCGGTCAGGTCGTCGGGCGCCGGCCGGCCCGCCGCCGCCATCCGGGACAGGAAGATCTCGCGGATCTCGGCGCGGTTGCGGTGGATCGCCGGCACCAGGATGTGCGACGGCAGGTCGTCGCCCAGCTGCACGATCAGCTCGGCGAGGTCGGTCTCCCAGGCGGCGATGCCCGCCGCGGCGAGCGCCTCGTTGAGGCCGATCTCCTGGGTCACCATCGACTTGACCTTCACGACCTCCTCGGCGCCGTGCCGCTTCGCGATCGACGTGACGATCGCATTGGCCCCGGCGGCGTCGTTCGCCCAGTGCACGGTGGCGCCGTTGGCGGTCAGCGTCTCCTCGAGTCGCTCCAGGTGGGTCGCGAGGTCGACCAGCGCGGACTCCTTCACGCCCGCGCCCGCCAGCCGCAGCGCCTCCCACCCTCCCCCGAGTGCAGCATCGGCCTCACCGACCACGCGGGCCCGCTTGGCCCGGATGGTGCCGGTGGCGTGGGCGAGGTTGTGCCGCAGCTGCGCGTCGCCGAGCGCCGTGCGCGCGGCGGCCGGGAACGCCGGCATACCCACGAACGTGCCGCTCACGGCTGCTCCTCCGTCGCCGCCAGGATCTCGGCGAGGTGCACGGTGCGTACGCCGGAGCGCTCGCGCGACAGCAGTCCCCCGATGTGGGTCAGGCACGAGTTGTCGCCGGCGACCAGCACCTCGGCCCCGGTCCCGCGCACGTGCCGCGCCTTGTCGGCGCCCATCGCGACCGACGTGTCGGCGTTCTTGACCGCGAACGTGCCGCCGAACCCGCAGCACTGGTCGGCCGCCGGCAGCTCGAGCAGGGTGAGGCCGCGCACCTGCTCCAGCAGCCGCCGGGGCCGGTCCCCGACGCCCAGCATCCGCAGCGAGTGACAGGTCGGGTGGTAGGTCACCGTGTGCGGGTAGTACGCGCCGACGTCGGACACGCCGAGCACGTCGACCAGGAACTCCGACAGCTCGTACACCAGCGGTGACGTCTGCTCGACCGCGGCGGCCAGCCCGGCGTCCCCGGACCGGCGGGCGACCATCGCGTGCTGGTGTCGCACACAGCCCGCGCACGACCCGGACGGCGTGACGACCGCGTCGTACCCCGCGAACGCGTCCACGAAGTCCCGCACCACCGGCACCGCCTCGTCGAGGTAGCCGGTGTTGACCATCGGCTGGGCGCAGCAGGTCTGTGCCTCGGGGAACTCCACGTCCACGCCCAGCCGGCGCAGCAGCGTCACGACGGCCTGCCCGGTGCGCGGGTACAGGGCGTCGTTGACGCAGGTGACCATGAGCGCGACCCGCATGGCTCCCATCCTCACCCGCGCAGCACCCGCCGACCGCTCAGGGGGCGCGCGGCGAGACGACGTCGGACGGCTGCGTGGTGCCCCGGACCAGCGCCGTGGCGACGTCGCTGACCTTGAGGTTGTTCGATCTGGCGTAGCCGCGCAGCGCCTCGAAGGACCTGTCGATCGCCAGACCACCGAACTCGGCGAGGACGCCCTTGGCCTGCTCGATGACGATCCGGCTGTCCAACGCGTACCGGAGCTGCTCGGCGAGCTCGGAGGACTGCCGCAGCGAGCGTTGCTGGAGGATGCTGATCGTGGCGACGTCGGCGAGCGCCTGGGCGATGCGTTGGTCGTTGGCCGAGAGCGGCGTCTCCTGCTCGGCGTGGAAGAGGTTCAGGCTGCCGATCGTGTCCCGCCGCAGCCGCATCGGGAGGGCGTGCACCGAGCGGAACGGGGTGTCGGCGACCGCCCGGGTGAACAGGGGCCACCGGTCGGTGACCGTCCGGAGGTCGGGAACGCTGACGACCTCGCCGGTCCGCACGCAGTCCAGGCACGGTCCCTCGTCGTTCTGGAGCTGGAAGAGCTCCAGCACCCGGGTCTCCTCCGTCGACGCCGCGAGCGGATGGAGCTGCCGTCGTGTCGGTGATGAGGAGGCCCGCCGTCGTGACGCCGAGCAGGTCGACGCAGCTACGGACCAGACCGTCGAGCAGGACGGCGAGGTCGAAGTCGTCGACCAGGGTGTCGGCGAGCACGACGAACCGGCGCGCCAGCTCGGCGTCGCGGCTGCCGGCCGAGCCGGCGGTGTCGAGATCGCTCACGTCCGTCCCCTGCTGGATCCGAGGCTCCGGTCGAGGATCTGGGTCGCCACCGCGGTGACGTCCACGCGCTCCTCGTCGGCCGTGGCACGCAGTCGTACCAACGCCTCCTCGACACTCGTTCCCCGTTGGACCGTCACCATGCCTGCCGCCCGGTGTGCCGTCAGCCGAGGCGGACCGCACGCCCGTGCCCGGCGGGCCGTTCCCTGGTGCCCGACGAGCGGTTACCCTGATGAACTGACCCTGACGCCCGTCTCGTCCAGACCCCGCGCGACGCCGCCGACATCGCAACCTCCTCGGGACGAGGGCTATGGCACTGTCGCACCGACAACGCACCTGGCCGGGTACGCCGGATGACGTGTCCCGGGCGCGTGGATACGTCACCACCCAGCTGCTCGCGCTCGGTCTCCCGGAGCTGGTCCGCGAGGCGCAACTGATCATCAGCGAGCTCACCAGCAACGTCGTGCAGCACGCCGGAACGGCGTTCCGGCTCACGGTCGACGGTGATGACCAGGGCTTGCTGCTCCGCGTGCGGGACTGGTCCACGCGGCCGATCAACCCGACGAGCGCCGACCCGGGGGCGGAGGGCGGGCGGGGCCTGATGCTGGTCGACGCGCTCAGCGTCTCGTGGGGCGTCACGCCCCACGAGAACGGCAAGTCGGTGTGGGCCGAGCTGGCGGCGCACCGATCCGACGGGCCGCTCCGTGGCGACACGGAGCAGCGGCGGGCCGCGGTGCCACGGGGGCGTCCGCGGCTCGCCGCCCCGGACCTTCGGGCCTGAGCGCCCGCTGTCAGCGCCAGGCGGCGGTCGGCTGCAGGACCGCCTCGACGAGCGCCTCGGTGCGCAGGTGGGTGACCTGCTGGTACTCCGGATCGGCGACCATCCGGGCGAAGGCGGTCCGGGATGGGTAGCGCACCAGCGCCACCGCGTCCCACGCCTGCCCGTCCTCGGCCACCAGCGCCGCCGAGCCGGTGCCGGCGTACAGCACCTCACCGCCGTACCGGGGCAGGAAGGTGCGAGTGACGGCGGCGGAGTACTCGGCGTACGTCTCGCGGCCACCCTCCGCGAAACGCAGGAGGTTCAGCATCACGACGGGCGACTCGGGGTCCTCCTCGAGGAACCGCTTCAGGTCCGCGCCGGTGGGGTCGACAGCCATGGCCGCATGGTGGCACAGCACCGACCGGTGGCGATCAGGCCCGTCCGTCGTCCTCGTCGTCGTTCTCGTCGTCGTCCTCGGGGCGGATCGGCGACATCCGGACCGTCTCGGCCTCCGGGCCGCTCTCGGGGAACATGTCGGTCCGGTGCCGCGAGGCGTGCGGACGCAGGGGAACCGGCCGCTGCCGGAACGGCGCCGCAGCTGCAGCTGGCGGCGCACCCGCTGCTCGAGGTCCAGCTCGCGCTCGACCCGCTTGACCGTCGACAGCACGGTGGCCGTGCAGCTCGCGCCCGACCGGGATCGGTCCCGTCGAGCGCGAGCTCCTCCAGCCGGCACGGGCCTCGGGCAGGCCCGCCATCGCCTCGCGCAGCGCCCGGAAGTCGGCCGACTGCGACCTGTCGCGACCGGCGCCGCCTCGAGCCGGACCAGCTCGCCGAACGCGTCCACCGCGGCGGCGAGCTCCCGGAACGTCTGGCGACCAGGCCGAGCAGCACGTCCGCAGCGGTCTCCGCACGAGAGCCACGCCGGCTGGCCGGCGGTGGCGTCGGCCAGCGCGCGGTACATCGAGCGCACGGTGAGCGCGGTGTGCTCGAGCGACTCCAGGCCGTGGCGGAGCCCGGGACCCAGGTCCGGGCTGCCACGGCGCGCACGTTGAGCCGGCGACCCTGCTCGGCCTGCAGCAGCGCGGCGCCCACCCGGGGCACGTCGTCGTGGGTGATCGACCGGGCGTCTCCGAGCCAGGCCGGGCCGCGGCGCGACGGACTCCCGCTCGGCGACCAGCTGCTCGAGCGCGTCCGCGGACCGTCGCAGCAGGTCGCTCACCGCGTCGGCGAGGCCCTCGATCTCCCGCCCGGCGTCCGACGCCGGGGATCCGCGGCGGGAAGACCAGGTTGGCCGCGATGCCGACCGCGGCGCCGACGAGCGTCTCCGCGATCCGCTGGCTCGCCGCCGCACTCGGCGCCCAGGGTCGCCGACGCCGAGGACGAGCATCCCGCTGATCGCGACCTCGATGAGGTTCGAGCGCAGCCGCAGCGCCTGCCCGATCGTGAGCGAGACGAAGATCAGGACGCCGAGGCTCCACCACTCCAGCGGCACGACCGTCGCGAACGCGACCGCCAGCGAGACGCCGACCACCACGGCGACCACCCGGTCCAGCCCGCTGGCCAGCAGCGACACCGGCGTCACCTGCACGACGAGCATCGCGGTCAGCGGCGCCAGCAGGGGCTGCGTGCCGGGGAAGAGGAGCGTCGCGACCACGTAGCTGACACCGCCGCCACCGTGATCCGCAGCGACCAGAGCACAGCGCCGCGCCAGCCCACGCGCAGCCGCCTCGCCTCTCGGCCGATCCGGCCTCGCCACTGCCCGCGCACGCTCCCATCATCACCGACGACGTCATCCTCGCCGACGGGTGTGGTCAGGGCCCGGCACCACGAGGCCGCACGGACGACCTGACAGGGTGGCGGCATGGACATCGCAACCCTGGGCGAGCGCATCGCCCGGCTCCCCCTCGACCGCAAGGTCCGCCTCCTCACCGGCGCGACGATGTTCACGCTGCACGGCGACGACGAGATCGGGCTCGCGCCGATGGCGTTCTCGGACGGCCCGACCGGCGTGCGGGGACTGGACTTCACCAGCGGCCCGACAACCTGCCTGTTCCCCAACGCCACCCTGCTTGCGTCCTCGTGGCGCGCCGAGACCGCCGCGGAGGTCGGCCGGCTGCTTGCCGAGGAGGCGGAGCGGCAACACATCCATGTCGTCCTCGGCCCGACGGTGAACCTGCACCGCACACCCCTGGGCGGCCGGCTGTTCGAGGCCTACTCGGAGGACCCGTTGCTCACCGGCCACCTCGCGGCGGCGTACGTCTCCGGCCTCCAGGCACAGGGCATCGGGGCCTGCGTGAAGCACCTGGTCGCCAACGAGTCCGAGACCGACCGGCAGCTGGTCGACAGCGTCCTGGACGAGCGGACCCTGCGCGAGCTCTACCTGCTGCCGTTCGAGATCGCGGTCGAGGACGCCGACCCGTGGTCGGTGATGGCCGCCTACAACGACGTCAACGGTGTCGCGGCGACCGAGCAGGACCACGTCATCAACGAGATCCTCAAGGGCGAGTGGCGCTGGCGCGGCCTGGTCATGTCCGACTGGTTCGCGACGAGGACGACCGCTGCCTCGGCCAACGGTGGGCTCGACCTGGTGATGCCCGGCCCGGAGGGCCCCTGGGGCCCCGCCCTGGTGGCGGCCGTCGAGGCCGGCGAGGTCGACGAGGCCGTGGTCGACGACCACCTGCGACGGCTGCTGCTGCTGGCCGCCCGCGTCGGCGCCGTCGACGAGCACCGGTCGTGGCGGACCGGCCTGCCGGACCCGGGCGGCGCCGTGCGCCGCGAACAGCTGACACGCCTGGCCGCCGAGGGGATGACCGTGCTCGCCAACGACGGCGTCCTCCCGCTGGCCCGTGGCGCGACGCTGGCCCTGATCGGCCGTCCGGCACTGGAGACCACCTGCATGGGCGGGGGCTCCGCGGCGGTGCGAGCACCGCACCAGGTGAGCGTCGCCGACGGCCTGCGGGCCGCCACCGACGGCGTGACCGTCGTCGACGGCGTCGCCGTGCGGAGCCGCCCGCGAGCGGCACTCCCCGGCGTGCTCACGGATCCGCTGACCGGCGCACCCGGCATGCGGGTCCGCAGGTACGGCGCCTCCGGGACGCTGCTCGCCGAGACCCTGTCGGACGAGGCGAGGACCGTCGGCGCCATGCCCGACGAGGACCTCCCCGAGCCGGTCACCCGGGTCGTGCTGTCGGCGACGGTGCCCGCCGGCGCCATGCGCGTCGGGGTGCTGGGCGTCGGGACCGGGACGGTGACGATCGGCGCGGAGTCGCACGAGGTCACGCTCGGCTCCGAGTCCGGCGACGTCGGCGGCGACTTCCTCCGCCCGCCCGGCTGGACCACCGACGTGGTCCTGCCCGAGCCTCGGGACCTGGTGGCCGACCTGACCGCTCGACGGCTGGTCCGGGCTCGGCCTGGTCGCGGAGCCGACCCCGCCTGCCGACGACGACGCGATCGCGTCCGCCGTGGCCGCCGCGGCGGACGCCGACGTCGCGGTCGTGGTCGTCGGCCTGACCGAGGAGCAGGAGACCGAGGCGTTCGACAAGGCCACGCTGGCCCTCCCCGGTCGCCAGGACGAGCTCGTCGCCGCGGTCGTGGCCGCCGCCCGGCGCACGGTCGTGGTCGTCAACGCCGCCACGCCGGTGCTGATGCCCTGGCGGGACGAGGTCGACGCGATCCTCTGGGCCGGGCTGCCCGGTCAGGAGGGTGGGCACGCCGTCGCCGCCGCCCTGCTCGGCGACATCGAGCCGGCCGGGCGCCTGGTCACCTCGTTCCCGGCCGCCGATGGCTCCTCCCCCGCCTGGGACGTCGTCCCGACCGACGGGAGCTCCGGTACGACGAGGGCGTCCACGTCGGCTACCGCGGGTACGCCGCTCGCCGGGCGCCCGCCCCGGCGTACTGGTTCGGCGAGGGACTGGGCTACGGCGAGTGGGAGTACGGCGAGGTCTCCGTCGCGGGCGGCGTCGTCGCGGTGGACCTGACCAACGTCTCGGCCCGCAGGTCGCGCGAAGTCGTGCAGGTCTACCTCGAGCCCGATCCGGAGGAGCGCGACGACCAGCCGGTCCGCCTCGTCGGCTGGACGACCGTCGACCTCGCGGCCGGCGAGCAGCGGCGGGTCGAGGTCACCGTCGACCCGCGGGCGGCCCGTACCTGGACCGACGACGGCTGGCGGCCGCTCACGTCCGGACGACTCCTGGTGGCCCGCGGGCTCGGTGACCTTCGCGGCGAGGTGCCGTTCACGCCCCGGAGCCGGTGAGCCGGGACGCCGGTGGGTACGGTCGGTCATGCGCATCTTCTTCACCGGTGGCAGCGGCAAGGCCGGCAAGCACGTCGCGCCGTACCTCGCCTCCCTGGGCCACCACGTCACGAACGCCGACCTCGTCCCGCTCGGGCACCCGGACGTCGCCGACCTCCGGGTCGACCTCACCGACGCGGGCGAGACCTACTCGGCACTCGCCGGGCTGGCGACCTTCGACGAGCTCGACCTGCCCGAGAAGCCGACGTACGACGCGGTCGTGCACTTCGCCGCGGTGCCGGCCATCCTGCTGCGGTCCGACGCCGCGACGTACGCGACCAACGTGCTCAGCACCTATCACGTGCTCGAGGCCGCGACCCGCCTCGGCGTCCGCAAGGTCGTCTTCGCGTCCTCGGAGACGACGTACGGGATCTGCTTCGCCCAGGGCGAGCGCCGCCCCCTCTACGTGCCGGTCGACGAGGAGCACCCGACGGTCCCCGAGGACTCCTACGCGATGTCCAAGGTCGCCAACGAGGTGACGGCGCGCTCGTTCCAGGCCCGGACCGGCGCCGACATCTACGGGCTGCGGATCAACAACGTCATCGAGCCGCACGAGTACGCCGACATGTTCCCGCCGTTCCTCGAGGACCCGTCGCTGCGGCGGCGCAACATCTTCGCCTACATCGACACCCGCGACCTGGGCCAGATGGTGCAGCGGTGCTTGGAGACCGACGGGCTGGGCTACCAGGTCTTCAACGTCGCGAACGCGGACATGTCGGTCGCCGCGACGACGCAGGAGGTCCGGGACCGCTTCTACGACGACGTCCCGGTGCGGCGGGAGATGGGCCGCGACGAGACGTTCTACGCCATCGACAAGGCCCGCGAGCTGCTCGGCTACGAGCCGCAGCACTCCTGGCGCGAGGTGCTCGGCGATCACCACCCGAGCTGACGCAGGCGCGCGTCGGAGATGCCGAAGTGGTGCCCGACCTCGTGCACCACGGTGCGGCGGACCTGCTCCACCACCTCGGCCTCGGTGGTGCAGATCCGGCAGATCGCGCGGCGGTAGATCGTGATCCGGTCGGGCAGGACGGCGGAGTACGACGTCGTGCGGCGGGTCAGCGGGATGCCCTGGTAGAGCCCGAGCAGCCCCCGCGGGCCGCGTCCGTGCTCGACGACGACCGCGACGTTGCTCATCAGCGCGCCGAGCTCGTCGGGCAGCCCGTCCAGCGCCTCGGCGACCATCGCCTCGAACGGCTCCGGCTCGACGTCGATCACCCGGCAATTGTCCGCCACGGCCCCAGCGCGCGCGTCAGCCGAGCTGCTCGACGAGGATCACGACGATCCGCTCGCCCCGGGACGACGCTCCTATGTCGCGTCAACCCCTGGTGACGTGGGTTGGTGGTGCTCGAGGAGTCGGTAGAGGTCTCGGGCGATGTAGCGCTTGAGGCAGCGGCGGATCTCGCGGGGGCTCTTGCCTTGAGCGGTGCGGCGTTCGTAGTAGGCCTGGGTCGGGGCGTGGCAGCGTTTCCTGGTGAGCGCGATGGTGTGCAGGGCGGCGTTGAGGCGTCGGTCGCCGTAGGGGTTGAGCCGGTAGCGGTGGGCGACCTGTCCGCTGTTGGCGGGGATCGGGGCGGCGCCGGCGAGCATGGCAAAGGCGGCCTCGGAGTGGATCCGGCCGGGGTGGGACCACGCGCACAGCACGGTCGCGGCCACGATCGGGCCGACTCCGACCTGGTTGAGCAGGTCGGGACGCCACTGGCGGACCAGGTCGCGGATCTGCTTGTCGTACCCCTTGGCCTCTTCGATCAGCGTCAGGGCCCGGCGGGCCACGGTGGCCAGGGTGGTAGCGATCAGCTGGGCGTCGCGGCCCCAGGTGGCGTGTCCACGGAGCCGGGCGGCGGCGGTGAGCAGGTCGTGACCGCGCCGGCCCCGCAGCCGCTCCCGGATCTGTTCGGGAGCTGAGACCACCCAGGAGAACAGCTGGCGTTGCGCGTCGGTGGCGGCCTGGACCGCGCCGGCGCGGGCCGAGAGCAACTGGGCCAGGACCTGCCGGTCCCCGGTCCCGGCCCGCGGGGTGCCCAAGCGGGGCCGAGACAGCGCCTCGCGGGCCGCGCGCTCGGCATCGAGCGGGTCGGACTTCTTGCCGTGGCGACGCCTTGCCCGTTGGGGGCGGTCCAGCTCGAAGACCAGCTCGTGGCCCTGCTCGAGAACCCGGCTCAAGCCGGCGCCGTGCCCGCCGGTGCCCTCGATGGCCCACGCACGTGCGGTCAGCACCACCGGCTCGAGGTCCAGGCTGGGTTCGTGTGCGGCACGAGCGAGTTGACCGGTCAGCTCCTCGCACACAGTGTCGGCGAACTCGACCAGCTCGCGATAGCCGGCCGTCGTGGTGGGCACGGTGATCCGGTCCAGCACTGCGCCGTTGTCGACGCGCACCGCACACGCGGTGTGGGTCTCGACGTGCGTGTCGACCCCGATCACCACGTCGACATGCTCGCCCAGCATGGTCACACTGGTCATGCGTTCTACTCCTTGCCTGGGGGGGAACGTGACGGTTCGGTCCAGGCGGAGTGACGACGAGACTGTGATGGGACACATCCGGCGCGGACACGCCGAATGGTCAAGCTCCTGATCAGGTCAGTTGCTCTGCTTGGACCGGGCCAGCAGCCCCGGACGGACAAGTCGTGTTGAAGGCACGAAGCCAGTCATACGGTGAGTCACACCCGGGACCAACTGGCCCACAGCCCACCACACCAACGCGGGCCGCTGCACCAACACTCACAGTCATACGGACGGTGCCACCCGTTGCCCCGTCCGTATGACGTCCCGGGGCCGCGCCGGAGCACCGCTGGCCGGCCGGTCAGCGGTGCCCGGCGAAGAACTCCTCGAGCAGCGCCGTCGACTCCGTCGGCGAGCACCCCGGCGACGCACCTCGGGCCGGTGGTTGAGCCGGCGGTCGCGGACGACGTCCCACAGGCTGCCGACGGCGCCGGCCTTGGCGTCGTAGGCGCCGAAGACGATCCGGTCGACCCGCGCCAGGACCGCCGGCGCCGGCGCACATCGTGCACGGCTCGAGGGTGACGACGAGCGTGCAGCCCGTCGAGCCGCCACTCGCCGCGCGCCGGCGCGGCCTCGCGCAGCGCGACCACCTCGGCGTGGCCGGTCGGGTCGGCTCGGCCTCGCGGACGTTGCGGCCGCGCCCGACCAGCGTACCGTCCGGCGTCGAGGACGACCGCCCCGATCGGGACGTCGCCGGTCGGCCAGCGCGGCGCGCGCCTCGTCCAGGGCGGCCCGCATCGGCGCCGTCCCAGCGAGTCGCCGGTGCTCACGCGGAGGTGAGGCCGACGGCGTCGTCGAAGAGCTCGCCGAAGCCGAGCCGGCGGGCCACGTCGGAGAGCATCTCGTCGGGGTAGAGGTCGACGTCGTCGAGCAGCACGCCCATGTCCATGGCGTGCATGCCGAGGTCGCCGAGCAGGTCGAGGTCGCCGGCCGGGCACCTGGTCGTCCTCGTCCTCCGGCGGCGGGCAGGCCGAGGAAGTCCATGGCCGAGCTGGCCAGCTCCCACTCGTCGGCGGCGGTGACGTCGGAGAGCAGCACCCGGGTGGTCGGGCCGGTCGACCCGGACGATCACGAAGAAGTCCTCGTCGACCGCGACCATGCCGATCGCGCCCGCCGTCGCCGGGGAACCGGCGCAGCGCGTGGGCCGAGGGTGCTCGACGTCCTCGAGGACGTCGTGGGCGAGCTCCTGCACCTGCCAGGCGCCGTCCTCGCGGTAGGCGGCCAGCGCGAAGTCGACCGCGTCGCTCTGGTCGGCCATGGCGCTCCTCCGATCCGCTCGTCCGCGGCCGTCCGAGGTCGATCCAGAGTGCAGAGCCACTCGCGACCGGCCAACCCCTTTGCGCTGCCATGCGGTACCCACTAGGGTCTGGCGCCATGCGCACGCACGTCGTCGACCACCCGCTCGTCGCCCACAAGCTCACCGTACCTGCGCGACGAGAACACCGACTCGCCGACCTTCCGCCGGCTCGCCGACGAGCTGGTCACCCTGCTCGCCTACGAGGCGACCCGCGACGTGCGCGTCGAGCCCGTCGAGATCACCACGCCGGTCGCGCCGACGACCGGCGTCTACGCTGGCCCCGCCCAAGCCGCTGGTCGTGCCGATCCTGCGCGCCGGTCTCGGCATGCTCGACGGGATGATGCGGCTGCTGCCGACCGCCGAGGTCGGCTTCCTCGGCATGGTCCGCAACGAGGAGACGCTCGAGGCCTCGACGTACGCCGAGCGGCTGCCCGAGGACCTGTCCGGGCGCCAGTGCTACGTGCTCGACCCGATGCTCGCCACCGGCGGCACCCTCGCCGCGGCGATCCGGTTCCTCACCGACCGCGGCGCCGACGACATCACCGCGATCTGCCTGCTCGCCGCCCCCGAGGGCTGCGCCCGCCTCGAGCAGCGAGCTCGACGGCCTCGACGTCCCGGTCACCGTCGTCACCGCCGCGATGGACGAGAAGCTCAACGAGAAGGGCTACATCGTCCCCGGCCTCGGCGACGCCGGCGACCGGTTGTACGGCGTGGTGGGGTAGCTCAGCCCGTCGGGAAGATCGGCACCGTCCCGGTGGCGATCAGCACGAGGAGCACCAGCACCAGCAGCCCGAGCGCGGCGTAGGCCCACTCCTTGGAGATGCGGCTCTCGTCGGACTCGGGCGCGTCGTACCGGTGCCCGTCGGGGCGGCCGAAGCGCTCGTCCTCGTCAGTCATGCCCGTTCAACGAGCGTGGGCCCCGGACGTCCCGCGCCATCCGGTGTGATTCAGGATGCGCTGGGCGCGAGGTCGAACTCCGCGACGTCCACGTAGCGCGGCCGACCGCGAGGGCCCTCGCCCAGGTGTGACTCGACGAGTGTCAGGCGGTCGGCGACCCACCGCGGGCCGGCGTAGGCGTCCAGCAGCCGGACGAAGCTCGACGCCTCCTGGGGCCGGCCGAGCCGGGCGACGGTGACGTGCGGGCGGAACCGCTGGCCGTCGACCGGGATGCCGGCGCGGTTGGCCGCGGCCCGGCAGCCGGTCGCGAGCCGGTCCAGCTCGGTGCGGCCGTGCTCGTCGAGGTCGAGGCCCGCCCAGAGGACGCGGGCGCGGGCGGCGTTCGGGAAGGCGCCGCCCCCGCTGATCGCGGTCTCGAAGGCCGTACGCCGGGCGGCGGCGCGGCCGAGCCGCTCCACCAGGTCGTCCAGGCGCCGCTCCTCGACCTCGGCGAGGAACGCCAGGGTCACGTGGAACTGCTCGACGCCCGCCCAGCGGTACGCCGCCGCGCCCCGTCGGGGTTCGAGGAACGCGTCGAGGTGCTCGACCGCCCGCTCCGGCGGCACCAGGGCCGCGAACAGGCGCATCAGCCGATCTGGGTCCCGAGTGCGGCACCGATCCCGTACGTCACCGCCATCGCGAACAGCCCGCCCGCGACATTGCGGGCGACGGCGCCACCGGGGCGGGCGAAGCCCAGCCGAGCGCTGGTGAAGCCGGTGACCGCGAGGGCCGCCACGACGGTGCCGACGGTGAGCCAGATCCGCACGGCGTCCGACGACAGCGTCATGGTCAGCAGCGGCAGCAGCGCACCGACGGTGAACGACAGCATCGACGCCCAGGCGGCGTGCCACGGGCTGGAGATGTCGTTGGGGTCGATGCCCAGCTCGGCCTCGGCGTGCGCGCCGAGGGCGTCGTGCTCCGTGAGCGCCTCGGCCACCTCCAGGGCGAGCTCCTCGCTGAGCCCCTTCGCGACGTAGAGGCCGGCCAGCTCGGCGAGCTCCTCCTCGGGTTCCTCGTGCAGCTCGCGCCGCTCCTTGGCGAGGAGCGCCAGCTCGGAGTCGCGCTGGGTGCTCACCGAGACGTACTCCCCCGCGCCCATGCTCATCGCCCCGGCCGTGAGTCCGGCGACGCCGGCGATGACGATGGCCGTCCGGTCGCTGGTCGCGCCCACGGCGCCGATCACGATGCCGGCGGTCGACACGATGCCGTCGTTCGCGCCGAGGACCGCGGCCCGCAGCCAGTTGAGGCGGTTGTTGAACCCGCCCTTGTGCGGCTCGTCCTCGTGCGGCCCGATCGGGGCGTCGCTCAGCTCGCTCGCGGTCATACGACGATCCAACGACGCGCCGCGTCGGCTCGCAAGCAAGGTTTGCCTATGCACACGTGGCGCACACCTGCCGCTCGGCGCCGCCCCGGCCGCGCGTCCCGAGGAGCCCGGCCCCGAGGCACGCCAGCGCCACCGCGGCCGTGAACCACGGGAACATCGCCGCCAGGCTCCACGTGGTCGCGGCCCACCCGGCGAGGATCGTCGGGACGGCCATCGCGCTGTAGGCCAGCACGTAGTACGCCGACATCACCTCGCCGCGGTGGGCAGCCGGCACGACCCGGCCGAGGTGGCGCAGCGAGCCGCCGAACGCCGAGCCCGAACGACAGGCCCATGAATACCGCGGCCGCCCGACCAGCCACGCGCGGTGGCTGTCCAGCGCCAGCGACGCTGGGCCGAGCGCGACCGCGGTGCCGAAGTCGCCCACGATCGCCGCCGCTGCGCGCCGCGATCCGGCCGCCGAGGGCCTGGCTCACCGCGGCGGCGCTCGCCATCGCGGCGACGACCGCGCCGCCGAACACCAGGCTGTGCATGCCGGTCGACTGGCTCGGCGAACGCCGGGAACAGCGAGAGGTACACGCCGAGCACCGACCACGACGGCCATCACCCCGAGCACGGCGAACCGGAAGTCGGCCGCGATCGCGCGCGGGCACGCTCGGCCGGGCGATCCGCAGCGGACCGGCTCGTCGCCCGGGCCCCGGTGGGCTCGGCCATCGCGAGCAGGCCGAGCAGCAGCGCGAGGACGACCAGCCCGACGACGCGTACGGCGTGACTAGGGGTCGGGACCGTACTGCGCGAGCACCGCGGCGGCGAGCATCGTGACCGCCATCCCGACGTTGAACACGATGCCGGTCAGCTGGCCGGTGCGGGCCCCGCGCTGCGGGCGCAGGTCGAGCAGCGCCGCGCTGCCGGCGACCACCGCGGCGCCGACCGCCGCTCCGTGGATGATGCGCGCGACGACCAGCCAGGCGGCCACCCCTCGGCCGACCATGAAGACGACCAGGCCGACGACCATCGCGGCACCCGCCAGCAGCAGCAGCGGCTTGCGGCCGTACCGGTCGGAGCCGGTCCGGCCACGAGCACCCCGCCGAGCGCCGCGACGGCGTAGACCGCGAACACCAGCGTGGTCGTGATCGGGGCCAGGTGCCACTCGCTGCTGGTAGACGCCGTACAGCGGCGCCGGCGCTCCGGAGACGCCGAGGGCCGACCGCGAGCAGCGTGACCAGCAGCGGGTAGGCACCGAGCGACTCGCTCGGCTCCGCCAGCGGCGCTCGGGATGACAGTTCGGTGCTCATCGACTTCCTCCTCGTGATAGGTTCGATGTACATCGAACAGATCTCGACACTTCGACGAGTCAAGTCTCGATGATGGTCCACACCACCGATGCCCTGGAGCACGAGGCTCACTGCCGGCAGTGAAGCCGGTCGCGCCGCTCCAGGAGGTGCTGGCCGCCGTCGCCGACCCGGTGCGGCTCGAGATGGTGCGCCGGCTGCCCGCCGACGGGACGCCGATCGGCCTGCGGCCAGCTCTACGACGGCATCAACAAGTCGACCGCGAGCCACCACTTCAAGATCCTGCGCGAGGCCGGCGTGATCGAGCCGCAGGTCGTCGACGGCAGGAACTGCCAGCGGCTCCGGATCGCCGACGTCGAGGAGGCCTACCCCGGCGTGCTCAGCGCGATCCTCACGGCGTCGGCGACGACGGCTCGCTGATCCGGCGCGGCATCAGCGCGCCGACGCCGAGCAGCGCGACCGCGGCGATCGCGGAGGCGAGGAAGACCTGGTGGATGGCCGGGTCGAGGACCTGCGGGGTCAGCGTGGAGACGTCGGGGACGCCGCCGCCGCAGGCGGCTGGCGACCTGGTGGTTGACGATCGCGCCGAAGACCGCGACGCCGACCGCGCTGCCGACCGAGCGGGCGAACATCGTCGACCCGGTGGCCACGCCGCGGTGCTGCCAGGTGACCGCGGACTGGGCGGCGATGATCGACGGGCTCGCGACGAGACCGAAGCCGACGCCCATCACGAAGCAGGGCAGGGCGAGCATCACGATCGAGCTGTCCGGCCCGATCAGCAGCAGCAGCGCGGCGCCGGCCGCACCGACGACGCCGCCGATCATCATCGTGGCGCGGAAGCCGACGGTCAGGTACAGGCGCCCGGCAGTTGGACGCCGCGATCGGCCAGCCGAGCGTCATCGCGGCGAGGGCGAACCCGGCGGCGACCGCGCCGTACCCGAGCACGCTCTGCGCGTACAGCGGGACGTACGACGACAGTCCCATCATCAGCACGCCGACGACCAGCGACGAGGCCATGGCCGCGCACCACGACGCGGTGCCGCAGTCAGCCACAGCGGCAGCACCGGCTCCGCCGCCCGGCGCTCGACGAGCACGAACGCGGCGAGCAGCAGGCCGGCGACCACGAAGAGCGCGATGCTGGTCGGGGACGACCACGCCCAGCGCACGCCGCCCTCGAGGAGCCCGAGCAGCAGCAGGACGCCGCCGGCGGTGAGCAGGAGCGCGCCGGCGTAGTCGATCTCGTGGCGCTTGCGCTCGACCTGCTCGTGGAGGTTGCGCCAGCATCCATGGCGCCGGCGAGCAGGCCGAGCGGCAGGTTGATGAAGAAGATCCACCGCCACGACGCGTAGTCGGCGAACACGCCGCCCAGCGTCGGGCCGACGACCGACGAGATCGCCCACACGCTGGCGACGTACCCCTGGACCTTCGCGCGCTCCTCGAGTGAGTAGCTGTCGCCGACGATCGTCATGCTCATCGGCTGCACGGCGCCCGCACCCAGCCCCTGGACCGCGCGGAAGGCGATCAGGGCGCCCATCCCCCACGCCACGCCGCACAGCAGCGACCCGAGCACGAACAGCCCGATGCCGACCAGCATCACCGGCTTGCGGCCGTACAGGTCGGCCAACTTGGCGTAGACCGGCACGGTCACGGCCTGGGCCAGCAGGTAGATGGAGAACAGCCACGGGAACTGGGTGAAACCCCCGAGGTCGTCGACGACGGCCGGCACGGCGGTGGCGAGGATGGTGGAGTCGATCGCGACCAGCGCGACGCTCAGCATCACCGCGAGCAGGAGCGGACCGCGCTCGCTGCGCAGGCCCACGCTGGCGCGCGAGATCTCGGAGGTGGTCACGGGCGCGCAACCGCGCGACCCGCGCATTTGTTCCCCGGGTTTCGCGGCCGAGGCGCACGGGGTACGGGTGTGCTTTGATCGTTCCAACATCGGAGGCGACCGTGGAGGACAGCGTGGAGATCTGGCCGGGAGAGGCCTACCCGCTCGGCGCGACGTTCGACGGCAGCGGCACCAACTTCGCGCTGTTCAGCGAGGCGGCGGAGCAGGTCGAGCTGTGCCTGTTCGACGAGGACGGCACCGAGACCCGCGTCGAGCTGACCGAGGTCGACGCCTACGTCTGGCACTGCTACCTGCCCAGCGTCCAGCCCGGCCAGCGCTACGGCTACCGGGTGCACGGGCCGTGGGACCCCGAGCAGGGACTGCGGTGCAACCCCAACAAGCTGCTGCTCGACCCGTACGCCAAGGCGACCGCCGGCGAGATCGACTGGGACCAGGCGCTGTTCTCCTACGACTTCGGCGAGGAGGACTCGCGCAACGACGCCGACTCCGCGCCGCACATGACGCTACGGCGTGGTGATCAACCCGTTCTTCGACTGGGAGGGCGACCGCCGGCTCGCCTACCCGTACAACGAGTCGATCATCTACGAGGCGCACGTCAAGGGCCTGACCCAGCTGCACCCCGACGTACCCGAGGAGCTGCGCGGCACGTACGCCGGCGATCGCGCACCCGGCGATCATCGAGCACCTGACCAAGCTCGGCGTGACCGCGATCGAGCTGATGCCGGTGCACCAGTTCGTCCAGGACAGCACCCTGCTCGACAAGGGCCTGCGCAACTACTGGGGCTACAACACCCTCGGCTTCTTCGCCCCGCACGCCGACTACGCCGCCGCCGCGCGCGACGAGCCACGACGCTCGGCCAGCAGGTGCAGGAGTTCAAGTCGATGGTCAAGGCCCTGCACGCCGCGGGCATCGAGGTCATCCTCGACGTGGTCTACAACCACACCGCGGAGGGCAACCACCTCGGCCCGACGCTGAGCTTCAAGGGCATCGACAACGCGGCGTACTACCGGCTGGTCGAGGACGACAAGCGCTACTACATGGACTACACCGGCACCGGCAACAGCCTCAACGTCCGGCACCCGCACTCGCTGCAGCTGATCATGGACTCGCTGCGCTACTGGGTCACCGAGATGCACGTCGACGGCTTCCGCTTCGACCTCGCCTCGACGCTGGCGCGCGAGTTCTACGACGTCGACCGGCTCGCGACGTTCTTCGAGCTCGTGCAGCAGGACCCGGTGGTCAGCCAGGTCAAGCTGATCGCCGAGCCGTGGGACATCGGCCCCGGCGGCTACCAGGTCGGCAGCTTCCCGCCGCAGTGGACGGAGTGGAACGGCAAGTACCGCGACACGGTCCGCGACTTCTGGCGCGGCGAGCCGTCACTCGGGCGAGTTCGCCTCCCGGCATCGCGGGCTCCTCGGACCTCTACGAGCACTCCGGCCGCCGCCCGTTCGCGAGCATCAACTTCGTCACCGCCCACGACGGCTTCACGCTGCGCGACCTGGTCTCCTACAACGAGAAGCACAACGACGCCAACGGCGAGGACAACAACGACGGCGAGAGCCACAACCGGTCCTGGAACCACGGCGTCGAGGGCCCGACCGACGACCCGGAGATCCTCGGCGCCCGCGCCCGCGAGCAGCGCAACTTCCTCGCCACGCTGCTGCTGAGCCAGGGCGTGCCGATGATCCTGCACGGCGACGAGCTCGGCCGCACCCAGCACGGCAACAACAACACCTACGCCCAGGACTCCGAGCTGTCCTGGGTGCACTGGGACGAGCGCCGACCGGCCCGCTGGTCGAGTTCACCGCCGCGCGTCTCGCGGCTGCGCCGCGACCACCCGACGTTCCGCCGCAAGCGGTTCTTCACCGGCTCCACGGTGCGCAGCCGAGCGACGCCCGGACCAGGAGCCGGCTCAACGACATCGTCTGGCTGCACCTCGACGGCCGGCCGATGGACGACGACGACTGGCACGGCGATGCGCAGGCGCTCGGCATGTACCTCAACGGCGACGGCATCGCCGGCGCGACGCCCGCGGCAGCCCGATCACCGACGACCACTTCCTGCTCTACTTCAACGCCGACGGACCGGCCGACGTGACCCTCCCGCCGGAGGAGTACGCCGAGGCGTGGGACGTCGTCATCGACACCGGCGGGTCCGCCGACGAGGACGAGGCCGCGCAAGGCCGGGTCCACCTTCGCGATCGCCAGCCGCAGCCTCGTCGTGCTGCGCGAGCACAGCAGCCCGAGACCGAGCCCGACCACTCGGTCGCCGCCTCGGTGGCGCAGGCCCAGGCGAGCGGTGACCGGCGTGCGGGTGCCCGACCTCGCACCTACCGCCTCCAGGTCACGCCCGACGTTCGACCTGCACGAGGCCGCGCGGCGGCTGCCGTACCTGCACGCCCTGGGCGTCGACTGGGTCTACCTGTCGCCGCTGCTGGCGGCCGAGCCCGGCAGCCAGCACGGCTACGACGTGGTCGCGTTCGACCGGGTCGACCCCGCCCGCGGCGGGGCCGAGGGGCTCGCCGCGCTGTCGGCCGAGGCCCGGCGGCTCGGCATGGGCGTGCTCGTCGACATCGTGCCCAACCACGTCGGCGTCGCGACGCCGGCCGAGAACGCCGTGGTGGTGGGACCTGCTGCGGCACGGCCGCGACTCCGCGCACGCGACGGCGTTCGACGTCGACTGGGCGGCCGGCGACGGCCGGATCCTGGTGCCGGTCGTGGGCGACGGCGACGAGGGCTCGATCGCGCATCGACGGGCGGGCGAGGCTGCGCTACCACGACCACCGCTTCCCGCTCGGCGCCCGGCACGACGCACGCTCGAGGAGCAGCACTACGAGCTGGTGTCCTGGCGGCGCGGCCGACGCCGAGCTCAACTACCGGCGCTTCTTCGCGGTCAACACCCTCGCCGGCGTGCGCGTCGAGGACCCCGAGGTCTTCGACGAGACCCACGCCGAGATCCGGCGCTGGTTCGACCGAGGGCCTCGTCGACGGCCTGCGCGTCGACCACCCCGACGGGCTGCGCGACCCGAAGCGCTACCTCGACGACCTCGCCGCGCTCACCGGCGGCGCCTACGTGCTGGTGGAGAAGATCCTCGAGCCCGGCGAGCAGCTGCCGCCGACTGGGCGACCCAGGCACCACCGGCTACGACGCGCTCGCGCTGGTCGACCGGGTGCTCACCGACCCGGCCGGCGAGAAGCCGCTCGACGCCCTCGAGGCCCGGCTGCGCGGTGCGCCGGTCGACTGGGCGGCGATGGTCCACGACAACAAGCGCGCCGTCGCCGACGGCATCCTGCAGCCCGAGGTCCGGCGGATCAGCCGCGAGGTCCTGGCACCGGTGACGAGACCCGAGGCCGAGCGACGCGGTCGCCGAGCTGCTCGCCTGCTTCCCGGTCTACCGCTCCTACCTGCCCGAGGGCCGCGCCCACCTCGACGAGGCGTTCGCCGGCGCCCGCGAGAACCGGCCCGACCTGGCCGCGACGTACGACGTCCTCGCTGCCGTCCTCGGCGGACCCGGGCTGCCGCCGGCGCGGCGGTTCCAGCAGACCAGCGGCATGGTGATGGCCAAGGGCGTCGAGGACTGCGCCTTCTACCGCTGGTCGCGGCTCACCTCGCTCAACGAGGTCGGCGGCGACCCGTCGCTCTTCGCGGTCGACGCCGACGACTTCCACCACGCGATGACCCTGCGGCAGCGGGACTGGCCGCACGCGATGACCACGCTGACGACCCACGACACCAAGCGCGGCGAGGACGTGCGCGCCCGCATCACCGCGCTGGCCGAGGTGCCCGGACCTGTGGGCGGCCGCGCTCGACGAGCTGCTGCGCCTGGCTCCCGTGCCCGACCCGGGCTTCGGGTCGCTGCTGTGGCAGGCGGTGCTCGGCGCCTGGACCCTCGCCCGAGCCGGAGCTGCGCCGGCGGCTGCACGGGTACGCCGAGAAGGCGATGCGCGAGGCGGGCGACCGCACCACCTGGACCGCACCCGACGAGGCCTACGAGAGCGCGGTGCACGCCGCCGTCGACGCGGCGTTCGACTCCGACGGCGTACGTCGGGTGCTCGACGACCTGCTCGCCGACATCGACGAGGCCGGCGCGGTCCAACGCGCTCGCCGCGAAGCTGGTCGCGCTCGACGATGCCCGGCGTGCCGGACGTCTACCAGGGCAGCGAGCTGTGGGAGCAGTCGCTGGTCGACCCCGACAACCGGCGGCCGGTCGACTTCGACCACCGCGCCGCCGTGCTCGGCGGGCGAGGCCGGCGACGACGCCGCGGCGAAGCTGCACGTCCGTGCACGCGCGCTCACGCTGCGGCGGGACCGGCCCGACCTGTTCACGACGTACGCGCCGGTGCCCGCCTCGGGCCCGGCCGCCGACCACGTCCTCGCCTTCGACCGCGGCGGCGCGATCACGGTCGCGACCCGGCTCCCGTGGGCCTCGCCGCGCGCGGCGGCTGGGGCGACACGACGCTCGAGCTGCCGGACGGGCGTTGGCGCGACGCGCTGACGGGTACCGCTGCCACCGGCCGGCTCGCCGACCTGCTCGCCGTCCACCCCGTCGCGCTGCTCGTCCGGGAGGGCTCATGACACACCGCGGACCGTTCGACGTCTGGGCGCCGCGGCCGGAGCGGCTCCGGCTGGTCGTCGCCGGCGAGACCGTCGAGATGACCCGGGGCGCCGACGGCTGGTGGACGCCCGCCGAGCCGGTCCCGGACCCCACGGCGGGACCGGTCGACTACGGCTACCTGCTCGACGACGACCCCACGCCCCGCCCGGACCCGCGCTCCCGGCGCCAGCCCGGCGGGGTGCACGAGCTGTCGCGGACGTACGACGCCACGACGTACACCTGGAACGACGCGACCTGGACCGGCCGCCAGCTGGCCGGCTCGGTGATCTACGAGCTGCACGTCGGCACGTTCACCCCCGAGGGCACCTTCGACGCGGCGCTGGAGAAGCTCGACCACCTGCGCGAGATCGGCGTCGACCTGGTCGAGGTGATGCCGGTCAACGCGTTCAACGGCACCCACAACTGGGGGTACGACGGGGTCGGCTGGTTCGCCGTGCACGAGGCGTACGGCGGCCCGGAGGCCTACCAGCGCTTCGTCGACGGCTGCCACGCCGCCGGGCTCGGCGTGATCCAGGACGTCGTCTACAACCACCTCGGGCCGTCGGGGAACTACCTGCCGCTGTTCGGGCCGTACCTGAAGGACGGGCGCCAACACCTGGGGCGACCTCCTCAACCTCGACGGCCCGGGCTCGGACGAGGTGCGGCGCTACATCCTCGACAACGTGCGGATGTGGCTGGCGGACTACCACGTCGACGGCGCTGCGGCTCGACGCCGTGCACGCGCTCAGCGACGCCTGCCACCAGCACCTGCTGGAGGAGATGGCGGTCGAGGTGGCCGCGCTGTCGGCGCACCAGCGCCGGCCGCTGACGCTGATCGCCGAGTCCGACCTCAACGACACCCGGCTGGTCCCGCCGCGGGAGGCCGGCGGCTACGGGCTCGACGCGCAGTGGAGCGACGACTTCCACCATGCCGTGCACGTCGCGCTGACCGGCGAGACCACCGGGCTACTACGCCGACTTCGAGCCGCTGTCGGCGCTGGCCAAGGTGTGCGAGCGCGGGTTCTTCCACGACGGCACCTGGTCGTCGTTCCGCGGCCGCCACCACGGGTTCCCCATCGACCTGCGGGCGATGCCGACCTGGCGGCTGGTCGTCTGCAGCCAGAACCACGACCAGATCGGCAACCGCGCCCGCGGCGACCGGCTCACCGAGGCGCTCGACGACGACCAGCTGGCCTGCGCCGCGCTGCTGACGCTGTGCGGGCCGTTCACGCCGATGCTGTTCATGGGCGAGGAGTGGGCGGCGTCCACGCCGTTCCAGTTCTTCACCTCCCACCCCGAGCCCGAGCTCGGCACGGCGACCGCGGAGGGCCGGATCGCGGAGTTCGAGCGGATGGGCTGGGACCCGGCCGTCGTGCCCGACCCGCAGGACCCGGAGACGTTCGCGCCGCTCGAAGCTCGACTGGTCCGAGGCGACCGGCGGGCCGGCACGCCGGACTGCTCGACGTCTACCGCCGGCTGGCCCGGCTGCGCCGGGAACGGCCGGAGCTCACCGACCCCGCCTTCGGCGTCCGTCGCGTGCGCGGCCGACGAGGCAGACGCGGGTCTTCACGATGCGCCGCGGTGACCTGCTGGTGGTCGTGAACTTCGGCGACGCGGAGGCGCGCGTCGAGGCGAGCGGCGACCTGCTGTTCACCACCGCCGCCGGCGCCACCTCGGACGGCGGCCCGCTGTCGCTGCCGCCGCACGCGGGTGCGCTGGTGGGCTAGCCGCTCAGGCTGTTGAGGTCGAACACCTCGTCGTCGGCGGGCGCGGTCACGTCGAACTTCTCGTTGAAGCCGGAGAACGTCACGGTGCCGGTGTCCTCCCCGTCGGTCTTCTCGAGCTTGACCAGGTAGTGCGGGTCGTCGACGAGCACGTAACCGGTGGACGTGCCCTGGTCGGGGCTCTTGTCGTCGACCTTGACGACCTTCTCGCCGTCGACCTCGGCGGTGCCGTTCTTGGCGTACGTCGAGCCGTCGTTGTTGTCCTTGAGCATGTTGTCGAGCAGGTCCGTGGTGTTGCAGAAGCTCGACAGGGACTGGGCGGAGTCGGGGATGATCACCCACTTGTCGCCGACCGCGGCCATCACCTGGTCCGCGGAGTCGCCGACCATCGACTGCCAGAAGCTCGCATCCGGCTTCATCCAGGTCTTGCCGTCGACGCCGAGCATCTGGGTGGAGCCGTCACCGATGCCGATGGTGCCGGTGCAGTCGCCGTTCGAGCTGTTCTGCAGGTCGAGGCTGATCTGCTGGCCGCTGGAGGTGATCTGGCCCTGGACCTTGACCGCCGTGAGGTCGCCCATGTCCGCCTTCGCGGTCTTGACGATCTTGTCCGCCGACTCGTCCGCGAATCCGTTGCCACCGCACGCAGTCAGGACCGCGAGCGCGCTGATGCCGGCCACTGCCAGTCCGATGCGTGCCATGGGCGGCACGCTAGCGCACCAGCTCCTCCACCCAGGCCGGCACCAGCTCGGATGCCGGACCGTGCCGGGCCTCGTCGAACAGGTGCGTTCCCACACTGGGCTCCATGTTGAGCTCGAGTGTCCGCGCGCCGGCGCGCGACGCGAGCCGTACGAAGCCGGCGGCCGGGTAGACCGCGCCCGACGTACCGACCGACACGAACAGGTCGGCGGCCTCGAGGGCGTCCTGGATCCGGTCCATGCCGTAGGGGATCTCGCCGAACCACACCACGTCGGGCCGCAGCTCAGGAGCGCCGCAGTGGGGGCACGCCGGGCCGTGGCCGAGGGTCTGTTCCCACCGCGAGCGCCGGCCGCACGCGCGGCAGAGCGCCGACCGCAGCTCGCCGTGCATGTGCAGGACCCGCGTGGAGCCGCCGCGCTCGTGGAGGTCGTCGATGTTCTGGGTGACCACGAGGAGGTCGTCGCCGAGGTGCTCCTCGAGCCGCGCCAGCGCGCGGTGGGCCGGGTTCGGCTCGACGTGCGCCAGCGCCGCGCGGCGGTCGTCGTAGAAGCGGTGCACGAGCGACGGCGCGAGGTCGAAGGCCTCCGGGGTGGCGACCTCCTCGACGCGGTGGCCGTGCCACAGCCCGTCGGCGTCGCGGAACGTCGGGACGCCGCTCTCCGCGGAGATCCCCGCTCCGGTCAGCACGACGACCCTCACGTCGCCGGCCGGCCGTACGTCGCGACCACGTAGCCGGCCGCGGGGTCGAAGGGATCGGCCGTCCAGGTGCCCCAGCGGTCGGCCGGCGCCAGGCCGGCCGCCGCCATCGCGGCGTCCACGTCGGCCAGCGGCGTGACCGGGCAGTCGCCGGGCAGGTGGTCGGCGTCGAGCCCGAACCCGGTGACGAGCATCCCGCCGGGTGCGGTGTGGGCCGCGAGCCGGGCACACGCCGGGGCGAGGTCACCGTCGTCGAGCAGCGGCAGCGTGTTGCCGGCGACCACCACGACGTCGTACGACGCACCCAGGTCCAGCGCCGCGAGGTCGGCGTGCCGCCAGTCGAGGGCCGGTGCAGCAGCACGGGCCTGGGCGAGCATCGACTCGTCGACGTCGACCCCGGTCACGTCGTACCCGAGCTCGTGCAGACGGACGGCGACCCGGCCGGTCCCGCAGCCCGCGTCGAGCACCCGCGCGGGCGCCGGGCGGAGAGCGGTGACCAGTCCGGCCTCGCCGTGCACGTCGTCGCCGCGCTCGGCGAGCGCCCGGAACCGCGCGGCGTACGCCGCCGCGTAGTCGTCGCCCGCCCCGTCCCGGGCGATCGCGCGCCACCGGGTGCTCACGAGGTCGGCAGCTTCCGCCGCGAGGCCGTGCCGGACCTGTCGTCACGCGCTGTCGCCATGGGTTCAGGATCTCACTGGGCGTGTCCGTCTTGGTCGTTCGACCCCAGGACTGCCGCGTCTACCGGATCTGCCCACCCCAGGACGTCATGCGGACGGTGTCACCCCTTGCTCTGTCCGTATGACATCCCGAGGCCGCGCCGCGAAGAACATCCGGATCTGCCGCTGTCCGGGTCAATGCCAGCAAGCAAGCGCTGCTGCGATCTCGTCGATCGGGGCCTCCCGCCGGGCCACGGACATCACCAGGTCGTATGCCGGGTCATCCGGCGCGTCGAGGTCGACGTCGTTGAGGCCGTAGAGGACCGCGACGGCCAACCATCCGAGACGCTTGTTGCCGTCGACGAGCGGATGGTTACCGACGATCGAATCGAGCAGCGCCGCCGCCTTGCGGTCCAGGCCCGAGTACGCCTCGCGCCCGTACACAACGGCACCCGGGCGATGGGACGCCGACTCGAGCAGCCCGAGGTCACGGACCGGTCCTACGCCAAGGTCCTCCACGAGAGCGAGGAGATCCTCAACGGTGAGCAGGACCGTCAACGGCCGAGCCGGTCGAGCACGTCGGCGTAGCGTTCACGTGCCCGAGCAGACAGCTCGGCGACCTTCGCTTCGTGTCCACGGCGCGCCGCCACCTCGCGAATGGCACGCAGGGTGGCCTCGTGACGGCTCACCCCTTCGGCCTCCGCGAGGGAAGCGAGAATCTGCTCGTCCTCTGGCGTCAATCTCAGCGTCATCGCCATGGCCCCGATGATACCAAAGTGGTATCGCGCGGACATGCCGCGTTGAGGGCGGCTGCGCTCGCCCGATCATGCCGCGAGTCGTGCGGTGGCGCTGCCGGCACGGGCGCAAGAGCCACCCCCAGTCAGGTCGTACCCAGCTCCGGGACTCGCGTGGGCGCCAGGGGCGCCGAGGAGAGGAAGTCGAGCAGGACCCGACGGAACTCCTCGGGGCGCTCCAGGTGCGGCGAGTGGCCCACGCCGTCGAGGACCACCTCGGTGGCCTCTCCCCCCGCCGCGCGGTAGCGCTCCAGCACCGCCCTGGTCTGGCGCACCATCGGCTGGGCGCGGGAACTCGTCCTCGCCGGGCCAGCCCGGGATCGCGCCGGCCCGGCCCAGTACCGCCAGGTCGAGCGCGGCGTTGTCCGAGACGATCTGGTCGGCCGCGCCGCGCACCCACAGCACCGGCGGTCGCGGGCTCGACGTCGGCGATGCCGCTGGTGTCGAAGTTCGTCGGGCGCCAGGGTGTTGAGCACCCCGCGGCCCCGGGACGATGAACGGCCAGTCGCGGAGCGGGGAGCTGTCGCCGGGGTAGAAGTCGTCGCCGGTCCGGGTGGTGAGCATCGAGGCCACCAGCTGCTCCTCGCGGTCCGTCGCTGAGCGTCGGGGGCGTCGCGAAGTACAGCGCGTTCATCACCGCGCGCGGCGAGGCGGGGTCCGTCGCCGGTGTCGCCCTCGGCCAGGCGCCGGACGAAGTCCGGGTTCGCCGTGCCGCCGCCCGAGCCACGGCCGTCCCGAGCGATCAGCGCGCCGTCGACGTCGCGGGTGCCGCCGTACCCGTACGGCGACACCGGGTTGACCAGGGCGAGGCTCGCCACGTGCTCGGCGTGGTCGAGGAGGTACTGCATCACCACGCCCCCGCCGAGGCTCCAGCCGACCAGGTGGCAGTGATCCACGTCGAGCGCGGTCAGGAGCAGCGTGCAGGTCGTCGGCGAAGTCCCGCACGCCGCGGGTGGCGTCGACCGGCAGCGCCTCGGTGCCGCCGAAGCCGCGCAGGTCCGGGGCCAGCCCGCGGTACGCCGGCGGCAGGCCCAGCAGCATCTCGTCCCAGAAGACGGAGGAGGAGATGTTCCCGTGCACGAGCACGACCGGCTCGCCGGCGGTGCGGCCGTCGTGGCGGACCAGGGTGTCGGCTCGCTGCGGGGTCGGCGATCCGCGACCAGGCGGGTGGTGAGGTCTCCCGGGCTGTGGGTCACCGTGGCCCGCCGCGCCCATCTCGGCGACGACCTCCGACACGGCGCGCTCACCGGACCCATCACGAGCGTGTAGTGGTTGACGTCGGGGACGTCGCGGACGTCCAGGTGCGGGAACGACGGGCGTGCTGCAGCCATCAGGTCGGCCGGGTAGAGGCCGCCGGGCTCGCCCAGCATCCCGTGGCCGGCGCGCAGGAAGACCGTGCCGGCTCGGCAGCGCGGCGACCCGTGCGACCGACCGATCCCCGTCCACCAGGTCGACGCGAGTCCTCGCGCACAGCCGGCAGTGACACCGACGACCGGCACTGCGGCGGCTCGCCGACGAGGTCGTAGGCGAAGTAGGACTCCACCTCCGCTCGACCAGCTGCGGCCCGAGCGCCGGGTGCCGGCGCCAGAAGTCGAGGTATGCGCTCGACGTCGGGGAACGTCATCGCCAGCCGCTCGGCCGCCGGGCCGATGGTCGCGGCGATCGCCTCGTCGGCGGTCATCCCGTCCGGGACGGGCGGGAGCGGGAAGCCCGCCGTCGACGAGCAGCACCGCCGCCACCCGGTCGGGATGCTGCGTCGTGGAACGCGGTCGCCACGAACCCGCCCATCGAGTGTCCGACGACCATCGCCCGCTCGACCTCCTAGGTGGTCCAGCACGGCGACCAGGTCGGCCGCGTGGGCCGCCATCCCGACCGGACCGGCTCAGCGCCGAGCTCCGGCCGCGCCCCCGGAGGTCGGGCGCCAGGAACTCCGGTCGGACCGGCCGGCGACGCCGGCCCAGGCGAGGTGGTTGGCCGTCACGCCGTGGGCCGCCAGCACGGGCGGTCCATCGGCGGCCGGCGTACCGTCGACGGACCACCGGCCGACCCGCAGGTCCCCGCCCTCAACGGCGACGTCGAACGTGTCGTAGCGGTGACTCATCGAGCCCTCCAGCCGCCGTCGATGGTCAACGACGCGCCGTTGATGCTGGCCGATGCCGGGGAGCAGACGAACGCGACCATCTCGGCCACCTCCTGCCGGCTCCACCAGCCGCTTGACCGACGGCAGCTCCAGCATCACCTTCTCGACCACCTCGTCCTCGGAGATGCCGTGCGTGCGCGCCTGGTCGGCGATCTGCTTCTCGACCAGCGGGCGTGCGCACGTAGCCGGGGTTGATGCAGTTCGACGTGACGCCCTTGTCGCCGGCCTCGAGGGCGATCACCTTCGACAGGCCCTCCAGGCCGTGCTTGGCCGACACGTAGGCCGACTTGTACGGCGACGCCGCCAGGCCGTGCGCGGAGGAGATGTTCACCACCCGGCCCCAACCGCGGGCGTACATGACGGGCAGCGCGGCGCGGACCAGCCGGAACGGGGCCTGCAGCATCAGCCGGATGATCGTGTCGAACCGGTCGGGCGGGAACTCCTCGACGGTCGCGACGTGCTGGACGCCGGCGTTGTTGACCAGCACGTCGACGTCCAGCCGGCCGGACTCGAGTGATCGGTCGAGCGCGTCGAGGTCGGCCAGGTCGACCACCCAGTGCTCGCCACCGAGGTCCTCGGCGAGCGATGTCGCAGCGACCTCGTCGATGTCACAGACGACGACGGTCGCCCCGGCCGCCGGCCAGCCGCTCGGCGCAGGCGCGACCGATCCCGCTCGCGGCCCCCGTGACCAGGGCGCGGCGGCCCGTCGAGGTCCGGGCTGCCGAGTCCTCCCGGGCCGGTGGCGCTGACGGTGTCGATGTCGGTGATCTCTCCCTCTCGTCGATCGGGTTCTCGGTCGCCCCGAGGCCGCGGCGCACGAAGCGCATGGCCTCCTCGAAGACGTGCTCCGGGATCTGGCGCTGGTCGTCCCAGAGCACGTAGCGCATCCCGATCAGCTCGCCGGCGCCCATCAGCGCCCACGCGACCACGTCGCTGTCCAGCTCGGCGATCTCGCCGGCCTCCTTGGCCCGGTCGAGGCCCTCGACGTACCCCTCGACGATCCGCTCGTAGTGCAGCCGCAGGGTGTGCGGCGAGACGAACTCCGCCTGCCGGATGATCCGGTAGAGCGCCGGGTGCTCGCCGGTGAACCGGAAGAACGCCTCGAAGCCGCGGCGTTCGGCGTCCGACCGGCTGGTGCCCTGCGAGCTGGCCTCGGCCATCGCCTGCCGGACCCGGTGGTTGAGGTCGATGACGAGCTCGTCGAAGATGTCCTGCTTGGTCTTGAAGTAGATGTAGAACGTGCCACCGGCGACGCCGGCCGCCTCGGCGATCTTCACGATCGAGGCGTCGTGGTAGCCGCGCTCGGCGAACACCTTCTCGGCCGCCTCGAGGCAGCCGACGCCGGGTCTGGGTGCCCTTGTCGGTGCGCGGCGCGGGCTTCTCGGGCTTCGCCGAGGGCGCGGATGGCGCCGATGACCCAGATGACGCAGACGTCATCGACCCGGTGGAGTCGTCACTCATCGCCCCTCCTTCGCCTGCGCGCGCAGCGAGCGCTTGTCGATCTTCCCGGTGCCCGTCTGCGGGCAGCGCGGCGCACGACCACGACCTGTCGGGGCACCTTGAACCCGGCCAGGTGCTCGCGCAGCTCCCGGCGGACCTGTTCCGGCTCCAGCTCGCACCCGGCCTCCGGTACGACGAACGCCAGTCCGGCCTCGCCCCAGCGCTCGTCCGGCACGCCGACGACGGCGGCCTCGGCGACCCCGGCGACCCGGCGCAGCGCGTGCTCGACCTCGGCGGGATGGACGTTCTCGCCCCCGCTGATGTACTTCTCGCTGACCCGGCCGCGGAGCCGGAACCGGCCGTCGCGCTCCTCGGCGAAGTCACCGGTCGCCAGCCAGCCGTCGACGAAGCGCGCGTTCGGTCGCCGCCGGGTCGCGCCAGTAGCCCGCGAACACCCCCGGTGAGCGCACCAGCAGCTGACCGGCGTCGTCCAGTCGCACCGAGACGCCGGGGTACGGCTCCAGCCAGCCGGTGGGCCGGGCCGCCGACGGCGGCTCGCAGAGCACGTTCGGACCGGCCTCGGTGAGCCCGTAGCCGGCCCACAGCCGGACGCCGTGGCACCGCCAGGCCACGCCCAGGTCGCTCGTCGACCGGTGCGCCGCCGACGACCGCGCAGCGCAGTGCCGAGACAGGTCGCGGCTCGGCGAAGCCGGGCTCGGCCGCGAGCATCCGGTAGGTGGTCGGGACGCCCATCATCGCGGTGACCCGCTCGCGCTCGAGGATGTCGAGCACGACGGCCGGCGTCGAAGCGGGAGACGACCACGCCGCGCGCGCCGACGCTCCAGGCGAGCAGCGGCTGCACGTTCCAGGCCGCGACGTGGAACTGCGGCAGCACCAGCAGCACCGTGTCCTCCGGCGGTCGAGCGGGAAGCGCGTCGGCGAACGCCGCGTTGGTGGCCGCGCAGTTCGCCTGGCTCAGCGGCACGCCCTTGGGGCGACCGCTGCTCCCGGACGTGTAGATCAGCAGCACCGCGGGTCTCCGGCGCACCGGCCGGCTCCGTCGTGCGCGGCCCGGTCGGCACCTCGGCGCTCGATCCCGTCGCGGCCGAGCAGCACCGGAGCGGGCGGCCGCTCCAGCAGCGCGGCACGCACGGGCGGCCAGATCCTGGTGGTCGGCATCCGTCGCCAGCAGCACCGGCTCGGCGTCGGACAGCATCACCGCCAGCTCCGTCGGGGTGGCGCGCCAGGACAGCGGCACCAGCGTCAGCCCGGCCCGCGCGCACGCGTAGAACAGGACGACCTGGTCGAGGCTGTTCTGCGCGAGGGTGGCGATCCTGGCCCCGCGGTCCAGGCCGGAGGCGACCAGGCGGTCGGCGAGACCGGCGACGCGTTCGGACAGCTCCGCGTAACCGACGTCCGTCGTACCGTCGGTGGCAGCGCGGGCGTCGGGCGCGCCCGCGGGCACCAGGAGGGTCGAGCTCATGGTGACCATCACACCGCCTCACCGTCCTGCGCGGGAGGGGTGGAGGTCTCTGCACCGGCGCCGCGTCCGCGCCCACCGAGCTCGGCCAGCGAGGCCAGCCCGCCGCGGCAGGAACATCACGACGACGACGAAGAGCGTCCCGAGCAGGAAGAGCGGCTGCGACAGCGGCACCTGCAGCACCGGCGGCAGCGACGAGATCGCGCCCGTGTCGGCCAGGCTGCCCAGCCGCTGGTCGAGCAGCGCATAGGCGAACCCGCCGAGCATGGCGCCCCATCGCACGCCCGAGCCGCCCAGCACCACCATGACCAGCAGGGTCAGGGTGAAGTCCGCCGTGGTCACCCCGGCGTTCGCGCCGCCGACCACGATCACGTACACCGTCCCGCACAGGGTCGCCAGCACCGCGCCGGTCAGGAACGCCAGCAGCTTGAAGACGTAGGTGCGCAGGCCGAGGACGGCGGCGCGGAGCTCGTTCTCCCGGATGGCGGCCCAGACGTGGCCGGCCGGGGAGGTGGTGGCGACGAGGGCGACCAGGTAGACCACGACCGCCAGCGCCAGCGCCAGCCAGTAGAGGTTCTGGGTGTTGAGCACCCCGATGAACGCGTCGGGGAGCTTGTCGGCGTCCAGCCCGAGGCCCTCCTCGCCGCCGGTCACGTCCAGCGGGTCCTGGATGACCAGCACCGACCCTGCCTGGGCGAAGGCCAGGGTCACCATGGCGAACGCGATGCCGTAGACCCGCAGGGCGACAGCGCCGGTCACCGCCGCGACCACGACCCCGCAGGCGAGCGCCAGCAGCATCGAGGGAACCAGTCCCCAGTGCCAGTGGCTGGAGGCGATCGCAGTGACGTAGACGCCGACGGCGAAGTACAGCGCATGCCCGAAGGACAGCAGGCCGGTGAACCCGAAGAGCACGTCGTAGGAGAGGGCCAGGGCGGCGAAGACCAGGCAGATCGCCAGCACCTGCAGCGATCCCGGGGAGTTGACCGGCCCCGGCAGCACTCCCGGCACCTCGAGCGTCGAGTAGGGCAGCAGGGCCAGGACCACGACCACGACGAGGCCGATCGCCGCGCCGCGGAACCCCCGCCGGACCTCTGTCGGCCCGCCTCGTCGGGCCCCGGCCGGGCGTGCCTCGCTCGGCGCCTCGACAGTCGCTCGCGACGTCATACCGGCCTCCCCATGAGTCCCTGCGGACGCAGCAGCAGGACCACCGCCAGCAGCAGCACGACGGACAGGTCGCCGATCCCGTTGGCGGCGTAGTAGTTGGTGAGCTGCTGGAGCAGGCCGACGAGCACCGCGGCGATCGCCGAGCCGGTGACCGAGCCGAGACCGCCGATCACCACGACGATGAAGGCGTAGATCAGCAACGAGGCGCCGAGCTGGGGTGTGATCGAGCCGAAGTAGGCCCCCGCGAGCGCCCCGGCCAGCCCCGCCGCGCCTCCGCCGATCGCGAAGACCAGCGTGAAGGCCGTCCGGACGTCGATGCCGAGGGCGGTCACCATGGCGCGGTTCTCGACGCCGGCCCGCACGATCAGCCCGTAGCGGGTCCGGCGCAGGAAGAGCACGAAGCCGACGAGCACCACGGCCCCGGCAGCGATGATCACCAGCCTGCCCTGGGGGACGGCGGCGTCCCCGACGTGCACCGAGCGGACCATCCAGTCCGGCACCGGCACCTGGCGTGGGTCGCTGCCCCAGATGCCCTGCAAGAGCGCGACCAGCGCGAGTCCGACCCCGACGGTGACGAGCACCTGGGCGATCTCCCGGTCGTAGAGGCGGCGGATCAGCACGTACTCGAGCAGGGCCGCGAGCAGCGTGGCACTCGCGACCGACACGAGCACGGAGACCAGGAGACGGATCCCGGCGGAGGCGTCGACGTGGGACGCGGCCCACCAGCCGACGTACGCACCGACGCCGAGGATGGCGCCGTGCGCGAAGTTCAGCACGTGCATCAGGCCGAAGATCAGCGACAGCCCGGAGGCGATCAGGAAGTAGAGCGCACCGAGCCCGAGACCGGTGACCAGCAGGACGACGACGGTGCTCATCAGGCCGCCCTCCCCGTCGACACACCGAGCAGCCGCTGGGTCAGATCCCCGTCGGCGAGCAGCTCCGCGGCATCGCCGTCGTGGACGACGCTGCCCTGGTTGAGCACCACCGCGCGCCGGGCCAGCCGGCGTACGACGCCCAGGTTCTGCTCGACCAGGAGCACCGGCGTCTCCTCGGCGATCCGCTCGAGGGCCACGGCCACCTGCTGCACCACCTGGGGCGCCAGCCCCTTGGTGGGCTCGTCGATCAGCAGCAGCCGGTTGTCGGAGAGGAGGACCCGCCCCAGGGACAGCATCTGCTGCTGGCCTCCGGAGAGGGTGCCGGCGGCCTGGTTCCGCCGCGCGGCCAGCTCGGGGAAGAGGTCGTGCACCAGGTCGTAGCGCGGGTTCGGGCCCGCGCTCGGCCAGGCGCAGGTTCTCCGCGACGGTCAGGCCGGCGAACACCTCCCGGTCCTCGGGCACGTAGCCGATCCCCGACCGCACGATCGGTGTGCGTCCGGTCGCGGTCGATGCGACGGCGTGTCGAAGCGGATGTCGCCCGAGCGCGGGACCAGGCCCAGCACGGCGAGCAGGGTGCTGGTCTTGCCGACGCCGTTGCGGCCGAGCAGGGCGGTGACGCCGGTGGCGGCGACGTCGAAGCCGACGCCGTGCAGGATCTTCGACCCGCCGATCTCGACGCGGACGTCGCGCAGGGTGAGCAGTGGCGCTCCGGGACTCACAGCGGCTCTCCGAGGTAGGCGGACTGGACGAGGGGGTCGGCCATCACGGCCTCCGGGGTGTCGACACCGACCATGCGGCCGTGGTGCAGCACGGCGACCCGGTCGGCCAGGCCGAGCACGACCTCGATGTGGTGCTCGACCATCAGCACGGTCAGGCCGTGCTCGCGGTGCAGGTCCGGATGACGGCGACCAGCTCGGGCACGTCCTCCACGCCGAGGCCGGCCATCGGCTCGTCCAGGAGCAGCAGGCGGGGCTCGGTGGCCAGCACGATCGCGAGCTCGAGCTTGCGCTTGTCCCCGTGGGAGAGCGAGCCGGCCGCGTGCTCGGCGCGGCGGCCCAGTCGAACGAGGTCCAGGCACTCCCGCGCCCGGCGTACCGACCGGTGCGGTGGAGCCCCACAGCCGCAGGCTGCCGCCGGCGGTGGCGTCGGCGGCCAGCCGGACGTTCTCCAGGGCGCCGAGGCCCGGGAAGACGCTCGAGGTCTGGAAGGTGCGGCCCAGGCCCCGCCGCGCCCGCTCGAACACCGGCGCGTGGGTCAGCGTCGTGCTCGTCGAGACGGATCGCGCCCGCCGGTCGCCGGGACCAGCCCCGAGACGCAGTTGAACAGGGTCGTCTTCCCGGCCCCGTTGGGTCCGATGACGCCGAGGAACTCGCCGGCCGGGACCGCCAGGTCCACCCGGTCGAGGATCTGGGCCCCTCCGACGGAGAAGCACAGACCCTCGACCGTCAGCGCACTGCCGGTCCGGGCCCCTGGCGCGGTCAGCTCCCCGCCTCGGGCGGGGCGACCTGGTCGGCCGGCAGCGGTCTTCACCGGCTCGGGCGTCCACGACCCACCGGACTTGGTCAGCTTGGCCAGGAACATGGGCTGCAGCATCGCGTGGTCGCTCTCGCGGATCGTCTGCTCGCCCTTCGGGGCGTCGAAGGTCCAGCCCTCGAGGGCACCGACCATGGCGTCGACGTCTCCGGCGCCCTCTTGCAGCGCGTGCACGATCATCTGCGCGGCGACGAAGCCGTCCGGGGCTGAAGAGGTCGGCCTGGCCGCCGTCCTTCTTGAGCGCGTCGACCATCGCCGTGTTGACGTCGTTGTCCGGGGCGGCGGCGAAGTAGTGCGAGAGGAAGTCGATCTTGCCGCTCGCCGGCCCGTAGAGCTGGTAGGTCCCGACGTTGGCGAGTCCGGTGACCACCGTGGTGGCGCCGAGCACGCCCTGCTGGTCGAGCGCCTGCCACATCGCACCGGTCGTGTCACCGGCCCAGGCCACGAAGAGCAGGTCGGCGCCCGCCTTCTTCGCCTTCAGGGCGAACGGCGTGAAGTCGGTGGCCGTGGTCGGCACCATGATCGAGCTGACGTCCGCGCCCGCGCCGCCGAGCACCGCCTTGACCGCGGCCTCGTTGGCCTGGCCGAACGCGTAGTCCTGGGCGAACACCACGACCTTCTTGCCGCTGACGTCGCCGACCGATGCGCCGGCGGTCATCACGTCCTGCCAGGTCTCCCGACCGCTGCGGAAGGTGTACTTGTTCACGCCGGTGATCGCGTCGGCCGCCGCGGGCCGGAGATGTAGAGCACCTTGTTCTGCTCGGCCAGCGGGGCGAGCTGCAGGGCGATGCCGGAGTCGGCGGTGCCGGCGATGATCTGGTTGCCCTTGCCGACCAGGTCCTTGAACTGCGAGACCGCGGTGTCCGGCTTGCCCTGGTCGTCGGCGTAGGTCACCTCGATCTTGCGTGCCGTCCACCTTGCCGGTGCCGTCGGTGGCGTAGTCGAGGCCGGCCTTGAAGCCGTCGATGTACTCGCTTGCCGTACTCGGCCAGGGCGCCGGTCTTCGAGGTGAGGACGGCGACCTTCGGGAGTCGCCGCCGCCTCCAGCGGCGCCGTCGGCGCTGCTGCCGCAGCCGGCGAGGGCGAGCACGGCGGCACCGGCAGCGGTGGCGGCGAGCAGTCGGGACCAGGACATGGAGCCTCCTCAGGCGGAGAATATGAGAGGTGATTCATGTCGTATGTAAGCGGGCGTGCAGACGCTGTGTCAAGGGTCACCCCGGGCAGTCGCCGCCCCGGGCGCTCAGGAGGTCGGCAGCTTGCGCCGCGACGCCTGGGCCTTGAACTCCTCGAGGAAGACCCGGCGGACGCTCTCCCCGTCGAGCGCCCCGCCGACCAGGCCGAGCTCGCCGCGGGCCATCCGCTCGCAGACCCGCAGCCAGGCGTGGCCCATCGCGTAGGTGAAGGTGCCGGCCACCGTGGCGCTGATCGGCGCGGCCACCGCCGTACCGGCTCCCGGCACGAACTTGAGCATGTTCGTCACCAGCGACCGGCCGGCCGTCGTCGCTGCCGCGGTGGCGGCGAGCGACGCGGCGGTCGAGCGCTCCAGCGGGACCCCGTAGGTCACGGCGATCGAGGCCATCATGCCGATCTGCAGGGGCACCAGGATGGCGGCGTCCGAGAACGGGATCGGCGACGCCCCGGCCGTCGTGGCCGCCCCGGTCGCGGTCTTGATCGCCCGCTCGGCGCGCTCCCGCTTGCGCGCGAAGTCGATGCGCTGCGCCGCGGTGATGGCGTGGGCTACGCCGTCCGGCGCGCAGCGAAAGGTGGCATCGAGGAGCTCCTGCAGGCCGTACGCCGTCTGGCCGGTGAACTCGTCGCCCTGGGCCATCGTGTAGTGGATCAGCCCGTCCGCGATCGGCAGCCCCAGGTCCGCGATCTTCGCCGCGAGCGCCTCGGCGTCGGGGTGCACCCGTCCGCCCGCGCGCGGGACCTGGGTCAGGACGAGCACCACCGGCAGCCCGAGGTCGTGCAGCGCCCGGACGAACTCCGCCTCGGTGGTCTCGAAGCGCCGGTCGCCGGCACGCACGCAGTACCAGGCGACGTGCAGCTGCTCGGCGAGCGGCTTGCGGCGCATGCCGTGCAGGTAGTCCTTGAGCTCGGTGATCAGCACGTCGTTGTCCCGGCCCACCTCGAGGCCGCGCGTGTCGAGCACGCCGAGCGTCCCGGACTGGTGGAGGTACAGGTGCTCGGCCCGGGTGACCGGCTCGCCGATCCCCGTCTGCGGCGATCTCGGTGCCGAAGATCGCGTTCACCAGGGTGCTCTTGCCGACCCCGGTCTTGCCGAAGATGGCCAGGTTGAAGCGCCCGATCTCCTCCGACTTGTCCCGCCAGGCCTTGGAGAAGGCCTGGCCGAACCAGTCGTCAGCGGGTGTCGCCATGGGGCAAGGATCTCAGCTGGGCCAAGCTGCTCGCCCAGTCCCGCGTCCCGGGCCAGGCTGATCGCGGCGCCGCGCGTGGTGACGCCCAGCTTGGCGAACACCCCGGAGACCAGGTTGCGCACCGTCTTGGGTGACAGGAACAGCGCCGCCGCGATCTGCGCGTTCGTCTGGCCGCGCGCCATCTGCTCGAGGACCTCCCGCTCCCGCCGGGTCAGCTGGGGGAACGCACCGCCGATGCCCGCGCCGGCCAGCGCGGCGGTCAAGCGGGCCGCGACGGCAGCACCCACGACGACATCGCCGTCGGCGACCGCATCGAGCGCCCGGGCGACCTCGGCGTGCCCCGCTCCCTTGAGCAGGTAGCCGCGAGCACCGGCACGCAGCGCGGCGAGCAGGGTGGCATCGTCCTCGATCATCGTGAACACCAGCACCCGGGCGTCCGGGTCGGCGCGCACCAGCGCACGGGTCACGTCGACCCCGCTCATGCCCGGCAGGTGCAGGTCCATCACGACCACGTCAGGGGCGTGGGAGGCGACGGAGGCCAGGGCCTCCTCCCCGGTCGACGCCTCGGCGACGACCTCGTGGCCCAGCTCGGTGAGGAGCAGCCGCATCCCGTCGCGGACCATCGGATGGTCGTCGCACAGGAGCACCTTCATGGCTGGGGCTCCGTGTGCCGGGGCAGCACGGCGGTGACGACGGTGCCGGCGCCGTCGCTGTCGATGCGGAGCTGGCCCCCGATCTCGTCGGCCCGCTCGCGCATGCTGGCGAGGCCGACGCCATCGGTGCGGGGCTGGTGCAGGCCCCGGCCGTCGTCGCGCACGACCAGCACGGTGCTGGCCTCCGCCGCGCGCAGGGTGACCGCCACCTGGCGCGCACCGGAGTGCCGGACCGCGTTGGTGACCGCTTCGGCAGCGATCCGGTAGGCGGCGAGCTCGGTGGCCGCCGACGACGGCGGATCAGCGGGTGCGTCGACCTCCACGCTGATCCCGGTGGCGTCGAACGACTCGCCGAGCGCGCGGAGCGCACCGGCGAGGCCCAGCTCGTCGACGGCCGCCGGCCGCAGGCCGTCCACGATGCGGCGCAGGTCGCCGACCGCCTCCCCGCTGCAGGCCTGCAGCCGTTCGAGGACGTCGTCGAGCGCGCCCGGGTCGCGGCTCGCCCGTAGCCGGGCGACGTCGGCGAGCGTGGTGACGGCCGCCAGCATCGGACCGACCCCGTCGTGGAGATCGCGCCGCAGCCGGCGCCGCTCCTCCTCCCGCGCCACGACGATGCGCTCGCGGGAGCGGTGCAGGTCGGCGAGGTGGGCGGCTGCGGCCGCCGTCGCCGCCACGGGCGAGCTCAGCTGGCCGAGGATGGCCAGGTCCCGCTCCGCCAGCGGCTCACCGGGGTCCCGCGGCGCCACCCGCAGCGCGCCGTACGAGACGCCCAGGTGGACCAGCGGCAGCTCGGCGACCAGGTCGTCGCCGGCCCAGGACGGTCGGTTCCCTGCCTGGGTCACCGGACCCGACGAGCAGGCGATCTCGACCCACGGCAGGCGCAGCGCCGTGGCCAGCTGGCCGGCCGCAGCAGCGAGGGCTTCTGCCGGCTCGCAGGACGCCCGTAGCTCGCGCGCCAGCCGCTCGAGGGTCGCGGCCGGCGCGTCGCGCTCGCCGTACAACCGTCGGGAGACGAGCCGCTGGAAGGCGCCGCGCGCGGGCTGGAACGCCAGCGCCACCGCGGCCGCAGCCAGCACCGACTCCGGCAGTCCGGCGGTGCGGTCCAGCAGGTTGGCGGCCGCTTGGACGACCAGGACGTAGCCGCCCAGCACCAGACCGCTGAGGGCGATGAAGACCAGCGACCGGCGCACGACCAGCTCGAGGTCGTAGAGGCGTCGGCGCAGCACCACCCACGTGACTGCACCGGGCACCAGCGGAGCGACGACCAGCTGCAGGAGGGGACCGGCCGGGCCCAGCGCGGACGCCACGAGCACCGCCGGCAGGGTCACGAGCTCGGCCGCGACCACGGGTGCCAGCTGACGGCGACGGATGCCCTCCGAGGCGAGCAGTCGCCTGACCAGGCCGCCGATCGAGACGATCGCGGCCACGAGCACGAGCGCAGAGCCACTCAGGAACAGCGCGCCGTCGACACCCGACGCCAGGGGGTTCGCGACGCTCACCTCGGGCGTGAGGTCGACCGTGGGGCCGGTGCCCAGCCCGGCCGACATCAGGGTCATCCCCGCCAGCGCGGACCCGGCCGGCCCGAGCTGGCGGCGCCAGGTCAGATCCGGGAACAGCGCGGGGACGAGCGTCACCGGCGCCAACGTCGGCCACACCCACAGCCACCCCGCGAGCCACGCCCCGGCCGTGCTGATCGTGCCGTCCCGCAGCTCACCGACCGCGCCGCTGCACACGGCGACGGCAGCGGCGCCGCCCAGCGCGAGGAAGAGGAACCCGAAGCGGCTCGTGGGTGCGCGACGGACCAGCAGCAGCCCGAGGGCGGTCCACATCAGCGCGGTCGACGCGTCCTCGGCGAAGTGCCCGGACAGCAGCTGCGAGGGTGCGTCGAGGACGGCCACGGCCAGGCCACCGAGGGCGAGCCCGGCGGCACCGGTGGCGACCGCCAGTGCCACCGTCCCCCGGCGCGATGCGAGCCTCACCCCGTCACGTTAGGGCGGACCGGCTCTGCGGTCATGAAGATCGCCAGACTCACGAGCGCGACCGTGAACGGAGCCTGGGTGAGCGCGACCACCGGGCCGCGCCCGGCCAGTGCCGCAGCGAGGACGGTGCCCACGATCAGGAGCACGGGCATCCACACCGGTGCCCGGCGGCCGCGCAGCAGGCCGACGGCGATGGTGAGACAGCCCAGCACGAACACCGGGACGGACCAGAATCCGAGCGGGACGCCGACGAGGCCCGAGGTGATCGTGTCCACGATCGTCCGACCGGCGTCGTGGTCGAAGCCGGGCGCGGTGGCGGCGTACGTCGCGTACCCCTGCACTGCTTGGGAGAGCCCGTTGGAGAAGGCCCCGATCGCCAGCAGGATGCCTCCGACCCGCACCACGCGGGCGACCCCGACCGCTTCGCCACCAGGCCGGCGAAGGCGATCCCGGCCACGGTGAGCAGCAGGCTCCCCGCGGCGGTGAGCAGGCGGGCCGCCATCAGCCGGTCACGATGTGCCAGCATGCCGTCGAACGCCGGGGCGAGGTCGTTGGGCAGGACCGGCAGCAGCGCCTGGCCGGCGAGGAAGAGCACCGCCCCGAACGAGGTGCTCACCACCGCCAGTCGGGGCCACGTGGGAGTGCGGGTCGCGGTCGGTGTCATCGTCGTGGCGGTCATGGGAGTCTCCTTCGGTCGGTTCCTCCCAACCTCGCGCGCCCGGACTCCCCGTCGGCAGTGACCGGTGTCCCGGAGAACCGGGACACCGGCGCCGGCTACGTCAGCGCGACGCCCCCTGGGGGATGTCCGAGAGCTGCCGCACGATGTCCTCGACCCGCTCCTTGGCGTCGCCGAAGAGCATCTGGGTGTTGTCGCGGAAGAACAGCGGGTTCTGCACGCCGGCGTAGCCCACGGCCATCGACCGCTTGAACACGATGACGTCCTTGGCGTTCCACACCTCGAGGACGGGCATGCCGGCGATCGGGCTGCCCGGCTCCTCCGTCGCGGCGGGGTTGACGGTGTCGTTGGCGCCGATGACGAGGACGACGTCGGTCTCCGGGAAGTCGTCGTTGATCTCGTCCATCTCCAGGACGATGTCGTAGGGCACCTTGGCCTCGGCGAGCAGCACGTTCATGTGCCCGGGCAGCCGGCCGGCGACCGGGTGGATGCCGAAGCGGACGTCGACGCCCCGCGCGCGCAGCCTGCTGGTGAGCTCGGCGACCGGGTACTGCGCCTGCGCGACCGCCATGCCGTAGCCGGGCGTGATGATCACGCTGGACGCGTCGGCCAGCAGCTCGGCGACCTCGTCGGCCTAGATCTCGCGGTGCTCGCCGTAGTCGGTGTCCCCGCGACGAGGGCGCCTCGATGCCGAACCCGCCGGCGATCACCGAGATGAACGAGCGGTTCATCGCCCCGCACATGATGTACGACAGGTAGGCACCCGACGAGCCGACGAGCGCCCCGGTCACGATGAGCAGGTTGTTGTCGAGCAGGAACCCGGACGCGGCCGCGGCCCAGCCGGAGTAGCTGTTCAGCATCGACACCACGACCGGCATGTCGCCGCCGCCGATGGAGGCGACCAGGTGCCAGCCCGAGCGCGAGCGCGACCGCGGTCACCGCGATGAGCACGCCGAGGTTGGGCGAGACGACGAACCAGACGGTCAGGACCGCGAAGGCGCCGAGTGCGCCGAGGTTGATGCGCGTTCTTGCCCGGCAGCACCAGCGGCGCGGACTTGATCCGCGCGGAGAGCTTGAGGTTCGCGACGATCGAGCCGGTGAAGGTCACGGCGCCGATGAACACGCCGACGACGACCTCGGCGTTGTGGATCCGGTCGAGCGAGCCGGTGAGCCCCTCGTCGTACAGGTAGCCGTTCCAGCCCACGAGGACCGCGGCCAGACCGACGAACGAGTGCAGCAGCGCGATCAGCTCGGGCATCCCGGTCATCGCGACCACCCGGGCGCGCCACAGGCCGATGGACGCCCCGACCACCACGGCGATCACGAGCAGGACCAGCGGGAGCGCCTGGTCGGTGTCGTGGATGAGCGAGCCCCGACGGTGGCGGCCAGCGCGAACGCCATCCCGGCGATGCCGTAGCTGACGCCGTTGCGGGCGCTCTCGTGCCGGGACAGCCCGGCGAGGCTGAGGATGAAGAGCAGGGAGGCGACCAGGTAGGCGCCGACGGCGATGCTGACGGCACATCACGGTCCGCCTTCCGGAACATGCCGAGCATCCGGCGCGTCACGGCGAAGCCGCCGAACACGTTGATGCTGGCGAGGAGTACAGCCACGAAGGACAGGGTCCGTGACGACGGCGTCGTCGACGCCGAGCTGGAGCATGGCGCCGACGACGATGATCCCGGAGATCGCGTTCGTGACGCTCATCAGTGGCGTGTGCAGCGCGTGGTGCACGTTGCCGATGACGTAGTAGCCGATCACGACCGCCAGCGCGAAGACGAAGAAGTGCTCCGGCAGCGGGGCCGGCGCCGTCGCGGCCGCGAGGAACAGCAGGCGGCGCCGCCGCGGCGAACACCACCCGCGTCGGCCGCTTCTTCTTCGGCGGCGGTGGCTCGGACGGCGCGGCCGGCGCCGCGGCCGTCGGCGCGGCGGACACCTGCACCGGGGGCGGCGGCCACAGCATCTCGCCTTCGCGCACGACCGTCATGCCCGCGCTGGACCGTGTCGTCCATGTCGAGGATGAGCGACCCGTCCTTCTCGGGCGTCATCAGCTTCAACAGGTTGACGACGTTGGTGCCGTAGAGCTGGGAGGTCTGCGCCGGCAGGCGGCCCGCCAGGTCGGTGTAGCCGAGGATCCGTACGCCGTGTCGGTGACGACCTGCTCGTCGGCCACCGTCATCGCGACGTTGCCGCCGTTGGCCGCGGCCATGTCGACGATGACGCTGCCGGGACGCATGCCGGCGACCGTCTCCTCGGTGATCAGCCGCGGCGCCGGGCGGCCGGGGATCAGCGCGGTGGTGATGACGATGTCGGCGGCGCGCGCCTCCTCGTCGTACATCGACCGCCGTGCGCCGTCTCCTGCTCCTCGGTCATCTCCTTGGCGTAGCCGTCGGCGCTGACCTCCGACTGCATGTCGACGGTGACGAACTCCGCGCCCATCGACTCGACCTGCTCGGCGACCTCGGGGCGTACGTCGAAGGCGCGGACGACCGCGCCCATCGACCCGGCCGCGCCGATCGCCGCGAGCCCGGCCACGCCGGCGCCCACGACGAACACCCGCGCCGGCGGGATCTTGCCCGCGGCGGTGACCTGACCGGTGAACTGAGCCGGCCGAACGCGTGGGCGGCCTCGACGACGGCGCGGTAGCCGGCGACGTTGGCCATCGACGACAGCACGTCCATCGACTGGGCCCGCGAGATCCGCGGCACCGCGTCCATCGCCAGCGCCGGTCACGCCCGCGGCCGCGAGCCGCTCGACCAGCTCCGGGCGAGCGTGCCGGCGCCATCAGCGAGACCACCGTGGCGCCGCGGCGCAGCCGCGCCGACCTCGTCGTCGGTGGGTGCGTTGACCTTGACGACGATGTCGCTGGCCCAGACGTCCTCCGCGCTGCCCACGCGTGACGCCGGCGTCGGCGTACGCCTCGTCGGGCTGGCTCGCCGCCCTCCGGCGCCGGACTCGACGACCACGTCGTAGCCCAGCTTGACCAGGCGCGACGCCGTCTTGGCGGTCGCGGCCACGAGGGTCTCACCCGCTCGCGACTCACGCGGGACACCGATACGCACAGGACCTCCTGGGGACGACGACGACCGGTGACACCTCACCAGCAGTGCTCGAACCTGTCAGTGACCGCAGTCACGTCCGGCACGTGCGTCCCACAGCATGGACTCGGCCGGGCGCGACGCACGCTACCTCGACGGAGGTCCTGTCCTGAAGGGTCGAAAGCCCGGAGTCCCGACGAGTTGGGGACGAACGTCCTTCGTGGTCGGTGCCGGGCACTCCTACGGTCGAGGTGTGGTGACACTGCTGATGACCGGCTTCCCCGGCTTCCTCGCCTCGGCCCTGCTGCCGAGGCTGCTGGCCCGGCGCCCGGGACGCAGCGCGGTGTGCCTGGTGCAGCGCCACCACCTCTCGACGCAGGCCCGGCTGCGCCTGCTCGAGCTCGAGGACGACGCACCCCGACGCTCGGGACCGCATCGACCTCGTGGCCGGCGACATCACCGCACCAGACCTCGGCCTCGACGAGCAGGTCCGCGATGACCTCGACGACGTCACCGAGGTGTGGCACCTCGCCGCGGTCTACGACCTGGCGGTCCCGCCCGAGCGTGGCGCGCCGGGTGAACGTCGACGGCACCGCCCGGGTCCTCGACCTCTGCCGCGTTCCCTGCGGGGGCTGAACCGGCTGCAGTACGTCAGCACCTGCTACGTCAGCGGCCGGTACGACGGCGAGTTCGCCGAGGACGGTCTCGACCAGGACCAGCCCTTCCGCAACCACTACGAGTCGACGAAGTACGCGGCCGAGCAGCTGGTCCGCGCCGCGATGGCCGGCGGGCTCCCCGCGACGATCTACCGGCCCGGGATCGTCGTCGGCGACTCGGCCACCGGCGAGACGCAGAAGTACGACGGCCCCTACTTCATCGCCACAGTTCCTCGGCCGCCAGCCGGGCCCCGTCGCCCTCGTCCCGAGGGTCGGCGATCCCGACGCCGTCCGGGTCTGCCTGGTGCCGCGCGACTTCGTCGTCGACGCGATGGACGCCCTCTCGGTCCTGGACGTCTCGGTGGGCAGCACCTACGCCCTCACCGACCCGGACCCGCCGACGGTGCGCGAGGTCGTCGGACGCGTTCGCCCGTCGGCTCGGCAAGCGCGTCGTGTGGGTGCCGCTGCCGCTGGGCCCGACCCATGCTCGCGATCGACCGGGTCCCCGGCATGGAGCGGCTGCTCGGGCTGCCGGCCGAGGCCGTCGACTACTTCGCCTCGCCCACGACCTACGCCACGACCAACACCACGGCCGACCTCGCCGGCACCGGCGTGCGCTGCCCGCCGTTCGACGGCTACGCCGACCGCCTGCTCGACTTCATGCGCGACCCACCCCGAGATCGGCGCGAAGGCGATGACCTGACGTGTCGCGGCCGACCGTGCCGACCCGACGCTGCACCGTCGTCGAACGTCGACCTCACCGGCCCGCGAGCGCGGACCACGACGAGGCCGTCCGCTTCCTCGACCGCACGGTTCCGGCTGGTGCGCGTCGGCATCGCCGGTGACGTCGCCGCGGCCGAGGCGCTGGTCCGGTCCTGGGCCCCGCACGCCGGAGCCATCGCGGTCACCGGCATCCGCGAGGCCCGCGCCGTCGGCCGTGCTACGACGGCGAGCTCGACGCCGTCGAAGTCAAGCAGGCCACCACCGACATTCCCGGTCAGCGACGGCCGCGCGCTCGACGACGTGCTGCAGGAGTGGGCGGTGCGGCACGTGCAGACGGAGCTGCCCGGCTACTTCGCCGAACGCCCGCACGGTCGTGCTGGGCGGCGCGACCACGACCGCACCGCCCGGTGCTGCGCGAGTTCACCGACAACATCGACTTCGCCGACCCGCTCCTGCGGCTCGACCTCCCCGCGCGGGTGGCCGGGCAACCCCCTGGTCGGGCTGTCGGCCTCGACCGGCCGTCCGGCCGCTGCGCCTGCTCCCGGAGCTGGCACGGTCGGCCCTGCATGGCGCCGGGCACCGGCCTCTCAGCACACGCGCTCGCCCGCCGCGCCGCCCGCGACGCCGACGTGCTGGTCGCGACGTACGACGAGCTCGTGGGCTTCGGCCTCGAGGACCTCGCCGGGAAGACCGTCATCAGCTCCGCGATCTCCGACGAGCGGCTGGCCGAGCTGGGGTCACCGCGGCGTCGACCTGGTGCTCGACGTCGTCCCGCAGCCCTTCCCGGTGACGGTGTCACGCGGCCGTGCTCGAGGCGATGATGCAGGCGCTCGTGGGCGGCGGTCGGCTCACCGACGACGACCTGCTCGACATGATCGTGGGCGTCGGGCATGGAGCCGCGGATCCTCTACCCCAACGGGTTCCGGCGCAAGAGCCGCTTCGCGTTCGTCATCCACCCGCTGTCGCCGAAGTTCTTCGACCAGGTGGAGCCGCTCGGCACGATCACGCCCGGTCGCGCCGGGCGTGGTCAACGACGCCATCGAGAAGGCGGTCGCCTACGCGCCGCCGTTCACCTACAGCCACGTCACCGGCATCACGTCCCCCACCGGCGCGGAGGCCGAGGGCTGGCTGATCACCGTCGGCGGGACCCCGAAGGAGCTGATGGCGCACAGCCCCGAGTTCACCTACGCGCGGCTGCTGCGGGCCGCGGACATCGCCCGCAAGCTCGGCGCCCAGGTGATGGGCCTGGGGGCGTTCACCAAGGTCGTCGGCGACGCGGGCGTCACGGTCGCCAAGCAGGCCTCGCTGCCCGTCACGACCGGCAACAGCTACAGCGCCTCGGGTGCGCTGTGGGCCGCGCACGAGGCCGATCCGCCGGCTCGGCATCGCCGAGGTCGACGACGAGGGCAGGGTCCACGGCCGGGCGATGGTCGTCGGTGCCACGGGCGCGATCGGGTCGGTGTGCGCGCGGCTGCTGGCGCTCGCCAGCGACGAGATCTGGCTGGTCTCGCCCGAGACCGCGAAGCTGCTGACGCTCAAGCACGTGATCGAGCGGGAGCACCCGCGCGCCACCGTGCACGTCGCGGCCACGCCCGGACGAGCACCTCGCCGACATGGACGTGATCGTCACCGCGACCTCGGGAGCCGGCAAGCGCGTGCTCGACATCATGGCCGTCAAGCCGGGCTGCGTGATCACCGACGTCGCCCGGCCCCTCGACCTCTCGGCCGAGGACGTCGCCCGCCGCCCCGACGTCCTCGTCGTGGAGTCCGGCGAGATCGAGCTGCCCGGCGACGTCCGCATGAAGGACATCGGCCTGCCGCCCAAGCGTCGTCTACGCCTGCATGGCCGAGACCATCGTGCTGGCGCTGGAGGGCCGCTACGAGACCTACACCGTCGGGCGCGACATCGAGTGGGAGAAGGTCAAGGAGATCTACCGGCTCGGGCTCGAGCACGGGATGAAGCTGGCGGCGATCTCCGGGCGTCAACGGCGTCTTCACCGCCGAGCAGATCGCGGACATCAGGCAGCGAGCGCTCGCGGCCCGGGCGGTCGCAACGGCCGGCTAAACCCGGCCGTCAGCGTCTGCAAAGCGCCAGTTGAACGAGGTGCCCGCAGGGTTCAGCCAAGCAGGGTGACGTTGGGTGCGCCGGCACTCGGCAAACAGTTGCGCGTGCGCGTCGACAACTTCGTTGTCGGCGCGAATCGTCGGCGCCTGGTCGAGGATCTCGCGAAGGTCGCTGAGGCGCCTTGGGCCCCATTGGTTGGCCAACGCGCCACCCAACAACTCACTCCGGGTCTGAAAGCTGATCAGTACACGGCGTCCCGTGAGCAGTTCTCGCCACGCAGGAACTCGGGGGTCAGCAGAGTTCCGGAGAACGTAAAGGTGGCTGAACACGTCGGTGTCCACCACCGCTGCCTGCAGCGTGCTCACCCACGGGCCGCCTCGAGCAGCGCTGCGAACTCCTCGTCAGTCAGATCCATTCCTCCGCTGAGGCTGGGTCCAGGAGCGGAGTCCAGGATCTGGTCCAAGGTGAACACCTCGTCGTCCGTCATTGCGCGCGCCGGATCGTCGACCAGCGTGATCGACACGTTGTCGAGCGCAACAAGCCGGCCGGACGACAGGATGCCGTCGCCGAGAGCGACTACCCACTTCCCCACGTGCTGCGCAGCGTCGACGTCATCCGCCACATGCTTGAGATCAACGGACTGGCCGACGTCATCGCGCACGCGGAACTCATGTGAGCGGAGGTCGACCTTCTCCAGTCGACCCCTCGCCTCCATCTGCATGTCAGCCTGCACCCGCTTCGACGTCCAGGTCTCGACGTGGATTCGGGCCGAGTCGATCTCAATCGCCGAGTGTGCGGAGTCGGAGAGGGCGACTCTTGGTGCAGCATCCCGGAATGCGGTCACAAGCTTCGCAGCACTCTCGGCGATGAGGTCCGTTGCCCAGTCAGGACGCTTGTCGTCCCTGATCGCGTCAACAATCTCCCAGAACCGGTCATCCGCCGTCTTCTGAGCGGGGAGGTCAACGTCCAACTTGTCTGTGGGCCCCCGGCTGAATCTGAGGACGGTGCTGCCCGGTTCGACCGCACGCAGACGAAGTTGCGCGAATTCCTCCATGTATTGCCTCGTGCGCCCCGGGCCGGGAGTGTTGACGACGTCGCGGCCGATCCGGGTCGACAGCTCCTGAAGGGCAGTGGTCAGAGCGGCGAGATCCTTCACGATGATTTCGCCACTGCGCACGGGTGCGTCGATGAGCCGGAGCTCTAGGTCTCTCGTCACAGATCTCGCCCCCTTGCTGTCGGGCCCGGTGCCACTCTCGAGTCCTCATTCTTGCGCAGGCCTTCACTGCCTGCACCCCCATGGTGGACTCCGCCACCGACACATGTCCGAAGGTCACGCCCCGACTGGGCAGGGCAGGATCGGCATTCCTCCGAACTTCTTGCTGACTGGTTCGAACCTCAGCCCCAGAAGATCGGGTCGCCGGGGTCAGCGATGTGGTCGAGCAGCGACTGGATGTCTTTGCTCGGTCGCTTCCGCTTGTACTCGTGGAACTCGAGGTTGCGGTCGCGCCAGTGGAGCGTCCATTGGCCGCTCGCCTTCGTGTAGCGAAGTCGGGCGATCGGGAATCGCGTGCGCTCGCCGACTCCGTCCCACGGTGGACGGACCTCGACGATGTCGACGTGGCGGTCGGCGACATCGGCCTCGACCTTGACCTGGTCCCAGAGGTGCTCCGGCACGCGTTCGCGCGCCCAGAGGTGGATCCGGTGCAGGTCGGTCTCAGGGAGCGCCATCAGGCCAGGCCCGCGTAACGCTCGGAGAACTCGACGAGTTTGCCCAGCACCCGCTGCCTCTTGACCGAGTGGTCGTTGCCCCGGGAGAACCGTGAGGCCGGCGGGCAACAAGGACGCTCGTGGGATGTAGAAGCCCTTCTCCCGGACCGTCTCCTCGCGGCCGAACTCCGCGTCGGCGTTCGAGATGAACCGGTAGAAGAGCAGCCCGAGCACGTAGCTCTTGAAGTCCCAGCCGTCGACGCTGCCACGCAGGTCGTTGGCGATCCGCCAGATGATCTTGTGCAGCTCTGCCCGCTCAGCCTCTTTGCTCATCTGACCCACGCCGGGACTGTGTCAGGGCCGACCGACGGTGTTCGCCGAACGGTCCGCCCGGGCGCGCCGGGATCAGCTCGGACAGAGCAACCCTCGCCTCAGGGCCAGTTCGCGTGGACTGAGTCCGGCGCGGCCGGTCGTCAACAGATGTCGACTCGGGGTGGGCGCTCGTGGAGCGGTGGAGACCACCGTGTGCCCGGTGGGGAGCCGCGTCCGGACGGCGTGGCGCGTACCGGGCGGCCCGGTGATCGGTCTGGCGCGCCAGCCGGGCGCCTGCTTGATGTGGTTGCACTGCTCGCAGGCGCCCTGGCCGTTCTGGGCGCTGGTCGGGCCGCCGTCGGCGTGGCCCTCGACGTGGTCGAGGTGGCGGACCGGGGCATCGCAGTAGGCGCTGCGGCAGGTCCGGTCGCGGAGCTCGAGGAACAGGCCCAGGCCCTGGGGGAAGGCGCGGGCCACGGACTCCATGGCGACCAGCGCGCCGGTCGCGGGTGACGGCGTACAGGCGCCGCAGCGCGGCGCGGGCGTCGGCGACCGCCGCGGCGGCCAGGTCGGTGGCGGCCGCGGCGCTGAGGGGTCCGTAGCCCTGCAGCCAGGCGGGTTCGGTGCCGCCGCCGAGGAGGGTCTGGTCGGAGATCACCAGGTTGATCGTGACCGGCGCCTGGTCGGCGGCCGCCTGGCCGGTGATCCGCTCGACCAGGGTGTCGGCCATGACCTGCTGCCGCGAACGCGGGTCACCGGTGGCACGGGCCTGGTCCGCGATCCTGGTCAGGGTCGCCCATACCGCGACGCCCTGGGCGGCGGGGAGCAGCGCGGAGAGCCGGGCCATCACGTCGGGCGCGGGACGCAGGCTGACGCTGCGGTCGGCCTCGGCACGGGAGCGCCGCTCCACGAGGGCGGCAGGGTCGATGGCGGCGACCTGGCGGGTGGTCTCGGCGACCAACTGCCGGTCGCCCCACCCGTCGAACGCATAGGTGCCATCCGGACGGCGAGCGCAGATCCGCTGGTCCACGACCGCCCGCTCGGGGGCCGCCAGGCAGGCGGTCTCACGGGCGACCAGCATCGCCCGCCACTCCGAGAGCACACCGGCGTCCATCGCGGCCGCGGTGTGCGGGAGTTCGCGCAGCGATCGGGCGAAGCCCAGGAACCGCTGCCCCCGAGCCGGGGACTCGCGCCGGGCGAACGCGACCAGCCCCGCCACGTCCCGGCCGCGCCGCGCGGCCGGGACTCCCTGCGCCGCGTGGCGCTCCCGGACCCGAGCGTCGAGCTCCCGCGTGAGCCGCGCCTGCTCCGCAGACGCCCGCGCCTTGGCGTCCTCTCGCGCCCGGATCGCGTCGACCAGCTCGGCCTCCGATAGCCCGGACAGGTCACCCAGAGCGGCCCCGGCGAGCGGGGCATCGGCTGACTGGCGACCTGACATGTCTTCATGATATCCGAATCTCAGTTCGAATGTCTAGACCTGGAGCCACCCTGTTGACGAGGGATTTCGGTCAGCGCTCACCGCTGCTGTCGACCAGCACGGACAAGTTCGTCCGACGTTCAGGCGGGCTGACCTCCGGCGGTCACCCGGTCAGCGCGACGGGCTCGCAGCACGTTGATGCACGCGACCAGGCCGACCAGGCCCACCGCACCGAAGGCGAGCTGCACGATCCAGTCGACGACCCCGTGCTTGGCGTAGAACGGCACGCCCCCCACGTCCGCAAGCAGGAACAGACCGATCACCACCGTCGCGACGACGCTTCCGCGCCACCAGAGTGCGGCCGCGGCGACCAGGAACACGACGGCGAATGCGGCCGCACCCAGCGGCTGCTCGATGAAGAAGACGCTGGCGGTCTCGAACAGGCCGGCGGCGACAGCAACGGCGACGAGATACTTCATGCTGAGACTCACGGGTTCCTCCAGGGGTCGGGCTGCACAGTGACGGTCCGACCGTAGGAATCCGCGCCGCGGCCACGGAACGCCCGCACGGACGGTCACCCTCGTCCGCGAGGACGAGTTCGCGACGGCTGTCGATCCTCCCGAAGGACGGTGCAGCGAGGGCGGCGCCGACCTACGCTCGCCCCATGGGCACGACCACCGCTCTTCCGCCGCGTCGTGACGTGGCGCTGGCGGCGGCGCTGCTCGCGGTCTCGCAGGTCGAGGTGTGGGTCTACGGCGCGGGCGGTGGCGGTGCGCCGGCCGCCGTGGGGCTCGGCGTCGCCGCCGTGGCCATGGTCGGCGTCAGCCGCGTCCCCGTGGTGTCGGTCGTCCTGGTCGTCGCCGGGCTGTGGTTCTGCAGCGGGTACGGCGGCGAGCCGGTCTCGATCACATCCGTACTGACCTTCTTCATCGCGTTCGTCGGCGTCGGCGCCATGGCCAACCGCGTCCTCGCACTCGCCACCCTCACCGTCGCGCTGGTCATCGCCCTGCCGGCGACCACGCCGTTGACCCTCAACAACTACCTCGCCATCGCGCTGAGCTCGATCGTCGTCCCCTGGCTCCTCGGCCAGCTCTGGCTCCGCCGGCAGCGGCACCGTGACGAGCAGTCGCGGCTGGCACAGGCCCAGATCGAGGCGGTCACTCAGGAGCGTCTCCGGCTGGCCCGCGAGCTCCACGACGTCGTCTCGCACAACGTGGGGATGATCGCCGTCCAGGCCGGCGCGGCGGACGTGCTGCTCGACACGAACCCGGCCGGGTCGAGGGACTCACTTCGCGCGATCGAGAACGGCGCCCGGGAGACCCTGCTCGAGCTGCGCCGGATGCTCGGGCTGCTGCGCGATGACGACCCCGACACACGGAGCAGCCGCCCGGCGTTGTCCGATCTCGATCGATTCGTCGCACCGATGAGCGCGGCTGGCGTCGAGGTCCGGCTCACCACGTCCGGCGAACCGCGCGCCCTTGCCCACGACGTGGAGCTCACGGCGTACCGGGTCGTCCAGGAGGCGCTCACCAACGCCGTGGCGCATGCCGCCCCTTGCCGGGTAGAGCTCGGCCTGCGCTACTCGGACGGTGCTCTCGACGTCGAGATCGTGGACGACGGGCAGTCGCGCGGCCCGAGCAGCCGCGGTGGGTACGGACTCACCGGGCTTCGCGAGCGGGTCACCGCGCTGGGCGGCACGTTCGACGCCGGACCGCGGGCGGGAGGCGGCTTCCGCGTGCACGCCCTGCTGCCCGGGGGAGCGAGATGACCACCGTCCTGGTGGCCGACGACCAACTGCTGGTCCGCGTCGGGCTGCGCACGATCATCGACCACGAGCCTGACCTGGAGGTCGTCGGCGAGGCCGGAGACGGTCTGGAGGCCTTCGAGCTGGCGCGCCGCCTGGCTCCGGACGTCATCCTGATGGACGTGCGGATGCCGGTGCTGGACGGGATCGAGGCGACCCGCCGGATCGTCGGCGCCGCGTTGCCGTCCCGCGTCCTGGTGCTGACCACGTTCGACCTCGACTCCTACGTCTACGACGCGCTGCGGGCCGGCGCGAGCGGCTTCGTGCTCAAGGACATGCCACGTGACCAGGTCGTGCACGCCGTCCGGGTCGTCGGCTCCGGGGAGAGCCTGCTGGCGCCGGCGGTCACGCGTCGGCTGATCCACCGCTTCGTGGCCGCCGGCCCGGCCAGACCCGATCCGCGTCTGGCGCGGCTGTCCGTGCGAGAGACCGAGGTGCTTCGCCTGATCGCGCGCGGGCTCTCCAACGCGGAGATCGCGCAGGAGCTCGTGGTCAGTCCGACCACGGTCAAGTCCCACGTGGCCAGCCTGCTCGCCAAGCTCGGCGTGCGCGACCGGGTCCAGGCCGTGGTCCTCGCGTTCGAGGCCGGACTGCCGAACGAACCGGCCCAGGAGAGCCTCGGCGGGCTGTGGGGGAGCTGACCCGCCGGGCCGGGCGTCGACGGCCGCGGCTCTGAGGGCGGGCTCCCCGCCTCAGCACTCCCAGCGCGGATGCACCGCCCCGGCGCCGTGGAGCCCGAGCTCATGCGCTCGCGCGACCGCAGCCGCGCGGTCCTCGACCCCCAGCTTCGTGAAGATGTGGGTGATGTGGTTGCGCACCGTCTTGGCGCTGACCACCAGCTCACGGGTGATCTCCGCGTTCGACCGGCCCGCGGCCATCAGCCCGAGCACCTCGGTCTCCCGCTCGCTCAGCCCGCCGACCCGCGACGGAACCGGTGGCGGCGGCCCCGCAGCGAGAGTCGCGCCGACCATCTCCGGACCGACCACCAGCCCGCCGACGGCGACGGTCCGGAGTGCGGCCACGATGGCCTCCTGGTCCGAGCCCTTGACCAGGTACCCCCGAGCGCCGGCCTCGAAGGCGGCCCGCAGGGCCCGCTCGTCGTCGTACATCGTCAGCATCAGCACGGGACAGGCCTGGCCCGCCGACCGCAGCCGGCGTACCACCTCGACGCCGCTGATGTCGGGCAGGTTGAGGTCGAGCAGGACCACGTCGGGGTCGACACCCGTCACCAGCTCGACCGCCTCGGTGCCGGTGGTCGCGACGCCGGCCATCTCCACGCCGTCGGCGTCCTCCAGGCAGGCCACCAGGCCCCGGAGGTAGACCGGGTGGTCGTCGACCGCGACGACCCGGAACGGCGGCGCGCTCACGGAGCGCTCACCGGTAGCGGCAGGCGGGCGACGACACGGGTGCCTCGACCGTCGCTGTCCACGTCGAGGGTGCCGCCGATCTCGGCGGCCCGCTCCCGCATCGACGTCAGCCCGGTTCCTCCGGACCGATCGGCAGCCCCGCCGCGGCCGTCGTCGGCGACCTCGACGACGAGCGCCTCGCCGTCCACCGCGACCGACACCCGGGCCCGGGTGGCACCGGCGTGCCGGGCGACGTTCGTCAGCGCCTCGGACCCGATCCGGTACGCCGCCACCTCGACCGCGGCGGGCAGGCAGTCCGGCACCCGCGCCGTGACCTCGACGGGACAACCGGTCCTCTCCTCGAACGTGCGCGCCAGGTCGCGCAGGGCCTCGGCAACCCCCAGCTCGTCCAGCAGCGCCGGACGGAGCCCGTCGACGACGTGGCGCACCTCGGCGACGAGCCCGGACACGTCGCTGCGCACGTCCGTGAGCAGGTGCCGGGCTCGTCCGGGGTCGCGGTCGACGGCCCGGGCGGCGGACTCGACCCCCAGCGCGATCCCGGCCAGCGTCGGACCGATCCCGTCGTGGATCTCGCGGCGTAGTCGCCGGCGCTCCTCCTCGACCCCGAGGACCAGGTCCTCGCGAGCGCCCCGGATCTCGTCGGCGAGGCCGCGCGCGTACAGCACGAGACCCACCTGCGCCGCGGCGGCCTCGAGCAGGCGCTCGTCACGCCCGTCGAGAGGTTCTCCCCTGCGGGCGGCGCGGAGCTCGCCCAGCGACCGGCCCGCCCGCCGGATGGGGAAGGTGACCGGACGCCCGCCCGTGTCGGCCCCGACCTGCACCGTTTCGCCGTGGTCGTGGACGGTCACCGCGACGTGACTGAGCCTTAGCGTGTCCGCGAGTGCTCCGAGCAGCGCCTCCAGGATGTGTTGATCATCGGCGTCACTCAGTGGCCGCGCCAACCGTGCCGACGCGGCGGCCGGGTCGTGTCGCTGCCCGTACAGCAGCCAGTCCACGAAGCGGTGCAGCCTGGCACTGGCTGCCTCGACGACCAGCAGCATGACCAGGGTCAGCGCGATGATCTGCTCGTGCGCCCCCGAGTAGAGCCGCATCGGCGGCACCACGAGGGTGGCGATGGCAACGGCCACCAACGCGAACAGCAGGGTGTAGAGCACGCGGTGGAGTGAGCGCTCCACCAACCAGCGGAACCTGCCGACGCGCGCTCGCGTCGCCGGTCCCGCGTCGGTCGAGGTCATGACGGTGAGCGTCGCACGCCGTGCGACAACACGACAGTGATTCGCCTCAGGTGCGCAGGCCCTGGCGACCACGGGCGCGCCGTACGACGACGATCCCGAGGAGCACGAGGAACAACAGGGCGGTCAGCATGAAGCCGTACCACCCGAAGGCGCTGATGTAGTACCAGGCCCCACTGGTGTCATCGGCGCCCGGAGCGGACAGGAACAGCAGGCCCACCGCCACGACGGCGACGACGGACAGGACCCGGACGGGGTGCTGACGAAGCATGATGACTCCTCTCGGTGCCCGGCCCGCTGCCGGACAGTCATCAGCGTGACCGTCCGCCGGGCTCGGTCGCATGGGACCGCGACTCCCAACCGAGTCCCATCATGCGGCCGCAGCCCGGGGACTCAGTAGTACCAGGGGAACGGCGACCAGTCCGGGTCGCGCTTCTCGAGGAACTGGTCGCGCCCCTCCTGGGCCTCGTCGGTCATGTACGCCAGCCGCGTGGTCTCGCCGGCGAACAGCTGCTGGCCGACCAGCCCGTCGTCGATCAGGTTGAAGGAGTACTTCAGCATCCGCTGGGCGGTCGGGGACTTGCCGTTGACCAGCCGGCCCCACTCCAGCGCCACCTTCTCGAGGTCGGCGTGCGGGACGGCACGGTTGACGGTGCCCATCCGGACGCCGTCCTCGGCGGAGTACTCCTGGCCGAGGAAGAAGATCTCGCGGGCGAACTTCTGGCCGACCTGGCGGGCGAGGTACGCCGACCCGAACCCGCCGTCGAACGACCCGACGTCGGCGTCGGTCTGCTTGAACCGGGCCTCCTCGCGCGCTGGCGAGCGTCAGGTCGCAGACCACGTGCAGGCTGTGGCCGCCGCCGGCGGTCCAGCCGGGCACCACGCAGATCACGATCTTCGGCATGAAGCGGATCAGCCGCTGCACCTCGAGGATGTGCAGCCGGCCGAGCTTGGCCTTGTCGACGGTGTCGCGCGGTCTCGCCCTCGCGCGTACTGGTAGCCCGCGCGACCCCGGATCCGCTGGTCGCCGCCGGTGCAGAACGCCCACTTGCCGTTCTTCTCGCTCGGGCCCGTTGCCGGTCAGCAGCACGCAGCCGACGTCGCTGGCTGGTGCGCGCGTGCTCGAGCACCCGCAGCAGCTCGTCGACGGTGTGCGGGCGGAACGCGTTGAGGACGTCGGGCCGGTCGAAGGCCACCGCACCGTGCCGTGCGCCTTCGCCCGGTGGTAGGTCAGGTCGGTCAGGTCCTCGAAGCCGGGGACGGCGTCCCAGGCGTCGGCGTCGAAGATCTCCGACACCCCGTCGATCGCGCTCATGCCGGCGAGGCTATCGCCGCGGGAATGCGCATGGGCAGGACCGGGGGCATTGGACCGGGTATGGCACTTCAAGGCGAGTACGAGCCCAGCCCGGAGCAGTGGGTGCGCGACCAGGTCGAGAAGTACGAGGCGTCCGACGGCGCCGAGGCCAACACCCTGCGCGGCCACCCCGAGTGGCCGATCGTGGTGATCACCTCCAAGGGCGCGACGTCCGGCAAGCTGCGCAAGAACCCGGTGATGCGGGTCGAGCACGACGGCGTCTACGCCGCGGTCGCGTCCAAGGGCGGCGCCCCCGAGCACCCGACCTGGTACCACAACTTCGTCGCGCACCCGGAGGTCGACCTCCAGGACGGCGCGGAGAAGCACACCTACCGCGCGCGGGTCGCCGAGGGCGAGGAGCGCGCCGAGTGGTGGGAGCGCGCCGTCGACGCAGTACGCGCCGTACGCGGAGTACCAGGAGAAGACCGACCGCGAGATCCCGGTCTTCCTGCTCGAGCGCGTCTGCCGACGTCACCGCGGCCGCCCGTCGCTCGTTGACCGGGCATGCGTCGACTGCGTTCCCGCCGCCCTGACCCTCGCTCGCCGCGGCCGCGCTCGCCGCGCCGGCCGACCGGGGCGGACCCGTCGCCGGGCGACCCGGCGTACACCGCGCGGGACGCGCAGAACATCGCCGACGCCTACGGCCGGATCACCGGGCCGGGCGGCCAGCTGCAGAACCCGGCGTACCTCCCGGCTCTGGTGCAGGCGTCGCACCGCAGAAGGGCGTCGACGCAGCTGCTCACCCAGGTCGCCTCGCCGAACCACCCGGCGGTCACGCCGGGCAACCTGGTGCCCGGCTGGAACGTCGGCAACCCGCTGCGCGCCGGCTGGAACGGCACCCGCGGCGTCGCCGAGCAGGTCGCCTTCACCAACGGTACGGCGCGCTGCTGCGCGGCACCGTCTACAAGCCGCTGCCGCACGCGCGCGACCCCTACACGGGCAAGCGTTGCGCCGCGCCGTTCCCCGGGCGTGGTCGTCACCGAGGGCTCCGTCCAGGGCTCGGAGGGCATGTACGAGTGGCTGGCCGAGGACCTCGCCGAGCGCGGCTACGTCGTGCTCACCTACGACGTGCAGGGGCAGGGCACCAGCGAGACGTTCCCGCACCAGGACGGGCCGGTCGCCGGCTTCCCCTTCTGCGACCCGACCGCGACCCCGGCCCCCGGCGAGATGACCGGCTGCCCCGGCGTCCCGTCGCAGCAGCTGTCCAACTTCGTGGTCGGCACCGAGGCGGCCCTGGACTTCTTCACCTCCCGGCGCAACCCGTTCCGGGGCGCCTTCGACCGCTCCCCCGACCGGCACCCCTTCACCCCGGGCCGCACCACCCGGATCGCGATCGTCGGCCACTCGATGGGCGCGGCCGCGGTCTCGAAGGTGCAGGGCACCGACGACCGGGTCGCCACCGTGGTGGCGCTGGACAAGCTCACCGGACCCGGCTCGAGCGGGGCGCTCGACGGCAGCGGCAACGTGCCGACGGTGCCGGCGCTGGCCGTCCAGTCGGAGTACGGCTTCACGGTCACGCCGTGGTTCATGTCCGGCGGCAGCTCGCTCACGCCCGCAGCCGCAGCCCGGACGGCCCGGACCCGATGCGCGAGCGGGCCACCGGGTACGACGCGTGGCGCCGGGCGGGCGTCGACGCGATGCTCGTCGTACCCCGGGCGTCGACGCACCTGGAGTACACCGACATCCCGCTCGTGCTGCCGGCCAGCCGCTACGGCCAGGACCTCACCAGCGTCTACGTGCAGCGCTGGCTGGCCGCTACCTCAAGCACCGCCCGCGCGGCCGCTGCTCGCCCGGTCGTTCCGCTACCTCGAGCCGGTCGGCAACGACGAGTGGAAGCCGGTCCGGCTGCACCGCGACCAGCTGCTGAGCTTCTACTACTGCTCGGCGTACGGCTTCCACACCGGCGGCGCGGCTCACCGAGGATGGCGACATCACCCACGTCGGCTGCTGAGGTCTGCCATCCTGCCGGTGTGACGACCGACCTCCCTCCAGGATCGGCGCTGCGCCGCTCGGCACTCGCCGAGCCGAGCGAGGACCCGCCCGGGCGGTGGGTCGCATTCATCACCCTGGCCAGCATCGGGCTGTGGGCGGGCTTCTTCGGCCCGATCCAGGTGCTGCTCGCCCAGCAGGCCGAGGCGATCGACGAGGACCACAAGAAGGTGATCCTCGCCGTGGTGCTCGGGCTCGGCGCGTTCGTGTCGGTGGTGTGCAACCCCGTGTTCGGCGCGTTCTCCGACCGCACCACGCTGCGCGCGGGCCGCCGGCTCCCGTGGGTGGTCGGCGGCGCGGTCGGCGGCGCGCTGTCCCTGCTGCTGCTCGCCGTCGCCGACAACGTGGTGGTGATGGCGCTCGGCTGGTGCGGCGTGCAGGCGACGCTCAACGCGATGCTCGCCGCGGTGACCGCGACCGTCCCCGACCAGGTGCCGGTCGCACACCCGCGGCAAGGTCGGCGGGATCCTCGCCGTCGCCCAGACCGTCGGCGTCGTCGGCGGCACGGGCATCGCCTCGGCGACCGGCAGCATCGCGGCCGGGTACGCCGTGACCGCGGTCGTGCTGCTCGTCCTGGCCGTGCCGTACTCCCTGGGCTCGCGCGACCTCGCGCTCGCACCCGACGAGCGGCCGGCGCCGTTCGACTGGGGTGCGTTCCTGCGGTCCTTCTGGATCTCCCCGCGCGAGCACCCCGACTTCGCGTGGGCCTGGATCACCCGCTTCCTGGTCAACCTCGGCAACGCGCTCGGGCTGCTGTACCTCCTCTACTACCTGCAGGACGCGATCGGCTTCAGCTCCGACCAGGCGGCGGACCGGGTGTTCGTGCTGACCGCGACGTACGCCGCGGTCCTGATGGCGACGGCCGTGGCGTTCGGCGTGTGGAGCGACCGCAGCGGCAAGCGGAAGGTCTTCGTGATCTGGTCCGGCGTGGTCGGCGCGTGCGCGACGCTGTTGCTCGCGGTCGCGCAGACCTGGCCGGCGGCGGTGCTGGCGGCGGTGCTGATGGGGGTCGGCTACGGGATCTACACGTCGGTCGACTTCGCGCTGATCACCCAGGTGCTGCCGGGCGCCGAGGACCGCGCCAAGGACCTCGGCGTCATCAACATCGCCAATGCGCTGCCGCAGGTGGCCGCGCCGCCGATCGCCGCGGTGATCCTGCTGACCGTCGAGGCGCTGGGCGGGGTGACCGAGACCAACGGCGACCGGTTCTCGGTCGGGCTACTGCGCGGTCTACGCGAGCGCGTTCGTCGCCGCGATCCTCGGCTCGGTGTTCGTCACGCGGATCCGGTCGGTGCCGTAGCGGTCCGGGCGATCGACATCGCCAGCCCGACCAGGTGAGCGAGGCGGGCGACCTCGGAGTCGAGGAACTCCGGTCCGCCGCGACGGCCGATGATCACGATCTCGGTCTTGTTGAGACGGGCGGCGCACAGCACCGCGTTCTCGTCGTCGACGTCCAGGATCGCGGCGCGCTCGACCGGGAGCCAGTCGAGGTCGCCCGGAGCCGCCCCGGTCGCGTGCACGACCCCGTCGGTCTTCGAGACCCGCGCCGCCCAGTCGGCCCGGAACGTCACCGGCAGCAGCTCGATCAGCCGGTCCAGCGCACCGTGCGGCTCGGCACTGATCTCCTCGACGGCCTCGAGGTCGAGGAACAGGTTCCCGCCCGCGGCGTACCGGCTGATCCAGACCACGCGTACGCCGTCCAGCGCGTTGCACGCGGAGACGATCGAGTCGGGCATCGCCGTCGGCGCAGTCTCGAGGAGCACGTCGTCGACCGCGACGCCGTCGCGCTTCTCCACGATCTCGATGGCCTCGATGTCGCCGCCGGCCATACCGATGGCCGTCGCGACGCGACCCAGCGACCCGGGGACGTCGGGCAGCTCCACGCGCAGGAGGTACGGCATGTCTCGACCCTAGTCCCGTCGCGTTGCCGGGGTGTTTCGGTGTGTCAGCCCTCGGCCAGTCGGGCTCGCAGGCCGGTCGCGCGCTGGGCGCGGGTCCCGACCGCCGCGCGGACCGCGGCCTCGGTGCCGACCACCCGCACCCGCTCCTCGGCGCGGGTGACGGCGGTGTAGAAGAGCTCGCGGGTGAGCAGCGGCGAGTCGTCGGGCGGCAGCAGCACGGTCACCTCGCGCGCCTGGCTGCCCTGGCTCTTGTGGACGGTCATCGCGTGCAGCGTCTCGACGTCACCGAGCCGCGACGTCGCGAACGTGCGGTGCTCCCCGACGCCGGCGACCACCGCACGCAGCTCGTCCCCGTCGCGGACGACGACGCCGGTGTCGCCGTTGAACAGCTCGAGGCCGTAGTCGTTCGCGGTGACCAGCAGCGGTCGCCCGACGTACCACTCGTGGCCCCACGACGCGCCCACCGGCTGCCCGGTGGCGTCGCCGAGCGCGCGCTCGACCTGGCGGTTCCAGTGCTGCACGCCCCAGGGGCCGTCGCGGTGCGCGCACAGCAGCCGGTGGCCGTCCAGCGCCCGGACCGCCGCGTCCGCGTCGCCGGCGAGCGCGGCGCTGCGCACCTCCAGCGCGTGCTCGAGGAGGAGGGTGCGTACGCCGTCCAGCGCCGGCTCGTCCTCGGGCTCGACCAGCGTCATCGCCGGGTCGTCGCCGCGCAGCAGGGTCAGCACCGTGTCGGCGTCGCCGTCGCGCAGCGCCTCGGCCAGCGCGCCGATCGAGCGGCCGTACCGGTGCGGGGTCCGCAGCGACGCCACGGCGGAGGGCGACCGCACCGCGAGCCCCTGCACCAGGTCGGACAGCACGGCGCCGGCCTCGACGGACGCGAGCTGGTCGGGGTCGCCGACCAGGATCAGCCGGGCGTCGGGGCGGACCGCCTCGAGCAGGCGGGCCATCATCGTCAGCGAGACCATCGAGGTCTCGTCGACCACGACCACGTCGTGCGGCAGCTTGTTGCCGCGGTGGTGGCGGAAGCGGGTGCTGGACTCCGGCCGCCAGCCGAGCAGCCGGTGCAGCGTCGACGCCCCGAGGTCCGCGAGCCGGCCCCGGTCCTCGTCGGTGAACCGGTCGGCCCGCTGCGCCGCCTCGACCGCCTCCTGGAGCCGGGCCGCGGCCTTGCCGGTCGGGGCGGTGAGCGCGATCCGGAGCCGGCGACCGTCGGCATCAGCCTGGTCGGTCAGCAGCGCCAGCAGCCCGGCGACGGTGGTGGTCTTGCCGGTGCCGGGGCCGCCGGTGAGCACGGTCGTCCACTGGCGGACCGCGGCGAGCGCGGCGGCCCGCTGCTCGGCGTACCCCTCGCCCGGGAAGAGCGCCTCGGCCTTGGCGGCCAGCCGGGCGTCGTCGGTGGGCGGTGGCGTGGCCCCGGCGCGGGCGACCAGGTCGTCGCGGACCTGGCCCTCCTCGCGCCAGTAGCGGTCCAGGTAGAGCAGGTCGCCCTCGACCTGCACCACGGAGGCGGCGGCGAGCGGGCTGGCGGCGACCCGCGCGCAGCCACCCGTCGGGGTCGGGCCACGGCAGGTCGGCGTCGTCGGCGTCGCGGGCGAGCGCGGCCAGGTCGACGCAGACCGAGCCCTGCCGGGCCGCGCGGACGGCGAGCGCGACGCCGAGGCGTACGTCGTCGTCGACCGTGCCGGACAGCTCGCCCGACCCGCGTGGCGACGTGGACGTCGGCGGCGGTGAGCACGCCGGCCCGGTTGAAGTCGTGCAGCAGCCCGGTGGCGCCGGCGGCCAGCCGGGCGTCGTACGGGTCGTCGGTCTCGAAGCGCTCGATCATGCGGCACCGTCCAGCAGGTCGGAGAGCGCCCCGACGAGCGCGGCGGGCGGCTGCCAGCTGAAGACGCCGGTGGGGTGGCCGTCGACCAGCGGCGTCGTCGGCGCCGCACATGCCGCGGACGTAGAGGTAGAGCACGCCGCCGAGGTGCGCGGCCGGGTCGTAGCCGGGCAGCCGCCAGCGCAGGTAGCGGTGCGTGACGACGGAGTACAGCAGCGCCTGCAGCGGGTAGTGCGAGTGCAGCATCGCCTCGGCCAGCAGCGCCGGCGCGTAGTCCGCGGCGGTGATCGGCCGGTCCGGGTCGCCGAGCAGGTTGGTCTTGTAGTCGACGACGAGGAACCGCCCGTCGGCGAGCCGCAGCACCGCGTCGATCGAGCCGGACAGGTAGCCGCGCAGCGGCTGGTCGCCGAGCGGCGGCCGCTCGAGGCGGTCGGCGTACGGCGCGAGCGGGTCGCCGGCGGGCAGGTGCGCGCGCAGCAGCGGCGCCAGGTCGCGCAGGCGGACCTCGCCGTCCGGCGCGCGGACGTCACCGCCGGCGAGCGGGATCTCGAAGTCGAGCTCGCGCAGCCGGTCCCGCAGCGGGATCCGGCCGAGCGTCGCGCCCGGCGCGAGCGGGCCGAGCGGCGTCTCGTGCAGCGGCAGCAGCGCCTCGGCGAGGGCGTCGGCGGCGACGTCGACCGGCCACCAGCGCAGCTGCTCGGCGACCCGGGCGCGCAGCTCCTCGCGCAGGTCGGGCGCCTCGGGGTCGGCGTGCTCGAGCACCGCGTGGACCAGGCTGCCGAACGCCGCGCCCGCCGGGAGGTCGGCCATCGGCGACGGCACCGGGTCGACGTCGGGGACCGCGTCGGCGGCGGAGGCCCGGCACGACGTCGTCGGGCTCGTCCTCGAGGCCGGTCGCCTCGGGCTCGCTCCCGACGCCCGGCGTGCGTCTCCTCGATCCGGATCAGGCCGGAGTACGACGTGCGCCGCCAGTCGGCGTCGACCGCCCGGTCGAAGGTGCGGGCGGCGAGCGCGGCCGGCGCCCCGTCGCGCGCGGGCGGCCCCGCGTCGGCGACCTCGGCGACCTCACCGACCGGGCCGCCGAGCTCCTCGAGCAGGTCGAGCACGCGTGCGGCGTACTCGTCGTCGCGGACCTCGACCTGGTCGGGCACCTCGGTCACGCCCGGCTGGCGGCCGAAGAGCAGCCGGTGCAGCCCGCCGATCCGGGTGTTCGCGGTCGGCGCCCACCACGCGACGACCTGCGACTGGGCGCGGGTGAGCGCGACGTAGAGGTCGCGCAGCTCCTCGCCGCCCTCCTCGGCGCGGTGCCGGGCGAGGTGCTCGTCCCAACCCGGGCCCGAGCCGCTGACGTCGAGCGTGCGGCGGCCCTCGTCGTGGTAGAGCGCGACCTCGGTCGGGAACTCGAAGGACTGGTAGGCGAACGGCAGGTAGGTGATCGGGTACTGCAGGCCCTTGCTGCCGTGGACGGTGACGATCTGGACCGCCGCGGCGTCCGAGTCCAGCCGTCGGGGTCGCTCGGTGGCGGCGGTGCGCCGCTGCTCCTCGCGGAACCAGGCGAGCAGCGCGGTCAGGCCGAGCCGGTCGCGCACCGCGGTCTCGTGCAGCAGCTGGGTCAGGTGGCGCAGGTCGGTCAGCAGCCGCTCGCCGTCCTCGACGCCGAGCACCCGGGCGCTCAGCCCGCGCTCCTCGGCGGCCTCGGCCAGCGCGGCGACCCCGCGGCCGCGCAGCAGCAGCGCCCAGCCGCGCAGCGTGTCGGCGATGCGCCCGGTGAGCCGCTCGCCGCCGGCGTCGAGCTCGGCGGTGGTGTGCCCGAAGAAGCTGGTGAGCGCGGCGCTGCGGACCAGCGCCGACCGGTGCGGCTGCTCGAGCGCCTCGAGCAGCGCCAGCCACTCGTCCGCGGCCGGGGTGGTGAAGACGTGGCCGCCGCCGGCGAGCACGGCGGGTACGCCGCGGGCGTGCAGCTCGCGCTGCACGAGGACGCCGTGGTCGCGCGCACCGACGAGCACGGCGACGTGGTGGGCGGCGACCGGGGCGCCGTCCCAGGTGGCGCCGGACCCGAGCAGCGCGGCGATGTCGGCGGCGCAGTCGCGGGCGATGTGTCTCGCGCGCCTCCGCGGCCGCCGATCAGCCCGCGCTTGAGCCGGAACCCGTCGCGCGGCACCCGCCGGAGCCGGAACGGGTCGGGGTGCGGTGCGCCGGCGAGGCGGGTGCCCGGGTGGTGGGCGGCGACCTCGCGCACCCGGATCTCGTCGTGGCCGAGCGCGGCCCCGCGCAGCACCACCTGCAGCCGCTCGACCAGGGCGGCGTCGCTGCGCCAGTTGGTGCCGAGCGTCGCGCGGGTGCCGGCGGTGCGCGACGGCGGTCAGGTAGGTGATCGACGTCGCCGCCGCGGAAGGCGTAGATCGCCTGCTTCGGGTCGCCGATCAGCACCATCGTGGCGTGGCCGGTGAACGCGCGGTCGAGGACCTGCCACTGCACCGGGTCGGTGTCCTGGAACTCGTCGACGAGCACGATCCGCCAGCGCCCGCGCATCCGCTCGCGGGCGGGGGCCTCGTCGTCCTCGAGCGCGGCGGCGAGCCGGCTGAGCAGGTCGTCGTAGCTGAGGACGCCCAGCTTGCGCTTGCGGCGCTCGATCTCGTCGCGCACCGCCTGCGCGAACTCGACCCGGGCGCCCGCGGCCGAGGCCGGGTCGGTGGCCGGGGCGAGCGCGGCCTGCGGGTCGCCGACCGCCGTACGGCCCAGCGCCAGCGCGCAGTCCGCGGTCGAACGGCGGCCGCTCGCGCACGTGCCCGAACCGCTGGAGGTACAGGTCGTCGACGACCTCCACGACCAGGTCGTCGAGGTTCTCCACGAGCGTCGGCGCCCGCGTCGGTGTCGCCGGCGACCCCGAGCGAGCGCAGCACCAGCTGGCAGAACTGGTGGGTGGTCGCGATCGTCGCCGTGTCGAAGGCCGCGAGCGCGTCGCGCAGCCGGCGGCGCGCGGTCCGCCCGGGTGGCGCTCGTCGGCGTCGAGCAGCGCGCGACCAGCGAGCTGCGTGCGGTCGGCCGAGTCCGGGTCGGCCGAGCGCCCGCTCGGCCTCGACCAGCTGCTCGCGCACCCGCTCGCGCAGCTCCTGGCTGGCCGCCCGGCCGAACGTGATCACCAGCATCTCGTCGAGCTCGGCGCGGCCCTCGGCGACGTAGCGGGTCACCAGCGCGCCGACGGTGAAGGTCTTGCCGGTGCCGGCACTCGCCTCGAGCAGCGTGGTGCCGACGCCGGGGAGGTCGCCGCAGACGTCGAAGGGCTCCATCACCAGCTCCCCTGCTCGGCGACCAGCAGCGGGCTCCACAGCCGCATCGCCAGCGCGCCGAACCGCGTGGTCTCGCCGGCGTGCTCCTCGCCGTCGCGCGGGGGTACGTCGAGGCCGGGCAGCGGTGCCTTCGGTCCCCAGGCGCGGCGGTGCGCCGGGTCGGAGCACTCGCCGGGGAAGCGGCCGTCGTTCCAGTCCCAGCCGGCCTTGAGCACGGCCTCGTCGTGGCTGGCGTTGGTGCGGCGCACGCGCGCGTAGGACAGCGACGCCTTGAGCGGCAGCGGCAGCGGCTCGCACCGGCCGCGGTCGCGCAGGTCGACCAGGCCGCGCAGGAGGTCGGCCGCGGTGTGGTCGAGCGGCCCGAGCAGCGAGGTGGCGAACAAGTCGCGCGAGCGGCTGTTGGCCGGCCGGCCCAGCGTGTGCGCGGTCCAGTTGCGGTCCTCGTCGCTGGCGGTCAGCGCGAGCAGCCGGATCCAGGACTGGAGCCGGTGGGTGGCGCCGAGCCGGGAGTAGGTGACCGGGACCAGGCGGTCGCCGTACACCTCGGGGACGGTGCCGCGCAGCCGCCGCCCGCCGCCGAGGTCCACGTCGACGTCGACCGAGCGAGGCGGCTGGGTCCGCAGCCGGCGGCCCTCGCCGGCCAGCGGCTGAGCCTTCACCAGGACGTCGCCGAGGATCCGCCAGCCGAGGAACCCGGGCGGGAGCACGCCGCGGCGCCACTCCTGCTGGCGGGCCTGCTCGGGGTCGACGCCGGCGAGGAGGTCGCGCAGCACGCGGTCGCCGACCGCCCACTGGGTCAGGTTGTCGATCTCGACCGGCAGGCCGTCCTCGATCGGCTCCTCCTCGCGGGCGAGCGCGACGTCGAGCCGCTGGCGGGACAGGAAGCCCTGGACGGCGCCGCCGCGCTTGGTGAAGAACTCGACGAGGTCGTCGACGGAGACGTCGTCCGGCCCGGCGGGCGGGAGCGGGCCGGCCAGGAACGGCGGCACCGGCCGCCGCTCCCCCGCCGCGGCCCGCGCGCCGGCGAGCGCCGCCTCGTCGAAGGTGAACGGCGTCTTGGGCACCAGCGCGCCGGGGGTGGCGTTGCGGGGGTCGAACGGCTGGAGCGGGTGCCGCACGGTGACCGCGTCGGCGACCCGGCCGCCGTCGGGGGCCGTGGCGGTGAGGTCGAGCGCGTCGAGGAGCTCGCCGAGCGGTACGGCGGGAGGCCGGTCCTGGCCCGAGTACTCGTTCGCCCCCGTGTAGGTGACCACGAGCGTCTCGGTCGCGGCGAGGATCGCGTCGAGGAACAGCTGCCGGTCCTCCGACCGCGGGTCGCGCTCGCCGGTGAGCGGGTCGCGGGCCAGCACGTCGTCGCCGTCGACCGAGCCGACCCGCGGGAAGACGCCGTCGTCGAGGCCGAGCAGGCAGACGACCCGGTGCGGCACCGAGCGCATCGGCACCAGCGTGGCGACGGTGAGCGTGCCGGTGCGGAAGTTGGCGCGCGTGGGGCGGCCGCCGAGCCGGTCGGCGAGCAGCGCGCGGACGTCGGGCAGCCGCAGGTCGGTGCCGCCGCGGTCGGCGGCGGCCTCGCGGACCCGGCCGAGCTCGCGCTGCACCTGGCCGGTCTGCCAGGCGTCGGCGGCCGGCACCGAGGTGAGGGCCGCGAGGCCCTCCTCGAGCACGCCCAGCCAGTGCTCGAGCGGGTGCGTGCCGACCAGCCGGTCGGTGACGTCGCGCAGCCGGTCGACGTACTCGGCGAGCCGGCCGGCGAGCTCGACCTGGCCGCTGCCGACGTCGTCGACCGGGAGCGTCCGGTCCAGCCAGGTGCCGGTGTCCTCCGACATCGCGGCGCCGGCGAGCAGCCGGTCGACGCCGAACTGCCAGGTGTTCGCGACGTACGACGACAGGCCGTACTCGGCGCGGTGCTCGGCGTCGAACGCCCACCGGACGCCGGCGGTGCGGACCCATTCGGTGAGCTGCTGGAGGTCGTCGTCGCGGAACCCGAAGCGGCGGCGGACCGGGTCGGCGTGGGCCAGGTCGAGCACCTCGCCGGCACCGGCCCGGCCGCCCGCGAGGTCGAGCAGCCGCGCGGCCACCGACAGCAGCGGGTTGGTCTGGGTGAGCGCCCGGTCCGCGAGCCGCACCCGCAGCCGGTGCGCGGGGTGGCCGTGCTCGCCGACCACGTCGCCGAGGCCGAACCCGGCCGAGATCAGCGGCGCGAACGTCTCGATGTCGGGGCACATCACCAGCACGTCGCGCGGCTCGAGCGTCGGGTCGTCGGCGAGCAGCCCGAGCAGCACCTCGCGCAGCACGTCGACCTGGCGCGCGACGCCGTGGCAGGAGTGCACCTGGACGCTGCGGTCGTCGGCGCGCAGGAGCCGGGCGCCGGCGTCGCCGACCGCGTTGGCGCGCAGGTCCTCCTGGAGCCAACCCAGCAGGGTCTCGGGCGCGGGCGGGTCGGCGCCCTCGGCCACGTCCTCGAACGCCGCGACCGCGAGCGTCCGCTGGAGCTCGCGGGTGTCCCGGCCGAGCGTGGACAGCAGCGGGTGACCGACCAGCCGGTGGGAGTGGTCCTCGCGCCGCGCGACCGGCCCCGACGCCGCCTGCTGGCGCAGCCGGTCCCACAGGTCGGCCGAGGGGTGCGGCAGCCACAGGTGCACGTCGCGGTGGGCGCCGAGCGCCTCGAGCAGCGCCACCTCGGTGACCGGCAGCCGGGTGTGGCCGAACAGCGACAGCCGCGGCGGCAGGTCGAACCCGTCGGGCTCGTCGCGGAGCCGCGCGATCGTCTCGGCGTGGCGGACGTGCGGCGGCGGGCGCGTCGACGCGCTCGGCCAGCCGGCGCCACAGCTCCGGCTGCCAGGCCAGGTCGTCGGGCAGGTCGCGGCCGCACCCGTCGGTCATCCCGCCGGCGCGCCCAGTCCTCGACGAGGGCGGGCCGCTGCCCGGCGTACGCCGCGAACAGGCCGGCGAGCCGGCGCGCCACCGCGAAGCGGCGCCCGCGCCGCAGGTCGGCCTCCTCGCCCGTCTCGCCGTGGCCGAGGTGGCGGGCCAGTGGTCGCGCCCACGGCTCGTCGAGGCTCTCGTCGATCGCGGCCAGCAGCGGCCAGGTGATCGACTCCGGTGCCCACGGGTCCTCGTCGCGCGTGCCCACCACCTCGGCGAACAGCGACCAGGGCGTCCGGAACCCGACGCCCGCGCACACGCCGTCACCGCCGCGCGCACCGGCACCGAGCCGGTGCGAGAGCCGCTGGCTCAGCCACCGCTCGACGCCCTTGGCCGGGACGACCACGAGCTCCTGCGCGAACGGATCCTCCAGCGGCGTGGCCAGCAGCTCCCCCAGCCGGTCCACGAGCACGTCGGTGCGCGCGGCGCGGTGGATCTTGAGGCTCACGCGCGGCACCTTACGGCGAAGCACGGACAGCACGCCGCGGTGTCCCTACGCTGCCGGTCATGAAGCGCCTCCTCGCCCCGGTCGCCGGGCTGTCCCTCGTCGCCGCGGGCTTCGGCGCCGGTGTCGCCGTGTCCGCGACCGCCGCCGACACCGCCGCCCCGGTCGTCGTGACCCGCCAGCCGCTGGCCGAGGTCGCCGGCCCCACCGGCTCCCCCGGACGCACGCTCGGCCTCAGCAAGGTCATCGTGATGCCCGGCGCGAAGCTGGCCTCCCACCACCACCCCGGTACCCAGCTCGGCTACGTCGCCGAGGGCGTGCTCACCTACACCGTCGAGACGAAGTCGGCCAAGCTCATGGAGGGTGACGGCGACGACCCGACGCTGGTCAAGGTGGTGCGTCCCGGCCAGACCGTGAAGGTGCGGCCCGGACAGTGGCTCGTCGAGCAACAGGGCGAGGTCCACCACGCCCGCAACGCGGGCGACATCCCGGTCGTCATCTACCTGTCGACGCTGTTCAAGACCGGCAAGCCGGCGGCGGTCCCGGACTGAAGTGGCCCGGCTGCTGGATCCGTTGCCGACCCACGAGACGGCAAGCCCCGCGCCAGCGCATGGCCGGCATCGAGAAGTGGACCGACGGCCTCTCCAGCACGGTCGAAGCCGGTCCCGTGGGTGGCACCTGCGCGGTAGCGGTGGTCGATGCCGGCTGCGATCACCGCGAGCTTGAAGTAGCCCAGGGCGAGGTGGAACTCCCAGTCCGCCAGCGGTACGCCACCGGCCGCCTCGTACGCCGTCGCCAGGCCGGCCGCGTCGGGAAGCCGGGGACTGGTCCAGGCCGACGGAGCTCCGAGAATCAGGTCAAGGGCGGGGTGCCGGTACACGCACATCAGCGCTACGTCAGCGACCGGGTCGCCCAGCGTCGACAGCTCCCAGTCAACGACGGCCGCCACCCGGACGGCATCGTCGAACCGCAGGATCGTGTTGTCGATGCGGTAATCACCGTGCACGATCCCGCTCGACCACTGCCGCGGCACCGCGGCCGCGAGCACCCGGCCGGTCTCGGTGGCCAGCCCGTGTAGCGGCGCCAACGGCCCGGTGCCGACGATCTCCCACTGCCCCGTCCAGCGGCGCACCTGACGTTCGGCGTACCCGTCGGGCCGTCCGTGCCGTTCGAGCCCGACAGCAACCGGGTCGACGGCGTGCAGCGCAGCCAGGGTGCTCACCAGCTCGTCCACGCACGCGGCGACCCGTGTGTCCGGGAGCGCGGCGAGGTCGGCACGGCTCTGCACGCACGACCCGTCCACGAACTCTGCAACCGCGAACGGCGCGCCGAGCACGTCGTCGCCCTCGTGCAGCACGACTGCCGGTGGAACCGGTACGCCGGTGTCGCGCAGCGCCGACGTGACGCGGTACTCACGCGCCACGTCGTGGGCCGATGGCGTGCGGCCGGCTCGCGGAGCGGTCCGCAGCACCCAACGACCCACCCCGTCGGTGAGCTCGAACGTCAGGTTCGACCGGCCGCCCGCGATCAGCCGTGACCGCAACGGCCCGGCGAGCTCGGCTCCGGCCCCGGTGATCGCGTCGGCCACGCCGGTGTGCTCGGCGGGAGTCAGCTCGGACACCCGTCCTCCTCGTTCGTCTCGGTCACATGTGCCGGCCACCAGTGACCTCCAACACCGCCCCCGTCACGTAGCTCGACAGGTCGGACGCGAGGAACAGCGCCACCGCCGCCACCTCGGCCGGCTCGCCGAAGCGGCCCATCGGGATCTCCCGCAGCCGCTGCTGCCAGATGTCCTCGCGCATCGCCTCGGTCATCGGGGTCCGGATCAGGCCGGGCTGGATCGCGTTGACGCGGACGCCGGCGTGCGCGACCTCCTTGGCGGCGGCCTTGGTGAGGCCGACGATGCCGGCCTTCGCGGCGCTGTAGTTGGTCTGCCCTATGTTGCCGACCTTGCCGGATATCGAGGACATGTTCACGATCGACCCGGATCCGGCCTCGCGCATCACCGCGGCCGCTGCCCGAGTGCCCAGCCAGGTGCCCTGCACGTGGGCGTCGAGCACCAGTCGGAAGTCGTCCAGCGACATCTTCCGCATGGTCGCGTCCCGCAGGACGCCCGCGTTGTTGACCATCACGTCGACTCCGCCGTACCTCGCGACCGCGGCGTCGACCAGGGCGGCCATCTCGTCCTCGGAGGTCACGTCACAGCGCACTGCGAGCCCTCGATCCGTGCCGAGCTCGGCCACGCACTTCTCAGCGGCGCGCAGGTCGAAGTCGCCGACCACCACGCGCGCGCCCTCGGCGACGAACCGCTCCGCGATCGCACGTCCGAGCCCCTGCGCGCCTCCGGTGATGACCGCGGTCCGATCCGCTAGCAACGACATCTCCACTCCTTCGATCTCAGGCCCGCAGGCCGGCGGTGCCCGCCCTGCTGACGACCATCTTGCTCACCACGGATCGGCGGGACAGCCCCAGGACGACGCGCACCAGCGCGACGACGTCGTCGACCGGGATCATCTCGTCCCGCGGCAGCTCCATCCAGGCGGACATCTCGGTGTCGACGTACCCCGGTGCAATCGCGGTGGCCGTCACCCCGTTGCCCGACTCCTCGGCATTGAGGGTGTCGACCAGAGACAGCACCGCTGCCTTGGTGGCGCCGTACGCCGCCAGCCCGGGCTCAGCGTGCACGCCGGTGATCGAGGCGATCGCCACGACCCGCGATCCGGGGCCAGTCACCGCCGCGGCGCGCAGCAGCGGAAGCGACGCACGGAGCAGGGCGAACGGCGCCCTCAGGTTGACCGCGATCGTCTTGTCCAGCCGGTGCAGCGGGTAGTCCGCCACCGGACCAGCGGTGCCGACCCCGGCGTTGAGCACCAGGCAGTCCAGCCCGCCGAAGGCCGCGGCATGGGCCGCGACGATGGCTGCGGGGTGGTCGGGGTCCGCGAGATCGCCTGCCACCACCACGGTCTCCGGCGCACCGAGATCGCGGAACTCGGTCGCGATCGCGTCCAGCCTGTCGGGGTCACGGGCCGTCACCGTGACGCCGTACCCGAGCTCCGCCAGCATCCGCGCGATGCCGAGCCCGATGCCGCGGGAGGCCCCGGTGACCAGGGCGGAGCGGCTCATTCGCGGTTCCGCGCGACGGCGCGACGTGCGATCGACCAGCGGTGCACCTCGGATGCGCCGTCGTAGATCCGGAACGGTCGCACCTCGCGGGAGATCCGGGCCAGCGGCAGGTCGTCGGAGACACCGAGCCCTCCGCACAGCTGCATGGCACGGTCCACCACGCGGTCGATCGCCTCGGCGGCGAACGTCTTCGCGATCGAGGTGGACGTCGACGCCCGCTCGCCGCGGTCGAGCTCCCAGCAGGCCCGCAGCAGGAGCGCGCGCGTGGCGGCCAGGTCGATCTCGTTGTCCGCGACCAGCTGCTGCGCCATGCCCAGGTCGGCCAGGCGCGACCCGAAAAGGAGCGCTCAGCGACGTGCTGCAGAGCGACGTCGTGCGCGCGTACGGCGGCGCCGAGCCAGCGCATCACGTGCGTCATCCGGGCCGGGCCGAGCCGCACCTGGGCGTTGGCGAAGCCAACGTCGACCTCGCCGAGCACGTTCTCGTCGGGCACGACGACGCCATTGAGCCGGACCTCGCAGTGGCCGCCGACCATGGACCGGTCGAGGGTGCGGATGTGCCGCCCCACCTCGAGCCCCGGCGCCGTGCCCGGCACCAGGAACATGGTGGCTCCTCCGGGGTCACCGGGGTCGCCGGACGTCCGGGCCATCACGATCAGGAAGCCGGCGCCTTCGGCGCCGGTGATGAACCACTTGTGACCGTCGAGTTGCCACCCCCCGGCTACCCGCGTCGCGCGCGTTCGCAGCGCGCTCGGGTCGGAGCCGGCGCCGGGCGCCGGCTCGGTCATCGCGAACGCCGACCGCACGTCGCCGGCGACCAGCGGACGGAGGAAGCGCTCTCGCTGCGCCTCGGTCGCGACGTGGGCGAGCAGGTGGACGTTGCCCTCATCGGGCGCGGCGATGTTGAGCGCGAGCGGTCCGAACAAGGAGTACCCAGCGGCCTCGAAGACTGGAGCCCGGTCGACCATGCCGAGGCCGAGTCCGCCGTACGCCGTCGGTGCGTGCGGGCTGAGCAGCCCGCTGTCCCGGGCCGCCGCCTGGAGCCGGCACCGCAGGTCGTCGCCGCCGGCGGCCGCGACGTCCCCGCCCGCGGCGTCCTCGACTGGGAGGACCTGCTCGCGCACGAAGCGCGCGGTGCGGTCCGCCAGGTCGAGGACGTGCGGGGCGTGCTCGAGGTCGACCGTCACGCGGGGACGGTGGCCGACCGGCCCAGCACGAAGTTCTCGGCGTACTCCGAGTCCTCCTCGGCCTTCATCTTGTCCATGTAGGCCGCCATCCCGGCCATGTAGAACATGTTCGTGACCGGCTTCCCCGGGATGTTCGAGCCGTTGATCCACGAGTCGACGACGGAGAACAGCGTCTGGTTCGCGATCTCGTCGCACTCGGCGACCCACGCATCCTCGGCAGCCTGGCTGGGCTCGATGGTGCCGACCCCGCGGTCACGCACGAACTCGATGGCGCGCGCCACCCAGTCGACCTGCGCCTCGTGGGCCGGCGGCTGGTTCGTGAACGGGCCCATCGGGCCGTAGATCATGAACAGGTTCGGGAACCCTGCCGACATCAGGCCCAGGTGGGTGCGCGGGCGCTCGTGCCACCGGTCGTGCAGGCTGACCCCGTTGCGGCCGGTGTGCTGGATCTTCAGCTGGTTGCCGGAGACGGCGTCGAAGCCGGTCGCCAGCACCAGGACGTCGAGCTCGTGCACGACGCCGTCCGCCGTTCGGACTCCCTCCGGGGTGATCTCGACGATCGCGTTGTTCTTGACCGACACCAGCGAGACGTTGTCGCGGTTGTAGGTCTCGTAGTAGTCGTCGCAGCACAGCGGACGCTTGGCGTAGAGGTCGCCGGGGATGAGCTGGTTCGCGATGTGCCGGATCCTTGACCGTCTCGCGGATCTTCTTCTCGATGACGTCGGTCGCGGCAGCGTTCGCAACCCGGCTGGTGGCCACGTCGTTGAAGGCGCGGAACATGTACTGGAAGCCGCCGCCATCCTCGTAGACCTCCTCGAAGCGCTTGGCCCGCTCCTCGGGCGAGACGCTCTCGGCCGACACGTCGCTCTCGTCGAAGCCGAAGCAGGTCGTCGAGTAGAGCACGTCGTGCCAGTAGCCCTCGTAGTCGTTCTCGATCCGCTCGAGCAGCCCCGGCGCGATCGGGCGGTGACGCGAGGGCACGACCCACTGCGGCGTGCGCTGGAAGACGGTGAGGTGGCCGACCTCAGGCGCGAGCTCGGAGATCACCTGGATGCCGCTGGAGCCGGTGCCGATGACACCGACCTTCTTGCCGGCGAGCTCGACCTTCTCGTGCGGCCACCGGGCGGTGTGGTAGATCTCGCCGCCGAAGCTGTCCTGCCCCGGGAAGTCGGGGATCTTGGTCGCGGACAGACAGTCCGACCGCCTCGACCAGGAACTGTGCGGCGTACCGCCCTCCGTCGTCGGTCGTGATCAGGTAGCGGTTGTTCTCCTCGTCCCACGTCACGTCGGTGACCTGGGTGTTGAACCGGTAGCTCCGCGTCAGGTCGTGCCGGTCCGCGACATGGTTGAGATAAGCGAGGATCTCGCTCTGGCGCGGGTAGCGCTCCGACCACTTCCACTCGTGGAAGAGGTCCTTGTCGAAGGAGTAGCAGTAGGCGTTGACCTCGGTGTCCGACCGTGCGCCCGGGTAGCGGTTCCAGTACCACGTCCCGCCCACGCCGCCGGCGTTGTCGAAGCCCTGGACCTCGAGGCCCATCACGTTCCGGAGCCGGTGCATGCTGTACAGCCCGGCGAACCCGGACCCGATGACGACGGCGTCCACTTCCGTGACCTGTCCGTCCAACGTCGCCTCGTCGCTCATGGCGTAGTCCCTTCGTTCGCTTGTCGTTGCTCGGTGGTTCGTGGGCCCTTTTCGAGGGCGGGCAACATCGTCGGCGGACGGTCCGGCCGGGCGTTGTCCCATTTCGGGACGGGCATGGGACGGGTGCTGGAACACCCGGTGGCGTCCCAATTTGAGACAGTTGTGGATTCCTCAACCTCCGCCGGGTGTAATGGCGGTCACACGGGGGCCGGCTCGGGCATGTCGAGGGAGTACTTGCATGACGCTGCGACAGGTAGACGCCGCCCGTGAGCACCTGCTCGCGGAGGGTGTGATCCCCGAGCACCTGGAGCGCTCGGTGCGCCCCCAGGTGCTGCAGTCCTGGAAGCGCTCCCTGCTGAGCGGCGCCCAGATCGCGTCCCCGTCGCTGGTCTTCAGCGGCGACCACCACGCGCGAGCCGCCCTTCGCCAGGCGGCCGACCCGGTGCTGTCTCGCCTCGCCGAGCAGCTCGCCGGGCTCCACGCCGGCGTGCTGCTCGCCGACCACGACGCCGATCGTGGTCCAGCCGCTGGGTCGTCCGATGCCGAGATCCTGCGCTGATGGACCGCATCAACTCGAATGTCGGGTTCTGCGATCAGCGAGGAGACCATCGGCACGAACGGAGTCGGGAGCGTCATCGAGTACGACGCCCGATCCAGATCTCCGGTCCCGAAGCACCTCGCCTAGGCACTGCGGCCGTTCACCTGCGTGGGCGTTCCGGTGCACCACCCGATGACCCGCCGGCTCGAGGGCGTCATCACGATGAACTGCCGGGCGATGTCCGGGAACCCGCTGCTCACGCCGCTGATGACCAGCACCGCGCAGGAGGTCGAGAACCGGCTGCTGGCCCAGGCGAGCATCAACGAACGACAACTGCTCGACGCCTACCTCGTGGCGTTCGGATCCGGCGCGCGCCGGTCGCCGCGATGGGCCAGGACATCTTCATCGCCGGCCCGAGGGTCACCGACCTGCTTGAGGGCGTCGACCGGGCACTGCTGTGGGACTACGTCCGGCGGTCGCACTTGGCTCGGTAGCGACCCGTCGACTTCGGCCGTCACCGAGGGTTCCGGATCGCGCGGTGCGCAGCCGGTCGTAGCGACGACGGCAGATGATCGGCGCGCTGGTCGAGTTCGACATCGGACCCGTGGTCCGCGACCGAGGAGCGGCGCAGCCGCCGCGGCCCCGCCGAGCCGACTGTCTGCCTACCCGGCAAGAGCCCGGCGCTCCAGTGAGCGATCTCCACGCGACGCCGTTGGCCGCTAATGGCGTCCCGATTATCATCGAGGGCGAGTCCGGCGTCGGCAAGTTCGCGTTCGCCAGGCCGTGCTGGCCTCGGCCCACGTCGACGCCGCTAGGACGGCCGTCGTGGACGCCGCCGTCGGCTGGGTCGACGGCGCCACGAGTTCGTCACCGTCCTGCGCCACGAGCTCGAGACTGGCGCCGGACGCCGTTGGTCCTCTTGCCATCTCGAGTCACTCACGCCCGAGGCCGCCGCCGCCAGCTCTGCGCTGCTCGAGGTTGCCGCCGAGCATCCGGAGGCCGCCACGGGTGATCGCCACGATGACCGTCGACGCCGATCCTGACCCCCGGCCTGCGCCGGCTGGTCGACACCGTGGGCGTCGGCCGCGTGATCCTTCCGCCGCTGCGCGACCGGCGCGAGGACATCGCGCCGACCGCCGCCGCTTTGTTGGAAAGCACCGTGGTGAGCGCGAGCTCCAGCTTCTCCTCCACGGCGCTGCGCTGCCTGATGCGGGCGCCATGGCCGGGCAACCTGCGCCAGTTCGACGCGACGATCCGTGGACTGCTCACCAGAGCATCGGCCCCGAGATCACGCCCGATGCGCTGCCGCTGGAGCTGCAGGGCACGTACCCGCAGCGGGAGCCTCGAGCCGATCGAGGAAACTCGAGCTGACGCAATCCTGTGGCGCTCAGCAGCACAACGGAAACAAGGTCGCCGCCGCCCAGTCCGATCGGGATCTCCCGCTCGACGCTTTACCGCAAACTCCAGGCCTACCGGCTCGACCCCGACAAGCAGTACTTCTGAGGCATCGATGACGGCCCGCGAGGGCTCGATCGGGCACGGGAGCACCTGCTCTCCGACGGCGTGGTGCCCGAGCACCTGGACCGGGCGGTGCGGCCCCAGGTCCTCCATCGTGGAAGCGCTCGCTGATCAACGGGGCGATGCTGGCGAACCCGGCGCTGACTCGTCAAGGGTGAGCACCATCGCCCGCGCCGATTGCGCCGTGGCGGCTCGACCCGGTGCTCACCGCGGCTCGCAGATCAGTTCGCGGGGCTGGACGCCGGCGGTGCTCCTCGCCGACCACGAGGCCACGCTCGTGCAGCGGTGGATTCCCGGACCCGACATCACGCTGATGCTCGACCGCATCAACGCGCACAGCGGTTCGACAACAGCGAGGAGTCGCATCGGGACCAACGGCACCGGCAGCGCATCGAGCTCGGCTCGGCGATCCAGATCACCGGCGCCGAGCACCTCGCCGACGCGCTGCGGCCCTTCACCTGCGTCGGCGTACCGGTGCACCACCCGGTGACCCGCCGCCTGGAGGGTGTGATCACGCTGTCCTGCCGGGCGACGTCGGGCAATCCGCTGCTGACGCCGCTGATGACCAGTACGGCCCAGGAGGTCGAGGGCCGGCTGCTCGCCCAGGCGACGACGAGCGAGCGGCACCTGCTCGACGAGTACCTCGTCGCGATCGGCGCGCGGCGCGCGCGATCGCCGCCGTCGGCCAGGACATCTTCATCGCCGGCCCGAAGGTCACCGACCTGCTCGAGGGCGTCGACCGGGCGCTGCTGTGGGAGCACGTCGCGAGCGATCGCGATGGGCGGCCGGGTGGACGGCGACGAGCTCGGGGCCACGCAGCGGTTCCGGATCGTGCGCTGCACGCCGGTCCGCGCGCGACGGCGCGATGGTCGGCGCGATCGTGGAGATCGACGCGGCGGCGCGGCAGCCCGAGCGGCACGATGTCCCGCCCCGGCCGCCGGTGTCGCTGCCCGCGAAGAGTTACCCGCCCCGTCCAGGCGATCGCGCACGCGACCCGGCTCGCCGCCAAGGGCGTCCCGATCCTGGTCCAGGGCGAGTCCGGCGCCGGCAAGCTCGCGCTGGCGCGGGCGGTTCTCGACGCCGTGCAGGTCCCGGCCGCGCGGGTGAGCGTCGTCGACGCCGCCTCCGGCGGGGCGACCCGATGTCGTTCGTCTCGCTGCTGGCGCCAGGAGCTCGACCTGCAGCCGGCCGCCGTCGTGCTCCGCCACCTCGAGGCGCTGACGCCCGAGGCAGCCACCGCGACCGCCGCGCTGCTGGAGGCGCTGGAGGAGCAGGACCACGCACCGCGCGTCATCGCGACCCTCACCACGGGGACACCGCCCGGCCCGGGGTTCCGCCGGCTGGTCGACACCGTCGGCGTCGGCCGGGTGACGGTCCCGCCGCTGCGCGACCGGCACGAGGACATCGGCCCGGCGGCGGTCGCGCTGCTCGAGCGGCATCGCGGTGCCAAGCCGCTGCACTTCTCGTCGGCCGCGCTGCGCTGTCTGATGCGGGCGCCGTGGCCGGGCAACCTGCGCCAGCTCGACGCGACGGTCCGCGGCCTGGTCAGCACCGCGACCGCCGGCGAGATCCGCGTCGACGCGCTGCCGCTGGAACTCCAGGGCAGCTCGCGCAAGCGCGAGCTCTCCGCGATCGAGGAGCTCGAGCTCGGCGCGATCCTGTCGGCGCTCCAGCAGCACCACGGCAACAAGGTGGCCGCCGCGCAGTCGATCGGGATCTCCAGGTCGACGCTCTACCGCAAGCTGCAGGCGTACCGGCTGGACCCGGACAATCAGTAACTACTGACCCTGTCGCAGACACGGCGCTCGTCCCAAGGTGGGACAACCGCGCGGTCCGCCGTACGACGACGCTGACCGCATGCCAGCCACGATCACACGACCGGCGGCCGACGTCGCCGCGCTCGAGGACCGGGCGCATCTCGTTGCGCCGCTCGATGATGGAGATGACGCGCGGGAAGGGCGAGGGCTATATCGCCCAGGGACTGGGATCGCCGACTGCCTGGCCGCGCTCTACTTCCACGAGCTGCGGCACGACCCGCGCCGACCCGACTGGCCGGACCGCGACCGGTTCCTGCTGTCGACCGGGCACTATTCGATCGCGATGTACGCCGTGCTCGCCGAGGCCGGCTACCTGGACCCGGGCGAACTTCCGACCTACGGCCTCAACGGCTCGCGCGCTGCCGATGAGCACCTTCGACGTGACCCCCGGCGTCGAGATCGTCGGCGGCTCGCTCGGCCACGGCCTCGGCCAGGCGGTCGGCATGGCGCTCGGCGCTCCGGCTCGACGGCCGGGCGCTCGCGATCTTCTGCGAGTTGTCCGACGGCGAGCTCGACGAGGGCTCGACCTGGGAGGCCGCGATGGGTGGCGCGACCTTCAGCTGCGACAACCTGGTCGCGCTGGTCGACTGCAACGGCATCCAGGCCGACGGTCCGGTGACGGTGGCGATCGAGCCGGTCGCCGACAAGTTCGACCGCCTTCGGCTTCGACACCTACGAGATCAACGGCAACGACATGGCCGCCCTCGTCGATGCGCTGGCAAGCTGCCGCGCGAGCAGAACGGCAAGCCGAAGGCGATCGTGCTGCGCACGACGCCCGGCTTCGGCGTACCCACCATCTGGCACCGGCCGCGGGCGCACTTCGTCCGCGTCGGCGACGACGAGTGGGTCGACTCATGGAGGAGTTGGAGGCCAGACCGTGGCTGAGACGACCATGACGGGAGACGACCGTGTTCGGGCAGACGCGCGGGATGGGCGAGCTCGTCGACGTCGCGGGCAAGGTGACCGACCTCGCGCCCGTTCGGCAACAGCTCGCCGAGCTCGGCGACGACGCGGCCGGAGATCGTCGGGCCTGACCGCCGACATGGGCCGGTACAGCGACATCCTGCCGTTCCGCGACGCGCATCCTGACCGCTTCTTCAACGTCGGCATGGCCGAGCAGAACCTGATCGATGACCGCGGCCGGGCTCGCGAAGACCGGCAAGATCGCCTACTGCACGACCTACTCGGTGTTCGTGACCCGGCGTGCCTACGACTTCGTGGCGATCGCCGGCGCGCACTCGAAGGCGAACGTGAAGATCTTCGCCGGGATGCCGGGGCTGACGAACGGCTACGGCGCCACGCACCAGGCGACCGAGGACCTCAACATGATGCGCGGCATCGCCGACCTGACGATCATCGATCCCTGCGACGCCACCGAGCTGCAAGCAGGTCGTGCGCGCCGTCGCCGACATCCCCGGCACGGTCTATGTGCGCTGCTGCGCGGCAAGGTGCCGGTCGAACTGCCCGACGGACTACCGCTTCGTGCTCGGGCAAGGCGCAATGCTGCGCGAGGGCGACGGCGAGATCGGCGTCATCTCGACCGGGCTACATGACCGCCCGGGCGCTCGACGCAGCGAGACTGCCGAACGCCGACGGAGTGACGCCGGCGTGCTGCACGTGCCGACGATCAAGCCTTTCGACACGGCCTGCGTTGCTCGAGTTCGCCAGCCGCCACGACCGGCTGGTCGTCGCCGAGAACCACAAGACGACCGGCGGGCTCGCGACCCTGGTCATCGAGGCGCTGTACGACGCCGGCGTCCAGCGGCCGCTGATCCGGATCGGCCTGGACGACAGTTTCTTCGAATGCGGCTCGCAGGAATATCTCGAGGCCAAGTACGGCGTCGACCTCCCCCGCGTTGTCCACGCCCTGGTCGACGGCACGTGAGCGACCTACGCCGCTTCGCCGGGCCTCTTCGTTACGTGCAGGGGCCCGGCGCGCTGGACGACCTGCCCACCCTGCTGGCGCCGTACGGCCGGCCGCTCGTCGTCACCGACCCGGTCGTCCTGTCCCTCCTCGGGGATCGCCTGGCCGCGCTGCTCGCCGACCTGTCCCCGGCGTACCTCGTCCTCGACGGCGAGATCACCGCGGCCGCCGCCGACGCCCTCACCGCTTCGGCCCCCGAGGGCGTGGGCGTGGTGGTCGGGATCGGCGGCGGCAAGGCGATCGACGCCGGCAAGGCGGTCTCGCTCCGCCTCGGCCTTCCGGTCGTCACCGTCCCGACCGCTGCCTCCAACGACAGCCCGTGCAGCGGCGTCGCCGCGATGTACGACGACGACCACCGCCTCGCCTCCGTCGACAAGCTCCCCGCGAACCCGCACGCCGTCGTCGTCGACACCGCCCTCATCGTCGGCGCCCCCATCCGGCTGCTGCGCTCCGGCATCGGCGACGCCGTCGCCAAGAAGTTCGAGGCCCGCGCCTGCCTCGCCGGCACCGGCGTCACCGCCCTCGGCACCCGCCCCCTGCTCATCGGCTCCGCGATCGCCGATGCCTGCTACGACGTGCTGCGGGAGCAGGCCGTCCAGGCCGTCGCCGACGCCCAGGCCAACCGGATCACCCCGGCCTTCGAGGCCACCGTCGAGGCGTGCGTCCTGATGAGCGGCCTCGGCTTCGAGAACGGCGGCCTGAGCCTCGCCCACTCCCTCACCCGCGGCCTCATGGTCGCCGCACCCCACGCCACCCACGGCGAACACGTCGCTTGGGGCGCCCTCGTTCAGCTGTCGGCCGAAGGGGCGTCGGATGCTGAACTCGACGATCTGCGCGAGTTCCTCGCCTCCCTTGGCCTTCCCACCACCCTCGCCGGTCTCGGCGCGACCGGGCGCTCCGATGTAGAAAGGATCGTCGGCGCCACGATGAACGCGCCCCACCTCGCCAACCTCGCTAGCCCAGTGAGAGCCAACGACCTCGGCCACGCGATCCGAAAGCTGGATGCTGCGCCGTTCGGCCAGGTCTCTCCCGGCTGACCGAATCCGGCACGATCACTTCGCCGCAAAAGATCTGATGCCAAGGAGCGACGGCTCCTCACGTGCGCCGGTGGAAGGTGACGTCGCCGTTGGGGTGGTAGGTGGTGTGGTAGTTGGGGTCGTGGGCGCGGTTGTGGTGCCAGTGGCAGAGGCTGACGCCGTCCTTGAGGTCGGTGTTGCCGCCCAGTGACCACAGGGATCTTGTGGTGGGCGTGCAGGCCGGTGACCCGGTCACAGCCCTCGGCACGACAGCGCCGGTCCCGGATGAGCATCACGATCCGTTGGGCCTCGGCGTAGAAGCGGCTCTTCCGTCCGACGTCCAACGGCTGGGAGTCCCCGCCGAGGGCGACGGGGATGTTCCCGGCCTCACAGGCCAGGCGGCTGGCCAGTCCGGGTGAGATCTTCTCCCCGGTGTCGAGCAGGCAGGCCTTCTCGAGCTTCCCGAGGAGGACGTCGAGGTCCATCATGACCACCACGGTCGCCGAGATCCCGCCGGTGTTCGGGACCCGGTCGACCGGGTAGCGCTCGATGAACTCGCACAACGCCTGCCCCATCGCCTCGGGGGTGGGCCGGCGTTCGGCGGCGGCGCTGGCGCCCTTGACCGCGGTCTGGTGCTTGGCGGCCATGATCGCGGCGAGGATCTTCTTCAACGCCGCCCAGTGGTAAGTGGGCATGTTGCCCTGGAAGTGGGCCTGGCCCTTGCCGTCGTCGTCACCCCTCAGGTGGCACGCCTTCGCCGCGGCCTCCTCCTTCGCGAGCAGGGCGGCTTCCCGGGCGTCTGCCTGGTCGGGGGCGATCACCTCGAACAACCGCTTCCCGAGCTGGTTCAGCTTCTTCGCGTCGTGGTGCCTGGCCTGCTCTGATCGAGGCGGATCCGCCCGGCGGCCAGGGCGTCGCGGACCGCGGGGTGGGCCTCCAGGTCGTGCCCAACCGGACCGCGCCGTGCGCGGCCGCGCGGGTGGACCTGGTCTCGTGGGCCAGCCAGGCCGCAGCACTGGACGCGCCCTCCTCGGAGCCGACGTGCAGGTCGTCGGCATGCGCGCCGACCCGGGACTTGAGCTCGGCCAGCCGGGCCTCGGCACGGACCAGCCCGGCCAGGGTCGCGGCGGTCTCCTCGGGACCCATCGACCACACCGACGCGTCCTCGACCGCGTCGAGCTCCGCGTGGATGCGCGCGGTCGCGACACCGACCCGGTGCCGGGGTGTCGCCATCGCTGTCATGACACCTACTCAAGCACCCACCACCGACAGTGGAAGTGCCCAGAACCCCTTTGTTCACAGGGTTCTGGGCATCGTCCCGAAAACTCGAAGGTAAAATC
>CAVXNT010000006.1:0-19498 GCA_963763225.1 uncultured Actinomycetota bacterium | reverse complement strand
GACGACCCAGGCGAGCGCCAGGAGGATCACGGCGTACACGACGAAGCCGCGACTGCGGTCCCGCGGCGGGTCTCCCGCCGCGCCGAGGGTCTCGTACAGGGCTCGGAGCGGCGCGTCCAGCGCGATCCGAGTCCGCCGCCGCGCGATGGCCGCGGCGGTGATCACGCACCAGAACGCGGCAATGGCGAGAGCCGCCGTCACGGCTGCCACGACCAGGAGGACTAGCGGGCTGCGGGTGGCCTCCTGGATCGTCGAGGAGACCACCGAGAACGCCGCGCCTCCGACCAGGAAGGCCGGGAAGCCCGCCCGATCGCCGGGACAGGTCCTCGGTCACGTGGTCGAGCTGGCGGCGGGCGAGCGTGAGCATGCGGTAGTCCCCGCTGCCGGGCACGCTGTTCGCCTCGCGCAAGGCGTAGAGACGCCGCAGGTGCTCCATCACCGAGCGCTGGTAGTTGCGGACCACGATCTTGACCAGCAGCTGTACGACGAGCGACGCCACCGGCCTCAGCACGCCGACGCGCAGGGACGACGGCGGCCGCCCGGCGTTGCGATCGAAGACCTCCACCGCGCGCATCACGGTGCGGTGGGCCTCCGGGAAACGGTCCGGGATGCGCAGTGGCCGCCGCTGGCCGAGCTCCGTCAGCATCTGCGACTCCACGCGCCCGGCCGCCCCGAACTGCTCGAGCATGACGTCCGCCCGGTGCGGGTCGTCCTCGCGGAGCAGGCGCAGCGTGTCGAGCCGGTCCGTCAGCTGGTCGAGGACGAACCGCTCCCCGCGGCCCTCCGGGGCCCTCCCCGACGTCGACTCGGCCTCACCAGGTGGGGCGGGACCGTCTGCTGTCACGCCCCGCAACGTATCGCAGCAGCACGGTCACACCCGCCCGGAACGTCCGAGGTGGCGGACCCGCTCTAGCCTGCGCTGCCCGACGGCCCGGGTGGTGTCGGGAGGGTGAGGCCGCATGCCTTGAGCGCGGCCTTGACCTGCGGGTTGTTGAACGCGCCCCTGGGTCCGCCAGAGGGGATGCCGCTGGGGAAACCGGACGGCGAACCGCTCGGGAAGCCGGAGGGCGGTGACCCTGAGGGACCGCCGGAGGGAGCGCCGCTGGGGAACGCTGAGGAGAGGCCGGCAGCCTTCAGGCACTGCTGGATCTTCTTCTGCTGGGCTGCGCTGATCCCGAGGCCGGGCCGGTCGGAGGGCTGGCCCTGCGGAGACGTCGTACTCGACGATGACGAGCCGCAGCCGGTCAGGGTCGCGGCGCCGAGCAGACTCGCAAGTGACATTGCGACGACTCGGGAGGTGAACAGGGACATGGGGTTCCTCTCTGCCTGCAGGTGCTGGAGCGCGAAGGTCACCGGAGGGTGATCGCGGTTGCGGTGACGGTGTGGCCTCGGGTCTTGCCCTGGACGGTGACGTGGGTGCCGGCGCGGACGGGGGTCGAGCTGTCGGCCATCGGGCGGGTGAGGGTGGTGCTCCCGGTGACCTTGACGGTGTGCGAGTGGCCGCCGAGGTCCTTGACGGTCCAGGTGTGTCCGTGGACGGCGCTGACCGTGCCGATGACCGCGGGCGTCGCCGAGGTCGAGCCGCCCGACGTCGAGCTCGGCCCGCTGCCTGACCGACCGCCGGCCGGCAACGCGCCGAGGTCACCACTGGCCGGGAACCCGCTGGGTGCCGCGGACCCCGACGAGCCGGAGTCGGAGCCCCAGTGCTTCTGCACCTGCACCCCGGCGAAGAAGACGAGCAGCACGGCGAGGGCGCCGAGCAGCACGAGCCGGGTGCGCGACCGACGCGACGGTGCCGCGAGCCAGTCCGGGTCGAGGATCTCGGTGTCCTCCTCGAGCGTGGGTGGCGTGACGGCGTGGGACATCGGTGGCTCCTGGCTCACTGGTGGGATCACGGGCGGTATCACTCGTAGCGGAGGGCGTCGATCGGCCGCAGTGTCGCGGCGCGGTTGGCGGGGTACAGGCCGAAGAAGAGACCGATCAGGATCGCGACCGCGAAGGCCAGGAAGACCGAGTACGGCGCGACCGCGGGTTGGACGCCCACGATCGTGAACCGCGACCCGGCGAGCCCGACGAGCACGCCGACCAGCCCGCCGAAGACCGAGAGCAGGACTGCCTCGGCGAGGAACTGTCCGACGATGTCACCGCGCCCGGCGCCCAGAGCCTTGCGGATCCCGATCTCGCGGGTCCGCTCGGTGACGGTGACCAGCATGATGTTCATGACCCCGATCCCGCCTACGAGCAGGGAGATCGCGGCGACGGCTCCGAGGAGCACGGTGAAGGTCCGGTTGGACGAGGTGGCGGCGCTCAGGATCGACGAGGCGCTGCTGACCGAGTAGTCGCGGTCGGCGCTGGTGACCTTGTGCCGGGCGTCGAGGATGGTCTCGACCTCGCTCTCGGCCGCGGTGACGGTGTCGGCCGAGGTCGCCTTGACCGAGATCGTGCTCAGCGCGCCGTACCCCGAGAGCGTGTCCTGTACGGCGGTCAAGGGTGCGATCACCCGGTCGTCCTGGTCCTGCGGACCGGTGCTGCCCTTGGCGGTCAGGATGCCTTCGACCTGGAACTCGATGCCGTTGAGCTGGATCGTCCTTCCGACCAGCCGGGACACGTCGTTCCCGATCAGGTCCTCCGCGACGGTCTGGCCCACCAGGGCGACCCGCCGGTGCTCGGTGTAGTCGGCGTCGGTGAAGGCCGTGCCGTACTGCACCGAGGAGTTGTCGATGAGGAGGTACGCCGGTGTGGTCCCGGTCGTGGTGCCCACCGAGTGGGAGGCGCCCTGATAGGTCGCGGTGGTCGACGAGGCGTTGACGACGGGAGCCACGCCGAGGACGTCGGGCGCGTCCGTGCTGGTGGCGACGGCCCGCGCGTCCGCCAGCGTCAGTTCGGGCGTACGGGTCTGGGTGGCGTTCTGCGACGTCGAGGAGTCCGAGCCCGACGCGCCGGGGAGCCCGCCGGGGGGCCCTCCGAACGCACCCCCCGGCGCTCCGCGACCACCGGCAGCGGTGGATGACGGCTGGACCGTGAGGGTGTTGCTGCCCAGGGAGTTGATCTGCTCCTGCACGCTGCGGCTGGAGCCGGTGCCGACGGCGACCAGGATGATGACAGCGGCGACACCGATCAGGATGCCGAGCGTGGTCAGCGCTGAGCGGGGCTTGTTCGCCGTGACGCCCTGCCAGGCGAACCGCGCGGTCTCGGGGACGTTCATGCGGGCACCGCCCCTCCGGTCCAGCGCGGAGGGCGAGCGTCGACCGGCACCTGGCGTTCGTCGGAGACGATCCGGCCATCGGCCATCCGCACGATCCGTTTCGCGTGGTGCGCGACGTCGTCCTCGTGGGTGATCACCAGCATCGTGCGGCCCTCGACGGCGAGCTCGTCGAACAGCGCGAGCACCTCGGCGGAGCTGTGGCTGTCCAGGGCACCGGTCGGCTCGTCCGCCAGCAGGACGGCCGGACGGGTCACGATCGCCCGGGCCAGTGCGACGCGCTGCTGCTGGCCACCCGACAGCTGCGAGGGGTGGTGGTCGAGCCGGTCGGCCAGCCCGACCCGGGTGAGCGCGTCGAGGGCCCGCTTCCGGCGCCCCGCGCGGGGCACCCCGGCGTAGGCCAGCGGCAGCTCGACGTTGCGCAGCGCCGAGGTCCGCGGAACCAGGTTGAAGCTCTGGAAGACGAAGCCCAGCTTGCGGTTGCGTACCACCGCGAGGCGGGAGTCGGAGACGCGCCGTACGTCGATGCCGTCGAGCAGGTACTGGCCGGACGTGCCCACATCGAGGCAGCCGACGATGTTCATCAGGGTCGACTTCCCCGAGCCCGATGCGCCCATGATGGCGACGTAGTCCCCCTGCTCGACGACCAGGTCCACGCCGTCGAGAGCGTGCACCTCGGTAGCCCCGGCCCCGTAGATCTTGGTGATCCGGCGCATCTCGATCGCTGGACGCCGGGCGCTCATCCGAGGCCCCGCGGGCCGCCACCGGCCGGGAAGGTGAAACCTCCGGTGGTCCCACTGGTCGTCTGTTGTGGGAGCACGACCACGTCGCCGGCCTGCAGGCCGCTGAGCACCTCGGTGTAGGTGTCACCCTGGAGCCCGGTCGTGACCTGGCGGCTCGCCGTCGCACCATCGGAGGCCCGGACCGTCGCCGTGGTGACGTTGCCGATGGTGGTCAGCGCCGAGCTGGACACCCTGAGCACCCGCTGCTTCTCGTCCGTCGTGATCACCATCTGGACGGTCTGGCCCAGCTTCACGCCGTTGGTCCGATCGAGCCGGACGGTGACGGCGTACTCCACGACGTTGTTGGTGACGGTGGAGGTGTCGGCGACGTGGGTGACGGCCCCCTTCAGCTCCTTGTCGGTGGCCGACAGGGTCGCGGTCACCGACTGCCCGACCTTCACGTCGTTGATGTCGGCCTCCGCCACATCGGCTGTGACCTCGAGCGTCCTGGCCGAGACCAGCGTGATGAAGCCGGAGGTCGACGAGCTGCTGCTCGAGCTGCTCGACGAGCTCGATGAGCTCGACGCCGAGGAGGCGCTCGCCGAGCTGCTCGAGGACTGGCCCACGGTGCCGTTGACGGCCGCGACCCGGCCCGCCGAGGGCGCCCGGAGCAGCGACTGATCGAGCGTGCTCCTGGCCTGCGCCACGCCGACCCGCGCGCTGTCGACCTGCGCCTGGGCCTGGGCCACGGCCGACGCGCGGGCCGGTTGCTCGTTCACCGCGACCGTCGCGCGGGTGCCGGCCAGCTGCTGACGGGCCGTCCGGAGTGCCTGTTCCTGCGACTGCACCTGGTGCCGGTCGGCCAGGAGGGAGGAGGCGCGGGCCTGGCGCGCCGACGTCAGTGCGGTGCGCGCGGACTGTACGGCGTTCTGGTCGACCGGACTCTGCTGCTGGGCCTGACGCAGCTGGCGTTCGGCAGCAGCCACCGAGGCGTTGTGCTGGCGCCGGTCCAGCCCGTAGGTCTGACGAGCCTGCCGCAGGGAGACCTCGGCACCCTGCACCGAAACCTGGGCGCTGGCGATCGACTGCCGGTCGGCCGCCAGCTGCTGAGGTGTCTGGCCCTCGACCGCCGCGTCGTAGGACGCCTCCGCCGACTCCAGCTGCACCCGCGCCGACTCGAGCGCCTGACGAGCGGACGTCTCGTCGACCCGGGCCAGGACCTGACCCTTGCGGACCACGTCGCCCGGCTTGACGAGGATGGCCCGGACGATCCCGCCCGAGCCCTCGAAGTCGACCGCGAGCGTGCGGCCCGCCTCGATGTTGCCGCTGCTGGTCACCGTCGCGGTCACGGTGCCGGTGTCGACGGTCGTCGTACGGGAGGCCGCTGTGCTCGGTGTCGAGCCCACGGCCACGGCGCGGTACGTCATCACTCCGACGAGGGCCAGCGCCAGCGCCAGGAACCCGTTGATCAACCACGCCCTCTTCGCATGACGGAGGCGGGACAGGACAGACATCAGACAGCTCCTCATGACGGACCGGGCCCGTGGTGGTCACGTGCGCCGCGCTGATCAGACACAGCGAGGCTGTCGTGATGCGGGGGTGAGCCTGTGAACGTCCTGTGACCTGCCAATAACCTGATCAAGACAGGCGGAGTGCTACAGGACAGGCCCCCGGCTCAGAGCCACTCCTTGCGCTTGAAGACGAGGTAGAGCAGGAGCGAGAGCACGACGATCAGGACGGATGACGTGAGGAAGCCCGCGTGGTGTGCGAACCCCGGGAACGGCACGTTCTGCCCGTAGAAGCCGGTGATCGCCGTGGGCACCGCGATGATCGCCGCCCAGCTGGTGACCTGCTTGGTGATGATGTTGAGCCGGTTGCCCTGGATCGTCAGGTTCGTCTCCAGGATGGTGTTCACCAGGTCGCGGAGGCTCTCGGTCCACTCGGTGGCCCGCAGCACATGGTCGTACACGTCCTGGTAGTAGGGCATCAGCTCGTCGGTCACCAGGCCGACGTCGCGCCGCATCAGGGTGTTCACGACCTCGCGCATCGGCAGCACCACGCGGCGTAGGTGCACCAGGCTCTTGCGCAGCTCGAAGCTGCGGCGCTGTACGTCCTTGTCGTGCGGTCGTTCGTCGAAGAGGAGGTCCTCCAGCTGCTCGATCTGGTCGTCGAGCGACTCCACCGTGGCGAAGTGCCTGTCGACCACGAAGTCGAGCAGTCCGTGCAGCAGCGCACCGACGCCGTACTTGGTCAGGTCGAGGCTGTCGTCCCACCGCTCCACGAGCTTCTCGATGGGGAACATGTCGTCCTGCCGCACCGTCACGATCGCGGAGGATGTGATGAAGGCGGCGATCTCGTCGGTGTCCAGCTGACCGGTCTCCAGGTCGAGACGCACGGAGTAGGCGCTGAGGAAGTCGTGTCCGTCGTAGCGGTCGAGCTTGGGTCGCTGGTGTCCCTGCGCCGCGTCCTCCACGGCCAGCTCGTGCAGCCCCAGCTCGTCGGCCACCAGCTGCAGGTCCTTCAGGTCTGGCGCGCACAGGTCGATCCATACGATGGACGACTCCTCGGCCAGGTGCTCCGAGACGTCCTCGACCGGGAAGTCCTCGTCGGTCAGGACCCCGTTGCGGTAGCAGCGAGTGCGTGGCACCCGGTCAGTATCCGGCACGGGTGTCCGCGGGCGGTTCGTCCTGGCCCCGCGACGCGCTGGCGCGCTTTCGCGGCCCGAGGTCACGCCCGGGCAGTTGACACGCGCTCACGGCTGCGTGCAGAGGTCCACGTGCTTCGCCGACAGCACGTGGCCGACCGCGGACTCCAGCCGGGCCCGCGGCAGGTCCCCGGACCGTACGGCGGCGACCAGCGCGTCGACGATGCGCCCGGTCTTCTCCGACAGCTGGCCGGGTGTGGTGTTGAACAGCACCATGTCGTCGCCGACCACGAGTGCGCGCACCGCGGCACGTACGACGTCGTAACCGGCTGCGACCACGGCGCCCGCGGTGAGCGAGTCGGGCAGCACCAACCCGTGGAACCCGAGCCTCCCGCGCAGGACCCGGTGGACCACCGGCCTCGCGAGACCGGCCGGGAGCCGGGTCAGCCCCGGTACCCGACCATTGCTGACCATCACCGCCGGCATGCCCGCGTCGACGGCCGCCCGGAAGGGAAGCAGGTCGTTCTTCCGGATCAGCCGCCACGGCTGGGTGGCGGCGAGCCTGAGGTCGGTGTTGCCGTCCGCGCTGCCCAGGCCCGGGAAGTGTTTGACCACCGGGATCACGCCACCGTCCTCCAGACCTCGTGCGAACGCGAGCCCGGCCGGAGTGGCCACGCGTCGGCGCGGGCTGAACGACCTGGTCCCGATGGCGTCGTCGTCGTTCGGGCCCGCACGCCCGTCCAGGTCGAGGACCGGCGCCAGGTCCATGGTCACCCCCGCGGCCTTCATCCGGTCTCCCAGGCGCCTCGCGATGGTGCGGATGTGCCGAGGCGTCATCGTCGCGCCCATGTGGCGCGCGGACGGGACGGAGCCGACGAGGTTGGCCATCCGCTGGACCGTGCCGCCCTCCTCGTCGGTCATCACCAGGGGTGCGATGCCACCCCGCGCCTGCGCTCGCAGATGGGCGAGCCGCGCCGCGAGGTCGTCCGGGGCCTGCGACCCGAAGAGGATGACTCCTCCGGCTCCGTCGGCGACCTCGGGCTCGACGAGGCCGACGTGGTTCTCGTCCACCGGGACCACCACCGTCTGCTCGGCCAGGCGGCGGACCTTCCACTGGTGCAGCTTCTGGTGGTTGGTGCAGCCCGCCGCGCGGACAGTGGCCGCGGCGGGTGCCGACGCCCAGTCGAGGGGTACGACGGAGAGCGCCAGCACGAGGGCAGCCCCCGCCCCGGTCGCGCCGCGGGATCGTCCTGCCATGCCATGAGTGTGCGGCAGGCGCGGCGTCGGCGCGACCGACGGCCCCGTCGCCGTACGGTGGCTCAGCCGACCCGGGCGAGCGACTCACACCACAGGCCGGCGAAGAAGGAGACGACCCGGTCGAACGATCACCGCGAGAATCGGCATGAGACCTGTCGGTCGATCGGGCCGAGGCTCGGGCACGTCCGGACGGGCTGTTCGTTCCTGACCCGCCGTCACCATGTCAAGCGGCCTCATGGCCGGGGCGAGCATGACGAGCACGGCCGCGGAGGTGTCGTCCCGGCCCGGGGTCACGGGGCAAGGGAACGCGCACTCGTCGAGGATCGGCAGGACCTGAACCTGCTCGAGGGCAGCCCGTTCGGCAGGACAACCATTGGAGGATGGATCCCATGGCACACGTACAACGTTTCGACCACGTCGGCATCACCGTCGCAGACCTCGCCTCGGTGACGGCATTCTTCGTCGGACTCGGTCTCGAGGTCGAGGGCACCGGATCCGTGAAGGGCGCGTTCGTGGAGACCGTCTGCGGCATCCCGGGCGCGCACTGTGAGATCACGATGCTGCGGCCGCCCGACGGAGGGTCCCGGCTGGAGCTCGCGAGCTTCGTCACGCCCGACCATGTGCCCGGATCGCCCACAGCGATGGCCAACGAGCTTGGCCTGCGCAACGTGTCCTTTGAAGTCGGCGACCTCGAGGCGGCCGTCGATGCGGTGGCCGCGGACGGGTACGGGCTCGTCGCCGGCATCGGCGAGTACCAGAACAGCGTGCGGATGGCCTACGTGCGTGGGCCCGAAGGAATCATCGTGTCCCTGTTCGAGCGGATCGGCTGACGTGCGTGCGCGCCATGCATCGCAACCAGTGTCGTCACAGGAACGCGAGGGGTGAGCCGGTGCCCTTCGAGGTCTACGAGCCCGGTGTGTACCTGCATGGCACGAAGGCGGACCTCACAGCGCCGGCGAGATGCTGGTGCCCGGCAGTGACATCCGCATCTGCCGAGTTGGGAGTCCGGTCAGTCCCAACCCCTACCAGCCTCGGCCCACAGGTCACGTTGAACCGGCTGAGGCCGGTGCCGTAGCCACGCCGAGATCTCTCGTGCCAGAGCGTCCGGTGGAGCTGCGGAGGACATCACCCGTAGGGCTTGACCGAAGTACGGAAACTCCTCAGCACGCTCGCGCACCAGGTGTTCGTCAAGATCCGTAGCTTGCTGCCGTTGCCCGAAACGCTGCACGGCATCGTCGGGGGAGATGAAGAACTACACGACCCACAAGGGCGCTGCTGGCTTGTCCGCCAGAGCCTCCAGGAGGCTGACACGTTGCTCACGTCGAGCGTACGTGCACTCGAGCACCGTCGTAACGCCTCGCTCCACGAGCAGGCGACCCAGGACGTGCGCCGCGTCGTAGGCGAGCATCCGGTCGTCCCGGCTTCGATCCGACTCGGGGAGCAGTAGCGAGAAGAGGGAGTCGCCCTCGATGTGAATCCTGCGATGTCGCGACGAGGAAGAGTCAGCCGCGAGGATCCTGCCGACCGAGGACTTGCCCGAGCACGGAGGCCCCGACAACACGAGCACACCGCCTTCAGTCACGGCTCCGTCGCCCTCACATGGATCCTCTCGGTCATCGCTCATTCTCCGTTCGTCACAGCCAGCGGAGCCAGACATGATCGCCACCGTCCAGGTCACCACCCGCGCACCGGCGCTGCTCAGCCGACTGTGGGCGGCTACGCCTTGCGCACCGGGTACCGAAGGTGAGTGACGCCGACGCCCGGGATCACCGTCGGGTTGCCGAGGATGGCCGGCGTGCCGGCGAGATGGTCGAAGAGTCGGACTCCGGAGCCAAGAAGAACCGCCGCGATGTCGACCGGATCTCGTCGAGGAGGCCGGCGTTCAGGCACTGCTGGATGGTGTCAGCGCCGTGGACACCCACGGACTTCCCGGCGGCCGCGGCCTTGGCTTGATCCACGGCGCTCTCGATGCCGTCGGTCACGAAGTGGACAGTCGAGTCGGGCCGCGGCCATCCGGTGGGGATCTGGTGGGTCAGCACGAATGCCGGCCCCCAGGCGTGGTTTCCACCCCAGCCCTGGGCGACATCGAAGGTCCGTCGACCGGTGAGCACGGCACCGAGTCCGGACGTGAGACCGCGGATGTGCGCGGCGCTCGGCCCGGACACCTTGAACGTCATGGGGGCTGACCCTCCGGTGTTGATTTCGACGTCCCCCGAGGCGACGTACCAGTCGAACACCTCGGCCACCCCGTCGTTGCGGTCGGCGACGTAGCCGTCGAGCGACATGGACATGATGGCGACAACCTTCGTCATCCGATCCCCCTCATCCCGGGCGGTCCCGGTGACCACCTTCTACCCCCACCACGAACGGCATCCCGGCGATCCGACAACGACCGACAGAAAGAGCCGCTCCATCGGAATCATGGCGCGTCCCACGCGCCGACCTTGCCCGAGCCGCGCGGATCGAGTCGCGCGTCGTGCCGCCGCATCAGGCGACACCGCGGTGGCAGGACCGAACAGCCGACGCCCAGCGCCGACGACGACCGCCGGTCACGACGCGAGAGAACGCGGCGCCAGGTCGCGGTGACTGTCGGTTGCACCTGCCAGGGTGATCGCGACTTGGAGGTAACAGATGGCCGTGTCCTACCAGCTGGTGGTCGATTGCCGGTCCCCAGCAGCGCTCGCCCTCTTCTGGGCCGAGGCCTTGCACTACGTCGTCGCGCCCCCGCCTACCGGCTTCCCATCATGGGATGACTTCTACCGGTCCATCGGGGTCCCCGAAGCGCTGATCGGTCACGGCGTCGACCGGATCGTGGACCCTCATGGTGGGGGGCCGGGCATTTGGTTCCAGATCGTCCCGGAGACGAAGTCGAGCAAGAACCGCATCCACATCGACGTCAACGCCAGCGGTGGTTCCGGCCTGTTGGAGTCCACCCGCGAGCAGGTGGAGGCAGAGGCGGCACGGCTCGAAGCCCTCGGTGCCAGGCGGACAGATCAAGCGATCCTCGAGGACGGCCTCGATCACTACGCGATCGCCATGATCGACCCCGAGGGCAACGAGTTCGACGTCAACTAGCGGTCATGCCCACGGACGTCGTTGACGTCTTGACGTGAGGGAGGACCTCCGGGCAGAGGTGCAGATGCCGTCTGACTCCGTGGTCACGTCATCTGCTGGTGCAGCGGGTGCTGGCTGGCCCGCCATCGGCCCGAGGGTGTGACGGGGTTGGTCGATCGTTCGTCCAAGCCGCACCACGGTCCGCCGCGAACACCACCGCTGCTCGAAGCGCAGATCCTGGTCCTACGCCCAGCCCGGCGACTCGGGCCGACAACGACCACCGCGCCCGGGACGTCACCATGACCGCACGACGGATGCGTCCATCCGTCGCCAGTGACCTGCGGTGACCCCGGTGCCCAAGCCTTGCGGCGTCTGAAGCGACGAACGGCCACGCCACGCATACTCCTCGGACAGCACTGCTCGATGCTGCCAGACCCGCCGCGGGGAAAGAGTCGGCCGACGCATGTCGCCGGCCCTGGCGAGCGCGTCGTACCGCCGCGACGGCACAATGTCCTTCCGCCCGGGTGGGGACGTCCGCGGAGAAATCTGGTCAGATGTGTCGGATCGGGGCGAGACCGTTCGTGGGAGGGGTGAGCAGGCCGCCACGGTCGCCGTTCCGAATCGACCGAACTCACCTCCAGGAGACCCCTTGAAGCTTCTTCTCACCTCGGGGGGCGTGACGAACCCCAGCATCCGCGACGCGCTGGTCGAGCTCCTGGGCAAGCCGATCGCCGAGTCCACCGCGCTGTGCATCCCCACTGCGCAGTACGGGCATCCGATGGTCGGCCCGGGAGTGATGGCTTGGCAGTTCATCCGGGGCGACTCCCAGAACCCCATGGTCGGCCTGGGCTGGAAGTCCGTCGGCGTGCTGGAGCTGACCGCGTTGCCCAGCATCGACGAGGAACGTTGGGTGCCGCTGGTCCGGGAAGTCGATGCCCTGCTGGTCGCGGGCGGCGACGTCCTCTACCTGTGCCACTGGATGCGCGAGTCCGGGCTGGCGGACCTGGTGCCGTCGTTGAGCGAGACCGTCTGGGTCGGGCTCAGCGCGGGGAGCATGGTGATGACCCCCAGCGTCGGGGACGACTTCATCCAGTGGCGACCACCCACCGGCGACGAGACCACGTTGGGCGTCGTCGACTTCTCGATCTGCCCGCACCTGGCTGACGACGGCCTGCCAGGAAACTCCCTGGCCGAGGCGGAGCAGTGGGCGGCAGACATCCCGAACACGGCGTACGCGATGGACGACCAGACGGCGATCACCGTGGTCGACGGCGACGTCGACTTCGTCTCCGAAGGGCACTGGGAGCAGCTCCGGACCCTGACGTCAGGTCCCGACCTGGACTAGACGTCCCAGGGACGCCCGCAGCCTCGGGACCGAGCCGATCGGGTCAACGATGGTGCCAGGTGTCGCCGAACTGTGTCGCGCCGTGCCGTAGCGACGAGGCTGAGGCGGCCAGTTTCGTGCCGTGGTACTCGGTGAACCTGGTGACCTTCCAATGGCCGTTCTTCGCGAGCGATCCGTGGTGGCCCGCAACATCAGTGATTGCGACGTTGCGGAACACGACCTTGCCGTAGTCGGCGAGCGGTGATCGATGAGGCGCCCAGATGCCCGCACTGACCCGCGCCGTCGTACGACTGCACGTACCTTGACCTGCGGAGAACGCACCGCACTTGTACAGGTGTGAGAACGACAGGCCCTGGGTCACGTCGGAGAGCGAGAATCTATACCGGCCGTGCTCATGGCGGACACTCGCCGATATCTTGTCGCCGACCGCCGGGTCGATGGCCTGGACCTCGTAGAGTCCGTTGATCTCGACGTAGGAGACGTACGACGCAACGGTGCCCGTGCAGAGTTCCCTGACACCGACGTGCTCAGAATCGGAGACCTTCGGACCGAGCCCGACCGAGAAGTACGAATCGGGGTCCCCGGCCGGGGTGGTGCCGGAGCACGTGAGGGCCGGCACGGTCCACGTGGCCGCAACACTCTTGAAGGAGTCATGGTGGGCCTGGTAGCCGGCCCAGGCGTGGGACCTGACGGTGCCGGCCTGAGCCGGCGCGACAAGCGCGCAGGGGGTCAGAATGAGGACGGCCCCACAGAGAATGGTGCTGGCAGGTAGGACGCGAAGGCTGCGCATCGATGCTCCTCATCGGGCCGGCCCGAGAGCGATCTGGCATCTGGGACCTTAGGCTCGCTGCCCGACCGGGGCAAGATTCCATGGGCTGCTCAGCCGCTGTGGAGTCCGGTAGTCGGCACCAACCGCACGCTCGTGCTGCGATTCGAGTCATACCGGCGTGTGGCCGTCGTCGGGTCAGCTCGTGGCCCTGCTCGCCCGTGCCGCTTCAACCTCGTGATGGGGGCGGGACTGCCACTGCGCCCAGTCGGCGGAGACGTCGCCGGCGGCGCGGAGGAGCCGGGGCAGATGGGTGTCGAGGAGGTGCTCGGTGGAGGTCTCGGCGGCATGGACGGTGACGTTCATGGCGGCGCGGACGGTGCCGGTGCCGTCGCGGACCGGTACGGCGATCGAGCGGACGCCGGGGGCGAGCTCCTCGTCGGCGAGGGCCCAGCCGCGGGCTCGGACCTTGGTCAGCTCGTCCAGGAGCCTCATCCTGGTCTCGACAGGCTCGACCGGCGGGCGAGGAGGAAGTCCCGAGCGAGACGGGATGGCGAGGGTGGCGGCGAGGTCGTCGGCGGAGAGAGCAGCGAGGAGGACCTTGCCCTGGGAGGTCTGCGGGGCCGGGAAGAGGGTGCCGATGTCGACGCGGAGGGCGATGATCTTCGGCACCGAGACCCGGGCGACGTAGATGATGTCCGACCCGTCCAGCTGGGCCATCGACGACGACTCACCCGTCTGCTTCACCAGCGCCTCGAGGTGGGGGCGGGCCACCTCCCACAGGCCGAGCGAGGCGACGTACGCCGTACCGAGCGTGATCACCTTCGGTGTCAACGTGAACGCGCCGTCGAGCGAGCGGACGTAGCCGAGCTCCTCGAGGGTCAGCAAGAGCCGGCGTGCGGTCGGGCGGGCGAGGCCGGTCGCAGTGGCGACCTCGGCCAGCGACATCGACGAGCGCGCGGAGTCGAACGCCCGCAGCACGTCGAGACCGCGCGCGAGCGACTCGACGAAGTCCGGTCCCGAGCCACGTCCCGCCACCGTCGGACCTAGCTCCCCGAGCCGGGCTCGCCGAAGATCGAGCCGCGGGCGCCGTGCGTGCTCTCGGACTGGTAGTCGGTGTACTGGTACGGGTTGTCGAGCACCTTGTCGTCCTCCGGCAGCGCCGGGTCCATGCCCGCGGCCCAGGCCTCGTCACCCAGCTCCGACCTCAGGTGCTCGACCGTCGCCTCGACCGTACGGCGTACGGCGGCGAGGTCGGCGTCGACGAGCCGGCCGTCGCTCTTCACGACCCGACCGTCCACGATCACGGTGTGCACGTCGCCGCGCTGGGCCTGGAACGCCACCTGGCCGTAGGGGTTGAGCAGCGGGAACGACACCGGTGAGTGGTCGTTCTTGATCAGGACGACATCGGCCTTGGCGCCGGGGGTCAGCCGGCCGAGGTCGCCCCGACCGAGTGCATGGGCGCCGCCGCGGGTCGCCCAGTCGACGACCTGCTCCGCGCGGAGGTGGAGCTGGGTGATCGTCTCGCCGCTCGCGTGCGCCTCGAGGTGCTCACGCGACCGGTCGGCCCCGAGCGTCGTCCGCATCGCCGAGAACAGGTCGCCGCTCCACCACACGCTGGTGTCCATCGACAGCGACACCGGGATGTCGTAGCGCCGCACCTGCCAGGTCGGGGGATAGCCCTGGCCGGCGCTCTGCTCCGACTCGGTCGACACCGACACCGAGCCGCCGGTCGCGGCGATCCGCTGGTAGGCGTCGGCGGTCAGCGAGGCCGCGTGGACGTAGATGTTCTCCGGCGTCATGAACCCGCCTTCGTGCATCAGCCGGATGCCGTCGTCGTTCGTCGCGCCCCAGACGCCGGCGTGCGTGGTCACCGGCAGCCCGAGCTCGCGGGCGGCCTCGAACGCCGCCTGCTCCGGGAACCCCGGGTCGCCGGTCACGTCGAAGGCGACCTGGAAGCCGAGCATGTCGGAGCCCGTACGCCGGCGGGCGAAGAAGTCGCGGACCTCCGGGCTCGGCAGCCACTCCCACGGGCCCGCCTGGATGTTGCCGTAGGCCAGCACGAACCGGCCCGGCACCGACTCCAACGCGTCGACCGCCGCGTCGGCGTGGTCGACCGACTGCAGCCCGTGCGACCAGTCGACCGTCGTGGTGACGCCTGCCTCCAGCGACTCCCACGCGGCGACCAGGTTGCCGGCGTGGATGTCCTCGGGGCGGAACTTCCTGCCGTGCTCGAGGTAGTACCAGACGAAGTACTGCGTCAGCGTCCAGTCCGCGCCGTACGCCCGCATCGCCGTCTGCCACATGTGCCGGTGGGTGTCGATCATCCCCGGCATCACGATGCCGCCCGACGCGTCGATCTCCCGGGTGCCGTCGGGTACGTCGAGGCTCGGGCCGACCGCCTCGACCTGGTCGCCGACGACCAGGACGTCGCCGGGGCTGAGGACGGTGTGGCTGTCGTCCATCGTGAGCACGGTGCCTCCGCGCAGGACGATCGCTCCGGGGTCGGCCATGGTTCCTCCCAGTGGTGCGCGTTGGTCTCGACGAGCTCGACCGGCGGTACGCGTTGGTCTCGACGAGCTCGACCGGCGGTGCGCGTTGGTCTCGACCGGCGGTGCGTACAGGTGTCCGTATCGCGGTTGAACCACTGTCGTCCCGTGCCTGCACGACTGTCAAGAGTGGGTTGACAGTCGTGCAGCGCGGCTCGGAGACTGGCCGGACACCTGTCCGCATCCGAGCGAAGGACCGTTGATGACCGACCGACCGAGCGGACCCCTGGCCGGGCTGCTGGTCGCGGACTTCTCGCGGATCCTGGCCGGCCCCTACGCCTCGATGCTGCTCGCCGACCTCGGCGCCGAGGTGGTCAAGGTCGAGTCGCCGGCCGGCGACGACACCCGCTCCTGGCAGCCGCCGGTGCGCGACGGCATCTCGACGTACTACCTCGGCGTCAACCGCAACAAGCGCTCGGTCGCCCTCGACCTCAAGGACCCCGACGACGTCGCGACGGCCCGGGAGCTGGCCCGCCGCGCCGACATCGTGATGGAGAACTTCCGGCCCGGCGGGCTCGATCGCTTCGGCCTCGACTACGACACCGTCGCCGCCGTCAACCCGAGGGTCGTCTACGCCTCGATCAGCGGCTTCGGTACGTCGGAGCAGGGCCGGGTGCTGCCCGGCTACGACCTGATCGTGCAGGCGATGTCGGGGTTGATGAGCCTGACCGGCAGCCCGGACGGCGAGCCCTACCGCGCCGGCATCTCGGTCTTCGACGTGATCGCCGGCCTGCACGCCACGATCGGGATCCTGGCCGCGCTCAACGCCCGCCACGAGACCGGCCGCGGCCAGCATGTCGAGGTCAACCTGATGTCGTCGGCACTGTCCGGGCTCGTCAACCAGTCGAGCGCCTACGTCGCGGGCGGCGTCGTACCGTTCCGGATGGGCAACAGCCACCCCAGCCTCTTCCCCTACGAGCCGCTGGCATGCGCGGACGGCGACCTGATCGTCACGGCCGGCAACAACGGGCAGTTCCGCAAGCTGGTCGAGGTGCTCGGCGTACCCGAGCTCGCCGACGACCCGCGCTTCGCTCGCAACGAGGACCGTACGGCGAACCGCGAGGAGCTCCGGCCCCTGCTCGTGGCGCGGCTGAAGACGCGGTCGACGCTGGACTGGTTCCACGACATCATCGGCGCCGGCGTTCCGTGCGGGCCGATCAACACGATCGACGGCGGCTTCGCGTTCGCCGAGGAGATCGGGCTCGACCCGGTGGTCGAGGTCGGGGAGGGCTGGGTCGATGGTGCCGTCCGCGCGCAACCCGATCACTTTCTCCGAGACGCCTGTCGACTACCGGCTGCCGCCGCCGGGGCTCGACGAGCACGGCGACGAGATCCGGACGTGGCTGCGGCGGCCCGTGGTCTCGACGGGCTCGACCGACGAGCGGGAGGGGTCGCAGTGACGCCCCGGTCAGCCCGACAGGCGCGCGAGCAGTGCCTCGGCCCGCTGCGTCACCGGACGCCGGTCGCCCTCCTGGGCGATGGACTGCTCCGCGGCCTCGCTGACGAGTGCCACGGCCGCGGCGAGCGTCCGCCGGTCACGGTCGTCACGGCAGAACTGTCCGAGCGTGCCGAGCACCTTGAGCAGGTCGCCGAGCACCCGAGGCTCCGAGCGCCCGTAGCGACGGATCTGGCCGGTGCCGAGCTCGACGTAGTAGGCGAGGTCCCGCCCCGGTACCACGACCCGGAGTCGTCCGTGTCCGTCGTACAGGGTCTGCGTGCCGAGCTGTCGCGGCGCGAGCGCGGCGAGCAGGACGCCGATGTGCTCGAGCGCCTGCATCCCGGTGTAGGGGTCGTTGACCGCGGGAGACAACGCCCTCACCCCGATGTCGGCCAGCTGCCTGATGCCGAACGCGACGTCCTGCTCGGTGGTCCGCTCGAACCCGATCCGTACGGCGTCGTGGACGAAGCCGGAGAAACGGGTGACATCGGGCGGCTCCTCCTCCGGCGAGGTGCGCCAGAGCCAGGCCAGCGGCTCGCCCTCGATCACATGCTCCCCGATCATTGGGGCGACGGCGCAGACCACGTCGTTCTCGGTGGCCACCTGGAGCAGCCAGGCCGGGCGCATCGCCTGCACGTAGCCGGGGGCGTACGCCGGCACGGAGACCGACCAGACAGGTGGCTCGGGAGCCGGCTCGCCGGTGACCCCGGTGGTCGGGAGGTCGTGCTCGATCACGCGCAGGGTCTCCTGCTGGACCCCGAGCATGATCTCGTCGATCTGGATCGAGTGCGAGATGTGGTGCACGAAGTAGACCAGCACCAGCAGGCTGGTGAAGACCAGCACGATCGCCAGGGTGACCGCGAGCTTGGGGTAGGCGTCGGTCCGCTGACCGTTGTCGACACCGACCGTGTAGAGCCCTGCCGTGCTGTAGACGAAGGTCGCCACGAACACGCTCAGGGTGAGCTGGTTGACCCGGTCGCGCAGGAAGAAACGGAGCAGGCGTGGCGAGAACTGCGTCGACGAGAGCTGCAGTGCGACCAGCGTCAGGCCGAGGACCAGCGCGATCACCGTCATCATCGTCCCGGAGATCCCGATCAGCAGGCCGCGCGCGTCGTCCGCCGTGCCCTGGAAGAGGAGCGGGCTGATCGGCGAGTCGGGGCCGATCTCGATCTGGCTCAGGATCCCGCCGGCGATCAGCGCCAGCGCCACGGAGCCGACCGGGTAGACCCACAGGGCCCCCTTGAGATAGTCACCCGTCCCGGTTCGATGCATGGCGCCTCCCGCTGGTCCTCGGACCCAGGGTGCACCCGCTGTGCGGGCGGTGTCGACGGGTGGGTCTCGACAGGCTCGACCGACGAGGAGAGCCGCTCGACCGACGAGGAGAGCCGCTCGACCGACGAGGAGAGCCATGAGTGAGCTGGAGTTCCCGACCTCCCTGGGCACCTCGACGGCCGACGAGATCCGGCTGATGGGGGAGGACCTCACCGACCTGATGGGCAACGTCGGGTTCGGCGAGCTCGCGTTCTGGCTGGTCACGCTCCGGCGCCCCACGAAGCAGGAGGCGCGGGTCTTCGAGGCGGTACTCGTCGCGCTGGCCGACCACGGCTTCACCCCCACCGCGATCGCCGCCCGGCTCACCTATCTCTCCGCACCCGACTCGCTGCAGGGCGCGATGGCCGCAGGCCTGCTCGGTGGCGGCTCGCGGTTCCTCGGCGTGACCGAGGACTGCGGCGCCTACCTGCACGCCGTACTCGAGGAGCACGACGGCGACCTGCCCGCCGACGACGCCGGGTGGGACGCGCTCGCGCTCGACGCCGTACGACGGACCCGCGCGGCCGAGCAGCTCGTCCCGGGCCTCGGCCACCCGGTGCACAAGGTGCAGGACCCGCGCACTCCGCGGCTGATCCAGATCGCCGACGATGAGGGTCTGCGCGGACCGCACCTGAGGCTGTTCGAGGCGATCGGCCGGACCCACGAACAGGTGCTCGGCCGGAAGCTCCCCCTCAACGGCGCCGGTGTCTGCGGCGCCGCGCTCGCCGACCTCGGCCTGCCCGTGGAGCTGCTGCGGGGGTTCGCGCTGCTGGCCCGGGCGGCCGGTCTGCTCGGCCAGCTCGCCGAGGAGCGCCGGCGCCCGATCGGGATGGACGCCTACCTGGCCGTCGACCGCCACGCCGTCTACGTCGACCCGAACGAGGAGTGAGGAGCACAGCATGGCCACCGTCGCCGCGGTCATCGCCTCGACGCACCACCCGTTCTACCTGAGGGCCAGCACGGCCACCGGCGACGAGCGGCCGCCGTTCGCCGACGAGTGGGTCGCCAAGATCGAGTCGTTCCGGGAGACGCTCACCCGCGCCGAGCCCGACGTGCTGGTGATGGTCGGCAGTGACCACTTCCACCAGCTGTGGCTGGACAACATGCCGCAGTTCCTGGTCGGCAAGGCGCCGTACTTCGACGCCAACTGGTACAACGAGGAGCGCGAGTTCGGCCTCCCGCGGATGACGCTGGCCGGGCAGGAGGACCT
>CAVXNT010000005.1:0-9845 GCA_963763225.1 uncultured Actinomycetota bacterium | reverse complement strand
TGGCCGGTGCCCTACTGGCACGTCGACACCGGCATGGCCGCCGCTGCTGATCCTGCAGACCGCCGTCGACGAGGGCCTCGGGGCGTGCTTCTTCGGCATCCCGCCGGAGCGGGTCGGCGCCTTCCGGGCCGAGTTCGGGGTCCCCGAGGGCTACGTGCCGATCGGCGCGATCACCGTCGGGCACCGGGTCCGGACGCCGGCGCCACGGGCTCGCCGAGCCGCCGGGCACGCCGTACGCCCGAGGAGGTCGTGCACCGGGGCGGCTGGTGAGGAGGTCCGCGCGCGACGACGGGTAGCGATCCGGGTAGTTCCACCCATGGTCTCGCCGGGTCCGCGCACGCACGATGGGCAATGAAGCCGTTTCCCCCGTCGGCTTCACCTGGACCCCGGACGGCCCACCTGGACCGTCCGGGGTCTCGTGCTTCACGATCCCGCCCGGTGATGACCGCGCACGGCATAGGCTCGTCGCGACGTGACCACTCTTGCGCTCGAGACCACGCGGTTCATCGGTCGCCGTCGGGAGCTGACGCAGATCAGACGGGGACTGGACTCGGCGCGCCTGGAGACGCTCATCGGTCCCGGCGGGGTGGGCAAGACCCGGCTCGCACACCAGGTCTCGCTGGGCGTGCCCGAGCTGATCGGCTCCGTCGAGCTGGCCGAGGTCACCGATCCCGCAGCTGGTCGAGCTCGCGGTCGCCAACGCCCTCGGCGTGCGGGCCCAGCCGGGCGAGCAGCAGGGCGACGCGCTGAGCGGCTGGATCGGTGAGCGCGACGCGCTGCTGGTGCTCGACAACTGCGAGCACGTCCTCGCCGCGGCACGCAGCCTGGTAGGCCGGCTGCTCGGCTCCTGCCCCGGCCTCAAGGTACTGGCGACCAGCCGGCAGGCGCTCGGCATCCCCGGCGAGCACGTCTACATCGTGCCGCCGCTGTCGACGCCGCAGCTCGACGACGACCAGACCAGCCGTTCCGACGCCGTCGACCTCTTCCTCGAGCGCGCCACGGCGGCCCTGCCCGACTTCCCCGAGACCCCGGCCGACCCTCGCGGCCGTGGCCGAGCTGTGCGTCGCGCTCGATGGGCTCCCGCTGGCGCTCGAGCTCGCCGCCGCACGGATCCGCACCCTCACCCCGCGGGCGATGCTCGACCGCACTGGCGGACCGCTACGCGCTGCTGAGCCACGGCTCGGCGCAGAGTCCCGACCGGCACCGTTCCCTCGAGGCGTCCGTCGACTGGTCCTACGACCTGTGCACGCCGGCCGAGCAGCGGCTCTGGGCCCGGCTCTCGGTGTTCGCCGGCGGGTTCGACCTCGAGTCGGTCGAGGAAGTGTGCGCCGGCGACGGCATCGACCGCGCCGAGGTCGTCGACGTCCTCTCCGGCCTGATCGACAAGTCGGTCCTGGTGCGGGACCCGGCGGACGAGCAGCCGTGGTACCGGATGCTCGAGACGCTGCGGCAGTACGGCGCCGACCGGCTCGTCGAGATCGGGGAGACCGACCTGTGGCACGAGAGGCACCGGGCGTGGTTCGCGGCGCTCGCCCACCGGTTCGGCAGCAGCTGGGCCGGTCCGGAGCAGGCGGCCTGGATCGCCCGGATGCGGCGCAACCACGCCAACCTGCAGGCCGCGCTCGACGCCGCCAACGATCCCGCGCTGGCCCCCCGGGCTCTGGCCACCGCGGTCGCCGCCGAGTTCTACTGGGTGGTCACGGGCCGGCTCAGCGAGGCCCGGCACTGGATGGACGCGGCGCTCGGGCACCGGACCGTGCCCGACGACGACCGGGCCGTCGCCCTCGCACTGAGCGCCTACTTCGCGGGTGTCCAGAACGACCTCCGGGTCGCCGAGCTGCGGCTCGCCGAGGCGCGGGCGCTGGTCGCCGGCACGACCCACCGCCCGGTCGCCCAGGCCTATCTCGACTTCGCCGAGGGCGTCGTGACGCTGTTCCGCGGCGAGGTGGAGGGGGCGGTGGAGCCGACGACGCGCAGCATCACCACCTTCCGCGAGCTCGGCGACACCGCGGCCGAGACGTCTGTCCGCGTGGTCCTCGGCCTGTGCCTCAGCGCGGCCGGTGACCTGGCCGGTGCCGCCGAGGCCAAGGCCGAGAACCTGCGGGTCACCACGGCGGCGGGCGAGCGCCTACATGCGCTCCTACACGCTGTGGTCCCTGGGTCTCGACGCGCTGCGAGGGCGGCGACCCGGCCGAGGCGGCACGGCTCCAGCTCGAGGCGCTCGCGCATGAAGGCGGAGCTCCAGGACGACCTGGGCATCGCGCTGGTCCTCGAGGCGCTCGCCGCGGTCGCCTCGGTGGGTGGCGACCCGCACCGGTCGGGGGTCCTGCTCGGCGCGGCGAAACGGATGTGGGACCTCATCGGCATGACCCCGCTGGCCGCGCCGTACATCGCCGCCCAGCGCGAGCTCGGAGAGCGGCTGGCGCGCGGCGCCGTCCGGGACCGTGACTTCGAGGCGGCCTACCGGGCGGGCGCCGGGCGATGACCACCGCGCAGGCGATCGAGTTCGCCATCGCCCGGCCCGCCACCGCGGCTGCGCCGCTCGCCCCCCCTGACCCGGCGCGAGGCCGAGGTGGCCGCCCTGGTCGGTGAGGGCCTGACCAACCAGCAGATCGCCTCCCGCCTGGTGCATCTCGGTCCGCACGGTCGACGGCCACATGGAGAACATCCTGCGCAAGCTCGACTTCGCCTCGCGGGCCCAGGTCGCCGCCTGGGTGGCCCGCGGCGGCGGATGAACCCCTGAATACCGGGGATGTCGACCTTCTGCCGACTTCCCCAGGGATACATCCCTGGGGCAGTGACAGTTTGCCCGCATACCCTGGTAATCCGCAGGACGCACCCGACAGGCGGAGGTGCCCACGATGACCGAGCCGGAGCACGAGCGCGAGCGACGGCTGCACGATGCCGCGCTCACCAAGGCGCTGGGCCAGCCCCCACCTCCTCCCGACGAGGACGAGGCGGCCGACGACGACGCTCCCCGGCAACCGGATCGAGCAGCAGACGCTCTGGGTCGAGCACCAGGTCCGCGCGGCGATGGCGCGCGGCGAGTTCGACAACCTGCCCGGCGCCGGCAAGCCGCTGAACCTGCCCGACCAGCACGACCCGGACTGGTGGGTCAAGGGGCTGATCGAGCGCGAGAAGATCACCGGCGTGCTGCCGCCGGCGCTGGCCCTGCGGCGCGAGGACGCCGAGCTCGACGCGGAGCTCGACCGGCTCGGCTCGGAGGACGAGGTGCGTCGTACCCTGGCCGACTTCAACGAGCGCGTGGTGGCGGCCCGGCGCCAGCTCCAGGGCGGCCCGCCCGTGGTCACCCCGCTGCGTGAGGTCGAGGACGAGGTCAACGCCTGGCGGCAGCGCCGGGCCGAGCGACGGGCGACCGTCCGCGCCGCCGAGCTGGCCGAGCAGGCGCGAGCGGCCCCGCCGGCGCTGGTGGCGCCGCTGACCCCCACTCCGATTCGTCTGCGAACCGTCCGCGGCGCCGACCCGAGTTTCCGCTGACGAATCGGGGTGACACCGGCTCAGCGCTCCTGCATGGGGACCCGTACGCCGCGCTCGGCCGCCACCTCGACCGCTCGGTCGTAGCCCGCGTCGACGTGCCGGATCACGCCCATCCCCGGGTCGTTGGTGAGCACCCGCTCGATCTTCTGCGCGGCCAGGTCGGTGCCGTCGGCGACGGTGACCTGGCCGGCATGGATCGAGCGGCCCATCCCGACGCCGCCGCCGTGATGGATCGACACCCAGGTCGCTCCGGACGCGGTGTTGACCAGCGCGTTGAGCAGCGGCCAGTCGGCGATCGCGTCCGAGCCGTCGAGCATGGCCTCGGTCTCGCGGTACGGCGAGGCGACCGACCCGGCGTCGAGGTGGTCGCGGCCGATGGCGATCGGGCCCTTGAGCTCGCCGCTGGCCACCATCTCGTTGAACTTCAGGCCGGCCCGGTGCCGCTCGCCGTACCCGAGCCAGCAGATCCGCGCCGGCAGACCCTGGAAGTGCACCCGCTCGCCGGCCATCGTGATCCACTTCTTCGAGGCGCTCGTTCTCGGGGAACAGCTCGAGGATCGCCCGGTCGGTCGCCGCGATGTCGGCCGGGTCGCCGGAGAGCGCCGCCCACCGGAACGGGCCCTTGCCCTCGCAGAACAGCGGCCGGATGTAGGCCGGCACGAAGCCCGGGAAGTCGAACGCGCGGTCGTAGCCGCCCTTGCGGGCCTCGTCGCGGATCGAGTTGCCGTAGTCGAACACCTCGGCGCCCTTGTCCTGGAAGCCGACCATCGCCTGCACGTGGGCGGCCATCGACTCGCGGGCCCGCTCGGTGAGCTCCGTCGGGCCCTTCTCGCGCAGCGCCGCCCACTCTGTCGAAGTCGATCCCGCGCGGCAGGTAGTAGAGCGGGTCGTGCGCGGAGGTCTGGTCGGTGACGATGTCGATCGGCGCGTCCTGCGGCGAGCAGGGCCGGGACCAGGTCGGCGGCGTTGCCGAGCACGCCGATGGACAGCGGCCGACGCTCGTCGCGGGCCTCGACCGCCAGCCGCAGCGCCTCGTCGAGGGTGTGCGCGCGTACGTCGAGGTAGCGGTGCTCGATCCGCCGGTCGATGCGCGACTCGTCGCACTCGATGCAGATCGCGACGCCGTCGTTCATGGTGACCGCGAGCGGCTGGGCGCCGCCCATCCCGCCGAGCCCGGCGGTCAGCGTGATCGTGCCGGCGAGGCTGCCCCCGAACTTCTTGTCGGCCACGGCGGCGAACGTCTCGAAGGTGCCCTGCAGGATGCCCTGGGTGCCGATGTAGATCCAGGAGCCGGCCGTCATCTGGCCGTACATCGTCAGGCCGAGGTGCTCGAGCCGGCGGAACTCCTCCCAGTTGGCCCAGTCGCCGACCAGGTTGGAGTTGGCGATCAGCACGCGCGGCGCCCACTCGTGGGTGCGCATCACGCCGACCGGCTTGCCGGACTGGACGAGCAGCGTCTCGTCGTCCTCCAGCGTCTTGAGCGTGCGCACGATCGCGTCGTACGCCTCCCAGGACCGGGCCGCCTTGCCGGTGCCGCCGTAGACCACCAGGTCCTCGGGGCGCTCGGCGTTCTCGGGGTCGAGGTTGTTCATCAGCATCCGCATCGGCGCCTCGGTCTGCCAGCTCTTGCACGACAGCTCCGGCCCGCGGGGCGCGCGCACCACCCGATTCGTCTGCGGAGTCTCGGGCTCGCGCCGCGGGCCGACCGCTGACGAATCGGGGTGGGAGGTGGTGTGGTCGCTCATGACAGCTCTCCGATCGTGTCTTCGACGGCCCGGACCAGCGCGCCCGACGCCACGTCGGCGACGGCGTGCTCGATCTCGGGGGCGAGGTGCCGGTCGGTCCCCGGCCCCTCGACGTTGCGGCGCAGCAGCGCCAGGGCGGCGGCCGTGGCCGGGGAGGGGGCCAGGGGCGCGCGCAGGTCCAGCGCGCGGGCGGCGGTGAGGTACTCGACCGCGATGACCCGGCTCAGCCCGTCGACGGACCGGCGCAGCTTGCGGGCCGCCGACCAGCCCATCGACACGTGGTCCTCCTGCATCGCGCTCGACGGGATCGAGTCGACGCTCGCGGGGTTGGCCAGCCGCTTCAGCTCGGAGACGATCGCGGCCTGGGTGTACTGCGCGATCATGTGGCCCGAGTCGACGCCGGGGTCGTCGGCGAGGAACGGCGGCAGGCCGTGGCTGCGGGCCTTGTCGAGGAACCGGTCGGTCCGGCGCTCGCTGATGCTGGCGACGTCGGCGGCGACGATCGCGAGGAAGTCGAGCACGTAGGCGACCGGCGCCCCGTGGAAGTTGCCGTTGGACTCGACCCGTCCATCGCCCAGGACCACCGGGTTGTCCACGGCGGCGGCGAGCTCCCGCTCCGCGACGAGCGCGGCGTGGTCGACGGTGTCGCGGGCCGCGCCGTGCACCTGCGGGGAGCACCGCAGCGAGTAGGCGTCCTGGACGCGGTTGCAGTCGGGCCCGCGGTGGCTGGCCACGACCCCGGAGCCGTCGAGGATCCGCCGCAGGTTGGCCGCCGACGCGGCCTGTCCGGGGTGCGGCCGCAGCGCCATCAGGTCCTCGGCGAACACCCGGTCGGTCGCGAGCTGGGCCTCCACCGACATGGCCGCGCTGATGTCCGCGGCCTTGAGCAGCATCCGCAGGTCGGCGATCGCCAGGACGAGCATGCCGAGCATCCCGTCGGTGCCGTTGATCAGGGCGAGCCCCTCCTTGGCGGCGAGCTCCACCGGCGCGAGCCCGGCCTCGCTGAGCGCGACCGCCGCGGGACGACGTACGCCGTGGCGGTCGGTCACCTCGCCCTCGCCGATCAGCGCCAGCGCGCAGTGCGACAGCGGGGCGAGGTCCCCGGAGCAGCCGAGCGAGCCGTACTCGTGCACCACCGGCGTGATGTGGTGGGTGAGCATCCCGGCCAGCGTCTGCGCGGTCTGCAGCCGGACCCCGGTGTGGCCGGTCGCGAGCGTCGACAGCCGCAGCAGCATCAGCGCCCGGGTCACCTCGCGCTCGACCTCGGGGCCGCTGCCGGCCGCGTGCGAGCGGACCAGCGACCGCTGCAGCTGCGCCCGCAGCTCGGTGGGGATGTGCCGGGTGGCGAGCGCGCCGAACCCGGTGGAGATGCCGTACGACGGGGTGGGGGCCGCCGCGAGCTCCTCGACCGCGGCGCGGGACCGCTCGATCGCGGCCACCGCATCGGGTCCGAGCTCGACCGGGGCGCCGTGCCGGGCGACGGCGACCACGTCGTCGGGGCTGAGCGGGCCGACCCCGACGACGACCGCGGCGGGTGACCGGGCCGGCGTCGGGTTCGTGGAGGCGGGAGGTCGTCGGGGTCATGACGCCATTCCACTCCCTCGCCGGCCCGGCCGCCACCACGGGCTGCGACACGATCCTGTCTCGGATCCGAGACAGCGCGTTACGATTCGTCAGCGAGATCTCGGGGTCGCGCCGCGGGGCGACCGCTGACGAATCGGGAAGGGGGGACGGGCATGCAGCTCAGGTTCGCCACGGGCGGCGCCGCCGAGGGATGGGCGCGGGTCCGGGTCGCCGCGAGTCCCTACCTGCTCGCCACCGAGGCGTCCGTGCTCCACGACCTGGCGGAGAACACCGCGACTCTCGCCCGCTACGTCGTCGTCGAGGACGGTGAGGTGCTCGGCATCGGCCGGGTCCGGCGCTACCCCGACGACGACCCGAGCGTGATGGTGATGGTGCACCCCGACCACGCCGGCCGCGGCGTCGGTCGGCTGCTGATCGACCGGCTGCTGGAGGTCGCCGGGGACGTCACCGCATCGGCGCTGGTCAACGGCGACGCGCGATCCCTCGCTGTCGCCGAGCGCTGGGGGTTCGCGCCCGAGCGCGAGCACCGGGTGTCGGCGGTGGACCCGCGTACCGCGCCCGCCACCGGCCGCCACACCGACCGGCCTACGCGTCGTACCGCTCGACGTGCGGGCGCCCGGGCGGTGTGGGAGTGCCGCCAGGCCACGGCCGAGGACGACCCCTCGGGGATGACCCGCCCCACGCCCTACGAGCACTTCCTCGACACCGACTGGTCCGGCCCGCTGCACCGTGCCGACCTCGGCCGTGCCGTCCTCGAGGACGGCGGTGTACTCGCCTACACGCAGGTCGACGTCGCCGGCGACCGGGCCTGGACGACGATGACCGGCACCCGGGCCGGACACCGCGGCCGCGGCCTCGCCACGCTCGCCAAGGCGCACGGCCTCCAGGCGCTCGCCGCCGCGGGCGTCACCCAGGCCGGCACCGGCAACGACGAGCGCCAACGCCGCGATGCTCACGGTGAACCAGCGGCTCGGCTACCGCCCGATCGCCTCGACGTGGACCGCGACCAGGCCGGGCCGGACCTCCGGGACATGACGCGCCGGGCGACGGGGCACGACGGCGCGGCGGAACGGCCGCGATGAGCCAGGTCCCGGCCGCGACCCGCGCGCTCCGGGTGCTGCGCTACCTCGCCGGCCAGCCGGACCCGGTCACCCTCGAGCGCCTCGCGACCGCGCTCGACCTGCCGCGGTCCACCGCCTACCACCTGCTCAACGCGATGATCGACGAGGGCTTCGTGACCCACCTCGCCGACGAGCACCGCTACGGCTTGGGGGTCGCGGCGTTCGAGGTCGGGTCCGGGTACGCCCGCCAGGAGCCGCTGCAGCGGATCGCGCGCCGGCCCCTCGCCGCTCTCGTCGACCGGCTGGGCCAGTCCGCCCACCTGGCGGTGCTGCACGGGCGTGACGTGCTCTACGTCCTCGAGGAACGCGCCCCTGGCCGGCCGCCGCTGGTCACCGACGTCGGCGTCCGCCTCCCTGCCCAGCTCACCGCGAGCGGCCGCGCGATCCTCGCCGCCCTGCCGGCCAACCAGGTCCGCGCGCTTTCCCGGACCGGTCCGCCTTCGTCGACCGGCACGGCCGCGGCCCCACGTCGCTGAGCGCGATGCGGGCGCTGCTCGCCGAGACCCGGAGCCGCGGCTACGCCGCAGAGGACGGTGAGGTCACACCCGGGTTCGCCTCCGTGGCCGCAGCCGTGCTCGACCACAACGGGCACCCCGTCGCCGGGATCGCGGTCACCTGGCCGGCCGCGGACCCGCCGGCCTCACCGGACGACGTGGTGGCGTCGGTGCGTCGTACGGCGGGAGCGACGTCACGGCGGATCGGCTGGCCCGGCCCCTGACGGTCCGCGGACGCGTGCGTAACGGGACGCCGTACCTCTCGTTTACCCGTCAGTACGCGCGACCGAGAGGACCCCCATGCCGCCGTTCGGCCCCCGAGCCCGTGCCACCGCCGCCACCTCCGGCCCGGGACGCCGACGTCTGGCCTGGGCGGCCGTCCTCGCCGCCGGGGTCGTGGTCGGCGCCTCCGTGACGGTCCCGTCGTACGGCGACGACGCCGCGGACACCGCCGCCGCGACGGCAGCCTCATCGACCGCTACCGGGCCTCCACCGACCCGTCCCGAGAGCCGGCCGGCACCGCTGTGGGGGCGGTGCCGGCCCTCGACGGGCACCTGCACGACCACCTCGACCCGTCGACGAAGAACGCGATCTCGCGCAGCGACGATGACAGCGCCGCCACGCTCGACCCGACGAGCAACGCCGAGAAGCTCGCGGGCATCCGGGCCGTCGCCGCCCAGCGGGCCGAGCCGGACCCGAAGCTCGTGCCGGTGGCCGCACAGCCGGACCGCGACGCCGTGCCGCAGGACCGCTACGCGATGGCGAGCGGCTGCTACGCCCTGCGCGCTCCCTCCGGCGACTGGGTCGCGCGCGCCGGCAACGGCTTCGCGGCGACCGCACCCGACCGTGGCGCGGGCGAGCCGTTCCACTTCCAGGCCACCGACCTCGGCACGTACCTCCTCTTCGGCAGCGCCGAGGACTTCCTGGCCCAGGACTCCACCCCGCTGCTCGGTGGGGACGCCGCGACGGCCGCGAGCAGCCCGAGCGAGTCGGCCGACTGGACCGTCCGGCGTGCGGGCTCGTCGTACACCTTCACGTTGAAGTCCAGCGGCGACAGCCTCGCGGTGGGTGACGGCGGCACGCTCGTGCTCGCCGCCGAGCCGACCGCGTTCGCCCTGCACACCACCACGGGCTGCGCCGCGTGGCCCGAGGTCGAGGACGACATCGACGGCCGCACCTTCCGCGGCGTGTCCGACATCGCGGAGACCCGCGGCTACGTCGACGCCCACACCCACGGGATGGCCTTCGAGTTCCTCGGTGGCGACGCGCACTGCGGCAAGCCGTGGGACAAGTTCGGCGTCACCTACGCGCTGCGCGACTGCGAGGACCACACCGCCACCAACGGCTGCGGCAACCCCCTGGAGACCGCGCTGTCCGGCCAGCCGTGCCACGACCCGGTCGGC
>CAVXNT010000004.1:0-741175 GCA_963763225.1 uncultured Actinomycetota bacterium | reverse complement strand
AGACGATTTGCAGGACGGTCGGCCACGATCCGACCCTAAGTGACGCTCGGATCTGGCCGCGATCAGCGCGGTTCGCGGTCGGCCTAGATATCCCAGGGCTGTAGGTGTCAAGCGGCGCGGGTTGGCGGTGTGCCCAGGCGGTGGATTCGTTGTAGGTGGTGCGGTGGCGTAGGCAGCCGTCGAGGATGCCGACGAGGCGGTTGGACAGTGCGCGGAGTGCTTGGTGGTGGGTGGCGCCGCGGGCGCGGTGGTGGTCGTAGAACGCCCGGGCGCCTGGTGAGGCGGTGAGTGCGGCGAAGGCCTGCTGGTGCAGCGCGTCGGCGAGCCGCTTGTTGCGGGCGTAGCGGGCGAGCACGACCCTGCTCTTGCCGGAGGTCTTCGTGATCGGGCTGGTGCCGGCGTAGTTGCGTCGGGCCTTGGCGTCGGCGTATCGGTCCTTGTCGTCACCGAACTCGGCCAGCACCCGGGCTCCGAGCACCACACCGAGGCCTGGCTGGCTGGTGATGATCTCAGCGTCCGGGTGCTGGCCAAAACACCGTTCCACCTCGCCCTCGAGCGCCGCGATCTGCGCGACCATCGTGGTCAGCACCGCCACCAGCGATCGGACGCTGGCGCCGTAGGCCTCGGTGAGCGCGTCGGACAGCCCGAGGTGCTCGCTGCGCAGCACAGTCGCGATCTCCTCGGCCCGGGCCTGCAGGTTCCGTTGCCGACCCGCCTTGCGCAGCACGCTGACCAGCCTCGACCTGGACAACGCGCGTCCGGCGGCCGGGGTGGGAGCGACCGCGAGCACGGCGAGTGCGTCGCGTCCGGCCAGGTCATCGCCGAACGCCTCGAGCGCGGCGGGGTAGAACTCCCGCAGCATCGAGCGCAGTTGGTTGGCCTGTCGCTGCCGGGTCCAGATCATCGTCTGATGGGTGCGGGCCACGGTCTTGACCACCTCGGCCTGCTCGCTGTCCCCGGCCACGACGCGGTGGTGCTCACGGTCCTTGCGGACGATCTCGGCCAGCACGTGCGCATCACCCGGGTCGCTCTTGGCCCCCGAGGTGGTCAGCCGCTCGCGGTACCGAGCGGCCTGCTTGGGGTTGATCGCGTACACCGTGTAGCCGGCCGCGACCAGGGCGTGGACCCAGCCGCCCGCGGTCGGTTTCGATCCCCACCAGCACCGACGCGGGCTCGTCCTCGTCGCCGAGATGGTCAGCGATCAACGCATGGAGCTGGGTCAGCCCGGTCACCCCTTCGGGCAGCCGGCGCCGTTTCAGCACCCGGCCCTGCTCGTCTTGGAGCTCGATGTCGTGATGGGCCTCGGCCCAGTCGTCACCCAGGAACAGCACCCTGTCCTCCTCGATCACTCACACCGGATCGTCCGGAAGAGGCTCGCAGGCGACCTAATGGTTCAGTGCTCACCGCACGATGCGGGGCGCGTTATCCCAGCAGCCATCAACGCCTCCTCGTTCACCGGCAGGGGCACGATCTAGACCTAGACCTCAACGGCCAGGCAGCAGTAGTGCTCACCCGACCGGCGGACTCGGACACCACTCTGGCCGAAACCTCGGTGATGCACCCCCATTAGGTTCGTCGGTGGAAGGTGACGTCGCCGTTGGGGTGGTAGGTGGTGCGGTACTTCTGGTCGTGGGCGCGTTGGTGGTGCCAGCCGCAGAGCAGGATGCCGTTGGCGACGTCGGTGGGGCCGCCGTCGACCCAGGGGGTCTGGTGGTGGGCGTGCAGGCCGGTGGTGCGGTCGCACCCTTCGGCCTTGCAGCCGCCGTCGCGGACCAGCAGCAGGACGCGCTGGGGTTCGGTGAAGTAGCGGGCTTTGCGGCCGATGTCGATGGGTTGGGAGGGCCCGTCGAGGACCACGGGGATCAGGCCCGCCTCGCACGCCAGGCGGCGGGCCATGGCGGGGGAGATCCTCTCCCCGGTGTCCAACACGCCCGCCTTCTCGAGGCGTCCCATCAGGGTGTCGACGTCGATGAGGACCACCATGGTCGCCGACACGCCGCCGGTATCGGGGAGCTGGTCGGCGGGGTACCGCTCGATCAGCTCGCACAACGCCCGGCCGAGTGCTTCGGGGGTGGGTCGGCGCCGAACCCGTCGCTGTTCCCGGCGCCCTTCGTGGCCACTTGGTGTTTGGGGGCGGCGATCGCGGCCAGCATCTTCCGCAACGCGGCGCCGTGCACGGTGGGGAGGGTGAAGGTGCCGCGGGTCTTGCCGTGGCCGTCGTCGACCATGGTCAGGTGACACGCCTTCGCGGCGGCGGCTTCCTCGGCCTCCAGCAGGGCGGCTTCGCGGGCGTCGGCCTCGTCGGGGGCGATGACCTCGAACAGGTGCTTGCCGCACCGGGTCAGTGCGGCGGCGTCGTGGTCGCGGGCGAGGTCGAGGAGGTGGGCCTCGGCTTTGGCGACCAGGCCGGGGTCGAGGGTGTCGGGCAGCTTGTCGACCGCGTCGATGATCGCGCGGGCCTGGTCCACACAGATCCGACCCGCCGCGAGCGCGTCCCGGGTGGCGGGGTGGGCCTCGAGGCCACGGCCCAGGGCCATGGTCGCCGCCGCGGCACCCCGGGTCTGGCGGGTGGTGTGGGCCAGCCACGCCGCGGTGCTGGAGGCGGCCACGTCGTCACCGACGCCGGCGAACTCCGCATGCGCGGCCACCCGGGCTTCGAGCTCGGCCAGGCGGGCCTGACCCGGGTCAACGCACCAGCGTCTGCCCGGTCTCGGTGGCGTCCATCGACCACACCGACGCATCCACCACGGTGTCCAGCTCGGCGTGCAGGTGCGCGGTCGCAACAGCCACCGGGTGCCGGGGGTCGCGACCTGCTGCCATGGATCAACCCAATCAGGGACCACCGACAGTCACCCCTGCTCAGAGCCGGTCTGTCTCACTCTGTGAGACGCTTTCCAAAAGTTTTTTCGTGTCCGATTTTCGGGCGCGGGGCAGCGCGGGGGCGGGCCCGCGGAAGGGTCTCCGTGAGCCGGGAGCCAGCCGCAACCCCGCACCCGGCCTACCCGCTTCGCTGCCTGTCGGCGCGCAACCACCCGCCGGACCGCAAGCCGCTGTCAGTCGACGGCCATCCGTTCCAGCCGGGTGCGCAGCAGACCGCGGCGGTGGGCGTTGCCGGGGAGGTCGACGTACCGATCGCCGAAGGCTGCGAGCAGCGCGTCGTCGAGGCGGCGGACAGCGCCCGGCGGGTAGCGGTAGTCCATGCGCGCGACCAGGGCGTCGGCGTCCAGACCGAGAGCACGTCGCCGAGCTCGGCCAGGGAGGTGAGGCCGAGCTCCGGCAACAGGGACGCGATCCAGCCGTAGTGGTCGGGGCGCGACCACTCGGCGTCGTGGTACTGGCCGGCGAGGTACGCCGCGAGCTCGCGCGGGCTGATCCCCCTCGGCCGACGGCTCCTCGTACCGAGGCACCGCGCAGCCTTTCGCGGATCGTGGTGAACTCCTGGTCGGCCAGCTCGAGGAGGCCCGCGGCGAGCGTGAACCGGCGGTCGAAGTCGCGGGCGTGCTCGCCGGGACCGTGCCCTTGTACCGGATGTCGTGCTCGAACTCCGCCCACGCGTGCTGCAGCACGGTCCGCACCTGCACCTGGCGCGCGCGCTCCCCCCCTCGGCGTCGGCGACCAGCAGGTGCCGGCTGGCGTACCCGAACCGGCCCTCGCTCGCGGTCTCCTGCCCGAGGTCGCGGTCGTCGAGGATGGTCAGCTGGTGGCCAGCACGTCCGCGACGGTGGCGACGTCGCTGCGCACGTAGGTGATCACCCGGATCCCGACCTGGTCGGTGATCTCGCGCAGCGGGTCGCGTACGCCGGCAACCCGTCGACCGTGCGGGCCGCCTTGGCCGCGAACGACCCGACGGTCTTGGCGCGGCCGGTGACGCTGAGGTAGTTGACGCCCGCCTCGTCGAGCAGCGAGGTCACCCGTCCGACGAACTCGTCGGCCGCGCGACCAGGCCGGCTGCCGCTCGGCGTACTCCTCGACGGCCTGGCCGGATCGCGTCCGCGTGGGCGTCGTGTCGCAGGGTCGGCGTGACGATGTAGCCGTGCTCGAAGTCGCCGTACGTCGTGACCCGGTCGGGCCACCGGTCGGCGAACAGGGCGACGTAGGCGCACACCACGGCGTCCACCTGGTCCTCGGCCCGACCCAGGTCGCTCTTGCGCGTGGCGCCCTCGACCGTCCGCGCGCAGCGCACGCCACGCCGCGTCGGCCGGCACCACCCGCTCGACGTGGTCCATCAGGGTCAGCAGCGCGGCGCGCAGGGTGTCGAGCGTGCGGCCGGGCTTGTTCTTGTACTTCAGCGTCCGGGTCAGGCCGAACAGCACCACGGTGGCCGGGTGCGGGTAGACCTCGATCGCCCGCCGCTGCCGCCCGGACGCCGGGTCCATGTCGAGGCGGAGCAGCTTGCAGAGGCGTGCCCCCCGCGTGCCGTCGGCGAACTCGGGCTTGCCGGTGTTCGACGGGTGCGCCCCGGCCTCGAAGCCCCGGAAGTCGCGGTTGAGCTCCTCCTCGGCGACCCGGGAGCCGGTCGGGTTCGTGACGATCAGCGGCGCGTCGATGCCGACCCGGCACGGACCGTCGACGTACGCCGCGAGCGCCTCGCGGATCTCCTCGTCCGTGCGGACGCTGGACACGTGCACGAGCCGGCCCTCGGCGTCGAGCACGGCGAGGCCCGTGCGCTGCCGCTCGCCCCAGGCCAGGTCGATCCCGATGTAGTGCACGCCACGCTCCATGGGGAGCAGCCTGCCGTATGGAGATCCGGCGACGGTGGTACATCAGTGACGTGAAGGTCTCAGGCTGGTCCGTGGGCGCGGTGGTCGCCGCTGCCCTGCTGACCGCATGCGGGTCGCGGGTCTCGCCCGAGCAGGTCGCGGCCGCGAACGGCGGATCGGTGCCGGCCGCGGCGTCCGCGGCCAGGGTGGGCGCGGACACAGGCTCGGACGGGGGTACGTCGGCCTCCGGGCCCACCGGCGACGACGGGTCGACATCCGGGGGGTCGTCGAGCGCGGGCGCGGCCGGCTCGGCCGGGCCCGGGTCCGGCGGCGCCGGTGACGACGACCAGGCCGCCCCCGCGGCCGGGACGCAGCGGGGTAGCTGCCGCGGGTTCCGGGACCAGCCCGGGGTCACCGACGACACGATCACGATCGCCAACGCCGCCGACGTGAGCGGGCCCGTGCCGGGCCTGTTCAAGGCCGCGCAGGACGCGGTGCGGGCCTACGCGGCGTACTTCAACGCCAGCGCCACCATCTGCGGCCGCAAGCTCAAGGTGCTCCAGCTCGACACGCGCACCGACTCCGGCGCCGACCAGCGCGCCTACGACGCCGCCTGCCACCAGGCGTTCGCGGCCGTCGGGTCGATGTCGGCGTTCGACTCCGGCGGCGCGAAGACCGCCGAGCAGTGCGGCCTGCCGGACCTGCGCGCCGGCATCGTCACCCACGACCGCCTGGCCTGCGCGACCTGCTTCGCGACCCAGTCGGCGAATCCCGGCCAGTTCCCGAACGCGATCCCCGACTTCTTCCTGGACCGGTACGCCGACGCCGCCCGGCACGCGGCGTACCTGTGGATCCAGGCCGGCCCGGCAGCCGAGAACGCGTCGACCCAGATCCACGCGCTGCGCAAGCGCGGCGTGGATGTCGTCTACACCGCCGGGATCGACGTGTCGGAGTTCAACTACGCGCCGTACGTGCAGCAGATGAAGGACCACGGCGTGCGCTGGGTGGAGTTCCTCGGCGCCGAGGAGCAGGCCGTGCGGCTGGCCCGGGCGATGCGCGAGCAGGGGATGGATCCCGACGTGTTCCTGCTCGATGCGACCGGCTACGACCGGTCGTTCGTGGAGAACGGCGGGTCCGACGTGAACGGCGCGCAGGTCTTCGTGAACTTCACGCCGTTCGAGGAGAAGTCGTCCAACGCCGAGCTCCAGCTCTACCTCCAGTGGCTCCAGCAGGTGCATCCCGGCGCGCAGCCGACGTACACGGGCCTGTTCGCCTGGTCGGCGGCGCGGCTGTTCACCGAGCAGGCGATCGCCCTGGGCGGCAGGCTCACCCGGGCGGCCCTCGTCGACCGGCTCGCGCACGTCGACGACTGGACCGACCACGGCCTGCACGCGCCGCAGCACGTCGGCAGCAAGGACGTCGGCGGCTGCTGGCGGTTCCTGAAGCTGGACGACGGGCAGTGGCAGCCGGAGGGCGGTACGTCGTACCGCTGCGCCGGGATCACCCGCGTGCAGTGAGCGCGGGCACGACGAACCGCTCGACCAGCGCCCGCTCCTCCGCCTCGTCGCGGCCGGGCACGAGCAGCAGGGAGACGACCACGCGCACCAGCCAGCGCGCGGCGTCCGGGTCGCCGACCAGCGAGAGGCCGAGCGACTCGATGACCTCGCTGGACTGCGCGAGCTCGGCGGTGGTGCCGGCGTCGGCGGCGCCGAACCAGGCCAGCAGCTCGGGTGCCCCGCGCACGTGCCGCACCGCGGCCAGCACCGCCGCGCCGACGTCGGAGGCGTCGCCGATGTCGCCGGTCTCGGCGGCCACGAGCGCGCCGATCCGGCGCGCCTCGCGGTGGACGAACGCGCGGTGCAGCTCGTGCCGGTCGGCGAAGTAGCGGTACAGCGTCGCCCGCGAGCAGCCGGCGGCCCGCGCGACCTCGCCCATGCCCACCGCGTTGACACCCCGCTCGGCGAACAGCCGCGCGGCGGCGTCCAGGATCCGGGCCGGCTGGTCGGCGCTCATGCGGCCGGCCGGAACGGGACGGTGGTCGGGCGGCGCACGTACGGCCCGGGCGCCCACTCGACCCCGTCGAGGTCGACGGTGAAGTCCGGGCAGCGGGCGAGCAGCTCCTCGAGCGCGACCCGCGCCTGCAGCCGCGCGGCCGCGGCCCCCAGGCAGTGGTGGCTGCCCTGGCCGAAGGTGAGGATCTGGCCGGGCCTGCGGCGTACGTCGAGCTCCTCGGCGTCGAGCCCGTAGCGGCGCGGGTCCCGGTTGGCGCTGCCGTAGAGGAGCAGCACCCGGCGGCCCTCCGGGATCGTGCGGCCGTGGACCTCGACGTCGCGGGTGGTGGTCCGGGCCAGCGCCTGCACCGGGCTGGTGAGCCGGAGGAGCTCCTCGACCGCGTCGCCGACCAGGCCGGGGTCGTCGAGCAGGACCCGGCGCTGGTCGCGGTCGCTCTCGAGCAGCTGCACCGAGCCGCCCAGCATGCCGGTGGTGGTGTCGTTGCCGCCGGTGACGACGGTGAACACGTAGGCCAGGATCGAGAGCAGCCCCGCGTCGTCGTCACCCACCCCGGCCGCGACCAGGTGGGAGACGGTGTCGTCGCCCGGCTCGGCCCGCCGGCGCTCGATGAGCTCGGCGAAGTACCCCATCATCTCGGTGACCGCCTCGGTCGCGGCCGTGACCGAGCCGGCGGCGCTGGCGGTGACGATCGCGTGCGTCCAGTCGTCGAAGCGCTCGCGGCCGTCGTCGGGCACCCCCAGGTAGTGCGCGACGACCATGCTCGGCAGCGGCTTGAACAGCGCCTCGACGATGTCGCCGCCGCCCTCCTCGCGCAGCCGGTCGAGCCGCTCGCCGACGAACGCGCGCACCGTCGGCTCGAGGGTGCGTACCTGGCGCGGGGTGAAGCCGCGCGCGACCAGCTTGCGGAACGCGGTGTGGTCGGGCGGGTCGAGCATCACCAGCGGGCGGTTGTCGGCGAGGCCGACCGCGTCGAGCTCGTCGTACTCGACGGTCAGCCCCTGGGCGGAGGAGTACGTCGTGGTGTCGACCGCGGCGGCGAGCACGTCCGCGTGGCGGGAGAGGACCCAGTGGTCACGGCCGCCGGGGCGCTCCACGTGGTGGACCGGGTCGTGGTCGCGCAGGTCGGCGTACATCGACCAGGGCGCGGCCCAGGTCTCCGGCGTGGCGGGGCGGTACACGCCGTCGACAATGAGACAGATCAGCCGATTTGTCCAGCCTGCTGGAGGGCGGTGCGGGCCGACAGCGCGGCCTGCAGGGCGCGGTCGGGGCGGCCGTCGCGGCGGTGGGTGGTCGGCCGCGGGTGGGACGCGGAGCGCGGGGCGGTTCGGTTCTGCACGGTGGTTCAGGAGCGCCCCGGGCGCCCGGTGATACCCGGTCCAGACCGGTTCCCGAGGGCCGGGTCAGGGCGCGGAGGTGAGCAGGTCCCGGGTGATCTCGTCGATGGTGCGTACGCCGGCCAGGCCCATCGTCAGGTCCAGCTCGGCGAGGACGTGCTCCATGACCGCGCGCACGCCGTCGGCACCGGCCAGCGCGAGGCCGTAGACCCAGGGCCGCCCCACGAGCACGGCCTGCGCGCCGAGGGCGAGCGCGACGAAGGCGTCGGCGCCGCTGCGGATGCCGCTGTCGAACAGCACCGGGATGCGGCCGTCGACCTCCGCCACGATCGTCGGCAGCGCGTCGAGGGACGCGATCGCGCCGTCGACCTGGCGGCCGCCGTGGTTGGACACGATCAGGCCGTCCACGCCGTGGTCCAGTGCGAGGCGGGCGTCCGCCCGGTGCTGGATGCCCTTGAGGTAGATGGGCAGCGAGGTGCGCTCGCGCAGGTAGGCCAGGTCCTTCCAGCTCAGCGTCGACCGGGAGAACACGTCGAGGAAGGTCTCGACCGCGGCGCGGGGCACCGGCGAGCGCAGGTTGTCCAGCAGCGATCCCGGGTAGTGCCGCGCGATGCTCAGCAGCGACCTGACCGCGGCGACCGTCGGCCGCGGCGTCGGCTCGTCGTTCGGCAGCTGCGCGCGGACCTCGGCGAGCGCCCGGAACGCCGCGTCGCTGGTGTACTGCGCGATGCCCTGGGCCCGCGCGAACGGCAGGTAGCCGAGGTCGAGGTCCCGGGTGCGCCACCCGAGCAGGTGGGTGTCGAGCGTGACGACCAGGGCGTCGCTGCCGATCTCCTCGGCCCGGCGGATGAACGAGTCCACGACGGTGTCGTCGTTGCTCCAGTACAGCTGGTAGAGCCGGGGCGTGTCGCCGAGCGCGCGAGCGGTCTCCTCCATCGGGACCGAGCCCTGGGTCGAGATGACCATGGGCAGGCCGAGGTCGCGGGCGGCCGCGGCGACGGCGTACTCGGCCTCGCGGTGCGCCATCTCGAGCACGCCGATCGGCGCGAACAGCAGCGGCGCGGACAGCCGCCGGCCGAGCAGCTCGACCGACAGGTCCCGCTCGCCGACGTCGACCAGCATCCGCGGCACGATCCGGTGCCGGTCGAACGCGGCGACGTTGGCGCGCACCGTGCGGTGCTGGCCGGCGCCGCCCGCGACGTACGCCCACGCCTGCGGGCTCATCCGCCGCTTCGCGGCCGCCTCGAGCGCCGTGGGCTCCACCGGCACGACCGGCCGGTGGCCGAAGACGCCGGCCCGGTAGATGCGGCCCTGGATCTCTCGTCCGATGCTCACCACGGAGCCCAGTCTGGCCCACACCTATCGTGGACGGCATGAGCCTGTCGGCGCGCATCCTCCGGACCCGATGGGTGGTCCGCGCGCCGATCACCCTCTTCCGGCACGGGTGGGGACAGCTGTTCGGCGGCCGGCTGCTGCTGCTCGAGCACGTCGGGCGGTCGTCGGGGCGGGTCCGGTACGTCGTGCTCGAGGTCGTCGCCCGCGAGCCCGGCGCGGTCGTCGTCGCCTCGGGCTTCGGACGGCGGTCGCAGTGGTTCCGCAACCTGGCCGCGACGCCGGGTTGCCACGTCGTGCTCGGCCGGACCCGCTACCGCGCCGAGGCGGTGGTGCTCGGGCCCGCCGAGCGCGACGCGACCCTGGCCGACTACGCCCGCCGCCACCCGCGCGCGTGGCAGCGGCTCGCGGCCACGATGGCCGAGCTCAACGGCACCGACGACCCGGACATCCCCCTGGTGCGCCTCGAGCTGCGCGGGACCGCCTGACGAAATCGCGCGCTGCCCGGGTCGTGCGGGCCTCACACTGGCGACGTGCCGACGACCAGCCAGTGGCTCGCGTTCGTGATCGCGAGCGCCCTCTTCATCCAGGTGCCGGGCCCGAGCCTGCTGTTCACCATCGGCCGGGCGCTCACCGTCGGCCGGCGCGACGCGCTGCTCTCGGTGCTCGGCAACGCCCTCGGCCTCACCACCCAGGTCCTGCTGGTCGCCGTCGGCCTCGGCGCCGTGGTGGCCGCGAGCGCGGAGGCGTACGTGGTGCTGAAGATGGTCGGGGCGGCGTACGTCGTGTGGCTCGGCGTCCAGGCGATCCGGCACCGCGCCGACGCCCGGGCCGCGCATGGCCGCCGCCGAGGGCGCCCCGGTCGTCCGCGCGCGGGCCACCCGGTCGCTGCGGGTCGGCTTCGTGGTCGGCCTCACCAACCCCAAGACCATCGTCTTCTTCGTCGCGTTCCTGCCGCAGTTCGTCAACGAGCCGGCCGGCCACGCCGGCGTCCAGCTCGCGCTGCTCGGCGTGGTCTTCGGCGCGATGGCCGCGTGCTCGGACTCGGTGTGGGCGCTCGCCGCCGCCCGGGCGCGCGACTGGTTCGCCCGCCGCCCCCACCGCCTCGACCGCCTCGGCGTCGCCGGCGGCGTGATGATGATCGGCCTCGGTGCGACGCTGGCGGCGTCGGAGTAGCGACACGCCGGCGGGTTTCACCGGTCAGCCGGTGAAACCCGACCGACACGCCGTTGCGCAACGGCGTGTCGGTCGGGTTTCGGCGGACAAGTCCGCTCCCGCAACTACAACTGGCGGCCCTGGTCGTAGGCCAGCAGCGCGACGCCGAGCGACAGCCGCGAGAGCGGGTCGTCGAGGGGGTGGCCGACGAGGTCCTCGAGGCGGCGGAGCGCCGGGTAGAGCGACGTGCGGTTGCGGTGCGCCACCCGCGCCAGCTCGGCCTTGTTGCCGCCGACCGCCAGGAACTGCCGCAGCAGCTCGACCAGGCCGCCGCCGTGCCGGGCCTCGTGGGCCAGCAGCGCGCCGAGCTCGGCCTCGGCGAACTCCTGCAGGCGCGCGTCCTCGCGCAACGACATCAGCAGCCCCGGCAGCCGGATGTCCGCCTGCCGCACGCACCCCTCCAGCGACGGCAGCGTGACCGCCACGTCGGCCACGACCCGCGCGCGACCGCAGGGACGTAGCGGCCGGCGAGCACCCCGCTCACCGGGTGGCCGGCCGCGAGCACGGCGTCCGGCTCGACCGCTGCGAGCGCCCGGGCGGCGGCGTCGAGGTCCGCGCCGGCCGGGACGAGCAGTCCCACGTGCACCGCGTCGAGCACCCCGACCAGCCCGGGCAGGTCGCCGAGCGCGGAGACCAGCCCGTCCACCGGTGCCTCGGAGCGCAGCCGGGCGACCGCGGCGACGTACGAGCCCGACTCCGGTACGCCGAGCGCGCGCAGCCGCGCGGCGGCGACGGCCTCGTTCCCCAGCCGGCCGTCCAGCAGGTCGAGCAGGAACCCGCCGTGCACCCGCAGCTGGATCGACGTCTCGTCCCGCTCGATCATCCGGCCCAGCTCGAGCGCCTGCGCCGCCCGCTCGACGACCAGCCGCGCGCGTTGCTCGTCGCGCGGGCCGGTCACCACGAGACGTCCCCAGTCGCCGCCCTGGATGCCGACCGGCGTGGTCAACCAGCCCTCCGGGCCCCCGGTCCCGGTGCCGTGCGGGAACGGCGTCAGCCGGGACCGCCGCTCCCAGTCGGTGAGCAGGCGGTCCACCGGCTCGTTGCGGACGGCCGGCACCAGGACGCGGCGGGACAGGTCCTCCAGCACCACGGAGCTGCCGACCAGGTCCGCCGCCGCCTCGACGAGCCGCTCCATCGAGGCCCGGGCCAGGCTCAGCTCGGTGAACGTCTGGTGCACGTCGCCGGCGAACCGCACCTCCTCGAACTGCTCGGCCACGATCGCCCGGTGCACCTCCTCGGTCACGTCCACGAACCGCACCGGCCGGTTCAGCACCACCAGCGGGAACCCGGCCTGGCGGGCCCGGCTCAGCGCCGGCTCCGGCACCGAGGGGTACGCCGGGCTCAGCTCGATCACCAGCCCGGCCGCGCCGACCGCGACCAGCTGCCGGACGAACTCGTCGGCGGCCTCCGGCGAGGCCGCGATCCCGAGGCCGGTGGTCAGCACCAGCTCGTGCCCGGACAGCAGCCGGGCGACGTCGCGGACCTCCGACACGTGCACCCAGCGCAGGACGGTGTCCAGGCCGGCCTCGCCGCCGAGCACCACCGGGTCGCCGGCGGCGAGCGCGGGCAGCGCAATCGCTTCGCGGACGGTCACCGGCATGCGACACAGTGTCGCACCGATGCGGTGATCGCCGACAGGTCGTCCCTCGTCACCGCACGGCTGCGGCGCCACGATGGCGGCATGCAGACCATTCCCCACTGGATCGACGGCCAGGCCCACCCGGGCGCGAGCGCGCGGGTCGGTGACGTGACCAACCCGGCGACCGGGCAGGTGACCGCCCAGGTGGCGTTCGCCGGACCCGCGGAGATCGAGGTCGCGGTGGCCTCGGCGAAGAAGGCTGCGGCCGACTGGGGGTCTCGCTCGGTCAGCGCCCGCACCCAGGTCGTGTTCCGGTTCCGCGAGCTGCTCAACGAGCGCAAGGAGGAGCTGGCCCGGATCATCACCAGCGAGCACGGCAAGGTGCACTCCGACGCGCTCGGCGAGGTGTCGCGCGGCCAGGAGGTCGTGGAGTTCGCGTGCGGGATCCCCCACCTGCTCAAGGGCGGCAACTCCCCGCAGGTCTCGACCGGCGTCGACGTCAAGAGCATCCGCCAGCCGCTCGGGGTGGTCGGCATCATCAGCCCGTTCAACTTCCCCGCGATGGTCCCGATGTGGTTCTTCCCCATCGCGATCGCCGCCGGGAACGCGGTGGTGCTCAAGCCGAGCGAGAAGGACCCGTCCGCCTCGATCTGGATGGCCGAGCTGTGGCAGGAGGCCGGGCTGCCGGACGGCGTGTTCACCGTGCTGCAGGGCGACAAGGTCGCCGTCGACGGGCTGCTCGACCACCCCGACGTCGCCTCGATCAGCTTCGTCGGCTCGACCCCGATCGCCGAGTACGTCTACGAGCGCGCCAGCCGCGCCGGCAAGCGGGTGCAGGCCCTCGGCGGCGCCAAGAACCACATGGTCGTGCTCCCCGACGCCGACCTCGACCTGGCCGCGGACGCCGCGGTCAGTGCCGGGTACGGCTCGGCGGGCGAGCGGTGCATGGCGATCAGCGTCGTGGTGGCCGTCGGCGACATCGGCGACGAGCTGGTCCGCCGGATCGCCGAGCGCACCACCACCCTGCGGGTCGGCGACGGCGAGGCCGACCCCGACATGGGCCCGCTGGTGACCGGTGCGCACCGCGACAAGGTGGCGTCGTACGTCGACGCCGGCGAGCGCGAGGGCGCCACGCTCGTCGTCGACGGCCGCACGGTCGAGGCCGACGGCGCCACGGACGGCTTCTGGCTCGGCCCGACGCTGTTCGACCACGTCACCCCGCAGATGAGCGTCTACACCGACGAGATCTTCGGCCCGGTGCTCAGCGTCGTGCGCGCCGACACCTACGCCGAGGCGCTGGACCTGGTGAACGCCAACCGGTACGGCAACGGCACCGCGATCTTCACCGGCAACGGCGGCGCGGCGCGGGCGTTCGAGACCGACGTCCAGGTCGGCATGATCGGCGTGAACGTCCCGATCCCGGTGCCGATGGCCTACTACTCGTTCGGCGGCTGGAAGGCGTCGCTGTTCGGCGACACCCACGCCCACGGCGTCGAGGGCGTGCACTTCTTCACCCGTGGCAAGGTCGTCACCACCCGCTGGCCCGACCCCGGGACCGCCGGCGGCCTGGAGCTGGCCTTCCCCAAGAACCACTGACGAGTCCCGAGAGGAACCGCGATGAGCACCGCCTACGAGCTGGACCGCAAGCACGTCTTCCACTCCTGGTCCGCCCAGGCCGAGATCAGCCCGATGGTGATCACCGCGGCCCGCGGGTCGTACGTGTGGGACGACGAGGACCGCCGCTACCTGGACTTCTCCAGCCAGCTGGTCTTCACCAACATCGGCCACCAGCACCCGCGCGTGGTCGCGGCGATCAAGGAGCAGGCGGACCGGCTGTGCACGATCGCGCCGCAGTTCGCCAACGACCAGCGCAGCGAGGCCGCCCGGCTGATCAGCGAGATCGCGCCGGACGGGTTCGAGAAGGTGTTCTTCACCAACGGCGGCGCCGACGCCAACGAGCACGCCGTCCGCATGGCGCGGCTGCACACGGGGCGGTTCAAGGTGCTCTCGACGTACCGCAGCTACCACGGCGGCACCCAGACCGCGATCAACATGACCGGCGACCCGCGCCGGTGGGCCAACGACACCGCGACCACCGGCACCGTGCACTTCTTCGGCCCGTTCCTGTACCGCTCGGAGTTCCACGCCACCACCGAGGCCGAGGAGTGCGAGCGCGCGCTGCAGCACCTGGCGCGCACCGTCGAGGCCGAGGGCGCGGACACGATCGCCGCGATCATCCTCGAGACGATCCCCGGCACCGCCGGGATCTTCCCGCCGCCGCCGGGCTACCTGGCCGGCGTCCGGGAGCTGTGCGACCGGCACGGCATCGTGCTGATCCTCGACGAGGTGATGGCCGGCTTCGGCCGTGCCGGCACCTGGCTGGCGCTGGACCGGTACGCCGTGGCACCCGACCTCATCACCTTCGCCAAGGGCGTGAACTCCGGCTACGTCCCGCTGGGCGGCGTGATCATCAGCGAGCCGATCGCCGAGACGTTCGCGCACCGCGCCTACCCCGGGGGGCTCACCTACTCCGGCCACCCGCTGGCCACCGCGGCGGCCGTCGCGACGATCAACACCATGCGCGACGAGGGCATCGTCGAGAACGCCGACCGCCTCGGTCGTGAGGTCTTCGGGCCGGGTCTCGCCGAGATCGCGGGCCGGCACGCGTGCGTCGGCGAGGTGCGCGGCGTCGGCGCGTTCTGGGCGGTCGACCTCGTGACCGACCGGACCACCAGGGAGATGCTGCCGGCCGGCGGCGTCGCGGACGTGGTCGCGGCCTGCAAGGGGGCCGGGCTGCTGCCGTTCTCCAACACGAACCGGATCCACCTGGTGCCGCCGTGCACGATGAGCGACGAGGAGGCCCGCGAGGGCCTGGCGATCCTCGACGAGGCGCTCAAGGCCGGCGACCAGCATGCCCAGGCAGTAGGACCGTCTACGAGCGGCTGGCGCCCCCCGACGCCCTGGTCGACGCCGCGCTGGCACCGAGCCGGCACGCGATCTTCTGGCTCGAGGACGCGCCCGCGACGGCGTACCCGCCCCTGACCGCGGACACCGCCGCTGACCTGACCGTGGTGGGCGGCGGCTACTGCGGGCTGTGGACCGCGGTGCTGGCCAAGCGCCGCGACCCGGGCGCGCGGGTGGTGCTGCTCGAGGCGAACACCGTCGGCTGGGCGGCGTCCGGGCGCAACGGCGGCTTCTGCGAGGCCAGCCTGACCCACGGCGAGGAGAACGGGCGGCGCCGCTGGCCCGAGGAGTACGACGAGCTCGAGCGGCTCGGCCGCGCGAACCTCGACGCCCTCGAGGCCGACGTGCGCGACCTCGGCATCGACGCCCAGCTCGAGCGCACCGGGGTGCTGTCGGTGGCGGTCGAGGAGCACCAGGTCGCGTGGCTGCGCGACTCCGCCGAGTCCGCGGGCCGCGGCTTCCTCGACCGCGACGCGGTGCGCCGCGAGATCGACAGCCCGGTGTTCCTCGCCGGCGACTGGGACCGCCACGACTGCGCGCTCGTGCACCCCGGCCGACTCGCCCGCGGGCTCGCCGGCGGCCGCGGCCGAGCTGGGCGTGGAGATCCACGAGGGCACCCGCGCCACCGGCCTCGACGCCGGCGGGCCCGGACCCGTGCGGGTGCGCACCACCGGCGGCACGGTCACCAGCGACCGGGTCGCCCTCGCCACCAACGTCTTCCCGTCGCTGCTGCGGCGCACCCGGCTGCTCACCGTGCCCGTCTACGACTACGTGCTGCTGACCGAGCCGCTCAGCTCCGAGCAGTTGCGGAGCATCGGCTGGGCGCACCGGCAGGGCGTCGGCGACCTGGCGAACCAGTTCCACTACTCCCGGCTGACCGCGGACCACCGCATCCTGTGGGGCGGCTACGACGCCATCCACCGGCGTGAGGTCCGCGGCGCGCACGAGGAGCGGCCCGCGACGTACCGCCGGCTCGCCGCCCACTTCCTGACCGTCTTCCCGCAGCTGGAGGGCGTGCGGTTCAGCCACCGTTGGGCCGGCGCCATCGACACCTCGACCAGGTTCGCGGCGTTCCACGGCCTCGCGCACCGCGGGCGGGTGGCGTACGCCGCCGGCTTCACCGGTCTCGGCGTGGGCGCGACCCGGTTCGCCGCCGAGGTGATGCTGGACCGGCTCGCGGGCGACGACACGGAGCGGACCCGCCTGGAGATGGTCCGGCGCCGACCGCTGCCGTTCCCCCCGTCGCCGCTGGCCGGCCTGGGCATCGAGCTGACCCGCCGGTCGCTCGACCGCGCCGACCACCGGCAGGGCCGGCGCAACCTCTTCCTCAAGGCCCTCGACAAGGCAGGACTGGGATTCGACTCATGAGGCTGCTCTCGACCGACGTGCTCTCCGGCGACGCCGCCCCCCTCACCACGCTCGGCGACGCCGAGGTCGGCCTGTGGGAGATGGCGCCCGGGGTCGACCACGACACCGAGGTCGACGAGGTGTTCGTCGTGCTCGCCGGCCGCGGCACGGTGGCGTTCGAGGACGGCGAGGTCGTCGATCTCGCTCCCGGCGTGGCCGTCCGGCTGCGGGCCGGCGAGCGGACCACCTGGACGGTCACCGAGACGCTGCGCAAGGTCTACGTCGCCGGCTGACGCGGTACGCGCCGGCGCGACCGCCGCGGCCGGAACCGGCGGCTGGGCCAGGCCGCGACGGGACCGACCACGGTCAGCAGGGCGGGCACCATCAGCAGCCGCACCACGAACACGTCGACGGTGATGCCCAGCGCGACGGCGAAGGCCAGCTGGTGGAAGGGCAGCAGCGGCACCAGCCCGAGCAGCCCGAAGCTGGTGCCGAGCGCGAGCCCCGCCACCGCCACCGCGCTCAGGGCGGACGGCAGCGATCCCGACCAGGGCGTCGCGCATGCTGCGGTCCCGGGCGGATCCCCACACGTGGCCGACCGTGAAGATGTTGTAGTCCGAGCCGAAGGCGAGCAGCAGGACCGCGGCGGCGAAGGGGACGTAGAACGTCAGCCCCTGACCGGGATCGAGCCTGCCGAAGAGCGCGCTGGTGATCCCCAGCGTCGCGCCGAGCGACAGCACCGACGTGCCGAGCAGCAGCACGGACGCGACCGCGGACCGCAGGAACAGCAGCAGCATCAGCAGGTTGGCCAGCCCGGCGGCCAGCGCGATCCGCAGCAGGTCGTCCTGGGTCTGGTGGACGAGGAACGACGCCGTGGCGGTGTCGCCGCCCAGGGCCACGGTCGCGCCGGTCAGGCCGGCCTCGCGCATCAGGGTGGGCAGCTCGCTGCGGAGCCGGTCGACGGCCTGCACCGCGGCGGCCCCGAGCGGCTCGCGGTCGAGGACGACCAGGTAGCGCACGGCGTCCCGGTCGCGTGAGATCAGGACGCCCGCGGCGATGCGGAACGGCTGCGATCCCGGGCCGAGGACGCCGGCCACCCCCGGCTGGCGCGCGATCGCGGAGCCGAGCGTGACCAGCGCGTCGTGCTGGCGGCCGACGTGCGGGCCCTCCAGGAGGACGACCGTGGGCGACAAGATGCCCGTGGCGAACCCGTCCTGCGCCGCCGTCGCCGCCTCACGGACCGGTGCGCGGTCCGGCAGCGTCGTCACGAAGGAGACGCCGAGGTCCAGCCGGAGCAGGGGCAGGGAGGCCGCGAGCAGGCCGGTCACGCAGCAGCCGAGCACCACGCCGGCGACCGAACGGCGGTTCGCGATGGTCGCGACCACCCGGCGCGGCCAGCGCGGCCGGCGCACCCGCACCAGCCGGCTCCACACGGATCCGGGCGCGCGGCGCGGGGTCGGGCGCCGGCCCGGCCAGAAGATCCGGTCCCCCAGCACGGCGAGCAGTGCCGGCACCAGGGTGATCGCGACGAGCAGCCCGACGACCACCGTGAACGCGAGCGCCGGGCCGAGCGCCCGGAAGAACGGCGAGTTCGCCGCCACCAGCGCCCCGGTCCCGGCCGCCACCGACAGCCCCGCGACCGCGACGATGGGGGCCGAGCGGGTGATCGCCCGGGCGGCGATCTCGTGGCCGTCGGCCGGCGTCGGTCGGGTGGGCACCAGGTCGCGCAGGGCGGAGCAGAAGAAGACGACGTAGTCGGTCACGATCCCGAGCAGCAGGGCGACCACCACCGGTTCGAGCTCCTCCGGGCTCGGCAGGTCGAGGGCGGCGGCGACGTACCCGGACACCTCGAGGGTGACGACGTACGCCGTCGCGGCGGTCACGGCCGTGACGACAGGCGCGACCAGCGAGCGGAAGCTCACCGCCACGATCAGCGCGATCGCCAGGAGGGTGGCGATCTCCACGGTCGGGAGGGACGACTCGATGATGTGGCCCTGCGCCGTGCGCGCGGGCGCCGAGCCGGTGACGCCGACGACGTGGTCACGGTCGGTGAAGAACCGGTCGGCGTAGCGCGACGCGGCCCGGGTGCGGGCTCCCAGCGACGTCTCCGGACCGAACAGCAGGTAGGTCAGCGAGGTCGTGCTCGACTCCCGCGAGCCGGGGAACAAACCCCGGGTGTTGGTCAGCGGCAACGCGCCCCGGACCGGCCGCACGTCGCCGGCCTTGCCGCGGTCCACGGCCACGGCACGCACGACCGTCCGGGCCTGCGCGTACGGCGACATGCCGGCCGCGGACCGTTGCACCACCACGGTGCGCGAGATCAGCGGGAAGCCGAAGATCTCCACCGATCGCTTCTCCGCCTGGACGGCCGGGGTCTCGCCCGAGAGGACCCCGCGCAGCCCGCTGCCCCCCGGGTGCCCGGGGCCGGGAGTGAGGAGGAGGACCAGGACGACGCAGGCCCAGAAGGCCAGGACCGCCCACCGGGCCCGGACCACCAGCCGCGCGAACGCCCCGGCCACCCGAGGCGGCTCCGCCGGGGTGGCCGCCCCCGGACCCGGGGCGGCCGCGGGCCCGGTCATGGACCAGCGATGCCGAGGCGGGCGAGCTCGGCCTCCGCGAGCCGCCGTCTCGCGTCGCCGTCGACCGATCCGTCGGGGACCAGTGGCCGCACCATGTCGTAGGGCAGCGTCATGCGCGCGCGGTCGGCCAGGTACTCCTCCAGCGACGCGTCCAGCCCGCGGCGCCCCAGTTCGCGGCGTACCCCCTCGACCTCACGGCGACGCTCGAGCCGGACCGGCAGGTAGAGCCCCAGCACCGGGGTGATGGGGATGGCGACGATCGAGATGCCGAGGAGCAGGGCGAGCTGGCGCAGCTGGCCCTTGACCTCCTGGCCCCGCTGCTGGATCTCGGCGCCGTTCTCCTCGACCTGTTGCCCGATCTCGCCCGGCTTGCCGCCGACCAGGGGTACGTCGGCCAGCCCGGCCAGGCTCTCCCCGACCGTCGCGATCGAGCGGCCGGAGCTCGAGATCGTGTCCCCGGTGCCCGACGCCTGCCACAACGTGACGCCGGTCCAGGTGCCGATCACCACCCACAGCACCGCCCAGAACAGGATCAGCCCGTCCCACATGTGCAGGGTCCGGCTGTCCGCCGCGCGCATGGTCAGTCGCATCGATCGTCCTCCCGCTGCCCGTGTGCACTCGTACCCGAGTGGGCATGGGACTACACAAGAGGTGATCACCATGTCCGAGAAGCGAACGTCCGAACGACCGTCCCGCCGAGCGCACACCGACCCCCGCGCCGCGGTCCAACCCCTGGCCCAGTCGACTGATCCCGGCCGCCACCTTCCTGGTCGGCCTCGTCCTCGGCGGGCTGCTGGTGGGTGCCGCCGTCGGCGGGGGTGACGACGACCAGACATCCGGCGACGAGGCGTCCACGACTCCCTCGCCGGCGACGACCCCGACCACCGGAGCGACGGTCGTGACCGTGCCGGCCGCCTGCCAGGAGGCGGCCGACAACATGCGCGAGGCACTCTCCCTGCTGCGCAGCGGCACCGACTCGGTGGAGAAGTTCCAGCCGGACCGGATCGTCGAGCTGCTCAACCGACTCGAGGACATCGACCAGCAGACCCGTCCGCTGCTCGACGAGTGCTCGAACGTCGACGTGTCCCGGTCGCCCGCTCCCACGTCGCCCGCTCCCACGTCGCCCGCTCCCACGGAGTCCTCCAGCGCGACCGAGTGAGCGCGCGAGGTGTACATCGCGCCGTGCGGGGCACCCCCCAGACATGCGCCTGCGCACCCTGCTCACCCGGACCGGACCCGCCCTCGCGGCCACCGCGGTCCTCGGCTCGCTCGGCACCCGCCCCTCGTCGTCGTGGTACCGCTCGCTCGACAAGCCCACCTGGCAGCCGCCCGCGGCCGCGTTCGGCCCGGTGTGGACCTCGCTCTTCGCCCTCACGGCGGTCGCCGCGGCCCGCACCTTGGACCGGCTCGAGGGCGCCGAGCGGCGCCGGTACCGCCGGCTGCTCGCCGCGAACCTCGCGTTGAACACCGGCTTCTCGTGGGCGTTCTTCACCGCCGAGCGACCTCGCCTCGCCCTGGCCGACCAGGCCGCGCTCGAGCTCACGACGCTGGCCCTGATCCGGCGCAGCGCGGCGGTCGACAAGGCCGCCGCGGCGATGCTGGCGCCGTACGCCCTCTGGAACGGGTTCGCGATCGCCCTCAACGCCGACATCGTGCGCCGCAACCCGGGCGCCTGACCGCGCTCCGGCGCTGCCGCCGGAATTGACGCCGAGCGGGCCGGTCGACGTACCTTGGGCGACCATGAGCTGGAAGCACCACCCCCGTTCGCTCGTCGCCGCCGCCGGCGCGGTCACCCTGGCGGCCGGCCTCGCCGTCGGCTCCGCCCCCGCGCAGGCGCACCACGCGCAGCCGCCGGGCCCGGTCCACGCGGGCAGCGAGTACGGCTGGGGCAAGGCGCCGGTGGACTACCGGTTCGTCGGCCCCCTCAAGCACAGCCAGTGGCGCGTCAAGGGCCGGGGCGTGGTCCGCAACCAGCACGGCATGCTCACGCTGAACACCGCCAGGCGCGGCACGGTGAGCGCCACCCAGATCACCAAGGGCCACGCCGTCGGCCGGTGGGAGATCCGGCTGCGGTCGCGCCAGTACGGCCACGGGCACCAGAACTACCGCGTCATGACCGAGCTGGTGCCGGCCGGGAAGCGGCCGCAGTACTGCGGCGCGAACAACATCGCGCTCGAGGCGTACACGCCGAACAAGACGATGGTCAGCCACTACATCCGCACGCGGCCGGACAACCGGTTCATCATGCGCAAGGGGATGGGCCTGCACAACGACCAGTGGCACACGTTCGCGGTCGAGATCACCCGCAAGCGGATCTCCTGGTTCGTCGACGCCCACGTCGTCAGCACCGAGAAGCGCAAGGATGCGCTGTCCGGCGTACCGATGGCCGTGCGGTTCACCATGGAGGCCGACGGCCACCGGCGCATGAACAAGGCCCGGATGCAGATGGACTGGCTGCGCTACTGGACGCTGCGCAAGAAGGACGCGAAGTCCACCGCCGCTCCCGCCCCGAAGGTCGGGACCTACAAGGACACCTGCGCCGCCCGCCACAGGTGAGCAGAATGGGTCGGTGACCCAGGACCTGAGCGCCGTCCCCTGGCCGATCCGCACCGAGCGCCTCACGCTGCGCCCCGCGACCCCCGAGGACGTCGAGGCGACCTGGGCGTTCCGGCGGCTGCCGGAGGTCGGCGAGTGGCTCGCCCACCGCGCCAGCGGCCACGACGAGTACGCCGAGCTGTTCGTCGGCACCGACCGGCTCGCCTCGACCCTGGTCGTCGAGCACGACGGCGTCGTCGTCGGAGACCTGCTGCTGCGCATCGAGGACGGCTGGGCGCAGGCCGAGCTCGCCGACCGGGTCCGTGGCTGCCAGGCCGAGCTCGGCTGGACCCTCGACCCGGCGTACGCCGGCCGCGGACTCGCCACCGAGGCGGTGGCCGCACTCATCCGGATCTGCTTCGCGCATCTCGGGCTGCGCCGGGTGACCGCCCTCTGCTTCGCCGACAACGTCGCCTCGTGGCGGCTGATGGAGCGGGTCGGGATGCGCCGCGAGCAGCACGCCGTGCGCGAGTCGCTGCACCGCTCGGGCCGGTGGCTCGACGGGTACGGTTACGCCCTGCTGGCCGACGAGTGGCAGGAGGGACGTCCCGGCAGCGTCGATAGGGACGAACATCGTCCGGCGGACATCGGTTTCGCGACCGGGGCCGCGGGGCAGTAGCGCAGTGGCGTCACTCGGGTGACGCGGCACAGCGAGCGTCGCGGGCGAGCGAGCCGGCGCTCGCAAGGGGGAGATCGCACGTCCATCGCGTCACCGATCCCCGAGGAGCCTGCGCATGCACGAGACGGTCGACGACCCGGAACGCTTCGAGGTCCGGCGGGCGGTCGAGGCCGCCGTCCGCGCCGAGGCCCAGGCGGTGCGGGCGCACCGCCGGGCGATGGTCCTCAGCCTGCGCGCCGCCGTCGCCCACGAGGAGGCGGCGCGGCTCGCCGGTCGCCTGGGTCTGGAGGCGCAGGCCGAGTTGCACGCGGGCCTGGCCGGTCGCGCCCGCGAGGCGGTCCGCACCGAGCTCGGGCACGAGACCGTCGAGATCCCACCACCATCGGGCCAGGTGTCCGCGGCTCGTGGCACGCTGCCGGCATGGCCGAGGAGTTCACCCAGCGCGACCTGAGCGGCGCGCGATTCGAGGAGGTCGACCTCGGCGGGGCGTGGTTCCGCAACGTCTACCTCAAGGACGTCGTGATGCGCGGCGCCTGGCTGCAGAACGTGTCCATCGACGCCTACGTCGACGTGCTCGAGATCAACGGCGTCGACGTCGGCCCGCTGATCGAGGCCGAGCTCGACCGGCGCGACCCGGACCGGGTGCTGACCCGGGCCGACGACGTCGACGGCATCCGGCGCGCCTGGGAGATGACCGAGCGGCGCTGGGCGGCCACCGTCGAGCGGGCCCGTGTGCTGCCGGAGGAGCTGCTGCACGAGCGGGTCCTCGACGAGTGGTCGTTCATCGAGACCCTGCGCCACCTGGTCTTCGCCACCGACGCGTGGGTGCTGCGCGTGCTGCGGGGCGACCCCGCGCCGTACCACCCGCTCGGCCTGCCGCACACGGAGATGGACGTGCCGCCCGGCGTGCCGAACGACGCCGGCGCCCGTCCCTCGCTCGACGAGGTGCTCGCCGTCCGCGAGTCGCGCTTCGCCGCGATCCGCGAGGTGCTGGCCGACCTGATCCCGCAGCGGCTGGACGCGACGACCGACCCCGTCGTCGAGGCGGGCTACCCGGAGTCGCGGGGCTACCCGGTCCGCCGGGTGCTGCGCACGATCCTCGACGAGGAGTGGCTCCACCGCGAGTACGCCGAGCGCGACCTCACGGTGCTCGAGCAGCGCTGATCACCCCCGCGCGGCCAGGGCCGGGCAGGACGGGCTGTCGGACGCGCCGACCGGGAACGTGTAGGTGACCGTGGCTCCGTCCAGCACCCGCAGCGAGGTCGGCACCTCCCGGGCGACCATCCGGGCGACCGCCGCGTTGCCGGCACCGCTGAACGCCTCGACCCGGGTGACGCCGCGCGCGGCAGCGTCCGCGACCAGCGCCCGAGCGATCGCCGTACCGATCCCTCGGCGCTGGTGGGCGTCGGCGACGACCAGCGCGATCTCCGCCGTCCTCCCCGCGCGCGCCCAGAGGCCGTGCGCCACCACGTCGGCGCCGACGAAACCCAGCAGCGCGCCGTCGCGCGGCAGCAGCGCCCGGAGCAGCCCCGGGCTCGGCCGGCCGATGCCGGTCTGGAACCTCAGGTACGCCGAGTCCACGGACAGGCCGCGCAGCAGCCCGTCCAGCAGGTCGATGTCGGCCGGACCCGCCCGCCTCACCCGCAGCTCCACAGCACCCTCCTGAGTTGAATAATACGAACGGTCGTACTATTTGTTTGTCCTGTCAACGTGATTGACGCAACCGGGGCAGCCGCGCCCTAGGCTGAGGAGCGATGAGCGAGCAGGTGGCCGACGGCCGCGTCCGGCGCGGGGACCGCACCCGCCGCCTGGTGCTGCGCCGCGCCGTCGACGTGGCCTCGATCGAGGGGCTCGAGGGACTGTCGATCGGCCGGCTGGCCACCGAGCTGTCGATGAGCAAGAGCGGACTGATCGCCCACTTCGGGACCAAGGAGCAGCTCCAGCTCGCGACGATCCGGGCCGCGCGGGCGATCTTCGCCAGCACCGTCGTGGAGCCCGCGCTCGAGCGCCCGCCCGGGCTCGCCCGGCTGCACGTGCTCCTGGACGCCTGGCTGGAGTACTCCAGCGACCGGCGATTCCCGGGCGGCTGCTTCTTCGCCCACGCCGCCCACGAGTACGCCGCCCGGCCCGGCGCGATCCGCGACGCGCTCGCCGACGTGGACCAGGAGTGGCTCGGGCTGATCACCCGGACGATCGTCGAGGCGCAGGAGGCCGGTGAGATCCGGACGGACGAGCCGGCCGACGAGCTGGCGTTCGAGCTGGCGGCGTACCTCGACTCGGCGAACCTGCGCTCCCTGCTGCTCGGCAGCTCCGACGTCTACGACCGGGCGCGCCGGGCGGTCGACCGGAGGTTGGCGGCGAGCCTCACGGCGTCGGCGTAGAGCCGGTCGCCGACGCCGACGAAGCCGAGCAGGTCGCCGGCTGCGAGGTGCTGTCCTCGTAGCGCCGACGATCGTCACCGACGCGCCCTTGACTTCACCCGTTAGGGTGAACGTACGAAGTTGTTTTCGTACGAGGAGGGAATCCCGATGCTGGGACGACACAAGCACGCGGACGGTCCGGACGGTCTGGACACCGCCGACCTGGAGGAGCGCCTGGCACGCGTGCGCACCGTGCCGGAGCTGGCCGCGGTGGTCCGCACGCGCGCCCGGGCGGCGGCCGGCGCCGACGGCGCGACGTTCGTGCTCCGCGAGGACGACCGCTGCTTCTACGTCGACGAGGACGCGATCGCCCCGCTGTGGAAGGGCCAGCGCTTCCCGATCGCCTCGTGCATCTCGGGCTGGGCGATGATGCACGACCACTCGGTCGTGATCCCCGACATCTCCCTCGACGACCGGATCCCGCAGGAGGCCTACCGGCCGACCTTCGTGCGCAGCCTGCTGATGGTGCCGGTCGGTCACGGCCGTCCCGCGGCCGCCATCGGGATCTACTGGGCCCGCTGGCACCGGGCCGGCGAGGAGGAGCAGCGACGCGTCCAGGTGGTCGCCGACGCCGCCGCCGAGGCGCTCGACCGCATCGGCCTCGACACCGCCCCCTGGGCCCCGAATCTCGTCGAGCGCTGACCCTCCAAGCCGAGCGCATCACCCGGCGCGCAACGAGGCGGGACCCGCGAAGACCCGGACCGGCCGGCGCGACCACCACGCGCCGGTCGCCCGTCGTTCGGGGCGGGTGGTGAAGCGGTAGCGGAAGAGCCGCGCCCGCACGCAGCGCGGCGGCTCGCCCGCGAACGGGTCGCGGCGCAGCAGCCGCGAGACGTCGCCGGTCGCCCTCGAGCAGCCGCTGGGCAGGACGTGGGGAGCCATGGCTCGGCGTAGCCGGGGAGAGCGCGGCGAACCACATCAGCCAGTCCAGCCGCAGGTGGTACGGCGCCAACTGCGGCGGCCGCCGCGCACGGGTCGCCGGGCTTGCCCCGGAACTCGTACTCCCGCCAGGCGGTCTCCGGGCCGAGCCGCTCGTCGCGGGTGCCCTCCAGGACCACCTCGTAGCGGGTGCGTGGTGACGCTGCCCGAACGCGCCGTAGGTGTTGACCAGGTGCCAGCGGTTGAAGGAGGTGTTCATCCGCTGGCGCGCGCGAGAGCAGGTTCGGCCACCGGCCAGTAGCTGAGCGCCAGCACCGAGGCCGGTGACGCGGCGACGACCACCACGACGAAGGACAGCGGCGAGCGGCCGGCGCACGGTCCGCGCCGACCGGGCAGCACCGGCGCCAGCCAGGCGTCGGGCAGCACGGAGAACGCGAGCACGATCGTCAGCCAGTTGAGCCAGGCGAAGTTGCCGCTGGCCACCAGCCACAGCTGGGTCACGATCATGACCGCGGCGGCGACACCGGCGACTGGCTGCGGCGCGAAGAGGCAGAACGGCACCACCAGCTGGGTGCCGTGGTTGGCGAGCACCTCCACGCTTGTGCATCGGCCTGGGCAGGTGGTGGAAGCACCAGCTCAGCGGGCCCGGCATCGGCTGCGTCTCGTGGTGGTACTCCAGGCAGGTCAGGTCCCGCCAGCACCGGTCGCCGCGCAGCTTGATCAGTCCGGCGCCGAACTCGAGCCGGAACAGCAGCCAGCGCAGCAGGTAGAGGATCAGCGCCGGCGGCGCCGACGTCGGTCGTTGCCGAGGAAGACCGCCAGGAACCCGGCCTCGAGCAGCAGCGACTCCCAGCCGAAGCTGTACCAGGTCTGGCCGACGTTGACGATCGACAGGTAGAGCAGCCACAGCACGACCCAGACCGCCATCGCGGCCACCAGCGGGACGGCGTCGGTCAGCCCGGCGACCGTGGCGGCCGCGAGCGCCGCGGCCGCCCACGCCACGGCGAGGAAGAACCGGTCGGAATGGTGCCAGCAGGAAGATGCTGGGCGACCGGCGGAAGGTCGCCCGCTGCGAGGTAGCGGCTCATCGGCATCAGGCCGCGCTCGCCGAGCAGTCCGCGGTACTGGCCGGCCGCCGACACGAAGGCGACCAGGTAGACCGCGGCCAGGGCCCGCTGGAACAGCTCGCGTCCCAGCCAGCTGTGGTCGGCGATGAACCAGTCGGTCACGGCACGCGCTCGCCCGCCCTCGTCAGTGCTTGGCCGCCAGGGTGAGGGCGAAGTCCTGCCGCGGCGTCGGTCCAGACGCGCACCACGCCGAGACCGGCCTGCTCCAGCTCGGCCGCGACGCTGCTGATGCGGAACTTCGTCGAGATCTCCACCCGGATCTCCTCGCCCACGGCGAGGTCGAGCACCAGGTCGGCACCCGGGATCGTCACCCGCTGCGGCGTCTCGGACCGCAGCCGCAGGTCCATCCGCTCCATGTGCGGGTCCCAGAACGGGATGTAGGAGAAGGCGTCCAGGTCGAAGTCGGCGCCGAGCTCGCGGTTGAGCACCCGCAGCGAGTTGCGGACGAAGTCGGCGGTGACACCGGCGGAGTCGTCGTACGCCGCGATCAGCCGGTCGGCGTCCTTGACCAGGTCGGTGCCGAGGAGCAGCGAGTCGCCCCGGTCGAGCACGTCGGCCAGCGCGCCGAGGAACGCGCGGCGCTCCTCGAGGTAGAGGTTGCCGATGGTGCCGCCGAGGAAGGCCACCATCCGCCGGCCCCCGGCCGGCAGGTGCGCCAGGTGGAGGGTGAAGTCGCCGACCACGGCCTCGACCTCGAGGCCGGCGTACCGCTCGGCGATCCGGTCGGCCGCCTCGCGCAGCGTCTCCTCGGAGACGTCGACCGGCGCGAACCTGCGCAGCTGCCCGGTCGCGGTGAACGCGTCGAGCAGCAGCCGGGTCTTCTCGCTCGTGCCGCTGCCCAGCTCGACCAGCGTGGTCGCGCCGCTGGCCGCGGCGATCTCGGTCGGCGTGCGCGCTCGAGGATCGACCGCTCCGCGCGCGAACGGGTAGTACTCGGGCAGCCGGGTGATCTCGTCGAACAGCGCGCGACCCCGCGTCGTCGTAGAGCCACTTCGGCGGCAGCGTGCGCGGGTGCCGGGTCAGGCCCCGGCGTACGTCGTCGACCAGGCTGCCGCTGGCCCAGTCCGGGTCGAGCAGCACCGAGACGACCGGCTCGCGGCCGGCCGCTCATGCCGCGCTCGCGCGGGGCGCCGCCGTCGGCCAGCCGCACGCCGGACAGCGCCCACCGGGCGCCGGGCGGGAAGAAGTTGCGGTAGCTGGCGCGGGCGTGGCCGGGCGGGGTGAGCGCGCACCCGCCGCGCAGCACCATCTGGTTGGACATGAACTTGCCGTTGTACTCCCCGACCGCGCCCGCGGCCGGGTGGAAGCCCGGGTAGGGCAGGTACGCCGAGGAGGTCCACTCCCAGCAGTCGCCGAACGCCTGGCGCAGCCGGCCGGTCGGCGGGTCCGGCCGCGCGCGGGTGGTAGGTCTCGTCGTCGGCGAGGTTGCCGTCGACCTCGTCCGCCGGACGGCCCGGCGGACCGGACGCCGTGCTCCCACTCGGCCTCGGTGGGCAGCCGCTTGCCGGCCCAGGTGGCGTAGGCGTCGGCCTCGTAGTGGCTGACGTGCGTCGACCGGGAGCGCCGGGTTGACCGGCCAGGTGCCGTGCAGGGTGTGCTCGAACCAGACGCCGTCGACCTCGGTCCAGTAGAACGGCGCCCGCCAGTCCTCGGCGTTGATCCGTCGCCCACCCGTCGGAGAGCCACAGCTCGGGTCGCCGGTAGCCGCCGTCGGCCATGAACTCCAGCCACTCGCCGTTGGTGACCAGCCGGTCGGCGAGGCGGAACGGCTCGAGGCAGTCCTGGTGCGCGCGGCAGCTCGTTGTCGAAGCAGAAGCCGTCGCCGTCGGTGGCCGATCTCGACGAGCCCGCCCTCGACCTCGACCCAGCCGAGCCGGTCGGGCTCGGCGGCCGGGCTCGCGCGTCCCGGCGTACGCCGGCTGCAGCGGGTTGAGCGAGAGCACGTGCTTGATGTCCATCAGCAGCAGCTCCTGGTGCTGCTGCTCGTGGTGGAAGCCGAGCTCGATGGTGTCGGCGATCTTGGCGAGCGTGCCGTCGTCGAGGGTGCCGACCAGGTCGCGCATCCGGTCGTCGACGTTGCCGCGGTAGACGCCCGACGTCGTGCGCGCCGGGGCGGCTGATCACGCCGCGCTCGGCGCGGGCGTAGCGCGGGCCCGACCGCCTCGTAGTAGCTGTTGAACAGGAACCAGTACTTGTCCTGGAACGGCGCGAAGCCCTGCTCGTGCTCGGCCAGCACGAACGTCTCGAAGAACCAGGTGACGTGCGCGCGGTGCCACTTGGTCGGCGACACGTCCGGCATCGACTGGACGGTCTGGTCCTCGGGCGACAGCGGCGCGGCCAGCCGCTCGGTGTGAGACCTGACCTCGTCGTACCGGGCCAGCAACGTGTCGGCGGTGTGGGTCATCGTCGAACCTCCGTGCCCGGCTGAGCGCACTCGACCGGACGTCTCGATCGTGCCGCCCCGGAGCCGGCGCTCCCGGGTCATGTCGCGCGCAGTAACCACTTGGCCGCCGTTCATGCCCGCCCGGTGGCACCGGACGTCATCCGGTCAGAGCAAGTGGTTGCTCCGACCGTATGACCTCAGCGGGGACCCGCTCAACCGTCGGCCAGCGCGGCGATGACGTCGTCGGTCGAGGAGACCCGGGCGAAGCCGCCGCCGTGGAGGTTCGTCGCGGTGACCCGCATGAGGGTCGCGGCGTCCACGACGGCACCGTCCGGGCCCGCCAGGTCGAAGGTGCGGGTGGCGTCGAGGGCCACCACGACGTCGAAGCCGAGGTTGCCGCCCATCCGCGCGGTGGTCTCCACGCACATGTTGGTCTGGATCCCGCACACCACGACCCGGTCGATCCCCTCGGCGCGCAGCCACTGCGCCAGGTCGGGCGTGCCGAGGAAGGCGGAGTTCACGGTCTTGGTGACCAGCAGGTCGGCGCGGGCCGCGGCCACCGGTGCGACCAGCGCGTTGCCCGGGTGCTCGGGATTCAGCGGGGAGTCCGGCTTGGTGCTGTCGTGCCGGACGACCACGACGGGCAGCCCGTGCTCGTCCCAGGCCCGGAGCAGCCGCTCCACGTTGTCCTCGCACCCCGGGTAGTTGGTGGTCGGGCCCCAGTTCGGGTCGAGGAAGCCCTCCTGCACGTCGACGACCACCAGGGCCGCCCTCGTCGTTGTCGTCATGCGACCAGTCCACCGGACCGCGCCAGCCGCCACCACTGGCAGGAATGACGTTGTTCACTAAGATCGCGCCATGAGTGTTGTCGGCATCCTCGCCGGCCCCGGCCGCCGGGCGTTCGACATCGCGGTCGCGCGGGAGGTCTACGACGACCGCACCGACCGCGGGCTGCCCCGGCCGGAGGTCCGGGTCCTGGCCAGCACACCCACGGTCGAGCTCGATCCGGTGCAGTCGCTGCGGCGGACCCACGGCCTGGACTCCGTCGCCGACCTCGACCTCCTCGTCGTGCCGGGCAGCGACGAGCCGCTCGACGAGCCCGACCCGGCCGAGGTGGCCGCCGCGGCGGCGGCCGCCGCGGCGGGCACGACGGTCGCGTCGCTGTGCACCGGTGCGTTCACCCTGGCCGCGGCCGGGCTGCTGGACGGGCGGACCGCCACCACCCACTGGCGGTTCGCCGACGAGCTCGCCCGGCGCCACCCGCGGATCGACGTTCGTCCGCGCGACCTGTACTGCGGCGGCGACGGCGTCTGGACCTCGGCCGGCGTCACCGCCGGGATCGACCTGCTCCTGCACCTGGTCCGCGACGACTGGGGCGTCGGCGCGGCCGAGGTCATCGCCCGGTCGATGGTCACGCCCGTGTTCCGGCCGGGCACCCAGGCGCAGTACGTCGACACGACGACACCCCGGTCCACCACACCGACCGTGGAGCGGCTGCAGCTGGCCGTCCGCGCGGACCTGCGGCGGCGCTGGGCCGTGCGGGACCTCGCCGCGGCCTGCTCGATGTCACCGCGCAGCTTCCACCGCTGGTTCGGCGAGCGCGTCGGGACCACGCCGGTCACCTGGCTCAACGACCTCCGCGTCCGCGAGGCGCAACGGCTGCTCGAGCAGACCGACCTCCCGGTCGCGGACGTCGCACACACCGTGGGCTTCGCCTCCGACGACCTGCTGCGCAAGCACTTCGCGGCCCGGCTCGGGACCACGCCCACCGCGCACCGGGCCGGCTTCCGCGGCTGACCGCGTCGGTCGGTCAGAGACGACGGGCGAGGAAGACGTGCTCCTTGCCCGGCCGGTCCGGGGCATCGCGCACGTCCACGACCTCGAAGCCGTGCGCGTCCAGGTCCCGCTCGATCTCCGCGTGCTCGCGAAAGCGGAGCGTCGACGTGGACGGGATCGTCTCGCCTCCGACCGTCGTCATCGCTTCGAAGGTGACCAGCGGCAGGGCCACGTCGAGCACGGTCCTGGCGAAGGTCGCGGTCGCGCCATCGGGCAACCGGATCGCGGTCGGCGCGACGTCCCAGTTCTCCCAGTCACGCACCTCCGGACGCCGGGTCTCGAAGGCGAACCAGCCGCCGGGGCGCAGGCAGGCACGCACGGCGTCCAGCGTGCAGGCCCAGTCGTCGTCGGCCACGAAGACCTGCGCGACGTTGCCGGTCATCACGGCCAGGTCCGCGTCCAGGTGCAGGGGCGCCAGGGCGGTGGCATCGCCGTGCACCCACGTGACGCCCTCCGCGTGCGGCTTCGTGCGGGCGACGTCGAGCGATGCCGCCGCAGGGTCGACCCCCACCACCTCCAGCCCCAGGCCCGCCAGCCGGACCGCCAGGGAGCCGGTGCCGCACCCGACGTCGACGACGCGAGCGGCCGCGACCTCCACGGCCATCGCCACGTAGGCGTCGAGGTCGGAGCGGTCGTCGTCCAGCAGGTCGTACAGCACGGCCAGTCGAGGGTCCGCGAACGCAGGATCGGGTGCTCGCATCCCCGCGACCGTACGCGCTACCAACCGCGCGCTCGACCGAATTCCTAGAGCGCAGATCGGCCTCGGGATGTCATACGGACAGAGCAAGGGGTTGCACCGTCCGCATGACGTCCCGGGTGAGCGTTCGGCAGCGCCTTTCCAGCGGCCCTAGTGCGCCATGTCGACGAACCGCGAGTAGTGGCCCTGGAAGGCGACAGTGATGTCGCGGGTGGGGCCGTTGCGGTGCTTGGCGACGATCAGGTCGGCCTCGCCGGGGCGGGTCGACTCCTTCTCGTAGACGTCGTCGCGGTGCAGCAGGATGACCATGTCGGCGTCCTGCTCCAGGATCCGGACTCGCGCAGGTCGGACATCATCGGGCGCTTGTCGCCGCGCTGCTCGGGACCACGGTTGAGCTGGGAGAGCGCGATGATCGGGACCCCGAGCTCCTTGGCCAGCAGCTTGATCTGGCGGGAGAACTCCGAGACCTCGAGCTGTCGGGACTCGACCTTCTTGCCCGACGTCATCAGCTGCATGTAGTCGATGACGATCAGCCGCAGGTCGTGCTTCTGCTTCAGCCGCCGGGCCTTGGCCCGGATCTCCATCATCGTCATGTTCGGCGAGTCGTCGATGAACATCGGCGCCGACGACACCTCGCCCATCTTCCGGGCCAGCTTCGCCCAGTCGTCGTCGTTCATGTTGCCGTTGCGGATGTGGTTGAGCGGCACCTTCGCCTCGGCCGAGAGCAGGCGCATGGTGATCTCCGAGCGCGTCATCTCCAGGCTGAAGAAGACGCTGCTCAGGTTGTTGTGGATCGACGCCGCCCGGCAGAAGTCCAGCGCAAGGGTCGACTTGCCCATCGCGGGCCGCGCCGCGACGATGATCATCTGGCCCGAGTGCAGACCGTTGGTCAGGTCGTCGAGGTCGGCGAAGCCGGTGGGCACGCCGTACAGGCCGGCCTCGCGGTTGGAGATCGCCTCGATCTCGTCGAGGACGCCGTCCATGATGTCGCTGAGCGGGGCGTAGTCCTCGGTCGAGCGCTTGTCGGTGATCTTGTAGACCTCGGCCTGCGCCTCGTCGACGATGTCGTCGACCTGGCCCTCGCCGGCGTACCCGATCTGCACGATCTTGGTGCCGGCGTCGACCAGGCGCCGCAGGATCGCCTTCTCGCGGACGATCTCGGCGTAGTAGCCGGCGTTCGCCGCGATCGGCACGTTCGCCGACAGCGTGTGCAGGTACGGCGCGCCGCCGATCCGCTGCAGCTCGCCGCGCCGCTGGAGCTCGGCGGCGACGGTGACCATGTCGACCGGCTCGCCCCGGCCGTAGAGGTCGATGATCGCGTCGTAGATCGTCTCGTGCGACGGCCGGTAGAAGTCGACCCCGCGCACCGACTCGGTGACGTCGGCGATCGCGTCCTTGGAGATCAGCATCGCCCCGAGCACCGACTGCTCGGCGGCCATGTCCTGCGGTGGCGTCCGGTCCCCCGGCGTCGAGGGTCGCTCGCCCGGCGCGTAGGAGACGGGGCCGTCGCCCCAGTCGTCGTACGGCGGCTCCGGGATGCCCCGCGCGTCCTGGTCGGTGACGCTCACCTGTGGCCCTCCTGATCGCTCCCGTATCGACCCACCTCCCGCGTCCCCCGACCGCAGCCAGCCGGGGTCCACGAGCACTGCCGAGGCTAGAGACGACCACCGACAACCCCGGGACCGTACGTGGCCCGGGCGGGTCCGCGACAGCCCCTTGTCCACAGGTCTGGGGGCGGACTGGGGATAACCGGCGCGCCACCCGTGGACGACACGCCGACAGGTGTGCACAGGCTGGGGAGCCGGCTGTGGAAATTGTCCGGCCGGCAGCCGGTAGTACCCTGCTGACCTGCGGAAACGCTCGCCCACAGCTGTGGAGCGGAAATAGTTCGCGCCGACTCGCCGTTCAGGTACCGGTCACCTTGCCGTCACCTACCGGTTTGTCGACATAGCGTGGTCGGGCCGGTTTTCCCAAGGTTGTCCACAGGTGTTGATAACTAGTCCTGTACGGAGCACAAGACCGTCATGCCGCTTACCGTGACTAGGGTGGGGCCGTGATCGACCCCCGGGACCGCGAGATCGTCCGGCTCGCCGTGCCGGCCTTCCTCGCCCTGGTCGCCGAGCCCCTGTTCCTGCTCGCCGACGCGGCGATCGTCGGGCACCTGGGCACCGCGCCGCTGGCCGGGCTCGGCATCGCCGGCGCGGTCCTCCAGACCGTCGTCGGGTTGTGCGTCTTCCTGGCCTACGGCACCACCGGCAGCGTCGCCCGCCGGCTCGGCGCCGGCGACCTGCGCGGCGCCGTCGCCCAGGGCGTCGACGGCCTGTGGCTGGCGGCCGGCATCGGCGCCGCCGTCACGGTCGCGGGCGTCGCGCTGGCCGGTCCGCTGGTCCGCCTGTTCGGCGCCGCCAGCGACGTGGCGGACCCGGCGACGACGTACCTGCGGATCGCGTTCCTCGGCACCACGCCACTGCTGCTCGTGCTCGCCGCCACCGGCGTGCTGCGCGGCCTGCAGGACACCCGGACGCCGCTGGTCGTCGCCGTGCTGGGCAACGCGCTCAACGTCGTGCTCAACCTGGTCCTGGTCTACCCCGCCGGCCTCGGCATCGCCGGCTCCGCCCTCGGCTCGGTCCTCGCGCAGGCGGCCGGCGCCGCGGCGTTCGTCGCCGTCGTGGTCCGCGCCGCCCGCCGCCACGGTGCGCCGCTGCGCCCCGACCTGCCCGGCATCCGCACCGCGGGCCGGGCCGGGGTCCCGCTCGTCGTCCGCACCCTCACCCTGCGCGCCGCGTTGCTGCTGACGACGTACGCCGTGACGCTCGGCGCGGCCGTCGGTCGCGACCAGGAGGTCGAGCTCGCCACCCACCAGCTCGCGCTGACCCTGTGGGGGTTCCTCGCGTTCGCCCTCGACGCCATCGCGATCGCCGCGCAGGCCATCACCGGCCGCGCGCTCGGCGCCGGCGACGCCGCCGGCACGCGCGCCATCACCGCCCGGATGGTCCGGTGGGGCGCGGCCAGCGGCGTGGTCACCGGCGTCCTGCTGGCCGCGGCCAGCCCGGTGCTCGGGCGCCTGTTCACCGGTGACGCCGACGTCCGCGACCTGCTGGTGCCGGTCCTGCTCGTCGCCGCCGCCGGCCAGCCCGTCGCGGGCGTGGTGTTCGTGCTCGACGGCGTGCTCATCGGCGCCGGCGACGGCTCCTACCTGGCCCGCGCCGGCGCGGTCACGCTCGCCGCCTACGCCCCGGTCGTGCTGGCCTGCGCCGCGCTCTCGGCCGGCCTGGTCGCGATCTGGGTCGCCTTCGTCGTCGTCTTCATGGGCGCCCGGTTGGTGGTGCTGGCACACCGCGCCCGCGGCGACGCCTGGCTGGTGACCGGTGTCGACGCGCTGCACCGGGCACGCTCGTAGGGTGGCGCCGTGAAGCCGCTGCAGTCCGTCGCGATGGGCCTGGTCCTCCTCGCGCTGGCGGCGCGCGTGCACGGTGAGTACGACCTTGTCCCCGACCCGGTCGGCTGGCTGCTCGTCCTCCACGGACTCCGCCGGCTGCCGCCCGAGCTCGCGCACCGCCCGGCGCTGCGCACGCTGGGCGTCCTGGCGCTGGTGATGAGCGTCGTGCTGTGGTTCCCCAGCCTCGCCTCGGCCATCGAGGACGCCGACGAGTCGCTGCTCTGGGTGGCCAACCTGCCCCAGCTGGCGTTCGTGGCCCTGCTCTGCCACGGGCTGGCCGCCCTCGCCGGCCCGGCCGACGCCGGGGCCACCCGCTGGCTGCGGACCGCGGCGACCCTGACCGTCGTCGCCGCCGTCCTCCCGGTCCTGGTCCTCGGGGCCGGCGCCTCCGCGCTGACCGCCGTCATGGTGCTGGGCAGCGCGGCCGTCCTGGTCCTCGTCATCGTGCTCCTGTTCCGGTACGCCGACCGGCCGTGGGCGCTCGCACCGGTGGACCAGACCACCGCGGACTGACCGGGTTCGCCGGCGTACCCCGCGGGCATGCCTGCCGTTGGGCGAATGGGAGCATCGTCCGCAACACCTGGGAGGGACCCATGCGCTCGTACCGCCGCGCCGCCGCCGTCGGCGCCGCCGTCCTCGCCGCCGCCACCACCCTGGTCGCGGCCCCGGTCGCCACCGCACCGGCCAGCGCCGCCGAGCCGTGCTACAGCGAGGACCAGCCGACCGACCCGCTGCTCGGCCTGCCCAACGGGCCGGGCTGCGACGACACCGTCCCGCCCGAGACGACCATCGACGGCTCCGACCTCGACGGAGCCTGGCTGCGCGGCACCAGCATCACGGTCACCTTCCACGGCGAGCACACCGACGCGGACCCCGACCCGATCAGCTACGAGTGCCAGTTCTACAACACGCCCTCGGCTCCCTCGACGTGGACCTCGTGCACCTCGCCGTTCACCCAGAACGACCTGCAGACCAACACCGCCACGCCGTACACCTTCCGCGTGCGCGCCGTCGACACCCCCGACAACGCCCACGACCTGACCACGGACGCGTGGCCCTACACCGGCACGTCGGACGCCCCGGACTACGACCAGACCCCCGCGCAGCTGCAGTTCACCGCGGACGACAACCCGCCGAACACGTTCGGCTTCCTGCGCACCAAGTACGCCGACGAGGCCGGCTTCGACGGGCCCATGCTGATCGAGCCGCGGGCCCAGCTGCGGCTGCAGAGCACGCAGGGCGACGCCTTCGAGTGCACCCTCAACGGCAAGGCAGTGCGCTGCAACGACGGGCTGACCACGCTGCGGCACCTCAGCGCCGGCTGGAAGCGGTTCAAGGCCGCCGCGGTCGATCCGGCCGGGAACGTCGACCCGTCGCCGTTCACCCAGGACTTCTTCATCCCGCGCAACCTCGAGACCGGGGACGCGCCCCGCTCCTCGCGCGGCGACTGGCGGCGGTTCCGCGACGCCGGCGCGTTCGGGCACGACTACCTCGAGTCCACGACGTACCACGCCACGCTGACGTTCCCGGTGCGCAACATCCGCGAGATCCGGCTGCTGGCGCCGGCCGGCCCGAAACTCGGCAAGGTCGAGATCCGCGTCGGGCGCGGCCAGTGGTTCCGGGTGAACCTGCGCAGCAAGGAGCCGGAGCGCCTCAAGGTGTACGACGTGCGCGACAGCATCAGCGGCCTGCTGGCCGGCATCCTCCAGGTGCGCGTGGCCTCGCACGGCCGGCCGGTCCGGGTGGACGCGGTCTCCGCCCGCTGAGCTGCTCCTCCCGGTCGCGACCGGCCGACGCACCACCCGAAATCGGACGACGGCCCGCCAGATCGCTCTGGCGGGCCGTCGTACCACGTGCCGCTGCGCTCCCGGAGCCGAGGCTCCGTGCTGGAGCAGGGATCGAGCCGGGGTCAGGCCGGGATGACGTTGAGGTTCACCGTGGCGGACACCTCGTCGTGCAGCTTGACCGACACCTCGTGGGCGCCGAGCGACCTGATCGGGTTGGCGACCACGATCGTGCGCTTGTCGACCTGCTCGCCCGAGGCGTCGGCGAGGGCGCCGGCGATCTCGGTGACGGTGACGGCGCCGAACAGGCGGCCGCCGGAGCCGGCGCGCACCTTCACGCTGACCGGCTGCGCCTCGAGCTTGGTCTTGATCTGCTCCGCGTGGTCGTGGTCGCGGACCGCACGGGAGGACCGGGCGGACTTGATCGACTCGACGGTCTTCTCCGCGCCGCGGGTCCACCGCATCGCGAGGCCGCGCGGGACGAGGTAGTTGCGGCCGTAGCCGTCCTTGACCTCGACCACGTCACCCGGGGCGCCGAGACCGGTGACCTCCTGGGTCAGGATGAGCTTCATCTTCTCCGCTCCTCTCAGCGACCGGTGGAGGTGTAGGGCAGCAGAGCCACCTCACGGGCGTTCTTGACGGCGATCGCCACGTCGCGCTGGTGCTGGACGCAGTTGCCGGTCACCCGACGGGCGCGGATCTTGCCGCGGTCGGAGATGAACTTGCGGAGCAGGGCGGTGTCCTTGTAGTCGACACCGGTCGCCTTCTCCTTGCAGAACTGGCAAACCTTCTTCTTGGGCTTGCGAATCACTGCCTTGGCCATTGTGGTGCTTCCTCTCTAGAAGCCCGGCCCAGGGTGGTTACTGCGCCGGAATGGTTGAGGGTGTTCGGATTACTTGTCTGGATCAGAACCTGGTACGCCGTCGTGCTGGTCGTTCTCGAGATCCTGGTGGGTCTCGATACGCCCGTCACGGCCTCGCTGCGCTCGGCCGCGGGGCTACTCGACCTGGCCGCTGGTCCGTTGTCCCGCGCCTGCGGCGCGTGACAACGGGCGGCTCAGAACGGCGGCTCGTCGGAGCCGACGCCGGGTGCGCCCCAGGGGTCGTTGGCCGGCGCGGACTGGCCGCCGCCGTACCCGCCCTGGCCGCCACCCGCGCCGCCCGGGCCACCCTGGCCACCGCCCTGCGACGGAGCCGGGGTCGCCCACGGGTCCTCGCCGCCGCCCTGCGGGGCGCCGCCACCGCCGGAGTAGCCGCCGCCACCGCCGGAGCGGCTGGTCTTGGTGACCTTGGCGGTCGCGTACTTCAGCGACGGACCGACCTCCTCGACCTCGATCTCGAAGACGGTGCGCTTCTCGCCCTCGCGGGTCTCGTAGGTGCGGGACTTCAGGCGACCCTGCACGACGACACGCATGCCGCGCTGCAGGGACTCGGCGACGTTCTCCGCGGCCTGCCGCCAGACCGAGCAGGACAGGAACAGCGCCTCGCCGTCCTTCCACTCGTTGGTCTGGCGGTCGAAGGTGCGCGGGGTCGACGCGATCCGGAAGTTCGCCACGGCCGCACCCGAGGGGGTGAAGCGCAGCTCCGGGTCGTCGACCAGGTTGCCGACCACCGTGATGACGGTCTCGCCTGCCATGAGCAGCTCCCTAAACGTTGGTTCTGATCAGAGTCGATCGATGGACCGACCTGTGGTCACGTCCGCACATCGTTGCGCCTGGCACCGACACGGGGAAGGGTGCGTCCACAGGAGGGCCGGATCAGTGCACGTCGGGCCGGATGACCTTGGTGCGCAGGATCGACTCGTTGAGGCCGAGCTGACGGTCGAACTCCTTGACCGTGGCCGGCTCGGCGTTGATGGTGATGACGGCGTAGATGCCCTCGGCGTTCTTCTTGACCTCGTAGGCCAGGCGACGCCGGCCCCACACGTCGACGGACTCGACGGTGCCGCCGTCCTTGCGAATGACGTTGAGGTACTTGTCGAGCGACGGACCGACGGTCCGCTCCTCGAGGCTCGGGTCGAGAATGACCATCACTTCGTAGGCACGCACAGCGTTCTCCACCTCCTCTGGACTCAGGCGGCCACGGACTCTCCGTGGCAGGAGGGCGATGCGTTGTCCGTACGGCGAGCCGCACGGGTCCCCTGCGAGCACCCGTCGGTGGGCACCGGAAACAGAGAACGCCCAAGGCTAGCAGCGGCGCGCGGCAGCCAACCAATCGCTAGCGTGACCCCGTGGACACCGCCGATCTCACCGCCGCCCGGGAGCGGGTCCGGCCGCACGTGCCGCCGACGCCGGCGCGGCGCTGGCCGCTGCTGGAGCGCGCGACCGGGACCGAGACCTGGGTCAAGCACGAGAACCACAACCCCACCGGCGCCTTCAAGGTGCGCGGCGGGGTCAACCTCGCCGCCCGGCTCACCGCCGAGGGCGGCGCCACCGGGCTGATCTCGGCCAGCCGGGGCAACCACGCCCAGAGCCTGGCCTACGCCGGCCACGCGTTCGGGCTACCGGTCACGATCGTCGTCCCGGAGGGCAACTCCCCCGACAAGAACGCCGCCACCGAGGCCTACGGCGCCGAGCTGGTCGTCCACGGACGCGACTTCCAGGAGTCGCTCGAGCACGCCGCGGTGCTGGCGGAGGAGCGCGGTCTGACCGCCGTGCCGCCGTTCCACCCGTGGCTGGTGGAGGGCGTGGCGACGTACCCCGCCGAGCTGCACGAGGACGTGCCCGGCCTCGACGTGGTCTACGTGCCGATCGGGATGGGCAGCGGGGCGTGCGCCAACATCGCGGTCCGCGACCTGCTCGGCCTCGCCACCGAGGTGGTGGGCGTGGTGGCCGAGAACGCCCCGGCGTACGCCCTGTCGTTCGAGGCCGGCGAGCCGGTGCCCACCCCCGCGGCGGACACGTTCGTCGACGGTGTCGCCTGCCGCACTCCGGACCCGGAGGCGGTACGCCGGATCGTGGCCGGCGCCGCCCGGGTGGTGCGGGTGAGCGAGGCGGACGCCGCGGCGGCGATGGCGCTGATGTACCGCGCCACCCACAACCTCGCGGAGCCGGCCGGGTCGCTCGCGCTCGCCGGGGTGCTCGCCGAGCGCGACCGGGTCGCCGGACGCCGGGTCGCGGTCGTGCACACCGGCGGCAACGCCGACTACGACGTCCTGGCGCGGGCGCTCGGCCGCCCCGAGCCCGTCTGAACCGGTCGGCCCGGATCGCGCCATTGCGCAGACGGGACGCGCCGGGCTGTGGTCTGAATGGAGCGTGACCCGACGCTCCCACCGCGCCGCCAGGCGCCCCGCCGCCCGGTCCGGTGCGCTCGCCACCCTCGTGGCGGTGGCGCTCGCCGTGCCGCTCGGGGCCTGCACGTCGACGACCGCGGACGCCCCCGCGGGGCCGCCACCGGCCACCACGACCGGCGCCGCCCGGCCAGGCCCGGGCGACGACGCGGCGCCGCCGATCCCGGCGTACGGGCAGGCGCCCGACCTGCAGCCCGTGTCGGCGGCGGACGCACGGTCGTGGCGGCGCGCGGTGGCCCGGGCCCTGCACAGCCGGGCGCTGGCAGGGACGACCGGCGTGTGGGTCGCCGTGTCGGTGCCCGGACACGGCCTGTGGCAGGCGGCCGTCGGGCGCCGCAGCGCCGGGGGTCCTCGCGCCGGGCTCGGTGACCACCTCCGGATCGGCTCGATCACCAAGACCTTCACCGCGGTCGCCGTGCTCCAGCAGGTGGCCCGCGGCCGGCTGCACCTGCACGACACCGTCGCCGAGCTCCTCCCCGACCTCGCCGCGCGGCATCGCGAGGTCGCCGACCTCACCGTCGAGCAGCTGCTCGACATGAGCAGCGGGCTGCCCGACTACGCCAACGTGCGCGGCGGTGCCTTCACCCAGCAGGCCGCCGACCCGCTCCGCGTCTGGAGCCCCGACGAGCTCATCGACTCCGCGCTCGAGGCCGGAGTCGTCGAGCCGCCCGGCACACCGGGATACACCACCACCGGCTACGTCATCCTCGGGCTGGTGCTGGCCGCGGTCACGGGCCGGCCCGCGCACGAGGTCGTGAGCGAGGTGGCCGCCGAGGCAGGCCTGGCCGACACCGCCCTCGCCGCGCCGGCGGACAACGCCATGCCCGCACCGGCAGCTCACGGCTACGTCGCGCGCGACGGCGTACCGGTGCTGGCCGAGGTCGGCGTCGACCTGGCCCCGGGTACCGACACGACCGACTGGCAGGCGTCCTCGATCGCCGGCGTCGGCGGCGGCATGTACTCGACACTGGGCGACCTCTTCGCCTGGGCCGCCAGCGGATGCGGCACGTCGCTGCTGCCGCCCGACGTCGCCGCCCGACGCATGGACCTGCGCACGAAGCTCGGCGGCGGCGCGCTCGGTTACGGGCTCGGGATCGCCAGCGACCCCTACCTCGAGGGGTACGTCGGCCACTCCGGCCAGGTCGTCGGGTACGAGGCGCTCGCCCTGCACGACCCGGACTCCGGTGGCACCGTCGCCGTGCTCGTCAACTCCGTCGGTGCGCTCGGTGTGCTCGAGCCGGTGCTGGCCCGCATCGTCAGGGGGACGACGGCCTGAACCGGGCGCTCACGTCCCGGGTGAGCTGACGCGCGGACCGGATCCGCCCGTCGGCCGCGACCTCCCCGAACACGGCGATCTCGGTGGCGATCACGCCGCCCTTCCGCATCTCGGCCTCGAGCGTGTAGTACGCCGCGAAGCGGTCGCCGCTGGTCACCACGTCGTGCACGGTCACCCGGGCTCCCGCCGCCCGCTTCCTCGCGGGTGCGACGTGAGCCAGCAGCCGGTCGCGGTCGAGGGTGAGCCCGTCCGACACGACGGCGTACTCCGCCGCGTGGTAGCGGTCGTACACGGCGGTGGGGTCGTCGGCCCCGATCACCTCGTTCGGGTAGTTCTCGAGGTACGCCGTGACCGCGGCCTCGAGGTGGCCTGCATCTATCTTTGACATGTCTGTCAAGGTAAGTGACGTGCGGTAGGTTTGACAACCGTGTCAGAGGTATCCGGGAGCCCGCGCCGCCGCGCGGACGCCGTCCGCAGTCGCGAGGCCGTGCTCGCGGCCTGCCTGGCCCTCCTCGACCGCGGCGAGACCCCGAGCATGGGACGGGTCGCGGCCGAGGCCGGCGTGACCCGCCAGACCATCTACGCGCACTTCGGCTCGCGCGACGAGCTGCTGGGGGCGGCGGTGCGCGTCCTCAGCGAGGAGGTCGCGGCCGGCCTGGCCACGAGCGAGCCCCGCACCGGCGACCTCGGTGCCGCGATCGACCGGTGGTGCGCCACCGTGTGGCGGATCCTCGCGGGGCGGCCGGCGCTGCTCAATCCGGTCCTGGCGACGGTGGGCGCCGGCGAGGACGTGCTCGACGTGCACGAGGTGGTGATCGGCGAGCTGCGCGTCCTGGCGCGCCGCGCCCGCCGCGAGCGGGGCCTGCCTCGCCAGCTGACGACGGACTGGCTCGTCCGGGCGGTCCTCGCCCTCGGTCACGCCGCCGGCGAGGAGATCGCCGCCGGCCGGATGACGCCCGCGGCCGCCGGCGTCGCCTTCCGCGCCGGGGTGCGGGGCGTGCTCCTCGGGGAGCACTGAGCCGCGTCGGCGGGGCCGCCTAGGCTGGCGGGATGAGCATCGCCATCGGAGCGCACGTCGACCAGGCCGACCCGATCGCCGAGGCGCAGGCGCGCGAGATGCCGCACGTGCAGTTCTTCCTCGGCGACCCGCAGGGGTACCAGGGCCCGGAGTTCCGGTACGCCGGGGGCGCCGACGCCCTGCGCGCCGACGCCGAGGCCGCGGGGATCGGGCTGTACGTGCACGCGCCGTACGTCATCAACGTCGCCACGACGAACAACCGGATCCGCATCCCCAGCCGCAAGCTGCTGCAACAGCACGTCGACGCCGCCGCCTCGATCGGCGCGCGCGGGCTGATCGTGCACGGCGGTCACGTGAACAAGGACGACGATCCCGAGAAGGGTTTCGACAACTGGCGCAAGGCGATCGAGGCGGTCGACCTGAAGCTGCCGCTGCTGATCGAGAACACCGCCGGCGGCGACAACGCGATGACGCGGTACCTCGACCGCATCGGCCGGGTGTGGGACGCGATCTCCTCGACCGAGCAGTTCGACCTGGTCGGCTTCTGCCTCGACACCTGCCATGCGCACGCCGGCGGCAACGCCCTGGAGACCGTGGTCGACGACGTCCGGGCGATCACCGGCCGCATCGACCTGGTGCACGGCAACGACAGCCGCGACGCGTTCGACTCCGGCGCCGACCGGCACGCCCGCCTCGGCCAGGGCAAGGTCGACCCCGACCTGCTGGCGGCGGTCGTCCGCAGCGCCGACGCGCCGGTCGTCCTGGAGACGCCGGGCGGACCCGAGGAGCACCGCGCCGACGCGGCCTGGCTCGCCGAGCGCCTGTAGCCCGCGCGGCCAGGACGTCATACGGACGGAGCAAGCGGTTGCTCCGTGCGTATGACGTCCCGCGGCAGGCCTGCACCGAACCTGCAGTGAACCTGCTTCACAGATGACCCACAGACCGGCCACACGGGGCAGCCAACAGCGGGATCCACCGTGGCGCCATGACCGCCACGACCCTGGCCCCCGACCACCCCGCTCCCACCGCTGACGCCCCGTCCGAACCGCCGGGTCGCCGGTACCGACCCGCGCTGGTCGCTCTGCTGGCCGGCACCGCCGTCCTCTACCTGTGGGGGCTCGGCGACTCCGGCTGGGCGAACAGCTTCTACGCCGCCGCCGCCCAGGCCGGCTCGGAGTCGTGGACGGCGTTCTTCTTCGGCTCCTCCGACGCCGCGGGCTCCATCACCGTCGACAAGACGCCGCTGGCGCTGTGGCCGATGGCGCTGTCGGTGCGGGCCTTCGGGCTCTCGTCGTGGTCGATCCTGGTGCCGCAGGCGCTGGAGGGCGTGCTGGCCGTGTGGCTGCTGGTCGCGACGGTACGCCGGACGACCCGGTCGGCCGCGGCGGGCCTGCTGGCCGGCGCGGTGCTCGCCCTGACGCCGGTCGCGGTGCTGATGTTCCGCTTCGACAACCCCGACGCGCTGCTGGTGCTGCTGCTGGTCGCCGCGGCGTACGCGACCCTGCGCGCGGTCGAGAGCGGCGTCCGGCACCCGGTCCGGTGGCTGGCGCTGGCCGGCGCGCTGGTCGGGCTGGCGTTCCTCGCCAAGATGCTCCAGGCGTTCCTCGTCCTGCCGGCGCTGGCCGCGGTCTACCTGATCGCCGCGAACACCGGTGTCGTCAAGCGGTTGGGTCACCTGCTGGTCGCCTTCGGCGCGATGATCGCCGCCGCCGGCTGGTGGGTCGCCGTGGTGTCGCTGTGGCCGGCGGACAGCCGGCCGTACATCGGTGGCTCCCAGCACAACTCGATCCTCGAGCTCACCCTCGGGTACAACGGCTTCGGTCGGCTCACCGGCGACGAGACGGGCTCGGTCGGCGGTGGCGGTCCGGGGGGCGGACCGGGTGGCGCCGGCGGCGGGATGTGGGGCCGGACCGGGCTCACCCGGCTGTTCGACGCCGAGATCGGCGGCCAGGTCGCCTGGCTGCTGCCTGCCGCGCTGCTCCTCCTGGTCGCCGGGCTCTGGTTCACCCGCCGGGCACCGCGCACCGACCGGGTCCGCGCGGCCCTGGTGCTGTGGGGCGGCTGGCTGCTGGTCACCGGCCTGACCTTCAGCCTGATGGCCGGCATCTTCCACGCCTACTACACCGTCGCACTCGCCCCCGCGATCGGTGCGCTGGTCGGCATCGGCGCCGTGGCGGTGTGGCGGGCGCGGCGCTCGCCGGTCGCCGCCGGGTTCGGCGCAGCCGCGGCCGTCGCCGCCGCGGTCACGGGCTTCGTGCTCCTCACCCGCAGTCCCGACTTCGTGCCGTGGTTGCGCTGGGTCGTGCTGGTCGTCGGGCTCGGCAGCGCGATCGTGCTGGCCGCCGTGCCCTGGCTCGCCCGCCCGGTCGCCCTGGCCGCCGCCGCCCTGGCGGTCGTCGCGGCGTTGGCCGGCCCGGCGTCGTACGCCGTGCAGACGGCCGCCACCGCCCACACGGGCTCGATCCCGACCGCGGGCCCGACCGTCGCGGGCTCCCGACCGGGCGCGCCGGGCGGGCCCGGTGGCCGGGGCGGGTTCGCCGGACCTCCGCCCGGGATGCGGGGTGCCCCGACCGGTGTGCCACCGCAGGGCCCGGGTCGAGGTGGGCCGCGAGGCGGCGCCGGCGGCCTGCTCGAAGGCAGCGACCCCGGCACGGAGGTGACCGCCGCGCTGCTGGAGGACGCCGACGCCTACACCTGGGTGGCGGCCACGGTCGGCTCGAACTCCGCGGCCGGCTACCAGCTGGCCACCGAGCAGCCCGTGATGGCGATCGGCGGGTTCAACGGCTCCGACCCGAGTCCCACCCTCGCGCAGTTCCAGGAGTACGTCGCGACCGGCCGCGATCCACTGGTTCATCGCCGGTGGGGGCTTCGGGCGGTCCACGGGCGGCAGCAGCGCCGGCTCCGAGATCGCCGCCTGGGTGGAGGCGAGCTTCGCGTCGACGACGGTCGACGGGGTCACCCTCTACGACCTGACGGCCGCGGTCACCGCGACGACGGGAGCGGTGTCGTGACCGCGACGGCCGGCACCCGCACGGTGACCCTGGACGTGGTGATCCCGGTCCACAACGAGGAGCGGGAGCTGGCCGCGTCCGTCACGCGGGTGCTCGACCACCTGGCGACGCTGCCGTGGACCTCACGGGTCACCATCGCCGACAACGCCAGCACCGACACGCACCGCCGACGATCGCGCGGCAGCTCGCACGCACCCACGAGCACGTGCACGTCGTACACCTCGCCGAGAAGGGCCGCGGCCGGGCGCTCAAGCGGGTCTGGCGCGAATCCGATGCGACGGTGCTGGTCTACATGGACGTCGACCTGTCCACCGACCTCAACGCCCTGCTCCCGCTGGTCGCACCACTGATCAGCGGGCACTCCGACCTCGCGATCGGCACCCGGCTGCGGCACGGCTCCCGGGTCGACCGCGGACCCAGGCGGGAGCTGATCTCCCGCGGCTACAACCTGCTGCTGCGCGGCACCCTGCGGACGCGCTTCTCCGACGCGCAGTGCGGCTTCAAGGCGATCCGCGCCGACGTCGCCCGCGAGGTGCTGCCGCTGGTCGAGGACGACGCGTGGTTCTTCGACACCGAGCTGCTGGTGCTCGCCGAGCGGGCTCGGCTGCGGATCCACGAGATCCCCGTCGACTGGATCGACGACCCGGACAGCCGTGTCGACATCCTCCGTACCGCCCTCGACGACGTGCGCGGCATCGCCCGGCTCGGCCGCGGCCTGGTGTCGGGCCGGCTGCCGGTCGCCGACGTCGCCGACCGGCTCGGTCGGGCGTCGGCGGCCGCCGGCAACGGGCGGCTCGGTCCCCAGGTCGCGATGTTCGCGACTCGTCGGCGCGGGCTCGACGGTCGCGTACGCCGTCCTCTACCTGCTGCTGCGTGGACCGCTCTCGGCGTTCGCCGCCAACCTGGTGGCCCTGCTGCTCACCACGGTGGTGAACACCGCGGCCAACCGGCGGGTGACCTTCGGGGTCCGCGGTCGCGGCGGCGTCGTCCGGCACCAGCTGCGCGGCCTGGCGGTGTTCGGCCTCGGCCTCGGCGTGACGACCGGATCGCTGTGGCTGCTGAGCGCGACCGGGGTCCGGAGCCACGGCATCGAGGTGGCGGTGCTGACCGCGGCGAACCTGGTCGTGACCGTGATGCGCTTCGCCGCGATGCGCAGCTGGGTGTTCGTCCGCCGGCGGTCAGCCGACCAGCACCAGCAGGTCGCGGACCTCGTGTGAGCCGGGTCGGTCGGCCCGGCTGCGGACCAGCCGCAGGCGCTGCGGGCCGTCGTCGTCGCCGCGGAAGACGAGGAACTCGAAGTGGTGGTCGTCCTCGACCAGGGGGACGAGGTGACCGGGCCGGGCGCCGACCCGCCAGCTGCTCAGCCCGAGCCCGCGGCGGCGGAACCGGACGTCGAGGCGGCCACCGGCGGGCACGCGGACGACCTGCCCGGGACTGGGATCACGAAGGACACGCTGCGTGGTGGTCGGCATGTCCTGGAGGAGGCCCCGGCCGGCCCCCTGATACCTCCCACCCCGAGGTCGAGTCTCGACTCGACCGACGGAAGTCTCGACTCAACCGAAGCAGAGCATCGGGACCGGGGCGGTGGTGGCCGAGACGGGGTGGACCGCGGCGGCCAGGGCGGCGGCCGGGTCGGTGCCGGCCGCCAGCTGCTGGTGGACGGCGACGAGGACGTCGTACGCCGCCCGGTCGTTGACGGCCGCGGGTGAGGCGATCACGCAGCGGGCGCCGGCGTGCAGCCAGGCGGTGGTCATGCCGATCAGCTCGTCGCCCCACCGGACCGTCGAACGGCCGACCTCGCACGCCGACAGGAGCACGACGTCGGGCACCCGGCGCAGCCGGTCGATGTCGTAGCCGAACCACGGCCCGTCGGCGAGCTGGAGGCCGGAGAACATCGGGTTCTCCGAGCTGTGCCGCCCATGGGCCGCGACGTGCAGGACGTCCACCGAGGCGGCCAGCTCCGAGACCGCCGCGGCCGTCGCGTCGGGCCCGGTCAGCACCAGCGCGTCCTTCCACTCCTTGGCCGCCGCGGTCACCTCGTCCTCGGCGCGGGCCACCCGCGGACCGGCGACGAACCCGGCCGAGGCCGACCGCAGCGGCGTCGTACGCCGGGACAGCCAGCTGGTCGCGGACTGCGCGACCGTGACCGCGCGACCGGTGAAGCCCGGCAGCAGCGTCCACGGCACACCGGCGAGCACGCCCGACGGCGTCAGCACGACCGCTCGATCGCCGACGGCCGCGAGCACCGGCTCGACCAGGGCGCCCGCGATCGAGGCCAGCCGGCCGGCCAGCTCCTCGCGCACGAACCCGGCCATCGCGCCGGGCAGGTCGGACGCGGCGACGTCCAGGTCCGGCAGCACCCCGCCGAGCAGCGCGTCGACGCGCGCCCGATCGCCGAGGTCGATCCGGCTCACGTCGTCGCCCGTGGCCACGAGCGCGACGACGCGATCGGCCGCGACGACGTAGGCGACCAGCGCGGTGCCCCCGGGCAGGGCCGCCTGCAGCTCCTCGAGCGCGACCGGGTCGGCGACCTCGCCGGACCCGCGGTGCTGCCAGGCCCGCTCGCGCACCCGCTGGCGCAGCTCCGCCTCCCGCTCGGGATCGCGCCGACCCGGGTCGGCCGCCATCTCGCGCAGCTCGGCCAGGTCGGCGACGACCTGCGGATCCTCAGGAGCGCGCACCGGCTGCACCCGGCTGGCCAGCATCCGGGCCCGTTCGGACCACTCGAAGAGCACCTCCGCCCGGCCGGACTCCACCGCGAGCGCGAGCCCGCGGGCGGCCAGCCGGACGCCGTGCCCGGCCACGCCCGTCTGCAGGTCGAGCGACCCGAACGAGCTCTGCCACGCGTGCAGGTCGGTGAGCCCGGCGCGCAGGTGCTGCAGGGCGTGAGCGCGCCGCCCGTCGGCGGCGGCGAGCTCGGCGCGGACGTCGCGGTCGGACAGCCGGACCGTGATCGGTGCCCCGCGCAGGGCGCGCGGTGCCGGCAGTCCGGCGCGAGCGGCCGCCGGGTCGGCGAGCCGCAGCTGCAGGCGCGCGACGTCCAGGCGCGTCCGCGCCGCATCCCAGCGCAGTCCCTGTCGGTCCAGCTCGTCGGCCAGCCGTCCGCCGTGCTGGATCGACCCGCGCGGCGCGCGGCCGGCGCGGGCGACCGCGGCGAGGAGAATCGCCTCGGCGCGCGCCTCCCAGGCGATGGCGCCGGTGCGCCGGAAGCGGGCGATGGCGAGCCGGGCGGCGGCCCGGGCACCGGCAGGGTCCCGGTCGACCAGGCTCCGCGCCAGGGCGAGCTCGGCCTCGCCGCGGCGCTGGTACAGCCGGCGCCGGCCGTACGCCGCCGCCGCGGCCGAGAGGGCGGCGGCGCCCTCCTCGTGGAGGCCGGCGGCCATCAGCACCTCGGCCCGGTCCTGCTCGACCATCGCCGTCATGACCGGACCCTCCGCCGCGACCGTCGGGTACGCCGCGGCGAGGTCGCGCAGCGCCGCGACCAGGTCCCCCGCGAGGAAATGGGTGTACCCGAGGTTGTGCAGGGCCTTCGCCGCGCCGTACTCGTCACCGGCCTCCCGGTAGGCGCTGAAGGCCTGCCCGAAGTCGGTGCCCGCGGCGGCGAGCTGGCGCCGCTGCAGATGCACGTTGCCACGGTTGAGCCGGACCCGGGCGATCCGCTCCGGATCGTCGAGCCGGGCGAGCGCCTCGTCGAACTCGGCCATCGCCGCGGTCGTCTCGCCGCGCAGCATGAGGATCAGCCCGAGCTGGGAGTGCAGCACCCCGCGGGTGTGCTCCTCGACAGCGTCCGCCGCCAGCGCCCCGCGGCACAGGTCCAGGGCGGCGTCGTGCTCCCCGGTCTCGGACAGGACGTACGCCAGGCTGACCGCGATCCGGGCGTCCAGGTCGGCGTCCCGGGGGTCGGTCGCGGCCATGGCCCGGGCCCGCTCGAGCAGGCGGCGGGCCTCGCGGTGACGTCCGCGGTACGCCGCGTGGACGCCCCGCGCATGCAGGTCCCGAGCTCCGGTCACCGCCTCATGATCGCGTCAACCCGGTCGCGTTGGATACCGCAGCCCAGACCGCGTCGACCGCAGTCGCGCCGTCGGCCGGGTCGCCGGCGGGCTCGAGCGAGTCGAGCAGGGCCGCGGCGACGTCGCCGGCGAGGACGGGAGCACTGAACGACGTCCCGGTCCACACCGCGAACCCGCCGCGGAAGTCGTCGGGGTCGATCGCCTCCCGGACGCGGCCGAAGGCGCGGGTGCGAGCGACCGGCTCGTAGCCACCGCGGAACCCGGGCATCGTGCTCATCACCGCGGCGCCGGGGCGTCGTACCAGGACGCACGGCCCGGCGTTGCTGAACAGCGCCTCGGTGCCGTTCGGGTTCGTCGCGCCGACGGAGAGGATCGGAGCGATCGAGGGGTCGAAGGGCACCGGACCGGCGCCGTCGGCCCACCGGCAGAAGGCGGAGGGGAACGACGGCCGACTGGTGGCGTCGTTGCCGGCCGAGCAGACGACGACCACCCCGGCGCGCGCCATCTCCTCCAGGATCGCGTACATCGTCGGGTCGAAGAGCTCGTCCTCCGGGGTCTCGTGGTAGTAGCCCATCGAGAGGTTGAGTACGTCGACGGGATGGCCGCCGGGCTCACCGGCCCGGTGTCGTCGCGCGACCTCGGCGATCTGGGCGAGTGTCGCCACGAGGTCGGACTCGACGATCGGCCCGTCGGACGGCACGACCCGCCAGGCCACGATGTCGGCGTCCGGGCAGCGCTGGCGGACCAGTCCGGCGATGAACGTGCCGTGCCCCGACAGGGGGTCGATCGACCCGTCGAGCGGCCCGGACTGGTCGCCGTCGACCTCCGGGGAGGCCGAGCTGGCGTCGGTGTAGCCGATCGGCGTGCCGTCGAGCGTGACGTCGGTGCGGACCACCCCGTCGAGCCACGGGTGGGTGCCGCAGCCGGTGTCGAGGATCGCGACGACCGGCCGCCGGCCGCGGATCGCCGAGTCCGGACGCCGGACCGGGGCCGGGCCGACGTACGCCACCGGCTGGCGGCCGCCGAAGCCGATCCGCAGGTAGGACGCGATCGCCCGGGAGCCGCGGGCGGCGGCGCGCGGGTCGCCGTACAGCGGGTCACCGTCGTGCAACGGGTCACCGTCGTGCAACGGGTCGCCGTCGTGCAAGCGGGTTCGCCGTCGTGCAGCGGGTCGCCGGTGATCGCCGGCGCCACCAGGTGGTCGAGCCCCACGCCACGGACCGCGTCGACGCCGAACTGCGCCCGGGTCTGCTGCAGCAGGGTCCACGCGTCGGGGGCGATCGTCGCCCGGTTCGAGGCGACGACCAGGCGCACCGGGCGGTAGCCGAACCGGAGGCCGACGGTCCGCGGGTCCTCCTCCTCCGGCACCACGTCCCACCCGAGCGGCTCGGCGACGAAGCGCAGCACCCCGACGGCGGCGTCGACGTCGACCGCCTTGGAGACCAGCAGCCGCGGCCCGACGTACACGGTGGGCCGGGGTACGACGCCGTCGACCATCAGGGCGGTGGCCGGGTCGAGCAGCCGCCCCTGGGCGCCGGCGATCGTCGCCGGGTGCGGCGGCCGTGGGTCCCGGTCCAGCGGGCGGCGCACCGGCCGCGCCGGTCGCGTCGGCTTCTTCTGCTCCTCGGGCTGCTCGGGCTGCTCGGGCTGGTCCACGGTTCCCTCAGATCTCGAACGTCGGCGTCGCGAACGCCGGGTGGCTGGTGTCGTGCGGCTCGAGCCGCAGCCGGAGCAGCCCCAGCGGCAGGTCGGTGAGCTCGAACCGGCCGCTGTCGGTGACGACCGCGGCGAGCGGGTGCGGCTCCTCGCCGGGCAGCGCGCGCACCGTCATCGGCTCGGCCGGCACGATCCAGCCGTCGATACGGGAGCGGGCGCCGTCGACGGCGATCCGCAGCAGCAGGTCGGTGTCGCCGTGCACGAAGCGCAGCGTGTACGACGACGACGACGCGCCGCGCGCGCCGGCCAGCTCGGTCGCCCGCTCGACGAGCTCCATCAGCTCGACGTCGAGGTCGGACGCGGCCATGGCGGCCGCGGCCTGCATGGCCGGCACCAGGTGCTCGGGCACCGGGTCGCGGCGCTCCCAGGTGTCGCGCACGATGCGCAGGAGAGCGTCCCTGCTCGAGCTCGTTCATGAGAAGTCCCCCGTCTGCATCAGGGCCACCCGCAGCTTCGCCAGGCACCGGCCCCGGGTGGGGCCGATGCTCCCGACCGGCATCCCCAGGTCGGTCGCGAGCTCACGGTAGTCCGGCCGGTTCTCGAAGGCGACGATCCGCAGCAGCCGGCGGCACCGCTCGGGGAGCCCCGCCACCGCCGTCCAGATCCGGTCGCCCTCGTCGTGCTCGAGCGCGTCCTCCTCCGCGGAGCGCTGCGCCGGGACCCGCGGCTCGAGGTCCTCGTCGGCGACAGGGGTCTGGCGGGCGCTCCCCTGCGCCGCCCGCCAGGCCTCCCGCCTCGCCGTGGTCGTCAGCCAGCCGCCGATCGCCGCGGCGTCGACGATGGCCGCGCGCCGGCGTACCAGCGCCAGCCAGGTCGTCTGGATGACGTCCTCGGCCACCGGCTCCGGGAGCCGGTAGGACCGGACCACGTGCCACAGCACAGGGGTCATCACGGCGACCAGGTCGTCGAGCCCCGCGGGCTCGCCCGCGGTCCAGCGGTCGAAGCCGTCGGTGGCCCGGGCCCACACCTCGTCCGCGCGCGTGCTCACTGGTCGTGCCGCTCCCCGGTGCTTGATCTGTCTCTCGATCAGGATCACGCCCCTCAGGAGTGCCCGGGACCCGTCCTGATACATCGGTGGTCCGACATTCTGCGCCGCGGCGCGGACGCCTGTGTCCGAAACGGCCAGGTCCGCCGGGCGGGGACCGCGGGCTGGGCCCGGTTCGATAGCCTCGGGCGGTGCCCCGGAACGAGCTCAGCGTCGGCGAGATCAGCCCCGGCGACCACCTCGAGTTCATCCGCGGTCGCCGCTCGGTGAGCTTCCTGCAGACCCCCGCGTGGGCGCGGGTGAAGTCGGAGTGGCGGGCCGAGTCGATCGGCTTCCGCCGCGACGGCGAGCTGGTCGGAGCCGGGCTGGTGCTCTACCGCCAGCTGCCCCGCATCAAGCGGTACCTCGCCTACCTGCCCGAGGGCCCCGACCTGGACTGGGCCGACGAGGACCTCGCGGCGTGGCTGGCGCCGATGGCGGCGTACCTCAAGAGCCGCGGCGCGTTCGGCGTGCGGATGGGGCCGCCCGTGGTCACCCGCCGCTGGGACGCCGCCACCGTCAAGGCCGGGATCGCCGATGACGACGTACGCCGGCTCGGCGAGCTCGCCCCCACCGAGCGCAGCCACACCGGCGCCCGCGTGGTGTCGCAGCTGACCGAGCTCGGCTGGCGGCCCCAGGCCGTCGAGGGCGGGTTCGCCGCCGGCCAGCCGCAGCACGTGTTCTGGATCCCGCTCGCGGGACGCACCGAGGACGACGTGCTGGCCGGGATGAACCAGCAGTGGCGCCGCAACATCAAGAAGGCGACGAAGGCCGGCGTCGAGGTCGCGTCGTACGGCGCGGACACCCCCGAGGCCGAGCTGAGGGCCTTCCACGACCTCTACGTGCACACCGCCGAGCGCGACGACTTCACGCCGCGGCCGCTCTCCTACTTCCGGACCATGGTCGACGCGCTCGGCGCGGAGGACCCGGACCGGATCCGCCTCCACCTCGCCCGCCACGAGGGCACCCTGGTCGCGGCCACGATCGCCATCCGGGTCGGCGCGCACGCGTGGTACTCCTACGGCGCCTCGTCGACCGAGAAGCGCGAGGTGCGCGGCTCGAACCTGCTGCAGTGGACGATGATCCGCGACGCGATCGCCGCCGGTGCCGACGTCTACGACCTGCGCGGCATCACCGAGACCCTCGCCTCCGACGACCCGCACCTGGGGCTGATCCGGTTCAAGGTCGGCACCGGTGGGGAGGCGGTCGAGTACGTCGGCGAGTGGGACCTGCCGCTCAGCAAGCCGCTGTACGCCGCGTTCGACCTGTACATGAAGCGACGGGGCTGACCTCGCCGTGAGCCTCACGCTGACCGTCGACGGGGACCGCTGGCGCCGCCACCTGCGCGAGTACGCCGCCGCCACCCCCGGCCTGGTGCCGGTCGCCAAGGGCAACGGCTACGGGTTCACCCTCGGCCGGCTCGCCCGCAGGGCGCAGTGGCTCCACGACCAGGGTCTGGCGATCGACACGCTGGCCGTCGGCACCTACGAGGAGCTGCCCGAGGTCGGCGAGCCGGTACGACGGCAGCCTGCTCGTGCTCACGCCGTGGCGCCCGTTCGGTGCCGCGCTCGAGGTCGACCCGGGGCTCGCGAAGCGGGTGGTGCACACCGTCAGCCGCACCGAGGACGTCGCGGGCCTGCTGGACCGGCAGCCCGACGCCCGCTTCGTCCTGGAGCGCGCGACCAGCATGCTGCGCCACGGCATGACCGCGCGCGGCCTGTGGGCCGCGGCCCGCGAGGTCGCGGCGCGGCCGGGCGCCAGGGTCGAGGGCGTGGCGCTGCACCTGCCGCTCGCGCACGGCGCGCACCTGACCGAGGTCCGCCGCCTGGTCACCGACGTGGTCGCGGCCGAGCTGCCGCTGCGCACGATCTGGGTCAGCCACCTCAGCGCCGGCGAGCTCGAGCAGCTGCGCGCGGCGTACCCCGACCTCACCTTCCGGCCGCGCGTCGGCACCGACCTCTGGCTCGGGGACCGCGGCGCGCTGCGCGTCACCGCGACCGTGCTCGACGTGCACGAGGTCGAGCGCGGCGACTCCTACGGCTACCGGCACCGGACCGCGCCGAAGGCCGGCCACATCCTCGTGGTCAGCGGCGGCACGGCGCACGGCATCGGCCTCGAGGCACCCACCGGGGACGCGTCGCTGAGGTCCCGCGCCGCGACGCTCGCCCGCGGCGGCCTGGACGCCGCCGGGTTCGTGCGGTCGCCGTTCTCGATCGACGGCAAGCAGCGGCTGTTCGCCGAGCCGCCCCACATGCAGGCGTCGATGCTGTTCCTCCCGCACGGCGCGCGGGTGCCGGCGATCGGCGACGCGGTCGACGTGCGGGTGCGCTACACCGCGACCGCGTTCGACCGCATCGACGTGAGCTGAGCCCGGACGCGTCAGCGGACGGGCTGATGGTGGTCGAGCGAGCCGCGCGACCGAGGAACGAGGTCGCGACCGGCGTGTCGAGACCCCTCCCACTCGGCGGCCCGCACCGGGTCGTGCCGCGGCTGCCAGATGTCGCGGACCACCATCGCCACCAGCCACAGCTGGCAGGCGACCCGGATGAGGATCGCGGCCCAGTAGAAGCCCGAGTCGCCACCCGACGCGGGCGCCAGGAAGTCGCCGAGGTACCACCAGACCATCGCGAAGTAGAGGACCTCGCCGGCCTGCCAGACGACCAGGTCGCGCCACCGGGGCCGGGCCAGCACCGCCAGCGGCAGCAGCCACAGGACGTACTGCGGCGAGTAGACCTTGTTCACGAGCAGGAAGCCCGCGACCACCAGGAAGCCCAGCTGCGCCAGGCGCGGCGTCGACGGTGCGGCCAGGCCGAGCAGCAGCACCCCGACGCACCAGACGCCGAAGAACAGCCAGGAGCCGACGTTGATGGTGTGCGCCGCGAACGCGAACGGGTGCCCCCCGCGCTCGACCACCTGCTGCGCGACCAGCCACACCGAGCCGAGGTCCGCGCCGCGGTCGGCGTTGAACGTCCAGAACACCTTCCACTCGTCCGGTCCGGACAGGTACGCCGGCAGGTTGGCGACCACCCAGGCGCCGGCCGCTCCCAGGGCGGCGACCAGGAGGTCGCGCAGCCGGCGTCGTCGCACGCAGATGACCAGCAGGCCGCCCAGCAGGAACAGCGGGTAGAGCTTGACCGCCGTCCCGAGGCCGATCAGCACCCCGGTGAGCAGCGGCCGGTCCCGCGCCCACGCCCAGAGCGCCCCGGCGACGAACACGACGGCCACCAGGTCCCAGTTGACCAGCCCGCTGAGCAGCAGCGCCGGTGACAGGGCGAACGCTGCCGCGTCCCACGGGCGGCGCGGGTTGACGCCGGTCAGGAACCAGGCCGCGAGCAGGGTCAGCACGGCGAACCCGAGGGCGTTGACGATGACGAAGATGCGCATCTCCCGCTGCACCGGCGCGGTGCCGGTCAGCACGTCGACCGGCCTGGCGTACCGGGGTTCGATGTCCGGTGAGCCGTTGAGCCAGTGGGTGACCCAGGCGGCGCCGTACGCCCAGTAGGAGATGCCGACCGGGTACTCCATCACCTGGTACCGGGCCCGGGTCTCGGTGTCGTCGCTGTAGGGCCAGCCGAGCTCGGCGAACCCGCGACCGGTGTAGAGGTAGGGCAGGTCCGAGTAGCACATGTGGGTGTAGCGGGCGGTGCCGTCCTGCCAGGTGTCGTCGTAGCAGTTGGTCTTCTGCCACATCCCGAGCGCGAGGCACACCGCGGTCAGGCCGAGCACCACGCGCACCGGCGTCCACCACCGGTGCCGGCCGGTGTGCGCGCCGGCCGGTCCCCCGACGCTCTCGCTCAGCGCGGTGACGACCGGATCGTCCGTGGTCGGGTCGACCCAGTCACCACGCGCCGGCGGCATCAGGCCGCCCGGGGACGCCGGCGTCCGCCGCGGCTCCGTCCGCCGGACCCACCGCTCTGGCTGGCGGCCGGGCTGCTCGGCGGCGCGCTGGCCGAGCCGGACGGCGACTTGGTCGGCGACGGCGAGGACGACTGCGACGGCGAGCTCGACTGGCTGTCGCAGCCGAGCAGGCCGCACGACTGCGTCGGCGACTGGGACGGCGACTGGGACGGCGACTGGCTCGACGGCGCCTGGCTCGGCGAGTCCGACTGGGTCGGGGTCTTGCTGGGCTTCGGCGTCTTGGTCTTGGTGGGCGGCGGGGGCGCCGGGTCGTGGCCGGATACGGGCGCGGTGCCGTCCAGGTTGGCCGGCGGCGGGAACTGCTCGACCGGCAGGCCCTCCATGTCGCGCGACATCACGGCGGTCCAGGTGCGGGCCGGGTACGACGCACCGAAGTACGACGGCAGCCAGCCGTCGAGCTGCTCGTTGCCCTTGCCCCGGACGTACATGACCGCGGTCGCCAGCTGCGGGGTGTACCCGACGAACCAGGACGACGACACGTTGTCGTCGGCGTTGGTGGCGGTGCCGGTCTTGCCGGCGGCCGGGCGGCCCAGGGCCAGGGCTGCGGTGCCGGTGCCGTGCTGCACGACGTTCTGGAGCGCGTACGACGTGTCCGCGGCGACGTCCTCGGAGACGGCGCTCGTCGTGTGCTGCTTCCACTGGTAGAGCACCTTGCCGTGGGCGTCGGTGACCTTGTCGATCACGTGGACGTCCGCGTGCTTCCCGCCGTCGGCGATGGTGGCGTAGGCGTTGGCCATGTTGATCGGTGCGATCGTCGCCGATCCGAGCGCGATGCCCGAGATCGGCTCGAGGCCGGGGCTGTTGCGCAGGTGGTTGAACCCGCTCTGCGACTTGTCCCACTTCGGGATGCCGAGGTCGTTGGCGGTCGCCAGGATCTTGTCGGGGCCGTCCGGGATCGCCATCGTCAGGTCGGCGTACGCGGTGTTGATCGACTGCTCGGTGGCGTAGAGCAGGCTCACCGCGGAGCCGTAGTCCGTGCCGAGGCCGTCGGGGCCGGAGCCCTCGTTGCGCACCCGGTCCCCGGTGCCCTGGCCGTTGTAGTAGTACGGCGAGTTGCCGTCGAAGGTGTCCTTGAGCGAGAACCCCTCCTTCAGCGCGGTCGCGAGCGCGAACGGCTTGAACGAGGAGCCCGGCGAGCCGCCGGTGACGGCCCAGTTGATCTGGGACTGCAGGTAGTCCTGGCCACCGTAGAAGCCGCGCAGCGCGCCGGTGCCGGGCTGGACGCTGGCCACGGCGATGTGCAGCTCCTTGTCGCTGAAGCCGTCGGGCCGCTGCTCGAGGACGCCGGCCTTGGCCGCGCCCATCGCCTTCTTGGTGAAGGTGGTGGTGACGTGCAGGCCCTGGCCGTCGATCTGGTCGTCGGTGTAGCCGAGCCGGTGCAGCTCGTCGCGCACCATCGCGAGCATGTGGCCGCGCTGCCCGGCGTACTTGCTCTCCTTGGCGATCTCGGGGAACTTCGGCAGGTGCCGCTCGGCCCGTTGGGCCTGGGCGTCGGTGATGTTGCCGGCCGAGGCCATCCCGTTGAGCACGTAGTCGTAGCGCTCGTGCAGGTCTCGCTTGTTGTCCTTGCCGTTGGCCGGGTCGAAGCGCGTGGGGTTGTTCAGCACGCTGGCCAGGACCGCCGACTCCCTGAGGTTCAGGTCCTTGGCGTCCTTGGCGAAGTACGCCTGGGCCGCCGCCTGGACGCCGTACGCGCCGCGCCCGAAGTAGATCGTGTTGAGGTAGTCCTCGAGGATCTCGGTCTTGCTCATCTCGCGCTGCAGCTTCAGCGACAGGATCGCTTCCTTGATCTTGCGCTGGTAGGACCGCTCCTGGTTGAGGTACATGATCTTCACGTACTGCTGGGTGATCGTCGACGCGCCCTGGGTGGCGTTGCCCTGGGCGTTGCTGAACGCCGCGCGCAGGATGCCCTTGGGGTCGATGCCCTGGTCGGTCCAGAAGGTCCGGTTCTCCGCCGACACGACCGCGTCCTGGAGGTTCTCCGGCATCTGCTTGATCGAGATCGACTCGCGGTTCTGGGTCGCGAAGCTGCCCAGCTCGGTCTTGCCGTTGGCGTAGAAGATCTGCGACGTCTGGGTGCGGAAGTCCTTGTTGGGGTCCGGCAGGTCGGTCGTCTGGTAGAGGTAGACGAACCCGGCGATGGCCAGCAGCAGGAAGGTGCCGCCCGCGATCGCGGCCCACTTCACCACCCGCAGCACCTTCTGCTTGCGGGTCCGAGGGCGCTTCGGCGCGCTCTTCTTCTCGGCTGGGCCGGCGGGGGCCCTGCGCTTACCACTCACGTCAGGTGCTCCGCAGGTCGGGGGTCGAAGATCCTCGTCAGGGTACGGGGCCCCGGCAACGGCGCCAACACGGCACCGCCGTGCGCTGCGCCACGTCAACCCGCCGAGTCGGCGCAGTCTCAGGCACGGTCTGCCTGAGACTGCGCCGACTCGGCATACTGTCAGCACGATCGCCGCAGACCCGTCACCGTTTCGCAACGGGCGGATATATCGCTACGATAGGTCTATGGCACGTCGTGCGGAGACCATCGAGCTCGCAGTCCTCGGACTGCTGCACGAGGGACCGATGCACGGCTACGAGCTCCGCAAGAGGCTCAACCTCATGCTCGGATGGGGTCGCGTCCTCTCCTACGGATCGCTCTACCCCACCTTGAAGAAGATGCTCCGCGGCAACCTGATCGAGGAGGCGGCCACCACCGTCACCCCGGTCACCCGGCGGCCCCGGATCGTCTACCAGCTCACCGAGGCCGGGCAGCGGGAGTTCGAGCGGCTGATGATGGAGGTCGGTCCCACCGCGTGGGAGGACGACAACTTCGACATCCGCTTCGCGTTCTTCGGCCGCACCGACATGGAGATCCGCCTGCGGGTCCTCGAGGGTCGTCGTACCCGCCTCCAGGAGCGCCTCGACCGGGTGCAGAGCCAGTTGTCGATGACCCAGAAGGAGGTCGACAGGTACGCCGCGGAGCTCCAGCGCCACGGCGTCGAGTCGGTCGAGCGGGAGGTCCGGTGGCTCTCGGACCTCATCAATGCCGAGCGCAGCGGAGAGCACGACCGTGGCGGAGCCCCCACCGAGGACTCCGGCACCACCAGCAGCGGCCAGCAGGCCACCCCTCAGAAGTAAGTGAAGGAAGGAATCCCGATGGGTTCGGTTCGAGTAGCAGTCGTGGGAGTGGGCAACTGCGCCTCCTCCCTGGTCCAGGGTGTGCACTACTACCGGGACGCCGACCCGACGGGTTCGGTCCCCGGGCTGATGCACGTGACGTTCGGCGAGTACCACGTCTCCGACGTCGAGTTCGTCGCGGCGTTCGACGTCGACGACACGAAGGTCGGCAAGGACCTGTCCGAGGCCATCAACGCCTCGGAGAACAACACCATCAAGATCGCCGAGGTGCCGACGCTCGGCATCGAGGTCCAGCGCGGCCACACCCTCGACGGCCTCGGCAAGTACTACCGCGAGACCATCGAGGAGTCGGCGGCCGAGCCGGTCGACGTCGTCCAGGTGCTGCGGGACACGCAGGCCGACGTGCTGGTCTCCTACCTGCCGGTGGGCTCCGAGCAGGCCGACAAGTTCTACGCCCAGTGCGCGATCGACGCGGGCGTCGCGTTCGTCAACGCCCTGCCGGTCTTCATCGCCTCCGACCCCGAGTGGGCCAAGAAGTTCGAGGACGCCGGCGTCCCGATCATCGGCGACGACATCAAGTCCCAGGTCGGCGCGACCATCACCCACCGCGTGATGGCCAAGCTGTTCGAGGACCGCGGCGTGACGCTGGACCGCACCTACCAGCTCAACGTCGGCGGCAACATGGACTTCAAGAACATGCTCGAGCGCGAGCGCCTGGAGTCCAAGAAGGTCTCCAAGACCCAGGCCGTCACCTCCAACCTGCACGGCGAGCTGTCCGGCAAGGTCCACGACCGCAATGTCCACATCGGCCCGTCCGACTACGTCGCGTGGCTCGACGACCGCAAGTGGGCCTACGTCCGCCTCGAGGGCCGCGCCTTCGGCGACGTCCCGCTGAACCTCGAGTACAAGCTCGAGGTCTGGGACTCCCCGAACTCCGCGGGCATCATCATCGACGCGATCCGCGCCGCCAAGATCGCCAAGGACCGCGGCATCGGCGGCCCGATCATCTCGGCGTCGTCGTACCTGATGAAGTCCCCGCCGGTGCAGCTCCCCGACGACGAGGGCCGCCGCCGCGTCGAGGCCTTCATCGCGGGTGACGAGTAAGCAGCACCAGGGCAAACGCCGCAGGGGCTGCCGGGACCGACGTCCTGGCAGCCCCTGCGGCGTTCACCGGCCCGGGTTCACTCGCTGTAGTGGTCCCAGATCAGGTTGAAGTGGCTGTTGTACGCCGCGAGCGCCGACGCGAGCGGGACCTGCACGGTCACCTCGTCGTTGAACCGTGAGACGTTGGACCAGTTCTCCGAACCGGTCCACACCCCCGTGAACGGCTTGCCCGCCCACGTGCCGGACAGCGACATCCACTTCTCGTGCGAGAAGACCTCCCACCCCGTGTCGGAGAAGCCCGTGGTCGGGTCGTCGTCGAGGTCGAGGGCGGACCGCCGGATGCCGACGCCGGCGTGGTGCAGCACGGCGTGCACCCTGCGCCCGGCGCCGCTGACCAGCACCCGGACGCGGCACCCGGCCCGCGCCAGGTCGGCGACCTTGCGGGCCAGCAGCAGCCCGCGGTCACCCACCCAGCCGTACATCATGATCCGGATCAGGGTGTGGCCCTGGTCGCCGTACCCGGCCGGAGCCTTGCAGCCCACCTTGTCGAGGCGCTGGTAGATGTGGTCCCTGGTGCCGCTGACGTGCGGGTCCGACCCGAACTCGACGACGTACTTGCCGTCCTGGACCACCTGGTAGGGGTTCTTGCGCCACCGGTCCTGCGCCATCTGGCCGAAGATCTTGCTGAAGTCGTCGAACATCTCCTGGTTGCCGACCACCGTGTAGAGGTCGTTCCAGTGCACGTTGGCGGCGAAGCTCATCAGGTTGTTCGAGCCGAACATGACGACCGGCTTCCCGTTCCCGGAGGTGGAGAACAGGTAGAACTTGCTGTGCTGGTTCGACCGGTCGCTGCCCAGTCGGCAGGCGCCCTTGCACACCTTGAAGAAGCTCGGCACCGGGTAGGGCTTGCGCTTCGGGCCGTACTTCCCCGGGTGGCACCGGTCCTTGAACCTCGGCTGAGTGTCCTGGCCGAGGAAGTTCATCATCCGGTGCGCCTCGGCGCCGATCGCGTTGTCGTTCAGCACCAGCTGGACCGACACGCGCCGCTTGCAGGCGCGGATCAGGGCGTCGCCGATGTCGCGCCGGTTGTAGGAGTAGACGGCGATCCGGATGATGCCGCCGCGCGGCACGCTGTCGATCGTGTTGCGCACCTTGGCCATGTTGACGTTGCGCGCTGCGTAGTCGCCCCGGGGGTTGTTCCACGTCGGTCCCGGCCGCGGAGTGAACGAGGTCGCCGCGTCCGCCGGGCCCGCCGAGAGGCATCCGAGAACGACGACCAGTACGACGACAGCGACCCGCTTGAGCACCCGAATTCCCCCTGCTTGCACCATCACGACCTCTGGATCGTAGGTGGGTCACCGCGGTCCGGTGGCATTTCGTACCCGATCTGGGGACCTTCGTCCCGGGGCATCGTTGCCGGTGCGTCGCATGCTTGTCCCCATGACTGTCACGCCGCCTCCGGACGCCGGCCACGCGCCGGGCGACCCGTGGTTTCGTCGGCGGCCCGCCCTGGCACTGGCCGTGGCCGTGGTCCTGTACGCCGTGGTGCTCGTCTTCCGCCTCCTGGAGGGGACCCCGGGTGACGCCTACTCGATGCTCTACGGCCTGCCGGTGGCACTGATCGCGATCTCGTTCGGCCTGCGCGCCGGGTCCGTCGCCGGCCTGGTGGCGGTCGGACTCATCGCCCTGTGGGCGGAGGTCGACGGCGTCTCGCTGACCGCGATCGGCTGGACGGCGCGCGCCGTACCGCTGTTGCTGCTCGGTGCCCTCCTCGGCCAGGCCACGGACCAGGCGCGCCGGGCCGAGGACCGGCGGCGCGAACTCGAGGCTGCGGCCCTGCTGCACCGCGAGGCGATCGAGATCAACGACTCGCTGATCCAGGGGATGGCGGCGGCCAAGTGGTCGCTCGAGAGCGGCCAGGTGGAGGCGGGCCTGCGGATCCTCGAGGGGACCATCGCGCAGGCGCAGGAGCTGGTGTCCCGGCTGATCAGCCGCGCCGGCATGGGCGACCGGGCCGAGGTCGTGGGTGACGGCCGGTCGCGACGGGTCGGTCCGCAGGCCTGAGGTCCAGACCAGTCCCGGCGGGTGGTCTCGCCGGCCACGGGCCTGGGTATGCCGGGTCGTAACCCGTCCGCCCGAGCCGTCGTTGGGGTGCCGCAAGACCCCGCGACCCTCCACGAGATTGCGTCCCGACATGACCAAGCCGTCCCTCCGGCGCGCCGCCGCGGTCACCACCGTGCTCGCCGCCGGCCTCGCCGGACTCACCACCCTCACCGTCCCGGCCTCCGCGGCGCCCCTCGCGGGCGCCGCGACCGTCAAGCCGCTCGGATCCCACGCGCTCAGCGTGCGCTTCGACCGGCAGTCCGCCACCGTCGTCCGCGGCGCCCGGTTCACGGTCTCCGGGACGGTCAGCGCGGTCAGCCAGACCTCGGCGACCCGCGTGCCGGAGCTCGGCAGCGGCGTGCCCGCCGGCTTCACCCTCGCGGTGACCGACGCGACGGGCCGGGTGCTCGGCACCCAGGACGTGACCGCGGCCGAGGACGGGACGTTCTCGACGACGGTGCCCGGCACCATCACCCGGGGCCTGCCCGACACCGGCCAGGCGCTCGTGCTCGGTGTGCGCGCCGTCGACGCGACGTACGGCGACCGCAGCGCCGCGGACGCGGGCGCCGGCTCGGTCACCCTGGCCGCCGCCACGGACGGGCTCCAGGTCGAGGACAGCTTCGTGTCGTCGGTGGGCTGGGTGAAGCCCGGCGACACCTACCCGTCGCGGATCATCGTCACCAACCCCACCACCGCCCCGGTCACGGGCGCGGTCGTCACCGTCACCTCTCCGACCGGCACCGCGATCACCGACGCGAGCGGACCCGGCACCCACGCGATCAACGGCGGCGACGTCACCTGGACCCTGCCGGTCGTGCCGGCGGCGACCGGCACCACCCCGGGCCGGGTCACCCTGGTCCTGCAGAGCACGGCCGAGACGGTCGCGCAGGAGCCGACCATCGTGTGGCGCGACCTCTCCACGACCGCCCGGCTGGCCTCGACCGGCGGCACCCAGACCGTGGTCAGCCACGGGCCGAAGGTGATCCCGCCCGGCACGGCGTACGACACCGCACGGTACGGCGACCGCCCGTTCCCGGTGATCCCGGTCGAGTACACCGACCGGTCCTACCTGGCCGACCACACCGGCGAGCAGCTGGAGAAGGTCATCGACTCGCCCGACCTGCCGGGCTCGACGTTCAACCTCTACCAGGAGATGTCGCTGGGCCAGCTGTTCCCCAGCGGCGACGTGCCCTCGGCGGGCATCGCCACCGCGGGCTTCGACTACGCCCCCGGCTTCCCGTTCACCCAGACCGACCCGACCACGGCGTCCACCTGCGTCGGGGGGCTGACGTACGGCGACCTCCCCGCGCTGGTCGGCACGCCGGCGTACCCGGAGCGCATCACCAACGGCGTCTACAACCTGCCCGGCACCACCGGCTACTACGGCTCGGACGGAGCCGGCTCGGCGATCATCGGGTCGCTGACCGGCGTGTCCGCGCTGATGCAGATCGACAGCGGCTGCGGGCCGACCGGCAAGGTCGTCGCGGACGCCGCCGCCCTGGCCGACCCGGAGATCGACTACTCCGACTACGACACCGACAAGGACGGCGTCGTCGACTTCTTCATGGCCGTGTTCGCCGGGTGCGGCGGCAACGGCGCCTCCCAGCTGGGTGCGTGCACGAGCGACCCGCAGGACGCGCTGCCCTACGACAACATCTGGCCGCACAGCTCGTCGCTGGAGTACTACTACTCCGACCCCGTCACCGGCCTGCCCGGCTTCACCACCGACGACCAGCTCAAGGACCTCGAGGGTCGTCCGCTCTGGTACACGGACAAGACCTACCAGGACATGACCACCAAGGACATGGGCGACGCCCTGAAGGTGTTCGTCCGGGTCGGTCCCTACAACCTCAACCCCGAGACCGCGATCGACAAGGCCAGCGTCATCTCGCACGAGTACGGCCACTCGCTGGGACTGCCCGACTTCTACTCGCTCGGCAGCCGCGAGACCTACGGCGACTGGAACCTGATGGCGACCGACAAGTCGCAGAACATGGATGCCTTCTCGCGCCAGGAGCTCGGCTGGGTCGTCCCGCAGGTGCTGCAGGCCGGCCGGACGACGACCGTGTCGAGCTGGACGGACTCCAAGCAGGACACCGGCACCATCCACTGGCAGACGCCCGACGGCACGCCGTACACGCTGACCGACGGACCGGACGGCACCGTGCACAACTCGCAGATGTACACGGCCAAGCTGCCCGGTCGCCAGCTGCTCGACCCGGCCAAGTTCGACACCGGTGACAAGGCGAGCAAGACGCACGCGTGGTTCTCCGGCTCCGGCAACGACTTCGGCTGCGCCACCAACGGCGGCGGGCACAACCTGGACATCGCGATCCCGGGGATCGCGGACCTGCCGGCCGGCTCCACCGTGCAGCTGGACCTGAAGTCGATGTTCGACATCGAGTGGGACTTCGACTACGGCTTCGTGCTCACCTCGAAGGACGGCGGCAAGACGTTCACGTCGCACGCGTCGCAGCGGCAGCACCCCGACGACCACCGACGGCACGTCGAACCCGAACCAGAACGCGTGCCAGGCGGCGTACGGCAACGGCATCACCGGCTCGAGCGCGTCCTACACCGACCCGATCACCGTGCAGACGGACCGGACGCTCGGCAACTACCCCGACTCGACGTTCATCGCCGACACCTTCGACATCTCCGACCTGGTCGGCGCGGACGCCCCGGTGCTGCGGTTCAGCTACGCGACCGACCCGGGCCTGGCCCGGCCCGGCTGGTTCATCGACGACCTCACGGTCACCGCGACCACCCCGTCCGGGAAGAAGGTTCTCCTGCAGACCGACCTGGAGAAGGACGGCGGGCCGAGCGACCCGCGCATCTTCAACGGTGGCTGCCAGGCCGACAACCCGGGCGGCGACTGCACGAAGGGCTGGCAGTACGTCGCGGCCGGGGAGGAGGCGGACTTCGACCACGCCTACTACCTGGAGATGCGCGACCGGTCCGGCTTCGACCTCGACGGCCACGGCCAGATCGACCGCGACCCGATCGGCTGGGAGCCGGGCCTGTACCTGTCCTACACCGACGAGGCGCACGGGTACGGCAACGCCGGCACCGACGACCCGCCGGCCCAGTCGCCGCTGGACGCGGTGCCCGAGCCGGGCAACGACACCCCGGACCTGAACGACGCGGCCTTCACGGCGGCGACCGCGCGGTCGACGTACAGCGACGCCTCGGCGAAGCCGCACGTCGACAACTACACCGACCCCACCTCGGCCTCGGGCAACTGGGAGTTCGGCTACGACTGCCTGGGCTTCACGGTGCTGTCGATGTCCGGCAACACCAACGGCCCGGCGACCTCCGACGGTGACCTCACCGGCGACGTGCGGTTCACGATGGGCAAGGGCTGCGGCGACTTCGACTACGGCTACGTCCCGGTCGAGGCGCCGAAGAACACCGCGCCGACCGCGAAGGCGACCGCGTCGAGGACGACGGTCACCACGGGCCAGACGGTGGAGCTCGACGGGACGCGGAGCACCGACGCCGAGACGCCGAACGACCTGGACTACTCCTGGGACTTCGGCGACGGCGGCTCGACCAAGGACGGGGCGGGCGCGATCGTCCGGCACAAGTTCACCCGGCCGGGGACGTACGCCGTGACCCTGCTGGTCACCGACCCGTCCGGTGCCACCGACACCGACACGGTGCAGGTGCGGGTCGTGGACTCCACGCCCCCGCCGGCGCAGCACACCACCGTCCAGTGCGGCTCGAAGCGGGTGCACCGGACCGGCAGCTGGCGGACCGTGCGATGGCACGGCGCCCCGGGCGGCCGCTACTGCGACAACCTCGGCAGGGGCAGGGGCCGCGACACCATGGCCTTCACCTCCGTCGGCCCGAAGCTGAACGTCTTCCTCGGACGCGCCAGGCACGGCGGCCGGGCCAAGCTCCTGGTGGACGGCCAGCGCGTCGCGACCCTGCGCTTCCACGGCAGGACCAAGCGCCCGTCGTTCCACCACCAGGTGGTCCGGCACCTCGGTCCGGGCAAGCACCGGGTCAGGCTGGTCGTGCTCAAGCGCGGCACGGCGTACCTGAAGAGCTTCCGCTTCTAGCCCGCTGGTGTCGGGACGTCCCCCGGGACGTCATGCGGACGGTGCAACCCCTTGCTCCGTCCGTATGACGTCCCGGGGCCGGGTCAGCGCGCGGCCCACCACTCCCGCAGCGCGGCGGTGGCGTCCTCCTCCGTCAGCGGCCCGCGGTCCATGCGCAGGTCGAGGAGGAACCGGTACGCCTCGCCGACCTCGCGCCCGGGGCCGATGCCGAGGATCGCCATGATCTGGTTGCCGTCCAGGTCCGGGCGGATCGCCTCGAGCTCCTCCTGCTCGGACAGCCGCGCGATGCGCTCCTCGAGGTCGTCGTAGGTGCGCTGGAGCCGCTCGGCCTTCCGCTTGTTGCGCGTGGTCGAGTCGGCCCGGGTGAGCACGTGCAGCCGCTCGAGCTGGTCGCCGGCGTCCCGGACGTACCGTCGCACCGCGGAGTCGGTCCACTCGCCGCTGCCGTAGCCGTGGAAGCGCAGGTGCAGCTCGACGAGCTTGCCGACCGCGTCGATCTCGTCGTTGGAGAACCGCAGGGCCTTCATCCGCTTGCGGGTCATCTTCGCGCCCACCACGTCGTGGTGGTGGAACGTGACCGTGCCGTCGTCGACGAACCGGCGGGTGCGCGGCTTGCCCACGTCGTGCATGAGCGACGCGAAGCGGGTGACGAAGTCCGGGCCGCCGTCGGGCAGCCGCGGCTCGAGGTCGATGGCCTGCTCCAGCACGGTGAGCGTGTGCTCGTAGACGTCCTTGTGCCGGTGGTGCTCGTCGCGCTCGAGCTTGAGCGCCGGCAGCTCGGGCAGCACCAGCTCGGCCAGGCCGGTCTCCACCAGCAGGGTCAGCCCCAGCCGGGGGTACGGCGCGCACACGAGCTTGACGAGCTCGTCGCGGATCCGCTCGGCGGAGATGATCTCGATCCGCCCCGCCATCGCGCGCATCGCCTCGACCACCGCCGGGTCGACGGTGAAGCCGAGCTGCGCGGCGAACCGGGCGGCCCGCATCATCCGCAGCGGGTCGTCGGAGAAGGAGTCCTCGGGTCGGCCCGGCGTCCGCAGCAGCCGGTGCGCGAGGTCCACGACCCCGCCGTACGGGTCCTCGAACGCCCGGCCCGGCACCAGCACGGCCATCGCGTTGACGGTGAAGTCGCGCCGCCCCAGGTCACCGGCCAGCGTGTCGCCGAAGTCGACGTCGGGCTTGCGGGAGGACGGGTCGTACGCCTCGGAACGGTACGTCGTGATCTCGACCTGCCAGTCACCCCGGCGGCAGCCGATGGTGCCGAACGCCCGGCCCATGTCCCAGATCGCGTCGGCCCAGCCCTTGAGGAGCCGCTCGGTCTCGTCCGGCCGGGCCGAGGTCGTGAAGTCCAGGTCGTTGTGCCGCCGGCCCAGCATCGCGTCCCGCACGGGACCGCCGACCAGGGCCAGCTCGTGACCCGCCCCGGAGAAGCGCCGGCCCAGCTCGTCGATCACGGGGCCGATCCGGTCCAGCTCCGCCGCGACGGCGCGCTGGACCTCGGTGATCTGCAACGGCGGCGGAGGGGCTTCGGGCACGGGCCAGCAGTCTAGTGGTCGTCCTTGTCCGTCCCGTCGATGACCACTGGTGCGCGCGGGGCGGCGGCCCGATCCCGCCCGGCGCCGGCCAGTAGGCTCGCGGGCGTGCTTCGCCCGGTGTCGCTGCTGCCTGCCCTCGCGCTGGTGGTCGCGACCCTGCTCGGTGGTCTGTTCGGCGGCCCGACGCCGGCCGCCGCCGCGACGGCACCGGCTGCGCCGACCCCCCTCACGGTCACGATCGACACCCTGATGCCCTCGACCATCCCGCAGAAGGGCCCGATCCGGGTCACCGGGACGGTGACCAACCAGGACGAGGGCGAGTGGCGCGAGATCAACGTCTACGCGTTCCTCGGGGACCGGCCCATCACGTCGTCCGCCGAGCTCGCCGACGCCACGGCCGTGCCCGCGGACACCGAGGTGGGTCCGCGGATCATCGACCTGGGCGACCCGCGCACCGAGGAGAAGATCGACACCCTGGGTCCGGGTGAGTCGGTGCAGTTCTCGCTGCTGATCCCCCACCACGATGTCGCGGATGTCATCGACATGACCGCGGCCGGCGTCTACTGGTTCGGGGTGCACGCCCTCGGCACCGGGCCCGAGGGACGCATCGACGGTGCCGACGGCCGGGCCCGGACGTTCATGCCGCTGGTGCCGAAGACCCACAAGTCCGTCGACACCGCGCTGGTGATCCCCATCCGGCGCCTGATCACCCACGCTCCCGACGGCTCCGTCGACGACCTCGACCGGTGGAACCGCGACCTGGCGAAGGCGGGGTCGCTGCGCTCGCTGGTCGACTTCGGCACGGCCGCCGGCGCCCGGCCGGTGAGCTGGCTGGTCGACCCGTCGGTCGTCGACGCCGTACGCCGCCTCGCGGCCGGCAACCCGCCGCGCTCGCTCGCGCCGACGACGAGCGGCGAGGGCGACGGCGGCGACGGCGGTGACGGCGGTGACGGGAACGCCTCCGGCGGGCCGTCCTCCGGTTCGCCGTCACCCGACGCGTCCGAGTCGCCGGGGGCCGACGCCGGCGACCACGACCCGAGCCCCGCGGAGACCGAGGCCGCCACGAGTGCGACCACCTGGCTCAACCGGCTCAAGGAGGGCCTGACCGGTAGCGAGATCCTCAGCCTGCCGTACGGCGACGTCGACGTCGCGGCCTCCGCGGACCACGACCCCACGGTCTACCGCCGGGCCCGCGCCCGCTCCGGGGGCGACCTCCAGCCGTGGGGGCTCTCGACGAGCCCCGCGGTCTCGTCGCCCACCGGCTACCTCGACGCCGCGGGCATCGCGCTCACCGACCCGGCCACCACCCTGCTGGTGACCGACCGGATGTTCGGCACCAAGCCCCCTGCGGTCGTGCGCACCGCGGGCCACACCCTCGGGGTGACCTCGTCCGGCGCCGCGAGCGGCGGCCCCGGGCCGAACGCCCGGATGGCGACCCTCGCAGTTCGGCAGCGGATCGTCAGCGAGGCGGCCCTGCGGCTGCTGACCCCGGGCCGCAAGCCGCTGATCACGGTGTTCCCCTCGACCTGGTCGCCGGAGCCCGCCACCTCGTTCTGGGAGGGCCTCGACCTCGGCTGGCTGCACCTCACCACGGTCCGGTCGGCGCTGGAGCGCACCGGTTCCGACGTGCCCGTCGAGCGCCTCGACTACCCCGACAACCAGCGCAAGCTCGAGCTGGACCCGCCGTCGTTCAGCGCGGCCGACAAGCTCGTCCGCGCCGGTGACACCCTGCAGAACCTGCTGACCGACAACGACCAGGTCGGCACCGACGTGCGCGACGAGGCGCTCACCGACCTCTCCTACTCCAGCCGGCTCCGGCCCGAGACGGCCCGTGCCGGCGCCGACCAGTCCCGAGCCTGGATCGACACCAGGCTGGGCGCGGTGAAGGTGACGGCCCCCAAGGCGGTGATCCTCTCCAGCGGCACTGGCAAGTTCGCGGCGACGGTCACCAACACGCTCGACCAGCCGGTGAGCGTCCGGGTCCGCGCACTCGCCGATCCGCCGATGCGGATCTCGGTCCCGCAGCAGACGATCGACCTCGGCCCGCGCAGCCGGACCACCGTGCTGCTCAACGCGTCGTCCTCGGCGATCGGCGTCCGCAACGTCACCCTGATGCTGACCGACGCCGACGGGGTGGCGCTCGGCTCCTACGACGACGTACCGATCCGGTCGAACCGGGTCAGCAACGTCATCTGGGTTTTCATCGGCACCGGAGTCGCACTGCTGTTCGGCGCGATCGCGGTCCGGCTGTTCCGCCGCATCCGTGCGGCGCGGGCGTCGGCATGACGGGGGAGCAGCAGCCCGGACAGCCCGGCCAGCCGTCCGAGCAGCAGTCGATCCTGGCCAGCAGCGCGGTGATGGCGGCCGGCACGGTCGTGTCCCGGATGAGCGGTTTCGTCCGCTCCGCCCTGCTCGCCGCCGCGCTCGGCGCCCAGCTGCACGCCGACCTGTTCAACATCGCGAACACCATCCCGAACATGCTCTACATCCTGCTGGCGGGCGGCGTCTTCAACGCCGTCCTCGTCCCGCAGCTGGTGCGCGCGATGGGCCACGACCCGGACGGCGGCGACGCCTACACCAACCGCATCGTGACCCTCGCCGCCCTGTTCCTCGGCGCCGTCACCGTGCTCCTGGTCGTCGCCGCCCCGTGGGTGATGGACGTGTTCCTGACCTCGTCGTACGCCGACCCGTCCCTGGCCGAGCAGCGCGAGTCCATCGTCGCGTTCGCGCGGTACTGCCTGCCCCAGGTGTTCTTCTACGGCATGTTCGTGCTGGTCGGGCAGGTGCTCAACGCCCGCAACCGGTTCGGGCCGATGATGTGGGCGCCGATCGCGAACAACGTCATCTCGGTCGCGGTGCTGGTCGTCTACCTGCTCGTCTTCGGTCCCGCCAGCGGCGCCGAGGTGATGGGGCCGTTCACGCCCGGGCAGGAGGCGCTCCTCGGCATCGGGTCCACGCTCGGCATCGTCGCCCAGTTCGTCGTGCTGGTGCCGTACCTGCGCGCCGCCGGCTACACCTACCGGCCGCGCTTCGACTTCCGCGACACCGGCCTGGGCCACACGCTGCGGCTCGGCGTCTGGACGGTCCTGTTCGTGGTGGTCAACCAGGTGGCCTACACCGTCGTGGTCCGCCTCGCGTCGTCCGGCCCGGCCGGCTCGACCGACGGCTCGGGCTACACGGTGTACTCCTCGACGTTCCTCATCATGATGGTCCCGCACTCGGTCGTCACCGTGTCGCTGGCCACCGCGATCCTGCCCCGGCTCTCGGCGCGCGCCGCCGAGGACGACCGGCACGGCGTGGCCCACTCGCTCACCGACACGCTGCGCACCGCGCTCGCCGTGGTGATCCCGTTCGCCGCCCTGCTGCCGGTGATCGCGACCGACGTCTCGCACCTCATCTGGGGGCACGGCGCGGCATCGGACTCCTTCGACCTGTACGCCCCGTCGCTGGCGCTGTTCGGCGGCGGGCTGGTGTTCTTCACCGTCCACTACCTGATGCTGCGCGGCTTCTACGCCCTCGAGCGCACCCGCACCGTCTTCTGGATCCAGTGCGCGGTCGCCGGCACGAACATCGTCGCGGCGTCCGTCCTGGTGCGGGTGACCGACGCCGAGCACACCTCGCCGGCGCTGGTCCTCGCCTACACCGCGTCGTACGTCGTGGGCTCGGCCGTCTCGTACGCCGTGCTCGCCCGCGCGCTCGGTGGCCTGCGCACGGCGACCCTGGTGCGGTTCCTGGTCCGGCTCGCGATCGCGGTCGCGGTCTCGACCGCGGGCGCCCTGGTCGCCGCCGACGTCCTCCACGGCCTCGACGGCGACCCGAACTGGGCCGTGGCCGGCCTGTGGGCGGTGCTGGTCGGTGGCGTCGACGCCGTCCTGCTCGTGCTGATGGCCCGGGCGGTGCGCCTGCGCGAGGTGACCACCGTGGTCGACACGCTCACGCGCCGGCTCCCCCTCCCCGCCGGGGTTGACGGCGCCCTACGATGGGCCCTGTCCGGGACCCGACGAGGGGAGCTGCGTGCCGAGCTCGATCCGGCCCGGCGACGTGCTCGCCGGCCGGTACCGCCTGGTCGACCTGCTGGCCGAGAGCAGCGGCGGCCGCTTCTGGCGAGCCCGCGACAAGGTCCTCGAGCGGTACGTCGCGCTGCACGTGATCGCCGCCGACGACGAGCGGGCCGACCCGCTGCTGGAGGCGGCCCGCCGCTCCGCCACCGTGCACGACCGCCGGTTGCTGCGGGTGCTCGACGCGGACCGGACCGACGACCTGGTCTACGTCGTCAACGAGTGGGGCTCCGGCGACTCGCTCGACATCATGCTCGCCGCCGAGGGTCCGCTCACCCCCCGCCGCGCGGCGTGGCTGGTCTCCGAGGTCGCCTCGTCGATCGCGGTGGGCCACGCGGCCGGGGTCGCGCACGGCCGGCTCGTCCCCGAGAACGTCCTGGTCGACCACGCCGGCGCGGTGCGGCTGATCGGCTTCGCGGTCGACGCCGCGCTCTACGGGCTCCCGCCCGGGCCGGCCCTCGACCGACGTCGCCGACCTCGGCGGGCTGCTCTACAGCGCGCTCACCGGGAAGTGGCCGGGCCAGTCCCCGTCGCAGGTGCCGCCCGCGCCCGTCGTGCAGGGCCGGGTGCTGCGGCCGCGCCAGGTGCGCGCCGGGATCCCCCGCCCGCTCGACGTGCTCTGCGACGAGGTGGTCAACCCCTACGCCGGCCACGACGGCTCCCGCCTGCGCGAGACCCACGACCTGGCCACCGCGCAGGGGATCGCCGACTACCTGGCCACCTTCGTCGGGGACCCCACCGGCCTGGCCGCCGCCGAGGCCGCCGCCGGGCACCGCGACACCACCGAGACCATCGTGCTGCCCTCCCTCGCGGACCCGCCGCCGCGCGACGCGACCCGCCCGGCTGAGCCAGAGCCAGAGCCAGAACCCGAGCCCGCGCCGGAACCCGAACCGCCGACACCCGAACCGGAGCCCGAGCCAGAACCGGAACCCGAACCCGCCGCGGAGCCGCGCACGTCGCCGCGCGCCGAGCTGCCCACCGAGGCCGGCCTGCCGATCTTCGACGACGAGAACGACGACGTCTCCTGGCTGCGCGCCCGGGCCGAGCCCCCGCCCCCGCCGCCGGCGTTCGAGGACCCGCCCGAGCGCCCGCTGTTCGCGCCCGCGCCCGCCACCGGTGCGCCGGCCCGCCGGCCCCGCAACCCGGTCCCCGCCGCGGCGTCGGCGGGCGCGTCGTACTGGCCCTGGGACACCACGGGGACCGGCACGGGCCTCACCCCGGCCGTCGACGAGCCGGCCGGGGACGAGGTGCCCGGCCGCAGCTGGCTGCGGCTCGCCGGGGTGATCGCGGCCGGCCTGCTCCTGCTGCTCGCGATCGTCGTGGCCTACAACCTCGGGCAGGGCCGCCAGCCGCTGGCGCTGCCCGGCACCGGGAACGACCACACGCGGTCACCGTCGCCGACGCCCACCTCGGCCGCGCCGGAGCCCATCGGCGGCATCACCGCGTCGGACTTCGACCCGCAGGGCTCCCCGCCGTACGACGAGCACCCCGAGCTCGCGCCGCTCGCGGTGGACGGCAAGCCGGGCACCGCCTGGACCACGATGACCTACAAGCAGAACTTCGGGCCCGGCGGGCTCAAGGACGGGGTCGGCCTGGTGCTCGACCTCGGCCGGTCCGCCGACGTGCGGTCGATCGACCTCACCTTCGTGGGCGCGCCCACCAGCTACTCGCTCTTCGTCACCGACCAGGCGCCGGACGGCGTCTCGGACCTGACCCCGGTGGCGACGGGCACCGCCGACAACGCGCACGCGCGCGCGGTGCTCGACTCCCCGGCGTCGGGCCGGTTCGTCACCGTGTGGCTGACCGCCATTCCGCAGGTCGGTGGCGGGTTCCGCGGTGGTGTCGCCGAGGTGACGGTCCGCGGATGACCCCCGACGACCTCGAGCGCGCCACGGACGACGAGCTGCTGCGCGCGCACGTGGCCGGCGACCCCGGGCGTTCGAGGTCCTCTTCCACCGGCACCGCGACCGGCTCTGGGCGGTGGCGGTGCGCACCATGGGCAACCGCGAGGACGCCGCGGACGGGCTGCAGGACGGCCTGGTGGCGGCGTACCGCCGGGCCGGCACGTTCCGCGGCGACTCCGCGGTCACCACCTGGCTGCACCGGGTGGTCGTCAACGCCTGCCTGGACCGCCTGCGCGCGGCGCGCGTACGCCGGACCGAGCCGCTGCCCGACGACCTCGAGGAGTACCGCGACCGCGGGTCGCTCGCCGTCGCGACCGCCGAGGACTCGGATCCGGCCGACCAGTCGGTGCGGGCCGAACGCCGCCGGCTGGTGCTCGACGCGCTGCGCCGCGTGCCCGACGAGCAGCGGGCCGCGCTCGTCCTGGTGGACATGGAGGGCTACTCCGTCGCGGAGGCCGCGACGGTGCTCGACTGCGCGGTCGGCACCGTGAAGTCCCGCTGCTCCCGGGGCCGGTCCCGGCTCGCGGAGCTGCTGGCGCCGCTGCTGGACCCGGCCGACGGTGATGCGGACCACCCACCACCAGGGAACCCCGACCCGCCCCGGGCCGTCGAACCCGGTGACGCGCCGCGGGGACCTCCCGCGCCGGCCTGAGTCGATCCGTCCACCAGCACGCACCGTCCACACCAGCACAGCACCCGCAGAGGAGGTGCCCCGTTGTCCGAGGAGGAGCAGGTACGCCGGCTGCTCGCCGAGGCGCGCCACGACGAGCCGATGCCGGCCGACGTCGCCGGCCGGCTGGACGGCGTGCTCGCCGACCTGCGGGCCGAGCGACCGGTCCGCCCGGTCGTCGCCGACCTCGCCGCGGCCCGGCGGCGCCGGCGCGCCGGCGCGCTGCTGGTGGCCGCGGCCGCGGTGGTGGTGGCGGGCGTGGGCCTGGACCAGCTGCGCGGCGGCGGACAGGCGGACAGCACCGCCGGCGGCTCCGCGTCCGTCGCCGAGGACGCCCCACCGTCCCCGCCGCGGACCTCCGCCGAGGCGGGCAGCGACGCCAACGGCACCAACGACACCAACGACAGCGTCGACGGCGGCGGGGCTGCGGCCCTCGTCCCGCTCCCGTCCGGACACCTGGTGCGGCTGGACGAGGACCGCTTCGCCCGCCAGGTGGACCGGATCCGGCAACGCCTGGTCCTCTCCCGCAGCGCGGGCGAGTTGGACAGCCAGAGCGCGACCGCCGGGCAGCGCTACGAGCTCGACACCCGCCCCCGCTGCTCGGTCGCCGACGTGGGCGCCGGGCAGCTGGTCCCGGTCCGGTACGCCGGCACGCCCGGCGTCCTGGTCTACCGCAAGGTCACCGGCGACTCCCAGGTCGTCGACCTCTTCCTCTGCGGCCGGGACGGACCCGGCCGGTCCGTCACGCTCCCGGCTCCGTAGCCCCTCCGGAGGCGCCGGGCCGGCGGGAAGATTCCTCGCCTACGATCGGTTGTACCGGTCGCAGGCACCTGAGTCGTCCGACCTGCGTCGTCCCACCTCGTGAGGAGAGTCGAGCTCCATGTCCGACACCGTCCGTGACGTCATCGTCATCGGTTCCGGCCCGTCCGGTTACACCGCCGCGCTCTACACGGCGCGCGCCAACCTCAACCCGCTCGTCTTCGAGGGCTCGGTCACCGCCGGCGGCGCGCTGATGAACACCACGGAGGTGGAGAACTTCCCCGGCTTCCGCGACGGCATCATGGGCCCGGCGCTGATGGACGAGATGCGCGCCCAGGCCGAGCGCTTCGGCGCCGAGCTGGTCGCCGACGACGTGGTCGAGGTCGACCTCACCGGTGACGTGAAGGTCGTGAAGACCGCGACCGGGACCCACCGCGCCCGCGCGGTGATCCTGGCCATGGGGTCGGGCTACCGCAAGCTCGGCCTGCCGCGCGAGGAGGAGCTCTCCGGACGCGGCGTCTCGTGGTGCGCCACCTGTGACGGTTTCTTCTTCCGCGACCAGCACATCGCGGTCGTCGGTGGCGGCGACTCCGCGATCGAGGAGGCCACGTTCCTGACGCGGTTCGGCTCGAAGGTCTCGCTGATCGTGCGTCGCGACGAGCTCCGCGCCTCCAAGATCATGCAGGAGCGCGCGTTCGCCGACCCCAAGCTCGAGATCCTGTGGAACTCGGTGGTCGAGGAGATCAACGGCGCGGACCGCCTGGAGTCGCTGACGCTCAAGGACACCGTGACCGGCGAGACCCGCAACCTGCCGGCCACCGGCCTGTTCATCGCGATCGGCCACGACCCGCGCTCGGAGCTCCTGCACGGGCAGGTCGACCTCGACGCCAACGGGTACGTCGTCGCCAGCCACCCCTCGACCGGGACGAACCTGCCGGGCGTGTTCGCGGCCGGTGACCTGGTCGACCACCACTACCGCCAGGCGATCACCGCCGCCGGCACCGGCTGTGCGGCCGCCCTGGACGCCGAGCGCTACCTGGCCGAGCTCGAGCACGTCGCCTCGAACCCGCAGGACGCGCAGGACCGCGCCGACGCCGAGATGGTCTCCTGACGCGCCGTCGTGGCGCGGAACAACGGTCGGCGGTCCGGTGTTGACTGCTACCAGACCTCAGAGTTCACCTTCAGAAGGGATTTTTGCCGTGGGCAACATCAGTGCCGTGACCGACGCCGAGTTCGAGGCGCAGGTCCTCAAGTCCGACAAGCCGGTCCTCGTCGACTTCTGGGCGGAGTGGTGCGGCCCGTGCCGCCAGGTCGCCCCGATCCTCGATGAGATCGCGAGCGAGCACGGCGACAAGATCTCGTTCTTCAAGATGAACGTCGACGAGAACCCGGTCACCCCGTCGAACTACCGGGTGACCGGCATCCCGACGATCAACGTCTACCAGGGCGGCGAGGTCGTGAAGACCATCGTCGGCGCGCGGCCGAAGGCCACGCTGCTCAACGAGCTCTCGGAGTTCACTGCCTGACCGTCAGCTGATCTTCAGCTCAGCTTCGTTCGCGAGGCCCGGGTCGCCTTCGGCGCCGGGCCTCGCGCCGATTTCGGCGCCGGCCGCATCGCGCCGACCAGCTTCTCGATCGCGGCCTCGACCTCGTCGCGCCAGCTGATCGCGGTGCGCAGGTCCATCCGCAGCCGCGGGCTGGTCGGGTGCGCGCGGTGGGTCTTGAAGCCCACGCCGCCCAGGAAGTCGACCGGCACCACGCAGTGGCCCGACCGGCCGCGCGGGTCCCCGAACGCCTCGACGGCACCGATGCCGCCGCGCTGGATGAGGTCGCGCGCCATCCCCTGCACGAGCATCCGGCCCAGCCCCCCGCCGCGGTGCGCCGGCTCGACGTACGCCATCGTCATCAGCACCGCGTCCGGCGAGATCGGTGCGGTCGGGAAGCCGGCCGCGCCCGGCACGAACGCCTCCGGGGCGTACATGACGTAGCCGACGGGCAGGTCGTCCACGAGTGCCACCCGCCCGCAGGAGCCCCACTCCCGCAGCACCTGCGACACCCAGGCGTCCTTCTCCGCCCGCGGATCGGTGACCCGCTCGCGGCGCACCGGGTCCAGCTCCCAGAACAGGCAGGACCGGCAGGGCGCGCGGAACGTCTCGAGGTGGTCCAGCGTGAGCCGGACGATCTTCCGGGACATCTCGGCACCTCCCCGGTCCGCGGACGCACGATCCAGCGTAGACGGTGGCCTGCGAGGATGTCCGGGTGCGCAAGATCCGACAGAGCCGCAAGCTCCAGAACGTCCGGTACGACGTGCGCGGGCCGATCCTGGTCGAGGCCCAGCGCCTGGAGGCCGAGGGCCACCACATCCTGAAGCTGAACATCGGCAACACCGCGCCGTTCGGCTTCGACGCACCGGAGGCGATCGTGGCCGACATCGTCCACCACCTGCCGGACTCGCAGGGCTACAGCGACAGCCAGGGGATCTACCCCGCCCGCACGGCGGTCGCCCAGTACTACCAGAGCCACGGCCTGCGCGACGTCACCGTCGAGGACGTCTTCATCGGCAACGGGGTCTCCGAGCTGATCACCATGGTCCTGCAGGCGTTCCTCGACGACGGCAACGAGATCCTCGTGCCCGCACCGGACTACCCGCTGTGGACCGGCGCGATCACGCTGTCCGGCGGCACGGCCGTGCACTACCGCTGCGACGAGTCGAACGCCTGGAATCCCGACCTGGCCGAGGTCGAGTCGAAGATCACCGAGAACACCCACGGCCTGGTGATCATCAACCCCAACAACCCCACCGGCGCGGTCTACAGCGAGGAGACCGTCAAGGGCCTGGTCGACATCGCCCGCCGGCACCAGCTCGTGGTCTTCGCCGACGAGATCTACGAGAAGATCATCTTCGACGACGCGGTCCACCACCACGCCGCGACGTACGCCGGGCAGGACGTGCTCTGCCTGACCTTCAGCGGGCTGTCCAAGGCGTACCGCGTGTGCGGCTACCGAGCCGGCTGGGTGATGATCTCCGGCCCGAGAGAGGTCGCCGAGGACTTCCTCGAGGGCCTGACGCTCATCGCCAACATGCGGATGTGTGCGAACGTCCCCGCGCAGCACGCGATCCAGACCGCGCTCGGCGGCTACCAGTCGGTCGAGGAGCTGATCGTGCCCGGCGGCCGGTTCTACGAGCAGAACAAGCTCGCGGACCGGCTGCTCAACCAGATCCCCGGGGTCTCCAACGTGGCGCCCCGGGGCGCGCTGTACTGCTTCCCGCGGCTCGACCCCGAGGTGTACCCGATCGAGGACGACGAGACGTTCGTGATCGACCTGCTGCGGTCCAAGAAGCTCCTGGTGACCCACGGGACCGGGTTCAACTGGCCCGAGCCGGACCACTTCCGGCTGGTGACGCTGCCCGACGTCCAGGTCCTCGAAGAGGCCATCGGCCGCATCGCCGAGTTCCTGGAGACGCGGTACTGACATGCGCGACCTGACCTATCCCCCGGTGATCGCCGCGGCGAAGCTGTCCTTCCGGCTCCTGGGCCAGCGGTTCCAGATGACCGGGACCGAGCACGTGCCGCGCTCCGGTGGGGTGCTGCTGGCCTGCAACCACATCGGCTACGTCGACTTCGTGTACGGCGGGCTGGCCGCCAACCCCTCGGGGCGGCTCGTGCGGTTCATGGCCAAGCACGAGCTGTTCGCCCACCGGTACGTCGGGCCGCTGATGCGGTCGCTGCACCACATCGAGGTGGACCGGGGCGCCGGAGAGGCGTCGGCGCGTACCGCGGTGGAGTACCTCCGCGCCGGGGAGGCGGTCGGCATCTTCCCGGAGGCCACGATCTCCCGGGCGATGGAGCTCAAGGAGTTCAAGACCGGCGCCGTCCGGATCGCGGCCGAAGCGGGCGTGCCGCTGGTCCCCGTCATCCTCTGGGGCACCCAGCGGATGTTGACCAAGGACCACCCCCGCGACTTCTCCCGCGGCACGACGATCGCGATCCGGGTGGGCGAGCCGCTCCACCCCACCGGCGACGACCCGGTCGCGGAGACCGCGCACCTGCACGCGGTGATGACCGGGCTGCTCGACGAGACGATCCGGGCCTACCCCGCCGAGGAGCAGCCACCCGGGTCCTGGTGGCTCCCGGCGAGCTACGGCGGCAGCGCGCCGACGCTGGCCGAGGCCGCCCGCCTGGACGCCGAGGAGAAGGAGCGCCGCGCCGCGCGCCGGCGCACCGCACCCGAGGCCTGAGATCGAGGCTCAGGCCGGGGCGACTAGTCGGTAAGTCGACAAACCGACTTGTCGATGGATCGCTAGATCGGCCTGTCGACGCGGTTGCGCGGGTCCATGATCTCCACGATCCGCTGCAGGTCGTCGAGCGAGGCGAACTCGACGGTGATCCGCCCCTTGCTCTTGCCCAGGTCGACCTTCACACGCGTCTCGAACCGGTCCGACAGCCGATCGGCGAGGTCGGCCAGGCCGGGAGCGACCGGCTTGCGCCGGGTGACGCGCGGCGCCGGGCCCTCGGTGTCGCGCACCGCGACGATCTCCTCCAGCCCCCGCACGCTGATGCCTTCGGCGACCACCCGCTGGGCGAGACGGTCCTGGACCTCCGGGTCCTCGACGGCGAGCAGGGCCCGGGCATGGCCGGCGGAGAGCACCCCGGCCGCGACGCGGCGCTGGACGGCGGGCGAGAGTCTCAGCAGGCGCAGCGTGTTGCTGATCTGCGGTCGCGATCGGCCGATCCGGGTCGCGAGGTCCTCGTGGGTGCACCCGAAGTCGTCGAGCATCTGCTGGTAGGCCGCGGCCTCCTCCAGCGGGTTCAGCTGCGAGCGGTGCAGGTTCTCCAGCAGCGCGTCGCGGAGCATGTCGACGTCGTCGGTCTCGCGCACGATCGCGGGGATCGACTCCAGCCCGGCCGCGCGGGCCGCCCGCCAGCGGCGCTCGCCCATGACCAGCTCGTAGTCCTCGGGCCCGTGGCGGCGCACCACGACCGGCTGCAGGACGCCGATCTCACGGATCGAGTGCACCAGCTCGGCCATCGCGTCCTCGTCGAAGACCTGGCGGGGCTGCGCCTGGTTCGGGCGCACCCGGTCCAGCGGCAGCTCGGCGAAGTGCGCGCCGGTCACCGGGGCCAGCTCCGTCGCGGCGGCCGAGGGTCCCGACGTCGCGGGCGTGGCGCCGGCCTCGACGGTGCCGTCGTCGGCAGCCGGGGCCGTCGGGATCAGCGAGCCGAGCCCGCGGCCGAGCCCGCGGCGCTGGGGCGGGCGGTTGGCGGCGTTCATCGGCTGGCTGCTCCCTTGATGGCGATCTCGCGCGCCGCCTCGAGGTAGGACAGCGCACCCGGCGATCCCGGATCGTAGGTCATCACGGTCTGCCCGTACGACGGCGCCTCCGACACGCGCACGGACCGGGGGATGGTGGTCTTCAGCACCTGGTCGCCGAAGTGCTCGCGCACCTCCTCGGCCACGCCGGCGGCCAGCCGGGTGCGAGCGTCGTACATGGTCACCAGGATCGTGGACACGTCGAGGTGGGGGTTCAGGTGCGCCTTGACCATGTCGACGGTCTCCAGCAGCTGTCCGAGACCCTCCAGGGCGTAGTACTCCGCCTGGATCGGGATCATCATCTCGTTGCCGGCGACCAGCGCGTTGAGGGTGAGCAGGCCCAGCGACGGCGGGCAGTCGATGAGGACGTAGTCGAGACGGTCCTCCCCCACCTCCTCCGCCGACCCGACCCGGGGGTGACCGACGATGGCCTTGCGCAGCCGGCTCTCCCGGGCCACGACGGAGACCAGCTCGATCTCCGCTCCGGCCAGGTCGATCGTCGCGGGCACGACCTGGAGGCCGTCGACCTCGGGGCTCGGGCTGCTCACGTCGGCGAGGGGCGCACCGTCGACCAGCGCGTCGTACGTCGACGCCACCCCGCGCCGGTGCTCGACCCCGAGGGCGGTGGACGCGTTGCCCTGCGGGTCGAGGTCGATGACCAGCACCCGCTGGCCGAGCTGGGCCAGGGCCGCGGCGATGTTCACCGTCGAGGTCGTCTTCCCGACTCCGCCCTTCTGGTTCGCCACGACGAAGACCCGCGTCGCGGCCGGTCGCCCCAGCGGCGGGCGCAGCCGGGCGCCGTGCCTGGCGAGGACCGTGTGCTCGGCCGCGCGGGCCAACGGCGTCGCCTGGTCGTGGTCGAAGTCGGACGCCGTCACGGCGATGTCGCCCGCCGTCCGCACCGGATAGCCGGTCGCGGGCCAGGGCGCTCCGGCCGCGTCGCCGGTTTCACGTGAAACATCGGCCTCGGCCGCCCGACCGGGGGCCTGTGGATGACCGGGCCCGTCCTGTGGATGAACACGCTCAGCCACCCCGTCGTCCCCGGTGGAAAACTCGCTCAAGCCTGCCGCCTCCGGTTCGACCTCGTGTTCGACTTCGCGGACGAGCGTCCGCGCCGACCGGCGCGCCGTCCCGCCGACGCGCCCGGATCGGACGGCGCCGCAAGCGGCCAAGATACCCGCCCGGGATCGGCCCAGGCCACCCGGACCGCCACGGTGGTGGACGGCGATCCGGGTGCACCCAGCAGCAGCACCTCGGGCTCGGCGCAGCCGAGCTCCGCGAGTGTGCCGCGCGCGGCGACGACCTCGTCGGCAGCCGACGAGCCCTTCATCGCCAGGAGCACACCGTCCGGCTCGACCAACGGCATCGACCACCGCAACAGCCGGTCCAGGGGCGCCACCGCCCGGGAGGTCACCACGGAGAACCTCCGGACGCCATGGAGCTGCTCCGCGCGACCCCGGACGACCTCGACCTGGTCCAGCGCGAGGTCGGCGACGACCTCCTCGAGGAACGTGGTGCGGCGCAACAGCGGCTCGAGCAGCGTCACGCTGCAGGTCCGGCCGGGCGATCGCCAGCACGAGCCCGGGCAGCCCGGCCCCGGAGCCGACGTCGCAGACCGTCGAGCCGAGCGGCACCCGGTCGGCCAGCAGCGCACAGTTGACCAGGTGGCGCTCCCACAGCCGCGGCGCCTCCCGGGGGCCGATCAGCCCCCGCTCCACGCCCTCGGTCGCCAGCAGTTCGGCGTACCGCTCGGCGAGCTCCCACCGCGCAGACGGGAACGCCCCCCGCGCCACCTCGGGCGCGGAGGGCGTTTCACGTGAAACATCGCCGCTCATCGGCTCATGCCGGCAGGACCACCACGCGGCGCCGCGGCTCGACGCCCTCGGACTCCGAGCTCAGGCCGGCGGCCGCGACGGCGTCGTGCACGACCTTGCGCTCGAACGGGGACATCGGGTCCAGGGCCACGGGCTCACCGTCGGCGCGCACCCGGGCGACCGTGTCCACCGCCAGCCGTTCCAGGTCCGCGCGCCGCTGGGCCCGGTACCCCGAGATGTCCAGCATCAGCCGGGACCGCTCGCCGGTCTCCCGGTACACGGCCAGCCGGGTGAGCTCCTGCAGCGCCTCCAGGACCTCACCCCGGGAACCGACCAGCTGCGACAGGTCCGCACCCACGATGGAGACCGCGGCACGGTCCCCGTCGACGTCCATGTCCAGGTCGCCGTCGAGATCGGCGATGTCGAGGAGCTCCTCGAGATAGTCGGCCGCGATGTCACCCTCGCGCTCGAGGAGGTCGATCCGCGAGCCACCGGGCCCGTCGGTCCCGCTCTCGTCGGTCACGGTCGTCGGTTCGGTCCCGGGCTCGTCGGTCCCGGCTTCGGTCATGGGGTCACTCACTGGTTGCCTCCCTCGGGCTTCGGCTTCGAGGCGGGCCCCGGCCCGCCGGACTTCTTCTTGCGCTGCTGGCGCGACTGCTTCTTCGGTTGCTGCCGCTGCTGCGGACGGCGGTCGGCCTCCGACTGCTCGGGCGCCTCCACGGCCCCCGGGGCCGCCTCCGGCAGCGCCCCGCGGCCGTGCTTCTCCGCCTTCAGCCGGTCCCGCTCCTCCTTGGCCTTCGCCGCCGCCGTGCCCGGCGCCGGGTTGTTCCGGATGACGTAGAACTGCTGGCCCATGGTCCACAGGTTCGAGGTGGTCCAGTAGAAGAGGACACCGATCGGGAACGCGATGCCGCCGACCGCGAACACGACCGGCAGCACGTACAGGAGCAGCTTCTGCTGCTGTGCGTACGGGCCGCTCAGCGCGTCCGGCGGCATGTTCTTGCTCATCAGCTGCCGCTGGGTGGTGAACGTGGTCGCGGTCATCGCCACCACCAGCACGGCGGCCAGGACCTGCACCGCGAGCACCCCGTCGGCCTTGAGGAAGGTCGCAGTGATCGGGATGTGCCCGAACAGCTCGGCCTGGCCGAAGCTCTTGGCCAGGTCGGTGGTGAGGAACGCGATGCCGCTCTGCTTGGCGGCATGGTGGTCCAGGAGCCGGAACAGTGCCAGGAAGATCGGCATCTGGATGAGGATCGGCAGGCACGAGGCGAACGGGTTCGTCCCGCTCTCGCGATAGAGCGCCATCGTCTCCTGGGCGAGCCGCTCGCGGTCGTGCCCGTACTTCTTCTGCAGCTCCTTGACCTTGGGCTGGATCAGCTGCATGTTCCGGCTGGCCTTGATCTGCCGCACGAACAGCGGGATCAGCAGCGCCCGTACCGTCAGCGTCAGGCCGATGATCGACAGCACCCAGGTGGCGCCGCCGTCCTTGTCCATCTGCAGGACGTTCGTGAGCACCCAGTGCCAGGCGACCAGAACGGCGGAGATGGCGTAGTACAGCGGCGTCATGATGAAGTGGCCGATGTCGCCGAGGGTTCCCACGGATCAGGCTCCTTGCTGGGGTGAGGGGGACGCGCCCGAGGTCGGGCGGGACGAGCGAGGGGGCACCGGGTCGTAGCCGCCGCGGGCCCAGGGGTGGCACCGGGCGAGCCGCCGCGCGGCCAGCCACACCCCCTTGACGCTGCCGTGCGTGGTCACCGCCTCGAGGGCGTACGCCGAGCACGTGGGGTGGTAGCGGCACACCTGTCCGTAGAGCGGGCTGATCAGCAGGCGGTACGCGCGCAGGAACCCGATGAGCAGCCAGCGCACCGGGTCGTACCTCACGCGCTCACCTCCGCCGCACCGGCCGCCGGCGGCGCGCCGAGGGCCCGTCGGAGGGAACGGGCGAGGTCCGCGCGGAGTTCCGCCGGCGACGCGGTCGCGGCAGCCGGCAGGGCGCGGACCACGAGCACAGCAGAGCCCGGGAGCGACGAGACGTGCTCCCGGGCGAGGTGACGGAGTCGGCGCTTCACGCGATTGCGGGTCACGGCGTTGCCCACGGCCTTGCTCACCACGAAGCCCACCCGCGGCGGCGCCCCGGCCGAGGCCGGGCCACCGGTCGCCAGATGCACCACGACGGTGCGGGTCCCGCTGCGCCGGCCCCTGCGGACCGTGTCACGGAACGCCGCACCGTCGGTGAGGCGGTGAGCCGAGGACAGCACGCGGGCTGGCCCGGGTCGGCCGCGGCGGCCGTCAGACCGCGAGGCTCTTGCGGCCCTTGCGCCGGCGGGAGGACAGGATCGCGCGGCCGGCGCGGGTGCGCATGCGCAGGCGGAACCCGTGCACCTTGTGACGGCGGCGGTTGTTCGGCTGGTACGTACGCTTGCTCACGAGTTTCTCTCCATGGGTCGGTCAGGGCAGCCACCCGGGCCGAAGTGGCACAGTGCCTGTCAGCTGGGTTCCGTGGCTCGGAACACCTTCGGCTGGCACCGCCCACCCACGCGCGAGGGCCTCGCGAGGCCCGCCGAGCTGCTGCTCTGTCGTGGACATGCGGCACCGGTCGACACCGGGTGACCGAGCAACGGTACGCGCTGGCAATCCACAGGGTCAAACCGCCGCTGGCCCGGTCCCCGGCGGCCTGTGGATGACGGGTTGCCGCGGCCCGCGACCGCTTGTTACGTTCACCCGCAACGAGGTTCCCCGCCACCGGTGCGCCGACCCCGACCAGCAGCTCATGTGACGCCCGTCACGATTCGTCGAACGGCCCGCTGACCTGCGGAAACACCTGGCCGGAGTCGACGTTCGGTGGTCTCGGACCGAACTCCTCCACAGCGAGGGGATCGGGTTCACAACCTGTGGACAAAGTTGTGGACGCAGAACAGGGCCGCGGGCTCGCCGGTTCTCCTGCGGGGCGGCGGCACGTCACCGACCATGGACCCACCGGTCGCCCGGCACCGGGCCCGGCCGACGAGAGCAGAACAGGAAGCGGGAGCGGTGGAGCAGAGCACCTCGGACCCCGGCCCCGACCCGGGCCTCGACCTCCACGTCGCCTGGCGGGGCGTCCTCGACGACCTCCAGCCCAACCAGCGCGCCTGGCTGCGCGCGAGCGAGCCGGTGACCCTGCACGAGAGCACGGCCATCGTCGCGGTGCCGAACGACTTCACCCGCAACCAGCTCGAGGGCCGGCTCCGCGCCCAGCTGGAGGACGCGCTCACCATCCGGTTCGGGCGCGAGATCCGCATCGCGGTGACCGTCAACCCGCAGCTCGAGGAGCCGGTGCCGCCCGTCGAGCAGCCCCCGGCCGGTAACCTGCAGACAAGTCGAGAAATCGACATGTCGACAAATCGGGCGGCGGAGGTGCCCCCGCCGCTGCTGGCACCCGGCCCCGTCGAGACGCCGCACGACGCGGGCGCGGGAACGCGGCCCACCGCCCTCGAGGCCCGGCTCAACCCCAAGTACACCTTCGAGACCTTCGTCATCGGCTCCTCGAACCGGTTCCCCCACGCCGCCGCGGTCGCCGTCGCCGAGGCCCCCGGGAAGGCCTACAACCCGCTGCTGGTCTACGGCGACTCCGGCCTGGGCAAGACGCACCTGCTGCACGCCATCGGCCACTACGTCCGCTCGCTCTACACCGGCGCCAAGGTGCGCTACGTGTCCAGCGAGGAGTTCACCAACGAGTTCATCAACGCGATCCGTGACGACCGGCAGGACCGGTTCAAGCGCCGCTACCGCGACGTCGACGTGCTCCTCATCGACGACATCCAGTTCCTGGAGGGGAAGACCCAGACCCAGGAGGAGTTCTTCCACACCTTCAACACGCTCCACAACGCCAACAAGCAGATCGTGCTGACGTCCGACCGGGCGCCCAAGCGCCTCGAGGCCCTCGAGGACCGCCTGCGCAACCGGTTCGAGTGGGGCCTGATCACCGATGTCCAGCCCCCGGACCTCGAGACCCGCATCGCGATCCTGCGCAAGAAGGCCGCGATGGACCGGCTGACCGCTCCGCCGGACGTGCTCGAGTTCATCGCCTCGAAGATCCAGACCAACATCCGCGAGCTCGAGGGTGCGCTGATCCGGGTCACGGCGTTCGCGAACCTCAACCGCCAGGAGGTCGACATGACCCTGGCCGAGATCGTGCTGAAGGACCTCATCCCCGAGGGCGGCGAGCCGGAGATCACCGCGGCGCTCATCATCGCCCAGACCGCGGCGTACTTCGGCCTGTCGATCGACGAGCTCACCGGACCCAGCCGCGGACGGCACCTGGTGATGGCCCGGCAGATCGCGATGTACCTGTGCCGCGAGCTGACCGACCTCTCGCTGCCCAAGATCGGCGGCCAGTTCGGCAACCGCGACCACACGACCGTGATGTACGCCGACCGCAAGATCAACCAGCTCCTCGCCGAGCGCCGCGCCGTGTTCAACCAGGTCTCGGAGCTCACGAACCGCATCAAGATGCAGGCCCGCCAGGTCTGATCGTTCAGGGGTGATCGTCAGGTCTGATCCGTGGTGGCGACGGCCCGCGCCGCCTGTGGAGCGACTGTGCGCCACGCCGCCACCGGCACGGGACAGCCTGTGGACGGAGAACGACACGAAGCCGCGCGACCGGGGTCGCTCCACACGGCCGGCGAGATCCTCATTTGTGATTCCACAGGGCCTGTGCACGCCGAAATCGGTCGCTGACCTGCGCCGACGCCCGTTCTCCACAGTGTCCACCGATGCTGTGACTCCCACGTACCTCCACACAGATCGATCGCCCGTGAACATCCACCCGGCCCCCTTCCTGGGGACAACTCCCACCCGACGGCGCTGCATGGCAGGATGCGCATCCCAGATCCGTGTCATCCGCACGCCAATCGAGCCGAAGGAACCATCGTGAAGTTCCGCGTCGAGCGCGACGTCCTCGCCGATGCCGTCGCCTGGGCTGCTCGCAGCCTCCCGGTCCGTCCCAGCGTCCCGGTCCTCGCCGGGCTGCTCATCGAGGCCAGCGACGACGGCCTGGTGCTCAGCACCTTCGACTACGAGACCTCCGCGCGCGCCACTCTCAGCGCGCAGGTCAGCGACGAGGGCAAGGCGCTGGTCAGCGGCCGACTGCTCGCCGACATCTGCCGCAGCCTGCCCGCGAAGCCGGTCGACATGGTGCTCGACGGAGCGCGGGTCTCCCTCACCTGCGGCTCGGCACGCTTCAGCCTCCAGACCATGCCGGTCGAGGACTATCCGGCGCTGCCCGACATGCCCGCGGCCACCGGGACCGTCGCGGCCGAGGCCTTCGCGCACGCGGTCGGCCAGGCGGTGACCGCCGCCGGCCGCGACGACATGCTCCCGGTGCTGACCGGCGTGCGTATCGAGATCGACGGGTCGACCATCTCGCTGCTGGCCACCGACCGGTTCCGCCTCTCCCACCGCGAGCTGGCCTGGAACCCGCGCACCCCCGACGAGTCGGCGGCCGCCCTGGTGCCGGCGCGGGTGCTGGGTGACACCGCCAAGTCGCTGACCGCCGGCGGCGAGGTGACCATCGCCCTGGCCGCCACCGGCTCCGGCGAGGGCATCATCGGCTTCGAGGGCCAGGCGCCCGGCGGCATACGCCGGACCACGACGCGGCTGCTCGACGGGGAGTTCCCGAAGGTCCGCAGCCTGTTCCCCAGCGAGCACCAGACCACCGCGCTGGTCGACAAGGCCTCGCTCGTGGAGTCGGTCAAGCGCGTGGCGCTGGTCGCGGAGCGCAACACCGCCGTCCAGCTCGCCTTCAGCGACGGCGTGCTCACCCTCGACGCCGGCTCGGGCGACGAGGCGCAGGCCTCGGAGTCGATCGAGGCCACCATCGACGGCGAGGACATCACGACCGGGTTCAACCCGCAGTTCCTGCTCGACGGGTTGACCGTGATCGACCAGCCGGTGGTCGAGCTGGCGTTCACCCAGGCCTCGAAGCCGGTCGTGATCAGTGGCCGCGCTGACGGCGAGGACGACCCGACGTTCCGCTATCTGCTGATGCCGCGCCGCCTGCTGTCCTAGGCCGATGTCGGCGCCGGCGACGGGGAGCGTGTCGGGACCGATCGGGTACCGCTCCTAGGCTGGGTCGCACACGGCGTCCCACAGACCAGGGAGGAACCTCGATGGACATCGGACTCGTCGGCCTCGGCAAGATGGGCGGCAACATGCGCACCCGGCTGCGCGACGCCGGCCACACCGTGGTCGGCTACGACCGGAACCCCGAGCTCGCGGACGTCGACAGCCTGGCCGCCATGGTCGAGAAGCTCCCCGCGCCGAAGGTCGTGTGGGTGATGGTTCCCGCGGGCGATGCCACGCGCGCCACCATCCGGGAGCTGGGCGAGCTGCTCGGCGAGGGCGACCTGGTGGTCGACGGCGGCAACTCCAGGTGGACCGACGACCAGGAGAACGCGGAGCTGCTGGCCGGCAAGGGCATCGGCTTCGTCGACTGCGGCGTCTCCGGTGGCGTGTGGGGGCTGAAGAACGGCTACGCGCTGATGTGCGGCGGCACCGACGAGGACGTTGCGAAGGTGCAGCCCGCGTTCGACGCCCTCAAGCCCGAGGAGGGCGGCTTCGTCCACGCCGGCAAGAAGCCCGGCGCCGGGCACTTCGCGAAGATGGTCCACAACGGCATCGAGTACGCGATGATGCAGGCGTACGCCGAGGGCTGGGAGCTGCTGGAGAAGGTCGACCTGGTCGACAACGTCGCCGAGGTCTTCGACTCCTGGCGCTCCGGCACAGTCATCCGGTCCTGGCTGCTGGACCTGCTGGTCGCCGCCCTCGACGAGGACGAGCACCTCGGCAAGATCGCCGGGTGGGCGGACGACTCCGGCGAGGGACGCTGGACGGTCGAGGCCGCGATCGAGAACGCCGTGCCGCTGCACGCCATCTCGGCGGCGCTGTTCGCGCGCTTCAGCTCGCGCCAGGACGACAGCCCGGCGATGAAGGCCGTGGCCGCGATGCGCAACCAGTTCGGCGGCCACGCCACCCACACCGAGCCGCCGGTGGGCGGCGACGCCAAGCCGAAGCCGTGACCGTGCGGCCGTGTACGTCTCCCACCTGACCCTCCACGACTTCCGGTCCTACGCCGCGGCCGACGTCGCGCTCGAGCCGGGCGTGACGGCGTTCATCGGCCGCAACGGTCAGGGGAAGACCAATCTCGTCGAGGCCATCGACTACCTGTCCCGCCTCGCCTCGCACCGGGTCGCCAGCGATGCGCCCCTGGTGCGGGCGGGCGCGGACCAGGCGGTGGTCCGGGCTGCGGTGGTGCGCGACGGGCGTACGGCGGTGCTCGAGGTCGAGCTCAACCCGGGGCGCTCCAACCGGGCCCGCGTCAACCGCTCGCCCCTCCCCCGCGCCCGGGAGCTGGTCGGCCTCGTGCGCACCGTGGTCTTCTCCCCGGAGGACCTGACCCTCGTCAAGGGCGACCCGGGCGACCGCCGCCGGTTCCTCGACGACCTGCTGGTGCTCCGGGCACCGCGGCTGGCCGGCGTCCGGTCCGACTACGACCGGGTGCTGCGGCAACGCAACTCCCTGCTCAAGACCGCCGGCGCCGCACGCCGGGGCAGCTCGTCGCAGGAGTCGGCGCTGTCCACGCTCGGGGTCTGGGACGCCCACCTGGCGCGCACCGGCGCCGAGCTGCTCGCCGAGCGGCTGGCCCTGGTCGACGCGCTGCGGCCCTACGTCGGCAAGGCCTACGAGACGGTCGCGCGCGGCGCGACCCGCGACGACGCCGACCTGGAGTACCGGGCCTCCTTCGACCTCGAGGGACGCACCTCGCGCGACGACCTCACCGAGGCGCTGCTGGCCGAGGTGGAGCGGCGCCGGAACGACGAGCTGGACCGCGGCGTCTCGCTCGTCGGGCCGCACCGCGACGAGCTGCTGCTCAGCCTCGGGCACGGGCCGGACGACGCCCGGCTCCCGGTCAAGGGTTACGCCTCCCACGGGGAGTCGTGGTCGTTCGCGCTCGCGCTGCGGCTCGCGTCGTACGACCTCTTGCGCGCCGACGGCGACGACCCGATCCTCATCCTCGACGACGTGTTCGCCGAGCTCGACACCGAGCGGAGGGCGCAGCTGGCCGAGCTCGTGGCCGGTGCCGAGCAGGTGCTCGTCACCGCGGCGGTCGCCGCGGACGTGCCCGAGGCGCTGGCCGGCGTCCGATACGCGGTCGGGAACGGGGAGGTGGTGAGGACGGCCGATGGCTGAGCACGGTGACGTCCCCGGCGATGGCGGCGTGGAGGGCGTGGAGACGGCGTGGAGGGCGTGGACGGCGCGGACGGGCAGCAGGAGCACCGCGACGACGGGCTCGACCTCGCCCGCGCGCTGACCCGGGCGACCGCCAAGTCGACGCCGCGCGCCCGACGCAAGGTCCGGTCGCGCGACACCCCGGCCCGCGGCCGGGCGTCCGGGGCCCACCCCGACGACCGGGACCCCCAGCTGCTCGACGCGACCCTGGGCCGGCTGGTCGACGACCGCGGCTGGGACCTCGACCTGCGGGTCCACGGCGTCTTCGGCCGGTGGGCCGAGCTGGTCGGCGAGGAGGTCGCGCAGCACTGCACCCCCGAGTCGTTCGCGGAGGGCAAGCTCCTGGTGCGGACCGACTCCACCGCGTGGGCGACCCAGCTGCGGCTCCTCGCCCCCACGGTCGTGCGGCGCCTCAACGAGGAGCTGGGCCACGGCACCGTCACCCTGCTCGAGGTGGCCGGGCCGCACCTGCCGACCTGGAAGAAGGGCCGGCGGTCGGTGCGGGACGGCCGCGGCCCGCGCGACACCTACGGCTGACCGGCCGGCTGTGCCCTCCGGAGACGATCTGCGGGCCTCGCGGACGTAGGGGGCCCTGTCCGCACCCCTCCCCGGCCGCGTGAACCGCGCTCAGGAGCCGCTCCCGGGGCGATTTCGTCCACAGACGCCCCAGTTCCGAGGGGCGGAGCGTGGAAAGCGACGTTCTGACGGCTATCATGGGGCTCGGCCGCCCAGCCCTCGTGCAGCGGCCTTCTCCATGTCAGAGGCCGCAGAAGAGGTGCGCGTGAGCGAGGACAACAACGTCGAGACCCCCGCCGGCGAGGTGCAGTACGACGCCTCCGCGATCCAGGTGCTCGAGGGCCTCGAGGCGGTCCGCAAGCGCCCCGGCATGTACATCGGCTCGACCGGCGAGCGCGGCCTCCACCACCTGATCTGGGAGATCGTGGACAACGCGGTCGACGAGGCCCTGGCCGGCTACTGCGACCGGATCGTGCTCACCCTCCAGTCCGACGGCGGCATCCGGGTCGAGGACAACGGCCGCGGCATCCCCACCGACACCGCACCCGGCCAGGAGCTGCCGGCGCTGACGCTCGCCCTGACCGTCCTGCACGCGGGCGGCAAGTTCGGCGGCGGCGGCTACAAGGTCTCCGGCGGCCTGCACGGCGTGGGCGTCTCGGTCGTCAACGCGCTGTCGACCAAGGTCGTGGCCGAGGTGAAGAACCGCGGCCACCTGTGGCGCCAGACCTTCAGCCTCGGGGTGCCGGACGGCCCGCTCGAGGAGGTGCGGCCGATGGCGGACGGCGAACGCACCGGCACCACGATCACCTTCTACTCCTCCCCCGACATCTTCGAGACCACGACGTACTCCCTGGAGACGATCACCTCCCGGATCCGCGAGTACGCGTTCCTCAACAAGGGCCTGGAGATCGTCGTGCGCGACGAGCGGCCCCAGGCCGACGAGATCGCCGACGCCGTCGAGGACGACACCGTCCCGGCCGAGGTGGACGCCAACCGGGCCGACAGCATCAAGCGCGCCGAGGCCGGTGGCATCGAGCAGGTGTTCCGCTACGACCGGGGCCTGGTCGACTACGTGGAGCACATCAACCGCAAGAAGCAGGCGGCGAACCCGACGATCATCTCCTTCGAGGCGCAGACGGCCGACGGGGTCGAGAACGAGATGAGCCTCGAGGTCGCGATGCAGTGGAACACGACGTTCACCGAGTCGGTCCACACCTTCGCCAACACCATCAACACCCACGAGGGCGGCACCCACGAGGAGGGCTTCCGGGCCGCGCTGACCTCGCTGGTGAACAACTGGGGCTTCGAGTGGGGCCTGATGAAGAAGCAGGACGACCGGGTGTCGGGCGACGACATCCGTGAGGGCCTGACCGCGATCATCTCGATCAAGCTCGGTGAGCCGCAGTTCGAGGGCCAGACCAAGACCAAGCTCGGCAACACCGAGGCCAAGGGCTTCGTGCAGCGGGTGGTCAACGACCAGCTCGGCGCGTGGCTGGAGCAGAACCCCGCCGAGGGTCGCGACATCATCCGCAAGGCGCAGGCCGCGGCGCAGGCCCGCGTCGCGGCCCGGAAGGCGCGCGACCTGGCCCGCTCGCGCAAGGGGCTGCTCGGCGGGGGCGGCCTGCCCGGCAAGCTGTCGGACTGCCAGTCGACCAACCCGGCCGAGTGCGAGGTCTTCATCGTGGAGGGCGACTCCGCGGGCGGCTCGGCCCGGCAGGGCCGCGACCCGCGGATCCAGGCGATCCTCCCGATCCGCGGCAAGATCCTGAACGTCGAGAAGGCCCGCATCGACAAGGTCCTCGGCAACCAGGAGGTGCAGTCGATCATCTCCGCCCTGGGCACCGGCATCCAGGAAGAGTTCGACATCGACAAGCTGCGCTACCACAAGGTCGTGCTGATGGCCGACGCCGACGTCGACGGCCACCACATCAACACGCTGCTGCTGACGCTGCTGTTCCGGTTCATGAAGCCGCTCATCGAGCGCGGCCACGTCTACATGGCCCAGCCGCCGCTGTACCGGCTGCGCTGGAACAAGCCGCACGACCACGAGTTCGTCTACTCCGACGCCGAGCGCGACGCGCTGCTGCGGGCCGGCCAGGAGGCGGGCAAGAAGCTGCCCAAGGAGAACCCGGTGCAGCGGTACAAGGGCCTCGGTGAGATGAACGCCAAGGAGCTCTGGGAGACCACCATGGACCCGGAGCAGCGGCTGATGCTGCAGGTGACCCTCGACGACGCCGCGCAGGCCGACGAGATCTTCTCGGTGCTGATGGGCGAGGACGTCGAGCAGCGCCGCTCCTTCATCCAGCGCAACGCCAAGGACGTCCGATTCCTGGATATCTAGCTGTCTAGCGACATTCCTAGATTCCGGTAGAAGCGACCAGAAAGATCAATCGTGACCGAGACCCCCACTGACGGCGGCACTCCTCCTCCCTCCGACGGCGGCGGCCCGGGCGGCCGGATCGAGCCGGTCGAGCTGCAGACGTCGATGCAGCGCGCCTACATCGACTATGCGATGGCCGTCATCGTGGGCCGGGCGCTGCCCGACGTGCGCGACGGCCTCAAGCCGGTGCACCGCCGGGTGCTCTACGCGATGTACGACGGCGGCTACCGGCCGGACCGCGGGTTCTCCAAGTGCTCCCGCGTGGTCGGCGACGTCATGGGTCAGTACCACCCGCACGGCGACTCGGCGATCTACGACACCCTGGTCCGGCTGGCCCAGCCGTGGGTGATGCGCGCCCCGCTCGTGCAGGGCCAGGGCAACTTCGGCTCGCCGGGCAACGACGCCGCCGCCGCGATGCGGTACACCGAGTGCCGGATGGACCCGCTGGCCATGGAGATGGTCCGCGACATCGACAAGGAGACCGTCGACTTCCAGCCCAACTACGACGGCCGCTCCGAGGAGCCCGTCGTACTCCCGTCGCGGATCCCGAACCTGCTGGTCAACGGCTCCGCCGGCATCGCGGTCGGCATGGCCACCAACATCCCGCCGCACAACCTGCGCGAGGTCGCCGAGGGCGCGAAGTGGGCGCTCGAGCACCCCGACGCGACCCGGGAGGAGCTCCAGGACGCGCTGATCGAGCGGATCAAGGGCCCCGACTTCCCCAACGGTGCGTTGATCGTGGGCCGCCAGGGCATCGAGCAGGCCTACCGCACCGGCCGCGGGTCGGTCACCCAGCGCGCGGTCATCGAGGTCGACGAGGACGCCCGCGGCCGCACCTGCCTGGTGATCACCGAGCTGCCCTACATGGTCAACCCGGACAACCTGGCGCTGAAGATCGCCGAGCTGGCCGACTCCGGCCAGGTGCAGGGCATCTCCGACGTCCGCGACGACACCTCCGACCGCACCGGCCAGCGGCTGGTCGTCGTGCTCAAGCGCGACGCGGTCGCGCGGGTCGTGCTCAACAACCTGCTCAAGCACACCGAGCTGCAGACCAACTTCAGCGCGAACATGCTCGCCCTGGTCGACGGTGTGCCCCGCACGCTGACCGATCGACCAGTTCATCGCGAACTGGGTCGACCCACCAGATCGACGTGATCCGGCGCCGGACGGAGTACCGGCTCGCGCGAGGCCCAGGCCCGCGCGCACATCTACCGCGGCCTGGTCAAGGCGCTCGACGCCCTCGACGAGGTGATCGCGCTGATCCGGCGCTCGCCCGAGGTCGACGACGCCGCGCCAGGGCCTGATCGAGCTGCTCGAGATCGACGAGGCCCAGGCCAACGCGATCCTCGACATGCAGCTGCGCCGGCTGGCCGCCCTCGAGCGCCAGAAGATCATCGACGAGCTGGCCAAGATCGAGGCCGAGATCGCCGACTACGAGGACATCCTCGCCAACGTCACGCGGCAGCGGCAGATCGTGTCCGACGAGCTCACCGAGATCGTCGAGAAGTACGGCAACGACCGGCGTACCCAGATCATCGCCGCCGACGGGGACCTCTCGATGGAGGACCTCATCCCCGACGAGGACCTCGTCGTCTCCATCACGCGCGGTGGCTACGCCAAGCGCACCCGCGCGGACCAGTACCGGACGCAGAAGCGCGGCGGCAAGGGCGTGCGCGGCGCGAGCCTGCGCGGTGACGACGTCGTCGAGCACTTCATCGCGACCACGAACCACCACTGGCTGCTGTTCTTCACCACGGCCGGGCGGGTCTACCGCACCAAGGCGTACAACCTCCCCGAGGCCTCGCGCGACGCCAAGGGCGGCCACGTCGCGGGTCTGCTGTCGTTCCAGCCGGACGAGAACATCGCCCAGGTGCTGGCGATCCGCGACTACGAGCAGGCGCCGTACCTGGTCCTCGCCACCCGCAACGGCCTGGTGAAGAAGACCCGGCTCGGCGACTACAACAGCCCGCGCCAGGCCGGCGTCATCGCGATCAACTTCCGCGAGGACGACGACGAGCTGATCGGCGCCGAGCTGGTCAACGCCGAGGACGACATCCTGCTGGTGTCCCGCAAGGGCCAGGCGATCCGGTTCCGCGCCGACGACACCCAGCTGCGGCCCATGGGCCGCGCCACCTCCGGCGTGGCGGGCATGAAGTTCCGCGACGGTGACTCGCTCCTGTCGATGTCGGTGATCCGGGCCGCCCAGGTCGCCGCCGAGGAGGCGGCCGAGGCGCGGGCCGAGGCGGCCGGGGAGTCGACCGCCCCCGGGGACCTGCCCGACGTCAAGGAGCAGTACGTCTTCACGATCACCGACGGCGGGTTCGCCAAGCGCACCCGGATCTCGGAGTACCGCCTGCAGTCGCGCGGCGGCCTCGGGCATCAAGGCGATGGCGCTGCAGAACGAGGAGCGCGGCCAGCTCGTGGGCGCGTTCATCGTCGAGGAGGGCGACGAGATCCTCTCGATCACCCAGGGCGGCCAGGTCGTGCGCAGCCCGATCAACACCGACTTCCGGCCCACCGGACGGTCCACGATGGGCGTCAAGTTCGTGACGCCCAAGTCCGGTGACGCCGTCGCGGTCGTGGCCCGCTCGGTGGAGGCGCGCGACGAGGAGGAGGCGGCCGAGGAGGACGCCGACCCGACCGCCGACCCGACCGTCGACCCGGCCGACGACCGCAGCAACGATGACGTTCCGGAATCGTCCGATGAGGGTACGGGTGCAACAATCGACGTGCCCGACCCGGCTGGAGAGAGTGAGAGCGTGATGGCCGACCGCCCGCGACCGCCGCGCGCGCCGCGACGCCCCGCCCCAGGCCTGCCGAGCGGATCTCGGCCAAGCTCGCCAGCGCCACCGAGGAGCACCGGCCCGCCAACGCCCAGGGCGACCCGTCGGCAGGACGACCGGGCGCCGCGAGCCGCCGTCCGCCACGACGGGCCCGGCTCCGGTTGACGCCGGATCGATCCCTGGTCGGTGATGAAGACGTCGTTCCTCCTGGCCGATCGCGTTCGCCGTGGTGACCGTGGTCGCGGTGTTCGTCATCTGGTCGGTCCTCGCCGCCGCCGGCGTCTGGGACTCGATCAACCAGACCGTCCAGGACGTCGTGGGTGGCCAGGAGCCGGCAGCTGGGACGTCGAGCAGTACGTCGGGATGTCCCGCGTCATGGGCTTCACGATCCTGGTCGCGACCGTCGACGTCGTGCTGATCACCGCGATCGCCACCCTCGGCGCGTTCCTCTACAACATGGCCGCCGCGCTCCTCGGCGGGGTCGAGCTCACGCTCGCCGAGGACGAGCGGTGACACGTCGGGTTTCACCGGTCAGCCGGTGAAACCCGACCGACACGCCGAGCCGGAGCGGCGTGTCGGTCGGGTTTCGGCGGACAAGTTCCCCGTTTTGTCGCCCTCTTCGGGCATCCGGTAGTGTTCCCCCTCGGTTCACGGGCCTATAGCTCAGACGGTTAGAGCGCTTCCCTGATAAGGAAGAGGTCACAGGTTCAAGTCCTGTTAGGCCCACCATCCCGGCAGACCAGTCGCCCGCCACCTAGGGAGCCACCATGAAGAAGATCCTGTTCCTCGCGCTCCTGCGCCGGCGCCGCCGTGTTCGCCAAGCGCAAGCTCGACGAGGGCAAGCAGGAGCAGGCGCTCTGGGCCGAGGCGACCGACCCGGTCGAGCGGGCCTGACCTCGCCGGCGTACGTCGTACGCCGTGGCGGCACCACCGTCTGCACCACCCAGGGGCCTTGGCGCAATTGGTAGCGCACCTGCTTTGCAAGCAGGGGGTTAGGGGTTCGAGTCCCCTAGGCTCCACCATCTCCGGGCTCATCGGGGCCTCGGGCGCGCCTGGGTACCGGCCACCTCCATCGACGGGGCGGGCTGCGGTGATTGACTGCCTCTCGTGGCAGGACCGACCGACGACCAGGCCCTCGTCAGGCAGCTGATGGCCGGGGTCGGCCCGGAAGAGGGCAGGGCCCTCCTCGATGCGCTGATGAGCGGGCAGGTCTCCAGCATCCTCGAGAGGCTGAAGCTGGACCAGACGCCGGAGCTGCTCCCGGTGCCGGCGGAGACGCGCGGCTTCCGGATCCGGCTGGACCTGCACGGCGCGAGGCCCCCGGTCTGGCGGCGTCTCGAGCTGCCGGGCGACTTGACGCTGCCCGAGCTGCATGACGTCATCCAGGTCGCGATGGGCTGGACCGATTCGCACCTCCATCGGTTCCGCACCGGGGCTGACCACCGCTCTGCGTACTTCGTCACGCACGTCGACCTCGCGGAGGGCGACGAGGGGGTGCTGGAGGACGACGTACGGCTCGACCAGCTCCTGAGCGACGAGGGCGACTCGCTCTGGTACGAGTACGACTTCGGAGACGGCTGGGACCACAGGCTCGTGGTCGACGAGGTCCTCGACCAGCCGCCGGCGACCGTTCGCTGCACCGCCGGCCGAATGGCGTGCCCGCCCGAGGACTGCGGCGGACTCGGGGGCTACGAGGAGCTCGCGGCATGGGTGCGCAGCGGCTACGACGACGACCTGCTCCCGCAAGGATTCACCGATCGCCGACCACGGACGCAGCTGGCTCCCGCTCGACTGGCACCCGAGCGACTTCGACGTCGACGCGGTCAACGTCGCACTGGCCGCTGCCGTCGCCGAGCCGGTGGCCGTCACGGGCGGCCTGGCCGAGCTGGTCGATCAGCTGGACCGACGTCGGCGTCAGGCTGCTGCGGCAGGTGCTCGCACGCCCTGCCTCCCATGGAGCGACGGTCGTCGATGAGGACGAAGCCGCACGGCTGACCGAGACCTACCGGACGTTCCTCGACGTCATCGGCGACGGAGTGACGCTGACCGCCGCCGGTTACCTGCGCCCCGCCGTGGTCGAGGAGGTCGCGACCCGGACCGGTATCGGCGACTGGTGGATGGGCAGGGCGAACCGAGAGGACCTCACCCACCCCGTCGCTGACATCCGCAGCTCCGCGCGTGCCCTGGGGCTGGTCAGCGTCCGCAAGGGCCGACTCGCCCCGACAGCGGCGGCGAGGAAGTGCCGGCATGACCCCCTGGCGCTCTGGCGGCACATCGTCGGCCGGCTGCCGGTGGGTAGCCAGGATGCCGAGCGCGACGCGGGATGGTTGGCGCTCGCCGTGATCGGCAGCGGAGCTCCGCCCACCGAGTGGGGCGCCGAGATCAGCGAGCTGCTGTTCGCGCTCGGCTGGCGCTTCGGCCACGATCGGTTCTCGCCGCCGCCACCCGACAGCGACACCTTGATGGCGTTGTCGCTCCTCGCCGGCGCGGCGCGGGCCCGGTGGGGCGAGATCACCGACGTCGACCTCGCCCTCGACAGCGACCGCACGGGCGGTCATCCGACCGCAATGAGGCGGCCGTCCCGTCGTCCCGATGCTCCTCAGGACGCGGCGGTCTCCTGCGCGTGCAGGTCGCGGACGGTCGGGGACGTCTCGACGGTCGCGGGGTCCGGATAGGTGCCGAACAGCCGGTCCGCCGTCCCGGCCGTGGTGACCGTGAACCAGTAGTGCTCGTTCTTGTAGTGGTGCAGCCGGTGGTTGCGCCACACCGACCGGAACCACCGCGAGCGCGGCCGGTAGTCGCTGTGCACCAGGTAGTGGGTCCACTCGTACCCGAGCTTGATGCCGTAGACCGACACCAGCAGCGTGAACATGCTGGGTGGTCGAGGGCGTCGCCAGCCAGGCGACCACGACGTACGCCGGGAGCAGCCAGGTCAGCGCCGGCCACGGGATGAACACCAGCGGGATGTCGCGCGGGTCCGCGTGGTGGGCGCGGTGCTTGCGGGCCAGCAGCGAGTCGACCTCGACCGGGCCGAGCCGGCGCGGGCGCCAGTGCAGGATGCAGACGTGGATGACCCACTCGATCGCCGGGAACAGCGCGATGAGCCCGGCCGGGATGGCCAGCTCCCACCACGAGCCGCCGCCCGCGAGGACCCGGCCGGCCACGGCGCGCGACGAGGAAGGTGGCGATCATCCACGGGCTCGGCGCGCGCCAGAACGACCGCCAGGCGGTGCCGAGCGAGACGTTGGTGCGCCGCGATCCGGTGATCCGCCGCTCGTCGGCGGCGAGCCGCTCCGCCGCGAGCCGGTCGATCTCGGGTGGTGTCCGGGTCATGAGTCCTCCTCCGGGGCGAGGGCGTCGAGGGCCGTCAGGATGGCTGGTGGTGGCCGGGCGCAGCACCCGGTCGGCGGCGGCGCGGGCGGTGTCGGGGTCGCCGGCCGCGATGGCGGCGGTGAGCACCCGGTAGGCGCCGACCTGGCCGACCTCCTCGGCCATCACCGGCGCGAGCGCCTCCAGCGCCGGCTCGTACGCCGCACGCAGGCTGTTGAACATCAGCCGGAAGACGAGCGAGTCCGCGGCGTCGACGACCTGGTCCCAGAACGCCAGCGCGTGGACCTGGCGCTCGATGCCGGCGTCGGTGCCGTCGCACGCCGCGAGCGCGTCGACGGTGCCGGTCAGGGTGGCCGCCAGCGCCGGGCCGCCGCGCTCGGCGGCCAGCGCCGCGACGCCGGGGCCGACGACCAGCCGGGCCTCGAGCACGCTGCGGACGACGGCGACGTCCAGCTCGCCGCGCCGGACCAGCAGGCGCGGCAGCAGGTCGAGGCCGGCGTACCGCCGGAAGTCCCGGACCGTGGTCGCGCCACCGTGCCGGACGTCGAGCAGCCGGGTCTGGGCCATCGCTGCAGCGCCTCGCGGACCGCCGGCCGGGAGACCCCGAGCACCTCGGCGAGGCGACGCTCGCTGGGCAGCGGGTCGCCGGCGCCGATCTCGCCGTCCACGACCTCGGCGAGCACCTGGTCGAAGACCTCGTCGGGCACGGAGCGACGGGTCACGGGCTGCAGGGGCATGTCGGCGACGCTAGGAACCGCCCGACCGGTGGTCAAGTGGTCTGACCAGATGCTGGAACCGTACGCTGGGGACGTGCCCCGCAAGCTCGCCCCGCGCTACTGGGGTGCGCACCTCCTCGCGCTCGTGCTGGTCGGCGCAGCGGTGGCCCTGGGGCTGTGGCAGTACGGCGCCTGGCAGGCCCACCGCGACGCGGAGGCCGCCGACCTGACCGATGCCCGACCGCTGCCGCTGACGGACGTGATGGGCCCCGACGACCCCTTCCCCGGCAACCGGGTCGGCCAGCCGGTGCACGTCTCGGGCACGTGGGTCCCCGGCGGGACCGTGTACGTCTCGGGACGTCAGGACCGCGGGCGCGACGGCTACTGGGTCGTCACCCCGCTGGCCGTCGGTGGCCCGCACGCGCCCGCGCTGCCGATCGTGCGCGGCTGGGTCGTCGACCCGGCCGACGCGCCCGCGCCCCCGACGGGCACCGCCGACGTCGACGCCTGGCTGCAGCCCCCCGAGGGCACCGGCCAGGTCGACGACGACCCCACCGACGACGTACTCCCGCAGCTGCGGACCGCGGACATCATCCAGCACGTCGACCAGGACCTGTACGGCGCGTACGGCGTCGCCGAGCGGCCCGAGGCCGGCCTGGCGCCCGCCACCGTGGCCCAGCTGCCACCGGTCGGCGCGCTGACCAGCATCCGCAACCTGCTCTACGCGATCGAGTGGTGGTTCTTCGGCGCCTTCGCCGCCTTCATCTGGTGGCGCTGGGTGACCGAGACGACACCGGTGGAGGACGAGGTGGAGGAGGCCGGCGACCGGTCAGAGGTCACTCCGTAGGCTGAGGGCGTGAAGCTGTTCTCGACCTACCGGGTCCTCGCGTTCGTCGTCGGCGTACTGCTCGCCTTCTGCTCGTTCGTGGCGCTGCCCCTGCGGTACATCCCGGCGCAGGGCACCGACCTGCAGCAGCTCGGCGAGACGCTCAGCGTGCTCTGGGTCGCGCACGGCTGGGCCTTCATGGCCTACGTGGTCGTCACGTTCCTGCTGTCGCGGCGGCTGCGCTGGTCGCTGGTCTTCACGCTGGTCAACCTCGCCGCCGGGCTCATCCCGCTGCTGATCTTCTTCATGGAGCACCGGGTCAACCGCAAGGTCCGTGCCGAGCACCCCGAGCTCGTGGGACCCTCACCCGTGTGATGCTCCGGTGACCACCGCCTTCGTGCTGGGCGGCGGCGGCGTGCTCGGCGCCGTCGAGGTGGGCATGCTGCGCGCCCTCCTCGAGCGCGACATCACTCCCGACCTGGTGCTCGGGACCAGCGTCGGAGCGCTCAACGGCGCGCTGGTCGCCCGGGAGCCGGAGCTCGCGGTGGTCGACAAGCTGGTGGCGCTCTGGCAGCGCGCGGCCGAGCCGCAGAGCGCGCCGGTGTACGGCGACAAGCCGCTGCGCACCGTGCGACGCGCGATGAGCACCGGCACCCACCTGTGGTCGCCCAAGCCGCTGCGCCAGGCGCTCGAGGACGAGCTCGGCGACGTGACCTTCGAGGAGCTGCCGGTCCGCTTCCAGGTCTGCGCCGCCAGCATCGAGCGCGCCGCGGAGCACTGGTTCGACAGCGGCCGGGTCGTGGACGCCGTGGTCGCGAGCGCCGCCGTACCCGGCCTCCTGCCGCCGGCCCGGATCGGTGACGAGCACTTCCTCGACGGCGGCATCGTCAACTCCATCCCGCTGGGCCGCGCGGTCCAGCTCGGCGCGACGCGGGTGTTCGTGCTCCAGGTCGGACGGATCGACCGCCCCCTCACCGTCCCGCGCCGGCCCTGGGAGGTCGCGCGGGTGTCGTTCGAGATCGCGCGCCGGCACCGCTTCCACCGCGAGCTCGAGGAGCTGCCCGAGGACGTGGAGGCGCACGTCCTGCCGGCGCGCGGCACCTCGGCCCGGGACGACAGCCTCCTCGGCACGCGGGACTTCTCCGGCATCCAGCAGCGCATCGACGCGACGTACGACGCCTCCGTCGCCTACCTCGACGAGTCCCTGTGACCCGCCGCGGCGCGACCCGGCTGGTGCGCCGGCTGGTCGTGGCGCCGGCGGTCGTCGGGCTCACGGTGCTGCTGTGGGTGACGCTGCCCGCTGTGGCTGATCGCCGCGGCCGCCCTGTCGCCGCTGCTGCCGGGCCGGCTGCGGGCGCTGCGCATCCTGTGGGTCGCGATCGTCTACCTGACCTGCGAGGTCCTGCTCCTGGTCGTGATGCTCGGGCTGTGGGTGGCCTCCGGGTTCGGGTGGCGGCTGCGCACGCCGTACTTCGAGGGCATCCACTACGACCTGGTCCAGGGCACCATGTGGGTCTTCTTCCACGAGGCGCGACGGGTGCTGCGGCTGCGCATCGAGACCGAGGGCCCGACGCCCGCCGCCCACCCCGGCCGGCCGATCCTGGTGTGCTGCCGGCACGCCGGTCCGGGCGACTCGTTCGTGCTGATCCACACGCTGATGGCGTGGTACGACCGCGAGCCGCGCGTCGTCCTCAAGGACACGTTGGCGTGGGACCCGGCGATCGAGGTCCTGCTGAACCGGATCCCGGCGCGGTTCATCACGCCGAAACCCGGGGACGGTGACCGGCTCGAGGACCAGATCGCGGCCCTCGCCACGGGGCTGGACGAGAACGACGCGTTCGTGATCTTCCCCGAGGGCGGCAACTTCACGCCGCGTCGACGCCAGCGGGCGATCGACCGGCTGCGCCGCCTCGGCATGGAGCGGATGGCGCAGCGGGCCGAGCGGATGACGAACGTCCTCGCGCCGCGGCCGGGAGGCTTCCTCGCCGCGCTCGACGCGGCGCCGGACGCGGACGTCGTCCTGGTCGCGCACACCGGCCTCGACCACCTGGCGACGGTCGGCGACGTCTGGCGCGAGCTGCCGATGGACAAGCGGATCGTGATGCGCTGGTGGCAGGTGCCGCGCGCCGAGATCCCGGCCGGGCGCGACGAGCGGATCGACTGGCTGTTCGGCTGGTGGGAGCGGATCGACGCCTGGATAGCGCAGAACCGGCCCGAGGAGTACTCGGGCCGGTCCTGAGACGTGCTGGGTCGTGCTACTTCTTCTTCGGGTCGACGTCGACCACCGTGGCCGGGTCGTCCGGGGTCGAGACCGGGTGCGGGGCCTCGGCCGAGTCGGCGATCGCCTCGTCGGGCGACGCGCCACCCTCGTCCTCCTCCGCCGCAGCCGGGCGCGGCGCCGGGGTCGGCGTGTACGACGACTGCCAGTTCTCGCTCTCGCTGCCGCTGCGCAGCTTGGTGGCGACGAACGCCGCCACCGCGGCGAGGCCGGTGAGGAACAGCAGCTTCTTGAGCTTGCCGCCCTTCTTCTTCGGCGCCGCCGCCTCCTCGAGCCGGTCGGCCGTCGCCTGCGCGGCCTCCGCGGTCTTCTCGGCGGCCAGGCTCGCGCCGGCGGCGACCTTGTCGGCCGCGACCGCGGCTCCCGACGCCACGACGGGCGCCGCCTTGGCCGCCGCGTCGGCGATGACCGGGGCGGCCTTCGCGCGCGCCTCGGCCACCTTCGGTGCGGCCTTCGCCTTCGCGTCCGCGAGCGCGGGGCCGGCCTTGGCCTTGGCGTCGGCGAGCGCCGGACCAGCCTTCTCCTTGGCGGTGGTCACCGCCGTCTCCAGGTGCGGCTTGACCTGGTCGGCGTACTGGGTCACGGTCTCGGTCGCCTGGTCGAGGAGCGACTTGTTCTTGCGCAGGCCCATGGTCGGCACTTCCTCTCGTCGGGTCCGTCTCATTCGATCATGTACACCCGGGAGCGAGCCAGTGGCCCGGTCGCAGGGCGGACTGTCCGGTCCGTTGGCCTCGACATGCGAGGATCGGACGGCACAGACAGCGCGGTACGCCCGAGGTGTACCCACCAGACGCGAGAGGCACTCATGGCTGACCAGCAGGCCGTTCTGAAGACCAACCGGGGCGACATCACGATCAACCTGTTCCCCGACCACGCGCCCGAGACGGTGGCGAACTTCACCGGCCTGGCCGAGGGCACCAAGGACTACGACGCCGGCAACGGCCGCAGCGGCCCCTTCTACGACGGGCTCACCTTCCACCGCGTGATCTCCGGCTTCATGATCCAGGGCGGCTGCCCGCTGGGGACCGGCACCGGCGGCCCCGGCTACACCTTCAAGGACGAGCCGCACCCCGACCTGACCTTCGACAAGCCGTACCTGCTCGCGATGGCCAACGCGGGCCCGAACACCAACGGCTCGCAGTTCTTCATCACCGTCGGCGCGACCACCTGGCTGAACTTCAAGCACACCATCTTCGGTGAGGTCGCCGACCAGGCCTCGCGCGACGTCGTCGACGCGATCGCGGCGACGCCGACCGGGCCCGGCGACAAGCCGCTCGACCCGGTCGTCATCGAGTCGGTCGAGATCGTCCGCGGCTGACGATGGCCAACCTCCGGGTCCCGAGACCGGGGTGCCGACCTGCTACCGGCACCCCGGCCGGGAGTCGCACATCCGGTGCCAGCGGTGCGGGCGGGCGATCTGCCCGGACTGCATGCGCGACGCGTCGGTCGGCTTCCAGTGTCCCGACTGCGTGAGCGAGGGACGGCGTACGACGCGCAGCGGCCGCACCGCGTTCGGCGGCCTGCGGCCGACGAACGCCGGCGTCACGACGTTCACGATCATCGGCGTCAACGTCGTGGTCTGGCTGGCCATCATGGTCACCGGCGGCAACGGCAGCCGGCTCGTCGACTGGCTGGCGCTGCGGCCCAACGGCCTGTGCGCCACGAACCGGGGCGGCTTCGACGTCAGCCAGGCGATCTGCGAGCGCTCCGGCGGCACCTGGCTGCCCGGGGTCGCCGACGGCGCGTGGTGGCAGCTGCTCACCAGCGTCTTCACCCACGTGCAGCCGCTGCACATCGCGTTCAACATGTTCGCGCTCTACATCCTCGGCCCCCAGCTCGAGCTGGTCGTCGGGCGGGTGCGCTTCCTCGCGCTGTACCTGCTCTCCGGCCTGGCGGGCTCGGCGCTGGTGTACTGGGCGGCCTCGGAGTACACGCCCACCGTCGGCGCCTCGGGCGCGATCTTCGGGCTGATGGGTGCGCTGCTCGTGGTCGCGCTGCGGATGCGGGTCAACGCCCAGGGCATCCTGGTGTGGATCGGGCTCAACTTCCTGCTGACCGTGTCGGTCAGCAACATCTCCTGGCAGGGCCACCTCGGGGGCTTCGTCGGCGGCGTCGTGATCGCCGCGATCCTCGTCTACGCCCCGCGCCGCCGGCGTACCGCCTTCCAGGTCACCGGCCTGGTCGCCGTCGCCGCCCTCATCACCATCGCGGTCGTCCTGCGCACCGCGGCCCTCTCCTGACCTCGAGTCGGCGCCAGTTGCTCCCCGCTCCTCGCCCAGTCGGCGTGAGTTGCCAGCTGCCCTGCGCAACTCACGCCGACTCGGCGTTGGTACGGCGGCAACTCGCGCCGACTCGGCGTCTGGCGAGTGCACAGGTGTGGAATGACCTGTGGAGAACTACATCGGTGTAGTTCTCCACATGGTTGTCCCCAGGTGTGGACAAATGCGCGACGCCGGCCGGTCCGTGGCGGACCGGCCGGCGACTGACTGAGGTCTCGATACGCCCCGTCGCGGCCTCGCAGGCTCGGCCGCGGGGGCTACTCGACCTGGCTGCAGACTCCTGGCCGGAGCGAGCTCCGGCCAGGGCAGCTCACTCCCAGCGGGTGGCGAAGCTGAAGCCGACCGCCATGAAGCCGATGCCGACGAAGAGGTTCTTCTGGCCCAGGTCGTTGATGACCGGGATGTGGGTGAGGTCGTTGCTGAACACGTAGTACGTGCAGATCCACAGCAGGCCGAGCAGGAAGCACGACAGCATCCCGACCACCACGCCGCGGTTGCGGCCGAGCGGGGTCGACGGGTGCGCGGAGACCATCAGCCCGAGGAACAGCAGGCCGAACCCGATCAGGTAGTTCCAGTTGCCGAGGTCGGCCATGAACTTCGGGCTGCCCGGATCGGGGGCCGGGAACTGGGTCGGGTCGACCCGCACCGCCACGTAGTAGTACGTCATCCACGCGATCCCGACCACCATCAGCACGAGCGCGACGATGAAGCGGGGGGAGAGGATCGGACCCCGGGCGGGGGCGAGGGGGTCGAGCTTGGCCTTGGCCACGGGTGCTCCTCGATCATGATGGGGCGACGGCTCCGGGTTACCTTAGTCGTCGTGAGCGGAGGATCCCACGTGCGGGCCCCGGAGACCCGCGGGCCGGACGAGCCCGAGCGCCCGCGGGGCCGGGCGGGCCGCCTCCTGCGCCGGCAGCCGCTGCGCCGCCGCGGCGCCTGGCGGCTGGGTACGCCGGCCGTGGTGCTGGCGTGCGGCGCGCTGTTCGTGGTCAGCGCCGTGAACAGCGACGGCACCGACCTGCGCCCCGGCCGCTACACCGACCTGGCCTCGCTCGTGCAGGACGAGGCCGACCAGTACGCCCGGCTCAAGGAGCAGGTCACCGACCTCAACGCCCAGGTGCAGACGCTGAGCGCCTCGCTCAGCGACCGCGACGTCAACCGCTTCCGCCGCAAGATCGAGGACCTCAAGGACCCCGCCGGCCTCGAGCCGCGGTCGGGGCCGGGGCTCACCATCACCCTCTCGGACGCACCCGAGGACGTCATCAACTCCACGACCGGCAACGTCAACCTGCTGCTGGTCCACCAGCAGGACATCCAGGCCGTCGTCAACGCGCTCTGGGAGGGCGGCGCCACCGCGGTCACGGTCGAGGGGCAGCGGATCGTCTCGACCACCGGCATCAAGTGCGAGGGCAACGCGGTGCAGCTGCAGGGCGAGCCGTACCCCCAGCCCTACGAGATCCAGGCGGTGGGCGACCAGGCCAGCCTGCTGGCCGCCGTCGAGAGCGACCCCTACCTGCAGGCCTACCGCGAGCAGGCCGCCGACCCGGCGATCTCGGTCGGCTGGAGCCTCGAGCTCGAACCGCTGGTCACCGCACCGGCGTACGACGGCCTGCTCGACCTGAACTTCGCCGTCCCGCTGAGCGGCGCGGCGAGCTGAGCCGGCCCGGCGGCAGGGCGGCCCGGCCGCCGACGCCCGGCACGTTGGTCGACGGCGTGTCCGTCGGCGAGGGGGACTCGGTCGGCGTGTCCGTCGGCGACGGCGTCTGGGTCGGCTCCCGGTACTGCGAGACCAGGATGGTGACCGTCGACCCCTGGTCGGCCGGCTGCCCGGCCTCCGGACTCTGCTTCGTCACGGTGCCGTACGGCTCGGTGGACTCGGTGTCGGGGAGCACCTGCGGCTCGAAGCCGTCCGCACGGATCCGGTTCTTCGCCTTGCCCTGCGGGAGACCGACCACGCTCGGCACCTGCTTGGGTCCGGCCGAGTAGAACACGGTCACCGCGCTGCCCGGGTCGAGCTCGGTGTTCGCCCCCGGGTCGGTGCGCAGCACCCGGTCCTTCGGCTCGTCGGAGTCCTCGACCTTCAGCGTGACGTCGAAGTTGTACGGATCGCTCTCGAGCTGGCGTTGCGCGTCCGACTTGTCCAGCCCGACCACCGACGGCATCGAGACCTTGGCCTGCCCCAGCGAGATCACCAGGTCGACGGCCGAGCTCGGGTCGACGTACTGGTCGCCCTCGGGGCTCTGGGAGATGACCCGCCCGGACTTCACGGTGTCGCTGTTCTGCCGGTCGATGGCGCCGACCGCGAGGCCGGCGTCCCCGATCGCGGCGCGCGCCTGGTTCTCGTTCTTGCCGACGACGTTCGGGACCGGCACCTGCTCGGGCGCCGACTCGAACAGCCGGGGCATCAGGTACGCCGCGCCCGCGATCAGCACGACGAGGAGCAGCCCGAGCGCGACCAGCAGCCCGGTCCGGCCGCGGCGGTCGTCCTCCTCCGGCGGGGGCGGCGCGATCACCGCCGTCTGCGAGGTCGGGTACGCCGGGGGCGGGGTGACCGGCACCGGCGGCGGCATCGGCGCCTGCACCGGGCGGCCCGCGAGGTAGCGCTCGATGTCACTGCGCATCGCAGCGGCCGACTGGTAGCGGTCCTCGACCCGCTTGGCCAGCGCCTTCATCACGATCGCGTCGATCTCGGGCGGCAGGTCGGTGTCGTGGTCCGACGGCGGCACCGCCGGCTCGCGCACGTGCTGGTAGGCGACCGCGACCGGGCTGTCCCCGACGAACGGCGGCCGGCCGGTGAGCAGCTCGTAGAGCAGGCAGCCGGCCGAGTAGACGTCGGAGCGCGAGTCGACGGTCTCCCCGCGGGCCTGCTCGGGGGAGAGGTACTGCGCGGTGCCGACCACGGCCGCGGTCTGGGTCATCGTGGACGACGCATCGCTGACCGCGCGGGCGATGCCGAAGTCCATCACCTTCACGTCGCCGCTCGGGGTGAGCATGACGTTGCCCGGCTTGATGTCGCGGTGGATGATCCCGGCGCGGTGGCTGTAGTCGAGCGCGGACAGCACGCCGCTGGTGATCTCCAGCGCCCGCTCGGGCAGGATCTTGCGGCCCTCGCGGAGGATGTCGCGCAGCGTGCGGCCGGCGACGTACTCCATCACGATGTACGGCTGGGAGATCCCGGACCCGTCGGCGGCCGGCTCCTCGCCGGTGTCGTAGACCGCCACGATCGCGGGGTGGTTGAGGGAGGCCGCCGACTGCGCCTCGCGTCGGAAGCGAGCCTGGAACGTCGCGTCGCTGGCCAGGTCCGTGCGCAGCCGCTTGACCGCGACGACGCGGCCGAGCCGGGTGTCGGTGCCCTTGCGCACCTCGGCCATGCCGCCACGGCCGAGGAGCTCGCCGAGCTCGTAGCGGCCGCCGATCAGGGTCGGCTGTGGGTTGGTCATCGACGGGTGCCCCTGCTCTTCGTGCTCGACGGCGATGCGGGTGTTGCGGGTGGCTCGGCGGCCGCGGCGCTGGTGGTGGCCGTGGCCGGCGAGGAGCTGGCGGTGGTGGGGGTGGGGGTCGGGGTGGGGGTCGGGCTGTCGCTCGGGGTGGGGGTCGGGGTGTCGCTCGGGGTCGGGGTGGGGGTCGGGGTGTCCGACGGCGTCTGCGACGGCGTGGGCGAGGGCGACTCGGTGGTCGGTGCCTGGCTGGTCGGCTCGCTGGTGGGTGTGCTCGGAGCGGTGGACCGGCTGTGCTTCACGGTCGGCGTGTCGGTGGGCTTGTCGGTGGGCTCGTCGCCGCCCAGCGCGCGCGCGATCAGGAAGATCCCCACGACGGCGAGGACCACCAGTGCCAGGACGATGAGGACCGGCCAGAGCGCGTTGCGCCGCCCGCCGCGGGTGTCGTTCCCGGCCTCGCGCCCGGGCGGCGGTCCGGGGACGACCGCGGGCATCATCCGGGTCTCGCCGGTGCTCGCCGCGACGGCCGCGGCCTCGGGTCCGACTGCGGGCGCGGCGGCCGCGATCGCGGTGGCGGCCGTCGCCGGGTCCCGCAGTGCGGAGGCCAGGGCGGCGCCGTCGGGGAACCGGTCCTGGGGCAGCTTCGACATCGCCCGGCGCACGACGGTCGCCAGGTCGTCGGGCACCGACGCCGGCAGCTCCGGCACCGGCTCGCGCAGGTGCGCCAGCGCGGTCGCGACCGCGGTGTCGGCGACGAACGGTCGGTGCCCGGCCAGGCACTCGAACGCCACCACGCCCAGCGAGTAGACGTCCGAGGCGGGTGTGGCGGTCTTGCCCTCGGCCTGCTCGGGGGAGAGGTACTGCGGGGTGCCCATCACCTCGCCGGTCTGGGTCAGCCCCAGGCCCTCGGCCGCACGGGCGATCCCGAAGTCGGTGACCTTGACCCGCCGGTCGGGGGTGACCAGGAGGTTGGCCGGCTTCACGTCGCGGTGCACGATGCCCGCGGCGTGTGCGGCCCCCAGGCCGTCGGCGGCCTGGGTGAGCAGCTCGCGCACGGCGTCGGGGTCCATCGGCGTACCGGGGCGCAGCACCGCGGACAGCGGCTGCCCGTCGACCAGCTCCATCACCAGGAACGGCCGGTCCGCGCCGGAGCCGTAGTCGTAGACGGTCGCGATGTTGGGGTGGTGCAGCGCGCCGGCGTGCTGCGCCTCGGTCTCGAAGCGGGCGCGGAACGACGGGTCGTCGGCGTACTCGTCCTTGAGGACCTTGACCGCGACCTCGCGGCCGAGGTTGGTGTCGGTGGCGCGCCACACCTCGCCCATGCCGCCGGTGGCGATCCGGCTGTCCAGCCGGTAGCGCTGCGCGTCGTCGGCGTAGCGCGCCTCGGGCGTCTCGGTCACTTGATCACCGCCTCCATGACGGCCTTGGCGATCGGCCCGCCCAGGCGCCCGCCGGCGATCTCGCTGCGCGGGATGTCGGCGTTCTGGATCATGACCGCGACCGCGACCTGCGGATCGTCGGCCGGCGCGAACGAGATGAACCAGGCGTACGGCGACCGCTCGGTCCCGGTCTGCGCGGTGCCGGTCTTGCCGGCGACGGAGATGCCGGGGATCGCGGCCGGGTAGGCGGTGCCGTTGTCGACGGTGGACACCATCAGCTTGGTGACCTCGCTGGCCGCCGCCGACGACACGGCGCGGGAGAGCTCCTGCGGGTCGGTCTTGTCCAGCACGTCGAGGTCCGCCGACTGCTCCTCGTCGACGAGGTAGGGCTTCATCACCGTCCCACCGTTGGCGATCCCGGCCGCGACCATCGCCATCTGCAGCGGCGTGGCGGACACGTCGTACTGCCCGAAGCCGGTCATCCCGAGCTGGGCGTCGTCGAGCTTGGTCGGGAAGACGGACTCCGCCTGTGGCTGCAGTGCGTCGAAGTAGTGGCTGTTGAACCCGAATCCCTCGGCGGTCTTGAGCATGTCGTCGGGGCCGACCTGCTCGGCGATCTGGGCGAAGGAGGTGTTGCAGGAGTTCTCCATCGCCAGCGTGAACGGGATCTTGGACCCGTTGGCACCGCAGCTGCGGCCCTCGTTGTCGATCAGGCCGGTGTCGCCGCGGGTGAGCGGCAGCTGGTACGTGACGCCACCGGGCACGTTGTCGTCGGCCTTGTAGAGGCCCTTGTCGATCGCGGCCGCGGCGGTGACCACCTTGAAGGTCGATCCGGGTGGCAGCCGGGTCTGGATGGCCCGGTTGAGCAGCGGCTCGCTGGGCTCCTTGTCGAGGCGGTCGAAGGTGTCGCCGACCTGGCCCAGGTCGTGGGAGGCGAGCTTGTTCGGGTCGTAGGACGGCAGCGACACCATCGCCAGGATCTTGCCGGTGTCGGGCTCGAGCGCGACGACCGAGCCCTGCACGTCGGGGCCGAGCGCCTTGAGGCCCCGGTACGCCGCGTCCTGGGCCTTCGGGTCGATCGTGAGCAGCACGTTGCCGCCCTGGGCGGCGTTGTTGCTGAGCAGGTCGACCAGCTTCGTGACGAACAGCCGCGAGTCCTCGCCCGACAGCACGTCGTTCTCGGTCCGCTCGGTGCCGGTGGAGCTGTAGTAGGAGAACCAGCCGGTGATCGGCGCGTACTCCAGCGGCTTGGGGTAGGTCCGCTGGAACTTGTACTCGTCGTCGGACTTCACGCTCTTCGCGACCGGGCTGTTGCGGCCGACCAGGATCGCGCCGCGCTCCCGGGAGTACGACGCGACCAGGACCCGCCGGTTGCGGGGGTCGTCGTCGAGCTTCCCGGCCTTCCAGTACTGCAGGTAGCTGGCGTTGATCATCAGCGCCAGGAACAGCAGCAGGCAGAAGATCGAGATGGTGCGGATCGGCTTGTTCATGGCGTCGTCCTGCTCGTCACGCTGACCATCACAGCTTCACCACCTGAGTGGCGTCTGAGTCGATCGCCGTGGTGTCGTCGGACAGCTGCGGCGCCGGCCGCCGGGCCTGGTCGGACACCCGCAGCAGCAGCGCGACGATCACCCAGTTGGCGACCAGCGAGGACCCGCCGTAGGAGAGGAACGGCGTGGTCAGGCCGGTCAGCGGGATCAGCCCGGTGACGCCGCCCACGACCACGAAGACCTGGATCGCCACGACGCTGCCCAGGCCCGTCGCCAGCAGCTTGCCGAAGCCGTCGCGACAGATCAGCGCGGTGCGCAGGGCGCGCTCCACGATCAGGCCGTACACCATGATGATCGCGATCACGGCGGTCAGCCCGAGCTCCTCGCCGATGGCCGCGAGGATGAAGTCGGAGTTCGCGAACGGCACCCGGTAGGGATCGCCCTCGCCGAAGCCGCGGCCGATGAGGCCGCCCCAGCCCATGCCGAACATCGCCTCGACCGGCTGGAAGGCGCGGTCGGAGGTGCCGGGCCCGTAGTACTGGAACGGGTGCAGCCAGATGTCGAAGCGGTCCCGCACGTGGCCGAACAGGTAGTACGCCGCTGTCGCGCCGGCCGCGAACAGCAGCCCCCCGACCACCAGCCAGCCGGGCCGCTCGGTCGCGACGTACAGCATGATCAGGAAGATCCCGAAGAACAGCAGGCTCGAGCCGAGGTCGTGCTGGAAGACGAGGATCCCGAGGCTGACCAGCCACATCGCGAGGATCGGGCCGAGGTCGCGGCCGCGCGGCAGGTCGACGAACAGCACCCGGCGGCCGGCCAGCGCCAGCGCGTCGCGGTGCAGGACGAGGTAGCCGGCGAACGCGATCACCAGCAGCACCTTGGCGACCTCGCCCGGCTGGAAGCTGAACGGCCCGAGGTGGATCCAGATCCGGGCCCCGTTGATGGTGCGCCCGATGCCCGGCAGCATCGGCAGCAGCAGCAGGACGATGGCCGCCATCCCGCTGGTGTAGGTGAAGCGCTGCAGCACCCGGTGGTCGCGCAGGAACACCAGGGTGCCGACGAACAGCAGCACGCCGAGCGTCATCCAGACCAGCTGCTGCTGGGCGTAGGCATGGGGCTCGCCGGCGGCCTCGGCGGCCAGGTCGAGCCGGTGGATCACCGCCAGGCCGAGCCCGTTGAGGGCCGCGACGACCGGCAGCAGCACGGGGTCGGCGTACGGCGCGACCATCCGGATCACCACGTGGGTGCCGAGGAGCAGGGCGACCAGCCACCCGCCGTACCCGAAGAGGTTGGCGGGGATCTCCTGGTTCACGCCCAGGCCGACCGCGACGTAGGCGCCGATGCCGACGGCGAGCGCGAGCACCAGCAGGAAGAGCTCGGCTCCCCGGCGCCGCCGGTGCACGAACCCCATCAGGCTGCTCTGCGGGGCGGCCATCAGCCCGAGCCTCCCGGTCGGTTCCTGGCGGGCGGCGAGGTCCTGGACCTTGGCCTCGGCGTCGTCGAGGTTGTCGTAGGCGATGCCCTGGCGGACCCGGTCCGCCTCGATCTCGGAGAGTCGGTCGAGCTGCACGTCGCTGGTCTCGTACGGCTCGGAGAGCGAGAGGCCGGCCAGCTCGGTGTTGATGCCGCGGAAGATGACGACGCTGCCGTCCTGCTCGCCGACGTAGTACTGGTCCTGGCTCCAGGAGTACGCCCAGGCGAGACCGATCCAGGCCAGCCCCGTGAGGAGCAGCGTGGCGAAGATCCGCTTGGGCCACACGTAGCGGCGCGGCGGCCGGGGCGCGTAGCGCGCCTCCTCGGGGTCGATCGGGTCGGTGCTGATCGCGTAGCCGGGCAGGTCGTCGGGGATGTCGGCCTGGACCGGCTCGAGCTCGCCGGTGTCGCCCGAGCGGTGGCCGCGGAACAGGCTGCCCATGCCGCCGCGGGGGCGGGACGGGCGGCGCTCGGCGGCGGCGCCGACGACCATCGGCTCGGTCGCCTCGCCCGGTCCGGGCGGGGTGTCGGAGGGGACCACCTCCGCGACCAGGCAGGTGACGTTGTCGGAGCTGCCGGCCTCGAGGCTGGCCCGCACCAGCTCCACCGCGGCGAACTCCGGGCTGCCGCTGCCGAGGATGTCGGCGAGGCGGCCGTCGGGCAGGACACCGCTGGCGCCGTCGCTGCACAGCAGCAGCCGATCGCCGGCGACCAGCTCGATGACGAACAGGTCCGGCTCGGCCTCGCGGACGCCGTCGAGCGCCTTGAGGATCAGGTTCCGGTGCGGATGCACCCGGGCCTCGTCCTCGGTGATCCGGCCCTCGTCGATCAGCGTCTGCACGAACGTGTGGTCGGCGGTGATCTGGGTGATCTCGCGGTCGCGGAACAGGTACGCGCGGCTGTCCCCGACGTGCCCGACACCGATCCGGGACCCGTCGAACAGCGCGACGGTGGCGGTGGTGCTGGTGCCGTTGAGGGAGGCGTCCTCGTCGACCAGCTCCCCGATCCGGTCGTGGGCGCGGTGCAGCGCACCGGCGACCCGGGCGAGCAGGTCGTGCTCGGGGTCGTCGACGGGAGGTACGTCGAGACGGCGCAGCTGGCCGATCGCCGTGGCGGAGGCGATGTCGCCCCGGGCGGCGCCGCCGACGCCGTCGCACACGGCGAGCAGCCACGGGCCGACGTACCCCGAGTCCTGGTTGTCCTTGCGGACCCGGCCGACGTCGGAGACGGCCGCGAACCGCAGGCGCAGGTTCGCGGTCGACGCGTCCGGGGTCGTCCCGTCGGGGGTCGCGGTCATCGCGCGCTACTTCCTGAGCTCCAGGACCGTCTTCCCGATCCGGACCTCGGTCCCGAGGGTGATGGTCGTGGGCTGGGTGATCCGCACGGTCCCGACGTAGGTGCCGTTGGTGGAGCCGAGGTCCTCGACGAACCACTGGTCGCCGGACGCGGCGATGCGGGCGTGCCGGGTCGAGACGTAGTCGTCGTCGAGGCGGATGGCGGCGTCCGAGCCGCGGCCGATCAGGATCGGGGCCTGGTCGAGCTCGGCGCGCTCGCCGGCGTTCGACCCGGAGACGACCAGCACGTGGGTCGGAGCGCTGCGGCGCCGGCTCGGCTTGGCCGGTTTCGGTGCCCGGCCGGTCGCCGCGCGGGCGCCTCGAGCCGCCTCGGGGACCCGGGCGCCGAACATGTCGGAGCGGATCACCGAGATCGCGGACAGCACGAAGATCCACAGGATCGCCAGGTAGGCGATCCGGATGAGGAACAGCGTCAGCTCGGACACCCTCAGCCCTCCTCGAGGACCCGGACGGTCAGTGTGGTGTTGCCGATCTTGACCTGCGAGCCGTCGCGCAGCGCGGTGGCGGTGGCGCGGTGCCCGTCGACCAGCATCCCGTTGGTCGAGCCCAGGTCCTGCACGCGGATGGCCAGCCCACCGCCGTCGACGCGCACGGTGAACTCGGCGTGCTTGCGGCTCACGCCGGGGTCGTTGATGCGGATGTCGGCCTCGGTGCCGCGGCCGACCACCAGGCCGGGCGGCAGCAGCGGGTGGCGGGTGCCGTTGACCTCGAGCACGGCGCGCGCCCGGCCGACCTGGGTGTCGGTGGCGTTGCCGGTGACCTTGGCCTGGGCGCGGCTGCGGATCCGGAACCGGCCGGTGGTGAGGTCCTCGGCCGCCTCGAACGAGATCCGCACCGGCCCCGGGAAGGAGTAGCTCTGCTGGTCGGCGTACGCCCGCAGCTGCGTACCCATCTCCTCGGCCAGCGCGGTGTCGTACGGCGCCAGCCGGTCCAGGTCGCTCGGCGCGAGCTCCACGTGGAAGTCGTTGGGCACCAGGCGGCGGTCGCGGGAGAGGATCTGGGCGTTGTTGTCGCACTCCCGCTGCAGGGCCGCGGAGATCTCGACGGGCTGGACCGCGGAGCGGAACGCCTTCGCGAACGCCCCGGAGATCAGCTCTTCGAGCCGGTGCTCCAGGCGTTGGAGTCCGCCCACGCCGCCTCCTTGTCGTCCGCACGTCCCGGTGGTCGTGCCCGCTCCTCGGCCGGCCAAACCGCGCTGGGCGGTCCCCCGGGAGTCGTCCTCGTCACGGCAGGCACCACGATCCGGCCCGCGGCCGGACTGCGACCGATCGTAACGGGGTCCGCGCAGGAGGCGGGGGACCGGCGTCGCCCCCGCGCGGCCCCGGCCCCGCGCGACCGGCGCCCGGTTTGGGCGATCCCGAGCCGCTGGGATAGCCTGAGCCCGCTTCACGCGCGAGTGGCGGAATAGGCAGACGCGCACGGTTCAGGTCCGTGTGCCCGAAAGGGCGTGGGGGTTCAACTCCCCCCTCGCGCACGTGACGGTGGTTGAGGAGGTCGCGCAGCGACCGTCTCGAAACCGGCCCCGGGTCCTCGGATCCGGGGCCTCGTGCGTTCTCAGCGGGTGCGCTGCGCGCGGGTTCGACGTGAGGGTCTCGGCGACCTGAGTCCCTGTCGCTGCCTCCTGCGTCGGCGCGACACGCCGACGGCGCGCAGGAGGGGCCTACAGTGGAGGAGCGGGGACACGTCTCGCGCCTTCTGCGAGACAGGACTCCATGTCGACTCCCACCCCTCTGACCACCGTGACCGTGCCGGTCCCGCTCCCGGCCTGCGCCGCCGCGCCCCGGCCCCAGCTGGGCGCGGTGATCCGCCGGGTGGGCCTGAGCCTGCTGATCGCCTGCGCGGTCCCGGCGACGATCTTCTACGGGTTCCTGCGGCTCGACGGGGTGTGGACGGCGATCTTCGCCGCGCTCGCGTGGTCCTACGGCGCGATCGCGTGGCGGGCGCTGACCCGCCGGCGTACGTCGGGGCTGCTGATCCTGACGGCGGTGGTGATGACCGGCCGCACGCTGGTCGCGTTGGCCACCGACAGCACCTACCTCTACTTCCTCCAACCGATCATCAGCGACGGGCTGATCGGCGCGATGTTCCTGGTCACGCTGGCGACCGCGCGCCCGATGGTGGCGCGGCTGGCTGGTGACTTCTACCCGATGGACGACGACCTGCACGTCCGCCCGCGCATCCGCCGACTCTTCTGGTTCCTCACGCTCGGCTGGGCCGCGATCTGCATCGGCAAGGCGACGATGACGCTGTGGCTCCTGGAGTCGCAGTCGATCCAGACCTTCGTGCTGGTCAAGAGCGTCTCGGTGCTGCTGCTCAACGCGCTGGCCGTCGCCGCCACGATCGCGGCCGCCGTGCTGGTCGCGCGCCGCGAGGGCCTGCTCGGCGACGGGCCGGTGCCCGTCCCCGCGGCGCCCTAGGAGCCCCCGCTCGCTATGCTTGCCGACATGGCGTCGGTAAGTTGCTGGTTCCGGTGAGCGCGTCGTTCCTGGCGCTCCGCGAGCTGTCGTTCGCGCGCGGCCGCTTCGCGCTCATGGGTGCCGTGGTCGCGTTGATCACGGTCCTGATGGTCCTGCTGAGCGGGCTGTCGGTGGGGCTGGTCAACGACGGCGTCTCGGGGCTGCAGCGACTGCCGGTCACGTCGTTCGCCTTCCAGCAGGGGGTGAAGAAGGACGCGGCCTTCTCGCGCAGCGTCATCGACACCGACGCGGTGCGCACCTGGTCGACCCGGCCCGGCGTGGCCGATGCGGCTCCCTTCGGCAACACGCTGGTCAACGGCCGGACCGACCGCGGCGTGGAGATCGACCTCGCCCTGTTCGGCGTCGAGCGCGGCTCGTTCATCGATCCCGAGGTGGCGCAGGGGCACCGGCTGGCGGGCGACGGGGAGATCGTCATCTCGGCCTCGGCCGCCGAGAAGGGCGTCGGCGTCGGCGACACCGTGGTCCTCGAACCCAGCGGGCAGCGGCTCGCGGTGGTCGGGATCCTCGGCGGCCAGCACACCTACGGACACGTCGACGTCGGCTACCTGACGCTGCACAGCTGGCAGCAGGCCAAGGCCGGGCTCGGCGACGGCGAGCCGGTGCCGCAGCGGGTCCGCCAGGAGGCCACCGCGGTCGCCGTCCGCGCGGAGCCCGGGTCGCACGTCGACCTCGCGGCCGGAGACGCCGCTGCGGGCACGACGTCGATGACGCTCGAGCAGTCCTACGGCGCCTCGCCGGGGTACACCGCCGAGACCTCGACCCTGGAGCTGATCCAGGTCTTCCTCTACCTGATCTCGGCGCTCGTCGTCGGCGCGTTCTTCACGGTCCTGACCATCCAGCGCAGGAGCGAGATCGCCGTGCTGCGGGCGCTGGGTGCGAGCACCCGGTACCTCCTGGGCGACAGCCTCCTGCAGTCCGTCGTGCTGCTCGTCGTCTCCGCGGCCGCCGGCATCGCCGTCGGCGTCGGGCTGGGTGCGCTGATCGCCACCACGAAGATGCCGTTCGCGCTCGAGGCCGGCCCGATCGCCGGAGCCACCGTCCTGCTGGTCGGGCTGGGTGTCGCCGGCGCCGCGATCGCCGTCCTCCGCATCACCCGGGTGGATCCCCTGACGGCCCTGGGAGGGAACCGATGACCGCCGCCCTCACCCTGACCGGTGTCACCCTCGTGCACGGCGACGGCGACGACGTCGTCACCGCGCTCGACGGCGTCGACCTCCGCCTCGACCGCGGCGAGCTCGTGGCCGTCGTGGGCCCCTCCGGCTCGGGCAAGTCGAGCCTGCTGGCGGTGGCGGGTGCGCTGACGCCCCCGACCCGGGGGGAGGTACGCGTGGGCGACATCGACCTGGTGGCGGCCACGCCGCGGCAGCGCGACCGCGTACGCCGCGAACGCATCGGCTTCGTCTTCCAGAGCTCCAACCTCGTGCCGGCGCTCACCGCTGTCGACCAGGTGCGGCTGCCGCTCACCTTCACGCGCGGCGCGCGGGGCCGGGACCCCCGTGCGCTCCTGGCCGAGGTGGGCATGGACCACAAGGCCGGCCGACGCCCGCACGAGCTGTCCGGCGGCGAGCGCCAGCGCGTGGGCGTCGCCCGGGCCCTGGTCACCCGGCCGGAGCTGCTGCTCGTCGACGAGCCCACGGCCGCCCTGGACCGGGAGCGCAGCCACGAGATCGTCGGGCTGCTCGCCCGCGAGTCGCGCGAGCACGACGTCGCCACCTTGATGGTGACGCACGACCACGACGTACTGCGGCACTGCGACCGGGTGTATGAAATGGTCGACGGGCGCCTCGCACCGTTGCCCTGAGCGAGGACGACAGCGCGGAGCGGGGCCTGGCGGCAGGGGGATCGACGTGCCACGCATCGACGCACCGACGGTCGCCGAGCACCATGCCCGACAACGTCGAGTCCTGCTCGACGCGGCTCGCGCGCTGCTCGCCGAGACCGGACAGGCACCGTCGATGGCCGCGGTCGGGCGCCGGGCGGGTCTGGCGCGCAGCAGCGTCTACCAGTACTTCCCCTCACCCCAGGCCCTGCTGCACGCCGTCGTCACCGACGTGTTCCCCGACTGGGCCGGCCAGGTCCAGCGCCACGTCGATGCCGCCGGAACGCCCGGTGAGCGGGTGTGGGCCTACGTCGAGGCGAACGTCGGGCTGTTCGCGAGCTCCGAGCAGGCCGTGGCGCAGGCACTCACCCGGGTCGTCGACCCCCAGGTGCTGCGCGGGCCGATGCAGGACTTCCACGCCCGGCTGCAGGTGCCGCTGCGCGAGGCTCTCACCGACCTGGGAGAGCCGGACGTCGCGGCGATGGCCGAGACGATCGACGCCATCATCGTCCACAGCTCCCGCGGCGCCAGCACCGACGACGACCGCGGCACCGGCGCCACGGCCGGACGCGAGAGGACGCTGGCGCAGCTGCGCCGGCTCCTGGGCGGCTACCTCGGGCTCACCGCCGGGACGTGACGGGTCGGACCGGGCCAAGGTCCCGGCCGGTGCAGGCCGTCGGGACCTACCCGGCCGCAGGTCGGACTGCCTAGCGTCGGCAGCGGTCCGACTGCCGCACGCGCGTCGGAGGGGGAGGGGTTCCGGTGCTGCGAGTGAGCCTGGCGACCGGGGTCGCGATGGTCGTGATCGTGTCCGTCGCCGTCGTCGTGCTCGGGTACGTGGCGCTCGGCCACGGCCCGGCGCCGTGGTGGCTGCGCGGGCGCCGGGCCACAGGTCCGGGCCGGTTCGGGCCCGACGGCCCTGCCGTCGCCGTACCCGGGGACGGAGTCTGGTCGGACAGGACGCCGCCTGGTCGCGACGTCGGGGGAAGGGAAGTCCGATGAGCATCAGCATCCGGGTCGCGATCGCGGCGCTGGCCGTCCTGGTCCTCGCCTCGCTGTCCGCCTTCGCGGTCGGCCGGGCGATGGCCCCCGACCGGGCACCGTACGTCCCGGTGCGCGGCATGCACGTCGGGTACGACGGCGGGTACGGCCCCCACCACGACCGGGCCCCCGACGACGACATGCGCCGCTGGATGGACCGCAACGGGATGGGACCGGGCATGGCCTACGGACACCACCAGCGCGGGTACGGCCCGATGGGCCCCTGGCGCGACTCGGACGACTGACGACCTGGCGAGTGGTCCCGACGCCGGGGTGACCTTCGACCCTGCGGTCGGGCCGGTCGGCGGCGCAGCCTGAACGGTGCGGGTCCCCGGGCCCGAGGAGGGCGACCCATGAGCAGCGGACGACGGAGCGTCGTGGCCGGCCTCGCGCTCGTCGCGAGCCTGGCCCTGACGGTCACGATCGGTGGTGGTCTCGCCCCTGCGGCGACGGGCGCCGGCGCATCACCGGGCGCGACGTCCGCCGTCGCGCCGGAAGGCCGCGGCACGTGGACCGTCACGCCGGTCGGCCCGGACGCCTACCGGGTGACCTGGCGCTCCCCGGTGCGGCTCCCGGTCACCTCGGCGCGGCCCGGGTTCAGCCTGGCCGGCGTACCGCTGCCGGCCCCGACGCTGCAGCGGGACGGCCGCACCCTCACGCTGGTGACGACCAGCCCGACCGAGCCGCGCGTCGACCAGCTCGACGTGACGCTGTCCGGGCAGGTCCTCGACGAGACCCTGCAGCCGCCGCCGGCGCCGGAGCCGTACGTCGCACCGCCGCGCGGTCGCCGACTCGCGGCCGACCCCGGGGAGCTGGGTCCGTATGCCGTCGTCAGCTCCGACTACCAGCTCGCGGACCTGCCGATCCACGGCTTCCCCGCTCCCGTCGAGCGCCTCGGGCACGTCGTACGCCCGGCGACCCCGACGCCCGAGCCGGCCCCGCTCGTGCTCTTCCTCCACGGCCGTCACGACTTCTGCTACGGCACGCCGGACGACCCCGACCAGTGGGGCGACTGGCCGTGCCCGGCCGGCATGCAGCCGGTGCCGAGCCAGCTCGGCTACCGCTACGTCCAGCGCCTCCTGGCCAGCCAGGGCTACGTCACCGTCTCGATCGCCGCCAACGGCATCAACGCCCAGGACTGGAACGCCCTCGACGGCGGGGCCGCCGCCCGGGCCCGGCTGGTGCGCTCGCACCTGCAGCAGTGGAGCGAGTGGGCGGCCGACGGCACCTACCAGGTCGACATGGGCCGGGTCGTGCTGGTCGGCCACTCGCGCGGCGGGGAGGGCGTGAACCTGGCGAGCATCCAGACCCCCCTCGACGCGGCGTACCGGATCGTCGGCCAGGTGCTGCTCGCGCCGACCGACTTCGCCCGGTCGGTCGCGGCGTACGTCCCGACGGTCACGGTGCTGTCCTACTGCGACGGCGACGTGTTCGACCTGCAGGGGCAGGCCTACACCGACCTCGCCCGCGACCTCGCGCCCGGCGACACCGCGCTGCGCAGCACCGTGCTCGTGATGGGCGCCAACCACAACTTCTACAACACCGAGTGGACTCCCGGGATCTCCCGGGCGCCGTCCTGGGACGACGGCGGCGGGGCCGGTGGCGTCTGCGCCCCCGGAGCCCCGACCCGGCTGACCGCGGCCGGCCAGCGCGCGGTCGCGCGGACCTGGATCACGGGCGCGGTCGACCTGATGGCCGGTGGCCGCACCGACGTGCTGCCGATGTTCGACGGCAGCGACGTCGAGGTGCCCTCGGCCGAGGGCGCCGACGTCCGCACCCAGGCGCTGGGCCTCGGCCGCACGCTGCGCCGGCCGGGACGCGACGCCGCCGCGCTCGACCTGGGGCGCGCCGCCTCGCGGATCTGCATCGGCACGTCCGGCGGTCGCGACCCGCGGCAGTGCGGCGACGTCGGGGGCATCACGCCGCACTGGGTGATGGACAGCTCCTACACCCATCGGCTGCCGACCGACCCGGCCTGGGAGGTGAGCTGGCGGCGCGCCGGCGCGGACGCCGGGCTGCTCCTCGACCGCCCGTGGGACCTCGGCGGTGCCGACCGCCTCGACCTGCGCACGGTCGTCGACCCGGCGCAGTACCGGGTCCGGCTCGCGGTCCGGCTCAGGGACGGCAGCGGCAACAGCCAGCTGCTGACCCCGGTGGACCACGGGGTGCTGCACCGGCTGCCCGGCCCCGAGTGGGGCACCAAGCTGGTGGCCCAGACACTGCGCGTGCCGCTGGCCGGCGCGAGCGGCGTCGACCTCACCGACGTACGCCGGGTGGACCTGGTCGGCCGCAGCGACGCCGGCCACGTCTGGGTCCTCGACCTCGCCGGCGGCACGGCGGCGGTCCCGCCGGTGCCCGAGCGCCGGCTGCCCCAGGTGGTCGTCCACGACACGCGCGTGCTCGAGGGCGACGTCGACGGGTCGACCACCGCCGCGGTGCCCTTCGACGTGGTCGGCACGCTGACCCGCCCGGCCCGCTTCGTGTTCGTCGCGACCGACCCGATGTGGTACCACCAGCCGCAGTCCGCGGTGGTCCGGCTGCCGGCCGGCACGACCGGGGGCACGCTCCAGGTCCGGTACGACGCCGACACCCGCGACGACCGGCGGCGTACCCCGCGCCCGATCAACGTGTACGGCGACCGGGGCGCGATGCCGTCGCGCTTCACCCCGCTGCTCACCGTCGTCGACGACGACCCGGCGCCGCGGATCACCGTGCGGGCCGCCCACCGGACCGTGGCCGAGGGCACGACGGTGCGTTGGGTGGTCCGGCAGTCCGCGCCGGCCGACTACTGGACGACCATCCGCGCGCGGGCGATCGACCTCGGGCTCCCGCACCCCCTGAGGGTCGGGGACCTGCCGGCCGACTGGGTGGCCGACCGCATCGGGCACCGGCCGCCGGACACGCCGCTGGCGGACACGCGGCTGTGGTTCTACGCGCTGATCGAGCCCGGCCAGACCGGCGCGACCCTCGAGCTGCCGACCCGACGCGATGCCGTCGCCGAGCCGCCCGAGACGGTCAGCCTGCGCATCCACGTGCAGCGCGCCGGGGCGGCCGTGGTGCGGACGGTGCGGGTCCGCGACGTCGAGTGAGCCCAGGCGGCGCGCTCAGGGCCCGATCCCCGCCCAGGACGCGTCAGCCGACGGTCGAGATCAGCGCGCGCCGAAGCCCTCGCGCGCCAGGTCGGCCAGCGCGTCCGCGGAGTCCGCGGTCCGGCAGTCGGCGCGGAAGCCCGGCTTCACCACGGCGGTGGTGACCCGGCGCAGCAGCTGGAGGTACTGGTCGGCCTGCTCGTCCGGGACGCCGAGCAGGAAGACCAGGTCGATGTCGTGGCCGTTGGGGGCGGTGATCGGCTCCGGCAGCAGCGCGACCGCGACCGTGGGCACGCGGACGGCGGCGCTGCGGGCGTGCGGGAGCGCCACCCCGCCGGGCAGCGCGGTGGAGCTCATCGCCTCGCGGGCCAGGACGTCGGCGACGAACCCCTCGGCGTCGGCCAACCGGCCGCTGCCACCGAGATGGGCGGCGAGGCCGCGGATGCAGGCCTCGAGCGAGTCACCGAGCACGCGGCGTACCGAGACGGTCGAGGCGTCGACGAGGTCCAGCTGCTGGTCGGCCATGCCGACCAGTGTCCCAAAGCGGGTCGCGGCTACCGGGGCCCGGCTCCGGGCGTGGACACCGCGGGCAGCACCCACGCGGGCGAGAACGGCTTCACCGTGAACGACGCGCCCTCCTCGAACAGCAGGCGCACGAGCTGCACGTCGTCGGTGTCCAGCCGGTCGTGCTCGACCTTGCTGACCCGGCCGTGCTTCCACTCGCCGTGCTCGAGCACGTAGGCCCAGACGAAGACGGTGTCGCCGGGCAGCAGGTCGGCGGCGCGGCAGCGGCCGAAGCCGGCGGCGGCGCGGTCGGCCACCTCGCGCCAGTGGCGTACCCGCACCACGCACCACACGGCCATCCCGGCGACCAGTGCACAGCCGACCGCCAGGACGACCGTGCCGAGATCCACGGTCATCCTGCTCACCCCCGGCGGACGCTCCCATCCGCCTCCTTGTTCCTGGCACCTGACGGTACGACCGGTCCCGGCCCGGGGGAAGAGGGCGGCGCACCGGAATTTCGCCCGGGTCCGTGCGGCAGGATGGCGGGGTGCTGGAGAACTGGGCCGGGAGCCACGAGTACGCCGCCGCGCGGGTCCACCGCCCGACCTCGGTGGGCGAGCTGCAGGAGATCGTGGCTCGCGCCGAGCTCGTGCGCGCGCTGGGCACGCGGCACTCCTTCACCGACGTCGCGGACACCGCGGGTGACCTGGTCTCCACGCTCGACCTCCCCCCGGACGTCGACCTCGACACCGACCGCCGCGAGGTCCGGGTCGCCGCCGGCATCCGGTACGGCGACCTCGCCGTCCACCTCCACGAGCGCGGCTGGGCGCTGGCGGCCCTCGCCTCGCTGCCGCACATCAGCGTCGGGGGCGCGGTCGCGACCGGGACCCACGGGTCGGGCGACCGCACCGGCTCGCTGTCCGCCGCGGTCCGGCGGATCGAGACGGTCACCGCGGACGGTGCGCTGTCGACCGTCGCGGCGGGCGACCCCGACTTCGCCGGGCACGTCGTCTCGGTCGGCGCGCTCGGTGTGGCGACCCACCTCACGCTCGCGGTCGAGCCGACGTACGACGTCCGCCAGGACCTCTACACCGACCTGCCGTGGGACGTGGCGCTCGAGCACCTCGACGCGGTGACCGGCAGCGCCGCCAGCGTCAGCCTGTTCACCGGGTGGGCCAACGGGCGGATCGACCAGGCCTGGCTCAAGAGCCGCGGCACCCCGCCGGCCGACCTCCTCGGCGCACCCCGGGCGACCACCACCCGGCACATGCTGGCCGGCGCCGACGTCGCGGCCGTCACCGAGCAGGGCGGCCGTCCCGGGCCGCTGGCACGAGCGGCTGCCGCACTTCCGCCTCGAGCACACGCCGAGCCGCGGCGAGGAGCTGCAGAGCGAGTACCTGCTGCCCCGCTCCCGCACCGCCGACGCCGTCGACGCGCTGCGCCGGCTCGCCCCCGGCTTCACCCACCTGCTCCAGGTCTCCGAGGTCCGCACCATCGCCGCCGACGACCTCTGGCTCAGCGGGGCGTACGCCGGGGACGCGGTCGGCCTGCACTTCACCTGGGTCCGCGACCGGGCCGGCGTGGACGCGGCGCTGCCCGCGATCGAGGCGGCGCTGCTGCCGCTCGGTGCCCGCCCGCACTGGGGGAAGGTCTTCCTCGCGACCGCCGACCAGCTGGCGCCGGCGTACCCGCGGTGGGGCGACTTCCGTGCGCTCGCCGAGCGCCTGGACCCCGAGCGCAAGCTGCGCAACGCGTTCCTCGCCCGCCACCTCGGCCTCCCGGAGAAGAGCGACCCGTGACCGCTCCGACGGGAATGGTGCTGGTCCCCGGTGGCACGACCCGGATCGGCAGCGACCGCCACTACGCCGAGGAGCGGCCGGTGCGCGAGGTCGAGGTCGGCGACGTGTGGGTCGACGTGCACCCGGTGACCAACGCGGAGTTCGCGCGCTTCGTCGACGAGACCGGCCACGTCACCGTCGCGGAGGTCGCCCCGGACCCGGCGGACTTCCCCGGCGCCGACCCGGCGCTGCTCGTCCCCGGGTCACAGGTCTTCACCCCCACGCCGGGCCCGGTCCACCTCGGCGACTGGACGCAGTGGTGGCGCTGGCAGCCGGGCGCGTCCTGGCGGGCGCCGCAGGGGCCCGGCAGCCGCTGGGAGGACGTCGCCGACCACCCGGTCGTGCACGTGGGCTGGGCCGACGCGTCGGCGTACGCCCGGTGGGCCGGCAAGGAGCTGCCGACCGAGGCCGAGTGGGAGCGGGCGGCGCGCGGGGGACTGGTCGGCCGCGAGTTCGGCTGGACCGCCGAGCACCGCGACGAGCCGGCGCCGGACGGCGCGGTGCTGGCCAACACCTGGCGCGGCCCGTTCCCGTGGCGCAGCGACGACCCCGACGGCCACCACCGCACCTCGCCGGTCGGGCGCTATCCGGCCAACGGCTACGGCCTGCACGACCTGATCGGCAACGTCTGGGAGTGGACCCGCACCCGCTGGTCCGGCGACCACGCCGGCGCGAGCGAGGAGGTCGCGCCGTGCTGCGGCGGGTCGCTGCGGCTGGCCGAGACCGACCGGATGGTCACCAAGGGCGGCTCCCACCTGTGCTCGCCCGACTACTGCCAGCGCTACCGGCCCGCGGCCCGGCAGGGGCACGGCGTCAACGACACCACGTCCCACGTCGGGTTCCGGTGCGTCCGCCGGCCGTGATGGACACCGGCGGTCGCGGGCGGTACGTCGTGGCGCTGCTCCTGCTGGCCGCGCTGGTCAACCTGCCCCTGGTGCACGGCACCTGGCAGGCGCACCGGGTCTCGGCGTCCGGCACCGACGTGACGGCGACGGTCGTCCACGACCGGACCGCCGGTGGTGAGCACGCGGTGTGGTTCCGGTTCCCCCGCGACGTCGACCCGGGCCGCCGGACCTGGCGGGCCGACGTGGACGCGGCGGCGTACGACGACGCGGTGGCCAGCGGCGAGATCGCCGTGCGGGTGCTGCCGGGCGACCCCTCGGCGTACCGCGCGACCGGGACGGTCGGGAGCAGTCTGCTGCTGGTGGCGACGCTGGTCGCGGACCTGCTGCTGCTCGTCGCCGCGCTGCTGCTGTGGCGGTTCGGCGGGCGGGGTCCGGAGCCGGTCAGCGGCTGACCGCGACCTCGGGCTCGGGCTCGACCTCCACCGGACGGCGGGAGATCCCGGAGACCAGGACCGCCACCATCAGCGTGGGCGCCAGCAGCACGAAGGTCATCAGTGCCACCTGGATCAGGCCTGCGGCCGACATCGGTTCCTCCTGGGGGACGAGTGCGTCCCCCGGTAGGTCCCCGACGGCGTGCAGCGACAAACCTCGGCCGGGCGTGGTGCTCGCCACGCGGCCGACGTCCGGGCAGGCGCTGGCGCACATCGAACCCCCCGGCGGTGGGTAGTGAGCGGGCATGACGCACTTCGCCGCCGACACCCGCGCCGAGGCCGTGGTCGCGGCGCCGCGCGCCGACATCTGGGCGGCGCTGACCGACCCCGGACTCGTGGCCGACCTGACGCCCTTCGTGCGCCGCATCACCGAGCACGGCGACCACTGGCGCTGGGAGATGGGCGGGCTCTCCGTCCTCGGCGTCGGCGTCTCGCCGGCGTTCACCGAGCGGATGTCGTACGACGAGCCGCGCCGCATCGAGTTCCGCCACGACCCGCCGGACGGCGCGACCGAGCGGTCCGCGGTGGAGGGCTGGTACCAGCTCGAGGAGGTCGACGCCGGCACCCAACTCACCACCTCCCTCGAGATCACCCTCGACCTGCCGCTGCCCCGCGCCTCCCGGCCGGCCGTGACGCGGGCGATGGAGGGCGTCATCGGCCAGATGGGCGACCGGTTCTCGCAGAACCTGCTCGCCCACCTGGGGGCGCAGGAGGTCGGGTAGACACGTCGGGTTTCACCGGTCAGCCGGTGAAACCCGCGCGACACGCCGTTGCGCAACGGCGTGTCCGTCGGGTTTCCCCCGACAAGTTGGGCCGACGCGCCCCGACTTGCCGGTAACCGACCGGTGGGGGGAAGGTCGGGGCATGGCCGCCGCCACGACCTCGTCGTACTCGATCACCATGCGCCTGCACACGGCGCCCGACCACGGCATCGTCGGGGCGGTGGCGACCGCGATCGCCCAGGCCGGCGGGATCGTGACCGCGATCGACGTCGCCGATTCCAGCCACGACCGGGTGGTCGTCGACGTCACCTGCTCGGCCTCCGACGCCGACCACGCCCAGCTGCTCGAGCAGGCGGTCGACGCGGTCGACGGCGTCGAGGTGTACCGCGTCAGCGACCGGACGTTCCTGCTGCACATCGGCGGCAAGATCGAGGTGACCTCGAAGGTGCCGCTGCGCAACCGCGACGACCTGTCCATGGCCTACACGCCCGGCGTCGGCCGGGTCAGCCTCGCGCTGGCCGAGCACCCGGAGGACATCTCGCGGCTGACCGTGAAGGGCAACTCGGTCGCGGTGGTGACCGACGGCTCCGCGGTGCTGGGGCTGGGCAACATCGGCCCCGGCGCCGCGCTGCCGGTGATGGAGGGCAAGGCGGCGCTGTTCAAGCGGTTCGCCAACATCGACGCCTGGCCGATCTGCCTGGCCTCCCAGGACACCGACGAGATCGTCAAGGCGGTCGAGATGATCGCGCCCGGGTTCGGCGGCATCAACCTCGAGGACATCGCCGCGCCGCGCTGCTTCGAGATCGAGCGGCGGCTGCGCGAACGCCTCGACATCCCGGTCTTCCACGACGACCAGCACGGGACGGCGATCGTGGTGCTGGCCGCGCTGACCAACGCGCTGCGGCGTGGTCAAGAAGGACCTCACCGAGGTACGGGTGGTCGTCGCCGGCGGTGGGGCCGCCGGTACGGCGATCGTCACGCTGCTGCTCGCGGCCGGTGTCACCGACGTCGTGGTCGTCGACCGCAACGGCGCCATCTCGGCCGACGACGACAGCCTGTCGACGGTGCACCGCCAGCTGGCCGCGGTGACCAACCCCCGCCGGCTGCGCGGGAGCCTCCAGGCCGTGCTCGCCGGCGCCGACGTGTTCATCGGCGTCAGCGCGCCCGGCGTGCTGGAGGCGGAGTGGATCCGGGAGATGGCCGACGACGCGGTCGTGTTCGCGCTCGCCAACCCCGACCCGGAGGTGGACCCGGCGGAGGCGGACCGGTACGCCGCGGTGGTCGCCAGCGGCCGGTCCGACTACCCCAACCAGATCAACAACGTGCTCGCCTTCCCCGGCGTGTTCCGCGGGCTGCTCGACGCCCGGGCCAGCGAGGTCACCATCGACATGCTGCTGCGCGCCGCGGAGGCGATCGCGCACGTGGTCAAGGACGACGAGCTCAACCCGAACTTCATCATCCCGTCGGTGTTCCACCCCGACGTGCCGAAGGCCGTGGCCGCCGCCATCCGCGGGGTCGAAGGCTGAGCCTCGAGGCTGACCGCAGGGATCAGCGCAGGGATCAGCGCCGTGGCCACCAGAACCGGTCGCCGAGCACCAGCGCCAGGGCCGGCACCAGCAGCGTGCGCACGACCAGGGTGTCGAGCAGCACGCCGACGCAGATGACCGTGCCGAGCTGGGCGAGCACGACCAGCGGCAGCACGCCGAGCACGGCGAACACCGCGGCGAGCAGGATGCCGGCGCTGGTGATCACGCCGCCGGTGGCCGACAGCGCCCGCAGCATGCCGCCGCGCGACCCGGCCTCGGCGTGCTCCTCCCGCGCCCGGGTGACCAGGAAGATGTTGTAGTCGACGCCGAGGGCCACCAGGAAGAGGAAGGCGAGCAGCGGCACGCCGCTGTCCATCGCGTCGAAGCCGAGGATTCCGGTGAACAGCCACCAGGACGCGCCCATCGCGGCGAGGTACGTCGCGACCACGGTGGCCACCAGCAGCACCGGAGCGACCACGGACCGCAGCAGCAGCGCCAGGCCGACCAGCACCAGGCCGAGGATGATCGGCACGATCAGCCGCAGGTCCCGGTCCTGGGCGTGCCGCTCGTCGATGGCCTGCGCCTGCGAGCCGGTGACGTGGGTGTCGCCGAACCCGTCCAGGCTGTCGCGCAGCCGCTCGATGGTCGCGTCGTTCTCCCCGCTGGCGCCCGACAGCACGGCGTTGATGACGGTGACCCCGCCGCCGGACTGGGTGGTCTGCGCCGACTCGACCCCCGACGTGCGACGCACCGTCTCGAGCACCCGGTCGGGGTCGTCGGCCGTGACGACCTGGGTCGGGTCGGCGATCCCGGCGGGGAACGACTCGGCGAGCCGCTGGGAGGCCGAGATGGCCTCGGGCTGGTCCAGGAACTGGTCGGCCTGGTCGAGCCCGAGCGACACCGACCCGACGCCGACGCCGAGTGCCGCGAGCAGGACGAGGGTGCCGGCGACCACGCCGCCGGGGCGGCGCGCGACCCGCTCGCCGATGCGGTGGAAGACGGTGTCGGACTCGCTGGTGACCGGCTGGCCGACGCGCGGGGCGCGCGGCCAGAACACCCACCGGCCGAAGAGCACGAGGGTCGCGGGCAGCACCACCAGGGCGAACGCGGCCGCGACCACCACGCCCACCGCGCACGCCAGGCCGAGCCCGCGGGTCGTCGGGAACACCGACAGCAGCAGGGTCAGCAGCCCCAGCACCACGGTGGTGGCGCTGGCCAGCACCGCCTCGGCGGTACGCCGCAGCGCGACCGCCATCGCGACGTGGCGGGACTCCTCGCGGCGCAGCTCGTCGCGGTAGCGCGAGACCAGCAGCAGCGCGTAGTCGGTGCCGGCCCCGAAGACGAGGACGGACAGGATGCCGGTGGTCGACTCGTCCCACGCGACGTCGAGGCTCGCGAGCACGTGGGTGGCGGTGATCGCCGCGAGCCGGTCGGCGATCCCCACCACGACGAGCGGGATCACCCACAGCACCGGGCTGCGGTAGGTGACGACCAGCAGCAGCGCGACCACGAGCGCGGTCGCGAGCAGCAGGCGGGTGTTGGCGCCGTCGAAGACCGCGGCCAGGTCGGCCTGCACCGCGGCCGGACCGGTGACCTGCGCGGTGACGCCGTCGGGGGCGAGCCCGTCGGCCTCGGCGCGCAGCTCGCCCACGTCGTCGCTGACCTGCGTCGCCGACCCGGCCGGCACGGGCACGACCGCCAGCGCCGCGGTCCCGTCCTGCGCCGGCTGCAGGCTCCCGGCGGCCCCGAGCTCGCCGGTGGCCGCGCGCAGCTGGCCGAGCTGCGGATCGGACAGCTGGCCGCGGTCGGCGGTGAAGAGCACGATCGCCGCGGTCGTGGTCTCCGCGGGCAGCCGGTCCAGGAGGGCGGTGCCGGCGGTGCTGTCGTAGCCGTCCGGCAGCGCGTCGGTGCTGGTCCGGGCGCGGTCGCCCTCGCCGACGGTGCCCAGCACGGCCAGGGCGACCAGGAGGGGGAGCAGCGCCACCGCCCACGCCGTACGCCGTCCGGTCAGTCGCGCGGCGATCCGCTGGGTCAACCCGGGACCGGCGTGGCGGGTGTCGGGACTGGCGGTCGCTGGCACGAGAATCTCCTGTCGGCGGCGTACGATCGCTAACAAGATTAGACATCAAGTGGGTGAAACAAAATGGCGGACGAGTCCCGCGGCCCGGCCAGCGAGTTCACCGACGCCTGGGAGCAGACCGGCGCCCTGCAGGCGCTGCGCGCGGCGGTCGCCGCGGCCGGTCGGGTGCGCCACGTGATCGCCCGGCGGGCCGGGCTGTCCGAGACCGACCTGGTCGCGATGGAGCACCTCCTCGAGGAGCCGGTCGGACCCGGGGAGCTGGCGCGGCGCCTGGACGTGACGACCGCGGCCGCGACCGGCCTCGTCGACCGGCTGGCCCGCCGCGGGCACGTCGAGCGCCGCCCGCACGAGCGGGACCGGCGGCGTACGACGGTGGAGGTGACGCCGTCCGGGCGGGAGGAGGTGCTGGCGCACCTGCTGCCGATGTTCCTCGCGCTCGACCGGCTGGACCGGTCGTTCAGCGCCGAGGAGCGCGCCGTCGTCGAGCGCTACCTGCGCGGCGCCGCGGCCGCGTTCGCCGAGGTCGAGGCCACGCCCCCGCCCTCGCTGGCGTAGAGCGCGGCGCCGACCACCCCGGCCTTGTTGAGCAGCGTGGCAGGGACGATCTCGGTGTCCAGGTCGAGCAGCGGCAGGAACTCGTCGCTCTGCTTGCTGATCCCGCCGCCGACCACGAAGAGGTCGGGGGAGAACAGCATCTCCAGGGTCCGGTAGTACCGGGTCAGCCGGGCGGCCCACCCCTCCCAGCTCAGCTCCTCGCGCTCCCGGGCGCTGTTCGCTGCGCGCGCCTCGGCGTCCACGCCGTCGATCTCGAGGTGGCCGAGCTCGGAGTTCGGGACCAGCACCCCGTCGTGCACCATCGCCGAGCCGATGCCCGTGCCGAGCGTCGTGACGATCACCAGCCCGCAGCGGCCGCGCGCCGCGCCGTACCGCACCTCGGCGAGTCCGGCCGCGTCCGCGTCGTTGACGACGTGCACCTCGCGGCCGGTGGCCTCGGTGAAGAGCCGGTCGGCGTCGGTGCCGATCCAGGACTTGTCGATGTTGGCCGCCGAGTGCACCGTGCCGTGGCGCACCACCCCGGGCACGGTGACGCCGACCGCGCCGTGGCAGTCGGGGAACCGGGCGAGCAGCTCGGTGAAGACCCTCGCGACGTTCTCCGGCGTCGACTCCGCGGGGGTCCGGATCCGCACCCGCTCGGCGGCGAACTCGCCGGCAGCGAGGTCCACCGGGGCGCCCTTGATGCCGGTGCCGCCGAAGTCGATGCCGAACGGTTGCTCTGCCATGGCGGCCAACCTACGTGCCGCCGTGACCCGCGTGACGCCGGCCGGGAGACCACCCGGCGCTACGGGGCCGCCGAGCCCTTCTTCGAAGCCGCCTTCTTGGCCGCCCTCTTGGCGGGTGCCCGCTTGCGCGGGGGCCGCTGCGAGCGCAGCCGGACCCGCGGCTGGCCGCCCTCGGGGTGCTCGAGGTCGACGTAGCTCTGTGCGTCGGCCAGGGCGCTGAGCCGGGGGAAGCCGTAGTGGCGCGGGTCGAACGACGCGTGCGTCTTGCCCAGGTAGCTGCCCACCGCGCCCAACGGCGACCAGCCGTCGTCCTGGGAGGTGCTGCGGACGGCCGCCTCCAGGATCACCCGCAGGTCGGGGAGCGAGTCGCCCTCGGCGTCCGCGTCGTCCGGCTCGCCCTCCTCCTCGTCGTTCTCGCGGAGCACCTCGAGGAAGATGAACTTGTCGCAGGCCGCCTGCAGCGAGGCGGGGGTCCGGCGCATGCCCAGGCCGTACACGGTCTTGCCGGACTCGCGCAGCCGGGTCGCGAGCCGGGTGAAGTCGCTGTCGCTGGAGACGATCGCGAACGCGTCCAGGCTCCCGGAGTACAGCAGGTCCATCGCGTCGATGATCAGGGCGGAGTCGGTGGAGTTCTTGCCGACGGTATTGGCGAACTGCTGGACGGGCTGGATCGCGTGCCGCGCCAGCTCGCCCTTCCAGCCGGCGAGTTGCTGCGTCGTCCAGTCGCCGTAGGCGCGCTTGACCGTCGGGACGCCGTACCGCGCCAGCTCGGCCAGCAGCGTAGCGGCGTGCATGGCGGACACGTTGTCGGCATCGATGAGGACGGCGAGGCGGACGTCGGCGGGCTCGGTCACGACCTACTCCTACCACCGACCGGTGGCCGGGGTGCCCGGGGCGCGCGCAACTGTCACGCGCGATGCGTGCTCACTGACCTCTCCGTGGCGCGCCACCTCGACGGCCTGCACGCGGCGCTGGTGGCCTTCGTGCGGTACGCCGGCCCGCTGGGGTGGCTGCTCGACGGGTCGCTCTCGCGCCCGCGGCTGCGCTGCGAGGAGGAGGCCGTGCTGGTCGTCGCGCCGGACGACGCACCCGACTGGCGGGCGGTCGAGCTGGGGCCGCGGCCGGCCGTGACCACCCGGCGTACCGGACCACGCGGCGACGGGGACCGGGTGCGGGGCGGCGCGGCCGTGGACCTGGACCTGTCGCTGTGGAACCGCACCGGACGACCGGCGCTCGCCGGCACCTGGCGCGGGCTCGCCGCCGTGACCTGGACCTGACCGGCCTGCGCTGGTCTCGCCCGACAGCTCCCGGCAGCGGAACTTGCCCGCCGAAACCCGCCGGCGTGCCGCTTTACATCTGAACAACTCTTGTCAAGCGGATTGACATTCCGTACGGTGCTGTCAACCAGCGACCCGACGGAGGCATGGGGATGTCCGAGCACGCTGAACAGATCGCGAACAGCACCGTCCCGACCGGCTCGACCGAGACCTGGAAGGACAGGAAGCGCTACCTGTGGCTGATCGGCCTGGTGGTGCCGTCCCTGGCCTTCATCGGGTACGGCGCCTGGGCCCTGACCGGCTGGGGGGTGTGGTTCTGGATCGGCCCGATCGTGATCCTCGTGGTCGTGCCGGCGATCGACCTGGTCGCCGGGCTCGACCGCTCCAACCCGCCCGACGACGTGATCGAGGCGCTCGAGCAGGACCGGTACTACCGGTGGGTCACCTACCTGTTCCTGCCGATCCAGTACGCCGGGTTCGTCGGCGCACTGTGGCTGATCGCCGGCGGCGCGGACCTGGCGGTCGTCGACAAGGTGGGCCTGGCGGTGTCGATCGGCTGCATCGGCGGCATCGGCATCAACACCGCGCACGAGCTCGGCCACAAGCGCGAGGCCAACGAGCGCTGGCTGTCCAAGATCGCACTCGCGCAGAGCTTCTACGGCCACTTCTACATCGAGCACAACCGCGGCCACCACGTCCGCGTCGCCACGCCCGAGGACCCGGCGTCCTCCCGGGTCGGCGAGAACTTCTACCAGTTCTGGCCGCGCACCGTCAGCGGCTCCCTGAAGTCCGCATGGCGGCTGGAGAAGCGCCGCTACGCCCGGCGCGGCCAGCACCCGTTCCACCTCGGCAACGACGTGCTCAACGCCTGGCTGATGTCGGCGGTGCTCTGGGGCGGGCTCGTCGCCTGGCTGGGCGTCGGGATCCTGCCGTACCTGGTGATCCAGGCGGTCGTCGGCTTCTCGCTGCTCGAGGTCGTCAACTACATGGAGCACTACGGGATGCTCCGGCAGAAGGTCGGCACCGGCGACCGGCAGCGCTACGAGCGCGTCGACCCGACGCACTCCTGGAACTCCAACAACGTCGCCACCAACGTGCTGCTCTACCACCTGCAGCGGCACAGCGACCACCACGCCAACCCGACCCGGCGCTACCAGGCGCTGCGCGACTTCCGGGAGTCGCCGGTGCTGCCGACCGGGTACGCCGGGATGATCGTGCTCGCCATCGTCCCCGCGATCTGGCGCCGGGTGATGGACCCGCGCGTGCTCGCGCACTTCGACGGCGACATGTCACGCGCCAACATCAGCCCGCGCAAGCGGGACAGGATCCTCGCGAAGTACCCGCCGCCGGTGGCGGCCACGGCCGGTGGTCTCGAGACAGGCGCTGGCGCGCCCTCCGCGATCACCGAGGCAACCACCGGGGCGACCGGCGGGGCGACCGCGGTGTCGTCGTACCGCCCGTCGACGAGGTGCTCGCGGCCCGGTGCCCGGGGTGCGGCTACACGTACCGCGTCGAGGAGGGCAACGAGCTCGAGGGGTTCGCGGCCGGCACCGCCTGGGCCGACGTCCCCGACGACTGGTGCTGCCCCGACTGCGGGGTCCGCGAGAAGGTCGACTTCGTGCCGCTCACCGAGGCGGTCGCGTGATGCGCGTCGAGGTGGACCGCGACGTGTGCGAGGGCGTCGGCATGTGCCAGTCGATGGCGCACGAGTTCTTCGAGCTCGACGACGACGACGTGCTCGAGATCCTCGACCCGACCCCGCCGGAGGAGCGCCGGAGCGAGGTGGCGGCCGCGGTCGCCTCCTGCCCGGTGCAGGCGCTGCGCCTCGAGGGGTGAGCGGTTCCTAGAAGGCTGCTGAACAACACGTCCTGCTACGCGCCGCGCTGCACGCACGCTGGCTGCGTTGCCGTCGGTCGACGGTCAACCAGACCGCCTTCCCTCCGGCGCCTTGCCAGCGCACGCGCATCGCGACGCTCGCGACGAACAGTTGTTCAGCAGCCTTCTAGACTGGCGCCCATGAGCCCGGCCCCGACGATGCGCGAGCGCATCGTCGAGGCGGCGGTCGCCACCACCACCGAGTCCGGCTGGTCGGCGGTGACGATGGGGTCGATCGCGGAGCGGGTCGGCGTCAGCCGGCAGACGGTCTACAACGAGGTCGGCACCAAGCCGGGCCTGGCCGAGGCGATGATCCTGCACGAGCTGGACCGGTTCCTCGGGGTGGTGACCCGGGCCTTCGACGAGGAGCCCGACGACCTGGTCGAGGCGATCCGCGGCGCGTCCCGCGCGGTGCTCGAGCTGGCGCAGGACAACAAGCTGCTGCACGCGGTCGTCTCCGCCACCCACGGCGCCGACACCGAGCTGCTCCCGCTGCTGACCACGCACGCCCAGTCGCTGCTCGCCGCGGCCAAGGTCGTGGTCGGCGAGCGCCTCGCGCCGTACGCCGTCCCGCTGGACGCCCCCGCCCTCGACGCCGCCATCGACATGGTGGTCCGCGTCGTGCTCAGCCACGTGATGCAGCCCTCCGGCACCCCCGCGCAGACCGCCGACGGCATCGCCTGGATCGCCGCCCGGGTGCTGCGGGGCTGATGCCCGGAGGTCGCTGCAGGTTTCCCCGGTGGGCCGTCGAGGTGCAGGGTGGTCATCACGTCGCCGAAGTCGGCGCGCCGCGTCAGCTCGGTCGGCCGGCGCACCGCGAAGTCGACCGACGCGAGATCGATCGGCGGGTGCTCGAGGCCGAGCCGGTCGACGTGGTCGGCGAGCCGGGACTCGGCGTACGCCGCGGTCATCTGCGGGATCCTAGGAACGGGAGTGGGTCGTCCACATCGGGGATTCCCCGATGTCACTACCCTTTCGGCGTGAACGGTCCGTCCGGATTGCCCGGCGTCCGCCTGGGCACCGCGACCGGCCGGGCGGTGGTCCTCGCGGCCGTGCTCGGGTCCGGGATGACCCTGCTCGACGGCACCGTCGTCAACGTCGCGCTGCACACCATCGGCACCGACCTGGGCGCCTCGCTCGCCCAGCTGCAGTGGATCACCAACGGCTACCTGCTCTCGCTGGCCAGCCTCATCCTCCTCGGGGGTTCCCTCGGCGACCGGTTCGGGCGGCGGCGGGTGTTCGTCGTCGGCACCGCCTGGTTCGCGGCCGCCTCGCTGCTGTGCGGCCTGGCGCCGTCACCCGAGGTGCTGATCGTCGCGCGCGTGCTCCAGGGCGTCGGCGCCGCGTTGCTCACGCCGGGCAGCCTCGCGATGATCCAGGGCGCCTTCGTGCGCGCGGACCGGGCGCGCGCCATCGGCACCTGGTCGGGTCTCGGCAGCGTCGCCGCGGCGGTCGGCCCGTTCGTCGGCGGCGGCCTGGTGCAGTACGCCGAGCTGGCGCTGGATCTTCCTGGTCAACCTGCCGGTCGCGGTCCTCGCGATCGCCACCGCCCAGCGGGCCGTCCCGGAGACGCGGGACCCGCACGCGTCCCGCGAGTTCGACGTGCTCGGCGCCGCGCTGATGGTGCTCGCGCTCGGCGGCCTGACCTTCGCCCTCATCGAGTGGGGCAGCAGCCCGCTCGCGCCCTGGGCGCTGGTCGTGACGGCCGTCGCGGGGACCGGGTACGTCGTCGACGAGCGCCGCAGCGACCACCCGATGCTGCCCCTCGGCGTCTTCGCCGACCGCACCTTCACCGCGGCCAACGCCGTGACCGCCCTCGTGTACGCCGCACTCGGGGCCGTGCTGTTCTTCCTGGTGCTGCAGCTGCAGACCGTGAGCGGGTACGGCGCCCTGGCGGCCGGCGTCGCCACGCTCCCGATCACCGTGTGCATGCTGCTGCTCGCCGCGCGCGGCGGCGCGCTGGCCAGCCGCATCGGTCCGCGGATCCCGATGTCGCTCGGGCCGCTGGTGATGGCCGGCGGCACGCTGCTGCTGCTCCGGGTCGGCGACCAGGTCCGCTACGCCGCCGACGTGCTGCCCGGCACTGACCGTGTTCGGCCTCGGGCTGGCGCTGACGGTCGCGCCGCTCACGGCGACCGTGCTGGCCGCCGCTCCCGACGAGCACGCGGGCATCGCGAGCGGGGTCAACAACGCCGTGGCTCGGGCCGGATCGCTGCTCGCGGTGGCCGCGCTGCCGGTCGCGGTCGGGCTGGGCGGGGAGCAGTACGCCGACCCGCGCGCGTTCGACGCGGCGTACGGCTCGGCCATCATCGGCCTGCGCCGCCTGCTGGCCCTGGGTGGTCTGCTCTCGTGGGTGACGATCCGGAACCCGGAGGTCTAGACTCGGCGCGTTCGGTGCGCATCACGAAACGAGTTCCTTCATGCGCAACAAGACCGCCACTGCTCAGACCATGGTCCGGCTGCTCGGGCAGTCCCGGTACGAGGTGCTGCCCACCGCCTCGACCGAGGAGAAGGTGCTGACGCACGTGCCGCGCGACGTCGCCGTCACCGTGACCGCATCGCCGACGCAAGGGCCTCGAGGCGACGCTCGACCTGGCCGAGCGGCTGACCGGCCACGGGTACACCGTCGTACCCCACCTCGCCGCCCGGATGGTGTCCGGCCGCGCCGAGCTCGAGGAGATCTGCGCCCGGCTGACCGGCAAGGGCATCACCCGCATCTTCGTGCCCGGCGGCGACGCCGACCCCGCCGGCGACTACCCGGACGCGCTGTCGCTGCTGGAGGACCTCACCGCGATGGGGCACCCGTTCACCCAGGTCGGGATCACCGGCTACCCGGAGTCGCACCCGACGATCCACGACGACCTCACCGTGCAGTCGATGTGGGACAAGCGGCGGTACGCGACGCACATCGTCAGCAACCTGACCTTCGACCCGGCGGTGATCCGCGACTGGGTGCACCGGCTGCGCAAGCGCGGGGTCACCATGCCGCTGCTGCTCGGGCATGCCCGGCCCGGTCGACCGCGCCAAGCTGCTCGCGATGGCCACCAAGATCGGCGTCGGCGAGTCGACCCGGTTCCTGGTCAAGCACAAGGGGACCTTCGCCCGGCTCGCGGCGCCCGGCGGGTTCACCGGCGAGCGGTTCCTCGAGAAGTGCGCGCCGACGCTCGGCGAGCCGACCGCACTGGTCGAGGGGCTGCACGTCTTCACGTTCAACCAGATCGCCGAGACCGAGGCCTGGCGCCAGGACCTGCTGAACCGCCTGCACCGCTGACGGGTCGTGTGCCTGGCGACGCGCGATGACGCGTCACCAGGCACACGACCCTCACGCGGGGCCGGCGAGCCGCCGCACCGACGGGGGCACCGGCAGGTCGGCCGACCACGGCGCGGGCACCGGCGGGTCGAGCACCGTGCGGACGGGCACCAGGCCGCTCCACACGTCCGGCTCGGCGTCGGCCTCCTCCGGGGTCGCGGGCCAGCCCTCGCTGACCTTGAGCAGCCAGTTGTCCGTCGCGGATCGGCAGCGCCAGCGCGAGCGTGGCGGCCAGCTCCTTGCGCGACGAGGGCCGCACCTCCGCGGTACGCGCCCGGGACCAGCCGCTCGGAGAACACGTCGAGCGCGGTGGCCTCCACCCGGTCCAGGACGCCGCGGATCGTCGCGGACCGGTAGTTGACCGACGACTCGAACGTCGTGGGCGCGACCACCAGCGCGTCGAGGGCGAACACGGTCAGCACCGCCGGCGCCCCGGCCGCGACCCGGCGCAGCGCGCCCGCGCCGGTCGAGCCGTGCAGCAGGACCCGGTCGCCGTCGCGCGCGTAGAGCATCGGTACGGCGAGCGGCCCGCCGTCGGCGACGTCGACAGCACCCCGGCCCACTGGGAGTCGAGCAGCGCGTCGAGGGCGGCCCGGTCGGTGACGCCGTTCTCGGGCAGGCGGTTCAGCTCGGTCACGGGCACGCCTCCCGGGTGAGGAACGTGCTGGTCGTGCTGGGCGGCGTTGAGGCTCGGTCGCCGAACGGCTACCGGACGGTCGACGACCTGTCCGCCGTGGCGGAGATGGGGCGCGCGCCGGCGCGCATGGCAAGGCGGCCTGGGGTGATCCGGCCGGGCTGGGACCCGCGCACAGCACGGTCGCGGCCACGATCGGGCCGACTCCGACCTGGTTCAGCAGGTCGGGACGCCACTGGCGGACCAGGTCGCGGATCTGCTTGTCGTACCCCTTGGCCTCTTCGATCAGCGTCAGGGTCCGGCGGGCCACGGTGGCCAGGGTGGTAGCGATCAGGTGGGCGTCGCGGCCCCAGGTGGCGTGTCCACGGAGCCGGGCGGCGGCGGTGAGCAGGTCGTGACCGCGCCGGCCCCGCAGCCGCTCACGGATCTGTTCGGGAGCTGAGACCGCCCAGGAGAACAGCTGGCGTTGCGCGTCGGTGGCGGCCAGGCCGCGCTCGTGGGCGAGGCATGGCCAGGAGGCGGACGACGACCGCCGCGGAGTGCCGAAGCGGGGCCGGACCGCGCCTCGCGGCCGCGGCTCGGCATCGAGGGGTCGCTTCTTGCCGTGGCGACGCCTTGCCCGTTGGGGGCGGTCCAGCTCGAAGACCAGCTCGTGGCCCTGCTCGAGCCGCTCAAGCCGGCGCCGTCCGCCGGGTCCTCGAGGGCCCACGCACGAGCGGTCAGCACCACCGGCTCGAGGTCAGGCCGGGACGTGTTCGGCACGGAGTCGACCGGTAGCGCGTCGACACGTGAGGGCGAACTGGACCAGCTCGCGGCCGGCCGTCGTGGTGGGCACGGTGATCCGGTCGAGCACTGCGCCGTTGTCGACGCGCACCGCACACGCGGTGTGGGTCTCGACGTGCGTGTCCACCCCGATCACCACGTCGAGATGCTCGCGCAGCATGGTCACACTGGTCATGCGTTCTACTCCTTGCCTGGGGGGAACGTGACGGTTCGGTCCAGGCGGAGTGACGACGAGACTGTGATGGGACACATCCGGCGCGGACACGCCGAATGGTCAAGCTCCTGATCAGGTCAGTTGCTCTGCTTGGACCGGGCCAGCAGCCCCGGACGGACAAGTCGTGTTGAAGGCACGAAGCCAGTCATACGGTGAGTCACACCCGGGACCAACTGGCCCACAGCCCACCACACCAACGCGGGCCGCTGCACCAACACTCACAGTCATACGGACGGTGCAGAACGGATGCCCGCCCGGGTCGGCGCACCCGGGAAGCGGGCGGTTCAGCAGGCGAGCGTGCGCCGCAGCGCCTCCTCGAGCCGGGCGGTTCCCGGTCTCCACGACCGTCAGCGGCAGCCCGATCCGGTCGGCGGCGTCCTGCGCCAGCCGGCGCAGCTCGTCGGTCGGCTCCTGGGCCAGCCACACCACGCGCGTGTAGTGGCCGAAGTAGGCGTCGCGCAGCTCCGGCCAGCGGTCCAGCCCGAGCTCCTGCTCGACGGTCCGGGCGAACGACCGGACCAGGAAGTCGGTCAGCAGGTAGGTCCCGGGCTGCTCGTCGAAGAACGTCTCGATCCGCGACGCCCCGGCGTAGAGGTCGTAGCAGTGCAGCCCGGGCAGCCGCTCCAGGCCGAGCTCGTCGCACACGGAGTCGAGCGCGCCGTACGTCCCGCAGTCGGCGTACCCCACCACGACCGAGCGGTACGACGGGGCCAGCTCGGCCGCCAGCGCGCGCACCTCGTCGGCGATCCGGTGGGGCTGGTTGTGCAGCAGCGGCGGCAGCGGGTGGACGTCGACCGGCCAGCCGCGGCGGGCGACGATCGCCTGGCAGGGCTGGGCGATCGCGCCGCACGCGACGAGCGCGACGGCGGCTCAGAAGCCGAGCTGGTCGACGAAGCGGTCGTTGAAGTCGGCGCGGTCGGAGAGCTCGACATAGGTCACCTCCTCCAGCAGCGCCTGCGCGCCCGCGCGCTCGCGCACCGAGAGCAGCGCCATCTTCGCGCCCTCGCCGGCGACGTTGCCGGCCGCGACGATGCGCAGCACCGGCAGCTTCGGCACCAGTCCGATGCGGACCGCGGAGGCGGCGGAGAGGTAGCTGCCGAACGAGCCGGCGAGCAGCACCTGCTGCACGTCGCGGTGCTCGAGGCCGAGCTCCTCGAGCAGCAGCGTCCAGCCGGTCGAGATGGCGGCCTTGGCGAACTGCAGCTCGCGGACGTCGCGCTGGGAGAGCACCACGCAGTCCTCGGGCTCGGCGTCGGGGGCGGGCCGGTGCAGGACGAAGACGCGCTCCTGGCCGAGCATGGTCAGCCGGTCGGCGAGCGCCGGCGCGACCTCCTTGGCGACCTCGTCGGCGACGTACCGTCCCGACGCGTCGAGCAGGCCGACCCTGACCAGCTCGGCGACCGCGTCGACGAGCCCGGAGCCGCACAGCCCCTGCGGCTCGACGTCGCCGATCACCCCGAGCTCCACGGGGTGGTCGGACTCGCCGAGCTTCACCACCTCGATCGCGCCGTCGGCGGCGCGCATGCCGCAGCGGATCGCGCCGCCCTCGAACGCGGGTCCGGCCGGCGCGGCGGTCGCGAGGATGCGGTCGCCGTCGCTGACCACGATCTCGCAGTTGGTGCCGACGTCGATGAACAGCCGGGTGCGCTTGTCGCGGTCCATGCCGGTCGCGAGCATGCCGGCGACGATGTCGCCGCCGACGTACGCGCCGAGCGCGGGGAAGAGCGTGACCCGCGCCCGCGGGTGCAGCGCCAGCCCGAGGTCGGACGGCGAGCAGGTCCGGCGGCTGCGGCGGTCGACATGATGAACGGCGCGACGCCCAGCGGCTCGGGGTCGATCCCGAGGGCGAGCGCGGTCATGGTGGCGTTGCCGGCGAGGGCGACCTCGTAGACGTGCGCCGGGTCGACGCCGCCCTCGGCACAGACCTGCGCCGCCAGCGTCGGCCAGCGTCTCGCCGGCCGCGCGCCTGCAGCCGGCCGAGGGCGGCGGGGTCCATCATCGTCGCGCTGATCCGGGTGATGACGTCGCCGCCGAACGGCTGCTGCCTGTTGAGCATCGAGGCGACCGCGACCGGCGTCCCGGTGCCGACGTCGAGCAGGGTGGCGACCACGGTGGTGGTGCCGAGGTCGAAGGCGATCGCGTACTGCTGGCGCGTGGTGTCGCCGGGCTCGACGTCGACGAGGGCCTCGTCGACGACGACCGCGGTCACCTTGAAGTCGGCCTGGCGCAGCACCGGTCGGCAGCCGGCGCAGCACGTGCAGGTCGGCCGTCGGCTCGAGGTCGTCGATCGCGGCCAGCAGCCGGTCCAGGTCGGTGCGCTGGTCGGCGAGGGTCGGCTCGTCGAGCTCGACGTACCGCTTCTGGATCGCGGGCCGCAGGATCACCTGCCGCCCGACGCCGACGGTCGCCGCCTTGGGGCGGGTGGTCAGCGGGGGTACGTCGACCGCGAGGTCGACCGGTCGCCTTGACCAGGCAGGCCAGCCGCCAGCCGGCGTCGAGCTGGTCGGCGGTGAAGGTCTCGCCGGTCGTGGTGGCTGGGCGGGGTCGCCGGCTCGATGCGGACCTTGCACTTGTGACAGGTGCCGTGGCCCCCGCAGGTCGAGTCGATCGCGATGCCGTTCCACGACGCCGAGTCGAAGACGGTGACGCCGGGCGGCACGCGGACCTGCCGGCGGGCCGTGCGCTCGGGGTCGGTGTCCTCGACCGTGAACGCCAGCTCGACCCGGCCGGTCCCGTCGTGCTCGGCCGCTCCCGTCATGACCGGCTCACGCGCTCGCGGCCGCCTTCGCCCGGTGGGCCGAGATCCACGCCATGCCCCACTCGTCGTGGTTCAAGAACACGTCGGCGGCCTTGACCGCCTCGACGATCTGCGGGGTGCGGGTGTCCATGATCGCGCTGGTCAGGCCCGCGGTCATCGCCATCGGCAGCCAGGCGGCGCCGAGCGTGTGCCGGTCGGGCATGCCGAACGACGTGTTGGACGCGCCGCAGGTCATGTTCACCCCGTGCTCGTCGCGGATCCGGCGCATCGTCTCGAAGGTGACCAGCGCGGTGGTGGTGTCCGCGCCGATCGGCATCGCCAGCGGGTCGATCACGATGTCGGCCTTGGCGATGCCGTACTCCTCGGTGGCGACCCGGATGATCTTCGCGGTCAGGTCGAGGCGCTTGTCGGCCTCCATCGGGATCTCGTCGTGGTCGTTGGGCAGCGCGATGATCGCGGCGTCGTACTTCTTGACCAGCGGCAGGATCGCGGCGATCCGGTCGTCCTCGGCGGTGACGGAGTTGACCAGCGCGCGGCCCTGGTAGACCGACAGGCCGGCCTCGAGCGCCTCGACGACCGAGGAGTCGATGCAGATCGGCAGGTCGGTGAGCGACTGGACCAGCGGGATCGCCTTCGCCAGCAGCTCGGGCTCGTCGGTCAGCGGGACGCCCATGTTGACGTCGAGCACGTCGGCGCCGCCCTCGACCTGCGCGCCGACGTCCTTCTCGATCGCCGACAGGTCCCCGGCGCGCAGCTGCTCCTGGAAGATCCGGCGGCCGGTCGGGTTGATCCGCTCGCCGATCAGGCAGAAGCGGCTGGTCGTGCCCGATCACGACCTCCCTGGTCGCGGAGCGGAGGACGGTGTGCAGCGGCTCGCTCATGCCGGCACCTCGGCCCGCCGCTCGTGGAGGAGGGCCTTGGCCCGCTTGACGGTCGCCGAGGCGTCGGCGGCGTACCCGTCGGCACCGACCGCGTCGGCGTACTCCTGGGTGACCGGGGCTCCGCCGACCATCACGATGACGGAGTCGCGCAGGCCGGCCTTCTCCAGCGCGTTCATGTTGGCCTTGAACATCGGCATCGTGGTGGTGAGGAACGCCGAGAAGCCGACGATGTCGGGCTGGTGCTCCTCGATCGCGGCCACGAACTTCTCCGGCGCCACCTGGACGCCGAGGTCGATGACCTCGAAGCCGGCGCCCTCGAGCATGATGTTGACGAGGTTCTTGCCGATGTCGTGGACGTCGCCCTTGACGGTGCCCATGAGGAACTTGCCGACCGTCTCGACGCCGGTCTCGGCGAGCAGCGGGCGCAGCCGCTCCATCGCGCCGGCCATCGCGCGCCCGGCGATGAGCATCTCGGGGACGAAGAAGTCGCCGCGCTCGAACCGCGCGCCGACCTCCTCGAGCGAGGGGATCAGTGCGTCGAAGAGCAGCGTCTGCGGCTCCATCGACGCCGCGAGCCCCTCCTCGGTCAGCTCGAGCACGCGCGGTGCGTTGCCGACCAGCGTCTCGTCGTACAGGCCCTGCAGGATCTCCTCGGGTGAGGTCATGCGACACCCTCCTTGGGTGCTCGGCCGCGCAGCAGCGGGGAGAGCTGCGCGGCGTGGGACAACAGGGCGGACCGAGCTCGTCGAGGCGGTCCTCGAGGCGAGTCGTGGGGCCCGAGATACCGAGCGCGGCGACCAGGTCGCCGCGCGGGCCGTGCACGGGTACGGCGACGCCGGTCAGCCCGACCTCGAGCTCGTCGTCGGTCAGGGCCCAGCCGCGCGTGCGCGCGCGCTGGCCGTCGCGGCGCAGCGCGTCGGGGTCGGTGATCGTGTTCTCGGTCAGGCCCTCGAGGGGCTCGTCGGCGACCGGCAGCGCGCCCCAGGCGTAGAAGACCTTGCCGAGGGCCGAGCAGTGCGGGGGGACCTCGATCTCGGTCCAGTCGCGGGTGCCGAGCAGGAAGCGGCTGTCGACCTGGGCGACCTGGACGACCTGGTCGCCGCGGGTGACGCTCAGGTGCACGGTCTCGCGGGTCTCCTCGCCGAGCTGCTCCATCGCCGGGCGGGCGAGCCGCACCAGCTCCTCCCAGGGGTCGTGCCGGGCGGCGTAGAGCCAGAACAGGCTGCCGGCGACGTAGGACCCCGTCGCGTCGCGCTCGAGCAGGCCGGCGCGCTCGAGGGCGGTCAGCATCCGCGAGGTCGTCGACTTCGCCAGCCCGCTGGCCTCCTGCAGGTCGGCGAAGCTGAGCGGCTGGTCGGCGTGCACCACGGTCGAGACCAGGGCGGCGGCGCGGTCGACGGCCTGGGTGCCGCTGCTGGTCGCGCTCGGGCCATGGGATCTTCCGTCCGTGTTCCATGATGTGGAACTGTGGTCCCACATCATGAGGCTAGGCAGGAGGACCGATGTTCCGCAACCGGATGCCGCGCTACGAGGTGCTGTCCGAGGACGCCATGGCGACCCTCGACGCGGGTGGCGCCGGCTGATGACCGAGATCGGCGTCGAGTTCATGGACGACCGCGCCCTCGAGCTCTTCCCGCCGCGGGCCAGCGGGTCGAGGACAACACGGTCTTCCTCGATCCCGACTTCGTGCTCGAGCAGGTCGCCAAGGCGCCGCGCGAGTTCGACGTGCAGGCCCGCAACCCCGAGCACTCCATCCACATCGGCGGCGACTCGATGGCCTTCGGCGCGGTCTACGGCCCGCCGTTCGTGCGGCAGGGCGACGTCCGCCGCGACGCGACGATGGACGACTTCCGCAACTTCACCAAGCTCGCGCAGTCCTTCGGCGTGCTCGACTCCGCCGGCGGCGTGATCTGCGAGCCCAACGACACCCCGCTCGACAGCCGTCACCTCGACATGACGTACGCGCTGCAGACGCTGACCGACAAGGTCTACATGGGCAACGTCGTGTCCGGCGTCAACGCCCGCGACACGATCGCGATGACCGAGATCCTGTTCGGCTCCCGGGAGTCGATCGAGCAGACCCCGGCGACGATCTCGCTGATCAACTGCAACTCCCCGCTGCGCTGGGACGACCGGATGCTGGAGGCGCAGTTCGAGTACTCGGCGGCCGGCCAGCCGGTCGTGCTCACGCCGTTCATCCTGATGGGCGCGATGTCGCCGGTGACGATCCCGGCCGCGCTGGTGCAGCAGATCGTCGAGGCGCTCTCGGGGATCGCGCTGTCCCAGCTGATCCGGCCGGGCTGCCCGGTGATCTTCGGGTCCTTCCTGTCCAACATCGACATGCAGTCCGGCTCGCCGACCTTCGGCACGCCGGAGTCGGGCATCGGACTGCTGTGCACCGGACAGATCGCTCGGCACTTCGGGCTGCCGTTCCGCACCGGTGGCGGGCTCACGTCCTCACAGGTGCCCGACGCCCAGGCCGGCTACGAGGCGATGATGACGATGCTGCCGACGTTCCTCGCCGGTGCGAACTGGGTGATGCACTCCGCCGGCTGGCTCGAGGGCGGCCTGGTGGCCGGCTACGAGAAGTTCGTCATCGACTGCGAGCTGGTGCAGATGCTGCAGCACGAGTTCACGCCGCTGGAGATCGACGAGGCGTCGCTGGCGTTCGACGCCCACCAGGAGGTCGGGCACGGCGGCCACTTCCTCGGCGCCATGCACACCATGGAGCGGTTCCGGACCTGCTTCTACCGGCCGTTCCTGTCCTCGTCGGAGAACTACGAGCGCTGGATGCGCAACGGCGCGAAGGACACCGCCGCGCGGGCCGGCGAGATCTTCCAGCAGCGGCTCGAGGAGTACGAGCAGCCGCCGCTCGACGACGCGGTCCGCGAGGAGCTCGAGGCCTACGTCGTACGCCGTCGCGCCGAGCTCGGCGACTGACCGCTCGCCGCTCGGGGGGCCGGGAGGTCTGGACCGGACGAGGGGCAGGTTCGAGCCGTCGGGGTTTTGGGCACTGGGGCGCCATGACCACCGTCCAGGAGCGACCGGTCGCCGTACGCCGGCCGCAGCGCGCCATCGTCCCGCCGGTCCGGCGCGTGCCGGACGAGCCCCGCCGCGCCCGGTGCCTGGCGCTGACCGAGCTGATGGGCCGCCGCCGCGATCTCCACGGGGTCTACGACCCGGCCACCGTCGCCGCCGACGCCATCCTCTGGTCCGTCTGACTCCCGAGGCTGCTTCCCGGCTCACCGGGTCTCGACACGCGCGGTCGCGACTTCCTTCGTCAGTCGCGCGCGCTGCTCGACCACCATCGAGGTGATCCGCTGACGCGGCTCACCTCACCTGAACACCACCGTCCGGGCGCCGTTGAGGAGCACGCGGGACTGGGAGTGCCAGCGCACGGCGCGCGAGAGGACCTGGGCCTCGACGTCGCGACCGGCCGCGACCAGGGCCTCCTGGTCGTAGGTGTGGTCGACGCGCATCACGTCCTGCTCGATGATCGGGCCCTCGTCGAGGTCCGCGGTCACGTAGTGGGCGGTGGCACCGACGAGCTTCACGCCGCGGTCGAACGCCTGGTGGTAGGGCTTGGCGCCCTTGAAGCTCGGCAGGAACGAGTGGTGGATGTTGATCGCGCGCCCCGCCAGCGACCGGCACAGGTCGTCCGACAGCACCTGCATGTAGCGCGCCAGCACCACCAGGTGCACGTCGTGCTCCTTGACCAGATCGAGCAGCCGCGCCTCGGCCTCCGGCTTGGTGTCGGGGGTGACGGGCACGTGCACGAACGGCACGCCGTACGACGCCGCCATGTCCGCCGCGTCCTCGTGGTTCGACACGACCGCCGGCACCTCGATCTGCAGCGAGCCCGTCGACATGCGGAACAGCAGGTCGTTGAGGCAGTGCAGGTGCTTGGACACCATGATCAGGGTCCGGTACGGCGCGCGCGCGTCCCAGAGCTCGAAGGTCATGTCGAACTGCGCCGCGATCGGCGCGAAGTCGGCGCGCAGCTCGTCGGCGGTCGCCGACCCGGGGACCTCGACGTCGATGCGCATGAAGAACCGGCCGCTGAGCCGGTCGCCGAACTGCTGGCTCTCGAGGATGTTGCCGCCGTGGGCCACCAGGAAGCCGGACACGGCGTGCACGATGCCGGGCCGGTCGGGGCAGGAGAGGATGAGCACGAAGTCCCCGGCCGCGATGGTCGGGGGTGCGAGAGAGGGCACGGGTCCACCTTGGGTCTGAGGCTGTCGATCGTTGCGTGAGCCGAAACGCATCCTGCGATACGCAACAACTCTCCGCTACTGTCGTCATCGTGAACGACGCGAGCGCCGGCGTCCAGTCGGTCGACCGGGCGCTGACCATCCTCGAGGTCCTCGCGCGCGTCGGCGAAGCCGGGGTCACCGAGATCGCCGGCGAGCTCGGCGTCCACAAGAGTACGGCGTTCCGGCTGGTCACCACCCTGGAGGCGCACCGCCTCGTCGAGCAGACCACCGACCGCGGCCGGTACCGCCTCGGCGTCGGGGTGCTGCGGCTGGCCGGTGCGACCACCGCCCGGCTCGACCTGGTGCAGGAGGCCCGGCCGGTCTGCCGGCAGCTGGCCGCCGACACGGGCGAGACCGTCAACATCGCGGTCCTCTCGGAGAGCTCCGCGCTCTACCTCGACCAGGTCGCCGGGTCCTCGGCGCTGCAGCCGCACAACTGGGTCGGCCAGCACATCCCGCTGCACGCCACCAGCAACGGCAAGGTGCTGCTCAGTGGTCTGGACGACAAGCGCATGGCCGAGGTGCTCGGCAGCATGTCCCGCTACACCGCCCTCACCATCACCACGAAGGCCAAGCTGCGCGCCGAGCTCGAGCAGGTCCGCAAGCAGGGGTACGCCGCGGCGGTCGACGAGCTCGAGGAGGGGCTCACCGCGGTCGCCGCTCCCGTCCGCAACGCGCACGGGGACGTCATCGCCTCGATGAGCGTGTCCGGCCCGACGTTCCGCCTCCCCGAGGCCCGCGTGGCCGAGGTCCTGCCGCTGCTCATCGAGGCCGCCGACGAGGTCTCCCACCGCCTCGGCTGGGGTCACCGCTGAGTCACAACTGGCTCGTTGCCCTTGACGAGCCGGAGGGTCGTCAGCATCCTCAGCGATAACAACCGGTTGCGCTGAGAGCATCGCGTTGCGTCATACGCAACGCGCGGCCTTGCGCAGGGAGTGGGTCGCACGGTGGCTGAGCTCTACCTCGACGGCGCGTGGACCAGCGCGCGGGGTGGAGCGCGCCGCGAGATCCGGTGCCCGGCGGACGGGTCCCCGGTCGGCGAGGTGGACGAGGCCACGGCCGAGGACACCGATCTCGCGATCGCCGCGGCGCACCGTGCCTTCCACGACGGGCCGTGGCCGCTGCGGTCCGCCCGCGAGCGCGGCGACCTCCTCCTGCGGGTCGCGGACCTGCTCGATCGGGACGCGGACGCGGTCGCCCGGATGGAGTCGCTGGACACCGGCAAGCGCCTGGTCGAGAGCGCGTACGACGTCGCCGACGTCGTCTCGGTCTTCCGCCACTACGGCCGGGTGGCCGCCGAGGACGCGGGCCGGATGGTCGACACCGGCAACCCGGACGTGGTCAGCCGGATCGTGCACGAGCCGGTCGGCGTCTGCGCGCTGATCACCCCGTGGAACTACCCCCTGCTCCAGGTCTCCTGGAAGGTCGCGCCCGTGCCTGGCGGCCGGCAACACCTTCGTGCTCAAGCCCAGCGAGATCACCCCGCACACCGCGATCCACCTGGTGCGCCTGCTCGAGGAGGCCGGCCTGCCGGCCGGCGTCGGCAACCTCGTGCTCGGCGCCGGCGCCACGGCGGGCGCGCCCCTGGCGACCGACCCGCGGGTCGACCTGGTCTCCTTCACCGGCGGGCTGGCGACCGGGCGGGGGCTGATGGCCGCGGCCGCCGGCACCGTCAAGCGGGTCGCCCTCGAGCTCGGCGGCAAGAACCCCAACGTGGTCTTCGCCGACGCCGACCTCGACGTCGCCCTCGACTTCGCGCTGACCGCCGTCTTCCTGCACTCCGGCCAGGTCTGCTCCGCCGGCGCCCGGCTGGTCGTCGAGGAGTCGGTCCACGACGAGTTCGTCGACCGGCTGGTCGCCCGCGCCGAGCGGATCCGGCTGGGCGGCCCGTTCGACGACCAGGCCGAGACCGGTCCGCTCACCAGCGCCGCGCACCGGGACAAGGTCGAGGCGTACGTCGCCCGCGGACTCGCCGAGGGCGCGGTGCTCCGGTGCGGGGGGCGGCGTCCCGACGACCCGGCGCTGGCCGACGGCTTCTACTACCTGCCCACGATCCTCGACGGCTGCCGCAGCGACATGTCGGTGACCCAGGACGAGTCCTTCGGGCCGGTGCTGACCGTCGAGACGTTCCGCGACGAGGACCAGGCGGTGCGGATCGCCAACGACTCGATCTACGGGCTCGCCGGCGCGGTGTGGACCCAGGACGCCGGCAGGGCCCAGCGGGTCGCCGGCCGGCTGCGGATGGGCACGGTCTGGATCAACGACTACCACCCGTACGTGCCCCAGGCCGAGTGGGGCGGCTACAAGCAGTCCGGCATCGGCCGCGAGCTCGGGAACGCCGGGCTCGACGAGTACCGCGAGACCAAGCACGTGTGGCACAACATCCGCCCGGCCGAGCAGCGCTGGTTCCGTGACGCCGAGGACGAGCCGAGCCAGGCTCCTTCGTCGCCCGGCTCGACTGGTCCCCGGCCCTCAACCCAAGGGTTCGCGGGGTAGGCGGGCGGCATGGCGACGGAACGGTACGACTACGTCATCGTGGGTGGTGGCTCCGCCGGATGTGCGCTGGCGAACCGGCTGTCGGCCGACCCGGGTACGTCGGTGCTCGTGCTCGAGGCCGGCCGGTCGGACTTCAAGGCCGACCCGTTCATCCACATGCCCGCGGCGCTGCCGTTCCCGATCGGCAACCGGCTCTACGACTGGAGGTACGAGACCGACCCGGAGCCGCACCTGGGCGGCCGCCGGGTCTTCCACGCCCGCGGGAAGGTGCTCGGTGGGTCCTCGTCGATCAACGGGATGATCTTCCAGCGCGGCAACCCGATGGACTACGAGCGGTGGGCCGCCGAGCCGGGGATGGCGGAGTGGGACTACCTCCACTGCCTGCCGTACTTCAAGAAGATGGAGACCGTGCTGCTCGAGGACGGCAGCAACGGCGCGGACGACTGGCGCGGCGGCGACGGCCCGCTGGTCCTCGAGCGCGGCCCGGCCGACAACCCGCTGTTCGCCGCGTTCTTCGCGGCCGTGCAGGAGGCCGGCTACCCGCTGACCGACGACGTCAACGGCTACCGGCAGGAGGGCTTCGCGAAGTTCGACCGCAACGTCCACCGCGGCCGTCGTCTCTCGGCGGCGCGCGCGTACCTCCACCCGGTCCGGAACCGGAAGAACCTGAAGGTCGAGACGCTCGCCTTCGTCACCGGCGTCCGGTTCCAGGGCAAGCGGGCGGTCGGGGTCGACTACCTGCGCGCCGGCCGCGCCCGGCGTACCGCCCACGCCGGCGAGGTGATCCTCTGCGGCGGGGCGATCAACTCGCCCCAGCTGCTGCAGCTCTCCGGCGTCGGCGACGAGCAGCTGCTGAAGGACCGCGGCGTCCCCGTGGTCCACCACCTGCCCGGCGTCGGCGAGAACGCCCAGGACCACCTCGAGGTCTACATCCAGTACGCCTCCAAGCTGCCGGTCTCGATCGCGCCCGGCCTGAGGTGGCGGCGCCGGCCGGGCATCGGCTACCAGTGGCTGGTCCATCGCCGCGGGCTCGGTGCGACGAACCACTTCGAGGGCGGCGGGTTCTGCCGCAGCAACGAGGACGTCGACTACCCGAACCTGATGTTCCACTTCCTCCCGGTCGCGATCCGGTACGACGGGTCCGCGCCGACCGAGGGCCACGGCTACCAGGTGCACATCGGCCCGATGTACGCCGACACCCGTGGCTGGGTGCGGATCCGCTCCCGCAACCCCCGGGAGCACCCGTCCATCCGCTTCAACTACCTGTCCACGCCCAACGACCGCCGCGAGTGGGTCGAGGCGGTCCGGGTCGCCCGCGACATCCTCAACCAGCCGGCGTTCGCGCCGTACAACGACGGGGAGCTCTCGCCAGGGCCGCAGGTGGAGACCGACGAGCAGATCCTGGACTGGGTGCGCGCCGATGCCGAGACCGCCCTGCACCCGTCGTGCACGGCCAAGATGGGCACCGACGAGACGGCGGTCGTCGACCCCGCGACCATGCGGGTGCACGGCGTCGACGGGCTGCGCGTCGTCGACGCGTCGGTCTTCCCGTTCGTCACGAACGGCAACATCTACGCACCCGACGATGATGGTCGCCGAGAAGGCGGCCGACCTGATCGCCGGCAACACGCCGCTCCCGCCCGCCGACGTGCCGTACTACCGCTACCGGGACGGCATGCCGCTCCACCCGCCCGGGGACCCTCGCAACAGCCAGGAGACGCCATGAGCGACGCCGCCCTCTCCGTGCAGCACCTGTGGAAGATCTTCGGCCGCGGCGCTGACCGGATCGTCGGTACGCCGGACGCCGAGCTGTCCCGCGCGGAGCTGAAGGAGAAGACCGGCTGCGTGGTGGGCGTCCGCGACGTCTCCTTCGACGTCGCCCCCGGCGAGGTGTTCGTCGTGATGGGCCTGTCCGGCTCGGGCAAGTCGACCCTGGTTCGCTGCCTCACCCGGCTGATCCAGCCGACCGCGGGCGAGGTGGTGATCGACGGGCGCGACATCATGACGGCCGGCGAGAGCGAGCTGCGCGACCTGCGGCGTACCCACGCGTCGATGGTGTTCCAGCACTTCGGCCTGCTGCCGCACCGGCAGGTGATCGACAACGTCGCCTACGGACTCGAGGTCCGCGGGATCGGGCGCAGGGAGCGCCGCGCGAAGGCCGCCGAGATCGTCGACCTGGTCGGCCTGTCCGGCTACGAGTGGTCCTACCCCGACCAGCTGTCCGGCGGCATGCAGCAGCGCGTCGGCCTGGCGCGGGCGCTGGCGAACGACCCGTCCCTGCTGCTGTTCGACGAGCCGTTCTCGGCGCTGGACCCGCTGATCCGCCGCGACATGCAGAACGAGGTGATCCGGCTCCACCGCGAGCTCGGCAAGACGATGGTCTTCATCACCCACGACCTCGCCGAGGCGCTCAAGCTGGGGGACCGGATCCTGATCATGCGCGACGGCGAGATCGTGCAGATCGGTACGCCGGACGAGGTGGTCGGCGCCCCGGCCGACGACTACGTCAAGGACTTCACCTCCGAGGTCCCGCGCTCGCACGTGCTGACGCTGAAGTGGGTGATGCGCGACCCGCTGCCCGACCGACTCGGCGGAGGGGCCGGTGATGAGCTCCGACACGATCGTCCGCCAGGCCGCCAGCGCCGCGCTCGCGTCCGACCACCCGGTCCGGGTCGTCGATGACGGGAAGCTGGTCGGCATCGTCGACGACGACGCGATCCTGCGCGTGGTGGTCGCCGAGGAGACGCCGGCATGACGACCGCGGCCACGTCGCGCCGCGCGGCGGCGCCCGCCGACAGCGGGGTGGTCGCGGTGCTGCGCTCGCGGCCGCGGCTGTGGGCGCTGCTGGCCGTCGTGGTCGCGTGGATCGCGATCTGGTCGGTCACCGAGGGCACGCACACCCTCGAGATCGGCACGTCGACCCGCACCGACGTGCACCAGTGGTTCCAGGACCTCAGCAACTCGGTCGCGGACGCGTTCTCGGCGCAGTCCACCTGGCTGGTCCGGGCGATCAGCTCGTTCGCGGACGCGATGGACTCGATCTTCACCTGGCTCCAGCACGTGTTCACGGTCGCGGAGTTCCCGCGGCCGCTGCCGCAGATCGGCTGGCTCGGCACCGTGGCGCTCGCCGCCCTGGTGACCTTCGCGGTCGCCGGGCTGGCGGCTGGTCGCTGCTGGTGGTGCCGGCGTTCCTGCTGTTCGGCTTCCTGGGCTACTGGACCGAGTCGGTCGACACCCTCCTCGTCACGCTGTTCTCGGTCGCGATCGCCTGTGCCGTCGGGGTCCCGCTGGGCATCTGGATGGGCCACAGCAAGGCCGTCACCGCGATCGTCACCCCCGTTCTCGACGTCATGCAGACGATGCCGTCGTTCGTGTACCTGCTGCCGTTCAGCATCCTGTTCGGCATCGGACCGGCCGCGGCCATCATGGTCACCCTGGTCTACGCGACCCCGCCCGTGGTCCGCATCTCCGCCCACGGCATCCGCGGACGCTCGACGCCGAGCGTCCTCGAGGCGACGGACTCCCTCGGGCAGGGCCGGCTGCGGCGGCTGGCCAAGGTCGAGCTGCCCCTCGCCAAGCGCACCATCATCGTCGGGGTCAACCAGACGATCATGGCGGCACTGGCGATGGCCACGATCGCGGCGTACATCGACAGCCCCGGCCTGGGCCAGCCGGTCCTCGACGGCCTCAAGCGCGGGCAGCTCGGCACGTCGTTCGTCGCCGGGCATCTGCATCGTCATCGCGGCGGTCATGCTCGACCGGACCACCACCGCGGCCAGCGTGCGCTCCGAGCAGGCGCGCCGCGTCGGGCAACCGCGGCCGGCGCCTGCGCCGGGTGGCGCTCGCCGCCGGCGCGGTCGGCGACCCTGGTGGCGATGTACTTCTCGCAACAACTACGTCTGGGCCAACAAGTTCCCCGTCGAGTCCGGACCTGGGCACCCCGATCCGCGACGCGGTCGACCGGTTCGGCGACTGGCTGCTCACCGACCTGTCCGGCGTTCACCTCGCACGATCCAGACCGACTTCACCGAGTGGTTCCTCAACCCGGTGCAGAGCCTGATCGCGGAGTCCCCCTGGTTCGTGACCGGCGCGGCGATCGTGCTGATCGCGGCGATCGTCGGCGGGCGTGCGCGCCTTCGTCGCCGCGGTGGCCTGCCTGGCCGGCATCTACTTCCTCGACCTCTGGTACAACGCGATGGTCACGCTGACCTCGTGCGTGGTGGCGACCGTGGTCGTGGTGGCGATCGCGGTCGTGATGGGGGTCGGCGATGGGCCGCAGCCTGGCCGTCGACCGGGCGGTCCGGCCGTTCCTCGACATCGGGCAGACGATCCCGCCGTTCGTGCCGCTGATCCCGGCGCTCATCCTGTTCGGCTCGAACCGCTTCACCGCGATCGTCGCCGGCGGTCATCTACGCCGTCCCCGATCGCGACCAAGCTGGTCGCCGACGGCATCCGCGGCGTCTCGTCCGAGACCATCGAGGCCGTCCCGCGCCACCGGCGCCAACCGCTGGCAGGATGATCACCAAGGTGCAGCTGCCGATGGCCCGCGGCTCGCTGCTGCTCGCGACCAACCAGGGCCTCCTCTACGTGCTGTCGATGGTCGTCATCGGCGGCATGGTCGGTGCCGGCGCGCTCGGCTTCGACGTCGTCAAGGGCTTCCGGCAGGCGGAGTACATCGGCAAGGGGCTCGCGGCCGGGATCACGATCGTGCTGCTCGGGATCATGCTCGACCGGATCACGACGTACGGCGCGCAACGGGCGGGCGCCACGTCGTACGTCAAGCGAACCCGCCCGATGCTCCGCCGGCCGATGTCGGTTCCGGATGAGCACTACCTGCAACACCAATTGAGGACAGGAAGGTCGAGGATGAGAGTCAAGCGCACGCAAGCGGTGTTCGCCGCACTGGCGACGGCGTCGGTGCTCGCGCTCGGGGCGTGTGGCGGCGGCTCCATCGAGAACGCCGACGCACCCTCCGGGCGGCGCCAAGGACTGCGGCGACGTCAACATGGCGGTCAACCCGTGGGTCGGCTACGAGGCCGACGCCCACGTGGTCGGCTACCTGCTGCAGACCAAGCTCGGCTGCAAGGTCAACTACAAGGACCTCGACGAGCAGGTGTCGCTGGAAGGGCTTCGGCAACGGCTCGGTCGACATCGTCATCGAGAACTGGGGCCACCCGGAGCTGCAGAAGAAGTACATGGCCGACCAGGGCGGTGACGGCACCGCGGTCGACGCCGGGCCTGACCGGCAACGACGGCGTCATCGGCTGGTACGTGCCGCCGTGGATGGCCGAGAAGTACCCGGACATCACCGACTGGAAGAACCTCAACAAGTACGCCGACCTGTTCAAGACCAGCGAGTCCGGCGACCTCGGCACGCTCTACGACGGTGACCCGGGCTTCGTCACCAACGACGAGGCGCTGGTCAAGAACCTCGACCTGAACTTCAAGGTCGTCTACGCCGGCAGCGAGGACGCGCTGATCCAGGGCTTCCGCACCGCGGAGCAGAACAAGACGCCGATGATCGGCTACTTCTACGAGCCGCAGTGGTTCCTGGCCGAGGTGCCGCTGGTCAAGGTCGACCTGCCGCCGTACAAGGACGGGCTGCGACGCCGACCCGGAGAAGGTCGCCTGCGACTACCCGCCGTACCCGCTGAACAAGGTCGTCTCGAAGTCGTTCGCCGAGTCCGGCAGCCCGGCCTACGACCTGGTCAAGGCGTTCCAGTGGACCAACGACGACCAGAACCTGGTCGCCAAGTACATCGCCGAGGACCAGATGGACCCCGACGAGGCGGCCAAGAAGTGGATCGACGCCAACCCCGACAAGGTCGACGCCTGGCTGCAGGCGGCCGGCGTCAGCAGCTGATCCGCTGACCCGCACACCAGCCCGGCCGAGGGGCTTGACCTCCCGGCCGGGCTGCGGGCGATCCTTGACCGCAGTTTCGTATCACGAACGTGCGTTGCGTATAGCGCAACCAAACCGGACGCAGACCGGAGAGTGCCCATGGCCACCGTCCCCGCCACGGCCAAGGCCGTCGTCATCGGCGCCGGCATCGTCGGCAACAGCCTCGTGCACCACCTGGCGCGGCTGGGCTGGCGCGACATCGTGCAGCTCGACAAGGGCCCGCTGCCCAACCCCGGCGGCTCCACCGGCCACGCGTCGAACTTCATCTTCCCCGTGGACCACTCCCGCGAGATCACCGACCTGACCCTGGACTCGGTGCGGCAGTACCAGGAGATGGGCGTCTTCACCGCAGTCCGGCGGCTTCGAGCTCGCCCGCACCGAGGAGCGGATGGAGGAGCTGCGGCGCCGGATGTCCAGCGCGAAGGCCTGGGGGATCGAGGCCGAGCTGGTCGAGCCCGGAGTTCGTCAAGGAGAAGGTCCCCTTCATCGAGACCGACCAGTTCATCGGCGCGTTCTGGACCCCGAGCGTGGGCGTGGTCGACTCGCTGCGCGCCGGCACCATCATGCGCGAGAGCGCGATGGAGCTCGGCGCGCTCACCGTCGTACCCGAACGTCGAGGTGACCGGCCTCGACGTCGAGGACGGCCGGATCCGCGCGGGTCCGCACCGACGCGGCGGCGACATCGAGGCCGAGTACGTCGTCATCGCGTGCGGCGTGTGGAGCCCCAAGATCGGCGACATGGCGGGGATCTCGCATCCCGCTCACCCCGGCGGTGCACCAGATGATCAGCGTCGGCCCGTGCCCGCAGCTGGCCGAGCGCGAGGGCGAGATCTCGTTCCCGATCGTCCGCGACATGGACACCTTCTGCTACGAGCGCCAGCACGGCGCCGACATGGAGGTCGGCTCCTACGCCCACCGCGCGATCCTGCATGGAGGCCGAGGACATCCCCTCGATCGAGCAGGCCAAGCTCTCGCCGACCGAGATGCCGTTCACCTCCGACGACTTCGACCCCCAGCTCGAGCAGGCCTACGAGCTGATGCCCGAGCTGCTCGGCGCCGAGGGCGCGGAGATGCGCTACGCGATCAACGGCCTGCTCTCGCTGACCTGCGACGGCAGCCCGATCCTCGGCGAGAGCCACGGTCGCGGGGCTGTGGACCGCGGCCGCCGTCTGGATCAAGGAGGGCCCGGGCGTCGGCCGCGCGGTCGCGGAGTGGATGATCGCACGGCCACTCCGAGATCGACGTCACCACAGCGACATCGCGCGCTTCCACCCCCACCAGATGCGCCGCGAGCACACCCGGCTGCGCACCACCGAGTCGTTCATCAAGACCTACGGGATCATCCACCCGGCCGAGCAGTACGAGTCCGACCGCGACCAGCGGCTGGCGCCGATGCACGAGTCGCAGAAGAAGCTCGGCGCGGTGTTCTTCGAGACCGGCCGGCTGGGAGCGCCCGCACTGGTACGAGTCCAACGCCGGCCTGCTCGAGCAGTACGGCGACGCCGTGATGCCGCGCGAGCACGAGTGGGACGCGCGCTGGTGGAGCCCGATCATCAACGCCGAGCACCTGCGGATGCGCGAGGCCGCCGGCGTGATCGACCTGACGGCGTTCGCAGGTCTTCGACATCGCCGGCCCCGGGCGCGCTCGAGGCCGTCCAGACCGACCTGCGTCGCGCAGTGCGACGTCGCCGGTCGGCAAGGTCGATCTACACCCCGGTGCTCGACGCGGCCGGCGGCTTCCGCTCCGACCTCACCGTGATGCGGCTCGGCGACGACCACTTCCGCGTGGTCACCGGCGGCGCGCACGGCATGGCCGACCGCCAGTGGTTCGCCGACCGGCACGTGCCCGATGACGGCACCACGGCGCTGACCGGCCGCACCGACGAGGTCTCGACGATCGGGCTCTGGGGCCCGCGCGCCCGCGACATCCTCGCCTCGCTGACCGTCGCGACGACGTCACCGACGCCGGCTTCGGCTTCCTGACCTGCCGCGAGATCGCCGTGTCGACCGAGGGCGGCACGACCGTGCTGGCCTCGCGGATCTCCTACGTCGGCGAGCTCGGCTGGGAGCTCTACGTCTCGATGGACGACGCGGCCGAGCTCTGGGACGCGCTGCTCGAGGCGGGCGCGCCGCACGGCGCCGTACCGGTCGGGCATCGGCGTCTACGGCACCACCGGCCGGATCGAGAAGGGCTACCGCGCCTTCGGCGACGAGCTCGACGCCGAGCGCACCATCGTCGAGGCCGGCATGCAGCGGCCCAAGGTCAAGGCGGCCGACTTCGTCGGCACGCGAGGCCTACCTCGCCCAGCGGGAGGCGGCGCCGAAGGCGGTGCTGTGCACGCTGACCGTCGACGACCACACGTCCGCCTCCGGGGTGAAGCGCTACATGCTCGGCGGCGAGCCGATCCTGACCCGCGACGGCGGGACGCTCACCGACGGCCACGGCCACCACCCCTACGTCACCACCGCCGGCTCGGCGCCGTCGCTCGGCAAGCACCTGCTGCTGGCCTACCTGCCGCCCGAGCGAGGCGCGTGCTCGGCAACGAGCTGGCGGTGTCCTACATGGAGGAGCTCTACCCGGTGACCGTCGGCTCGGTCGACGCCACCGCCGCTCCTCGACCCCGCGAACGAGCGGCTCCGCTGATGATGTCGCGTACTGGTCTGCGTCAAGCGGGTCGTCGACTCCTCCAGCGAGGTCGTGCTCACCGAGGACGGCCAGGCCGTCGACGGCCGGTACGCCGGCTTCACGATCAGCGCCCACGAGGAGTGCGCCGTCGAGCTGGCGGTCCAGGATCGCCGCGCGACGGGCGGAGCGCCACCGTGCTGACGCTCGGCGACGCGGACGCGGTCGAGCAGCTGCGCGCGGCGCTCGCCGTCGGCTGCACCGCGGCCACCCACGTGGTCGCCGACGCCGCAGGCGTTCGGCCCGGCCGACGTGGCCCGCGAGATCGCCGCCGTGGTCCGCGACCACGAGGCCGCGGGCAGCCACGACCTGGTGCTGCTCGGCAACGACGCCGCCGACAGCGGCGACTTCCAGGTCGGCATCCGGCTCGCCCACGAGCTCGGCTGGCCGGTCGTCAACGGCGCCGCCACGGTGTCGGTCGCCGACGGCGTCGGTGACCGCCGAGCGTCGACGGGCCCGACGGCCACGAGACCTACCGCGTCCCGCTGCCCGCGGTGGTGACGGTCCTCGAGGGCGGCGTCGAGCCGCGCTACCCGAGCGTGCCCGGGCCGGATGAAGGCCAAGAAGGTCGCGATCGAGGAGCGCGCGCCGGCCGCCGAGCCCGGCCGGCCCGAAGCCGGGTGCGGCTGCTGCTGCCGCCGCCGGCGCCAGTCGAACGTGCAGATCCTGGGCGAGGGGCCCGAGGCCGCGCCCGCGGTCGTCGACCTGCTCGAGCAGCTGGGGGTGCTGGCCCGATGATCCTGGTCCTGGTGGAGATCTACGCCGACCGGCGAGGCCGATCGAGGTCTCCCTCGAGGCGGTCACGTTCGCCCGCGTCGCTGTCCGCCGCCGGCGGCGGCGTGCCGGTCGACGCGGTCGTCGTCGGCGACGCCGTCCGACGCGCTGGCGGCCAGCGCTGGCGGCGTACGGCGTCCGCACGGTGCACGCGCTGACGGGTGACGCGTTCGCGGCGTACTCCGGCGCGGCCTGGGCCTCCGGCGTCCTCACGGTGCGCGCGAGCACCGGGTCGGTCGTCGTGATGGCGGCCGGCACGCCGCGCGGCAGCGAGGTGATGGCGCACGTGGCCGCCCGCGCCGGGCGTCGCGATGGCCGCCAACGTGCTGTCCTTCAGCGGGCTCTCGCCGTTCACGGTGACCCGGCAGGTCGTCGGCGGCGCGGTGCTGGAGGAGATGCGGCTCGACGAGCGCCCGGCGGTGTTCACCGTCGCCGGGCACGCCGTCGAGGCCGCGCCGGCGCGACGACGCCCGGCGCCGCCGACGTCGTCGACGCACACCCCGAGGTCGCCGAGGCCGACCTGGTCGCGCGGGTGGTCTCGACCGAGGAGCCCGAGCCCGACCAGTCCGGCGTCGCTGAAGTCGGCCAAGGTGGTCGTCGGCGCCGGTCGCGGCGCCGGCTCGCGCGGACGGGTTCGCCGACCTGCTCGAGCTCACCGAGCTGCTGGGCGGGTCGCTGGGGGTCTCGCGGGTCGTGACCTCGCTGGGCTGGCGGCCGCACCACGAGCAGGTCGGCCAGACCGGCAGCCGGATCTCGCCGGACCTCTACATCCCGTGCGGCATCAGCGGCGCGATCCAGCACTGGGCCGGCTGCTCGTCGCGCCAAGACACATCCTCGCGATCAACACCGACCCCGAGGCGCCGATGGTCACCAAGGCGACGTACGCCGTGATCGGCGACCTGCACGAGGTGGTGCCGGCGATCAACGCCGAGATCCGGCGGCGTCGCGGGCCGACCGGTGGGTGGACCGGCCGTCGGCCGGGCGATGACCCGCGACCCGTTGGACGGCGGCACCGCCGGATCGGGGACCGTCGCGGCCGTGGACGCCTGCTGACCCGATCGGGAGGGACGTCATCGGCTGCGCGCTCGCGCGGTCGCGCTGTGCCGCCGCGTGACGGCCGGCTGCGACGGCGGCACCGGCGACCCGCGCCGAGCGGCCCCTCACCACCGGCCGCGGCCGCTCGCCACGGCCGACTCCGGCTCCAGCGGCACGGCCCGAGCGGCACACGGCCCAGCCGGCGCTCGACCCGGCCCACGCGGTCGACCCGCCCGGCACGCGCGTGACCGGGCGATCGCGCCGGCCGACATCGTCGCCAACGGCTCGAAGACGATCCGCCGGAGACAGGTCGCGCGCGATCCGGCAGCTCAAGGGCGTGCAGGACGTCGAGCAGATCTCGCTGGCGACGGTGCCGATCGAGAACCGGGCCCTCACCGTCGCCGCGGTCGACCCCGCGTCGTACCGCAACTGGGTCACCGACGCGCGCAGCGCCCAGACGCCGCGGTCGTGGGAGCCGGGTCGCCGGCGGCGAGCTCGGCGCTCCGACCGGCGCTGCGGAAGCGGACGCCGGTCGACAAGAACGGCTCCCTCGCGCTCGGCAGCACCGACGACGCCGCGCGCGATCCACGTGGGCGCCTACGCCCAGCAGTCCTGGCTGGTCGACGCCGTCGTCAACCGACGTGGATCCCGACCCTCGGCATGACCGGCGGCAACGCGCTGCTGATCCGCACCGGCAGCACCGCGCCGAGACGCTGCGCAAGCCGATCCAGCGGATCCTGCGCGGCACCGACGCCTCGGTGCAGATGACCGACGTCGTGCGCGCGCAACGGCCTCGACCCCGGGCGTCGAGCAGACCGCGGTCGTCGTCGGCACGATCGCCGACGCGGTCGGCACCTTCCGCTACTCCGTGCTCGGCGGCGGCCACATCGCGCCCGACCCGGCCTGGGTCGCCGCCCACATCGCCACCGAGGCGGTGCCGATCCTGGGCAACGTCACCTGCAACAAGGCTGATCTTCCCGCAGCTGCGAGGCCGCGCTCGAGGAGGTCATCGCCGCAGGGCCTGGCCGACAAGATCCACCCCGGCGAGTACGCCGGCTGCTACTACCCGCGCTTCATCGCCGGCACGACCACGCTCTCCAACCACGCCTTCGGCCTGGCCCTCGACCTCAACGTCCCGGCAACCAGCGCGGCACGGTCGGCCAGATCGACCGCGGCGTGGTCGCGATCTTCAAGAACTGGGGCTTCGCCTGGGGCGGCGACTGGCACTACACCGACCCGATGCACTTCGAGATGAACCGCCTGGTCGAGCCCCGCTGACACGAGACCACCACCGGCTGTCGGCAGCCTGCGGATCGCGGAGGGTTGCGACCGACAGGCAGCAAAGGGGGTAGGCCGGGTGTGGGGTTGCGGCTGCTTCCCGAGTCACGGCGGCCCTTCCGCGGGACCGGCCCGAATGGCCGGCAAGCGGCGGGAGAATCGGACACGAAAATACTTTTGAAAAGCGTCTCGCAGAGTGAGACAGACGGGGTCTGAGCAGGCCCGACTGTCGGTGGCCGGTGATTGGGTTGATCCATGGCAGCAGACCGCGACACCCCGGCACCCGGTGGCTGTTGCGACCGCGCACCTGCACGCCGAGCTCGACCGGGTTGTCGACGCGTCGGTGTGGTCGATGGACGCCGACGAGACCGGCCAGACGCTGGTCGCGCTGGAGCGTGCGGCGTCCCGGCTCGCGGAGCTCAAGGCCCGGGTGGCCGCGCACGCGGAGTTCGTCGGGGTCGGTGACGACGTGGCCGCCTCGAGTACCGCGGCGTGGCTGGCCCACACCACCCGCCAGACGCGGGGTGCCGCGGCGGCGACCATGAATCTGGGTCGTGGCCTGGAAGCCCACCCCGCCACGAGGGACGCGCTCGCGGCGGGCCGGATCTGTGTGGACCAGGCCCGCGCGATCATCGACGCGGTCGACAAGCTGCCCGACACCCTCGACCGCGCACTCGTGGCGAAGGCCGAGGCCCATCTGCTCGGGCTCGCGCGCGATCACCACGCCAAGGAGCTGATCGGGTTCGGCAAGCACCTGTTCGAGGTCATCGCCCCCGACGAGGCCGACGCCCGCGAAGCCGCCCTGTTGGAGGCCGAGGAAGCCGCCGCCGCGAAGGCGTGTCACCTGACCATGGTCGACGACGGACACGGCAAGACCCGCGGCACCTTCACCCTGCCCACCGTCCACGGCGCGGCGCTGCGGAAGATGCTGGCCGCGATCGCCGCACCCAAGCACCAGGTGGCTACGAAGGGCGCCGGGAACAGCGACGGATTCGGCGCGAAGCCGACCCCCGAAGCGCTGGGTCGGGCGTTGTGTGAGCTGATCGAGCGGTACCCCGCCGACCAGCTCCCCGACACCGGCGGCGTGTCCGCGACCATGGTGGTCCTCATCGACGTCGACACCCTGATGGGACGCCTCGAGAAGGCCGGGGTGCTGGACACCGGGGAGAAGATCTCCCCCGCCATGGCCCGCCGCCTGGCGTGCGAGGCGGGCCTGATCCCGGTGGTCCTCGACGGGGAGTCCCAGCCCATGGACGTGGGCCGCGAGAAGCGGCACTACGCCAAGCACCAGCGGGTCGTGATGCTCGCCCGCGACAAAGGCTGCCGCGCCGAAGGCTGCGACCGCACCACCGGCCTGCACGCCCACCACAAGAAGCGCTGGATCGACGGCGGCCCCACCGACCTGGCCAACGGCATCCTGCTGTGCGGCTGGCACCACCAACGCGCCCACGACACCCGATACCAGACCACCTACCACCCCAACGGCGACGTCACCTTCCACCGACGAACGTAGGCCGACCTGCTTGAATCTCCGGACCGAGGAGAGGGTCGCTCATGACATCGACGGGCCCGACGTGGAGGACCGTCCCGCTGCACGGAGACTACGGCCAGCCCGGACGACGACCACGAGGCGAGGTCGACTGGGCTCGACACCTGCACACCGCCGACATCGCCGGCTCCCGCCTGCACTACCTGGACTACGGCGATCCCGGGCCCGACCAGCGGGTGTTCGTCCTCGCGCACGGCCTGGGAGGGCGCTGGCAGCACTGGACGGAGAACATCCCCGAACTGGCTGAGCACGGTCGTGTCATCGCCGTCGACCTGCCCGGCTTCGGCCGATCCGAACCGCTGTCGAGCGGGTACACGATCGACGCGTTCGTGGACGCGATCGCCGAGCTGGTCAAGGAACTGAAGCTGCCCGGGGTCGTCTTCGTCGGGCATTCGCTCGGCGGGATCCTGGCCGTCCGCTTCGCCCGACGTCATGCCGATCTGGTGGGCGCGATCGTCCTCGCCGCCGGAACGGTGCAGGCTTTCGCCGCCGCGCTCGGCCGGCAGAGCGCCGGTCACTACGCGATCAGACGACCCGCAACGGTCGCGGCGACCTACGTCGAGGTTCTCACCGCCGGCCTGCCCGTGCCGGCGTTCCTTCGAGACCAGGTCATCAAGCGCCCGATCCTGCGCCGCCTCTTCCTGTGGCCGTACCTCCACCGTCCGGGCGTCCTCCCGTGCCGGAGCGTCGCGCTGCTCGTCGACGGAGTCGGTGCCCGCGGTGTCCTGCCCACGGCACGGGCAGTCGGAACGCTGCGCCCCGAGCAGTGGCTCACCCGGGTCAGCTGCCCGGTGCTCGCGATCGGCGCCGACCACGATGCGATCGCCCCGTTGACCGAGCTCGCCGAGTTCGCCGCATCCGTGCCCGGGGCGCAGACCGTCGTCCTGGAGGGCACCGGGCACATGGTCATGCTGGAACGGGCCAGTGCGTTCACCGCCGAGGTCGTCGACTTCGCCGCGCGGTCGATGCGGAGACCATGAACCCGGGCCTGCCATCTCTTGCCTCCGCGGGGCGTTGCCGCTCACCGGCTCCAGTCGATCGCAGCGTGCTGGGCCGACAGGCGGGCTCCCCGGGAGGGGTCATGCTGGGCAACCCAGGCGATCCGGCCCCGCAGGTGCTCCTCGAAGGCCGGCACCGCGTCGCGGTTCTGGGTGCTCGGCCCGTACCGCTGGCAGTTGTGCAGGATGGCGCGGAGCAGGTCGACCTCGTCGCGGGCGACGCGAGGCCGGTCGTTCACGACCAGGCCGCCCAGGGTCTGCCGACCCCCGCGGGGCATGACGCCCGTCTTGCGCGCGTTGAGCCGGAAGCCCTCGTCGCGCACGATCTCCTCCACGGCATCGAGGAGCCTGGAGGTGCCCGAGCCCCAGCCCCGTCCGCCGGAGAAGGCGAGGTCGTCGGCGTACCGGGTGTACCGGCCGCCCCACGAGCGCGCCAGCGCCGAGAGTCGTACGTCGAGGCTGAATGCCGCGAGATTCGCCATCGCCGGTGACGTCGGTGCACCCTGCGGCAGGTGCGGAGCCGCGAGCCGGCGGCCCAGCCGCCAGTGCGCGTCGAGGAGGTCGTCGTCGGCCGGGCGAGGGACGGCGCGCCAGGCCGAGCGCGGCAGCACACTGGTCACCAGCCCAGCGAGGCAGTGCGCGACCGGCTCGGGGTAGCCGGCGGAGCGCCAGATGCCGTACACCCGCGACACGGTCACGCTCGCGAAGAACGCCTCCAGGTCGAGCCGGACCACCACCGGCCGGCCGGCGTGCGGCGCGGCGTAGGACCGCACCGAGCCGCCCGGCCGGAACCCGCGGGCCGCGTCGTGCGGCGGGATCCGCGACGCGACCTCGTCGAGGAGCAGCCGCTGGATGCCCTTGAGTCGTCGCTTGGGCGCCTCGAGCACGCGGATCGCCCCGCTGGCAGCCACCCGGTGGCTGACCCGGTAGTGCTGGAGGGGTACGTCGGAGGCGGTCCGGGCCAGATGCCGCGGGTCGGCGAACCAGTCGAGCTCGGAGGCGGTGACGCCGACGAGGTCCGCGACGTCGCCCAGTCCGTGCAGCACGGCCAGCCGCCAGCGGTTGGTGACCATCCGGGTCGGCGTCACGGGATGCACCAGTGCTCGCACGCGAGCCGCCCTGGCGGCCGCGGGCCGCGTCGCGATGTTGGTCGCGAGCTCCCGGGGCCGGTCGTGCGGCGGTCGTGGATAGACGTCGAGCGTCTGCCGGGCGAGCGGCGCCAGCCACGGGGTGCGCCGGCCCACGACCAGCGTCCCGCTCACCACGAGCCCCTCCTGCGACCACTCGCCGGCGAGGAAGCCGTCCGCCAGTGCGCGCGCCAGGTCCGCTCTCACCGAGGTGCCGGCGTCGCTGGTGGGTGAGGGTGCGGCAGCGCTGCTCGACCTGTCCCGTCGTGCGCGCGAAGACCTGCAGCGAAGCGCAGCGAGTCGCGCGCGGTGCAGTGCCCGAACATGTCGGTGGCCCCCGGGGTAGCCCCGGGGAGGCAGGCCGGTGCCACGCACCGGTGTGCCGTCTCGAGGGAGCGCTGCCGCACGCCCGGCACCCTAGCCGCTGCCAGGAGCCCCGCGACCCGGTGAGACGCGCGCCGCTCCTTCCGGGGCCACCGCTAACGTCGGGCCCATGCGCGCTGCCCAGGTCCTGGACACCACCGGTCCCGCCGACGTCGTCGTCCGCGACGTCCCCGAGCCGACGCCCGGCCCCGACGACGTCCTCGTCGAGGTGCACAGCGTCGGCGTCTCGTTCCCCGACCTGCTGCTGAGCAAGGGCGAGTACCAGCTCAAGCCGGAGCCGCCGTTCACGCTGGGCGTCGACTTCGCCGGCACCGTCGTGTCCGGCCCGGAGGGCTTCGAGCCCGGCCAGCGGGTCGCCGGCGTCAACGCGTACGGCGGCGCAGCGGAGCTGGTCGCGAACCCGGCGACGATGACGTTCGCGCTGCCCGACGCCGTGTCGTACGACGAGGGCGCGGCGCTGCCGATGAACTACCTGACCGCGCAGTTCGCGCTCGCCGAGCGTGGCGACCTGAAGGCCGGTGAGACCGTGCTCGTGCACGGCGCCGCCGGCGGCGTGGGCACCGCGAGCATCCAGGTCGCCAAGGGGTACGGCGCGCGCGTCATCGCGGTGGTCAGCACCGAGGAGAAGGCCGCCGTGGCCCGGTCCGCCGGCGCCGACGAGGCCGTGCTGCTCGACGGGTTCCGCGACGCCGTGAAGGACCTGACCGGAGGGGCGGGCGTCGACGTGGTCGTCGACGTCGTCGGCGGCGACGCCTTCACCGACTCCCTGCGCCTCCTCGCGCCGCAGGGCCGCCTGCTGGTCGTGGGCTTCGCCGCCGGACAGGGCATCCCCGAGGTGAAGGTGAACCGGTTGCTGCTCAACAACGTCGACGTCCGCGGTGTCGGCTGGGGCGCCTACGCCATGGTCCGTCCCGGCTTCATGCAGGAGCAGTGGGCCGAGCTGCTGCCGATGCTCGAGTCGGGCGTGCTGAAGCCGCCGGTCGGGACGACGTACGACCTCGACGGCTTCGCCCAGGCCCTCCTCGACATGGAGGCCCGCAAGACCCTGGGGAAGTCGGTCGTCCGCGTCCGAGGCTGAACTCGTCGGGTGAAACCCGACCGACACGCCGCGCCACCCCGGCGTGTCGAGCGGGTTTCACCGGCTGACCGGTGAAACCCGACGTGTCGCGTTCGCCCTGCGCGAAGCGCCGCCCCCACCCGGTGGCCGGGCGGCTAGGGTCGCAGGGTGAGCACGCTCGACGACGCCCGCGAGGGCATGAACCCCGACATCCGGCCGCAGGACGACCTCTTCGGCCACGTGAACGGCCGCTGGCTCGACGAGACGGAGATCCCGTCGGACCGCTCGAGCTGGGGCCCCTTCGTGCAGCTCGCCGACGCCGCCGAGGAGCAGGTGCACGCGATCATCGAGGACCTCACCCAGCGGGTGCTGGACGGCGAGGACGTCGACGAGGACGCCCGCAAGATCGGTGACCTGTTCGCCTCGTTCATGGACGAGGACGCCATCAACGCCAAGGGCACCCGACCCGATCCGCCCCCTGCTCGACGCGGTCGCCGGCCTGCGCGACGTGCGCGACCTGGCGGCGTTCCTCGGTGAGTTCGAGCGGCTCGGCGGGCACGGCCTGTTCGGCTCGTACGTCGACACCGACTCCAAGGACTCCGACCGCTACCTGTTCAACCTCGTGCAGGGCGGCCTCGGGCTGCCCGACGAGTCCTACTACCGCGACGACAAGTTCGCCGAGGTGCGCGAGAAGTACGTCGCCTACCTGACCCGGCTCTTCACCCTCGCCGAGCACCCGGACGCGGCCGGCGCGGCCGCCACCGTCCTCGCGGTCGACACCCGCCTCGCGGCCGGCCACTGGGAGCGCGCCGAGACCCGCGACGTGCAGAAGACCTACAACCTGATGACCAAGGCCGAGCTCCTCGAGCTGTGCCCGGCGTTCGACTGGGACGCCTACGTCACCAACCTCGGCGGGTCCGACGAGACCCTCGCCGAGGCGTGCGTGCGGCAACCGTCGTACTTCTCCCACCTGTCCGGTGTCCTGGGCGAGGTCGGCCTCGAGGACTGGAAGCAGTGGCTGCTCGCCCACGTGCTGCGCGCGACCGCGGCGTACCTCACCGACGACTTCGTCCAGGCCAACTTCGACTTCTACGGACGCACCCTCAACGGCACGCCGGAGCTGCGGGCCCGCTGGAAGCGCGGCGTCGCGCTGGTCGAGGGCGCGATCGGCGAGGCGGTCGGCAAGGAGTACGTCGCCCGGCACTTCCCGCCGCACGCCAAGGCGATGATGGACGAGCTGGTCGACGAACCTGCTCGCGGCCTACCGCCAGTCGATCTCGAAGCTCGACTGGATGACCGAGGAGACCAAGCAGCGGGCGTACGAGAAGCTCGAGACGTTCCGCCCGAAGATCGGCTACCCCGAGAAGTTCCGCGACTACTCGCGCCTGCAGGTGACCCGCGACGACCTGCTCGGCAACGTCGCCGCCGCGTCGGCGTTCGAGACCGACCGGCAGCTGGCCAAGATCGGGTCCCCGGTGGACCGCGACGAGTGGTTCATGCTCCCGCAGACCGTCAACGCCTACTACAACCCCGGCACCAACGAGATCTGCTTCCCGGCCGGCATCCTGCAGAAGCCGTTCTTCTCCCCGGACGCCGACGAGGCCGAGAACTACGGCGGCATCGGCGCGGTCATCGGCCACGAGATCGGCCACGGCTTCGACGACCAGGGTGCGCAGTACGACGGCGCCGGCAACCTCAACGACTGGTGGACGCCGGCCGACAAGGCGGCGTTCCAGGTCAAGTCGAAGACGCTGATCGAGCAGTACGACGCGTTCGAGCCGCGCAACCTGCCCGGCGAGCACGTCAACGGCGCGCTCACCGTCGGCGAGAACATCGGCGACCTCGGCGGGCTCACGATCGGCCACACGGCGTACCTCATCGCCCGCGGCGGCGAGGCCTCGGCCGAGGACCGGCGCAAGGTGTTCTTGAACTGGGCCTACTGCTGGCGCACCAAGCGCCGCAAGGAGCAGGAGCAGCAGTACCTCACCATCGACCCGCACAGCCCGCCGGAGTTCCGCGCGAACATCGTGCGCAACCTCGACGAGTTCCACGAGGTCTTCGAGACCGCCGAGGGCGACGGCCTCTGGCTCGACCCGTCCCAGCGCGTGCGGATCTGGTGAGCGCGTAGGTCGCCCGGGCGCGCCGGGACCTCAGGTCGCGAGGGCCGCTCCGGTCCAGTCCTCGTCGGCGGTGACCTCCCGGACGACGTCGAGCCGGGCCGGCACCTCGGCGACGGGCTGGTCGCCGCCGTCGATCTCGGCGAGCAGGGTCCCGTCGGGCAGCTCGTCCACGGCGACGTGCACCCCGTCGACGCGGACGTGGTGGCGGCGCTTGCGCAGCGTCCGGGCCGGGAGCGCGAGCAGGGCACGCCACTCGGCGTCGTCGACGTAGAAGTTGGTGCACGCGACCCGCTCGGGACCGTCGGTGAGCCGCACCTTGTGGCCCAGCTTGCGGACGACCGTGCCGTCGGGGTCCACCACCTCGCGCATCCGCAGGCGGGTGCCGACGACGTACCGGTCCACGATCTCGCTGGTGCGCTCGACCCCGGACGGCAGCGACGCCAGGAGGAAGCGGCGCTCGGACTCGACCACGGCGTACTTCATCGGGTGGGCCACCCGTCCAGTATCGGTCCTCCACAGGCAGCGACCCGCGCGGCGCGGTGGGTCGGCGGCCGCTGGTAGACAGGGGCCATGACCCGAGAGCGCGCCGAAGCCTTCCTCCGCGCCCTCGTCGGCTCCGACGATGCGGTCCTGCGCGAGGACCAGTGGAGCGCGATCGAGGCGCTCGCGGTCGAGCGGCGGCGGGCGCTGGTCGTGCAGCGCACCGGCTGGGGCAAGTCGGCGGTCTACTTCGTGGCGACCCTGCTGCTGCGCGAGCAGGGGGCGGGCCCGACGGTGATCGTCTCGCCGCTGCTCGCGCTGATGCGCAACCAGATCGCGGCCGCGGAGCGGGCCGGCATCCGGGCGGTGACGATCAACTCCACGAACATGGAGGACTGGCAGCCGATCCAGGACGCCATCGCGGCCGGCGAGGTCGACGTGCTGCTGGTGAGCCCGGAGCGGCTCAACAACCCGGGCTTCCGCGACGAGGTCCTCCCGCGGCTGGCGGCGACCTGCGGGCTGCTGGTCGTCGACGAGGCGCACTGCATCTCCGACTGGGGCCACGACTTCCGCCCCGACTACCGGCGGATCCGCACCCTGCTCGACGACCTCCCCGACGGGATCCCGGTGCTGGCGACCACGGCCACCGCGAACGCGCGGGTGACCCAGGACGTCGCCGAGCAGATGGGGTCGGGCGTCCTCGTCCTCCGCGGCTCGCTCGACCGCGAGTCGCTGCGCCTCGGCGTGGTCCGGCTGTCGACCGCCGAGCAACGGCTGGCCTGGCTGGCCGACCACCTCGCCGAGCAGCCCGGCTCCGGCATCGTCTACTGCCTGACGGTCGCGGCCACCCAGGAGATCGCCGACTACCTGCGCTCGCGCGGCCACCACGTCGCGGCGTACTCCGGCCAGACCGAGACCACCGAGCGGCACGCCCTCGAGCAGGACCTCGCGGCCGGGCGGGTCAAGGCGCTGGTCGCGACCAGCGCCCTGGGCATGGGCTTCGACGCCACGCTCGGCTTCGTGGTCAACATGGGGGCGCCGTCGTCGCCGGTGTCCTACTACCAGCAGGTCGGCCGCGCCGGGCGCGGCACTGACGAGGCCACCGTGGTGCTGCTGCCGGCCGTCGAGGACCGCGACATCTGGGCGTACTTCGCGTCGCTGGCCTTCCCCCGGGAGGAGCAGGTGCGTCGCACGCTCGAGGTCCTCGCCGCCGAGGGACGCCCGATGAGCACCGCGACGCTCGAGACGTACGTCGACCTCAACCGCACCCGGCTCGAGACGATGCTCAAGGTGCTCGACGTGGACGGTGCGGTCCGACGGGTGCGCGGCGGCTGGGAGGCCACCGGCCGGGAGTGGGTGTACGACGAGGAGCGGTACCGCCGCGTCAGCGAGGCGCGCGAGCGCGAGCAGCGGGCGATGCTCGACTACATCGCGACCGACCGGTGCCGGATGCGGTTCCTGCGCGAGCAGCTCGACGACCCGGAAGCGGCCGACTGCGGCCGCTGCGACAACTGCGGCGGGCTCGAGCTGCCGGCGACCGTGTCCGAGGCGGCGGTCGAGGAGGCGGGTGCGCGGCTGGCGCGTCCGGGGGTCGTGGTCGAGCCGCGCAAGATGTGGCCCACGGCGCTGGGCAACCTCGGGATCGACCTCAAGGGCAAGATCCGCGAGGGCGCGGAGGAGGGCCGGGCCGTCGCCCGGCTCACCGACCTCGGCTACGGCAACGCCCTGCGCGAGCTGTTCGCGGCCGGTACGCCGGACGGGCCGGTGCCGGTGCCGCTGGTCAGGGCGGTCGTCGAGGTGCTCGGCGACTGGCGCCCACCGGTCGACGGGATCGTGGTCGTCGAGTCCGTGAGCCGCCCGACGCTGACCGCAGACCTCGCCGACGGGCTGTCCCGCTACCTGCGGGTGCCGGTCCTGGGTCGCTGGGCGGTCGTCGACCCCGACGTCGCCCCCGGCCAGGGTGCCGCGAACTCCGCCCAGCGGGTCGCCGCGGTCGGTCGGCGCTTCTCCCTGCAGGCCGACGACCTGTCCGGGCGCCGGGTGCTGCTCGTCGACGACCTGGTGGTCACCGGCTGGACCCTGACGATGGCCGCCCGGGCCGTCCGCGCCGCCGGCGGCGCCGAGGTGCGGCCGCTGGTGCTCGCCGCCACGTCCTGACCGTGCAGGGACGTTGGCCCCTGTCTCGCCGGCCGGAGTCGCTCCTAGGGTCGGACCGTGAGGCACGCCCCGCGCACCGGGCGACGCGTCGCGCTCGCGGCGACGTTCGTGGTCGGCGCGGTCGTGGCGTCGACGGGTCTCGGCCTGGCGGTGCCGCACCTGACCAACGAGGGCATCGGCGTGACCGGCGTCGCCGGTGCCGCCGTGCTGGTCGCCGGCCTCGCGCGTGGCCGGTGCGGCCGCCTGGCGGCTCCTGGCCGGTTCCCGCCGACGCTGGTGGGTGCTCACGATCCCGCTGCTGCTGGTCACCGCCTACCTCGCGGCCTGGACGGTGGGCCAGGGCGTCGCCGCGAGCCACCCCGGCCACCCGGCGCTGGGCGACCGGACGCCCGCCGACCTGGGCCTGACCTTCGAGGACGCCACGCTGCGGACCTCCGACGGGGTCGAGCTCGCCGCCTGGTGGGTGCCGTCGGACAACGGTGCGGCCGTCGCCGTGCTGCACGGGGCCGGATCCACCCGGACCGACGTGCTCGACCAGGCCGCCGTGCTCGCCGACCGCGGCTACGGCGTCCTCCTCGTCGATGCCCGCGGGCATGGCGAGAGCGGGGGCAGCGGCATGGACCTGGGATGGTACGGCGAGCGGGACGCCGAGGCCGCGGTCGACTTCCTGGTGGCCAGACGCGGACCTGACCGCCGGGGCGAGTCGGGCTGCTCGGGCTCTCGATGGGCGGCGAGGAGGCGATCGGCGCGGCCGGCGTGGACGCCCGGGTGGTCGCCGTCGTGGCCGAGGGCGCGACCAACCGGGTGGCCGCCGACAAGGAGTATCTCGACGGTACGGCATCCGGGGGCGGCTCCAGCAGGGCATCGACCGCGTGACGTACGCCGTGGCGGGACTGCTCGACCGCGGCGCCCGAGCCCGACGCCGTCTGCGGGACTCGGTCGTCGCCGCGGCCGGGCGAGGAGCCCGCTTCCTCCTCATCGCCGCCGGCGAGGTCGAGACCGAGACGCTGGCCGCGCGAACGGCTGGCGCGCGCCGCGCCCGAGCCGTCGAGGTGTGGACGCGTGCCGGGCGCCGGGCACGTCGAAGGACTGCGGACCGACGCCCGCGGAGTGGACCCGCCGGGTCCTGGCGTTCCTCGATGCCACGCTGCTCGGGGTGGACCGCAGGTAGAACGCGTTCTAGTCTGCCGCCCATGAGCGACCGGCCCCTCCGGGTGATCCAGTGGACGACCGGCAACATCGGGCGCCGCTCGCTGCACGCGATCATCGCCCGGCACCGACCTCGAGCTGGTCGGTGTCTACGCCCACGGGCCGGACAAGGTCGGACGCGACGCCGCCGACCTGTGCGGCTGGTCCGTCAGCCGACCGGCGTGGTGGCGACCGACGACATCGATGCGCTGCTCGGCCTCGGCGCCGACGCCTGCTGCTACAACCCGCTGTGGCCGAGCGTCGACGAGCTCTGTGCGCTGCTCGGCGCCGGCGTCAACGTCTGCTCGAGCGCCGCGTGGATCACCGGCGGCAAGCAGACGCCTGCGGACCTCGAGCGGATCCGGGCGGCGTGCGCGCGCGGCGGCGCGACGATCTTCGGCAGCGGCGCGCACCCGGGCATGACGAACACTGGTCGGCATGGTGCTCAGCGGCGCCTGCGAGCGGGTGGACGAGATCCGGATCACCGAGTCGGTGGACTGCTCGACCTACGAGTCCGCCGGACGCAGACGCGCGATGGGGTTCTCGCCAGGCGCCCGACACCCCGGGCCTTGCCGAGAGCGTGCGCCGCGAGAGCGAGGTGTTCGCCGAGTCGGCGGCGATGATGGCCGACGCGATGGGCGTGACGCTGGACCGGATGACCTTCGACGTCGAGTTCACCGCCGGCCACCGGCGACACCGACCTCGGCTTCATGCCGATCCCGGCCGGGACGGTCGGCGGCGTGCTCGGCTACCACCGCGGCTGGGTCGGGGACCGCAACGTGGTCAGCGTCGGCTTCAACTGGACCATGGGCCGAGCACGTCGTCCCGCCCAAGCCGCTGGCGCACGGGCACGTGATCCAGGTCTTCGGGCTGCCCAACATGCGCACCGTGCTGCACTGCCTGCCGCCGCAGGACTGGACCGAGGGCTTCATGGGCCTCGGCATGATCTACACCGCGATGCCGGTCACCAACGCGATCCCGTACGTCGTCGCCGCCCCGCCCGGCATCGTCACGCTCGCCGACCTGCCGCCGATCACCGGCCGGGTCGCGGGGTTCGGCTGCTGACAGCCGAAACCCGCACGACACGCCGCCGTCAGTGGCCGGCGATCATCGCGGGGTCGACGTGGGCGACCTTGCGGCGCGGCAGGAAGAACGCCGGGACCAGCACCAGCGCGACCATGACGGTGGCGACCACGAAGACGTGGGCGAACGCGTCCGCGAGCCCGGTGACGTACGTCGCCGCGTCGGTCGGGTCGAGCCCGATGGTGCCGTTGGTGAGCAGCACCGAGAACACCGCGGTGCCGATCGAGGCGGCGACCTGCTGGACGATGTTCATCAGCGTCGAGCCGCGGGCGATCGTGTGCTCCTTCAGCGTCGCGAGCGCCGCGGACATGATCGGCATCATGGTGGCGCCCATGCCGAGGCCCATCACGAACAGGGCGGCCAGCAGGTAGGCGTAGGAGGTGTCCGCCTCGAGCTGGGTGAACATCCCCATGCCGACGGTGATCACGCTGATGCCGGTGAGCACGATCTTGCCGGGCCCGATCCGGTCCGCGAGCACGCCCGCGACCGGCATGGTGAGCATCGCGCCGATCCCCTGGGGCGCGAGGAGCAGGCCGGCGTGGAGGGCGTCCTCGGCGCGGACGGTCTGGAAGTAGAGCGGGAAGAGCAGGCTCGCCCCGAAGAACGCGATCGCGAACAGCGACATCGCGATCACCGCGGCCGTCATGGTGCGGTTCCCGAACAGCCGCAGGTCGACCAGCGGGTGCGCGTTGCGCCGGCTCAGCGCCCACGGGACGAACGCGGCGATCAGCGCCAGGCCCGCGACCGCCGGCCCGACGACCTGCGCGGTCCACACGGTGCCGTGGTCGGCCTTGGCCGCCGGGATCGAGGAGACGCCGTACAGGAACGCGGCGAGCCCGGGCGAGAGCAGCACCATGCCCAGCCAGTCGAAGGTCTCGGACGGCTCGACGTGGTCGCGCGGCAGCACGACGCCGGCGTAGACGAGCGCGACCAGGCCGATCGGCAGGTTGATCAGGAAGATCCAGTGCCAGCTCGCCGAGTCGATCAGCGCGCCGCCGATGATCGGGCCGAAGATCGGGCCGAGCAGCATCGGGATGCCGAGCACCGCCATCACCCGGCCGACCCGCTCGGGGCCGGCGGCGCGGGTCAGGATCGTCATGCCGAGCGGCATCAGCATGCCGCCGCCGAGGCCCTGCAGCACCCGGAAGCTGACCAGCATCTCCAGCGAGTTCGCCGCCGCGCAGAGCACCGAGCCCGCCGTGAACAGCAGCACCGCGAGCATGTAGAGGCGCTTGGTCCCGAACCGGTCGGCCGCCCAGCCGGTCAGCGGGATCACGGTCGCGAGCGCGAGCGTGTAGCCGGTCATCGTCCAGGCCACCTCGGCGGACGTGGCGTCGAACTCCTGCTGGAAGGTCTTCAGCGCCACCGACACGACGGTGATGTCGAGGATCGACATGATCGCGCCGAGCACGACCACGCCGGCGGTCAGCAGGACGCCGCGGTCGAGGCCGCGGTCGGTCTGGGGGGACGGGGTGGTGTCGACGCTCACCGTTCGAGGCTAGGCGGAGCCGCCGACAGCGGTCATCCGACTTTCGTCGGCCCGGACCGTGGGCTTGGTCACCCCGAGCGGGCCGTCGGGCGAGCGGTGCCGGTCAGCCCAGCATCGCCTCGATCGCGTCCACCAGGCGCGGGTCGTCGGGCTCGACCTGGGGGCGGAACCGGGCGATCACCGTGCCGTCGCCGGCGATCAGGAACTTCTCGAAGTTCCAGGAGATGTCGCCGGACTCGCCCTTCTCGTTGGGCGTCTCGACCAGGGTGCGGTAGATCTCGTGCCGGTCGTCGCCGTTGACCTCGATCTTCTCGGTCATCGGGAAGGTGACGCCGTACGTCGCGGAGCAGAACTCCGCGATCTCCTCGGCGCTGCCCGGCTCCTGGCCGAGGAACTGGTTGCAGGGCAGCCCGACCACCGTGAACCCACGCTCGGCGTACCGCTCCTGAGCTGCCTCCAGACCGGTGTACTGCGGCGTCAGCCCGCACTTGCTCGCCACGTTGACCAGCAGCGCGGGCTGCCGCCGGTGATCTCGCCGAGCGTGGTGGGGGTGCCGTCCAGACGGGCGATCTTCGGCGTCGAGGATGCTCATGGATGCAGGCATAGAATCAGGCTACGTGCCGTCCGGAACGCGCTGTCCGGCGCGTCCGGCTAGCGTCGCGGCGTGAGCTTCGTCCCCGTCACCGGCCCGGCCACGTTCCGGGCCGCGCGAGCCGCCCCGGGACGGCGTCGTGGAGTTCACCGACGACCGGCGCACCGTCGCCCTGCCGATCCGGGCGGCGCTCCCGGTGCTGGCCAAGGCGCGCAGCCGCGACGACCTGCACCCCAGCGTCGGGCTGCTGTCCGGCGCCGCGCTGCTGGGCATGCGGCTGGTGGCGGCCGGCAAGTTCGCGCCGGACGCCGCGGCCGACGGGCCGCCGCACTGGCGGGTGGCCGGCCTCGACGCCGACGACGAGGACCGGATCGCGATGCTCGGCCCGGCCGGCGGCGCGGACGACGAGCGGCTGGTCCGCGACCTGCTCGACGCGGTGGCCGACGCGATGCCGCGGGGCGCCCCGGCGCCGGCCGTGGCCGGGTCGGCGCCGCCGGTACGCCGGCCGGACCGGCCGACCTTCGAGGAGCGGCTCCAGGCCCGGCTGGCCCGGCACCAGCGGGTCGACGCGCGGCGACCTGCCGCAGCTGGTGACGCTCTCGCTGCGCGTCGAGGCCGACGAGGAGGAGCTGGTCGCGGGCGCCGTCCGGCTGGTGCCCCAGGCCCACGACGAGCAGCAACCCGCTGCACCTCTGCGACCTCGCCCTGCTGTGGACCGGCACCGCCCGAGCGAGCACGGCTTCGGCGACCGCGCCCGCACCCACGCCACCATCGCGCTGCGCGCCGCCGCCGACGCGTGGCCGGTGCTCGACCGGTTGCTCGAGCTGCGGGTCCCCGACGAGATCACCCTCGACGGCGACGAGCTCGTCAGCCTGCTCGACGAGGGGGTCGCCGCGCTGCGCGCCGCAGGCGTCGACGTCCTCTGGCCGCGCAGCCTGGGCCGCGACCTGACCGCGACGACCGTCCTGGACCGGGCGCCCGGCCCGGCCGCCGGTCCGCGGGAGGAGCCGCTCAACGAGCCGGCCCTCGGCACCGAGACGCTCTTCTCCTTCAACTGGCAGATCGCGCTGCACGGCGACCCGCTCAGCCCCGAGGAGATGGACCGGCTCGCGGCGTCCGCCACACCGCTGCTGCGGCTGCGCGGCAACTGGACGGTCGTCGACCCGGCCATCGCGCGCAAGGCCCGCAAGCGGCTGATCCGCACCGTCGCAGCCTGCCGAGGCGGTCGCGGCGGCGCTGACCGGCACGGTCCAGGTCGGGCGGGCGACAGGCCGCCGAGGAGCAGGTGATCGTCGGCGCCAGCCTGCTGAAGGTCCGCGAGCGGCTGCTCACCGCGGCCACCCGGACACCGGTCGAGCCGCCCGCGGCACTGGCGGCGTCGCTGCGCGACTACCAGCGGCACGGCCTGACCTGGCTGGCCGAGCTGACCGACCTCGGCCTCGGCGCCTGCCTGGCCGACGACATGGGCCTGGGCAAGACCGTCACCCTGATCGCCCTGCACCTGCACCGGCGCGAGTCCGGTCGCCGCGGCCCGACGCTGGTGGTCTGCCCGGCCAGCCTGCTCGGCAACTGGGAGGACGAGGTACGCCGGTTCGCGCCCGGCGTGCCCGTGGTCCGGTTCCACGGCGGCGCCCGCGACCTGTCCGCCGCGGGCGACGGGTTCGTGCTGACGACGTACGGCACGATGCGACGCGACGCCGCCACCCTCGGCGGCGTCGGCCTGGGACCTGGTCGTCGCCGACGAGGCCCAGCACGTGAAGAACCCGCGGACCGCGACCGCGCGGGCGCTGCGCTCGATCGACAGCGCCGCCCGGGTGGCGCTGACCGGCACGCCCGTCGAGAACGACCTCACCGAGCTGTGGGCGATCCTCGACTGGGTGACGCCGGGGCTGCTCGGCAGCCGCAACGCGTTCCGCAAGGTCTGGGCCGGCGCCGATCGAGTCCGGCCGCGAGCCCGGCAAGGCGCGGCAGTTCGCCGACCTGATCGGCCCGTTCCTGCTGCGCCGCCGCAAGTCCGACCCCGGCATCGCGCCCGAGCTGCCGGACAAGACCGAGACCGACCACCCGGTCCGGCTCACCCGCGAGCAGGCGGTCCTCTACGAGTCGTTCGTGCGCGACACGATGGCGCGGATCGAGCGCGCCGACCCCGCCGACCAGGCCGCCCGGCGCGGCCTGGTGCTGATGCTGCTGACCGGGCTGAAGCAGATCTGCAACCACCCCGACCACTTCCTCAAGCGCTCCGGGGCACGCCTGTCGGGGCGCTCGGAGAAGGTCGACCTGCTCGACGAGCTGGTCGGCACCGTGCTCGCCGAGGACGGCGCGGTGCTGGTGTTCACCCAGTACGTCGCGATGGCCCGGCTGCTCGAGGGGCACCTGGCCCGCGCCGGCGTACCCCACCAGCTGCTGCACGGCGGCACGCCGGTGCGCGAGCGTGAGGCGATGGTGGCCCGGTTCCAGGCGGGCGAGGTGCCGGTGTTCCTGCTGTCGCTCAAGGCCGGCGGCACCGGCCTCAACCTGACCCGCGCCGACCACGTGGTGCACCTGGACCGGTGGTGGAACCCCGCCGTCGAGGAGCAGGCGACGGACCGGGCGCACCGGATCGGCCAGACCCGGGCCGTGCAGGTGCACCGGATGGTCACCCAGGGCACGATCGAGGAGAAGGTCGCCGAGCTGCTGGGCCGCAAGCGTGCGCTCGCCGACGCGGTGCTCGGCCGCGGCGAGGCGGCGCTGACCGAGCTCAGCAACGACGAGCTGCGCGACCTCGTCACCCTGCGGAGCCCGTGATGCCGGCGGTCGTGCACCCGCGCGTCGCGGCCCGGCCACGGGCGGCGCGCGCCCGCACGTGGTGGGGCAAGGCGTGGGTGCGTGCCGTCGAGGAGGCGGCGTACGCCGAGGCCGACCTGGTCGCCTCGCGGGCGCTGGCCCGCGGCGGGCACGTCGGGCGGATCGCGGTCGAGGCGGGCCGGTTCGTCGCCGCGGTCGAGGACGCCCACGGCCTGTGGGCGGTCGAGGGCTCGGTCCCGGTGCTGGAGCCCGCGGACGTCGACGCGCTGGTGGAGACGGTCGCGGCCGAGTCGGGCCGGGTCGCCGCGCTGCTGGCGGGCGACCTGCCGCACGGCCTGGTCGAGCATGCCGAGGAGGCCGGCGTCGAGCTGCTGCCGTTCGGTGGGGAGCTCGGGTCGTCGTGCACCTGCGAGCACTGGGTCGACCCGTGCGTGCACGCGCTCGCGGTGCTGCAGCAGGTGGCCTGGCTGGTGGACGACGACCCGCTCGTGCTCCTCCAGCTCCGCGGACTGCCGCGCGACGAGCTGCTCGCCCGTCTGCACGCGCGCGCCGAGGGCACCGACGGGCACGAGGATGCCGACCCGGACGACCTCGACCTGGACGCCGCCGTCGAGGCCGCCCTCTACGCGGCGCGGGTCCTCGAGGACCTCACCGATCCAGCGCCCCCCGCGCCATCCGGGTGAGGACCGCGCGCAGCTGCGGGTCGGGGAGCAGGGCGCTGTGCGGGGTGGAGTTGATCAGCCCGAACGCCGCGTGCGCCATCGACCGCGCGGTCGCCAGGTCCAGCCGCGGGTCGCGCAGCCGGAGCTGCCCGGCCCAGAGGTCGACGTACGCACGCTGGAGCGAGCGCACCCGCTCCCGCGCGTCGGCGGGCAGCGCCTCCCAGTCGCGGTCCTGGACCACGATCAGCGGCCGGTGCCGCACCGCGAAGTCGACGTGCCAGTCGACGAGCGCGTCGATGGCCCCGTCGGCGTCCGCGGCGGCGGCCACCCGGTCCCGCCCGACCCGGAGCAGCTCCTCGCTGATCGAGACCAGCATCTCGGACAGCACCGCCTGCTTGGACGGGAAGTGCTTGTAGAGCGCCGGCCCGGAGATCCCGCACGCGGCCCCCAGGTCGGCGACCGAGACGCCGTGGAACCCGCGGGCGGCGAACAGCTCCGCCGCGGTCGCGAGGATCTGGCTCCGTCGATCGGGGGGCCGGCTCACCCGGCAAGGTTAGCGGCCGCTAACCTCACGCGAGCGAGAGGAAGAGCTTCTCCATCTTCTTCACGTCCATGTCCGACCCGCCGTCGGCGGAGGTCAGGCACTGCTGCAGCCCCGTCGCGACGATGGCGAACCCGGCCCGGTCGAGCGCCTTGGACACCGCCGCCAGCTGGGTGACGACGTCCTCGCACTCGCGGCCCTCCTCGAGCATGCGCAGCACGCCGTCGAGCTGGCCGCGGGCCCGCTTGATGCGGTTGATGACCGAGGTCATGTCCTGGGGGTCGAGCTCCATCGCCTCGGTCCTCACTCGTCGTTGCTCAGGGCGGCCAGCGCCGCCGTCAGTCGGGTCCGCGCCTCGGCGGCGACGGGCGCGAGCGCCTCGCCGGCGAGGGCGGTCATCGCGTCGGGGTCGAACGCCTCGACGACGGTGGTGTCGTCGTCCACGGCGCGGACGACCACGTTGCAGGGTAGGACGGCGGCGACCGACGGGTCGATCTCGATCGCCTGGTGGGCCAGCGGCGGCCGGCAGGCGCCGAGGATGACCTGGGGCGGTACGTCGACGCCGAGCTTGGCCGCCAGCGTCGCCTTCAGGTCGATCTCGGTGAGCACGCCGAAGCCCTGGTCGGCCAGGGCCTGGCGCACGTCGGCGACCGTCTGGTCGTAGGGCCGCTCGAGCGTCGTGGACAGCGTGTAGCCGGTCATCAGGCCTGGCCGCCGTCCTGCTGGCCGCCGTCCTGCTGCGCGGCGAGCTGGGTCCGGACGTCGTCCATGTCGAGGTCCTTGACCGCGGTGATGACCTGCTCCAGCGCGGGCGCCGGGAGCGCACCGGGCTGCGCGAAGACGAGGATGCCGTCGCGGAAGGCCATCAGGGTGGGGATCGACGTGATCTGCGCCGCGGCGGCGAGCTCGCGCTCGGCCTCGGTGTCGACCTTGCCGAACGTCACGTCGGCGTGCGACTCGGACGCGGCCTCGAAGACGGGCGCGAACTGGCGGCACGGGCCGCACCAGGACGCCCAGAAGTCGACCAGGACGATGCCGTCCTCGGTGACCGTCTTCTCGAAGTTGTCCTTGGTCAGCGTGGTGGTGCTCATGGGTCTCCTCTCGGGTTCTTGCCCGGGTTTGACGATACCCCCCGGGGTGTTATTGTCGGAACCCGTGATACCCCCCAGGGTATTCCCCCGCTCTGATGTCAACCGCCCGAGGAGGGTCTGTGGAGCACGAGATCGACGTGAACGAGCTCGCCGAGCTGTTGCGCGGCGACGCCACCGTCATCGATGTCCGTGAACCTGAGGAGTACGCCGCGGCACACGTCGCCGGTACCCAGTTGGTCCCGATGCGTGAGCTCGGCAACCGACTGCACGAGATCGACCGGAACCGTCCGGTCTACCTGTTCTGCCGCTCCGGCAGCCGCAGCGGCATGGTGACCCGCGCGCTCGCCGGTGCCGGCGTCGCCGCGGTCAACGTCCGTGGCGGCCTGGAGGCCTGGGTCGCCAGCGGCCGGCCGGTGGAGGTGGCCCGATGAGCCGCGACCTGAACCGTGAGCTGACCGTCCTGACCCTGGACACCCCGTCGCTGGGGGACCGCACCTACCTCGTCCACGACGGCGAGGTGGCGTTCGTCATCGACCCGCAGCGCGACATCGACCGCGTGCTGGGCCTGCTCACCGAGCACGGTGTCCGGCTCACCGACGTGTTCGAGACCCACATCCACAACGACTACGTGACCGGTGGCCTCGCGCTCGCCGAGCACACCGGCGCGACGTACCACGTCAACGCCGCCGACGAGGTCGCCTACGAGCGGCACCCGATCACCGACGAGGAGGTCGTCGAGGTCGGCGACCGGATGCGGGTGACGGCCCTGGCGACGCCGGGCCACACCTACACACACCTCAGCTACGCCCTGGCCGACGCCGCGACCGGCGCGCAGGTCGGCGTCTTCACCGGCGGCTCGCTGCTGTACGGCGCCACCGGGCGCCCGGACCTGCTGGGCCCGGACCACACGCAGGCGCTGGTGCACCACCAGCACGCGTCGGCGCACCGCCTCGCGGACCTGCTGCCCGACGACGCCGAGGTCTACCCGACCCACGGCTTCGGCTCGTTCTGCTCGGCCACCCAGGCCGAGGGCCTGTCGTCCACGATCGGCCAGGAGCGACGGGTCAACCCGGTGCTCACCCAGGACGAGGAGACGTACGTCGAGCAGCTGCTCGCCGGCCTCGACGCGTGGCCGGCGTACTACGCCCACATGGGCCCGGCCAACGCCGGTGGGCCCGGCGCTCCCGACCTGACCCTGCCCGAGCGGGCCGACGCGGCCGAGCTGCGCCGGCGCATCGAGGCGGGCGAGTGGGTCGTCGACCTGCGGCACCGCACCGCGTTCGCCGCCGGCCACGTCGTCGGCACGATCAACATCGGCCGCGAGGACCAGTTCGCGACGTACCTCGGCTGGCTGATCCCGTGGGGCACGCCGGTCACCATCCTCGGCGAGACCGCCGAGGACGTGGCCTGGGCCCAGCGCGAGCTGGTCCGCATCGGCATCGACCGGCTCGCCGGGCACGCCACCGGCGACCCGCGCGACTGGACCACGGGCGAGCTCGGGGGCTTCCCGACCGCGACGTTCGCCGAGCTGGCCCAGGTGCGCCACCACCGCAGCGTGGTGGTCCTCGACGTGCGCCGTGACCAGGAGCGCGCCGAGAGCGCCATCGAGGGCTCGGTCGGCATCCCGATCCACGAGGTGCTCGACCGCCTGGCCGACGTACCGCCCGGTGAGGTCTGGGTGCACTGCGCCGCCGGCTACCGGGCCTCGATCGTGGCCTCCCTGCTCGCGGCCGCCGGCCGCCAGGTCGTGGCCGTCGACGACGAGTACGCGAACGCGGCGCCCGCCGGGCTCCCGCTCGTCGCGGCCTGATCCCTCCCGACCCCCGACCCGGGCGCGCCGGCTGCTCCGGCGCGCCCACGACACGCCCGACACCACTCATCTCCGGAACACACCTCCGACACCACGAAGGAACCCCATGACCACGACCGCCCACCACCGGGTGGACGACCGCGACGTCCTCACCCCCCAGTCCCGTCCGGGACCGCTGGGCCGCCTCGGCCTGGCCGTCGTCCGGCACGCCAAGGCCACCACGGCCCTCTGGCTGCTGGTCATCGTCGGCCTCGGCATCTTCGCCCCGCGCGTCGAGGCCGATCTCTCCGGCGCCGGCTGGCAGGCCGACGGTTCGGAGTCCGTCGCCGTCCGCGACCTCGCCCAGGAGCACTTCGGCGGCAACGCCAGCTCCGCCATCCAGGTCGTCATCCACGACCCGAACGGCTCGGTCGCCGAGGGCGCCGGGGCGAAGGTGATCGCCGAGGCGACCCGGATCCTCCAGCGCGACTCCCGGATCGGCGAGGTCGTCCAGCCCCAGCCGGGCGCCACGCTGAGCCAGGACGGGCACACCGCCGTCCTGCTCGCGGGGGCCGACGCCTCGACCGACGACATGGTGCGCGCCGCCGACGACCTCAGCGGCCCGCTGCAGGACCTCGCGACCGGGTCGATCGAGGTGCACCCGACCGGTGCCTCCCAGCTGTGGGCCGACTTCAACGCCGCGAACCTCGAGGCGATGATGAAGTCGGAGATGCTGTCCTGGCCGGTGACCCTCGCGATCCTGGTGCTGGCGTTCGGCGCCCTCGTGGCCGCCGGGCTGCCGCTGCTCCTCACCGTCGCCGGCCTGGTCGCCTCGGCCGGCTCGCTGGTGCTGCTCAACCAGCTCTTCCCCGTCTCCATCTGGGCGATGAACTTCGCGATGATGTTCGCGCTCGCGCTCGGCATCGACTACGCGCTGTTCCTCGTGGTCCGTTACCGCGGCGCCCGGATGGGACACCAACGACCCGTGGCCGACGCGATCGCCGAGACCATGGACACCGCAGGCAAGGCCGTGCTGCTGTCCGGCCTGACCGTGCTGGTGTCGCTGTCCGCGGTGATGCTCGTGCCGTCGCCGGCGTTCCGCTCCATGGCCGGCGGCATCATGCTCGCCGTCCTGTTCGTGCTCGCCGCGACGCTGACCCTGCTGCCGCTGGTGCTGGCCAAGCTCGACATGCGGATCAACAAGCTGGCCCTGAAGTGGGTGCACACCGGCGAGCACCGCTCCGCACGGTTCGCCGCCTGGGGCGAGCGGCTCTGGCGCAACCCCTGGGTGTACGGCGCCGGCGCGCTGGTCGTGCTGCTCGCCCTGGCCGCCCCGATCATCGGGCTGAAGACGGCCATGCCGTCGATCAAGGTGCTGCCCGAGGACGCCAGCGCCCGCGTCGGGTACGACGTCGTCCAGGACGCGTTCGGGCCCGGAGCGCCGGGCACCCTGCAGATCGTCGTACCGCAGGCGCAGGCCGACGCGACGTCCGCGGCCCTCTCGCAGGACAGCGGGATCGCCGGCGCGATGCCGGCCCAGCCCGCGACCGACGGCAGCGGCCTGGCCCTGATCCAGGCGGTCCCGACCGTCGACCCGTCCGACCCCGAGCTCGGGCAGACGGTGGACCGGCTGCGCGCCGACCTGCCGCCGTCCGCGCAGGTCGGAGGCGCCGCCGTCGAGAACCTGGACCTCAAGAGCCAGCTCGACGAGTCGACGCCACTGGTGCTGGGCGTCGTGCTGGCACTCGGCTTCCTGCTGCTGCTCCTGGCGCTGCAGGCGCCGCTCATCGCTCTGCTCGGTACGCTCGCGAGCCTGCTGTCCACCGCGGCGGCGTTCGGCGTGGCCCGGCTGGTGTTCCAGGACGGCTGGGGGAGCTCGCTGTTCGGCTTCGAGCACCAGGGCTTCCTCGACGCGTGGGCGCCGGTGTTCTTCTTCGCGATGATCTTCGCGATCGCGATGGACTACACGGTGTTCCTGCTGGCCTCCGCCAAGGAGCACTACGAGAACTCGCGGGACCCGCGTGATGCGATGGTGGGTGCGCTGGCGCACTCCGGCCGGGTGATCTTCGCCGCCGCCGCGGTCATGGTCGCGGTGTTCTTCACCTTCTCCCTCTCCGGGCCGCTGCCGCCCAAGGAGATGGGCATCGTGCTCGGCGTGGCGGTGCTGCTGGACGCGTTCCTGGTCCGGCTGGTGCTGCTGCCCGTGCTGCTCCGGCTCACCGGCCGTGCGGCCTGGTGGTCGCCGGCGTGGCTGCGCCGAGTCCTCCCCGACATCCACTTCAGCCACGGCTGAGCCACCGAAAGGAATCACTCACATGTGTCGACCCGTCCGTTGCCGTCGCTGCAGCAAGACCACCTGGTCCGGCTGCGGGATGCACGTCAACCAGGTCATGGCCGGGGTCCCCAAGGCCGACCGTTGCCCGGGCCACGAGGGGGAGCCCTCCACCGGCTTCCTGTCCCGCCTCTTCGGCAAGGGGTGAGCGCGGTGAACCTCGACCGTGCCGTGTTCGCCCTCGCGGGCACCATGGTCCTGCTCAGCGCGCTGCTGACCGCGGTGTTCTCGCCCTGGTGGCTGCTGCTCGGCGCGTTCGTCGGGCTCAACCTCCTGCAGTCGAGCATCACCGGCTACTGCCCCGCGGCGCTGGTCTTCCGCCGCTGCGGGCTGCAGTCCGGCTGCGCGTTCCGCTGAGCGACGGTGCAGGTTCCCCCGGTGCGCCGGGGGAACCTGCACGTCCGGGCCGGATCCGCGTGGTTCGCCCGGCCGGCGGGGCGCCGGCCGTCCCGCAGGTCACACCAGTCCCTCCAGTTCGAACTTGTCGTGGGAAACCCGACCGACACGCCGAGTGGCCTCGGCGTGTCGGTCGGGTTTCACCGGCTGACCGGTGAAACCCGCCCACCGGCCGTGCCCCCGGGACAGGCCAGGGCCCGCCGGGGAGACCGACGCCGGGCCCGCCCGGGTATCACCACCCCGGCGATCGGGTAGGGAACCAGGAGCAGCCCACCTGCCCGGAAGGACCGAATGCCCGACCTGCTGGTCACCAACGGAACGCTCTTCGACGGGATGCGACACCGCGGCCGTGGTGCCGTCGCCGTCCGCGACGGCCGGATCCTGGCCGTGGGTGACCCCGAGGAGGTACGCCGTGTGGTGCGGCCGGGCGCGGAGGAGGTCGACGCCGCCGGCGGGCTCCTCATGCCCGGCTTCCAGGACGCCCACATGCACCCGATGGTGGGCGGCCTGGAACGGCTGCGCTGCGAGCTGACCGACCTGTCGGGCGTCGACGACTACCTCGACGCGCTCGCGAGCGCCGCGCAGCGGCAGCGCGGCGCCGCGTGGTTCCGGGGCGGCGGCTGGTCGGTCGGCCAGTTCGACCGGCACGGCCCGACGGCCGAGCTGCTCGATCGCGTCGTGCCCGACAAGCCGGCGTTCCTGCCCAGCTCCGACCACCACGACGCGTGGGTCAACACCCGCGCGCTCGAGCTCGCCGGCATCACCGCCGCGACGCCCGATCCGCCCGACGGCTGGATCGAGCGCGACGAGCACGGCCAGCCGACCGGCACGCTGCGCGAGGGAGCGCAGGCGCTGGTCTGGGACCTGGTCGAGACCACGCGCGAGGAGTACGCCGACGCCCTCCGTGAGGCGCAGGCGTACCTGCACTCGTGGGGCATCACCGGCTGGCACGACGCGCTCATCGGCGGGTACGCCGGCCTGGACGACCCGACCCAGGCCTACCTGGACCTGCTCGCCGCCGGCGAGCTCACCGCCCAGGTCACCGCGTCCCAGTGGTGGGACCGCACCCGCGGCCCCGAGCAGGTCGAGGAGCTGCTGGCCGAGCGCGACCGGCTCGCCGGGCACGGCCTGGACGCCGGGTCGGTCAAGGTGATGATGGACGGCATCACCGAGACCCTGACGGCGACCGTCGAGGAGCCGTGGCTGGACGCCCACGACTGCCCGTGCGGCAGCTCCGGGCTGCCGTTCCTCTCGACCGAGCAGGCGCGCGCGGCGGTCGTCGCGATCGACGCGGCCGGCCTGCAGGCGCACTTCCACGCGATCGGCGACAAGGCCGTCCATGACGCGCTCGACGCCGTCGAGGCCGCCCGGCGCGCCAACGGCATGCGCGACCTGCGGCACCAGGTGGCGCACCTCCAGCTGGTGCGACCCGGCGACCGGCGCCGGTTCCTCGACCTCGGTGTCGTGGCCAACCTGCAGGGCATGTGGGTCAACCGGTCCTCGGGCTCGGTGGCCGTCGCGCTCGAGCACCTCGACGACGAGCGGGCCGGCTGGCACTACCCGTTCCGGGAGATGCTCGTCCCGGGTGTCGTCGCCGCCGGGGGCAGCGACTGGCCGATCAACGACCCGGAGCCGATCGCCGCCGTGCACGCGCTGGTCAACCGGTCGCCGTGGTCGGAGTCCGACGACCGTCCCGAGCCGCTGGTGCCCGACCAGGCCCTCGACGTCGAGCGGGCCCTGGAGGCCTACACCGCCGGCTCGGCGTTCGTCAGCCACCGGGCCGACTCCGGCCGGCTCCGCGTCGGCGACCGGGCCGACCTGGTGCTCCTCGACCGCGACCCGGTGACCGGGCCACCCGACGAGATCGGCGCGGCCGAGGTCGTCGCCACGTGGGCGCTCGGCCAGCGGGTCCACGAGCGCGGGGCGTGAACCGGAGGTGGTGCGTCAGGTTAATGATCGCTAACCTGACTGCGTGAGCCACATGAAGGAGCTCGTCGACGAGCTGCGCGAACGGCTGGCGACGGCCCGGCAGGGCGGCAGCGCGTCCGCCCGCCAGAAGCACACCGACCGCGGCAAGCTGCTGGTGCGCGACCGGGTGGACCGGCTGCTCGACCCGGGCAGCCCGTTCCTCGAGCTCAGCCCGCTCGCGGCGTACGGCATGTACGGCGGCTCCGAGACGCCGTGCCCAGCGCCGGCGTCGTCACCGGCATCGGCCGGGTCGCCGGCCGCGAGGTCGTGGTCGTCGCCAACGACGCGACCGTCAAGGGCGGCACCTACTACCCGATGACGGTCAAGAAGCACCTGCGGGCGCAGAAGATCGCGCCGACAACCACCTGCCCTGCGTCTACCTGGTCGACTCCGGCGGCGCGTTCCTGCCGATGCAGGACGAGGTCTTCCCCGACCGCGAGCACTTCGGCCGGATCTTCTACAACCAGGCCAACCTGTCGGCGGCCGGGCATCCCGCAGATCGCCAGCGTCATGGGCTCGTGCACCGCCGGCGGCGCCTACGTCCCGGCGATGTCCGACGAGACGGTCATCGTCAAGCGACCAGGGCACGATCTTCCTCGGCGGGCCGCCGCTGGTGAAGGCCGCGACCGGCGAGGAGGTCACCGCCGAGGAGCTCGGCGGCGGCGACGTGCACACCCGCATCTCCGGCGTGGCCGACCACCTCGCCGAGGACGACGCGCACGCGCTGGCGATCGTGCGCGGCATCGTCGGCACGCTCGAGCGGCGCACCCCCGGCGCGCCGTACGAGCTGGCGCCGGTCGAGGAGCCGCACGAGGACCCCGAGCACGCTGTACGGCGTGGTGCCGGCCGACACGCGCACGCCGTACGACGTCCGCGAGGTGATCGCCGGATCGTCGACGGCAGCCGCTTCCACGAGTTCAAGGAGCGCTACGGCGAGACCCTGGTGACCGGCTTCGCGCACATCTGGGGCCACCCGGTCGGCATCGTCGCCAACAACGGCATCCTGTTCAGCGAGTCGGCGCTCAAGGGCGCGCACTTCATCGAGCTGTGCAACCAGCGCGGCATCCCGCTGGTGTTCCTGCAGAACATCACCGGCTTCATGGTCGGCCGCGAGTACGAGAACGGCGGCATCGCCAAGGACGGCGCGAAGCTGGTCACCGCGGTCGCCAGCGCGGTGGTCCCGAAGTTCACCGTGATCATCGGCGGCTCGTTCGGCGCCGGCAACTACGGCATGTGCGGGCGCGCCTACGACCCGCGGTTCCTGTGGATGTGGCCCAACGCCCGCATCTCGGTGATGGGCGGCGAGCAGGCCGCCGAGCGTGCTCGCCACCGTGCGCGCGAGGCAACGAGGGCAAGGCGGGAGCGGCCGCCGAGGACGAGGAGGCGTTCAAGGCGCCGATCCGCGAGCAGTACGAGACCGAGGGCTCGCCGTACTACGCCACCGCCCGGCTGTGGGACGACGGCGATCATCGACCCGGCCGACACCCGCCGCGTCCTCGGCATGGGCCTCGCGGCCGCCGCGAACGCCCCGACCCCTGCGCCCACCTACGGAATCTTCAGGATGTGACGGGCATGCACACTCTCCTGATCGCCAACCGCGGCGAGATCGCCATCCGGGTGGCCCGCACGGCCCGCCGGATGGGCATCCGCACCGTCGCGATCCACACCGACCTCGACGCCGGCGCGCCGCACGTGCGCGCTGCCGACGAGGCGCTGCGCGTCGAGAGCTACCTCGACATCGACGCCGTCGTCGCCGCGGCGAAGGAGGCGGGCGCCGACGCGGTCCACCCCGGCTACGGGTTCCTCTCCGAGCGCGCGGCGTTCGCCCGGGCGCTGGAGGAGGCCGGCATCACGCTGGTCGGCCCGTCCGCGGACGTGATGGACGCGATGGGCCGCAAGGACGCGGCGCGGGAGATCGCGGTCGCCGCCGGCGTCCCGGTCGTGCCGCGCGGTGAGGACGCAGGATTCCCGGTGCTCGTGAAGGCCGCGGCCGGGGGCGGCGGCAAGGGCATGCGCATCGTCCGCGAGGAGTCCGAGCTCGAGGAGGCCCGGGCGGCGGCCGCCCGCGAGGCGCTCAGCGCCTTCGGCGACGACACCCTGCTCGTCGAGAAGTACGTCGAGCGCGGCCGGCACATCGAGGTGCAGGTGCTGGCCGACGCGCACGGCAACGTCGTCCACCTCTTCGAGCGGGACTGCTCGACCCAGCGCCGGCACCAGAAGGTGCTGGAGGAGGCGCCCGCGCCGACGATCAGCCCGGAGGTCCGCGAGCTGGTCACCGGCAGCGCGGTCGCCCTGGCGAAGCACGTCGGCTACCGCAACGCCGGCACGGTCGAGTTCCTCCTCGACGATGCCACGGGCGAGGCGTACTTCCTGGAGATGAACACCCGCCTCCAGGTCGAGCACCCCGTCACCGAGCTATCACGGCGCCTCGACCTCGTCGAGCTGCAGCTCCGCGTCGCGGCCGGCGAGCCGCTCCCGTTGACGCAGGACGACGTCACCGTCACCGGCCACGCCATCGAGGCGCGGGTGTACGCCGAGGACTCGTTCGGCGGCTTCCTGCCGCAGGCGGGCCGGGCGACGCTCGTGCGCGTGGCCCGTCGGGCGCGCGGGTCGACCAGGCGCTGGAGAGCGGCCAGGTCGTGAGCACGTCGTACGACCCGATGCTCGGCAAGGTCATCACGCACGGCGCCACCCGCGAGGAGGCCCGCGCGGCACTCGTCACCGCCCTGGACGACACGGCGATCCTCGGGCTGACCACCAACACCGGTTTCCTGCGCGCGCTGGTGGCGAGCGACGAGTTCCGCGACGCGACCATCGACACCGCGTGGCTGGACCGTCACGACGTCCCGGCGCCCGACCCCGCCCCGGCGCGGCAGGGCGGCCGCCTGGGCAGGTGTTCCTGACCCGCCGCGAGGAAGCCGGCCCGTTCCACTCCGACGGCTTCCGGCTCGCGCGGCGACCCCGCGCCGTCGTGCATCGAGCTCGACGAGCCCGTCACCCTCGGTCGTCTCCGGGCCGCGGCCCCGAGCCGCGCGAGCGGCCGGTCGCCGACGTCGGCACCGACCACGTCGAGCTCGTGCACCGGGGCCAGCGCTTCGTGTTCCGGCGGCCCGACGTCTTCGGCGACCACGCCGTCGACCTCGGCGACGCCGCGGTCGTCGCGCCGATGCCCGGGACCGTCCTCGACGTCCGGGTCGCCGACGGCGACCGCGTCGAGGCCGGGCAGGTGCTGGTCGTCATCGAGGCGATGAAGATGGAGCTGGCGCTCAAGGCGCCGTTCGACGGGACCGTCGCGAACCTGGCCGCCGCGGCCGGCGCCCAGGTCGCGCTCGGCGCCGTGCTGGTGGAGGTGGAGCCCCATGAGTGAGCTGACTGAGCTGCCGATGACGGTGCGCCGCGACGGCCTGCCCGAGCGGGTCACGATCTACGAGGTCGGCCCCCGCGACGGCCTGCAGAACGAGCAGGCGCTGGTCCCCACCGACGTGAAGGCCGAGTTCGTCCGGCGGCTGCTGGCCGCCGGGCTGCCGATCGTCGAGGCCACCAGCTTCGTGCACCCCAAGTGGGTCCCCCAGCTCGCCGACGCCGCCGACCTGATGAGCTCCTCGGCGAGGCCGGCCGCGACTGCCCGGTGCTGGTGCCCAACGAGCGCGGGCTCGACCGGGCGCTCGAGCTCGGGGCGCGGCACATCGCGATCTTCGGCTCGGCCACCGAGACGTTCGCGCAGAAGAACCTCAACCGCAGCCTCGACGAGCAGTTCGCGATGTTCGAGCCGACCGTGCGCCGCGCCCGCGACGCCGGGCTCGACGTCCGCGCCTACGTCTCGATGTGCTTCGGCGACCCGTGGGAGGGTGCGGTCCCCGTGGAGCAGGTGGTGTCGGTCGGCAAGCGCCTGTTCGACCTCGGCGCCAGCCAGCTCAGCCTGGGCGACACGATCGGCGTCGGTACGGCGGGCCACGTGAGCGCCCTCGTCGCGGGGTTCGCCGCCGCCGGGATGAGCACCGACCGGCTCGCGATGCACTTCCACGACACCTACGGCCAGGCGCTCGCGAACACCGTCGCCGCGCTGCAGGCCGGCATCACCACGTTCGACGCGAGCGCCGGCGGCCTCGGCGGCTGCCCGTACGCGAAGAGCGCCACCGGCAACCTCGCCACCGAGGACCTGGTCTGGATGCTCACCGGCCTCGGCATCGAGCACGGCGTCGACCTCCGCGAGGTGGTCGCGACCAGTGTGTGGATGGCGCGCCACCTCGGCCGCCCCAGCCCGTCGGCCGTCGTGCGCGCACTGGCAGAATCCGCGACATGAGCCGACGGGTCTACCTGCACATCGGGGCGCCGAAGACCGGCACCACGTACCTGCAGGACCGGCTCTCGGTGAACGCCAAGACCCTCGCCGCCCACGGCGTGCACTTCCCGACCACCTCCCCGTTGGTCAGCCCGGGGCTCGCGCACTTCCGCGCCGCGCTCGACCTGCTCGGCCAGGACTGGGGCGGCGCCCCCGGCCACGCCGACGGCAGCTGGGAGGCGCTGGTACGCCGGGTGCGCCGGCGCTCCGGCACGGTCGTGATCAGCCACGAGATCCTCGCCCCCGCGACGCCCGCGCAGGTGGCCCGCGCGATGCGCGACCTGGCCGGCAGCGAGATCCACGTCGTCTACACCGCCCGCGACCTCGGCCGGCAGGTGCCGGCGGCCTGGCAGGAGAGCATCAAGCAGGGCCGGCGGTGGAGCTATCGGCGCTTCCTGGACCGGTTCGAGAAGGGCCGCACCTGGTTCTACCGGGCGTTCGACGTCCCGCGCGTGCTCGGCACCTGGGGCGCCGGCCTGCCGCCCGAGAACGTGCATGTCGTGACCGTCCCGCCGTCCGGCGAGGACCGGACCGGCGACGCCCTGTGGCTGCGGATGTGCGAGGTGCTCGGCATCGACCCCGCCTGGGCCCCGCTGGACAGCGACCGCTCCAACCGGTCGCTGGGCATGGCCGAGACCCAGGTCGTGCGCCAGCTCAACCGGCGGATGGACCGGCGGACCCGCCGCGAGTCGTCCTTCGACGAGCTGATCCGCGACATGCTCGCCCAGGGGGAGCTGGTGAAGCGGAAGTCCGCGGCGGTGACGCTGCCGCCCGCGCGGTTCCCGTGGGCCGACGAGCGGGCCGAGCGGTGGATCGAGTGGATCGAGGGCAGCGGCGTCGACGTCGTCGGCGACCTCGCCGAGCTGCGGCCGGTCCCGCCCGACCCGGACACGCGGTGGCGCGACCCCGACAAGGTGCGCGCCAAGCGCCAGCTCGCCACCGCGCTCGACGCGCTGGCGGCGATGACCCGCGAGGCCGCGCGCCGGCCCGACCCGGAGCGCCACCTGACCCAGCGGGTGATCGCGCAGGCGCAGAAGCTGCGCGAGCGGTAACCGGTCGGGGAGCCGTCGATGAGCGAGGACACGCCGGGCGTACGTCGCGCCTGGGGCTGGGTCGCCCACCTGCGCGACGGCGGCACGACGCCCTGGCGGGAGTGGTCCGGCGAGGGCGCGCCCCACGGGCGGAGCCTGCCCGGTGCCCAGCAGCTGGAGCTCCTGCGCCGGCTCAACGCGGCCGGCCGGCCCGGTCCCGACCTCGCGCTGCAGGTGCTCGAGGCCAGCGCGCCCGGCCGGGGCCGCCCGGACCTCGAGCTGGAGGGGGCGGTCGACCCGCTCGCGTTCGGCCCGCCACCGGTCGACCCGACGACGCTGCCCGCCGACGAGCTGCTCCGGGTCGCCGCGAACGTGCTCGCCGAGAACCTCGTCGCGGCCGGACCGCCCCTGCACCGGGGCGCGCCGCGCGCCCGGATCTGGCGCACGCGCTACCGGCTGGTCGGCGACCCCGTGCTGGCCGACCCGATGCGCTCGGCCCTGGTCGCGCAGGGCCGGCCTCCCGGGGGACGGGGCTCGGTCGTGCTGGTGCTCGGCACCGACGTCGGGTCGCTGGTCGCGCACGCCTGGACCGCGCGCAGCCTCGCCGAGGGCGCGCCGGCGTGGCGCGACTGGCTCACGCCGTACACCCGTGGCCGACACCTGCCGCGCCGCGTGGACCTGCCGCGGATCGCCCGCACCTGGGCCGAGCGGGTCGGGGCCGACCGCGTCCGGCTCGTGCTGGACCCGGCGGAGGTGCCGCCGCTGGTCGGCGTGCGCCGCCCCCTCCCCGGCCCGGCGCCGCTGTCCGCCGACGCCACCGACCTCGCGCGGCGGGTCGGCCAGGTGCTCGGCCTGCTCGCCGTCCCCGGTCGCCGGCGGGCGCTGCTGCACCAGGCGCTCGTGCCCCGGCTCGCCGGGTCCGGCGGCGCCCCGCTGGTCGTGCCCGACGAGCACGCCGACTGGCTGCACACGCGGGCGGTCCGGGTCCGCGACGCACTGCTCCGCGCTGGCTACCCTGTCCACGGCGACCCGGACCGGCTGCTGCCGGTGCCTCGGGCCGGAGCGCCCGAGCCGTCGGACGCCGGAGTCCTGGCGCTTGCGCTGCGCCTGCTGCTGGAGAAGGAATAGTGATCACCGCCGGAGCCTCGACGTGAGCACCCGCGTCCTGCTGCACGTCGGCACCCCGAAGACCGGTACGTCGTACCTCCAGGACGTGCTGTACCGGAACCGGCGCACGCTCGCGGCGCACGACATCTGCTACCCGGCCGACCGCTTCGACGCCCACTTCCTCGCCGCGCTGGACCTGATGCGGCTGCCCTGGGGCGGCCTGGAGGCCGAGGCGATCGGCGCCTGGGACGCGCTCGCCGAGCGGGTCCGCCACCACCACGGCACCGCGATCATCAGCCACGAGATCCTCGCCACCGCCTCCCGTGCCCAGGCGGCCCGTGCGCTGGAGTCGCTGGGCCACGGGGCCGGGACCGAGGTGCACCTGGTGCTGTCCGTGCGCGACCTGGTCCGGCAGATCCCGGCGGAGTGGCAGGAGAACGTCAAGCACCGGGCGTCCCTGACCTACGGGGCGTTCCTCGACCAGATCCAGGACCCCCGGCGGGAGAGCCGGATCGCGACGTGGTTCTGGGGCGTCCAGGAGCTGCCCGACATCCTCAACCGCTGGGGCCACGACCTCCCGCCGGAGCACGTCCACCTGGTCACCGTGCCCCCGCCCGGCGGACCGAAGCAGCTGCTCTGGAAGCGGTTCAGCCTCGCCTTCGGCCTCGACGGGATCGACCTCGACCTCGAGGCCGAGCGGGCGAACCCGTCGCTCGGCGCGCCCGAGACGGCGCTGGTGCGGCGCATCAACCGGGCCGCCAACCGCGAGCTCAACCCCGGCGACTACCGCCCCCTGGTCCGCGAGCTGCTCGCCCACCAGACCCTCTCGCGGCGCACCCGGTCGCCGCGGCTGGCGCTGCCGCCGGACGTGCACCCGTGGGCCACCGAGGTCACCCGGTCGTGGGTCGCCGAGATCGAGCGGCGCGGCTACGACGTGGTCGGCGACCTCCACGACCTGGCCGGGGCGCCGCCGGTCGAGCGGTACGCCGACCCCGACCACCCCTCGGAGAAGCAGGTCTCCGCCGCCGCGGTCGACGCGATCAAGGCGCTGCTGCTGGAGGGCGCACGGCTGCGCCAGTCCGAGGAGCGGCTGCGCCGCGAGCTCGAGGAGACCCAGCGCGCCCTGGAGCGGTCGTACCTGCGGCCGACGTACCGCTGGCGGGAGAAGGTCGTGCGCCGACTGCAGTCCGGCGCGACCGGCCGCGGACTGCTGCGGGTCTACCGGCGGCTGCGCGGGCGCAGCTCGCGGGCGGCGTAGCGGCCCACCCGCCAGGTCGCCCAGCCGTCGGCGCCCATGCCGAACGCGCCACCGACGACCGGCGTACGCCGGGCGATGGCGACCGCCAGCCGGCGACCGCCGACCCGGGTGATCAGCTCGGAGGCGACCTCGGCCGCCAGCACCCGGTCCAGGTCCGGGTCGTGGACCGGCGCCGTCGCGATCGCCATCGGCGGACCGGGCAGCTTGCGGTCCTCGATCCGCTGGTCGACGATCTCGCGACCGAGCATGCAGGTGAGCACCGCGTTGCGGACCCGCGGGTCGTCGAGGTCGTAGCCGCGCAGGTGGGCGATGCCGGCGATCATCCGGGCCTGGATCAGCGCCAGGCCCGCGACGTTGGCGGGGATGGTCACCGCGGCCGTGACCACGCCGCCGAGGCCGGTGAGCAGCCCCTGCGCCCCGGCGTACCGGACGTGGTTCTCGATCACCTCGTGGATGCCGCGGCCGACGTGGCCGCGCTGCTCGCGCAGCTGCTTCTCGGCGGCCTCGGCGGCCGGCGGGAGCGGCCCGGCGCCGCGGATCGCGCGCTCGAGGGCCTCGCGGACGAACGTGTGGGTGAGGTCCGGGGCGAGCCGGGGCACCCGCGGCGCGACGTGCTGACCCACCAGCCGCCCCGCGGCGCTCGCCTTGCCCATGCGCCGATCGTACGGGGGTGTCGGGGACGGGCCGTAGGGTCGGGGCATGCCCGTCCAGCCGCCACCGAGCCGCTGGGGGTTCGGTGATCCGGCCGGGTACGACGCGCTCGACGACCTCGTCGCCGTCGGCGCCGACCTGGAGCCGGGCACCCTGCTGGAGGCCTACCGGCGCGGGCTGTTCCCGATGCCGTCGGGGACCGTCGGTGACCCGATGTTCTGGTTCTGCCCGGTGCGGCGCGGGGTGATCCCGCTCGACGGCCTGCGGGTGTCCCGGTCGCTGCGGCGGGCGCGCCGCGACTTCGAGATCCGCGTCGACACCGCCTTCGCCGACGTGCTCGCCGGGTGCGCCGACCCGTCGCGTCCGGGATCCTGGATCGACGACGACATCACCGCGGCCTACCTCGAGCTGCACCGGCTCGGCTGGGCGCACTCGATCGAGGCCTGGCGCGACGGCCGGCTCGCCGGCGGCCTGTACGGCGTCGCGATCGGTGGGCTGTTCGCCGGGGAGTCGATGTTCCACCGCGAGCGCGACGCGTCCAAGGTGGCGCTGCTGGGGCTGGTCGAGGCGCTCGACGACGAGTACGCCGGCCGCCGGCTGCTCGACGTGCAGTGGCTGACCCCGCACCTGGCGACGCTCGGCGCGGTCGAGCTGCCGCGCGCGGCGTACCTGCGGCGCCTCGCGGTCGCGCTCGGCGTCCCGCTGCCGCAGCGCTGGGCATGAACCGGGGCCTGGGGGGCACGGTGGGGGCATGAGGACAGCACTCATGCTCGCCGGCCTGGCCCTGGTGGCGGGCGGCCTGGCCGGCTGCGGCGGCGGTGACGACGGCGGCGACAGCACCGGAGCCGCCGGCGACGGTGGTGCCACGGCGCTGCCGGCCGGCGCCGACCGGGCCGAGTTCTGTGCGAACTTCCAGACGCTCGCCGAGGACCTCGGCCAGCTCGACCCCCAGGCGGACCCGTCCCAGGCGGTGCGAACCCTGAAGGACGCGGCGAAGCGGATGCGCGAGACCGGGACGCCGGCCGACATCCCGGCCGACGCGCGGCACGGCCTCGAGGTGACCCTGGACGCGATCGACGGACTGCCGCGCGACGCGACGACCGACGACATCAGCACGCTCGACGACGACTTCACCACGCAGGAGAGGGCCGACTCCGACGCCTTCGACAGCTACCTCGCCCAGGAGTGCGAGAACCCCGGCTGAGCCTGGACGCTGAGGTCGAGACCGGTTCCCTTCGACACTGGAGGTCGTGGGCGGGCCGGTGCAGGATGGGCGCACCCTCGAGACGGGAGACGGACCCATGGGCACAACCGGGACGAGGCGGCGTGCGGCCGCGGCGGGGGTGGCACTGGCCGCCGTACTCACGGCGTCGCTGACCGCCTGCGGTGGCGGAGGATCCGGCTCGTCCGCGCCCACCGACGCCTCGAAGGACGAGTTCTGCTCCACGTTCAACAGCCTCTTCGAGACCATGATGTCCGAGGCGACGGCGAGCGGGGACGCGTCCGGGATGGTCGCGGCGATGAAGAAGTGGGTCGCGAAGATGGAGGACGTCGGGACGCCCGGTGACATGCCGGACGACGCCCGGCACGGCTTCGAGCTGTTCGTCGGGGAGGTCAAGAAGCTGGACGACAAGGCCACCGCGTCCGATCTCGAGCACATCGGCGACGGCCTCAGCTCGGCGGACCAGAAGGACGGCGAGGCGTTCGGCGACTGGACGACGAAGAACTGCCCCCTCGACCTGCCGAGCATCGACCCGTCGGACCTGCCCAGCATGGACCCCTCGAACCTGCCCAGCATGGACCCGTCGGACCTGGAGTCGATGATGTCGGACCTGAGCGAGCTCACCCAGGGCCCGTAGCTCTCACACCACCTGCGGGGGCGCCCCGGTCTCGCTCACCATCGGGCGACCGGCCGCCGCCCAGTCGAGCATCCCGCCGTCGAGGTTGACGACGTCGTGGCCCTGCTGCTGCAGCCACATCACCGCCTGGGCGGAGCGGCCGCCGACCTTGCAGACCACCAGCAGCCGCTCGTCGGGCAGCTCGGTGTGGCGCAGGGGCAGCAGCGACATCGGGATGTGCACGGCGTCGTCGATGTGGCCGTGCTGCCACTCCACGGGCTCGCGGACGTCCAGGACGGTCAGGCCGTCCGGGATCGGGTCGGGGACACGGTCGATCGTCACGGTGGGGATCATTTCGAGGAGCTTGCTCATCCTTCGGTCGGCCAGCGGCTTGCCGCCGGTCTGGCAGGTCGGGCAGTACTGGAGGCTGGAGTCGGCGAACGAGACCTCGCGGACCGTGTCGCCGCACACCGGGCACGGCTGGCCGGTGCGCCCGTGCACCGCGAGGTGGGACTTCTTCTCGCCCTTGAGCTCGCTCGCGGCCAGTCCGCGCGAGCGCTCCACCGCGGCGCCGAGGGTGGCGCGCAGGGCGTCGTACAGCACCTGCACCTCGTCGTCGGTGAGGTGCCCGGCCGGCTTGTACGGCGACATCCGGGCGGCGTGCAGGATCTCGTCGGAGTAGGCGTTGCCGATGCCGGCGATGGTGCCCTGGTGGCGCAGCACGCCCTTGAGCTGCTTGCCGCCCTCCTGGTGGAGGATCCGCTGGAGGGTGTCGACGGTGAAGTCGTCGGTGAGCGGGTCCGGCCCGAGGCTCGCGACACCCGGCACGTCGTGCGGGTCGCGCACGACGTACGCCGCCAGGCTCTTGCGGGTGCCCGCCTCGGTGACGTCGAGCCCGGACTGGTCGTCGAGCACCACGCGGAGGGCGAGCGTCGACTTCGGGCTCGGCTTCGGCGGGATCGTCGGCACCTCGTCGCGCCACCGCACCCAGCCGGCGCGGGCGAGGTGGAGCACCAGGTGGACGCCGGACGCCTCGATGTCGAGGAACTTGCCGTGCCGGGTGACGTCGTCGACGAGCGTGCCCTCCATCGCCGACAGCTGCGGGTCGAAGGTCTTGAGCGCGCTGAACTGCGCCACGTGGACCTTCGCGATGGCGTGCCCGTCGAGCCGGCCCCGCAGGTCCAGGGCCAGCGCTTCCACCTCGGGCAGCTCGGGCACGTCGGTGAGTCTAGAAGGCTGCTGAACAACAGGACGTGTTGTTCAGCAGGCTTCTAGGCGGCCGTCCCGACCGCAACCCGGAACCGGTGACAGCCGTTGCCGGCGAGGCGCATGATGGAGGTGTGCCCGCGGTTCGCCCCTTGCCGGAGACGGGGTCGATCTTCCTCGACGCCCGTGGCGACGACCGCGCGCTGCGGGTCTCGTGGCACCAGGAGTCGGGGCTGGTGGTGCTCTCCCTGTGGCGCGACAACGTCTGCTCCGGGTCGTTCCGGCTGGCCATCGACGAGGTCCCGGAGCTGATCGAGATGCTGCGCGCCGGCCTGGCCCGCTCCTACGAGGACGCCCGCACCCGGCTGTCCGCCGCCGAGAGCGCCTGAGCGGCCCGACCCATCAGCTGTAACGCCGGGTTACCCCGCCTTCCCACCAGGTTGCAGCATGGTGGGAACAAGGGGTAAACGGGCGTTACAGCGAGTGGGCGCGGCGCGTTCTCTACGGAATCCGCTAGACAGCCGGATACCGTCCGATCGTGGACCCGATCCGGAACCCCTACGCCCCCGGGGCGGGCCAGCGGCCGCCCGAGCTGGCGGGCCGCGACCGCGAGCTCGAGCAGTTCGAGGTGACGCTCGAGCGGGTGGCCGCCAACCGGCCCGAGCGGAGCATGGTGCTCTCGGGGCTGCGCGGGGTCGGCAAGACCGTGCTGCTCAACGCCCTGCGCGGCCAGGCGGTCCGCCGGGCGTGGGGGACCGGCAAGATCGAGGCCCGCCCCGACCAGGGCCTGCGGATCCCCGTCGCCCAGGCGGTGCACGCGGCGGTCCGCGAGGTCGCGCACCGGCACCGCGACCCCGACCGCGTCGACGCCGTGGCCGGGGTGCTCAAGAGCTTCGGGATGCGCACCACCCTCGACGACCGCCGGACCGCCGCCAAGGGCGGTTCGCGCTGGACCCCGCCGGTCGACGTACCCGCCGCCCGCGGCCGCGCGGACTCCGGCGACCTCGAGCTCGACCTGGTCGAGCTGTTCACCGACGTCGCCACGCTCGCGGGCGACCTCGGCGTCGGCGTCGCGCTGTTCGTCGACGAGATGCAGGACGTCCCGGTCCCCGAGCTCGGCGCGCTGTGCGGCGCCTGCCACGAGATCAGCCAGCAGGGCGCGCCGCTGATCGTCGTCGGCGCCGGCCTGCCGCACCTGCCGGTCACCCTCGCCGCGTCGCGGTCGTACGCCGAGCGCCTGTTCCGCTACGTCTCCGTGGACCGGCTGCCGCGGGAGATGGCCGACCGGGCGTGGCGGGTCCCGGCGGGGACCGAGGGGGTGGAGTTCGAGGACGAGGCGCTCGACGAGCTGTACCGGCTCACCGACGGCTACCCCTACTTCGTGCAGGCCTACGGCAAGGTCACCTGGGACGCCGCCGTGGGCTCCCCGATCACCACCGCCGACGTCCGCGAGGCGGCGCCGGACGCCGAGGCCGAGCTCGCGGTCGGCTTCTTCGGGGCCCGCTACGACCGCGCCACCCCCGCCGAGCGCGACTACATGACCGCGATGGCCGACCTCGGCGCCGAGCACGGCGACGGCGCGATCGCCACCGCCGACGTCGCCCGGCACCTGGGCCGCAAGCCGCAGTCGCTGTCGCCGGCCCGCGACGGGCTGATCAAGAAGGGGCTGGTCTACTCCGCCGAGCGCGGCAGCGTCGCGTTCACGGTGCCGCACTTCGGCCAGTTCCTGCGTGCCCGCTGAGCCTCGACCCACGGATCTTGCGCCTGCTGCGACGGCGACGATCGGTGGGTCGAGGCAGGACGCAGCTGGGTACCGGCCCCACAATGGAGCCCGTGAGACCCCAGGTCGTCGCCCACCGCGGCGCCAGCTACGACAATGCCGAGCACACGCTCGGGGCGTACGTCGCCGCGCTCGACGACGGCGCCGACGGACTCGAGTGCGACGTCCGCCTGACCGCGGACGGCCATCTGGTCTGCGTCCACGACCGCGACCTGCGGCGCATCGCCTCCAGCAGGAGCCTGGTCTCGACGATGGACCTCGCCGACCTCGACCAGCTCGACTTCGCCGCCTGGAAGAACCCGTGGGCCGAGCTCGACGACGAGGCCCCCGCCCGCGACGAGCGGCTCGGCCGGGTGCTCACCCTGCGCCAGCTGCTCGAGACCGTCGCCGACTACGACCGCCGCGTCGAGGTCGCGATCGAGACCAAGCACCCGACGCGGTACAGCGGGCTCGTCGAGCGCCGGCTGGTCGAGCTGCTCCACCAGTTCGGCTGGGACCGGGCCGGCTCGCCCGCCCGGGTGATGAGCTTCAGCTTCACGGCCCTCCAGCGCGTCGAACGGCTCGCGCCGGGCGTCCCGCTGGTGCAGCTGGTCGAGAAGGCGCACCACTGGAAGGTGCTCAAGCCGATGATCGGCGACGACTGGCTGGTCGGCCCCGGGATCGACGAGCTGATCGAGCACCCCAAGCTCGGTCGGAAGATCGCCAGGTCCGGCCACGAGATGCACGTGTGGACCGTGAACACCGAGGCCCAGCTCGACGTCTGCATCGACCTCGGCGTCACGGCGGTGATCACCGACCGCCCGGCGTACCTGCTCGACCTGGTCGACGAGCGGGAGCGCGCCGCCGGGTGACCTCCGTCGGCGCCGCGGACGCGGCACCGATAACCTCCGGCGCATGGCGAAGAAGTCGCGCACCAAGGCCCGCGCCCAGCAGCAGACCGGCGAGGTGGGGCCGCGCCAGCCGTGCCCGTGCGGCTCCGGCCGGCGCTACAAGGCCTGCCACGGTGCGCCCGGGGGCGCGCCGGCGCCGTTCGTGAGCCGCCCGTTCGAGGGGCTGCCCTCGGAGTGCGACGTGGTGGCGATGCGCGAGCTCGTGCCGGCCGCGACCGCGCCGCTGACCCTGGTCGACCACCCGGACCGGACCGTCCAGCTGTGCACCCTGCTCCCGATGGCCGCGCCGGCGATGGTGCGGGACAGCGGCGAGATCTGGCTCGGCCTGCAGGTGCAGCACAACTTCGGCGACCCGGCGCGCGACCTCGGTGCGGTCCTGCTCACGGCTCTCGAGGCCGACGCCGGCATCGTCGGGCTCACCGACCCGCCCGGGGAGGGCCCGCGCCTGCAGGACCTGGTGACCGGCGACCGGCTGGCCGTCACCGTCCACGAGGGCTTCGACTTCTGGATCGGCGACGTCGACGAGGACGAGCGGGCCGGCCTGGCCGGCGCTCTCGAGCAGGCCAACGCCGCCGCGTCGCCGACCGCGCGCCTGACGACCGTCGAGGCGGCGTACTGGACCCACGTCGGCCCCAAGGAGCACCTGCGCTGGGTGATGCCCGAGCCGGAGGGCCCGCTGCTCGACGCGCTCGCCCGCCTCCATGCGTCCGGGAAGGACCGGCTCGTCGAGGGCTCACGGTTCGTCGGGATGTTCCGCGCCCACGGCCTGCTCGCCCCGGTCTGGGACCTGCCGGTCGGCACCGGCCCGGAGCCGCTGGAGGAGCCCGCGGAGAAGTTCGCCGCCGACCTCGCCGAGGCGCTCGCCGACACCTCCGACCTCACCGCCGAGGAGCGCGCCTCCCGCTCCGGGTTGGCCAACCGGCAGGTCACCCTGCGCTGACGAACCGGTGAACCTGCACGCAGACTGGGTAAAAGTTCGCGTCTGCGGCAGGAATCGGGCGGCTCGCCGCCCCCGGGAGTTGTGCAGGCCGCTACCGGGCACGTAGATTTTCAGTGCTCGGTCGTTGTCGTGTCCCCCGTCGGCAACGGCCGAGCTTTTCCGTGTCCGCGCGCCCCCGTGGTCAGGCCCCGGCGGCTCCCGGCGCCCGCCGCAGCGCCCACGGATGCAGGCGGGCGTAGCCCTTCACCGGCGTGCGCCGCAGCTCCCGGAACGTGTACGCCGGGGCGTCGGCCAGCTCCTCGTGGCAGCCCCGGTCGGCGAGCACGGTGCCGGGCCGGGCGACCGAGGTGAGCCGGGCCGCGATGTTCACGGTCGGCCCGAACACGTCACCGAGCCGGCTGACGACGTCGCCGTACGCGATCCCGGCCCGGACCGCCGGGAACTCGTGGTCGGCGTCGGCGCCGCGCTCGGTCATCAGCAGTGCGGCCTCGGCCGCGTCTGCGGCGCGGTCGGCCACGAACAGCACCTCGTCGCCGATGGTCTTGATGATGCGCCCGCCGTGGTCGACCACGATGCCGGTGGCCTCGGCCTCGAAGTGCTCGAGCCAGCCGACCAGGCCGCGCTGGTCCAGGCCCTTGCTGCGCGAGGTGTAGCCGACGATGTCGACGAAGCACACCGCCAGCGAGGACACCGTGCCGCCGGTGCCCCCGGCGCTGCCGGCCATCACCCGGCCCGCGGCGCTCGCGAGGTGGCGCCGCCACGCGTACGACTGCAGCGACTCCACGCGGGCGGCAGCAGCGACCGGGCGAGGTCGTCGTCGGGGGCGACCTCGGCGAGCAGGGTCGCCTGCCACTCGGCCAGCCGGGCGTAGCTGCGCCCCCAGGTGCGCACCAGCGCCGCCTGCGACTCGGGGCCGAGGACCCCGAGCTCCATCAGCTCGCGCGCCTGGGCCAGCGCCTCGACGTCGGCGTCGGTGAAGGCGGCGTCGTCGTCGCTGGTGCGCGGGAAGCCGAGCAGCCGCCAGAGCTCCTCGGCGATCTCCAGCGGTACGTCGGCGCGCTCGGCCACCTCGCGCCGGGTCAGGTGTGGGTCGCCGCCGAGCAGCAGCGGCTCGAGGTCCATGCGGCTCAGCGGTTCCCGAACCGCTCGACCGCGACCGCCTCGAGCGCCGTGTTGAACGACGGCATCTCCTCGCACAGCGTGCGCACGGCGTCCGCGGTGAAGTGGATCAGCTCCAGCGGCGTGAGCGCGACGATCGACGCGGTGCGCAGCGAGTGGTTGACGATCGCGGCCTCGCCGACGATGTCGCCGGGCCCGAGCCGGGCGATCTCCTCGCCGTGCTGCCGCACCGAGACGGCGCCGTCCAGGATGAGGTACGCCTTGTCCGCCGGCGTGCGCTCCCAGATCGGGGACCAGCCCTCCGGGAGGTGCACCCGGGTGCCGGCCGCGCTGATCCGGGCGATCTCCTCCGGAGTGAACGCGTCGTAGAACGAGTCAGCCATGGTCCGTCTCAGTCCGCCTCTCTAGCCTCACCCTCCCGCGTCGATCCTTCCCGACGGGCGTCCCGGCGTAAACCGGTGCGTCGATCGGGCGGCCGCGTGGAGGCGCGCCTTGGCGGGGCGGTTAGCGTTCCGCTCGTGCCCAGCCTGCTGATCCGCAACGCCCGGCTCGTGCCGCTCCACGAGGCCGACTCCGCACCCGACCGCCCCGTCGACGTCGCCGTCACCGACGGCGTCGTCACCGCGGTCGGCCCGGACGTCGACCGGCCCGCCGGCGCGGAGGAGGTCGACGCCGCGGGCCGGTGGCTGATCCCCGGCCTGTGGGACCAGCACACGCACCTGTCCCAGTGGACCCTGGCCTCCCAGCGCCTCGACCTGGCCGGGAGCCCGCTCGCCGGAGGACGCCACCCGGGCGGTCGCCGAGCGGATCGCGGCGTACCCCGACCTGCCGGTCGTCGGCTGGGGCCACCGCGCGGCCGGCTGGGACCGCGACGTCACCGTCTCCGAGCTCGACGCGGTGTCCGGCGACACCGCGGTCGTGCTGATCAGCGGCGACGGCCACCACGCCTGGCTGAACACGACCGCGCTGATGCACTTCGCCATGCCGGTGCGCGACTCGGTGGTCCGCGAGACCGAGTGGTTCGCGGCGTACCCGCGCCTGGTGACGCTGGTCGGCAACGACGGCACCTCGCCCGAGGCGTACCGCCGGATGCTCGACGAGGCCGCCGCCCGCGGCATCACCGGGCTGGTGGACTTCGAGTTCGGCGCCAGCCGCGAGGACTGGGCCGAGCGGTGGGAGCAGGACTGCGACCTGCTGCGCATCCGGTGGGCGACGTACGCCGACACCCTCGACGACGTGCTGGCGGCGGGACTGCGCACCGGCGACCCGCTCACCGGGACCGCGGCTGACCATGGGGCCGCTGAAGATCATCAGCGACGGCTCGCTGAACACCCGCACCGCGTGGTGCTGCGAGCCCTACGGCGACGCCTACCGGCTGGAGTACCCCTCCGGCCAGCCGAACCTGTCCGGGGCCGAGCTGCGCGAGCTGCTCAGCCGCGCCCACGGTGGCGGGCTGGAGGTGGCGACGCACGCGATCGGCGACGCGGCCGTGCAGGAGGCGCTGGCGGCGTACGCCGACACCGGCGCGCGCGGCTCGGTCGAGCACGCCCAGATGGCGCTGCGCGAGGACGTGCGCCGGATGGCCGGGCTCGGCATCCGCGCGAGCATCCAGCCGGCGCACCTGCTCGACGACCGCGACCCCACCGAGCGGATCTGGGGCGCCCGGTCGGAGCGCTGCTTCGCGTTCCGGTGGATGCTCGAGGACGGCGTCGAGCTCGCGCTCGGCTCGGACGCGCCCGTGTCACCCCTCGACCCGTGGCTGGCGATGGCCGCGGCGGTGCACCGCAGCGCCGACGAGCGGCCGGCCTGGCACCCCGAGCAGGCGCTGACCGTCCGGGAGGCGCTCGCCGCCTCGGTGGACGGCCAGCCGATGGTGCGCCCGGGCTCCCGGGGCGACCTGGTGCTCCTGGACCGTGATCCGCTGCTGCGCGACCTGGACGCGCAGGACACCGCGGCGCTCGGTGCCGCGCTGCGGGAGATGTCCGCGGCGTACACGGTCGTCGCCGGCCGGCCCGTGCACGACGGGCGCTAGTGGGTGTCCCCGGAAGTTCTGCGGGGGTTTGTGAGCCAGGCGGAGGGATCGGCGAGGTAGAGGCCGCAGGCGGTGTCGAGGGCGTCTTCGGGACTGCCTGATGGCCAGCCGTCGGGAAGGGCGGCTTGCTGGTAGTCGTCGTGGCTGGCGCGGTAGATCGCGAACCCCCAGCGGCTGGCTGACCCGGCGTAGGTCAGGCGAAAGAGCTTGAGTTGGTCACCGTCGTCGAGGGTGGCGTCGATGTAGGCGAAGCCGGCGCGGTAGCGGGTGTGGAGCTCGGCGATCTGGGGCCAGCGTTCCCCGGCGCGAGCCAGGAGGCGTTGCCGCAACGAGGTCTGGGTCGATTCGGGGATCTTGGCCATCGTCGTCATCTTGTCACCGCCGCACCGGGCGGTCTTGCCTGTGCTCGGCGCGCCTGCTGACGCGCGGGAGCGGGGTGCGTCAGAAATGGACATGCCCCTGATTCCTGCTGACGTCGTGGTCCTCACCGCCGATGAGCGAGACCTCCTGAGCCGGCGTGCGAACGCGGCCAGAAGTCCCCATCGTGACGTGGTCCGCGCCCGGATCGTGCTCGCTGCCGCCGATGGCGCCGCGAACGCTGCGATCGCCCGCGACCTGCGGATCTGTGAGGACACCGTGCGTCGTTGGCGGCACCGGTTCTGCGGCCGACCAGGTGGCCAACGGGTTGACGGGCTCAGGGACCGGCCGCGGTCGGGACGCCCGCCGGTGTTCACGCCGGTGGAGGTCGCTGAGGTCAAAGCGTTGGCCTGCACCAGACCGGCCGACCACGGCCTGCCGCTGACCAGGTGGTCGGTGGCCGAGCTCACCGCGTACGCCACCGCGACTGGGCTGGTCCGGCCGGTGTCGGTCTCCACGATCGGTCGCTGGCTGGCCGCGGATGCGATCAAGCCGTGGCAGCACCGGTCCTGGATCTTCCCTCGCGATCCCGACTTCGCGACCAAGGCCGCCCGGGTGCTCGACCTCTACGAGCGCACCTGGCAGGGCCGGCCCCTGGGTCCCGATGAGTACGTGATCAGCGCCGATGAGAAGTCACAGCTCCAAGCCCTGAGACGCCGCCACCCCGAGACACCCGCGGCACCGGGACGAGCACGCAGGGTCGAGTTCGAGTACCGCCGCGGCGGCACCCTGGCCTACTTCGCCGCCTACGACGTCCACCATCCCCGCGTGATCGGCCGCACCGCCGCCAAGACCGGCATCGAGCCGTTCACCGAGCTCGTCGAGCAGGTCATGACCCAAGAGCCCTACGCCTCGGCGAAACGAGTGTTCTGGGTCGTGGACAACGGCTCCTCGCACGCCGGCCAAGCATCGGTCGAGCGGATGCGCGCGGCCTGGCCCAACGCCGAACTCGTGCACCTGCCCGTGCACGCCTCCTGGCTCAACCAGGTCGAGATCTACTTCTCGATCCTGCAACGCAAAGCGATCGCCACCGGCGACTTCGCGGACCTCGCCGACCTCGCGCACCGGATCCTCGCCTTCCAGGACCGCTACAACAAGGCGGCCGAACCCTTCGGCTGGAAGTACACCCGCCACGACCTCAACCACTACCTCGACCGCCTCAACAACGACGGCACCCTCCGCGCCGCGGCCTGACCCCCGACGAACTAACGGGAATGCCCACTAGCCGGCCGACCGGCCCAGGGCGTCGAGCACCAGGCGGGCGACCGCCTGCTGCTCGACGGCCAGCGGGTGGTAGGCCAGCGCCCGCCCGGCGCTGGTCACCCGGCCGTTGATCCACGGCTCCGCGCCGCAGATGTCGTGGCCGGCGCTCGGCCCCCACACGTCGACGTACTCGGCGTGCGCGTCGGAGGCCGCGGCCCGGACGGCGGCGTTGAGGTCCTCGTTGATCCGTCGTGCGAAGGGGTAGTCGCCGTCGGCCACCGGCAGCAGGTCGCAGGTACCGGACGCGGGGACGATCTGGGGGTAGCCGACCACCAGGATCCGGGCGTGCGGGGAGCGCTCGCGGACCCCGCGGACCACGTCGGCGACGTTGCGGCGGATGTCGACGTACGCCGTGTGCAGCCGGTCGGGATCGGTGCGCCGGAAGTACGCGCGGCACGGGCTGCCGCCCGGGTCGGCGGGCGCCACCTTGACGCACCGGCCGAGCACCCCGCCGAAGAGCCGGTCGTCGTTGCCGCCCAGGCCGATGGTGACCAGGTCGGTGCCCCGGTGGAGCGCCGCGAACTGGGGCGCCACCGACCCGCCGTGCCCGGCCTGGCGGGTGACGGTGTTCTGCGAGGTCGCGCCGCTGCAGCTGACGTCGGTCAGCGTGGTGCCCGGCATCGCCCTCGCGACCAGGGCCGGGTAGTTGGCGGCGGACCGCAGGCAGATCGTCGAGATGTCGGTCGGCGGCACCAGCGGCGCCGCGGTGTAGGAGTCGCCGAGGGCGACGTAGGTGTCGTAGGTGGTCGGCGCGCCCGTCGGGGAGCCGGTCGTCCGGGCCGGGGTCGCCCGGGGCTGGTCGGAACCGGAGCACCCGGCGGCGGCCAGCACGGCGGCCAGCACGGCGGCCAGCACGGCGGGCAGCAGCAGGCGGCGCATGCCCAGACCGTACGTGCGCCGGCGTGACTCGGCGCCGGGCGGGTACTGGAGGACCCATGGCGGCCAGTGACGCGATCCCGAAGGAGCCGGAGGAGGACCAGTCCCTCCTGACCGTGGTGGTGGCGTTGGCGGCCAACGGCCTGCTGGCCGCCGCGAAGTCGGTCGCGGCGGTGCTCACCGGGTCCGCGTCCATGGTCGCGGAGGCGGCGCACTCGTGGGCGGACACCGGCAACGAGGTGTTCCTGCTGGTCGCCGAGCGGAAGGGCAGCCGGCCGCGGGACGCCAGCCACCCCCGCGGGTACGGCCGGGCGACGTACGTCTGGTCCCTGATGGCGGCGTTCGGCATCTTCGCCGCCGGTGCGGTGGTGGCGGTCTGGCACGGGATCAGCGAGCTGATGTCCGGTGGCGGCGAGGAGGGCAGCTTCCTGGTCAACTACATCGTGCTCGGTGTCGCCTTCGTCCTCGAGGGCACGTCGTTCCTGCAGGCCACCCGGCAGGTGCACGGTGCCGCCCAGCGGTGGGGGCTGCACCCGCTGCGGTTCGTCGCGCGGACCTCCAACCCCACGCTGCGGGCGGTGTTCATGGAGGACTTCGCGGCACTGCTCGGCATCCTGCTCGCCGGCGGTGGCATCGCGCTGCACCAGGTGACCGGCAGCGCGGTCTGGGACGCGGTCGGCTCGATCGCGGTCGGCGTGCTGCTCGCGTTCGTGGCGGTGTTCCTCATGGCGCGCAACATGGACTACCTGGTGGGTGAGGGGCTGCGGCCCGAGCTGCGGTCCCAGGTGCTCGCCAACCTGGGCGACCACCCCGCGATCGACCGGATCACCTACCTCCACGTCGAGTACGTCGGCCCGCAGAAGCTGTTCGTGGTCGCCGCCGTGGACCTGACGGGGGACGACGCGGAGCCCGATCTCGCCGTGCGCCTGCGCCGGGTCGAGGGTGACATCGAGCAGGACCCGCTGATCGAGGACGCGATCCTGACCCTCGCGCCGCCCGACGACCCTGCGCTCACCGCCTGATCACCGCCTGGCCGGGATGGGGCGGCACGGGTCCGGGCACCGCCCGGCGAGCGCCGAAAGGAGCACTGTTGTCCGAGATCGACGAAGACGGCCCGCGGCCGATCCGCGTCGCGCTGTCCAACGACTACGAGCTCGCCCTGCTGGGCCTGGCGCAGATGCTGGCGCGCCACCCCGAGCAGGTGCAGGTCGTGGACCTCACCACCGCCCCGAGGATGCCGCACGAGCCGGACGTGATCCTCTTCGACACCTTCGGACGGTTCCCGGACCACGACGCCAAGTTGCGCCGGGTCGTGGCCGAGAACGACGCGCTCGTGGTGGTCTACTCGTGGGACGACTATCCCGAGGCGGCGGCCCGGAGCGCCGGCGCGGCGGGCTACCTGCACAAGGGCCTGAACGCCGACGAGCTCGTCGCCGCGATCGTCGCCCTCCACGACGGGCGGCAGCCCCCGGTGACCGCGCCGGTCGCGGAGTCCGACGACCCCGAGGGCCTCACCTGGCCGGGCCAGGCGTTGGGGCTGACCCCGCGCGAGTCGGAGATGCTGACCTTCATCGCGCGCGGGCTGACCAACGAGGAGATCGCGCGGCGCTCGTTCCTCAGCGTCAACACCGTCAAGACCTACATCCGCACCGCCTACCGCAAGATCGGCGTGCAGAACCGCGCCCAGGCGGTCGCCTGGGGCTACCGGCACGGCTTCCGGTCCACCGACGACACCGACCTGTGACCGGCGGGCTCGGGCCGGCGGCGACCGACCGAGGTCGGCGCCGCCGGACCGAGTCGGGCGGGCTCGAGTGGAGCAGGCTCAGAGATCGGCCGGCCGGAGCACCCGGTCGATGCCGTGCGCGATCTGGCGGTTGCCGGCGTTGACGTCGAGCTGCCGGGGGTTCGCCCGTGCGTCGCGCGCGTTCGGGTCCTGGTCCTCCAGCCGGACCTGGCGTCCCCGCACCTGGACGGTCACGGTGGCGCCCTGTGCCGTGGTCAGCGTGGCGCCGTCGGACTGGAGCACCTTCGCCGACGTCAGCGTGGCGCCCGGGACGACGTGGTAGAGCAGCACCGTCTCCAGGGTGTCCACGTCGACCGCTCCCGCGAGCGACCGGAAGACGCCCTTCTCGGTGTGCGGCCAGGTGCCGGTCAACGCGCCGTCGAGCTTGCGGAACGCCCGGTCGGTCGGCAGGAAGGCGGTCAGCCGGGTGTCGCCGTCGGCCAGCACCGCGACGGGGCTGTCGGGCTTGGTCTTCAGGACCGCGCCCACCACCGCGTCGAGGACGTCGAAGTCCGCCCAGTGGTGGTCGAACCCGTGCCCGTCGGCGGCCAGGACCTCGGCCAGGCTGGTGGTCCCGGTGCGCGGTGCGGCGTCCGCCTGGGCGGCGGGGGCCGCCAGGCCGAGAGCCGTGGCCGCGCCGGCCACCAACGTCACTGCTGCGGTGATGCGTGTGTTCCTCATGTCCGTTCCTCCCTCTCCCGCCCCGGCCTACCCGGGGCTCGAAGGAGGTTCGGACCCGACTGCGGTCCGGATGGCGAACCGAAGGCAAAGACTTGCGCCCGGCCCGTCGGCGGGCAGCAGGGGCTACGCGCCGCGCCCGGTCCTCTCCTGCAGCCGGTCGATGTGCTCCGACGCCTCGGCCTTGGTCAGGTCGGGGCTCAGCTGCTCGCCGGCCTCGCGGGCCAGCGTGTCGAGATAGCTGCGCTGCGCCGCCGTCATCGGCTCGTCCCCCGTCACCCACTCCTCGGGGTCGCGGGCCACGCCCGCGCTCCCGTCGCCCTGCTCCGGCTCGGGTGCCCCGAGGGGACGGTCGGCGGACTCGTTCGAATGCGCGTTCGATGCCATGGCGCCCCCGTACCCGGTCGTGGCGCGGGCATGCGGGGCACCCCGGCTAGCCTCGCCGGGTGACCGACGACTTCCGCGCCGACCGGGTCGGCACCGCGCTGGCCGGCACCAACCCGACGGTGCTGCGCCGGATGCGCGCCGGGTTCGCGGTGATCGGCGACGTGCAGCACCTGCCGGGCTACTGCGTGCTGATCACCGACGACCCGTCCGCCGACCAGCTGACCGACCTCCCGCCGCAGCGGCAGCTGGTCTTCCTGGAGGACATGGCACTGCTCGGGCGCGCGGTGGCCGGTGTGTGCGCCCGGCGCGACCCGGCGTTCCGCCGGATCAACCTGGAGATCCAGGGCAACACCGATGCGTTCCTGCACGCCCACGTCACACCGCGCTACGGCTGGGAGCCGGCCGAGATCGTCGGCTGGCCACCGGCCCTGCACCACTGGACGAAGCGGGTGCACGCCGAGCACCGGCTCGGGCCGCAGCACGACGACCTGCGTGCCGACCTGGTGGCCGAGCTCGACCGGCTCGCGGCTGTCCGTGGCCGGTCCTAGGGTCGGGAGCATGGCTGTCAACACCGAACCGCCCCTCGCGGGCACCGAGGCCGAGGCGCTGATCGGCTCCCTGGACCGGATGCGCGGCTACCTGCTGTGGAAGTGCGGCGGACTCGACGACGCGGGCATCCGCCGCACGCTCGGCCCGTCGACGCTCACCCTCGGCGGCCTGCTCAAGCACCTCGCCGTGGTCGAGGCGATCACGTTCAGCTGGAAGCTCCACGGGCGGGCCCCGTTCGCGCCGTTCGAGGACGCCGACTGGGACGACCCGGACTGGCACGTCCGGGTGGAGGACGACGACACGCCGGCGTCCCTGGAGGCGCTGTTCACCGAGTCCGTCGCGAAGGGCCAGGCGCTGGTCGCCGAGGCGATCGCGAACGGCGGACTCGAGGGCCCGGCGCACATCAGTGACGACGACGGGCAACCACCCGAACGTGCGCCGGCTGGTCCTCGACATGATCGAGGAGTACGGGCGCCACGTCGGCCACGCCGACCTCATCCGCGAGTCGGTCGACGGGCTGGTCGGCGAGGACCCGCCCGGGGGAGTACCGGACGCTCACCCCAACGCAACCGTGAGGGCGAGCACCACGGCCGGGTCGTCGAGCCGGTCGCCGTACCGCTCGCGCAGCTGGCCCATCCGGTAGCGCACCGTCTGCGGGTGCACGAACAGCTCGGCGGCGACGTCGTCGCGGCGGCCCTGGTGCAGCAGCCACGAGCGCAGCGTGTCGGTGAGCTTCTCGGCGGTCGCCGGGCGCAGCTCGGCCAGCGGCGCGAGGACCTGCGCGCGCAGGTCCTCCCGGGCGGCCGGGTCGGCGCCGAGGACCAGCTCCGACCAGGTGGGCCTCGGTGTCGTCGGGCAGGCCGGCGGCCCGGGCGCGCAGCGCCCGGTCGTACGACGAGCGCGCCTCGAGCCACGGCCGGGGCGGCCCGGCGGTCGCGCCGCGGCCGGCGAGGACGCGCAGCAGCGCCGGGCGCCGGTGGGCGTGTGCGTCGGGCACGAGCAGCAGCGCGCCGTCGTCGAGCCCGGGTGCCTCGGCGGCCTGCAGGGTGCCGGGGGCCAGCGGCCCTGAGCACCGGCCGCACCTGGGACTCGGGCACGAGCACGGCGGTCAGGGTCCGGGGCGGCTCCCAGTCGGCCCGCTCGGCCGCGGCGACGACCTGGTCGACCGGCGAGCCCTGCAGCAGGTGGTGGGCCACCCGCTCGAGCAGCCGTTGCCGGACCCGGCCGGCCGTGGCCAGCTCGTCGGTGTGACCGGCGACGGCTGGCCGCGGACAGCTCGTCGATGTAGGCGAAGACCAGCTCGGCGAAGTCCGCCAGCGCCTCGGCCCCGAGCCCGTGCTCGCACGGCCGTGGTGGACAGCTCGCGCCAGGAGACCCGTGCCCCGATCCGGTACGCCGAGAGCAGCGCGTCGGTGGTCCGCCCGCTCCGCGCCTCGCCCCGGCCGAGCTGGTAGGACCCCTCGAGCGGGAGCCATGCGCACGTCGGCCGCCCGGCCCCGGCTCGCCAGGGTCAGGAAGCCGCCGAGCGCGAGCTGCGACCGCACTGCGGATGGTCTCGCCCATCGGCCCGGAGAAGGCGTCGCGGTAGCTGGGCACCTCGTCGACGATGGTGGCCACGACGTCGTCGGCGAGCGTGGGGCAGCTGGGCGTGCATCGCCGTCGACTGCCGCGGGCGGGAGCTCGAGCCGCAGTGCGGCGGTCGCCGGTGCCGGGTCGGCCTGGCCACAATTGTCTCCTGCGAACAAATCGAACGCGGATCTTCACGTCTGGTGGTCATGATCTTACGCCGTGGGCGCAGCACACTGGAAACATGAGCACCGCCGTCCCGTCGAACCACGCGCGGCCGATCGCCTGGGTTCAGCCTGCGGCAGAGCCTGCGCCGGGTGGCCGAGGCCGCCGTCACGCCCCTCGAGCTCGACGACGTCCTCGACGTCTTCCACCCGCTGCGCGGCGGCCGCGAAGCCTGCGCGGCCGGATCGTCGAGGTGACGCCCGAGACCGCCGAGTCGGCCACCATCCTGGTCAAGCCGGGGCGGGACTGGGCCGGCCACGTGCCCGGGCAGTACGTCCGGATGGGCGTCGACGTCGACGGCGTCCGCCTCTGGCGCACCTACTCCCTCACCCACGGCCCGCGCGCGGACCGCTGCATCAGCATCACCGTCAAGGCCATCCCCGGCGGCGTCGTGTCGCAACCACCTCGTGCACGCGGCGCGGGTCGGCGCAGATGGTCCAGCTCGAGCAGGCCGAGGGCGAGTTCGTGCTGCCGCAGCCGCTGCCGGACAAGCTGCTGCTGGTCACCGCGGGCTCCGGCATCACCCCGGTGATCGGCATGCTGCGCAACCTGTTCTCGCGGCGGCAGGCGCCGGACGTCGACATCGTGCTGGTGCACGTCAACGCAGATGCGCCGACACCGCGATCTTCCGCGACGAGCTGCGCGCCCACGCCGCCGCCGGTCGGCTCCGGCTGGTCGAGCGGTACGACGACGTGCACGGCATGCTCGACGTCTCCGACCTGCCGACGCTGGTCCCCGACCTCGACGAGCGGCTCGCCTACGCCTGCGGCCCCGCCGGCCTGCTCGACGCGCTCGAGGCGCACCACGCGACGCGCGGCCTGAGCCTGACCACCGAGCGGTTCCGCGCGGTGCTCGTCGAGCCGGGCGACGGCGGGACGGTGACCTTCGCCGACGGCCGCGAGGTCGAGGCCGACGGCGCCACCCCGATCCTCGACGCCGCCGAGTCCGCCGGCGTCCTGATGCCCAGCGGGTGCCGGATGGGCATCTGCATGGGCTGCGTCCTGCCGCTCAGGCAGGGCGCCGTGCGCGACCTGCGCAACGGCGCGGTCACGGTCGCCGTGCCCGGCGAGACCGACCCCGCCGGCGTACCGATCCAGACCTGCATCAGCGCGGCCGCTGGGCCTGCCCTCGACCACTGGTCGACGCTGCGCACCGCGAGCCGACCCCGACCACCGCTCCCGAAGGCACCCATGACCGCCATCACCAAGAAGCCCGAGAACCCGACCGCGCACCTCACCCCCGAGGACGTCGAGCAGATCGGCATCGAGCTCGACGCGATCCGGCAGGACGTCCTGGACGGCCGCGGCGAGCGCGACGCGGCGTACATCCGGCGCGTCGTCGACGTGCAGCGCCGGCTCGAGCTCGGCGTCGCGCGCGGTGCTGCTGGTCTCGTCGCTCCCGCCGGCGTGGGTGCTCGGCACCGTCGGCCTGTCGGTCGCCAAGATCCTCGAGAACATGGAGATCGGGCACAACGTCATGCACGGCCAGTGGGACTGGATGCGTGACCCGAAGATCCACTCGACGACGTGGGAGTGGGACAACGCCTCGACCGCCGAGCGGCTGGAAGCACTCCCACAACGAGATCCACCACACGTACACGAACATCGTCGGCAAGGACAACGACCTCGGCTACGGCATCATGCGCGTCGACGAGGACCAGCGCTGGCACCCGATGTACCTCGGCCAGCCGCTGTGGAACTTCATCAACGCCTGCTTCTTCGAGTACGGCATCGCGGCCTACGACCTCGAGCTCGGCCGCAACCTGCGGGTCCCGAAGGAGAAGCGGTCGCCGGCGTTCACGCGCGAACCTGAGGAAGACGCTGCGCAAGATCCGCACGCAGGCCGACCAAGGACTACGTCGTCCACCCGGCGCTGTCGATCCCGACCGGGTCGTTCCTGCCGACGCTGGCCGCGAACTTCACCGCCAACCTGGTGCGCAACGTCTGGTCGCACTCGGTGATCATGTGCGGCCACTTCCCCGAGGGTGTGGAGACCTTCGAGCGCGAGGCCATCCCGGAGCGCGAGACCCGCGGCGAGTGGTACCTGCGCCAGATGCTCGGGTCGGCCAACATCTCCGGCGTCGAAGGCGATGCACCTGATGACCGGCAACCTCTCGCACCAGATCGAGCACCACCTGTTCCCGGACCTGCCGAGCAACCGGTACGCCGAGGTCGCGCCGCGCGTGCAGGCGCTGTTCGAGAAGTACGACCTGAACTACCACTCCGCGCCGCTGCCGCAGCAGGTCTACTCGGCCTGGCACAAGGTGGTCCGGCTCTCGCTGCCCAACGGCTGGCTCGCCACCACCAACGCCCGCAACCTGCCCCGAGCAGGCCAAGCTGCTCTGGGCGATGTCGACCAAGGGCCCCCGCGTCCGCCGCGCCGCCCAGGCCCGCCTGCAGCAGCAGGCCCGCCGGGCGGCGGCGTAGCGCGACACGCCGGCGGGTTTCACCGGTCAGCGTACTTCATACATAACCAAATTATTCCATTAAACATATCACATATTACATCAATTACATTACATTATTATTTACTTACAATGGATAGGTAGGAGCGGACGCGAGGTAGGCGTCGGCTCCGGCTTCGCTGCGCCAGTTACCGGAGATTTTCTGCTGGACCCGGATCATTCGGATGTCGCGTTCGGCTTGGTTGTTGTCGAAGGGCACGGTGAAGTCGGTCGCGAAACGCAGTACGTCGGCCTGGTAGATGTCCAGGCGGCGTAGCAACGAGCCGGCGGTGCCGAGTCGGGGGCGGCCTTGTTTGCCGGTCGGGGGTGGTGGGGGGTGTGCTCGCCGGCCGTCGGCGATGACCGCGCGGTAGCGGTCGGTGAACCGGTCGAGCTCGCCGGCCTCCAGCCGGGAGTGGCCAGCGGCCTTGGCGGTGGTGACGGCGTTGTTGATCTCGATCAGCAGGTCGATCATCGCCTGCGGCCAGGTGATCGCCGGGGCGTTCTCGGGGGCCCCGTCGGTGGTCGTGCTGGTGGGTCTCGGGTCAGTGCGATGAGCTCGCGTAGGTGGTGGGCGTTGCACAGGGCGTGGGGAACGTCGTAGCCGCCGTAGCTGGTCAGTCCGTCGTGGACCGCGACACCGGTGAATCCGGGCAGCACGCCGCCCTGGTCGGCCGACGCTGCCCCGCGTCCTGCGGCCCGGTGGTAGTGGGTCAAGGTGTTGGTGCAGGCCACGTGGATCCACCACAGCTTGCCGTCGACGCGGGCACCGGTCTCGTCGAAGTGCGCCACCGGTGCGGCCTTGAGGTGGTCCTGGGTGACCCGGGCGAACCCGGTCAGCCGGGCCGCGGCGTCGGGCAGCAGCCCGGCCAGCCACCCGGTCGAGACCTTCACCCCGAAACAGTCGGCCAGCAGCTCCGCGGTCCGCGCGAACGGCACGTGTTGACGGGCCAGCAGATAGGTCGCGACCGCAGCGACCCCGGGCCGTAGCACGCCGGCGCGGTCGCGGCTGCCGGGAACGACCCCGTGGTGACCTGCCCGCACCGGCACCGCCGAGCCTGAGCACGGTGCTCGCTGACCTCGACCCGGATCGCGGGCAGGTCGAAGACCTGACGGACCTGCTCGTCGACGACCACGGCGTCGGCCAGGTCGCTGCCACACCCCGCGCACGCAGCCGGCACATGGACCACCAGCCGGTCCGGGTCCGCACGCGGCTCCAACCGCGCCCCCGGCGTACCGGGCTGCTTGCCCGGCCGTCGTCCCGACCTGCCACGCAGCGACCGCGGCGCCGGCTTCTTGGTGAACGGATTGTCCGACGACGGCGGCTTCGAGGAGTTCTTCGAGTTCTTCCCCACCCGCGCTTCCAGCGCCTCGACCCGCGCCAACAACGCCGCGATCACCGCGTCCCGCTCAGCCACCTGCGCACGCAACGCCGCGATGACGGCCTCAGCCTCAGACGAAAACGACGACTCCGACACGTGAACCTGCCAGACGGGGGAAGACCCTAGTCACGAACAACACCCACCCTGCCCCGCCCAGCGCCGAAAACCGTCAGGCGCGCCGAAGACCTGAACAGTCACGGTCAGCCGGTGAAACCCGACCGACACGCCGTTGCGCAACGGCGTGTCGGTCGGGTTTCGGCGGACAAGTCCCCGATGCGGGCGCGGCCGGCGACGCGCGATGCTGGACCCATGAGGTTCACCGAGCACGAGCTGACGGTCGCGCTGACCGGCGTCGCCAAGAACGTGCTGGCCGTGCAGGACAAGGACGTCCGCAGGGGCCGGCGCACCGAGGACGAGCTGTGGGAGTCGCTCGGCCGCTACCAGCGGTTCGTGGTGCTCGACGGTCTCGGCGACCAGCTGCTGCCGGTGCTCGTGGCGCTGCCCGACATCGAGGTCGCGGCGGGCGAGCGGCCCACCTACACCGACGAGCAGATCACCGCCGCCGTCGAGGAGCGGCTCGGCGACGAGCGCGGCGTACGCCGCAAGGCGCTGCGCACCGCCCGGGTCGCGCTGGTCAAGCTCGCGCTCGAGTGCCTGCCGCCGCGGCAGGACCCGGACGCCCTGATCGTCCCGGACCACCTCTGACGGTCGGCCGAGGGCCGGCGGACGGGTCAGCGCTGCACGTCGATGACCACCCGCTTGGGGTGACCGACCTCGAAGACGCGGAACGGCCGGCGGTCCGACGTCCCGACGTACACCTCGACCGCGCCGTCGCGGACCGTCCCGTAGACCACCTCGCGGACCGGACCGTTGCGGTACGCCACGAAGCGCTGCGGGCCGCGGTAGCGGTGCGCCCCCTTCGCGGTGGGCGGTACGACGCCGGTGACCCGGACCCGCAGCGCGGTGTCGCCGGCCAGCGCGAACCCGGCCCGCGACCCCGGCAGCGCCGGCCGGTCGACGTACTCCGCGCGCCAGCCCGGCCGGCCCGGGCCGCGCAGGGTCGAGGACCACGCGCTCGAACGTGTGGTGGTAGCCCAACCGCAGGTCGGTCGGGCTCAGCCGGGCGTCCGCGGTGCCGGTCGAGGTGTCGAGACCCCGGATGCGGTGGAAACCGGCCTGCTTCAACGGGGGCACGCCGTTGAGCGGCCCGCGGAAGTGCGGTGGCCGGGGCCGGCGCACGTCCAGGACGACGCGGGCGGGGTCCTCCAGCGCGAAGACCCGGAACGGCCGCTTCGTGTCGACGCCGACGAGGATCCGCTGGACACCGTGGTGGAGCGGGCCGCGGCGCACCTCCTCGACGAGGTTCCCGGTCTGCGGCGTCAGGACGTCCGCGCCCGACCAGGCCTCGGCGTGGTCGGCCGTCGGCGGCACCACGCCGCGCACGTCGAGCGCGAGCGTCGCCGTGCCCGCGAGGTCCGGCCGGCCGACGTACCGGGCCCGCCAGCCGGGGTGTCCGGGTCCACTGAGGTGGACGACCACCCGGTCCCACCGTCGGTGCACGCCGAACCGCATGCCGGTCGGGGAGAGCTTCGCGGCGGCCGAGGCCGGGGCGTGGGCGCGGTGCCGTACGCCGGTGAAGGCGGTGTCGCTCGTCGGCTCGGCGCCCGGGAGCGGACCCTCGAAGGGTCCCGCGCCGCTCGGGGTGGGCGCGTCCGGTGCCGACTCGGCGGACTCGCAGGCCGTCAGCCCCGCCAGCCCGACCAGGGCGGCGACGGCACCGGCGACGACACGTCCCGCGCAGCGGTGGCGGCGCATCGGGTCCTCCTCTCGGGGGTGGACCCTCTCAGTGACCGGTCGGGGGCCGTCCGATGGCCGGCGTGACCGGATCGTTACCTGCGCGCCTGCACATGTAACGCCGGTTTACCCCTTCTTCCCACCGTGCTGCAACCTGGTGGGAAGAAGGGGTAACCGGGCGTTACAGCGGATGTCGCCCTACGCCCCCAGCGCCGCCTCCACCACGGCGCGGGCCTCCTCCTGCACCTGCGCGAGGTGCTCGGGGCCGCGGAACGACTCGGCGTAGATCTTGTAGACGTCCTCGGTGCCCGAGGGCCGGGCGGCGAACCACGCGCGACTCGGTGACCACCTTCAGCCCGCCGATCGCGGCGCCGTTGCCGGGCGCCTCGGTCAGCTTCGCGGTGATCTCCTCGCCCGCGAGCGAGGTGGCGGTGACGTCGGCGGCGGAGAGCGCGGCGAGCGCCGCCTTCTGCTCGCGGTCGGCGGGCGCGTCGATCGCGGGCGTACGCCGGGTCGCCGTGCTCGGCCACCAGGTCGGCGTAGTGCTCGCGAGGGTGTCTTGCCCGGTGCGGGCCAGGATCTCCGAGGCCAGCAGCGCGAGGATGATGCCGTCCTTGTCGGTCGTCCACGCCGACCCGTCGCGTGCGCAGGAACGACGCGCCCGCCGACTCCTCGCCGCCGAACCCGAACGACCCGTCGATCAGCCCCGGCACGAACCACTTGAAGCCCGACCGGCACCTCGACCAGCTCCCGGCCGAGCCGAGGCGGCGACCAGGTCGATCATCGACGACGACACCAGCGTCTTGCCGATCCGCGCCGACGCCGGCCAGTCCGGCCGCGCACCGCCGAAGAGGTAGCCGATCGCGACCGCCAGGAAGTGGTTGGGGTTCATCAGCCCGGCGTCCGGCGTGACGATGCCGTGCCGGTCGGCGTCGGCGTCGTTGCCGGTCGCGAGGTCGTACGCCGAGCGCTGCGCGATCAGCGACGCCATCGCGTCGGGCGAGGAGCAGTCCATCCGGATCTTGCCGTCCCAGTCGAGCGTCATGAACCGCCAGGTCGGGTCGACCAGCGGGTTCGACGACGGTCAGGTCGAGGCCGTGCCGCTCGGCGATCTCGCCCCAGTACGTCCACCGACGCCCCGCCCAGCGGGTCGGCGCCGATCCGCACGCCCGCGCTCGCGGATCGCGTCGATGTCGACGACGTTCGGCAGGTCGTCGACGTACGTCCCCAGGAAGTCGTACGCCGAGGCCGCGGCCCGGGCCGCGCGCGAACGGCGACCCGCTGCACCCCGGCGAGCCCGTCGCGGATCAGCTCGTTGGCCCGGGTCGCGATCGCCGAGGTGGCGTCGGAGTCGGCCGGCCCGCCGTGCGGCGGGTTGTACTTGAAGCCGCCGTCGGTGGGCGGGTTGTGCGAGGGGGTGACCACGATCCCGTCGGCCAGGCCGCGACCCGGTGGTCGCGGCCGCCGTTGGCGCGCAGGATCGCGTGCGACACCGCGGGCGTCGGCGTGTAGCCGTCGCCGGTCGTCGACCAGCACCGTGACGTCGTTGGCGGCCAGCACCTCCAGCGCGGTCGCCCACGCCGGCTCCGAGAGCCCGTGGGTGTCGCGGCCGAGGAACAGCGGCCCGTCGTACCCCTGCTCGCGGCGGTGGTCGCAGATCGCCTGCGTGGTCGCGAGGATGTGGGTCTCGTTGAACGCGGTGCGCAGCGAGGAGCCGCGGTGCCCGCTGGTGCCGAACGCGACCTGCTGGTCGAGGTCGTCGGGGTCGGGCACGCCGGTGTAGTACGCCGTCACCAGGTGCGCGACGTCGACGAGGTCGGAGGGCTCGGCGGGCTGTCCTGCGCGGGGGTCGCTCATGGCGCCATCATGCCGCGACGCCGTCGAGCACCGAGAGGTCCTCCTCGTCGAGCTCGAGCCGGGCGGCCGCGACGTTCTCCTCCAGGTGCGCGACCGAGCTGGTCCCGGGGATCAGCAGGATGTTGCGCGAGCGCTGCAGCAGCCAGGCCAGCGCGACCTGCATGTGGGTCGCGCCGTGCTTGGCGGCGACGTCGGACACCGCCGCCACCTGGAGCGGGCTGAACCCGCCGAGCGGGAAGAACGGCACGTAGTAGATGCCCTGCGCGTCCAGCTCGTCGACGAAGTCGTCGTCCGCGCGGTGCGCCACGTTGTAGGCGTTCTGCACCATCGCGACCGGCGCGATGTCCTTGGCGACCTGCACCTGCTCGGGGGTGCAGTTGCTCAGCCCGAGCTCGCACACCAGCCCCTGCGCCTGCAGGTCGGCGAGCACCGTCCACTGCTTCTCGAAGCCGCCCTCGTGGTCGTCCATGAACCGCAGGTTCACCCCGCCCAGGCGCTCGACGCCGAGCCGGCCGAGGTTGTCGTGCACGGCCTCCTTGATCTCGTCGGGCGAGAACGCCGGCAGCCACCCGCCCGACTCGTCGCGCCGGGCGCCGACCTTGGTGACCAGCACCAGCTCGGGCGGGTAGGGGTGCAGTGCCTCGCGGATCAGGTCGTTGACGACGTACGGGCCGTAGTAGTCGCTGGTGTCGATGTGGTCGACGCCGAGCTCGACCGCCCGTTGCAGGACCCGGCGCGCCTCGCCGGGTCCGCGGGCGGCCCCATGATCCCGGGGCCCGAGAGCCGCATCGCGCCGTACCCGATTCGCTTCACGTCCGAGAGTCGCTTCATGCCGATCCACTCTGCTCCGCCGCGTCGCGCGAACCAAGGGCGGGTGAGCGCCTACGGTGTGCGCGAGATGAGGTTCGCGCGCACGGCGGCCCTGGTGGGCGTGCTGCTCGGTTGGCTCGCGTTCGGCCCCGTGGTGCTGCTGCTCGCCGCGGGCTCCCTCTACTGGCGGCGGGTCCGGGCGTGGCTGCGGCCGACCCGCCGCGTGGTCGCCGGCTGGGTGGTGGGCGTGCTCGCCCTGGCCGGTCTCGCGGTGGTCGTGCCGGACGGCTGGGTGCCGATCCCGCCCGGTGCCGGGGGTGGTGGTGACGCCGGCGTACGTCGGCCGCCCGGCGATCGTGGCCGGCGACGGGGACGTCGCCGCGCCGCTGGGTGAGTCGCCGCGGCTGCGGACCCGGTCGTACGGCGTCTCGGACTGCACGCGGATCGGGTTCGACCCGCACGGCCGGCTGGTCACGGCGTGCGGCTCGGTGCTGCGGCTGCTGGACCCCGACAGCCTGCGCCAGCTCGCCTCGAAGGACCTGCCGGACGACTGCCCGCTCGTGTTCGCCGTCGCCGGCGACGGCGTCCTGGTGGGCGCCGGTGACCAGCTCCTCACGATCGCCACGGCCGACGCCGAGGGCGACCCCGACCTGACGACCGCCGCGGCCGTCGACCTGCCCGACACGGGCTGCCCGACCGGCGTCGGCGCGGACCGGCGCGGGCGGGCCTGGTTCTCCTCGGCCGACGGCCGGGTCGGCCTCGTCGACGGCGACCGGGTCCGCACGCTCGACCTGGACGACACCGTCGACCGGCCGCTCACCGTCACCGACGACGCCGTGTACGTCGCGGGCGCCCACGGGCTGCACAAGGTGATCGCGGCGCGCGGCCGGCCGATGCTGGCCTGGACGTCGGCGTACGACGGCGGCGAGCGCGGCAGCGCGCCCGTGGTGCTGCCGTCCGGACAGGTCGCGGTCGCCGACGACCGGTCGCCGCGGCTGCAGGTCGTGGTCCACCGCGGCGACACCGGCGCCGTCTCCTGCCGGGTGGAGCTCTTCGACGACGACCACAGCAGCACCGACGGCGGGCATGGTCGCGGCCGGGGACGGGCTGCTGGTGCTCAACTCCCACGGGTACGCCGGCCCGCTGTCCACCGCGCTCGGCCGCACCACCGACCGGCGGCATCGCCCGGGTCGAGCGTCGCGGGCGACGAGTGCCGGGTCGACTGGGAGTCCGACCTGGACGCCCCCAGCGGCGCGCCGGCGGTGTCGACCGACGCCGGCCTCGCCTACGCCTACACCAAGCGGCACAGCTGGCTGGGCGCCGACGCGTGGTACCTCACCGCGCTCGACCTGCGCACCGGCCACGCGGTCTGGGCGCGACGCACCGGCCTGGGGCTGCTGCGCGACAACCACGGCGGCGCGGTCGCGCTCGGGCCCGACGGCACGGCGTACGTGCCGGTGCTCGGCGGCTTCGTCAGCGTGCGCGACCGCTCATAGGACCTCCCGACCGCCGAGTCGGCGCCAGTTGCGCACCCGGCGACCCCGAGTCGGCGTGAGTTGCTGATCACGGTGAGCAACTCACGCCGACTCGGCGTCACGGTCAGTGGCGGAGACGGGTCACGGGTAGCGCAGGCCGGTGGCGTCCTCGCTGACCTGCCACAGCCGCCGCTGGGCGTCCTCGTCGTACGACAGCGCGCTGCTCGAGGTGACCTTCGGCGAGCCGCCCCACTCCATGAGGCCGTCGGGCCCGACGTAGGTCGCGCCCGGCAGGTCGGCCGTCGCCGCCATCAGCGTCGGCCACGCGCCCTCGGCGGCCGTGTTGGGCGAGACGGCCTTGATCGCGGCGTCCAGGATCGACGCGCGCCCGCCGGTCGCGCGGCCGTACTGGCCGTTCGCGGCCAGGTGCGTCGAGGCGAAGCCGGGGTGCGCGGCCAGCGCCTTGACCGGCAGCCTCGGCGGCCCGCAGCCGGCGGTCCAGCTCGTAGGTGAACAGCAGGTTCGCGAGCTTGGTCTGCCCGTAGACCGGCCACCGGTGGTAGCGGCCCGGCGCCGAGCGCGGGTCGTCCAGCGGCGCGCGGCGGGCGATGCGGTGCATCTGCGACGACACGGTCACCACGGTGGCGCCCTCGCTGGCGGCCAGCTGGGGGAGCAGCAGGCCGGTGAGCAGGAACGGCCCGAGGTGGTTGGTGGCCAGCTGCAGCTCGAACCCGTCGGCCGTGCGCCGGTACGGCGGCGCCATCACGCCGGCGTTGTTGACCAGGAGGTGCAGCGGGCCCGTGCCGGCGGCCTCGGCCGCGGCCCGGCGCACCGAGGACAGGTCGGCGAGGTCGACGACGAGCGGGTCGAGCTCGGCGTCCGGGACCTCGTCGAGGATCGCGGCGCGGGTCTCGGCGATCCGCTCCTCGCGCCGGCCGGCGAGGATCACGTGCGCGCCGCGGCGGGCCAGCTCGAGCGCGGTGAACTGCCCGAGCCCGCCGACCGTCGTGCCCGTGACCAGGACCGTCCGGCCGGTCTGGTCGGGGATGTCGGCCGGCGTCCACCGGTCGGTCGCGGCCCTCACGGCGTGGTCGCCAGGGCGTCGAGGATGCGCCGGCCGAGGTCCTGGTCGCCCTCGACCTTCACGGTGCCCGGCTCGGGCTCGCAGCGGCCGCCGGCGAGCCGGATGAACGACTCGCGGTCCATCAGCAGCCGCACGGTCGGCTCGTCCGGCGGGCTGGCCAGGCGGACACCGCGGCCGGCGTCGCTGACCTCGAACCCGAACGGGTCGCTGCCCTCCATCTCCAGGACGGCGGTGGTGCCGGCGGCGGCGCCGACCCGCTTGACCAGGACGTAGCCCAGCGTCTCGGCGAGGTACTCCGCGGTGTGCCGGGCGGCGGGCGAGTCCATGCCGCCCGGGCGGTCGACGGCGCGTCGGATGTCCTGCTCGTGCATCCACACGTCCAGCGGCCGGTTGCGCAGCAGGGTGCGCCAGTCCCACGGCATGCCGGCGATCGTCGGGTCCGGCTTCGCCGCGCCATCTGTCGGCGGGTCGGCGAGCAGGCGGGTGTGGCGCGCGGTCGCCGCGGCGCGGATCTCGTTGATGATCGCGTCCGGCGAGGCGGCACGCCGGTTGACCACGCCGATCTCGGTGTAGAGGCCCATCAGGCCCCGGGCGTGCTCGGGCTCGCCGACCTCGGCCTCCTCCTCCGGGTTGCCGGCCAGGATCGACTCGAGGTGCGCGACGTGCGAGGCCACGGCCTTGACGTCCCAGCCGGGCAGGTCCGTCGGTGCCGCCCAGTCGGCCTCGTCGAGCTCCTCGAGGAGGTCGGTGAAGTCGTTGACGGCGTGCCACCAGACGTCGACGTACCCGCTGAGCAGCTGCTGGTCGGTCATGCCTCCGACCCTAGGACCTGCTGGTGGACGCGGTCACCGCCGGGGCTGGTCGTCGAACTTCACCGCGAGCACGGCGACGTCGTCCTGCAGCCGCGCCGGCACGACGTCGGCGAGCACCGCGTCGAGGAAGTCGCCGACCGGCTTGCCGTGGTGGCGCGCCGCCGCGGTGGTGAGCCGGTCGAGGCCGACGGTGATGTCCTCGCCGCGCCGCTCCACGAGCCCGTCGGTGTAGAGCAGCAGCACCGACGCCGCGGCGATCGTCGTACGCCGGTCGGCGCGCTCGATCTCGGGCTCGACGCCGACCATCAGGTCGGGGGTCCCCTCCTGCAGCAGCCGGGGGACGCCGTCGGGATCCAGCAGCAGCGGCGGCGGGTGCCCGGCGTTGGTCCAGCGCAGCGTGCGCTCGCCGGCGCGCAGCTGCTCGGGCGTCTGCTCGATCCGCGCGTAGACCAGGCTGGCGATGCCGTCGACGCTGAGGTCCTGCATCGCCTGGTCGAGGCGGGTCACGTTGCTCGAGGGCGCGTCGTCGACCGCCCAGGCGATCGCACGCAGCATGTTGCGCAGCTGGCCCATGATCGCGGCGGCCCCGATGTCGTGGCCGACGACGTCGCCGATCATCAGGCTGGTCGCGCCCGACGGCATCACCACGGCGTCGTACCAGTCCCCGCCCACCTGGTCGCGCGAGGCGGCCGGCCGGTAGCGGGCGGCGAGCTCGAGGCTCTCGGGCTGGGGGAGCAGCGGCAGCAGGGAGTTCTGCAGGGTGACCAGCGCGTCGAGCCGCTCCTGGACCAGCAGGGCGCGCTGCACCGCCTGGGCGGCGTACGACGCCAGCGCCGCGATCGTGAGGCGGTCCTCGTCGGACAGGTCGCGGCCGGACTCCCACAGCAGTGCGAGGGTCCCCAGGGCCTGGTCGCGGCTGACCAGCGGCACGAACGAGCGCGCGTCCCCGACCTGCTGGGTCGTGTCCAGGTGCGGGTAGAGACGGTTCTGCTCCTCCTTGCCGGCGAAGTGCAGCGGCCGGCGCTCGAGCAGGGCGGTGCCGAGCGGGTTCGTCGTCTCGAACGGGAGGGTCTGGTTGTTCTGGGCCGACACCCAGCCGGCGTCCGGGTAGTCGACGTAGGACAGGTGCTCGCCGAGGTCGTCGACCTGGCGCAGCCACAGCCCGGCGCGCAGGCAGCCGAGGTGGGTGAGCGCGGTGCGCTCGACGGCGCTGGCGACGTCGGCCAGGGTGCGGGTCGCGGAGAGGCTCTCGCTGAGTGCGAGCAGCACGCGGCTGCGGTGGGACAGGTCCTGCTCGGCCGCGCGCATCGCGCGCTGGGCCAGCTCGGTCGAGCAGGCCGCCGCGAGGTCCTGGAGCATCTCGAGGTCGCCCTCGGACCAGGCCCGCGGCCGGTCCCCGATCGCGCAGAGCGAGCCGACGATGCCGCCGGTGTGGTCGGTGATCGGCCACCCGGCGTACGCGACCACCCCAAGGTCGGGGATCGCCCGGTTGTCGCGGAGCCGGGCGTCGGTGCGGGCGTCGCTCACGACGAGCGGCCGGCCGTCGGCGACGACGTACTGGCAGAAGGAGTGGGTCAGCGGGGTCTCGCGGACCGCGTCGACCTCGGGTGGCAGGCCGTGTGCGCCGGGGAACACCTGCCGGTCGGACTCGACGAGGGACACCAGGGCGACGGGCGCGTCGAGGGACCGGGACACCATGCGGGCGTACCGGTCGAACGAAGGGTCGGACGCGACGCGGATGTTGTCTCCTCCTGGTGTCCAGCCTGCACCGTACCCGCGGACGGGGAAGCCACACCTCACCCCAAAGCAAGGGATGTGGCGATGCCGAGCATGGTGAGGCCGATCAGCACGTCGAGCACCTGCCAGGCGCGCGGGCGGGCCAGCAGGCGGCTCGCCGCGCGGGCGCCGTAGCCGAGGCCGGTGAACCAGAGCGCGCTGCCCAGGCAGGCGCCGGCGGCGAACCACCACCGGCCGCTTCCGCCCTGGTGGTTGGCGACCGAGCCGAGCAGCAGGACCGTGTCGAGATAGACGTGCGGGTTGAGCCAGGTCAGGGCCACCGCCCGGGCCGCCACCGACCGCACGCTGCTCGCCGCGCGGCCACCGGCGGCGTGCAGCGACTCGGCCCGCCGGGCGCGCAGCAGCGACCCCACGCCGTACCAGGTGAGGAACGCGACGCCGAGCCAGCGGACCCCGGTGAGCGCCCAGCCCGCGTGCTCGACCACGGCGCCGATGCCGGCCACGCCGGCCAGGATCAGGACCACGTCGGACGCCGTGCAGATCGCGACGACCACGCCGATGTGCTCGCGGGCGAGACCCTGGCGCAGCACGAACGCGTTCTGGGCGCCGATCGCGACGATCAGCGAGAGGCCGGTGAGCAGCCCCGTGGTCAGGGAGTCGAGCACGCGCTCACGCTAGGCCCCGAAACGCCGAGTCGGCGCAGTCTCAGGCTGAGACTGCGCCGACTCGGCGGTGGAACTGGGTCAGAAGGCGGACTCGTCGAGGTCCATCAGCGCGAGGTCGATGCCCTCGGCGATGGCGCGCTCGGCGCTGATCTTGGGCAGCACGTTCTGGGCGAAGAACTGCGCGGCAGCCACCTTGCCCTCGTAGAACGCCCGGTCCTTGCCCGGCTCGCCGCCGAGCTTCTCCAGCGCGACCTCGGCCTGGCGCAGCAGCAGCCAGGCGCACACGACGTCACCGAGCACCATCAGCAGCGCGGCTGGTGTTGAGGCCGACCTTGTAGATGTTGCGGATCTCGTCCTGGGCCGACATCAGCTCGTTGATCATGTGGCCGACGATCGCCTGCGCGTCGTCGAGGGCCTGCGCGAGCAGCTGGCGCTCGTTCTTCAGGCGGCCGTTGCCGGCCTCGCTCTCGATGAACGCCTGGATCTCGCCGGCGAGGTGGCCGAGCGCTGCGCCCTGGTCCTTGACCACCTTGCGGAAGAACAGGTCCTGGCCCTGGATCGCGGTCGTGCCCTCGTAGAGGGTGTCGATCTTGGCGTCGCGGACGTACTGCTCGATCGGGTACTCCTGCAGGAAGCCGGAGCCGCCGAAGGTCTGCAGCGACTCGGTGCCGAGCAGCACCCACGACCGCTCCGAGCCGTAGCCCTTGACGATCGGCAGCAGCAGGTCGTTGACCTTCTCGGCCAGCTCGTCGCGCTCGCCGTTGTGCTCGGCGATCATCACGCGGTCCTGCCACGTGGCGGTGTAGAGCACGAGGGCGCGCATCGCCTCGGCGAACGACTTCTGCGTCATCAGGGACCGGCGTACGTCGGGGTGGTGCGTGATCGTGACGCGCGGCGCGGTCTTGTCGGCCGACTGGGTGAGGTCGGCGCCCTGCACGCGCTCCTTGGCGAACTCGAGCGCGTTGAGGTAGCCGGTCGACAGCGTCGCGATGGCCTTGGTGCCGACCATCATCCGGGCGTTCTCGATCACCTGGAACATCTGGGCGATGCCGTTGTGCACCTCGCCGAGGAGGTAGCCGCGGGCCGGCTCGCCGCCACCGACGGACGGGTCGCCGAAGGTGACCTCGCAGGTGTTGGAGACCTTGATGCCCATCTTGTGCTCGACGTTGGTGACGTAGGCGCCGTTGCGCTCGCCGAGCTCACCGGTCTCGAGGTCGAAGTGGTACTTCGGCACGATGAACAGGGACAGGCCCTTGGTGCCCGGGCCGCCGGCGCCCTCGACGCCCTGCGGACGCGCGAGGACGAGGTGGATGATCTGGTCGGAGAGGTCGCTCTCGGCCGAGGTGATGAACCGCTTGACGCCCTCGATGTTCCAGGTGCCGTCCTCGTTCGCGGTGGCCTTGGTGCGGCCCGCGCCGACGTCGGAGCCGGCGTCGGGCTCGGTGAGGACCATGGTGGCGACCCAGCCCTGGTCGATCATCAGCTGGGCGATCTTCTTGTCCCGGTCGGTGCCGTTGCGGTACAGCACGCCGGCGAACATCGGGCCGGCGCCGTACATCCAGATGGCGGGGTTCGCGCCGAGCACGAGCTCGCCCATCGCCCAGGCGACGCTGGCCGGGGCCGGCGTACCGCCGAGCTCGGCGAACGTGTTCAGCCGCCAGAACTCGGCCTCCATCCACGCCTGGTAGCTCTTCTTGAACGCCTCCGGCACCGGGGCGGTGTTCGTCTGCGGGTCGAAGACCGGCGGGTTGCGGTCGGAGTCCTCGAAGGACGCGGCCAGGTCCTCGCGGGCGAGCCGGTCGACCTCGGCGAGGACCTCGCGCGCGGTGTCGGCGTCGACCTCGGAGAACGGGCCGGTGCCCAGGACCTCGTCGCGGCCGAGGACCTCGAACAGGTTGAACTCGATGTCGCGGATGTTGCTCTTGTAGTGGCTCACTGCCCCACCTTCGCCGTGTGGACCTACGTCTGGACCAAGTCGTACTCGTCAGTAACTTCCATGGTACGTACCCGTCAGTAACCCCGCAAGGAGCGGCCCCCAAACCTCCCGGGGCCGTGGCGCGCGCCACCCCGGCGACCGGCCGGTGGCCGGCCCCTCGTCAGCGGGTGGCCGACGTGGTGTCCGACCAGGCGGCCTTGGCGCCGCTGTGGCCGATCCGGGCCACCTGGATGCCGGTGCCGACCGCGGCCAGGACCGCGAGGGCGCCGGCCACCGCGGTCGCGGTCCGCAGCCGGGTCGCGAGCCGCATGGAGGCGGCCGGCGGTGCCGGGGCGGGCGCCGTCAGGGTGGCGCCGCCGCGCGGGGCGTCGCCGCCGTCGTACGCCGTGTCCTCGACGTGGGCCACGAACTGCTGCCGCCGGCGGTCCAGCCACCAGAACGCGGCCGAGAACACGAACAGCGCGATCGTGAACGGGAGCAGCTGGTCGCCGAGCTCGGCGTGCCGCTCGACGAGCGCGCTCTCGGGGACGCGCTCCTCGAGGGTCTCGCCGGTCGAGGTCGACAGCGGGGTGAGGATCAGCGCGGCGAGGCTCGCCGCCATCGGGGTGACGCCGGCCCAGGCGCGGAACCGGGGGCTGACGACGGCCGCGATCACCATCACCGCGGCCAGGGGCACGATCACCGAGGTCGCGTGCACGATCAGGGGGTGCAGGGGCAGGCCGAAGATCGTGTCGGGCATGGGTACCTCCGCAGGACGCAGCGGTGGCGACGGTCGCTCACCGTCCCCAGTCCAGCCCGCGGGTCCCCGGGCCCCCAGTGTCACTGGTCACCCGGCGCCCGGGACTTCGGGCCGCGGGTGCCGGGACCCGTAGACACCAAGGTCGACTGAACTACTCGACACATCTGACAGACTGGCGGCATGCGTGTGTCCGCCAAGTCCGACTACGCCCTGCGGGCGCTGATCGAGATGGCGGGGCACGCGGACGGCCGCGCGGTGAGCGCCGAGGAGCTCGGCCGCCGCCAGGACATCCCGCACGGGTTCCTCCAGGCGATCCTCGCCGACCTGCGCCGCTCCGGCGTCGTGATGTCCCAGCGCGGCCAGTCCGGTGGCTGGCGGCTGGGCCGGGCGGCCGCCGACATCTCGGTCGCCGACGTCATCCGTGCCGTCGACGGGCCCCTGGTCTCCGTCTACGGGATGCGGCCCGAGGCGGTCAGCTACAACGACACCGCCGAGGTGCTCCAGCACGTCTGGATCGCGGCCCGCCGCGCGCTGCGCGACGTCTTCGAGCAGGTGTCGATCCAGGACCTCGCCGACGGGTCGCTGCCCGACGCGGTCACGTCGCGCACCGCCGACGACGACGCCTGGCAGCCACACTAGAACGTGTTCTAGATCCGGACTAGGATGCGGCCATGATCAGCTCGGACGCCATCACCTGGACCGCGCCGGACGACGACCACCCGGCGCGCGCGGCCTCGCAGCGCTCCTACTCGGCCGTGGCCAAGGGCGACCTCGCCGAGTGGCTGACGGTGTACGCCGAGGACGCGGTCATCGAGGACCCCGTCGGCCCGTCGATGTTCGACCCCGAGGGCAAGGGCCACCGCGGGCACGAGGGCATCACGGCGTTCTGGCACCTCGCCATCGCCCCGATCGCGAGGTTCGAGTTCGAGATCCACGACTCCTTCGCCAATCCGGGCAGCAACACCTGCGCCAACATCGGCCGGATCCGGACCTCGTTCCCCGACGGCGAGCCACACCACCACCGACCTGATCATGGTCTACGTCGTGAACGACGACGGCCGCGTCGCCTCCATGAAGGCCTACTGGGAGCCCGACCGCACCATGGCCACCTTCACCAAGCCCTGACCGAGGTGGTCAGTCGCGGACGTGGTGGGCGACCCAGTCGACGAGGGGGCGCAGCCGCTGCCAGTCGGTGCGGACCAGGTCGAGCAGCTCGGGGGTGTGGATGACCGGCTCGAAGCCGATCGGGTGCCCGGCGACCAGGGACCGGTGCCGGAGCAGCTCGATCCGGGGGTGGTCGGCGCCGTAACCCCGGGGCGAGGTCTTGAGCCGGTCGCCGCCGATCTCGAACCCCTGCTCCTCCAGCGTGCCCAGCACCTTCTCGAGCTCCGGCCCGTAGTGGTCGTGCGCGACCGCGGCGCGGAACGCCGCGAGGCGCGGCCCGCTCGCGTCGTAGAACCCGGCGCCGGTGCGGATCCCGCGCGGCGACACCTCGACGTACCAGCCGGTCGCCTCGCCGACCCGGACGAACGCGCCCTGGTGGGTCTTGTACGGCGTCTTGTCCTTGGCGAAGCGCACGTCCCGGTACGGGCGGAAGATCTTGGCCGGACCGAACTCCGGCTCGAGCGCCGCACACAGCGCGGTCATCGGCGCGCGGACCGACTCGGCGTACACCGACTTGTGCTTCTCCCAGAACGCCTTGGTGTTGTCGACCTCGAGGTCGTCGTAGAAGTCGAGGGCGGCGACGGGGAACCCGGAGAACGGCTGGGGATCGGACACGCCGCCAGCGTACGAGGCACAGGGACGGGGTGGCGGCGCCCGCTGCGACACGGCCACCCCGCCCTGGCGTCGGATCCCGAGGGTCCGACACCTGGTTCAACGCAGGTCTCGCCCGTGCGTGACGGGCGCCGCGCGGAAATCAGCCCAGGCGGGCGGTGACCTGCTCGTCGCCGTGCTCCGCCAGCGCCGTGACCGTGATCGCGTCACCACCGCAGCGGGGAGCGGAGACGATCGCCCGGCCGCCCGGGGAGCGGTACGCGACCGTGAGGCCGTCGGCGGGCGTCCAGCGCATCAGCGTGGCCGGGTCCCCGTCGCGCGCCGGGTCGCGCGCGAACCACGCCGCGCCGGCGCACCAGACGAGCGAGCCCGCCGTACCGGGACCGAGGTCGGTCTGCTCGCCGCCGGCCCGCGCGTAGAAGTGCGCGTCCTCGATGCGGTGCTCGTTCTCGATGACCGACCAGACCGCCCCGCCCTCGGTCCGCAGCCCGTCCCAGGCCCTGCAGTCGGGGACACTGTCGAACGCGGAGCCGTCGGAGCCGTCGAGGGCGATCAGGGTGCGGCACGACGGCCGCCCGGAGTCGAAGCTGAGCACCGACTCACCGCCGGGCGTGATGTGGGCGCCGTTGAAGCCGTGCCGCTCCGGCGCGCACCATCCGAGCGTCGAGGTCTGCGAGGCGAGGTCGACCGAGGCCAGGCAGTACGCCCCGCGGTGCACGGTCGCGTGCAGCAGGCGGTCGCCGCCCAGCGCCCAGGTGCCCCCGTTGGTGGTGGGTACGTCGGACCGGCCGTCGATCGTGAAGGCCCGGCCGTTCGTGAGGTCGGTGACGCGGGCCCGGCTGGGCTGCTGCTCGTGCCGGTCCTGGAGGACCACCACCGCCCAGCGCTCGTCGAGCAGGGCGTCGCTGACCCGGAAGCCGGGGGTGGAGCCGTGGGACGTCTCGCCGGGGCCGGCGAGCCGCCAGCCGGCGCCGTTGCCCGTGACGGTCAGCGTCCAGTCCCCGCCGGCCGTGACCTCGTCGCGCACCGGCCCGGGGACCGGCGTCCAGGCCAGGTCGGTGGTCGCACCGGTCAAGGGGGTGCCCGAGGACGCGGAGGAGGGCGAGGACGGCGGCTGCGTGGCCGACGTACTGCCCGACCCGCTGGCCGGTGCTCTGCCGTCGCCGTCGCCGTCGCCGCCCCCGTCGCCGGAGCAGCCGGCGAGCGAGACGGCGAGGGCGACGCCGGCGAGCCAGGGGAGGGCGCGGCGGGTGCGCATCACACCCCGACGTTGTGCTGGAAGTGCGCGCGGTTCGCCCGGTAGCTGCGGTAGGCGCTACGCCACTGGACCCGGGCGATGTACGGCTCGGAGGGGTCGAACCGCTGCTGGTTCCACGGCTCGAAGTAGCCGAGCTGGTCGGGCTTCCGGCCGCGCTTGCGGTAGCCGCGCCCGACCTGGAAGTGGCCCGAGGCGTCGTCGTCGAGGTACGGGTAGAAGCGCTTGAGCAGGATCGGGTGCAGCACGACCGGCGCCCGGTAGTCGTGGATGTGCCGCATCATCAGCAGCATCCACTTCGCGAAGTCGTAGTGCCCGATGTCGAGGACGATGTACGGGCCGGCGTGGGACTTGCCGTCCCAGCCGGTCGACTGGTTGACGACCCGGACCATCTCGGTGATCGCGTGCCGCTGGTGGTGGTGTGCAGCCGGTGCGCCCACCAGTTCTGCCGCTGGCGCCTGTGCCGCCAGCCCCACACGATCATCTGCATCGCCGTGGGGCCACACCAGTAGGTGCGGGTCTGCTCGGCGACGCGCTTGGGGTCGAGGATGATCGAGTGGCCCGGATAGTCCTTCGCGGTCTTGACCGTCGCCTTGGTGGGCGTCGCGCTGGGCGACTTGCTGGGCGACTTGGTGGGGGACTTCGTGGGGGACCTGGTGGCGGACCTGGTGGCCGTCGGACTGGGTGAGCCGGTCGTCGGGGTGGCCATCGCGGTGTTGGGCGTCTGGCTGGCGCCGCCGCGGGCGGCGGGTGCGGCTGCGGGCGCGGCGGCGCGCGCCTCGGGGTGGTCGGCGAGGAAGCCGGCCGGCAACGGCACGCCCTCGATCTGGTGGCGCAGCAGCCAGACCTTCGCGACCGAGCGGGCGGCCATGGTGAGCTCGGCGCGGTCGGCGACGGCCCGGGCGGCGGGGCTCATCCGGGCCGCGCGCAGCAGGGCGTCCTCGGGGCCGAGGTCGCCGGTGCTCTCGACGGTGCCGGCGGTCCGGGCCGCGCGCCGTGCCGCTGCCGCGACGCGGGCCCGGACCTGGTTCTCGGTGTCCTCGGTCCAGCCGGATCCGAGGCAGTAGCGCTGGCCGTCGAAGTCGGCGCACCGCACCAGCGAGGCGGCCAGCCGCTCGGGGGACTGCTTGCCGGACACCCGGCCGAGTGCGCGGCCGGCGGCGACCACCCGGTCGATCTCGGCTCGCATCGCCGGCGTGACCGTCGAGAAGCCCGCGGTGCGAGCCGGCCGCAGTGCGCCGTACTTGCCCTGGTCGGAGGGTCTGATCGCGCCGTGGTCGTCGTCGCCCCGCGGGACGAAGGGGGTGAGCGCCAGCAGCACGGCGAGTGCTCCGACGATGACGACGATGGTGCGGCGGGACATGGGACGACCTCGACAATCACGGGGAAGACAGCGTCTCCACTGTCACCTCGCGCCACTTGGATCGTCAAGCGTCACACCAGTCACACGCATTGCCCTTTCGGGAGGGTGCGGGCGATCTCCCGGGACGTCATGCGGAGCGAGCAAGCCCTTGCTCCGTCCGCATGACGTCCCGAGACCGCATTCGACCTCGGCGGGAGGTTGCTGGGGCAGTGGAGCGGATGACGAGGCTCGAACTCGCGACATCGACCTTGGGAAGGTCGCGCTCTACCAACTGAGCTACATCCGCATGTCCCGCACGGGACGCGGAGATACTAGTCGATCGGTGCGAGCACCGGGCGCTTCGGGTCGAGACCGTCGCCCGAGGAGCGGCCGGTGAGCCGGCGGTGCACCCACGGCAGCAGGAACTCGCGGGTCCAGCGGGCGTTCTCGGTGGCCTTCTCCCGGCGGCTCAGCACGGGGATCGGCGCGAGCGGCGGCGCCGCGAGCTGGTGCTCGACGCCGAGGGCGTCGAGGACCCGGGTCGCCATCAGCGTGTGGCCGGCGGAGCTCAGGTGCATCCGGTCGGAGTCCATCACGGCCGGCAGCTCGACGTCGCGCATCCGCCACTAGTCGACGACGATCGCGTCGTGCCGGTCGGCGATCTCGCGGACCACTCGTTGAACACCGCGAACCGGCCGCGCATCGCCGCGAAGACGCCGGTGCGCCCGGGTCGAACAGCGTGAACATCAGGACCTGCGCCCCGGTCGCCGAGAGCCGGCCGATCGCGTCGTCGTAACGGGCCGCCAGGGCGTCGAGGTCGACCCGGGGTCGCAGCATGTCGTTGCCGCCGCCGTAGATGGTCACCAGGTCGGGTCCGAGGGCGAGCGCCGGCTCGAGCTGCTCGTCGAGGATCGCCGGCAGCTTGCGGCCGCGGATCGCCAGGTTGGCGTAGCCGAAGGACGGGGTACGGCGGCCGAGCACCTCGGCCACCCGGTCCGCCCAGCCGCGCACGCCGTTGGGACGGCTCGGGTCGGGGTCGCCGACGCCCTCGGTGAACGAGTCGCCGATGCGACGTACCGCTGGAAGCTCACGCGTCCATTCGTCCGGGTCGCCCCGGACGCGGCCACCGGTAGGGTGCCAGCGTGCTGCTATCAGACCGCGACATCCTCGCCGAGATCGACGCCGGCCGGATCGCCCTGGAGCCGTACGAGTCCGGCATGCTCCAGCCGTCGTCCATCGACGTCCGGCTGGACCGGTTCTTCCGGGTGTTCGAGAACCACAAGTACCCGCACATCGACCCCGCGGCCGACCAGTCCGACCTGACCCGGATGGTCGAGCCGGAGGGTGACGACCCGTTCATCCTGCACCCCGGCGAGTTCGTGCTCGGCTCGACGTACGAGGTCGTCACCCTGCCCGACGACATCGCCGCCCGCGTCGAGGGCAAGTCGTCGCTGGGCCGGCTCGGGCTGCTGACCCACGCGACCGCCGGGTTCGTCGACCCGGGCTTCTGCGGGCACGTGACGCTGGAGCTCGCCAACGTCGCGACGCTGCCGATCAAGCTGTACCCGGGCATGAAGATCGGGCAGTTCTGCTTCTTCCGGCTGTCCTCGCCCTCGGAGCACCCGTACGGCTCTGCGAAGTACGGGTCGCGCTACCAGGGCCAGCGCGGGCCCACGCCGTCGCGGTCGTTCCAGAACTTCCACCGCACGCCGATCTGACGGCCGTCAGCTCTCAGGGCGGTCGGCGAACCGGTGCAGGCCCCGGGTGAGCAGGTGTCGGTGCGTCGTGGACGGGATCCGCGGCGTGGCCGTGCGGGTGATCCGCTCCGCGACCTGGCGGCGGTGGGCCTCGGACTCGAGGGGCGAGTGTCCGTACTCCATGGTCAGACCTCGGTCAGGACGATGTCGCCGCTGACCGTCTTGGCGCGGACCTCGAGGTGGTCGGCGCCGTCCTGGGGCTCGACCCGCGCCGTGCAGGCTCGGACCGGATCTCGCCGGAGACGGTGGAGATGTCGGTCCACACGGGTACGCCGGCGGGGATGCCGACGCTGCACGTCGCCGGACGCTCCCTTCGCCGTCAACCGGCCGCGCTGGGCCGTGCCGACGACCGAGGTCGCCGCTGCCGGTCGTCATGGTGACGTCGGCGCCGGCGTCGCCGACCTTGACGTCGCCCGAGCCGGTCTTGACGATCGCGGGCGCGCGGCGTGGACCAGAGCTCGACGTCGCCCGAACCGGTCGAGACCGGCCGCGTCGGCCGCGTCGACGACGAGGACGTCGCCCGAGCCGCTCTTGAGCCTTCAGGTCGCCGCGCGGCCTCGCTCGACCCGGATGTTGCCGGAGCCGGTCTCGACGAGCAGCGGCCCGTCGAGCCGGTCGACCTCGACGTCGCCGGAGCCGCTGCTGACCTGGCAGGCGCCGACCGTGCCGGCGACGGTGACGTCGGCGCTGCCGGTCTTGACGGCCAGCTCGCTGCCGGTGGGCAGCGTGACGACGACGTCGAGGCGGTTGTCGCCGCCGAAGAAGCCGCCGCGCTGGCGGGGCGCGACGACGCTGATCTGGTCGCCGTCCTGGCGGACGTCGACGAGCTCGGCGTCGCGGCCGGCGATCTCGACGCGGGTACTCGGTGGTGTCGGTGGCGGTCACCTGCACCGATCCCTTGCCGATCTCGGTGAACAGCCGACGGGCCGTTCGGTCTCGAAGTGGTGTTCGGTCATGTCGGTCTCCTGGACGAGGGTGTGCTCGACCGCGGGGCCGGCGGGTGCCGGTCCCGGGGATGGGCTGGACGGTGATGCGCCTCGGGTGCTGGCGCGGCTCCCTAGACCCAGCCGGTCATCCGGCGGTTGCCCCGCTTGCCGCCGAAGGGGTCGTTGCCGCCGAGGAAGGGGATGCTGGACAGGTCGATGTCGACGTTGATGGCGCTCTCGCGGGTGGCGGCACGCACGACGTTGACCAGCCAGGTGTTGAGCGAGTGGCCGGACCGGGCGGCGAGCTCCTCGGCCCTCGCCTTGACCGACTCCGGGATCCGCAGCGTCACCCGGGCGACGCTGCCGTCGTCCTCCGGCGTCCTCCGGACTCGGCGGCGTCGCGGGTCCGGGCGCGGCGGCCGCGGGCTGCGGGGCGTGCACGACGAAGTCGAGGTCGCGGCCGTCGAGCCGGACGTCGACGCCGCCGGCCGGCATCTCCGCGGTGATCTCGGCGGCGGCCTGGCCGACCGCCTCCATCAGGGCGAGCCGGGCGGCCGGGTCGAGCGCGAAGGCGAGCCGCTCGGCGGCCTCGCGGGCCTCCGGGCCGGCGGCCTCGGCGGCGGCGAGCAGGTCGCGGCGCAGGCTCTCGACGTACGGCGTGATGTCCATGTGCACCACTATGACATCATCGTGACGTCATGTCAAGCGGCAAGTGACGTCATGCATGGTGTCATGGCCCGCGTCGGGTACGGCCGACGTTCGTCGCCGGTCGGCAGCAGGGCACCTCCCCGGATGGTCGCGACCCCAGGCCGTGAAAGGCAGCCCCATGGCTGACTCCGACAGGTCCTGGCCAGCACGATCATCGAGGCGAGCCCCGTCGACTACCTGATCATCTGTCCTCTACTTCGCCTTCGTCCTCGGGATCGGGCTGCTGGCCCGGCGGCCAGGTCTCGGAGTCGCTGGACTTCTTCCTGTCGGGCCGCTCGCTGCCGGCCTGGGTCACCGGCCTGGCGTTCATCTCCGCCAACCTCGGCGCGGTCGAGATCATGGGCATGTCGGCCTACGGGGCGCAGTTCGGCCTGCCGACCGTGCACTACTTCTGGATCGGCGCGATCCCCGCGATGCTGTTCCTCGGCGTCGTGATGATGCCCTTCTACTACGGCTCCAAGGTCCGCTCGGTGCCCGAGTTCATGTTCCGCCGGTTCGGGCCGGGCGCGCACCTGGTCAACTCGATCTCGTTCGCGATCGCGCAGCTGCTGATCGCGGGCATCAACCTCTTCCTGCTCGGCAGCATCGTGCACGCGCTGCTCGGCTGGCCGCTGTGGGTCGCCCTGGTGGTGGCCGCCGCGATCGTGCTGTCCTACATCACCCTGGGTGGCCTGAGCGCCGCGATCTACAACGAGGTGCTGCAGTTCTTCGTGATCGTCGCCGCGCTGCTGCCGCTGACCCTGCTCGGCCTGCACCGGGTCGGCGGCTGGGACGGCCTGAAGGAGCAGATCACCGAGGCCGCCGCCGTGCACACCCGGACGCGGTCGCGCCGGCGGCCGACCAGCTCAACTCCTGGCCGGGCCAGCGCGCTCGTCCGGCTTCGACTCCTCGGCTGCTGTCGGTCATCGGCATCGTCTTCGGCCTGGGCTTCGTGCTCTCCTTCGGCTACTGGACGACGAACTTCGTCGAGGTCCAGCGGGCGATGGCCTCGGACTCGATCTCCTCGGCGCGCAAGACGCCGATCATCGGCGCCTTCCCGAAGATGTTCGTCCCGTTCATCACGATCCTCCCCGGCATGATCGCCGCGGTCCTCGTCAGCGAGATCGGCAAGGTCAAGGCCGGCGAGTCGGTCGCCGGGCGGCGTCGTCGGGCGACGGGGTGACCTACAACGACTCGCTGCTCTACCTGATGCGCGACCTGCTGCCCAACGGCCTGCTGGGCCTGGCGATCGCGGGCCTGCTGGCCGCGTTCATGGCCGGCATGGCCGCCAACATCTCGGCGTTCAACACGGTCTTCAGCTACGACCTGTGGGAGCGACTACGTCGTCAAGGACCGCGACGACCCTACTACCTGGCATCGGCCGCATCGCGACGGTCGGCGCCATCGTCGTCGCGATCTTCACCGCGGCCCTGGCCATCGAACTCTCGCAACATCATGAACTACCTGCAGACGCTGTTCGGGTTCTTCAACGCCCCGCTGTTCGCCACGTTCATCCTCGGCATGTTCTGGAAGCGGATGACGCCGACCGCCGGCTGGGTCGGCCTGGTGGCCGGCACGCTCGTCGGCGGTCGCGGTCGCGTTCCTCAGCGAGGACGCCCTCGGCTCGCTGAGCACCGGGGTGATCCCGGTCGGCGGCCAGGGCGCCGCGTTCGTGGCCGCCGGCGCGGCGTTCGTGGTCGACGTGGTGCTCAGCATCGTGGTGTCGCTGGTGACCCAGCCGAAGCCGGTCGCGGAGCTCACGGGCCTGGTCTACTCCGAGACCCCGAGGAGGACCTGGTGGACGGCCGCGAGGCGAGTCGTACCCCTGGTACCGGCGCACCCTGCCGCTCGCCGGCGTCGCGCTGGTCATGGTCATCGCCCTGAACGTGACTTCTGAGGAGGACGACATGTCGACCACGCAACGCGCACCAGCACGACCGCGCGGCCTCTCGACATCCGCAACATCATCGGCGGCCTGCTCGGGATCTACGGCGTGATCCTGACGCTGATGGGGATCTTCGGCGACCCCAGGAGGGCGAAAGACCGGCGGGAGTCAACGCCAACCTGTGGGCGGGCATCGTGTGCTCGTCGTCGGCTCGCGCTCTTCATCGCCTGGGCGCGGCTGCGCCCGGTCGTGGTCACCGACGAGGAGGCCGTCAGGGCGACGCTGCGGCCGAGACGCCAGCGCCTCGATCCGGCCGCCCGCGCGCATGGACGTCGACCACTGGTCGGGCACCCCTTACCGCCCGCGCCATCCACCGGCGGGTCGCGGCCTCGCCGCGGCCGGTGACCGCTGCTCCGGACGCCGTACTGGCCGCCCCTCGTCTCGGTGGACGGGTCACCGACTGGGCGGCGTGCGGTGCTGCAGTGGGCGGTGCGCTGTCCACCGATTGCTGGGCCGACGGTCCTGCAGTGCCTGCAGCACCGCCGGTGGCGGCCCATCGGACGGGACCTCGGCGGTCGACCGTCGAGTACGAGGTTCGCGGTCGCGATGCCTAGACGAAGACGCGGTCTGCGAAGGCCGGGGTCGACCGCGTCCGTTGGCGAGGTCGAACAGCTGCCAGGCGGTCACCCGGTCCTGGTAGTCGGTGAGGCAGGCCACGTCGGCCGGCACCGACGAGTACACCGTGATCGCGTCGCCGCGGCGGATCGGCGTCCCGGTCGGAGGGTCGCTGCCGACCACCCGGCCGAGCACCTCGCACGACCAGAACGGCGTGACCGTCACCCGCAGCCCACGGGCGCTGAGCAGGTCCCGCGCGGCCGGCTCCTCGTACCCGAACAGCGACGGGACCTGGTCGTCGCGGAGTCGGTCCGGCAGCGGCTCTCCGGCGGTCAGGACTCGACACGGGGCTTCCGGACTGCCAGCAGGTCGGCGGCGGTACGCCAGGGCCGACCGGCCGCGTCCGTGGCCCGGCCGGCGTCGCGCGGGCCTCGCGACCACCGGTCGGCCTCCTCGGCCCGTCGGTCGCGTGCCGCCGGGTGTCCAGCACCTGCTGCACCAGGCCGGCCTCCGGCCTCCGGCACGCGAGCGTCTGCCTCCTCGGGCAGCAGGGCGTACCAGTCGCCGCTCGCGGTCTCTGCGGGCTCCGCGTCCCCACTCGCGCGGCCACCGCACGGTCGGGTGCCTGGCGATGTCGACCCAGAGTCGAGCTCAGCCCACGGGCCGTTCGGTCGCTCGGACGGAGGCCGAGAGCGAGCCGGGCCTTCGTTGACCTGTCGACGCTCGGTCTTCGGCTGCCGCTCGCCGCCGCCTCGGGCTTCGCTCCGCCTCGGGCGTCGCGGCCTCAGGGGACTCGCGGTTGCCTCGGCGCTCGGCTCGCCACTCGCGGCGCCGTCGCCGCGGCGCTCAGCGCGGCCCGGGTCCGGCTTCCGGAGTCGACCAGGGAGCTCCTCGACGGGACTCCGCCGCCGGCAGCAGGCTCCGGCTCGGGCGCGGGCTCCGGCTCCGGCTCGGCGGCCGGCTCCGGGGCGGCGATGTCGAACAGCGAGCCACCCGAGGACAGGTCGACGTCGGCCTGCGCGGGCTGTCGCCTTCGGCTCGGCCTTCGGCTCGGCCTTCGGCTCGGCCTGCGGGTCGGCTCCGCCTGGCTCCGCCGGCTCCGGTCGGCCTCGAGATCGAAGAGCGACCGCCGGCGCCCAGGTCGGGCTCCGCGACGCCGCCGGCCGCGGGCGCGGTCTGTCGCCGGCGCGGCCTCTCGGCCGGCCGGCCTGGCGGCGTGCTCGCCCCGGCGCCGCCGTGCTCGGCCTCGGCCGGCTCGGCTCGCGGCGAGGTCGAACAGCGAGCCCGCCGAGCGCCGGGTCGTCGCCGCGGACGCGGCTGGTCGCGGTGGCTTCGACCTCCGTCCTGGGCCTCGGGCTGGGGCCGCCGGCTCGTGCCTCCGGCGTCGCCGCCGAGGTCGAACAGCGACCCACCCGAGGACGCGGGCTTGGCGGCCTGGCCTCCTCGGCCGGCCGACTTGTCCTCGGTCGCGGTCCTCGTACTCCGCCGGCGCGTCGAACAGCGACGGACCGCCGGACGCCTTGGCCGCCGGGCCGGCGTCCTCGGTCTCGGTGACGGTCTCCTCGGTGCGGGTCACGTCGCCGGCCTCCGGCTCGGCCTTGGTCGCCTCCGACCGGGCGGCAGGCGCGGCCGGCGCCGGCACCCCGCGCCGGGCGCGAGCTTGGTGGCCTGCTCGCCCTTGACCGACGCGAGCAGCATCTGCGCGACGTCGAGGACCTCGACCTCCTCGCGGGCCTCGCCCTTGGCCTGCTGGGCGGTCAGGCCGTCGGAGAGCATCACCCGGCAGAACGGGCAGCCGACCGCGATCTGGTCGGCGCCGGTGCCGACCGCCTCGCGCGGTGCGGTTGACGTTGATCCGCTCGCCGATGTTCTCCTCCATCCACATCCGGGCGCCACCGGCGCCGCAGCAGAAGGACCGCTCGGAGTTGCGCTCCATCTCGACGAACTCGGCGCCGGGCAGCACCTGCAGCAGCTCGCGCGGCGGGCTGTAGACGCCGTTGTGGCGGCCGATGTAGCACGGGTCGTGGTAGGTGATCGAGCGCTTGTGCGCGCCGGCGCCGTCCTTGACCGGGCGTCAGCCTGCCCTCCCGCACGAGGCGGTTGAGCAGCTGGGTGTGGTGGACGACCTCGAGCTCGATGCCGAACTCGCTTGTACTCGTTCTTGAGCGTGTTGAAGCAGTGGGCGCAGGTCGAGACGACCTTCTTGACCCTGGTACTCCTTGAACGTCTCGACGTTCTGCTGGGCCAGGCCCTGGAAGACGAACTCGTTGCCGGCGCGGCGGGCGGAGTCGCCGGTGCAGGTCTCGCCGTTGCCCAGCACGCCGAAGCTGACGCCCGGCGATGTCGAGCAGCTCGGCCACCGCGCGGGTGGTCTTCTTGGCGCGGTCCTCGTAGGCGCCGGCGCAGCCGACCCAGAACAGCCAGTCGACCTCGTCGAGCGACTCGATCGTTCTCGCCGACGACCTTGACCTCGAAGTCCAGGCCCTTGGCCCAGTCCATCCGGGCGTTGGGCGACATGTTCCACGGGTTGCCCTTGTTCTCCAGGCCCCTGAACAGCCGGTTGAGCTCGGCCGGGAAGTTCGACTCCACCAGCACCTGGTAGCGGCGCATGTCGACGATGTGGTCGACGTGCTCGATGTCGACCGGGCACTGCTGGACGCAGGCGCCGCAGGTCACGCAGGACCACAGCACGTCGGGGTCGATGACGCCCGAGCCGTCCTCGGGCATGTAGAACCACTCGTCGCCGGTGTCGCCGACCAGCGGGCGCTCGACCTCCTTGGCCAGGGTGTCGCTGCCCTCGAGCAGCGCCGTCGCGCTTGCCCTCGTCGGCCAGCAGGTACGGCGCCTTCGCGAACGCGTGGTCGCGCATCGCCATGATCATCAGCTTCGGCGACAGCGGCTTCTCGGTGTTCCACGCGGGGCACTGGGACTGGCAGCGGCCGCACTCGGTGCAGGTCGCGAAGTCCAGCAGGCCCTTCCAGCTGAAGTCCTCGACCGCGCCGACGCCGAGCTTGGCGTCCTCGTCGAGGTCCTCGATGTCGTCGAGGGTGATCGGCTTGCCGTCGGAGGTCAGCGGCTTGACCGCGCCGAGCGCGATCGGCTGGCGGCCGAAGAGCACGTTGAGCGGCGCGAGGAAGATGTGCAGGTGCTTGGAGTTCAGCACGAAGACCAGGAACACCAGCATCACGCCGATGTGCAGGAGCAGGCCGATGCCGATCAGGGCGGTGCTGTCGGGCAGCACCTTGCCGAGCCAGTAGGAGACGAACGCCGCCTTGCCGTAGCCGTAGCCGGTGCCGGTGTCGTGCGCCTCGACCGCCCCGCGGAACAGGAACATCGTCCAGATGACGTTGAAGATCATGAACAGCGTGAAGTACGCCGGACCGAGGTGCGAGCCGAAGAAGCGGGAGCTCGCGGCCGAGCTTCTCGGGCTGGTTGCGCAGCCGGATCGCCCAGAACACCACGATGCCGAGGGTGCACATCACGGCGATGAAGTCCTGCAGGAAGCCGAGCACCGCCCAGTTGCCGAAGATGAACCAGTTCCAGTCCGGGTTGCGGGAGAGCAGGACCGCGTAGGCCTCGAGGTAGACCGTGGCCAGGATGAAGAAGGCCCACATCACGAAGAAGTGCGCGGTGCCGGGCACCGTCCACTTCAGCATCTTGCGCTGGCCGAAGACCTCGACGACCTGGCGCTTGACCGCGGCGCCGAGCCGGCCGGTGACCCCCTTGATGCGGTCCGGGGCGGGCTGGCCCGCGGTGATGACCCGGTACAGGAACCAGACCGTCGGCCCGCGATCGGGAGGGCGATCGCATTGATCACGAGGCCCAGGATCAGCACTGCAGTCACTTGTTGCTCCCTGTTCGGCTGGGGGCGGCTGGGTCGTCGGCGCGCCGGGGCGCGACCGCGAGCCTATTGGCAGCCGCGGACCGCGTCAGTCCCCCAGCGGCGTGAGAAGAATCCTACTGATTGGTAACTTCCGCTCGACGGGCTAGGTACGCCGCAGGCCGGTGACCCGGCCGGCCTGCGAGAAGGTCACGGTCATCATCACCTTCGGGTCCGCGGCGGTGCGGGCGCAGAAGGTGTACGTCGAGCCCAGCCGCTCGTAGGGCTGGCCGACCGCCGTCATCACCTGCTTCGTGGTCATGCCGCGCCGGACCAGCGACCCGACCTTCGCGACCGGCTTGCGCAGGCCCGGGTTGCGGCACGAGTCCGGCGCGATGCCCTCGGCGCGCTCCCACATCTGCAGGTAGGCCTCGGCGCCGCGGGCCATGTCGTCGACGATCGCGGCGCCGTCGCCCCGGTGCTCCGCGTCCGCGACCTTGGTGAGGTCCTCGATCCAGTCCGGGTAGAGGCCGTACTGCGCGACCCCGTCGGCGTTGATGTCGTAGACCCGCTCGCCGGCGTGCTGCTGGTCGACCGTCACGCCGCCGAGGCCGGTGAACGGGTAGGTCACCGGGTTCGGCACGTCGGCGCCGCGCGGGTCGCCCTGGGCGCCGAGGCCGTTCATGTCCGCGCCGTACCCGATGCCCCAGTAGTAGCGGGGGTCGGCCCAGCCGACGTGCGCGCGCCACTTCTCGACGAAGCCGGTCGAGTCCCCGGCGTACGGCGTGATGAACCCGCCCTCGTCGGTAGATCCGCGGGTAGGCGTCCGGGGTCGACCAGGAGTGGCTGGAGACCACGCCGTGGTAGCCCATCTCGTCGATCTGGTCGAGCGCGGCGGTCCGCGCCTTCACGCTCATGTGGTCGGGGTCGAAGATCATGTGCTCGCTGCGCGAGCTTGTCGGATCGTGTGCTCGCCGAGCGTGGTGAGGCCGCGCGCGTTGCAGTGGTCCGGCGGCGGGTAGACCGGCGCGGCCGGCAGGTTCAGCGGGCCGAAGAGCTCCGCGACCGCGCCGAACAGCGCGTCCTGCTGCCCGGCCGAGATGTCGGGCGCCGCGACTGGTCGCTGGTCGTGCGCGCCCGGGATCGTCGGGCTCGCAGTGCTGCATGTCCCAGTAGGTGCCGGTCTCGAGGAAGTTGGCGGTGTTGACCGCGACGCCGACCTCGCCGTTGTCGCCGGCGATGCCGGACGAGCGCGTTGTCGAACTTGTTGACCAGCTCCATCTGGCGCACGCCCATCTTCTTGACCTCGGTCGAGCTGGCGGTCGATGTCGAGTCGACGTCGCAGGCGGGCTGGTCACCGCCGGGCAGCGCCTTGAACGTGCAGCCGAACGGCACGCTGGTCTCGATGCCCATGACCACCGCCATCTTCCCGGCGTTGATCACCTTGCCGGGCCTGCCAGGGGTTGTTGACGATGCGGTAGAAGCCCTTGCCGGGGCCGCCGAACTGGGCGTCGATGTAGTCCTGCATCTGGTACATGTCCTTGGCCTGCAGGCGGATCGAGTCCATGTCGTCGCAGGAGTTGTGCTTGATCGGGTAGATCTGGCACAGCTGGTTGTTCTCGACCAGCAGGTTGACGAAGATCCGCTGCCCGCCGCGCCAGGAGCGCTCCAGCCAGCGGTAGTAGGTGCCCTCGTGGGTCAGCGAGTCCGGCGCCGGCCAGTCCTTGAACGTCGGCCAGCCGACCGGGTCGTGGTGCGGCTTGCCGGAGAGCACCGACCTCCAGCACGCCGCCGTACCCGCCGGTGGCGGTGTGGTCGGGGCAGTCGACCAGCGCGTACGGCGCGCCGTACTGGTCCCACGGCTTGCCGCAGTGCACGTCGCCGCCGAGGAACTCGAAGGCCATGCCGTGGGTGTGCGCGTCGACGTACCCGCGCACCTCCTGGTACGGCGTGACGCCGGCGTGCGGCCGGCCGCGGACGTCGATCTGCGGCCTCCGGGTACGCCGTGCAGCCGCGCGCCCTCGTCGGCCGGAAGCTGCTGGCGCCGTCCACCTCCAGCGTGCCGGTCGCGTTGCGGAACGAGTAGCGGCCGTGACCGGAGCGGGCGATGCGCCAGACCGCGTCGCGCGCTCGGGGCGTCGGCGCGACCGTCGGCGACCACGAACGTCCGGTCGGCGGTGTAGAGGAGGTAGGTGCCGAGGTCGGTGGGCTTGAAGTAGAGCGGGTCACCGCCGCGCGGTCAGGGTGTAGCAGCCGTTGGCCAGTGCGTACCGGTCCTGCGGGTGCACCCGCCGCTTCGCCATCACCGGCACCGAGGTGAGCTCGGGGTCGGGCAGCGCCCGCTCGCGCTCGACGTACGCCGCCGCAGCGGCCTTCTCCTGCGCGGTCGTCGGGTCCTGGGTGAGCCGGCCGAACTCGCCGGCGCGGGAGATCGCGTTCTTGTCCGCCTTCACCCCCGACAGCGCGTTCTGCGCGAACGCGTAGCGCTGGTTGAGCCCGCCGGAGCGCACCCCGGCGGGACCGGCGCCGAGGCCGATCGCGACGGCGAGCACGGTGACGGCGGCCACGGCGGCCCAGGCGAGACGGCGGGCGGGACGGTGGTGCGGGTCGGACTCAGGCACGGGTGACTCCTTGCGGTCGGCTCCGCGTGCCCAACGAGCGGAGCGGGACCGGGTGATGGTTCTAGCCGGGTGGGACGACCGGCTTCCGGCCCAGGCCGGCGACGGCGCCGAGGATCAGCACGCCGCCGAGGACCCCCGTGGGGCCGAGGCGCTCGCCGAGGACGGCCGCCGCGAGCACCGCGGCGGTGAGCGGCTCGAGGAGGGTCGCGATGACCGCCGAGCTGCCCGGGGCGGTGCGCAGGCCGGCGTAGAAGAGCAGGTAGGCGATGGCCATCGTCAGCACGCCCAGGTACACCAGGGTGCCGCTGACCACCGGGTCGCCGAGCGCGGTGCCGCCGACGCCGGCGAGCAGGCCGATCGGCGCCAGCGCCACGGCGCCGACCGCGGTGCTCGCCGTCGCGATGCTCAGCGGCTCGGTGGTGCCGGCGAGCCGGTGGCCGACCAGCGTGGTGAGGGCGTACGCCGTACCGGAGCCCGCCGAGGCGAGCACGCCGAGGACCGGGTGCGGCCCGCCGGCGGAGCCGGCCGCCACGCTGACCAGCAGCAGCCCGACCAAGGCCGCGGCCAGCACGAGCAGGTGGGCGGCGTCGGGGCCGCGGCGGCGACGGGCGCTCTCGACCACGGTGACGATCACGGGTGCCAGGCCGAGGCTTACCACGGTCGAGACGGTCACCCCGACCGCGACGACGGCGGCGAAGTAGAGGGCCTGGTACGTCGCGGTGGCCACGCCGATCGCGACCACGTGCACCGGGCGCCGCCGCGCCAGCGTCCGCAGGGCACCGGCCTGCCGGCGTACCACGACCACGAGGAGCAGGAAGACCGCGCCGATCAGCATCCGCCAGGCGCTGATGGTGAGGACCGAGAGCGGCTCGGCCTCGCGGAGGATGCGGACCGCGAGCCCGCCGGTGCCCCACAGGACACCGGCCAGGCAGATCTGGGTCAGCCCGAGGCGGACGCTCAGCCGGGTCCCGCTGATCCGGCGGGTGAGCTGGCCGGCGGTGTGGGCCACGGCGTCGGCGAGGCCCGTCGCGTCGGCGTCGTCCTGGTCGTCGGGGTAGGTGACCGCGACGGCGGCCACCGGGTGCCGGTTGTGGTCGAGCACGCCGACCGCGACGCTGGCGAGGCCGGGCGTGACCTCGCCGTCCTCGACGGCGTACCCCCGTTGGCGGGTCTCGGAGAGCAGTGTCCGCAGTGCGCTCGGGGTGGCCGGGCCGCGACCGTGCCGGTCCACGAACTGCGCGGCCGAGGGGTAGAGCGCCCGGACCTGGCTCGCGGACAGGCCGGCCAGGATCGCGCGGCCGCTGGCGGTCAGGTGGGCCGGCAGTCGGACGCCGACGTCGGTGACCAGCGGCGGTCGCCCGGGCGCCCGGTCCTCGATCACGTACAGGACCTCCCGGCCGTGCAGGATCGCCAGGTGCGCGGACTGCCCGACCCGGTCGACGAGCTCCGCGAGCGGCCGCCGGGCGATCCGTTGCAGCGGCTCCTGGCGGGCGTACCCGCTCCCGACCTCGAACGCCGCGGGCCCGAGGCCGAACCGGTGCTCGTCGGCGAGGTGGACCACGAAGCCCTCCTCCTCCATCGCGTGCAGGAGGTGGTACGTCGTGCTGCGCGGCAGGTCGCACGCGCGCATGATCCGGTCCAGCGGCACCGGGTCCGGCTGCCCGGCCAGGAACCTCAGCACCCGCAGCGCTCGGGTGGCGGCGGGCACCTGGCTCATGGCGGAAGACTAGAGGCGCCGCCGCTCGCAAGTGCAGGGCCATGGGGGACGAGGACACTCCGCGACGTCATACGGACGGAGCAAGGGGTGACACTCTCCGTATGACGTCCCGGCGGTCCTCCTGGCGCCCCGGTCAGGCCCTGCGGTGCCTGCCCTCCGGGTCGATCCGCTCGGCGTCGCGCAGGGCATCCTCCTGGCGGGCCTCCTCCTGATCCATGCCCTGGCGGGCCTCGGCGGCCTGCTGCTCGGCGCGCTCGGCCTCCGCGCGGGCGACGTCGGCGCGGGCCTCGGCCTCGGCGGCCTCCCGGCGGGCGACGTCGACCGCCGGCTCCTGCGCGGCCGCCCGGGTGCGCAGCTGCTCGGCCTGCGCCTGCTGGTGGCGCCGTCGGTCACGCCGCCGGGTCCGCAGCACCGCGACGACCGCGATCACGACCGCCGCGACGACCGCCACGGCCAGCACGAAGATGAGCACGGAGATGTCCATGCCCTCGGCGTACCCCGCCTCAGGGCAGTTCACGCTCCTGGCGCACCGGCACCAGCGGAGCCGCCAGCACGGGGAAGGCGGCGGCGAGCGCGAACGCCGCGGCGTACCCGGCGTGGGTCACGACGAGGCCGGCGACGGGCGGGACGGCGGACGCGGCCAGGAACTGCGCGGTGTTCTGGACCCCGAGCGCCCGGCCGGACCAGAACGGCCCGGCGCGCTCGGCGACGGCGGTGAACGCCAGGCCGTTGTCGGCGACCGTCACGAGGGTGGCGACCACGACGAGCGCGACCGCGACCGCCAGGTCGAGCGCGGCGGTGAGGCCGAGCAGCGCCATCGTCACCGCGGCGGCGAGCGCGACCCAGCGCAGCGGTCGCATCCGCCCGCCGACCACGTCGGAGAGGTGGCCGACCGCGATCCGGCCCAGCGCGCCCGCCACCTGGGCGACCGCGACCACGGTGCCGGCCGCGGCGGGCGACCAGTCCCGGCCCTGCACCAGCCAGACGAGCGCGAACGTCCACACGAGGAACTGTGGGCACCACCAGCAGCACCGACACCCCGTGGACGCGGGCGAGGTAGGAGTCCTGCCGGTACGGGTTGGCCGTCGCCCCCGGGTGGCGCACCGGCCGGGGCGGGTCGACGACGACGAGGGCGACGACCGCCGCGGCGAGCGCGCACGCCGACGTGGGCACCCAGACGGCGGCGTGCACGCCGGCGCTGTCGGCGACGACCGCGACCGAGATGGCCGCGATGCCGACGCCGACCGGCTGGGCCATCTGCCGGATGCCCATCGCCAGGCCGCGCCGCTGCGCCGGGAACCACCCGACCACGACCCGGCCGCCGGCGGCGTTGGTGCTGGCCGCGGCGGCCCCGGCCAGGAAGAGCGTGACGGCGAGCAGCGCGGTGCCGCTCGTGAGCGCGGCGGCCAGCCCGAACCCGGCGGTGCCGGCGAGGCCGGCGAGGAGCACGAACCGCTCGCCGCGCCGGTCCGTGACCGCGCCCCAGGCCACCAGCGTCAGCATCACGCCGACCGTCGGCGCGGCCGCCACCAGGCCGGCCTCGGCAGGCCGAGGCCACCCGCGTGCAGCGCCGGGATCAGGAACGCCGGGCCGTGGACCATCACGGCGGTCGCCGCCTGGGCCAGCGTGCTCGCGGCGAGCATCGCCCAACGCCGAGCGGCGCCGACGTCGTACGCCGGGGCGAGGGTCGGGATCACCCGACCCAGTCAACGCCCTGGTGGGACGACGTCGGCGCCGCGTCTCGGCGTGCGACCTGTGAGATGCGTGTCAGTGACGCGCACTCACCGCCGGTTCACCGCCTGATGGTGGTCTTCGCGACCCCGAGGTCGATCACCGCGCCGGTGCCGTCGAGCAGCGTGATCCGCAGCGCGACCACCTTGAGACCGCCGGCGATCTTGTGCACCAGGTGCGGCTCGAGCTTCGCGACGCCCGGGATCTCCAGCGTCTGGTCCAGCGGCAGCTCCTGGGGCTGGCCGTTGGCGGTGATCGATCCGATGCGGGTGCCCGCGGCGCTGCGCTTGAGCCCGCCCCTGGCCTTGCGGACGACCGTCGCCTTGCCGACGACCGCGTCGATCACGAGGGCACCGTTGCCGAGGTCGATCCCCGCGACCTTGCCCCGCTCCCAGGCCCGGCTGCGGTGCGTGAAGCGCTTGGCCTTCTGGGCGGAGCTCACGGCCTGGGCGTGCAGGCCGCCCCCGAGGTTGACGTCGGCGTTGCTCTTGGTCAGGACCTTGCCGTTGGTGCCCTGGCAGGGCATGAACGAGACCGGGTTGCGGCCGCTGGTGAGCACGCCACCGAGGATCTTGGCCTGGGTGCCGGCCGAGTAGCCGCCGAAGCGGCCGTTCTTCACGCCGGAGAGCGCCTGGGCCTTGCTGCGGGCGACGAAGAGGTCGCTGCCGGTGGCGAGCACCTTGACGCGGAGCGCCACGGCCCACGCGGACGAGCGCACGTGGTTCGCCACCTCGTTCGAGGCGCCCACCCGGAGCTCGGCGATGCCCGGGACGGTGACCGGGTTCCCCGGCGTCGGGATCGGGATCACCTGCGGGTCGCCGACCGGCGGGGTGAGCACGATCTTGCCGATGTCGGAGGTGGTCTTGGCGTGGTAGCCGGACGCGTCGTACCACGCGTGGGACAGCGACGTGACGCCCCGGATGCTGAGCTTGCCGAGCGGGCTGTCGGCGAGGACGATCTCCGCGGTCGAGCTGCGCGCGTAGGAGTGCAGGGCGCCGTGGCGCTTGCGGGTCCAGACCCGGGTCGCGACGCCCGAGACCGTGCCGAGGTTCGGTACGTCGACCGCGGCGACCTCGTTGTGGTGGGTGATCCCGGCGCCGGTGGAGCACCCGATGACCGAGAACGCGGTCATCTGGGACCCCGCGGGCAGGTCACCGCCGGCCAGGCGGGTGCCGTAGGCGCCGGCCTTCAGTGCGACGTCGGAGGTGTCGACGCGCTGGACGGCGTGCCGCACGCCGGCCTGCGCGGGCGCTCCCGCGACGAGCCCGGACAGCGCCACCGCGCCGGCGGTGACGAGTCCGAGGATGGACGTGGACATGGCGCGTCTGGGCAATGGAATCGCTCCCCGATGTTCGTGTTCTGCGGCCGGCCCCGAGCGGCCCAACCCTCCGGTAACTTTGGTTCCCGCCCGTCGGGGTCCGTAAACGATGCCCATCCGGGCAACGACGCCCCGGGCCCGCGGACCCGGGGCGTCTCCTGTCGACGCGGGGCGGGGCTCCGCTCAGCGGTGTCGGATGAACGCCCTGGCCTGGCCCAGGTCGATGACCGCGCCGGTGCCGTCGAGCAGCGTGATCCGCAGGGCGACGACCGAGATGCCGTACTTCGTCCGGTGCACGATGTTGCGCTCCAGCTTCGCGACCCCCGGGATCTCGAGGACGTCGGTGTCGGGGAACGACTGCGGCTCGCCGTTGGCGGTGATGGTGCCCAGCGTCGTGCCCTTGGTGTTCGCGGTGACCCTGCCGGCCTTGCGGGTCACGTTCGCCTGGCCGACCACGGCGTCGACGACGAGCTGGCCGTCCCCGAGGTCCAGCCCGGCGATCGAGCCGCGCTCCATGGCCACGCTCCTGCCCGGGAACTGCTCGCCGCGCTCCGCGCTCGTCAGCCCCTCGACCACGACCTGGCCGCCGAGGTCGGCGTGCGCGATCTTCTTGGACCGGAGCTTGCCGTCGGTGCCCTGGCAGGGCATCAGCGAGAGCGGGGTGCGCCCGCTGGTGAGGTTCGAGTCGGCGGCCGAGACCTTGGTCGCGGCCGAGCTGCCGTGGAACGTCCCGTGCCGCACGCCGTCGAGGACCCGCGCGGTGGTGTGCGCGACGGTCACGCTGGTGTCGCTGGGGATGAGCTTGACCCGCAGCGCGTTGGCGCTCGCCACACCCGCGTGGTCGTTCTCGGTCCTGGTCGCCCCGCCGAACACGATGTGGGCGAAGCCGGGGATGTCGACGGGCTGCCCGGGCGTCGGCAGGTCCAGCTCCTGCGGGTCGCCGGTGGGCGGCACGAACGTGAGGTGCCCGATGCTGGTGGCGGTCTCGGCGTGGAAGCCGGTGCCGTCGTGCCAGGCGTGGGAGAGCGACCGGATCGCGGAGATCTCGAGCTTGCCGAACCCGCTCTGGGCGAGCACGACGTCGGCCGTGGTGTTGCGCGACCAGCTGTGCACGGCGCCGCCGGAGCTTGCGCGGTCCACAGGCGGGTCTTCACGCCGGACACCGTGCCGGCGCCCGGCAGGGTGGCCTCGGCCTCGTGGTTCTCGTGCTCGAGGCCGACGCGGGTCGCGCAGCCGATCGACGTGAACGCGGTCTGGTCCGAGCCGGCGGGCACCTGGCCGCCGGTCGACGCGGGTGCCGTAGCCCGCGGCCTTGAGGGCGTAGCCGGCGTCTCCGGTGCCGCGGTCGGCTGCGGTCCGGTCCACCGTGGCCGGTGCGGCGACGGCGGCGCTCCACATCGAGATCGGCAGGACGACGGCGGTGGCCAGTGCCACCGCGGTCGAGGTCAGGCGTTGCATGGTTGCTCCCCAGGAGGTCGTGTGGCCGGCGCCTTCCGTCCCCTCGGCGCCGAGTCGTGCGCAGGCGTTCTGCGTGAATAGGAGGCCCAACGCCGCAGGTCGGCGATGCGTTATGTGCACGTGACCCATGTCTCGGATCTCAGACGCCCGCCGAGCGTGCCCTCTGGTGGCGCGAGCGCGGCGCGGACGAGGATGGCGCCATGAACGAGGTCGTGGTCGGGACCGGTCCGGTGACGTTCGGCGAGCTCGTCGCCGTGGCCCGCGAGGGCGCCGGCGTGACGCTGACCGCCGACGCCGTCGCCGCCATCGGCCGCGCCCGCGAGGTCGTCGAGGACCTCGCCGCGGCCGAGACGCCGGCGTACGGCGTCTCGACCGGCTTCGGCGCCCTCGCCACCCGGCACATCCCGACGCGACGATGCGCGCCCAGCTGCAGCGCTCGCTGGTCCGCTCGCACGCCGCGGGCTCCGGCCCGGAGGTCGAGCGCGAGGTCGTGCGCGCGCTGATGCTGCTGCGCCTCTCGACGCTGGCGACCGGGCACACCGGCGTACGCCCGGAGACCGCCGAGCTGCTCGCCGGCGCTGCTCAGCCACGGCATCACGCCGGTGGTGCGGGAGTACGGCTCGCTCGGCTGCTCGGGCGACCTCGCCCCGCTCGCGCACTGCGCGCTGGCGCTGATGGGCGAGGGCGAGGTGCGCGACGCCGCCGGGACCCTGCTGCCGGCCGCCGAGGCGCTCGCCGCGGCCGGGCTCGCGCCGGTCGAGCTGGCCGCGAAGGAGGGGCTCGCGCTGATCAACGGCACCGACGGCATGCTCGGCATGCTGGTGCTCGCGATCACCGACCTGCGGATGCTGCTGCGCACCGCCGACGTCGCCGCCGCCATGTCGGTCGAGGCCCAGCTCGGCACCGACCGGGTCTTCGCCGCCCGAGCTCCAGGCGATCCGCCCGCACCCCGGCCAGGCGCTGTCCGCGGCCAACCTGGCGTCGCTGCTCGCGGACTCCGGGGTGGTGGCCTCGCACCGCGGCCCGGACTGCAACCGGGTCCAGGACGCCTACTCGCTGCGCTGCTCGCCCCAGGTGCACGGCGCGGCCCGCGACACCGTCGAGCACGCGGCGACTGGTCGCCGGCCGCGAGCTGGCCTCGGCCGTCGACAACCCGGTGGTGCTCGCCGCGATCGACGGGCGAGCGCCGGGTGCGAGAGCAACGGCAACTTCCACGGCGCCCCGGTCGCCTACGTGCTCGACTTCCTCGCGATCGTCGCGGCCGACGTGGCCTCGATCAGCGAGCGGCGTACCGACCGGTTCCTCGACAAGGCCCGCAACCACGGGCTGCCGCCGTTCCTCGCCGACGACCCCGGCGTCGACAGCGGCCACATGATCGCCCAGTACACCCAGGCCGCGATCGTCTCCGAGCTCAAGCGGCTCGCGGTGCCGGCCTCGGTCGACTCCATCCCCTCCAGCGCGATGCAGGAGGACCACGTGTCGATGGGCTGGTCGGCGGCGCGCAAGCTGCGCCGCTCGGTCGACGGGCTCGCCCGGGTGCGTCGCCATCGAGGTGCTCACCGCCGCCCGCGCGCTCGACCTGCGCGCGCCCGCTGCCAGCCGTCGCCGGCCACCGGCGCGGTCGTCGCCCTGCTGCGGTCGTCCGGGATCGAGGGCCCCGGCCCCGACCGCCACCTCTCGCCCGAGATCGAGGCCGCCGTCGGCCTGGTCGCGTCGGGCGCCGTCCTCGCCGCCGCCGAAGCCGTGATCGGAGAACTGTCATGAGCGAACCCGCCCATCCACGCCGCGCACGGCACCGAGCTGACCGCCCGGTCCTGGCAGACCGAGGCGCCGCTGCGGATGCTGATGAACAACCTCGACCCCGAGGTCGCCGAGCGCCCGGAGGACCTGGTCGTCTACGGCGGCACCGGCAGGGCCGCCCGCTGCTGGGAGGCGTACGACGCGCTGGTGCGCACGCTGCGCACGCTGGGCGACGACGAGACGATGCTGGTGCAGTCCGGCAAGCCGGTCGGCGTGATGAAGACCCACGAGTGGGCGCCGCGGGTGCTGATCGCGAACTCCAACCTGGTCGGCGACTGGGCCAACTGGGAGGAGTTCCGCCGGCTCGAGGACCTCGGCCTGACGATGTACGGCCAGATGACCGCCGGCTCGTGGATCTACATCGGCACCCAGGGCATCCTGCAGGGCACCTTCGAGACGTTCGCGGCGGTGGCGGACAAGCGCTTCGGGGGGACGCTGGCCGGCACGATCACCCTCACCGCCGGCCTGGGCGGCATGGGCGGCGCGCAGCCGCTCGCGGTCACGATGAACGACGGTGTCGCGATCTGCATCGAGTGCGACCAGTCGCGGATCCAGCGCCGGATCGACCACCGCTACCTCGACGTGCAGGCGTCCTCGCTGGAGGAGGCGGTGTCGCTGGCCGTCGCGGCCCGCGACGAGCGCCGGCCGCTGTCGATCGGCGTGCTCGGCAACGCCGCCGAGATGGTGCCGCGCGCTGCTGGAGATGGACGCGCCGATCGACATCGTCACCGACCAGACCTCGGCCCACGACCCGCTGTCCTACCTGCCGGTCGGCATCGCCGTTCGAGGACTGGGAGCCCGAGCGCACCGCCGACCCGGCCGGGCTTCACCAAGCGGGCGCGGGAGTCGATGGCCGCGCACGTGCGGGCGATGGTGGAGTTCCAGGACCGCGGCGCCGAGGTCTTCGACTACGGCAACTCGATCCGCGACGAGGCCCGCAAGGGCGGCTACGACCGGGCCTTCGAGTTCCCCGGCTTCGTGCCGGCCTACATCCGGCCGCTGTTCTGCGAGGGCAAGGGCCCGTTCCGCTGGGCCGCGCTCTCCGGCGACCCGGCCGACATCGCCGCCACCGACCGCGCGATCCTCGAGCTGTTCCCCGACAACGAGCGGCTGCGCAAGTGGATCCACGATGGCCGGCGAGCGGGTGCACTTCCAGGGCCTGCCGGCGCGGATCTGCTGGCTGGGGTACGGCGAGCGGCACCTCGCCGGGCTGAAGTTCAACGAGATGGTCGCCTCGGGCGAGCTGAAGGCGCCGATCGTGATCGGCCGCGACCACCTCGACTGCGGCTCGGTGGCCTCGCCGTACCGCGAGACCGAGGGCATGCTCGACGGCTCCGACGCCATCGCCGACTGGGCGATCCTCAACGCGCTGGTCAACACCGCCTCGGGCGCGACGTGGGTGTCGTTCCACCACGGCGGCGGCGTCGGCATGGGCCGCTCGCTGCACGCCGGCCAGGTCTGCGTCGCCGACGGCACCGCGCTGGCCGCCCAGAAGATCGAGCGGGTGCTCACCAACGACCCGGGCATGGGCGTGATCCGCCACGTCGACGCCGGCTACGACCGCGCCGCCGAGGTCGCCGCCGAGCGCGGCGTCCGCGTCCCGATGTCGGAGTGAGGGGGCTCCCAGCCGGGAGTGTGATCCACGCGGCCGCGTGAGATCGGCCTCGAGTGGGCACCGGGGTCGACGGACCGCACGCCGTCGACGAGGAGAGAACCCTTCGTGCTGAACGCGCTCGAGCCGATCGAGGAGCCCGCCCCCGACTTCGAGGTCGAGGACGTCGTCGTGACCGACCCCGGCATCATCCGCCGCGCCATCGGCGCGGCCGCCATCGGGAACATCACCGAGTGGTTCGACTTCGGGGTCTACGCGTACTTCGAACCCACGATCCGTCAGGTCTTCTTCTCCGACCTCGGCGACACCGCCGGCACCATCGCGACCTTCGGCCTGTTCGCCGTCGCGTTCCTCGTGCGTCCGTTCGGCGGGATGTTCTTCGGGCCGCTGGCCGACCGGGTCGGTCGCAACCGGGTGCTCGCCACGACCATGATGCTGATGGCGCTGGGCACGTTCGCGATCGGCTGCATCCCCTCGCAGGAGGCCATCGGCCTGTGGGCCCCGGGCCTGCTCCTCGTCGCCCGGCTCGTGCAGGGCTTCTCGACCGGGGGCGAGTACGGCAACGCGATGACCTTCATCGCCGAGTACGCCCCGGACCGCCGCCGCGGCTTCCTCGGGAGCTGGCTGGAGTTCGGCACCTTCGTCGGGTACCTGCTCGGCGCGCTGCTGGTCACCCTGGCCGGGGCGACCCTGAGCGACGACCAGCTGCTGTCCTGGGGCTGGCGGCTGCCGTTCTTCGTCGCGCTGCCCCTCGGCATCGTCGGGGTCTACCTGCGGGCGCGACTGGCCGACACCCCGGCGTACCTGGCGCTCGAGGAGGAGGCCGCCGAACGCGAGGAGGCGCGCAGCGCGGGCCCGGCGGTACGCCGGCTCGCGGGGCTGTGGCCGTTCGTCCTGGTGTGCATGGGCCTGGTGATCGCCTGGAACGTCACCAACTACATGCTGACGTCGTACATGCCGACGTACGTGACCCAGACGGTGCCGGACGCGCACGACGGGGGAGTCTCGGCGTCGACGTCGCAGTGGCTGCAGATCACCGTCATGGTCGTCGCGCTGGCCGTCATCCCGCTGCTCGGCCGGCTCTCGGACCGGGTCGGCCGCAAGCCGATCCTCTGGACGGGTGTGGGCGGCCTGCTGCTGCTGTCGCTGCCGATGATCTGGCTGATCCGCGCCCAGAGCGCCTGGTCGGTGTTCGCGGGCCTGCTCATCATGGGGCTGGTCCTCATCACGTTCAGCGCGACGCTGCCGTCGTCGCTGCCGTCGCTGTTCCCGACCGAGCTCCGTGGCGCCGGGCTGTCGATCTCGTTCAACGTCGCGGTGTCGCTGTTCGCCGGGACGACGTCCCTGGTGGTGGGCGCGCTGGTGGGTGCGACCGGCGACCTGAACTGGCCGGCGTACTACCTGATCGGCGCCGGCGTGGTCGGCGCCGGGGCGGTCGCGTTCCTCAAGGAGCCGCGTGGCGAGCGCATGTGGGGGTCCCCGCCGGCGGCGGTGTCGGAGGAGGAGGCACTCGAGCTGGTCGCCTGACCGGCGCGCCCCGGAACCAGGCGGCTGGACACAGCGGTCGGCCGCCGGGACCCGCGGGTCCCGGCGGCCGACGCGAGTGTTGTTCGCGCAGCTAGTAGATACGGCGGCGGGTGCCGCCGATCGGGACGAAGTTCAGGATCAGGCCGACGATCGAGCAGGATGATGCCGATCGTCCACAGGATCCCGATGTTCGCCACCAGGCCGATGATCAACAGGATCAGGCCGAGAATCACCATGGTCATTTCCTCCCTGTGTGCGTGCCCCCCGGACGGTGCGTACCCCGCGGGACGTCCACGGCAAACCTGCCGCGTGCACGACGGTCAGCCCAGGGCCTGGATCGCCTCGTGGATCGCGAGCGTGCGCTGCGCCGACTCGACGTGGAGGTTCTCGACCATCTTGCCGTTGTAGGTGACGACGCCGGAGCCCTGGCCGTCCTCCCAGGCCTGGATCAGCCCGCGGGCGTCCTCGACCGCCTGCTCGTCGGGGGCGAACGCGGCGTTGGCGCCCTCGACCTGGCCGGGGTGGATCAGGGTCTTGCCGTCGAAGCCCATCTCGCGGCCCTGGCGGCACTCGGCGAGGAAGCCGTCGGTGTCCTTCACGTCGTTGTAGACGCCGTCGAGGATCGCGATGCCGGCGGCGCGGGCGGCGAGCAGCGCGGTGTGCAGGCTGGGCAGGATCGGGGCGCGGCCGGGGACGTGCTCGGCGTACAGCTCCTTGACCAGGTCGTTGGTGCCCATCACGAACGTGCTCAGCCGCTCGGAGGCGCGCGCGATCGCGAGCGCGTCGAGGATCGCGACCGGCGTCTCGATCATCGCCCACAGCGTCGTGTGGTCGGGGGCGCCGTGCCGCTCGAGGGCGGCGACGAGCTGCTGCACCTCGGCGGCGCTGTTGACCTTGGGCACGACGACCGCGTCCGGGCCGGCCTGCGCGGCGGCCTCGAGGTCGGCGTCGTGCCACTCGGTGCCGATGCCGTTGACGCGGATGGTGACGGTGCGCCGGCCGTACTCGCCGCTCGACCGCGGCCGCGCACGCGGCCTCGCGGGCCGCGGGCTTCGCGTCGGGGGCGACGGCGTCCTCGAGGTCGAGGATCAGGCCGTCGCACGCGATCGACTTGGCCTTCTCCAGCGCCCGCTCGTTGGAGCTGGGCATGTAGAGGACGCAGCGCAGCGGGGCGAAGTCGCTCACTGGTCGACCTCGATCTCGTCGTACGCCTTCTTCAGCTCGGGGTCGATCGCGGCGAGCTGCTCGGCGAGCTCGACCATCACCAGGCACTGCTTGAGGGAGGCGTCGTCCTCCATCTTGCCGTCGAGCATCACCGCGCCGGTGCCGTCGCCCATCGCCGCGACCACCCGGCGGGCGTGGGCGACGTCCTCGACGCTGGGGCTGAAGACCCTGTTGGCGATCGCGATCTGCTTGGGGTGCAGGCTCCAGGCGCCGACGCAGCCGAGCAGGAAGGCGTTGCGGAACTGGTCCTCGCACGCGACCACGTCGGCGATGTCGCCGAACGGGCCGTAGTAGGGGTAGATCCCGTGCATCGCGCACGCGTCGACCATCCGGGCGATCGTGTAGTGCCACAGGTCCTGCTGGTACGTCGCGCGGCGTGGCCTCGACGTTCGCGACGCCGATCGTCGCTCGGCGGGTCCTGGCGCACCAGGTAGCCGGGGTGGCCGCCGCCGACGCGGGTGGTCTTCATCCGGCGGTCCGCGGCGAGGTCGGCCGGGCCGAGGGAGAGGCCCTGCATGCGCGGGCTGGCGCCGCAGATCTCCTCGACGTTGGCCATGCCGCGCGCGGTCTCGAGGATCGCGTGCACCAGGATCGGCCGCTCCAGCCCGGCCTTGGCCTCGAGCTGGGCGAGCATGCCGGTCGACGTAGTGGATGTCCTCGGCGCCCTGCACCTTCGGGCACCATGATCACGTCGAGCTTGTCGCCGATCGCCGGGACCAGCGTGGTCAGGTCGTCGAGCACCCACGGGCTGTCGAGCGCGTTGATCCGGGTCCACAGCTGGGTCTTGGGGCCGCGAAGTCCGTCGGTGTCCTGGGCGATCTCGACCAGGCCCTCGCGCGCGGCCACCTTGTTGTCGGCCTTGATCGCGTCCTCGAGGTTGCCGAGCAGCACGTCGACCTTGCCGACCATGTCGGGCACCTTGGCCGCCATCTTCGCGTTGCTCGGGTCGAAGAAGTGGATGGCCCGGCTCGGCCGGGCCGGGATCTCGGTCAGGGGCGTCGGGGCCCCCACCGCCAGGGGCCGGAAGAAGTCCTTGGCGCTGCGGGATCCGCTCATGGGCGGAACGTAGCAGCGGTCGGCTACCGGCCGGTATGACGGATCTAACGGAGCCGCGTCAGCGGATCCGTTGATGGTGGTCGAGCGAGCCGCGCGACCGAGGGACGAGGTCGCGACCGGCGTGTCGAGACCCAGCGGAACGCGAGAGCGATCAGGCGCTCAGGAGTAGGTGTAGAAGCCCGCGGCCGGTCTTCCGGCCGAGCAGGCCGGCGTCGACCATCCGCTGCAGCAGCGGCGGGGCGGCGTACAGCGGCTCCTTGAACTCCTCGTACAGCGACTCCGCCACCGCCTTGGTGGTGTCCAGGCCGATCAGGTCGGCCAGCGCGAGCGGGCCCTGCGGGTGCGCCGCACCGAGGACCAGGCCCCGGTCGATGTCCTCGGCGGAGGCGAACCCGGACTCGAACATCCGGATCGCCGACAGGATGAACGGGATCAGCAGCGCGTTGACCACGAAGCCCGCGCGGTCCTGGCAGTCGATCGCCTGCTTGCCCAACCCGTCCTGCACCCACGCGCGCGACCGCTCGGTCGTGTCGGACGAGGTCAGCAGCGACGGCACCAGCTCGACCAGCTGCAGCACCGGCACCGGGTTGAAGAAGTGGATGCCGATCACCTGGGTCGGCCGGGACGTCACCACGCCCAGCTTCATGATCGGGATGGAGGAGGTGTTCGACGCCAGGATCGCGTCCGGCGCCTCGACCACGGCGTCGAGCCGCTTGAACAGCGCCACCTTGGCGGCCTCGTCCTCGACGATCGCCTCGACCACGACCTCGCGGTCGGCCAGCGCGTCCAGGTCCGTGACGACCCGGATCCGGTCCAGCACCTCGGCCGCGGAGGAGATCTTGCCCTTCGACTCCGCGCGCTGCAGCGACTTCTCCAGCCGGCCCAGCGCCGCCTTCGCGGTGTCGTCGCCCGACTCGACGACCACCACGTCCTGCCCGGCCCGCGCCGAGACCTCGGCGATGCCCGACCCCATCAGGCCGCCGCCGACCACTCCCACGTTCTTCATGACTCTCCCTCGCTCCCTGTGCGCCTCCGATTCCACCAGTGCCGCTTCGCTCGGCGGCGCAGCGGGTTCGTACCGGGGAGTACGCCGGGCGTCGCGTCGCTCGCGCCACGCGGCCACCGTCGCGTCCACGTCGCGGGGCATCGTGACCAGCGGGGGCCCGGGGGACAGCGAGTAGCGGGCGCGGATCACCCGGGCGTTGAAGTCCTCGACGTGCGCGCGCACCTCGGCCTCGGAGAAGAGTCGGTCGAGGGTCGTCGTCGAGCTCGGCGTCCTCCTTGCGCAGCGCGACGCTGGGCGGCAGCACCGTGATCCGCTCGCGCTCGACGAGCTTCTTCAGCCACCAGTCGGGGTCGTGCTGCTCGCCCAGGCCCTCGATCGGCTTGCCCGCCCCGGGCAGGTCGTCGAACTCGCCGCGCTCCATGGCCCGGCGGATCTGCAGGTCGACCCAGGTCTGCTGCTGCTGGATCCGGGCCCGGGCGGCAGCCTTGCTGCGCTCGGTCGTCGTCCCCGCCGGCGCCGGGGTCGTGCTCGTCGGGCATCGGCCTCACCTCCGCCCCTTCGACGATAGTCCCTGACCATCGGCCGGGGCCGCCCGGCGTGTCGCCGCCGATCGTCAGGGACTACCCGGTGACGACCTACCTCAGCACCGGCGTCGGCTCCTCGGCCACCTGCCTCGGCAGCATCAGCAGGGCGGCCGCCGCGAGCAGTGCGGCCACCGCGCACACCGACCAGACGGTGAGGTACCCCGAGAGCGGGGCGTGGCCCGCGGTCGGGTCGTCGAGGGACCCGGTGGCCGCCAGGGCGATCGCGAAGATCGCGGACGCCATCGCGCCGCCGACGGTCTTGGTCGCGTTCGTCATGCCGGTGGCGAACCCGGTGCGCTCGGCGGGTGCTGCGGCCGCGGCGGCGGCCGGCAGGGCCGCCACCAGCGCGCCGGAGCCCAGGCCGGCGACCGCCATGTTCACCAGCGCCTGCCAGGTGTGGTCGTGGAACGGCAGCCACAGCGCGTAGCCCGGCGGCGACCAGCAGCGCCGACAGCACCAGCGCGCCGCGCGGCGCCGAGCAGCCGCGTGGTGAGCGGCAGGGTGAAGGCGCCGATCGCCAGGAAGATCACGTAGACGCCGATCAGCGTGGAGACGAACCCCGCGTACGCGCCCAGGCCGTAGCCGGCGACGTCCGGGTCGGTGCGGGCGAACGTCGAGAGCGGGATCTGGGCGCCGAGCACCGACATGCCGAACAGGAACGCCGTCAGCTGCACCGGCCACTGGCGCGCGGCGCGCAGCAGGCGTACGTCGACGAGCGGCTGCTCCTGCCCGAGCTCGTAGCGGACGAACGGCAGCAGCGTCGCGGCGCCGAGCACGATCAGCGCCCACGCGAGCAGGCTGCCGGGGCCGTCGAGCCGGATCACGATCAGGCCGGCCATCACCAGGCCGAGCGCGGCGGTCAGCAGCGCCAGCCCGGTCGAGTCGAGCCCGCCGGTCGACGTGCCGGGCGCGTCCTCGACGCCGAACCAGATCACGACGAAGCACGGCCGTCACCGACGATCGCCGGCAGCGCGAGCAGGAAGGTCATCGACGTCGCCCCGACCAGCGCGCCGCTGGTCAGCGCGCCGACGATCACGGCCAGCTCGAGGGCGCCGACGAGGATCGGCCGCGGCGCGTCGGGTCAGCAGGTTCTGCCGGCCGCGTGGCGGCGGTGCGCCGGTGGATGATCGCGACCTCGAGCGGCAGCCACACGACGTACGCGCCCTGGAGCGCCGCGCCGACCAGGAACGTGCGAACGACGGCGCGAACGCCAGCACCCACGAGCCGAGCGCGGTGACCGCGGTCGAGAGCAGCAGCACCTTCTTGTGACCGACCAGGTCGCCGAGCCGGGCCAGCGGCGGCACGACGAGCGCGGACACGATCAGCTGCGCCGCCTCGAACCAGTTGACGTCGGCGTCGGCGATCTGCGAGGTGGTCGGCGATGTCGCTGAAGATCGGCGTGTAGTAGCCCTGCAGCACGCCGCTGGCGACCTCGACGCAGACCAGGAACCCGACGATCGCCGCCAGGCCATGCACGCCGCGGGTCGCTCGTGGTCGGAGTCGTGGTGCTCATCCGGGGATCCTCTCGATCAGGCGCTGGTACCACCGCACGCCGTCGACGAGGGCGTCGACGCCCGAGGTGCTCGTCGTAGGAGTGGATCGACTCGCGCTGCGCCTTGGTCATCCGGAACGGCGCGAACCGGTAGACGCGGTCGCAGATCGCGGTGAAGAACCGCGAGTCGGTCGCGGCCATCATGACGTAGGGCGCGGGCACCGCGTCGGGGAACACCTCGCCGATCGTCGCCTCGAGCAGCGCGAACGCCGTCGTCGTCGTACGGCGACACCGGGCTCGGCTCGTTCTCCTCGACCACGTCGACCTGCACCTGGTCGTCGTCGATCGCGCGGCGCACGTGCTCGAGCACGCCCGCGACGGTGTCGCCGACCATGATCCGGATGTTGACGCCCGCGGTGCCGTGCTGGCGATGACGTTGAGCGCCGGCGAGCCCGACAGCGTGGTGACCGCGAACGTCGTGCGGGTCATCGCGGCGGTCTCCGGGCCGGCGGCGACGCAGGGCGCGGGTGAGCAGGCGGGCGCAGCCGGGCGGCGTTGGCCAGCAGCGGCCGCAGCGGCAGCGGCGGCGTGCGGGGCCAGCCGGCGCAACAGCTCGACGGTCGGGCTCGGGGACGCTGCGCGGGCATCGGGGACGCGGTCGAGCCGGGTGATGGCACGCGCCAGCCGGGCGGTCGGGCCCATCCGGCGCGGGGGTCGACGCGTGCCCGCCGCGGCCGTCGACGCGCAGCTCCAGGGAGGTGACGCCCTTCTCGGTGACGCCGACGACGCCGATCGGCGCGGCCACGCCGGGGAACGCCTCGGCGGCGATCGCGCCGCCCTCGTCGAGCACGAACCAGGGCCGTACGCCGCGGCGCGCCAGCTCCTCGACCGCCAGCCGGCGCCGCCTGCCCGATGACCTCCTCGTCGCAGCCGAACGACAGCCAGACGTCCTGCGCGGGCGTGAAGTCCCTCCTCCAGCAGCGTCTCGACGGCCTCGCAGATCGCGACCAGCGCAGCCCTTGTCGTCGAGGGTGCCGCGGCCCCAGATCTGCCGCCGTCGTGCGACCTCGGCGCCGAACGGCGGGTGCTGCCACGGCGCGCCTCGTCGACGGGCACGACGTCGAGGTGGGCCATCAGCACGACCGGGCGCTCGGTCGCGGCGCCGGGCCAGCGGAACAGCAGGCCGTGGGTGTGCGACGCGGGTCAGCTCGAGCCGCTCGTGCAGCAGCGGGAACTGGGCGCGCAGCTCGGCTGAGGAAGGCGTCGAACGCCGCCGGTGTCCGACCGGGCGCGGGTCGCGGTGGGAGACCGTCGGGATCCGGACCAGCGCCTGCAGCTTCTCGACCGCGCGCGGCGTCACGCCGTGGATGGTTAGAGGCACCAGCGGGCGTGCTCGGATGCGAGACGCGGTAGTCCGGGCCGGTCGTTGACCGCGGTGCCGCGCGCCGGTGGACTGGCCCGGTGTCCCCAGCGCCCGCGATGCACGACGTCCGCCATCGGCGTGCGCCGCCGCCGGGACGGGCGACCCGGCAGCGCCGGTGTCCGTCGGCGGGTGGCCCGATGGTGATCGACGCCGACCGGGTCGAAGTCGTCGGGGATCGCCGAACGCCTCGCGCACCGCGGCGTCGCGCGTCCGGCGGGATGCCGAAGAAGCACGCGCCCAGCCCTCGTCGACGACGGTCTGCAGGATCAGCAGGCTCGCCATCGCGGCGTCCATGTGCCAGAACGGCATCGGCCAGCGGGCCTCGTCGCGGTCGGTCCAGCCCTTGTCGGGCTCGGCGTAGCGGTCGAGGTAGGCCGCCTTGCTGCGAGCACGGCAGGATCACGACCGGCGCGCGCATCATGCCCGGCCAGCCACGCGTCCGGGGTCGCTCGAGGTCGTCGGCGGTGCGCCGCCCAGAACCGCGCGACGTCCTCGGGGGTGTCGAGCACGCAGGAACGCCCAGCCCTGGCTGAAGCCGGCGCTCGGCGCGCGGGTCGCGTTGCGCGAGCGCCGGTCGACGATGGCCGGGTCGACCGGGGTCGGTCGGCGTAGCTGCGGACCATCCGGCGGCGGCGTACGACGTCCTGGAACTCCATGGGAGCGAGCGATGCCTGACGACTTCGAGCGGATGTGGGCCGACCTGGCGCCGGTCGGGCCGCTCGGCCGCGTCCGGCGGCTACTTCCGCCAGCCCTTCACGCGCGCCGGAGCGCGAGCTGCGCGGCGTGGTTCGCCGAGCAGTGCGCCGCCCGCGGGCTGCGCGTCGAGACCGACGGCTTCGGCAACCGTCGCGCTGGTGGGACCCGACCGGGCGAGCCGGGCCCGGCGCGTGCTGACCGGCTCGCACCTCGACTCCGTGCTCGACGGCGGGGCGTACGACGGCCCGCTCGGCGTGGTCTCCGCCCTGGCGGCGGTCGACCTGCTGCGCGTCGCGCGGGTTCGTGCCGCGCCGGCCGCTCGGGGTGGCGGTGTTCGTCGAGGAGGAGGGCTCGCGCTTCGGGCTGGCCTGCCTGGGCTCGCGGCTGGCCACCGGCGCGACGCCGTGGGAGCCGGCGCGCGAGCTGCGCGACCGCGACGGCGTGCGCGCTGGGCGACGTCGTCGACCGGGCGGGCGGCCCGTCGACGCTGGCTCGCCGGCGTCGGCGACGTTCGTCGAGCTGCACGTCGAGCAGGGCCGCGACCTGGTCGACCGCGGCGCCGCGGTCGGGGTGGCCAGCGAGATCTGGCCGCACGGGCGCTACCGGTTCGACTTCGCCGGGGAGGCCAACCACGCCGGCACCACCCGCATGGAGGACCGGCGCCGACCCGATGCTGACCTACGCGATGACCGCGCTGGCGCGCCAACAAGCAGGCCCGGCTGGCCGGGCCAGCGCGCGACCTTCGGCCGGATCGACGGTCGACGCCCAACGGCACCAACGCCGTGCCGTCGCGGGTCACCGCCTGGCTGGACGCGCGCTGCGTCGACCGAGGACGGCGCTCGCCGAGCTGGTCGACGACGATCGAGCGCAGGCGCAGCGACCGGGCCGGACGCGGACGGCACGTCGCTGACCGTCACCGCGGAGTCGGTCTCGGCGTCGGTCGCCTTCGACCCCGACGCTGGCCGCCGCGGTCGCGGCCGACCACGAGGGCGGCGACTGGCCGGTCATCCCGACCCAGGCCGGCCACGACGCCGGCATCCTGTCCGCCGCCGGGCATCCCGACCGCGATGCTCTTCGTGCGCAACCCGACCGGCGTCTCGCACTCGCCCGGCCGAGCACGCCGACGACTGCCCGACTGCCTGGTCGGCGTCTCCGCCCTGGCCGACACCCTCGAGCGGCTGGCGCGGTGAGCGGCGCGCCTCGGCGTACCTCCTCGAGCGGGCCTGGGTCGACGGCGCGGTCCGCGACGACGTGCTCGTCGAGATCGAGGGCGGGCGGTTCACGCGGGTTTCACCGGCCGACCGGTGAAACCCGCTGACACGCCGGGCACCACGGCGGTCGCGCGGGATTCACCGGCTGACCGGTGAAACCCGCCGCTCCCCGGCCTCACCCTCCCCGGCCTCGCCAACTGCCACAGCCACGCCTTCCACCGGGCGCTGCGGGGGCGCACCCAGCGCGAGCGGGGGACGTTCTGGACCTGGCGCGAGCAGATGTACGCCGTGGCGCAGCGGCTCGACCCGGACTCCTACTTCGCGCTCGCGCGGGCGACCTACCGCGAGATGGCGGCGGCCGGGATCACGACGGTGGGGGAGTTCCACTACCTGCACCACCAGCCCGACGGCACGCCGTACGACGACCCGAACGCGATGGGCCACGCGCTGGTCGCGGCCGCCGCGCGAGGCCGGGCATCCGGCTCGCGCTGCTCGACACCTGCTACCTCGCTCGCGGCTTCGGCGCGCCCGCCCGAGGGGGCGCAGGTGCGCTACTCCGACGGCGCCGCGGACGCGCTGGGCCGAGCGGGTCGCGCGCGCTGGCGGATCCGACGCCGTCGCGTCGGCGCGGCCATCCACTCGGTGCGCGCGGTGCCCGCGCGACCAGCTGCCGACCGTGGTCGAGGCGGCGCGCGGCCGGCCGCTGCACGTCCACCTGTCCGAGCAGGTCGCCGAGAACGACGCCTGCCTCGCGGCGTACGGCGTGCACCCCGACCGCAGCTGCTCGCCGACGCACGGCGCCCTCGGACCGCGCACCACCGCCGTGCACGCCACCCACCTGACCGACGACGACGTCGCGCTCTCGGCGAGAGCGGCACCCACGCCTGCTTCTGCCCGACCACCGAGCGCGACCTCGGCGACGGCATCGGCCCGGCCGCGCGCCTGCACGCACGCCGGCGCCCGGCTCACCCTCGGCAGCGACAGCCACGCCGTGGTCGACCTGTTCGAGGAGATGCGCGCCGTCGAGCTCGACGAGCGGCTGGCCACCCAGCAGCGCGGGCACTGGACCGCCGCCGAGCTGCTCGCCGCCGGCGACCGACGGCCACGCCAGCCTCGGCTTCGCCGACGCCGGCCGGATCGCCGTCGGCGCGCGCGCCGACCTGGTCACCCTCGACACCGCCGACGCCCGCGCACCGCCGGCACCGGCGCCGACGAGAACACCGCGGTCTTCGCCGCGACCGCCGCCGACGTCGTCCACGTCGTCGTCGACGGCCGCGGTCGTCGCCACGCCGGGACGACCACGAGCGAGATCGGCCGCGAGCTCGACGCCGCGATCGGAGCAGGCTGCGGCCGATGAGCAGCCCTGCTCACCAACATCGGCGAGCTGGTCACCAACGACCCCGAGCGCCGACGACCTGCTCGGCGTCGGTCGAGCGACGCCGCCGTCGTCGTCGAGGGCGCGCCGGATCGCCTGGGTCGGCCCGGCCGCGGACGCGCCGGCCGCCGACGAGCAGGTCGACGCCGGCGGCCGCGCGGTGCTCCCCGGCTTCGTCGACAGCCACAGCCACCTGGTCTTCGCCGGCGACCGGGCCGCGGAGTTCGCGGCCCGGATGGCGCGGGACGCCGTACGCCGCCGGCGGCATCCGCACCACGGTCGCCGCCACCCGCGCCGCCACCGACGAGCAGCTCACCAGCCACGTCGCGCGGCTGGTCGCGGAGATGCGCCGGCAGGGCACCACCACGGTCGAGATCAAGAGCGGCTACGGGCTCACCGTCCGCGACGAGGCCCGCAGCCTCGCGGTCGCGCGGCAGTTCACCGAGGAGACGACGTTCCTCGGCGCCCACGTGGTGCCCGCGAGGGCAGCCGACGCCGGCGGCGTACGTCGACCTCGTCACCGGGCCGATGCTCGAGGCGGCGCGCGCCGCACGCCCGCTGGATCGACGTGTTCTGCGAGCGCGGCGCCTTCGACGCCGACCAGGCCCGCACCGTCCTCGCCGCCGGCGCGGCCGCCGGCCTGCGCGGCCGGCTGCACGCCAACCAGCTCGGCCCCGGCCCCGGCGTCCGGCTGGCCGCCGAGCTCGGCCTGGTCGCGGTCGACCACTGCACCTACCTCGACGACGCGGACGTCGACGCGCTGCGCGACTCCGGCACCATCGCCACGCTGCTGCCCGGCGTGGAGTTCTCCACCCGCCAGCCCTACCCCGACGCCCGCCGGCTGCTCGACGCCGGCGTGCACGGTCGCGCTGGCCAGCGACTGCAACCCCGGCTCGTGCTTCACCAGCTCGGTGCCGCTGTGCATCGCGCTGGCGGTGCGGGAGATGGGGATGACCCCGGCCGAGGCGGTCCACGCGGCGACCGTCCGGCGGCGCCGCGGCGCTCGACCGCGACGACGTCGGCGCGCTGGTCGCCCGGCCGCCGCGCCGACCTGGTCGTCCTCGACGCCCCCACGCCACGTGCACCTCGCCTACCGCCCCGGCGTACCGCTCGTGGCGCGGGTCTGGCTGGGCGGCCGTCCGCTGAACGCCGGGTTACCCGCTCTGCCCACCGTGCTGCACCGGTGGGAGAGCGTAACGGCGTTACAGCCGCGCGGCGCGCCTAAGGCACCCCGCCGCACGCCGGCAGAGATAAGGCACCTGCCCGATGTGGGGGGCTACCTCAGGGAGCGAATCTCGGCTCACCACCGAGAACACCGAGGAGCTGAGGAGCCCACCATGTACGACCACACCATCGACCGCGACGTCGTGAAGTCCGAGCTCGACTACCGCCTCGGCCGCATCCAGGCCGACATCGCGCGGGCGGCGCCGGCGGCGGCAGCTGACCCGCCGGCGGCGGGACGGGGCCGTCTCGGAGTCCGGCTGGACGACGCGTCCGCTGACGGCGCCGGCCGGAGGCCTGCGGAAATGGCACCGCACCGCACCACCGAACACGAGATCACTGGCCGGCGTGGCACACACCAGCCGGACCCTGGTCGGACGAGACGCCGAGCTGGCGGAGATCGCTTCGCTGCTCGGCGTCCGGCCGTCCCGGCCGCCGACGCCGGCGCGGCCGCCGACGCCGGTACGCCGGCGGCGAGACGACCGCGGTGCTGCTCTCCGGCGACGCCGGCGTCGGCAAGACCCGGCTGCTGACCGAGCTGCGCGACCTCGCGTTCACCGAGGGCTGGCAGGTCGTTCGCCGGCCACTGCCTCGACTTCGGCGACAGCGCGCTGCCCTACCTCCCGTTCTCCGAGGTCCTCGGCCGGATCGCGGCCGACCTGCCCGACGTCCGTCGACGAGGTCGCCGCGCGCGCACCCGGCCCTGGCCCGGCTCCAGCCCGGCCGCCGGGTGATCGGCGCACCGAGGAGCGCCGACGACGAGCCACGCGCTCGACCGCGCCGACCTGTTCGAGGCCGTGCACGCCCTCCTCGAGGCCGCCGCGGCCCGGGCGCCGCTGCTGCTCGTCGTCGAGGACACCCACTGGGCCGACCAGTCGACCCGCGACATGCTCAGCTTCCTCTTCTCCCGCCCGTTCGCGGGCCCGGTGGCGATGGTCGCGTCCTACCGCTCCGACGACCTGCACCGCCGCCACCCGCTCCGCCGCCAGGTCGCCGAGTGGTCGCGACTGCGCGGCGTGCACCGGGTGGCCCTGCCGCCGCTGCCCGAGGACGCGGTGCGCGCCCTCATCGCCGAGCTGGTGCCCGGCGGCCTCGCCGAGGACGAGCTCGCCGACATCGTCGACGCGCGCCGAGGGCAACGCGTTCTTCGTCGAGGAGCTCACCAGCGCCGCCGCCGGCCCGGGCCGGTGGGTGCCGGCCGACCTCGCCGACGTGCTCCTCGTGCGCCTCGACCGGCTCGACGACACCGCGCGGCCAGGCGGTCCGCGCGGCCAGCGCCTCGGGCCGCCGGGTCGCCCACGACATGCTCGCCGCGGCGTCCGGGCTCGACGCCGCGCAGCTCGACGAGGGCCTGCGCAAGGCCGTGGAGATGAACGTCCTGGTCGCCGGCGACGGCCGCTACTCCTTCCGCCACGCCCTGCTCGGCGAGGCGGTGTACGACGACCTGCTGCCCGGCGAGCGCGTCCGCCTGCACGGCGCGTACTCGGCGGCGCTCCAGGCCGGCGCCGCCTCCGGCACCGCCGCCGAGCTCGCCCGGCACGCCCGCCTGGCGATGGACCTCGACACGGCGCTGACCGCGAGCATCCAGGCCGGCAACGAGGCCAGCCAGGTCGGCGGCCCGGACGAGGCGGCGTACCACTACCAGCAGGCGCTGGAGCTGCTCGTCGACCCGCGCCGCTGCGCCGAGGTCGACATCGACCTCTCCAAGCTGGTCGTGAGCGCCGCCGAGGCGCTCTCGGCCAGCGGCGACCCGGAGCGCGCCGCTGAAGGTGATCGCCGAGCAGCTCGACCGGCTGCCGGTCGAGGCGCCGACGAACTGGCGGGCCCGGATGCTGTCCACCCAGGCGAACCTGATGCTGCTCACCGAGGGCAACGACCCGATCCCGGTCTCGAGCGACGCGGTGGCGCTGGTGCCCGAGGGCGACAGCGGGCTGCGCGCCCGGGTCCTGGCCAACCACGCGCGCGTGCTCGCCCAGAAGGGCCGCTTCGAGGAGGCCCAGGCCGTGGGCATGGAGGCGCTCTCGCTGGCCGAGCGGCTCGACCTCAGCGAGCTCGCCTCCGACGTCATCACGACCCTGTCCGGGCTGAAGAAGGCCGGCCCGAAGGAGGGCCTGCGCGCCGCCCTGCGCGACGCGGTCGACCGCGCCCGGCGAGTCGGGCGCGCTCGCGCCGGAGCTGCGGGCCCGCTACCTGCTCGGCCGGTCCTACGAGGACTGGGCGGAGTTCGAGGAGACCGAGCACTGGTTCCGCAGCACCATCGACCTCGGCGTGGCGGCCGGCACCCCGTTCGCGCCGTACGCGTTCGAGGCGCGCTGGCAGCTGGCGTGGGTGTACGACGTGCTCGGCCGGTGGGACGACGCGATGGCGCTGACCGACGTCGCCGCCGACAACCCGCCGCCGATCCCGCGCGCGCTGCTCGAGCCGCTGCGGCTGCAGATCCGGCTGGCCCGCGGCGAGGACGTCACGACCGAGGCCCGGGCGCTGCGGCTGTTCTGGGCGCGCGAGGGCGGGGTCGCCATCAACGCCAGCGCGGTCGAGATCGACGCCGCCGGCCACCGCGGCGACGCGGCCGCCGCCGTCGAGGCGTACGACGAGGTGGTCGCCGTCCTGACCCGCATCTGGCACGAGTGGTTCAGCGCCCGGATCCGCCTCGGCGCCGCTGACGATCGCCGCGATCTCGCGGGCGGTGCCGAACCTGTCGGCGGCCGAGCGGGCGGCGTACGCGCAGAAGGTGGACCGCATCCACGCCGACGGTCACGTCGTGCTCGACCGGTACTCCGACCCCTCCGGCCACTGGGGGCCCGAGGGCCGGGCTTGGGTGACGCGGCTGGACGCGGAGACGCTGCGGTTCCGCTGGCTGGCCGGCATCGACGCGCCACCGGCCGACGCGCTGGTCGAGGGCTGGCGCGACGCGATCGCGCTGTACGAGGACTTCGGGCACGTCCACGAGCTGGCCCGGGTGCGGACCGCCCTGGCGGGGGTCCTGCGCGCGAGCGGTGACCTGGCCGGCGCCCGGGAGCTCGGCGACCTCGCGCGCGACGCGGCGCACCGGCTCGGTGCCGTCCGGCTGCTCGACGAGCTGCGCGCCCTCGGCAGCGCCCCGGTCCGCGGCGGAGTCGGCGCCGGACGCGCTCACGCCCCGGGAGACCGAGATCCTCGCGCTGGTGGCGCAGGGGCGCTCGAACGGCGAGATCGGCAAGCAGCTGTTCATCAGCGCCAAGACGGTCTCGGTGCACGTCTCGAACATCCTCGGCAAGCTGGACGCGGCCGGCCGCACCGAGGCCGCCGCGATCGCCCGGCGCCGCGGCCTGATCAGCTGACGTAGACGCAGGTCGGGTCGGACCCGAGCACGTCGCCGGTGACGGCGTACGCGTGCGAGCGCGAGCCGCCGCACACCTCGCGGAACTCGCAGCTCCCGCACTTGCCGTGGAACCCGGCCGGCTCGCGCAGCGAGCGCAGCAGCGGGTGGGTGCGGTAGATCTCGCGGAAGCCCTGCTCGGTGACGTTGCCGCAGTGCTGGGGCAGGAACCCGGACGGGTAGACGTCGCCGAGGTGGTCGATGAAGGCGAACCCGCGACCGGAGTTGACGTCGATCGGCGGGCGCGGCCGGCGGTGCTGCGTCACGCGCGCCTCGAGCAGGCCCGCGGTCGCGGCGGTCAGCTCCTCGTGCAGCGCGCCCAGCTCGGCCCGTTCCCCGCGGGCGCGCTGGATCGCGACCCGGCGGTAGTGCGGTGCCTCGGTGGCCTTGACGGCGACCAGGTCGGAGACGTCGTGCAGCCAGTGCAGGACGTCCTCGACCTCCGGCGCCGACAGCGGCGTCAGGGCCGTGCCGCGGCCGGTGGGCACGAGGAAGAACACGCTCCACAGCGAGGCGCCCAGGTCGATCACGGTGCGCAGGACGTCGGGCAGCTCGTCGACGTTGTCGCGGGTGACGGTCGTGTTCACCTGCAGCCGGAAGCCGGCCTCCTTCACCCATCGAGCCGCCCGGAGGGTGTCGTCGAAGACCCCGGGCACGCCGCGGAACGAGTCGTGGGTGCCGGCGACCGCGCCGTCCAGCGACAGCGACAGCGCGACGGCGCCCGCCGCCCGCAGGTCGGCCAGGACGTCGGGGGTGAGCCGGGGCGTGACCGACGGCGAGAGCGCGACGTGCAGGCCGAGCGAGGTGCCGTGGCGCACCAGCTCGGCGAGGTCGGGCCGCTCGAACGGGTCGCCACCGGTGAGGACGACGATCGGGTAGGGCTTGCCGAACCCGGCGATGTCGTCGAGGAGCGCCTTGCCCTGCACGGTGGTGAGCTGGCGGGGGTGCGCGCGGGTCTGGGCGTCCGCCCGGCAGTGCCGGCAGACCAGGGCGCAGGCACGGGTGACCTCCCAGATCGTGATGAGCGGGCGGTCCGCCGGGTCGTGGTGCAGCTGGCGTACGGCGGGGCGCGGCCCGGTCCGGGTGGTCATCGTTCCTCCAGGGAGTGGGCCAGGGTGGCCGCGGCGGCCTCGCCCGACCGGATGCCGGCGGCCAGGCCGAGGCCGTCGCAGGACGCCCCCGCGAGGGCGATCCCCGGTGGCAGGCCGGCGCGGGCCCGGGCGAGGCGGGCGGGGTGGCCGACGGTGAGCTGGGGCAGTGCGCCCGGCCAGCGGCGTACGACGACGCCGGTCGGCGCGGCGGCGAACCCGGTCAGCTCGCGCAGGTCGTCGGTGAGGGCGGCGACCAGGGCGTCGTCGTCGAGGCGCTGCGCGCGGTGGTCGCCCACCCGGCCGGTGGACAGCCGCAGCCAGCAGGTGTCACCGGCGGCCAGGTGCGGCCACTTGTGGCCGAGGTAGGTGGCCGCCTTGAGCAGCCGCCCGGTGCCCGACGGCACCAGCAGGCCCGTGCCGGGCAGCCCGGCGTGCGCCGCGCCGGCGGGTACGCCGACCAGCACGGTCGCCACGTCGGCCGTCTCGATCGCGGCGAGGGTGACGGCGGCACCCGGCGCGAGGTGCCCCAGCAGCCGCGCGGCGCTGCGCCCCGGGACGGCCAGCACCACGCCGTCGACCGTCGTGTGCCCGTCGGACGTGACCACGTCGTACCGGCCCCCGGCCGCCCGGGCCAGGGACGTCACCGCGACGCCGGTGTGCACGACCACCTCGGGCAGGTCGGCCAGCAGCCCGGACGTCAGCGCCCCCAGGCCCTGCGGCCAGGTCGCGAAGCCCGGCTCGCCGCCGCCCCGCAGGCGACCGCGGCGGAGCACCAGCGAGCGGCCCTGGGTCGCGGCCGGCACCAGTGCGGGCGCGCAGCCGCGCAGGCTGAGGCGGGACACGTCGCCCGCGTGGAGCGTGCCGAGCAGCGGGTCGACGAAGGTGCGGGACACGGCGGGCCCGAACCGGCCGGTCACGAACTCGCCGACGGAGATGTCGTCGTCGGCGGCCAGCGCCGCCATCCGGCGTGCGGCCACCGGCTCCAGGCCGGCTCGCGCCAGCCCGGCGATGCTCAGCGTGCGGCTGCGCACCACCGGCCCCAGCCGGGTCGGCCCGGCCGGCCCGACGCCCGCCGGCAACGGCCGCAGCCCGTGCGGCGTGACCAGCCGGCTGTCACCCGGCGCGGACCGCACCACGGTCGCGGTGAGGCCGAGCTCGGCCACCAGGGCGGCGACCCCCGGGGCGGCCAGGTGCAGGGCCTCGGCGCCGAGGTCGAGGTGGGTCCCCGGCGCGGCCTCGACGCTGTGCACCTGCCCGCCGATCCGGTCCTCGGCCTCCCACACGGTGACCTCCGCGCCGGCCTGCGCGAGGCGACGTGCGGCGACCAGCCCGGTGACGCCGGCACCGATCACCGCCACCCTGCCCGTCGGCCGACCACGCACGCCTCGACCCTAGGGACCGGACGCCGTGCGGAACCGGGCCGTTCTGCGCTGCGTGAGGGACCAAGGTCCCGACGGACTGTTCCCGGGCCGAGCGGGTACCGCTTGTCCGCCGGTCGACCGCGCAGGAGACTGGCGCAACCTGTCCGCACGCACCCAGGAGGACCGATGACGCCCGAAGAGCCCCTCAACGACGACGACATGACGACGGGCCCGGTGGTCGATCCGCTGCCCGGTGGCGGGGATGCCGACGGCACGGACAGCGACGGCACGGACGGCGACGCGACCGACACGACCGACGGTGACGCCAGCGACGGCGACGGCAGCGACAGCGACGGCAGCGACAGCGACGGCAGCGACAGCGACGGCACGCGACAGCGACGGCAGCGACAGCGACGGCACCGACGGGGACGCGACCGACGGCGACGCGACCGACACGACCGACGGCGACGCCTCCTGAGTGACCGCCCTCGATCTGCTCAGCGGTGACGCCCAGACCTTCCTCAGCGAGGTCTGGGCGTCCCGCGTCCACCAGCACCGCACCGAGCCCGAGCGGCTGGTCGGGCTGCTGTCGCTCGACGACGCCGACCACCTGCTCACCTCGACGGCGATCCGCGCCCCGTCGATCCGGATGGCCAGGGACGGCACCGTGCTGCCCGAGTCGGCCTACACGCGCAGCGCCACGCTCGCCGGCAAGCCCCTCGCCGGCCTGGTCGACGCGCGCAAGGCGCTCGACCTGTTCCACGACGGCGCCACCGTCGTCTTCCAGGGCCTGCACCGGTACTGGCCGCCGCTCACCCGGCTGATCGCCGAGCTCGAGCTCGAGCTCGGCCACCCCTGCCAGGCCAACGCCTACCTCACGCCTCCGGGTGCGCAGGGCTTCGCGGTCCACGAGGACTCCCACGACGTCTTCGTGTTCCAGACGGCGGGCTCCAAGCTGTGGGAGGTGCACGGCCCGGACGGGCCGGAGGAGGTCCTGCTCGAGCCCGGACTCTCGATGTACCTGCCGACCGGCACGCCGCACGCGGCGCGCGCCCAGCAGACCGTGTCGCTGCACGTCACGCTCGGGATCAACCAGCTGACCTGGCGCGGCCTGGTCGAGCGCACGCTGAAGCCGGTGCTCGACGGCATCGCGAACGACCACCTCCCGGCCGGCTACCTCGACGACCCCGGCCCGCTCGCCGACGGCCTGGCCGACCGGCTGGCGGAGCTGGCCGACGCCGTACGGCGCGTCGACGCCCCCGCGGCGGTGGACCGCGAGATCCGGCGGTTCCTGACCTCCCGGCCGCCGCGGCTGTCCGGCGGGCTGCACGGCGTGCTGGGCGAGGTGACCGCCTCGACGACGCTGCGGCGGCGGCCCGGACACCCGTGCGTGCTGCTGGACCGGGGCGAGCGGCTCGAGCTGCTCCTCGGCGACCGCGTGCTCACCGTGCCCGCCTGGATCCGCCCGGCGCTCGAGGCGATCCGGTCCGGCGGGGACTTCACCGCGGCCGACCTGCCGCTCGACGACCGGAGCAACCTCGTCCTCGCCCGCCGCCTGGTCCGGGAAGGACTGCTGGAGATCCGATGACCTTCCGCTGCGCGGCCCAGAGCCTGCTGCGGGACGAGCCCGTCGAGGGCACGGCCACGCACGTCCGCACCTGGCTCCTGCTCGAGCACACCGGCCCGTGGGGCCGCACCGCGCTGCTCGACGCCCGGCTGCCCGACGGGCTCGGGGCGGCTCTCCAGCAGCAGGCGCAGGCGTACCGCGCCAAGATCCTGCTGATCCGCCGGCACGGCTCCCGGTCCGACGGCCCCGGCGTCCGCGTGTTCGCCGCCCATGCCGACCCGGAGCGGCCGCGGCTCGAGTCCGGCCTCCTCGCCGACGAGCGCGAGGTGCTCGACCTGGACCTCGCGTCGTTCCGGCAGGGTGGCACGACCGGCCTGGCGGCGTACGACGGGTCGCTGTTCTGCGTGTGCACGAACGGGCGCCACGACGCCTGCTGCGCCGAGCGCGGCCGCCCGGTCGCGCAGGCCCTCGACCGGGCCCACCCCGAGGAGACCTGGGAGGTCTCCCACGTCGGCGGCGACCGGTTCGCCGGGAACATGGTGGTGCTGCCGCACGGGCTCTACTACGGGCGCCTGGACCCCGCGTCGGCGATCGCCGTGGCCGGCGCCCACCTCGCCGGCGAGCTCGACCTCGACCACCTCCGCGGCCGCTCGTCGCACCCGATGCCGGTGCAGGCCGCCGAGGCCCACCTGCGCCGCGAGCTCGGCGCGACCAGGATCGACGCGGTCCGGGTCGTCGACCGCTCGTCGACCGGTGACCTCACGACCGTCCTCTTCGACGCGGTCGGTGGGGAGCACGAGGTCGTCGTGCGCACCGTCCGCGACCCGGCCACCGCGACCCGGCTGACCTGCCAGGCGCAGCGGGACAACCCGGTGCCGGTCCACGAGGTGGTCAGCGCCCGGCGGCGTTCCTGACCACCGCGAGGACGCCGGACCCGCCGTCCCGCTGCCGCCATCACGTGTAACGCCGTGTTACCCGCTCTTCCCACCATGCTGCAACCTGGTGGGAAGAAGGGGTAACCCGGCGTTACAGCTGGCGGGGCGCCCCGCGCGCCGACCTCAGCCGAACGCGGCCAGCACGTGCCGGTTCAGGTCCGGGTAGCGCATCAGGTGCGCCCCGCCGTTGATGTCGAGCACCTCACCGGTCACCCACCCGGCGCCAGCGAGGTACACGGCGGCCTCGGCGATCTCGTCCGGCGTGCCCGAGCGGCCCAGGGGCGTGTTCTCGAGGTAGTCCTCCTCGATCCCGGGGATGTCCATGGCCGGCGCGGTCAGCGGCGTGACCACCAGGCCGGGAGCGATGGCGTTGACCCGGATGCGCCGCGGCGCCGAGCTCGAGCGCGGCGACCTCGGTGAGCATCGACAGGCCCGCCTTGGCGGCGCAGTACGGCGCGAGCCCGGCGCCGGGCTGCCGCGCGTTGAGCGACGACAGCGAGATGATCGAGCCGCCCTCGCCGAGCCGCTGGCCCGCGTGCTTGATGACGAGGAACGCGCCGGTCAGGCAGACGTCGACGACCCGTCGCCACTCGTCGGCCGCGAGGTCCACGACGTTGCCGAGCGTCGAGACGCCGGCGCTGTTGACGACCAGGTCCAGCCGGCCGTGCTCGGCGAGCACGCCGTCGAGCAGGCCGGCCACCGAGTCCTCGTCGGTCACGTCGGTCTCCGGCAGGTCGGCGACCACGACGGTCCAGCCGTCGGCCGCGAACCGGTCGGCGATCGCCGCGCCGATCCCGGACGCGCCGCCGACGACCACTGCTACCTCGCTCATCGCACTCCCTCCGCAGGCTGTTGACGCGTGTCAACTTAGGGCCTACGGTCCGGAAATAGAACAGGTTCTGGTCTCGATGCACCGTCGCTCGTACCTCGCGACGGCACGCGACCGCCGAATGCGAGGAGGACCGGTGCGCCGACCCACCACCGCCGTCATCGGGGCCGGCATCAGCGGCCTGACGGCCAGCAAGATGCTCGACGACTACGGCATCCCGTACACCACCTTCGAGTCCTCGGACCGGGTCGGCGGCAACTGGGCGTTCGGCAACCCCAACGGGCACAGCAGCGCCTACCGGTCGCTGCACATCGACACGTCCAAGCACCAGCTGTCCTTCCGGGACTACCCGATGCCCGAGGACTACCCGGACTTCCCGCACCACACCCAGATCAAGGCCTACCTCGACGGGTACGCCGACGCGTTCGGGCTGCGCGAGCACATCGAGTTCGAGAACGGCGTGGTGCGCGCCGAGCGGCTCCCGGACGGCGGCTGGGACATCCTCGACCAGCGCGGCGACCACCCGCCGCTTCGACCTGCTGGTGGTCGCCAACGGCCACCACTGGGACCCGCGGTTCGCGCAGTTCCCCGGTGAGTTCACCGGGGTGTCGCTCCACTCCCACCACTACATCGACCCGCGCACGCCGATGGACTTCACCGGCCAAGCGGATCCTCGTGGTCGGCATCGGCAACAGCGCCGCCGACATCGCGGTCGAGCTGTCCAGCAAGGCGCTGCGAGAACGAGGTCACGCTGTCGACGCGCTCGAGCGCCTGGATCGTGCCGAAGTACTTCGCCGGCAAGCCCGCCGACAAGTACTACCGGACCATCGCCGCACCTCCCGCTGAGGTGGCAGCGCAAGTTCGCCCAGCTGGATGCAGCCGTTGACCGCCGGCCGTCCCGAGGCTCTACGGCCTGCCCGAGCCCCAACCACAAGTTCTTCGAGGCCCACCCCACCCAGTCCGTCGAGCTGCCGCTGCGGCTCGGGTCGGGCGACGTGATCGCCGAAGGGCAACGTCGCCCGGCTCGACGGCGAGACGGTGCACTTCGAGGACGGCACCAGTCGGCCGACTTCGACGTGATCATCTACGCGACCGGCTACAACCTCACCTTCCCGTTCTTCGACCCCGACTTCCTCAGCGCCCCGGACAACCGGATCGACCTCTACAAGCGGATGTTCAAGCCGGGCATCGACGACCTGGTCTTCGTCGGGCTTCGCCCAGGCGACGCCGACGCTGTTCCCGTTCGTCGAGTGCCAGGCGCGGCTGCTCGCGGCGTACGCCGCGGGCCTCTACCGGCTGCCGTCGGTGGCCGAGATGGAGCGGGTGATCGTCGAGGACGACCGAGAAGTACACCGGCCACATGTCTCGACCGGCCGCGGCACACCCAGCAGCTCGACTACTTCATCTACGAGCACGACCTGCGCACCCAGGAGATCCCGAACGGCCGGACACGCGCGCGAGGGCGACCGCGTGAGCGACGCGCCCGAGGGCGACGTACGCCGCGGCGCGCTGCTCGCGGCGCTCGAGGAGCACCTGGAGCGGACCAGCCTCGACGACATCAACGTCGCCGACATCTCGCGCCGCGCGGGCGTGACGCGCTCGGCGTTCTACTTCTACTTCGAGAACAAGGCGGCCGCGGTCGCCGCGCTCTACGAGGAGATGTACGCCGAGGCCTTCGACGCCGCCGCCGTGCTCGGCGGCGAGGGCACGCTGCGCGACCGGATCACGACCGCGATCCGCGCGATCTTCGTCGGCTGGGGCCACCGCACGCACCTGTACCGCGCGATCCTCGACGCGCGCGCGACCAGCGCGGCCGTCCGCGACCAGTGGGACGCCTTCCAGCGCTCGTACGTCGAGCTCGTCGCCGGGCTGATCCGCGACGAGCGCGCGTCGGGCGCGGCGCCCGACGGGCCGGACGCGCACGCGGTCGCGACCGCGCTGCTCGACCTCAACGACCGGACGCTCGAGCGGCTGGTCCGCGCGCCGGAGGGATTCGACTGGGACACGCACCTCGAGGCCGTCGTCCACGTCTGGGCTGGGCAGCATCTACGGGAGGGACCGCATGAAGTACGACGAGCTGAGCTTCCCCTCGGGCGGCGCCGAGCTGCCACGCCTGGCACTTCACCGGCGAGGGCGACGCGCTGGCCACCGACGCCGGGCGGCCGGTGGCGGTGATGGCGCACGGGCTCGGCGGCACCAAGGACTCCGGGCTGCGGCCGTTCGCCGAGGCGCTCGCCGCGGCCGGTGCTCGACGTACTCGCCTTCGACTACCGCGGCTTCGGCGCCAGCGGCGGCGAGCCCCGCCAGACGGTGTCGATGGCCCGGCCAGCTCGAGGACTACCGCGCCGCGATGGCCGCGGCCGCGCGCGCTGCCCGGCGTCGACCGGCGACCGCCTGGTGCTGTGGGGCGTCTCGCTCGCCGGCGGCCACGTGCTGGCCGCGGCCGCGCACCGCGACGACGTCGCCGCGGTGGTGTCGCTGACCCCGCTGGTCGACGGGATGGCCGCCGGCCGGCACGCGCTGGCGCACCACAAGCCGTCGGCGATGCTGCGGTCGACGGCGCTCGGCGTCCGCAGTCCCGGGTCGGGCCGGCCGCGGATGATGCCGGTCGTCGCCCGGCCCGGCGAGCTCGGCGCGCTGACGCTCGACGGCTGCCTGGAGGACTACCTCGCGATCGCCGGGCCCGACCTGGCGCAACGAGGTCGACGCGGCGGTGGGGCTCGAGCTCGGCAACCACCGGCCCGGCAAGGCAGGCCAAGCACGTCCGCGCGCCGCTGCTGGTGCAGATCGCCGACCTCGACCGCAGCGCGCCGCCCGCACGCCGCGGCCAAGGCGGCGTTCGCCGGGCGCGCCGAGGTCCGGCACTACCCCTGCGACCACTTCGACGTGTGGCCGGGCAAGCCGTGGCACGACCCGGCGGTCCGCCACCAGGTGGCGTTCCTGACCCGGAGCTGGGTACCTGCGCCTCCTGGCCACTGACGAGAGGATGTTGCGTGCCGGTCTGGATCGAGGCGGGCCTGTGGGGGCTGCTGGCGGGCGGTGCGCTCGTGCTGGGGGCCGCCGTGGCGTGGTTCGTGCGGGTGCCCGCGCGTCATCGTCGCGGCGGTGATGGCCTTCGGCGCCGGCGTGCTGATCTCCGCGCTGGCGTTCGACCTGGTCGACGAGGCGGAACAGACCGGGGGGCTGATGGCGACCGCGGTCGGCTTCGTCGATCGGCGCGGTCGTCTACGTCGCGGCCAACATCGCGCTCGCGCGCCGTGGCGCCCGGCACCGCAAGCGCGCCGGCGACGAGCAGCCCTCGGAGGACGAGCAGTCCGGCAGCGGCGCGGCGATCGCGATCGGGGCGCTGCTCGACGGCGTCCCGGAGTCGGTGGTGCTCGGCCTGTCCCTGCTCGGCGGGGGCGGCGTCGGCGTACCCGTCCTGGCCGCGATCTTCATCTCCAACCTGCCCGAGGGCCTGTCCAGCTCCGCGGGCATGAAGAACAACGGCCGCAGCGCCCGGCTACGTCTTCGGCGTCTGGATCGGCATCGCGGTCGCCAGCGGCATCGCCGGCGGCCTGGGCTGCCTGGCCCTCGCAGGGCGCCTCCGGCGAGATGGATCGCCGTGATCACCGCCCTCGCCGCCGGCGCGATCCTCGCGATGATCGCCGACACGATGATCCCCGAGGCGTTCGAGCGCGCCCACCTGCTCACCGGCCTGATCGCCACCGTCGGCTTCCTGTGCTCGTTCGTCATCGAGCGGGCCGGCTGACCCGCCCGACACATGTAACGCCGGGTTACCCCTTCTCCCACCATGCTGCAGCACCCTGGGACAGCGGTAACCGGCGTTACAGCTGGACGGCGCCAGGCTATTGACGCATTTTCAATAGCGGGCGTACCGTCGACCGGGTGACGACCCTGGACGACGTGAACGCAGCTGACCGCCGAGCGGTTCCGGCGGATGAGCCCGGGCAACCAGGAGCGCTGCCGCCGGTCGACACCCGGGGCCTGCCGCCGGGCCCGCGCTGGCCGGTGCTCGCGCAGACCGCGGCGCTGCTGCGCTTCCGGCACCGGTTCCACCCCTACCTGCGGCGCAAGTACGGCGACGTCTTCACCGTCCGGCTCGCTCCCGGCGGCCGCCCGCTGGTGATCTTCACCCGGCCCGAGCACGCCAAGGAGATCTTCGCCGGCGACCCCGAGGTCTTCCACGCCGGCAAGGCCAACGGGATCCTCGGCCCGATCATGGGCGAGCACTCGCTGCTGCTCCAGGACGGCGGCCGAGCACAAGCGGGCCCGCAAGCTGCTGATGCCGGCGTTCAACGGCCACGCGCTGCGCGAGTACGAGTCCCTGGTCACCGAGGTCGCGAGGGCCGAGGTCGCGACCTGGCGCCCCGGTGAGGAGTTCCGCTCGCTGGACCGGATGAACGCGCTCACCCTCGAGGTGATCCTGCGGGTGGTCTTCGGCGTCACCGACGAGCAGCGGCTCGCCCGGCTGCGGCCGCGGGTCAACGACACCGTCAACATCAGCCCGGTCGTCCTGCTCGGCTGGGGCTACCCCTGGCTGCAGAAGTTCGGCCCGTGGAAGGCGACCGTCGACAACCAGCGCGAGCTCGACCGGCTGATGTACGCCGAGATCCGCGAGCGTCGTACCGCCCCCGACCTCGCCGACCGCACCGACGTGCTCTCCCGGCTGATCCTCCAGGGCTCCGACGACGGCGACGCGCTGCTCGGCGACACCGAGCTGCGCGACCAGCTGGTCACGCTGCTGCTCGCCGGCCACGAGACCACGGCGACCGCCCTGGCCTGGGCGCTCTACGAGGCCGGCCGCGACCCGGAGCTGCTGGCGCGCTGCCAGCAGGCCGCCGCGGACGGCGACGACGAGTACCTCGAGGCGGTGCTCAAGGAGTCGCATGCGGCTGCACCCGGTCATCCCGATGGTCGTGCGCACGCTGATGCAGCCGGCCACGATCGCCGGCTGGGACCTGCCGCGCGGCACCACGGTCGGGCCGTCGATCATCATCGCCCACCAGCGCGAGGACAACCACCCGGACCCGTGGACCTTCCGGCCCGAGCGGTTCCTCGGCCAGAACCCGCCCACCAACACCTGGATCCCGTTCGGCGGCGGCGTGCGCCGCTGCATCGGCGCGGGCTTCTCGCTGATGGAGGGCGTGGCGGTGCTGCGCGAGGTGTTCGCGGCGTACGACGTCGCGGCGGTCGGCGACGACGAGCCGAAGGTCCGCAACATCACCAGCGTGCCGCGCCGGGGCGCGCGGATCCGGGTCACGGCTCGATAAATCGCTTCCGGGGCGAGCCCCGGGCCTGCGACGATCGCCCTTCGTGATCGAACGCCTGCGCGGCCTGCGGATGGACACCACGCCGCTGCGTGCCTCGCGCGACTTCCGGCTGCTGTTCCTGGCCGGGCACCGTCTTCTACTTCGGCGCGATGGTCACCTACGTCGCGATCCCCTACCAGGTCTACACGCTGACCGGCTCCAACTTCGCGGTCGGCGCGATCGGCCTGGTCGAGCTGGTGCCGCTGGTCGTGTTCGGGCTGTACGGCGGCGCGCTGGCCGACCACGTCGACCGGCGCCGGCTGCTCGATCTGCGACCGGCGTGGCCCAGGCGGCGTTCACCGCGGTGCTGGCGGTCAACGCGTTCCGCGACGACCCGAGCGTCTGGGTGATCTTCGTGGTCGCCGCGCTGCTGGCGTCCTCGCTCGTCGCTGCAGCGGCCCTCGCGCGAGGCGCTGATGCCGCGCACCGTACGCCACGACCAGCTGCCCGCCGCCAACGCGCTGACCAGCCTCGGCATGCAGATCGGGGTGCTGGTCGGCCCGGCGGTCGGCGGCCTGCTGGTCGCCTACGTCGGCATCGGCTGGTGCTTCGTCGTCGACATCGGCGGGCTGATCGGTCGCGAGCCTGACTCTACGTGCTGATGCGGCTCCTACCCGCACCGCGAGGAGACCACCCCGCCGAGCCTGGCCGGGCATCGGGCAGGGCCTGCGCTACGCGTTCGGGCGGCGCGACCTGCTCGGCACCTACCTGGTCGACATCGCGGCGATGCTGCTGGCGATGCCGGTGGTGCTGTTCCCGGCGCTGGCCGAGGAGGTCTTCGGCCGTCCCGAGCTGCTCGGGCTGCTCTACTCCGCCGAGACCGTCGGTGCGCTGCGTCGCGACCGCGCTGACGCGGCTGGACCGGCCGCGTGCACCACCACGGCCGGGCGATCGTGCTCGCGGCGGCGGCGTACGGCGGCTGCATCGCGCTGGCCGGCGCTGATGCCGCTCGATCTGGCTGGTCGCGGTGTTCCTCGCGCTGTCCGGCGCCGCCGACATGATCTCCGGCGGTCTTCCGGTCGACGGTGTGGAGCCAGACGATCCCCGAGGCGATGCGCGGCCGGCTGGCCGGCATCGAGATGCTGTCCTACTCGCTCGGCCCGCTCGGCGGGCAGGTCCGCGCCGGCGTCACCGCCGACCTGTGGACGGTGCGCGGCGCGATCACCAGCGGCGGCCTCGCCTGCGTCGCCGGGGTCGCGCGTCACCGCCGGGCTGCTGCGCGACTTCTGGTCCTACGACGCCCGCACCGACGAGCACGCCGTCGCCGAGCGCGCGGTCCGGCAGGCCGCCGGCGAGGCCTGAACCCGGCCACCGCGGGGGCTGTCTCGGCCGCCCGAGGTGCACGAGAGGCCGCTGGTGGGTATCGGTGGTGAAGCTGGGTTCTCCCAGCGAGATGCCGCGATGTGAGGAGGGCTCGTGACCGCAGCCGACCTGGTGGTGCTGCTCGACGAGGGAGGGCGGCCCGTGGGCACGGCCCCACGGGCCGACGTCCACACCGCCGACACCCCGGTCCACCTCGCGTTCTCCTGTTACCTGCTCGACGGCGCGGGCCGCGTGCTGCTGACCCGGCGTGCCGTGACCAAGCGGACCTGGCCGGGCGTCTGGACCAACTCGTTCTGTGGTCATCCTCGGCCGGAGGAGGAGCCGGAGGCCGCCGTGCACCGGTACGCCGGCCGCGAGCTCGGCACCCGGCTGGACTCGCTGCGCTGCGTGCTCCCGGACTTCCGCTATCGAGCCACCGATGCCTCCGGCCTGGTGGAGAACGAGCTGTGCCCCGTCTTCGTCGCCACTCAGGCCGCCGACCTGGTGCCTGCGCCCGACGAGGTCGCCGAGTGGCGCTGGGTGACGCCCGACGAGCTGCGCGCCGTCGTGTCGGCGGCGCCGTGGATGCTCAGCCCCTGGATGGTCGAGCAGCTCGGCGAGCTGGAGCGGGCCGGTGAGTGGCCCGGCACGCGCTGACCCGGCGTCGTGAGATCCCGGTCCCGGTGAGTCACCAGGCGGCGCGGCGCCGCATCGACACACACCGGCCGTCGGGGTCGGCGACGAGGCGCTGGAAACTCTCGAGCACCAGGCGCCGACGGCGGGGAAGCTCGGGCAGCGGGTGCGGGCGGAGCCGCCCGACGGGCCGCGCGCCGACCCGGCCCTCGCGGTGCCAGCGCTCGAGCCGGCGCGCCTGCTCGGCCAGCACCTGTGGACCACGGCGCAGATCGCGGAGGTCGGCGTCCTCGTCGGGGGAACGGCCCAGATGCTCGGTCCACAGCCGGAGCCGGAGCCGCCGGCCGAAGCTGTCCTCTCCCGGGTCGGTGATCACCGCCGCCGTGAGCTCGGAGTCGTGCGTCCACGACCGGCGGTTCAGGTTGGCCGAGCCCACGGCCGCCCAGGTGTCGTCGATGACGCAGATCTTGGCATGCACGTAGATCGGTGTGGCCGCCTCGTTCTCGATGTCGTAGAGATGGACCCGGTCGCCGCCGGCGGCGCGGAGCGTCTGCACGGCTTCGGCCTGGCCGACCACGGCCGCCGCGCCGCGCGCGCCACCCCAGTCCGGGAGGCGGGGGAGGACCGCCACGAGGTGGAGCTCGGGAGCGCGGCGGAGTGCGTCGGCGAACACCTGCGCGACGGTGCCGCTCCACAGGTACTGGTCCTCGACGTAGACCAGCCGCTCCGCGCGGCCGAGCGCCTTGCCATATCCTCGGGCGACCGTCCGCTCGCCCTCGGGAGCGAACGGGTAGGCGGGCCGCTGGCAGGGGTAGGTGCGCAGCAGCTGCACGGTCTCGCGCCCGGCGGGGGGCGGTGGCGGCAGCGGATCGGGCAAACCCCGCGTGCGACCACGCAGCCCGCGCAGCTTGTCGGTCACCCACAGGAACGGGCGGTCGTGCTGCAGGGCGGTCGGGTCGTCCCACCGTTCGCGGAAGCAGCACTCGACGTCGGCGACGGCGGGGCCGCGGATCTCGACCATTGCGTCGTGCCAGGGTGGGGTGGGCCCGTAGGCCGGGCACATCCGCTGGGCCTGCGGGTCGCCGTGGTGCTCGGGTCCGTCGGCGCGGCTGCGGCCGAGGTCGGTGCCGCCGACGAAGGCCACGTCGCGCTCCGGCGAACCGCGATGCCGGATCACCACGAACTTCTGGTGGTGCGACCCGCCCCGGCGCACCCGCATGTCGAGGTGGACCGGCGCGTTCACCGACTGCAGGGCCTGGGCGAGGTTGCGGTTCTCCTCCGCCGAGAACCGCAGCCGGTCCAGGTGCGAGCGCCACACCAGCCCGTGGACGACGGCGCCGGCGCTGCTGGCGCGCGCCAGCTCGACCAACACCGCGGTCCCCGGACCGTCCAGCCGCTGCTCCGGGTCCCCGCGCCAGTCCACGAAGTAGACCTGGTCGCCCTCCCCGACACCGCGCAACGCCTCGCGCAGCCGGGGGAAGTACGTCGCCCCGTCGACCAGGGGCTGCACCCGGTTGCCACCGCTCCAGGCGGTTCCGTCGGGCCGGCCCCGGTAGAGCCGCGCGGCGCGGTTGCCCCACTCCGCCGGACGCAGCAGCCAGTCCGCGGGCCGAGTGGTCTCCTGGTGCATGCCGGGCCCCGTACCCACCTGGCTCGGCGCGCACCGGCGTCCGGGCTACCGGTCGAACGCGGCGCGGACCTCGTCCTCGGTCAGCCCGTAGTCCTCGAGCGAGTAGGCGTGCGAGGGCGCGGCCTTGCCCGACCTGGACTCCGCGGTCGATCTCGGTGATCGCGGCCTCGACCTCGGGCGTCCAGTCGAGCCCGAACTCCTCGTAGACGCCGCGGGTGACGCCGAGCGGGTCGGCGCGCAGGTCGGAGAACGCGACGTCGACGAACTGCGCGGCGTCGTACCTCGGCCGCGCGTCGTGGAAGGCGTGGAACGCCCGCGACCACAGGTCGAGCTGGGTCTCGGCCGATGGTCGCGCCGACGTACGTCGTGGAGTGGCCGGCGGTCGTCTCGGCCGACAGCGAGCACGACGAGGCGATGCAGACGACCGGGTCGCGGTGGGTGTAGACGATCAGCGCGTCCGGGTAGACCGCCATCAGCGCGTCCAGCGCGGTCATGTGCGACGGGTTCTTCAGCACCCAGCGCTTGTCCTGGTCGTTGAGCCCGACCAGCTGGAGGTTCTGCTTGTGCCGGGCGTAGGCGTCGGTCCAGTCCTGCTGCTGCAGCCACTCGGTGTAGCGCGGCACGTTGGCCAGCGACTCGTAGGAGTTCGACTTGCCGGTCTGGCGCAGCAGCCGCCAGCACTCCTCGACCGTGGTCGCGTCCATGTAGTGGATGCCCATGTACTCCGGGCTCTCGACGTGGTGGGCCGAGAACGCCTGCTGCATCGCGGCGAAGATCGGGTCGGCCTCCCAGGTCTCCCGCGGCGGCCGCGGCTGCGGGTACTGGGTGATCCACATCTCCAGCCCCTGCGCCATCGGGTCGGCGTGCAGCAGCCGGTGCAGCGCCGTCGTGCCGGTGCGGGGCAGGCCCATCACGAAGATCGGCCGCTCGATCGGTACGTCGCCGTGCTCGGGGTGGGCCGTTGAACTGCGCCTGGGTCAGGAGCCGGCCGACCAGCGCGCTCTTCACCTCCGAGCGCTGGAAGTAGTTGCCGCGCGGGGTCAGCCCGGCCTCGGGCGAGGCCAGGTCCTCGACCAGGATCCGCAGGCCCTCCTCGTGGGCGGTGCCGCCGAAGTCGCGTCATGCCCGGTGGTGCGCTCGGCGGCGGCGACGATGTCCTCGTAGCGCCCGACGTCGGCGCGCTCGCGCGTCATCACGTTGTCGCACATCAGGTCGCCTTTCGTCTCACGGGGTTTCGAGGCTCCTCCGCACGTGACCTCGCTCCGGAGCACGCTCGACCACCGCTGTGGAACTCGCCGCAGTCGACGTTGAGCATCGTGCCGGTCACCGCCGAGGCCAGGTCGCTGGCGAAGAACAGCGCGGCGCGGGCGACCTCCTCGCGGCGACGCCAGCCGCTTGAGGTCGGTCGGCGCGGCCTTCTGGCGGTAGATCTCCTCGTGCGTCGTGCCCTCGACCGCGGCGAGCCAGTCGAAGTACGCCTGTTGACGTCCTCGTAGATGTAGGACGGCGCGACGCTGTTGACCCGGATGCCGCGCGGGCCGAGCTCGGTGGCCAGCGACGAGGCGAGGTGCTCGAGCGTGCCCTTGGAGAGCTTGTAGCCGGCGTACTCCGGCTGCGGAGGAGTACACCACGCACGAGTTGAGCATGATGATCGAGCCCTTGCTCGCCGCGAGCGCGTCGGCGAACAGCGCCGAGAGCCGCAGCGGCGCGAACACGTTGGTCTCGTTCGCCTCGCCAGCTGCGTCGGCTCGATCTGGGTGATCGGGTCCATCGGCGGGATCGCGAAGGCGTTGTTGATCAGGCAGTCGACCCGGCCGAACTCCTCGAGCGACCGCTCGACGCAGGCGCACGCGGGAGTCCTCGTCGGTGATGTCGGTCGACGACGCGCGCCCGCCGCCGTGGACCGGACCACCTCGGCCATCTTCTCCAGCCGCCGCTCGGTGCGGCTGACCAGCACCAGGTCGGCGCCCATCTTCGCGGCCTCCTCGCCCAGCGCCCGGCCGAGGCCGGGGCCGACCCCGGAGAGCACGATCGACCTTGTCCTGCAGCAGCGGGACCGGCTCGTAGCGGTCCTCGATCGAGGTGTCGTGGGCCTGGGCGTAGTCCTAGCTCGGTCGCTCAACTGATCATCCTTCGGGCGACGGAGCGCTGCCGGGCGGCGATCCGCGCGGCGTACTCCTCGGGGGTGATGGGGGTGAAGTAGGGCAGCTGGTCGGGTACGTCGGCGAGCCGCGACCTTCTCGACGACCGGGCCGTCCTCGGGGCCGAGGTCGCGCTCGAGGCGCTGCCAGCGCAGCATCATCGAGCCGGTGCGGTGGCCGAGGCCTCCAGCCAGTTCGCGATCGCCCGCCCCTCTCCGGCGGGCGCGCGCTCCGAGATCACGAACCGCATCTTCCCGTCCGGGTCGGTGACGGCCTGCGCCTTGGTGAGCGAGGTCTGGTGGGTCTCGTAGTCGGTCGAGACGTACCAGTCCGAGCCGATCTGGATCGCCTGGTAGGCGCAGTCGGCGCACTCGGGGACGGTGACGATCAGCGCCTCGTCGTCGGCGAGCTCGTAGTGGCCGATCGAGGAGCGCTGCGACGCCAGGCCGCCCGGCGTCGACTGCGGCGGGGTCGGCTGGTTGACCGGCTCCTTGTGCTCGAAGAACTGCGGGAACGCGAACCAGGTCTGGATCGAGCCGGCCAGCAGCTGGGCGGCGACCTCGTACCGCTTGGCCAGCCGCTCGCGGGTCAGCGGCGCCGCCGGCCTGCCGACGGTGTCGGGGCGCTCGATCCAGATCGTGCCGCGCTCCTCGGTGTCCCAGTCGTTGAAGACCTCGCGCACGATCAGCGTCTTCGCGCCCGGCTCGGCGACGAACGTGAACTCGAAGGTGCCGTCGTCCTTGATGTCGAGCTCGCGGTCGTCGAAGGCCATCAGCGAGCTCGCCGCCGAGTCGGCGGAGTAGGCCCCGCCCATCACCTGGAAGGAGAGGTCGGCGCTGGTGCCGCGCGCGCCCGCGGACGACGTACTCGACGCCCTCGTGGAGGTAGGCGTTGAAGTAGATCGCGTCGGGGTTGTCCAGGCCCTGCCGGGAGAACTGGTGGGTCGGGTTGATGAACAGCGGCCGCTCGAGGTCGTAGTCGAAGGCCATCTGCATCGCCATCCGGATCCGGCCGGCCAGGTAGTCGTAGCCCTCGAGGAGGTCCTGCTCGGTGCGGATGAACGGCGCGTTCGCGATCAGCTGCTCGGCCTCGGCGATCGCCTCCTGCAGGGGCCGGGTGACCTGCGTGGTGTCCGGGCTCGCTCACGCGTTCACCTTGCGATGATGTCCTCGGCGTACCGCTCGAGGTGCTCGATCTTCTTCTCCAGCGGCTCGGTGTCGGGGCCCTTGATGTAGGGCACCCGGAAGCCGACGATGCAGTCGGTCACGCCCTTGTCCTCCAGGCGCTTGATGCCGTCGAGGGTGTAGGCGTCGTAGGAGATGACGTGCACCTCGAAGTCGTCGCGGGTGTCGCCCTCCTCCTTGCGGATCTCGGCGAGCCGGGTGAGCAGCCGGTCGAGCTCCTCGCCGTCGCCGCCGGCGTGCATCCAGCCGTCGCCCTTGAGGACGGCGCGGCGCAGGGCGGCGTCGGCGTGGCCGCCGACCAGCAGCGGGATCGGCTCGGTGGCGCCGGGGCACTGCTTGAGCGCCTCGACGTCGTAGAACTCGCCGTGGTACTCGAAGAACTCGCCGGTGGTCAGGCCGCGCAGGATGTCCATGCACTCGTCCATCCGCTTGCCGCGCCGGGCCCACGGCACGCCGAGCGCGTCGAAGTCCTCGGGCCACGGCGAGAGCCCGACGCCGAGGCCGAGCCGGTTGCCGGAGAGGAACGCCAGCGACGAGGCCTGCTTGGCGACCAGCACCGGCGGGCGGATCGGCAGCTTGAGCACGAACGGCGTCAGCCGCAGCGTGGTGGTCTGCGCGAACAGGTGCGCGCAGAGCACCATCGTCTCGATGAACTCCTTGCCGTCGAGGAACTCCCGGTCCCCGGTGTCGGTGTAGGGGTACTTCGAGTCCGACTCCTTGGGGTAGATCAGGCTGTCGGCCACGGTCATCGACGTGTAGCCGGCGGCCTCGGCCGCCTGCGCGAGCGGCGCGTAGTACGTCGCCTGCGTCATCGCCTCGGCGTAGGTGAATCGCATCGTCTCGGCCCTATCGGTGACGAGCCTGTCCGTCCTTCGGTCTGAGTGCGCGAGCACCGGCGTATCGAAGACTAGAACGTGTTTCAGTTTTTGCCAGAGTTGCGCCGTGGACCTCCAGGAGATCAGCGACCGGCTCGAGATCGACGACGTGCATCATCCGCTACACCCGGGCCATCGACACCGGCGACTGGGACGTGCTCGACACGGTGTTCACCCCCGACGCCGCGATCGACTACACCGAGTCCGGCGGCATCGCCGACACGTACCCGGCGGTGAAGCCGTGGCTGGCCGAGGTGCTGCCGGCGTTCTTCCCCAAGCGGATGCACTCCCTCGGCCAGGTCGACGTCGCGTCGACGGCGACGCGGCGCCGCGCCACGGCGTACTTCCACAACCCGATGCCCATGGACGACGGCGAACGGCGGGGAGAAGATCGTCGAGTTCGGCGGGCTCTACCACCACGAGCTGGTGCGGACCGCCGGACGGCTGGCGCAGTCGCGGAGGCTGCACGAGGAGATCGTCTGGAAGCGGGGCTCTGAGCCGATGGGGCTCGGACTCCCCGAGGAGCGGCCCGACGGCCTCGACTCCCCGGTGACCGCGACGCTCATCAAGTACATGGCGCGGGCCCAGGTGCGGCGTCTTCCGGCTCACCGACGGCCGGATCGGCTCGCGCTGGCGGATCGGCGCGGGGTTCCGCAACCCGGTGCCGACGCTGCTGCTCGACCACGTCGGGCCGCAAGTCCGGGCGCGACCTTCACCACGCCGCTGCTCTACCTCGAGGACGGCGCCGGACCTGGTCGTCGTCGCGTCGCAGGGCGGGCTGCCGAGGAACCCGCAGTGGTACCCGAACCTGCTCGCCGCACCCGGACACGACGGTGCGGCTGCGCGGCGAGGGGGTACGGCCGGGTCCGGGCGCGCACCGCGGCGCCGCCGAGGAGCGCGCGCGCTCTGGCCGCGGCTGGTCGACGCTCTACGCCGACTTCGACAAGTACCAGCGCTGGACCGACCGGGAGATCCCGGTCGTCGTCCTCGAGCCCCGCTGAGGTGGAGGGGTTGCGGACTGCGTCACCGACAATGGGGGCATGTCCGAGCGGAGCTGCCCGAGGGTCCGATGCGAGGTCATCCGATCGTCGCCGGCCTGGGCCGTCGCGCTGGTGGGCGTCGCCCTCGTGGTCGGGCTGATCCTCGGTCTGGTCGTGCTCGCCGGCACCCAGGTCTCGGGGCTCGGCGGCGGGCCGGACGGCGGCAGCGCGAGCGACGGCCGGATCGATGTACCTGCCCCAGCCGGAGAAGACGCCGTCGGCGTCGGGGCCGCAGATCACGCTGGCCCCGGAGCCGTCCGCGACCGGCAAGCCGCACCACGACTCGTCGTCGACGCGCCGTCGGAGTAGCCGCACTCGCCGCGCAAGCAGATCTCGCTCTCGGCCGTCGGCGACCTCGGTCGGCGCCGATGCAGCAGTTCGACCTGACCGGCGTCTACCCGGGCGGCGAGGGCGCGATCCTGCAGGTCCAGCGCTTCACCGAACGGCGCCTGGCAGGACTTCCCGGTGACGGCTCGGTCAGCAACGAGACGTTCCAGACCTACGTGCAGACCAGCCAGCCCGGCCCGAACCGGTTCCGCGTCGTCGACACCGACAGCGGCCTGGAGTCCAACGAGGTCCGGGTGCACGATCGGCTGAGCGCCCGCCGTGCTCGCGCTGCCCTCTGCCCGGCTCGCCCCGGCTCGGGGGCAGGCGGCGCTCGGACCGGCTCGCGGTCGCAGGCGGTCGGGCACCGGCGGCTGCCGGCGCAGCATCGCCGCCGGCCAGCACCAGCAGCATCGCCGAGCGCCTGCGGCCTGGGCCGCCGAAGGCCTCGCCCGCGAGCGCGACCCCGAGCAGCGTGCCGACGACCGGGTTGAGCAGGCCGACAGCGAGACCGCGCCGGCGGGCAGCCGGCGCAGGCCGCGGAACCACAGGACGTAGGCCAGCACCGGTGCCGACCAGCCCAGCTAGAGGAAGCCGCCGACGGCCGGGCAGGTCCAGCGCCGGCGGAGCGCCCTCGACCAGCAGGGCGACGGGCAGCAGCACCAGCCCGCCGCGACCAGCTGCCAGGCCGTGAAGGTCAGGCTGTCCACCGGCGGCGTGCCAGCGCTTGACCAGCACGTAGCCGAGCGCGGACACCGCACCGCGCCGAACGCGCCGGCCACGCCGATCGGGTCGACGTGGCCGCCGGCGCGCAGCACCAGCAGGCCGACGCCGGCGGCGCCCACCAGCGCCGCGCCGGCCAGGGCGCCAGCCGCGGCCGCTCGCCGAGACCAGGCCCAGGCGAGGCAGCATCATCACCATCGGCGCGGTGGCGGTGCAGGGTCGCGGCGAGGCCGCCGGGCAGGCGGTAGGCCGCGATGAAGATCAGCACGAAGAACGCCCGATGTTGAGCGTGCCCAGCACCAGCGACCGCCACCACCAGATGCCCTGGGGCAGCTGCCGGCGCAGCGCCAGCATCAGCAGGCCGAACGGCAGCGCCCGGACCGTCGCGCCGAACAGCGGGCGGTCCGGCGGCAGGTACGTCTCGGTCACGTAGTAGCCCGAGCCCCAGGCGATCGGGGCGAGCGGCGCGTGACGAGCGTCCAGGCCCGTCGCCGATTTGTTTCCATGGAAGACAGAATAGTTTCCTGGTAAGATATATTCCTAGCCATGGCAGCCCCGGAGCCGATCTCGATCACGTCGGCTGGATCATGGCGCAGTGGCGCGCGGCGGCCCGACCTCGACGTCTCGCCGCAGGGCGTGATCGGCCGGCTGCACCGGCTCGCCGCCGCGGCTGACCGAGGAGCTCGTCGCGGTCTACGGGCGGTTCGGGCTGGGCGAGGGGGAGTTCGACGTGCTCGCCACGCTGCGCCGCGCGGGTGCGCCGTACGAGCTGACCCCCGGCGAGCTCGCCGCCTCGACCATGGTCTCCTCCGGCGCGGTCACCAAGCGGGTGGACCGCTGCGTGGAGCAGGGCTGGGTGACCCGGCGGGTCAGCGACGCGGGACGCCCGCGGCCGGGTGATCGCGCTCACCGACGCCGGTCGCGAGCTCATCGACCGGGCCTTCGAGGCCCACATGGCCAACGAGCACCGGCTGGTCGGCTCGCTCAACGAGCTGCAGACGGGCCCAGCTCGCACACCTGCTGGAGATGTGGGGCCGGGCCCTCGACGCCTGAACGCCGAGTCGGCGTCGAGTTGCCCGGATACGGACGCCGAGTCGGCGTGAGTGCAGAGCTCGCCGACCGGCGTCGGGTCAGCGGGGATGTAGTCGAAGTGTCCGGGTTCGGGCCGGGCGGCCGTCCTCGCCGCGGTCGAGGCCGCTGATCGCGTCGATCTCGTCGTCGGTCAGCGAGAAGTCGAAGATCTCGAAGTTCTCGCGCATCCGCTCCTGGCTGCATCGACTTCGGGAAGACGATGTCGCCGCGCTGACGTGCCAGCGCAGCGTCACCTGGGACGGCGGTCCTGCCGTGGCGGCGGCGATCTTGCCGATCACCTCGTCGTCGAGCACCTCGCCCTGCGCGATCGGCGACCACGCCTCGACCTCGACGCCGTGGCGGAGCGAGGCGGCCCGGGCGTCCTCGTTGGCGAAGTAGGGGTGGACCTCGATCTGGTTCACCGCCGGGACCACGCCGGTCTCGTCGACGATCCGGTCGAGGTGGGCGGGCTGGAAGTTCGAGACGCCGATCGAGCGTGGCGCGGCCGTCCTCGACGAACTCGGCGAGCGTCTGCCAGGTGGAGACGAAGTCGCCGTCGTACAGCGTCGGCAGCGGCCAGTGGATGAGGAACAGGTCGATCCGGTCGAGGCCGAGCTTGGCCAGGGTCTCGTCGAAGGCGCGGCGGGCGTCGTCGGGCTCGTGGAAGCCGTTGTTGAGCTTGCTGGTGACGTACAGCTCGTCGCGGGGGATGCCGGAGGCCCGGACCGCCTCACCGACGCCCGCCTCGTTCTGGTACATCTCCGCGGTGTCGATGTGGCGGTAGCCGACCTCGAGGGCCTGCGCGGTACCTCCGCGGTCTCCTCCGGCGGGACCTGGAAGACGCCGAAGCCGAGCTGCGGGATGGTCGTGCCGTTGTTCAGGGTGATGGTGGGAACGGTCATACCTGTTCCATCACCGATCGGGGGGTCGATCATTCCCGGCCGGGCTGAGTGTTCACGCCGCCGCCGGCGGGCCCGAGTCCGGGCGCGCCGATGGCGCTGCCGTACGTCGTCGCGTGCGCCCTGGCGGCACCCCCGGCTGCTGCACCGGACCGCCCGCCCGGCGCCGACCCCGTCGTCCACCAGTCACACCAGTCACTCGAGCCTGAACTTGGCGGGCGAAACCCGACCACCGCCGGCGCCGGATCGCCCGGCGCTGGTGGTGGCGACGTTCCAGGCCGCGCACCAGCGGATGGACCTGATCACCGACGCCGCCGGGAGTGTCGCAGCTCGCCCACAAGCCGATGAGCGGCTTCCGGTCTACCCGGGCCCCGATGCCCGCGGCCGCCGGGTCGTGTGCTCCACACCGCGCCGGGCGCGTGCTGAGGCACCCGACCCGAAGTCGCCTGTCGCAACGGGAACAACCCCGCCGCACCCTCCGTTGAGCACAGTGAGCAAAGTTGAGTTGAACTGGCTCAACTTGTTTGCCAGACTCACCGCACCCGGCGCAGGATGGCGTCGCACAGACCTGAACCAGGCCCCGTCGCGGACGGGACTTCGACAAGCGGAGGTAACACACCATGGCACGTGCGGTCGGCATCGACCTCGGCACGACGAACAGCGTCGTCGCCGTCCTCGAGGGTGGCGAACCCACCGTCATCGCGAACGCAGAAGGCGCCCGGACCACCCCGTCGGTCGTCGCGTTCGCCAAGTCCGGCGAGGTGCTGGTCGGCGAGGTCGCCAAGCGCCAGGCCGTGACCAACGTCGACCGGACCATCCGCTCGGTCAAGCGCCACATGGGCACCGACTGGACGACCAGAAGGTCGACGACAAGACCTTCACCCCGCAGCAGATCAGCGCGTTCGTGCTGCAGAAGCTCAAGCGCGACGCCGAGGCCTACCTCGGCGAGCCGGTCACCGACGCGGTGATCACGGTCCCGGCGTACTTCTCCGACGCGCAGCGCCAGGCCACCAAGGAGGCCGGCGAGATCGCGGGCCTCAACGTGAGCCGCATCGTCAACGAGCCGACCGCGGCCGCGCTGGCCTACGGCCTCGACAAGGGCGACGACCAGACCATCCTGGTCTTCGACCTCGGTGGCGGCACCTTCGACGTGTCCCTGCTCGAGATCGGCGAGGGCGTCGTCGAGGTCAAGGCCACCTCCGGTGACAACCACCTCGGTGGTGACGACTGGGACGCCCGGGTCGTCGACTGGATGGTCAAGAAGTTCAAGGACAACAACGGCGTCGACCTCGGCGCCGACAAGATCGCCAAGCAGCGCCTCCAGGAGGCCGCGGAGAAGGCGAAGATCGAGCTGTCCTCCTCCAGCGAGACCACGATCCACCTGCCCTACATCACCCACGGCGAGTCCGGCCCGCTGCACTTCGAGGAGAAGCTGACCCGCAGCGAGTTCCAGAAGCTCACCTCCGACCTGCTCGACCGCACCAACGACGCCGTTCAAGTCGGTGCTCAAGGACGGCGGCGTCGCGGTCAAGGACATCGACCACGTCGTCCTCGTCGGCGGCTCCACCCGGATGCCGGCGGTGACCGAGGTCGTCAAGGAGCTGCTCGGCGGCAAGGAGCCCAACAAGGGCGTCAACCCCGACGAGGTCGTGGCCGTCGGCGCCGCCCTCCAGGCCGGCGTCCTCAAGGGCGAGGTCAAGGACGTGCTGCTGCTCGACGTCACCCCGCTGTCCCTCGGCATCGAGACCAAGGGCGGCGTGATGACCAACCTGATCGAGCGCAACACCACGATCCCGACCAAGCGCTCGGAGATCTTCACCACCGCCGACGACAACCAGCCGTCGGTGGAGATCAAGGTCGCCCAGGGCGAGCGCCAGATGTGGGCGCAGAACCAGCCGCTCGGCAACTTCGAGCTGACCGGCCTGCCGCCGGCCCCGCGTGGCGTGCCGAAGATCGAGGTCACCTTCGACATCGACGCCAACGGCATCGTGCACGTCACCGCCAAGGACCAGGCCTCCGGCAAGGAGCAGTCGATGACGATCTCCGGCGGCTCGGCGCTCGGCAAGGACGAGATCGACCGCATGGTCCGCGAGGCCGAGCAGTACGCCGAGGAGGACGCCAAGCGTCGCGAGGCCGTCGAGACCCGCAACCAGGCCGACCAGCTCGTCTACACGACCGAGAAGTTCCTCGACGAGAACGCCGAGAAGCTCCCCGACGACGTCAAGACCGAGGTCCGGGCCGACGTCGACGCGCTCAAGGCGACCCTCGAGAACGAGGACGCCTCGGCCGAGGAGATCCAGGCCGGCGTCACCAAGCTCGGCGAGTCCAGCCAGAAGATGGGCGCGGCGATGTACGCCGCGGCCGAGGCCGACGCGGCCGCCGCCGGCGGCACCGACCGGCGCCACGGGCGAGGCCGACGAGGACGTCGTCGACGCCGAGATCGTCGACGAGGACACCGCCGACAGCGCGGAGGGCGACGAGCAAGTGACCGACTCCCGACCCGAGTCGGACGTCGGCCCGGAGGGCGGAGCCGCAGCCCGAGGCTGCGGCTCCCCCGAGCGGGACCCCGCCCGACCAGTCCGTGCCCCAGCCCGAGGCCGAGGCGCCCGCGGAGACCGGCGGGACGCCGGAGCGGGCGACCAGGCAGCGGACCGCGGCGAGGCGCCGAGGCAGGCGACCAGGAGCTCGAGGACGACCTGGCGCGCGCCGAAGCGCGACCTGGCCGAGCTGACCGCGCGACCTGCAGCGGCTGCAGGCCGAGTTCCTCAACTACAAGCGCCGGGTCGAGCGGGACCGCGAGCTGGTCCGCGAGAACGCGACGTACGCCGCGCTCGTCGCCGATCATCGAGGTGCTCGACACCATCGACCGGGCCCGCGAGCACGGCGACCTCGACGCCGGCTTCAAGGCCGTCGCCGACCAGCTCGAGCGGATCGTCGACCGGCTGGGGCTGACCAAGTTCGGCGACGCCGGGCGACCCGTTCGACCCGAGCCTGCACGAGGCGCTGTCGCCACATCGGGCGAGGATCCCGAGGTCGACGGTCACCACCTGCAAGGTGATCGCCAAGGCCGGCTACCGGATCGGCGACCGCGTCGTCCGGGCCGCCCAGGTGCTCGTGGTCGACCCGGCCGGGACGACCGGCACGACCGAGGTGACGAGCCGCACCGGTCGAGACGGGACCGGAGGAGGAGGGTGCGCGGATGAGTGCCACCGACGGCATGCGGGCCGACTGGGCCCAGAAGGACTTCTACGCCGAGCTCGGCGTGAAGAAGGACGCGACGGCCGACGAGATCAAGAAGGCCTACCGCAAGCTGGCGCGCGCCAACCACCCCGACTCCAACCCCGGCGACGCGACGCCGGGCCAAGCACGAGAAGTTCAAGGCGGTCGCCGAGGCCTACGACGTCGTCGGCGACCCCGAGAAGCGCAAGAAGTACGACGAGATGCGCGAGCTCTACGGCTCCGGCGGCGGCTTCCCCGGCGGCTTCGGTGGCGGCGGTGGCCCGGTGGCGCCGGTGGGTTCGACCTCAACGACCTGCTGCGCGACCGCGCCGCCGGGCGGCGCGGGCGGTGGCTTCGGCGACATGTTCGGCGACCTCTTCGGCGGCTCGGCCGGCAGCGCCGCGCCAGCGCCGGCCCGCAGAAGGGTGCCGACGTCGAGACCACGCGCCACGATCAGCTTCACCGACGCCATCGACGGCGTCACGATCTCGCTGCGGCTGACCTCCGACGCCCCCTGCCCCGACTGCCACGGCACCGGCGGCAAGCCCGGCACCAAGCCGCACGTGTGCCCCGAGTGCGAGGGCGCCGGCTTCGTGGTCGCGTCCGTCGGCGGCGCGTTCTCGATGAACGAGACCTGCCCGGCCTGCGGCGGCCGCCAGCTGGTCTACGACGAGCCGTGCCCGACCTGCCACGGCAGCGGCCGCGGGACCTTCGGCCCGCACCATCCAGGCCCGGATCCCGGCCGGGGTGCAAGGACGGCCAGCGGATCCGGCTGCGCGGCAAGGGCGCGGCCGGCGAGAACGGCGGGCCCGGCGGGCGACCTGTTCGTCACCGTCAAGGTCTCCCCGCACCGGCTCTTCGGCCGCAAGGGCGACAACCTCACCCTCGACGTGCCGGTCTCCTTCGACGAGCTCGCCCTCGGCGCCGAGATCAAGATCCCCACCCTCGGCGGGCTCGCCGGTCACCCTCAAGGTCCCGGCCGGCACGCCCAACGGGCGGACCTTCCGGGTCCGCGGCAAGGGCGCGCCCGAAGTCCGACGGCACCCGCGGCGACCTGCTCGCCACCGTCGAGGTCCAGGTCCCGGCCGTGCTCGACGCCGAGGCGCGGGAGGCGGTCGAGGCCTACCGGGCCGCCACCGCGAGCCGGCCGCTGCGCGCGAACCTCTTCGAGGGCGCCTGAGATGCCGACCCGTCGACGGCCGTTCCGGGCCCCCGGCGCCCGGACGCGGCCGTCTACGTCATCAGCGTGGCCGCCGAGCTCACCGGCCTGCACCCGCAGACGCTGCGCACCTACGAGCGGCTCGGCCTGATCACGCCCGGGTCGCACCGGTGGCGGCGGTCGCCGCTACTCCCACCGCGACATCGAGCGGCTGCGCGAGATCGCCGACCTCACGCTCGGCCGGCATCGGCATCGAGGGGGTCCGCCGGATCCTCGACCTGGAGAACCGGGTCGCCGCGCTCGCGCGCGCGCAACGAGGAGCTGGTCGCCGAGCTCGACGCCACCCGCGAGGCGCTGCGCGAGGCGGTACGCACCCGCCGGGCCGACGGGTCGCCGAGCCGGGCTGCCCGCCGTACGCCGCCCCGACCCGGGTCAGTCGCTGGTGGTCTGGCGCCGCAACCGCTGACGCCGTGACCCGATCCGGTCCCACGGCTTGACGACCGCCAGCGCTGTCGCGAACGTCAGCGCGGGCAGCGAGACCGTGGGCGGGAAGAACAGGAAGCCGACATCGATGCGGTCGAGGACCCCGGCCGCGAGGTGGTGCCCGTGCTCGACGACGTCGGGCATCCCGGGGCGCAGGGCGACGACGATCAGCGTCGAGAGCACCAGGTCGAGGACCAGCTTCACCGCCACCCACCAGTAGCGCACCAGCCCCCACCGGCTGCCGAGGCCGAGCACCACGCCGGTCGCCAGGCACACCAGGGTGGCGGTGAGCATCGGCCAGACACGAACCGGCCGAGGGCCTGGTACGTCGCGCGGCAGCATCGTGCCCGCATCGGGCATGTCCCGGAGATCGACCCGGCATCCCGCGAGTCGGCGTGAGTTGCGTCCGTCGATCCCGCGAGTCGGCGTGAGTTGTATCCGTTGATCCCGCGAGTCGGCGTGAGTTGCCCCCGCCGCCGGTAACTCGCGCCGACTCGGCGTTGTGGGGCCGGCAACTCGCGCCGACTCGGCGTTGTGGGGCCGGCAATTCACGCCGACTCGGCGCTGTGGGGCCGGCAATTCACGCCGACTCGGCGTCGGGGCCGGGGTCAGACGGCGGCCGGGAGCTCGATGGTGAACACGGCCCCGCCGTCCGGGCCGGGGGCGTAGGAGGCGGAGCCGCCGTGGGCCTCGGCGAGCGTGCGGACCACGTGCAGGCCCAGGCCGGTGCCGGCGGCCGGCGCGGAGTCGGCGCGGGCGAACTCCTGGAAGAGCCGGTCGCGGAACTGCTGCGGTACGCCGTCGCCGTGGTCGACCACGTCGATGGCGACCCGCTCGCCCGCCGGGCGCACGTGCACGTCGATGGGGGGCCGGCCGTACTTGCGGGCGTTGGACAGCAGGTTGGTGAGCATCTGCTCGAGCCGTCGCGGGTCGGCCCGGACGCGACGGTCGTCGGTGACGACCAGCCCCGCGTCGTACCGTCCGGTGAGCACCGTGGCGATCACGTCGGCCGGCCGGACCTCGGTGAGGTCCAGGCTCAGGGTGCCGAACTGGCCCTGCGCCGCGGCCAGCAGGTCGCTGGTGAGGTCGTCGAGGATCCGCGCCTGACGCGCCATCGCGCCGGTCAGCTCGGCGACGTCGTCGGTCCCCAGCGTCTCGGCGTCCGGGCGGTCCAGCGTCTCCGCGGCGCCGGCGATGACGGTGACGGGGCCGCGGATCTCGTGGGCCGTCGTCGCGATGGCGCGACGGAGCGCGGCGGCCTCGCCCGAGCTCGGGTCGAGGTAGACCAGCAGCCCAGCGCCGCCGCGCCGCAGCGTCGCCTGCACGTGCCGGTGGCCCAGCCGCAGGTCGAGCGTCGTGTCGGAGTCGACCCGGAACCCCGTCACGAACGCCGCCAGCTCGGTGGACAGCTCGGCGATCGCGGTCCCCGGCTCGGTGCCCGGGCCGAGGAGCTCGCGCGCGGCGGCGTTCGCGTAGGTCAGCGGCAGGCCCGGTTGGTCGGCGAGCTCGAGCAGTGCGACCGGCGCCAGCTCGACGCTGTCGGGCCGGCGCGCGGGCTCCGGCGGCGCCGGAGCGGGAGCGGGAGCGTCGTTCGCCCCGGGAGCCGGCGCGGCGGTCGGCGGCATCCCGCCCCGCCGGCCCAGCAGCTCGGCCAGGCGGGCCACGACGTCGGCGAGGGGTGCGCCCTTCTGGAGGTAGCCGTCGGCGCCGCGGGCCAGGGCGCGCTCGGTCATCCGGTCGGCACCGAAGCCCGACATCACCGCGATCGTGGCGTCCGGGCAGGCGGCCCGGATGTGCGGCAGCGCCTCCAGGCCGTCCATCACCGGCATCGAGAGGTCGAGGACGACCAGGTCGGGCGACTCGGCGGTGGCCACCTCGATGCCGGCGGCGCCGTCCCCCGCCTCGCCGACGACCTCGTAGCCGGCGCGCCGCAGCGCGATCCGCATCAGGTGGCGCAGGTCCTCGGTGTCGTCCACGAGTACGACACGAGGTGCGCTCACGGGCATACCTCGACGTGGGCTGGGCTCCCCATGGGCCGAGCCTAGGGCCGCTGGGGCCAGCCGGTGGCCGATTCGGGCAGACCTTCACCTGACCGGGCGTCGGGGGCCAGACCGGTCGGCAGCCGGGTGGCGGCGTCGGTGCGGGCCGAGCGCACCTGGGGGCGGGTCAGGAACAGCGTCCGGGAGAGGTCGGCGCCCCGCAGGTCCGCGTCGCGCAGGTCCGCACCGAGCAGGTCGGCGGTGCCCAGGTCGGCGTCGCGCAGGTCGGCCGCGATGAGCAGGGCGCCGCGCAGGGACGTGGACCGCAGGTCGCGGCCGCGGAGGTCCCGGCCGGCCAGGTCGGCGCGGGACAGGTCCGGCGCCCCCGGCCCCCGCAGCCGCAGGCTCGCCGTCGCCAGCAGCGCACCGCACTCCTGCTGGAGCTCGTCGACGTCGGTGGTGAGCAGCTCGACGGGCGTGGCGTCGCGCAGCACCAGGAGCCGTCGCTCGAGGTCCGCGGCCCGCGGGTCGGGCGCCCGTCGGGCGACCTCGCCGAGGTGCTGCAGCATCTCGTGCACGACGCGCAGCACCGACAGCACCGCCGCCATCTCGCCGAGCCCGCCCTCGGTGTCCTGCTGCTCGCGCCAGGACCGGCCGCCGTAGGTCACCTGGGTGACCTGCTGGCCGGCGCCGAAGCAGTCGAAGACGACACACCCCGGCCAGCCCCGCTCGGTCAGGTCGGCGTGGATGCCGCAGCGGTCCTGCACACTCAGGTGTCCGCAGGCGACGCCGCCGGGCTTGTCGGCGCCGAAGCCCCCGTCGCGCCGGAAGGGCAGCAGCACGCAGCACAGCCCGGAGCAGCGTGCGCAGTCGGCGGCGAGGTCGGGGGTGGACACCGCGTCATTGTGCCCGACCCGGAAATGCTCAGGACTTGAGTGGAATGGACTCAACTTATCTGTCGTTGTCCTCATAGCCGGTTGTCCGCGGTCGCGGACGACCCGGAGGATGACCGACGGAGGGCACGGCGGAGGGCACCACGGAGGGCACCGCGTGCCGCACGAGAGCAGGAGAAGGACGACATGAGCCAGTTCGGGGCCGAGAAGTTCACCACCCGGAGCCGGGAGGCGATCGAGGCCGCCCAGCTGTCCGCCACCACCGCGGGCAACTCCCACACCGAGCCCATCCACCTGCTGGTCGCACTGCTGCGCCAGGAGGACGGCACGGCCCGCAACCTGGTCGCCAAGGCCGGGGTCGACGCCGCCGACCTGACCGCCCGCGCCGAGTCGGCGCTCGGCGCCCTGCCGCGCGCCAGCGGCGCGACCGTGCAGCAGCCGAGCGGCTCGGCCGCGCTCACCCGGGTGCTGGCCGGCGCGCTCGACCTGGCCGCCGGCATGAAGGACGAGTACGTCGCGACCGAGCACCTGCTCATCGCGCTCGCCGGCGTCGAGAGCAGCGCCCAGAAGCTGCTCGCCGACGCGGGCCTCACCGAGGCCGGCCTGCGCGAGGGGCTGACCGCCGTGCGCGGGAACCGCCGGGTGACCAGCCAGGACGCCGAGTCGACCTACGAGGCGCTCGAGAAGTACTCCGTCGACCTGACCCGGGCCGCCGAGGAGGGCCGCCTGGACCCCGTCATCGGCCGCGACGCCGAGATCCGGCGCGTGGTGCAGGTGCTGTCCCGGCGTACCAAGAACAACCCGGTGCTCATCGGCGACCCCGGCGTCGGCAAGACCGCCGTCGTCGAGGGGCTCGCCCAGCGGGTGGTCGCCGGCGACGTTCCCGACTCCCTCAAGGGCCGGCGGGTGCTCAGCCTCGACCTGGCCGCGATGGTCGCGGGCGCGAAGTACCGCGGCGAGTTCGAGGAGCGCCTCAAGGCCGTGCTCGAGGAGATCAAGGACTCCGGCGGCCAGGTGATCACCTTCATCGACGAGCTGCACACCGTCGTCGGTGCCGGCGCCGGCGGCGACTCCGCCATGGACGCCGGCAACATGCTCAAGCCGATGCTGGCCCGCGGCGAGCTGCACATGATCGGCGCGACCACGCTCGACGAGTACCGCGAGCGGATCGAGAAGGACCCGGCGCTGGAGCGCCGCTTCCAGCAGGTCTTCGTCGGCGAGCCCAGCGTCGAGGACACCGTGCAGATCCTGCGCGGCATCCAGGAGAAGTACGAGGCGCACCACGGCGTCCGCATCACCGACGCCGCCCTGGTCGCCGCCGCGACGCTCTCCGACCGGTACATCACCGGCCGCCAGCTGCCGGACAAGGCGATCGACCTGATCGACGAGGCCGCCTCGCGGCTGCGGATGGAGATCGAGTCCTCCCCGGAGGAGATCGACCAGCTGCGACGCCAGGTCGAGCGGCTGAAGATGGAGGAGTTCGCGCTCGAGAAGGAGACCGACGAGGCCTCCCGGGAGCGGCTCGAGGCGCTGCGGAGGGACCTCGCCGACCGCGAGGAGGAGCTCCGCGCGCTCGAGGCGCGCTGGGACAAGGAGAAGTCGTCGCTCGAGGACGAGGGCGAGCTGCGCCGCCGCCTCGACGCCGTGCGCGTCCAGGCCGAGAAGCTGATGCGCGAGGGCGGCGAGGAGAACCTCCGCCAGGCCTCCGAGATCCTCTACGTCCAGATCCCGCAGCTGGAGAAGTCGCTGTCGGCGTCCGTCGAGGCGGAGACCTCCACGCTCGAGCCGCTCGTCGGCGAGGAGGTCGGCGCCGAGCAGGTGGCCGAGGTCGTCGAGGCCTGGACCGGGATCCCGACCGGGCGGATGCTCGAGGGCGAGACCGCCAAGCTGCTGCGCATGGAGGACGTCATCGGCGAGCGCCTGATCGGCCAGCGGGCCGCGGTGACCGCCGTCAGCGACGCCGTACGCCGGTCGCGGGCCGGCATCAGCGACCCCAACCGGCCGACCGGGTCGTTCCTGTTCCTCGGCCCGACCGGCACCGGCAAGACCGAGCTGGCCAAGGCGCTGGCGGACTTCCTCTTCGACGACGAGCGGGCGATCGTCCGCATCGACATGAGCGAGTACTCCGAGAAGCACTCGGTCTCGCGGCTGGTCGGTGCGCCGCCCGGGTACGTCGGGTACGACGAGGGCGGCCAGCTCACCGAGGCGGTGCGCCGGCGCCCGTACAGCGTGGTGCTCCTCGACGAGGTCGAGAAGGCGCACCCGGAGGTCTTCGACATCCTGCTGCAGGTGCTCGACGACGGTCGGCTGACCGACGGCCAGGGCCGCACCGTCGACCTGCGCAACACCCTGCTGATCCTGACCAGCAACCTCGGCTCGACGTACCTCGTCGACCCGGCCCTGGACCAGGAGAAGAAGCGTGAGTCCGTGATGGCGGTGGTCCGGTCGTCGTTCAAGCCGGAGTTCCTGAACCGGCTCGACGAGATCGTGCTGTTCGATGCGCTCACCGAGGACGACCTGACCCACATCGTCGACCTGCAGCTCGGCCTGCTGGAGAAGCGGCTGGCGGTGCGCCGGATCACGATCGGCGTCAGCGACGAGGCCAAGCGCTGGCTCGCCGACACCGGCTACGACCCGGCGTACGGCGCCCGCCCGCTGCGCCGGCTCATCCAGTCGGCGATCGGGGACCCGCTGGCGAAGATGCTGATCGCCGGCGAGGTGTCCGACGGCGGCGCGATCAGCGTCGACCGGGCGCCCGACGGCGACGGCCTGGTGCTGGCCGCCGCGTGACGGGGCCGTGACCGGCCCGTGATGGAATTGGCGGCGTGACGGAGCCGACCTCGAGCCGACCCCGCCAGGTGACCCTGGCGGGGTGGTTCATCATGGTCGGGTCCGCGTTCGTGATCGTGCTGGTCTTCGAGCGCCTGACCGGGCTGCACACGCTCGAGACCCGGGAGTCGGTCGAGAAGTTCCTCGCCGAGCCGCCCGGCAGCGACCTCGGGGTCGGCATCGACGGCGTGCTCACCCTGATCCGCACGCTCGCCATGGTGACCGCCGGCTGCGCGACCGCCGCGATGATCCTGGGCTACCAGGTGCTCCGCCGCAGCCGCAGCGCCCGACTCGCCCTGACCGTGCTCGCGGTGCCGCTGTTCCTCGCGGGGATGGTGACCGGTGGCTTCCTCGCCACGATGGTCGCCGCCTCGGCCGTGATGCTGTGGCTGCAGCCCGCGCGGGGCTGGTTCGACGGCACCGCGAGCCGCGGACCCGGTCCCGCGGCCGGTCGCCAGGGCCTCCGCGCCGACGACCGCGGCGCCCCCGACGCGGCCGGCGGCGCCGACCACGCCGCCGACCGCCCCGGCCGCCGGGACGAGCCGGCCGGCGTACGTGCCGGCGTACGGCGTGCCGACGCGCCGCCCTCCGGCGGTGACGATCGCGTGCGTGCTGACCTGGCTGGCGGGCGGTTTCACCGCGCTCGGGATGGTCCTGACCGGGGTGCTGCTCGCCGTGGACCCGGACGCGATGATCGCCGAGATGCACCGGCAGAACCCGGAGCTGGCCCGCCAGGGCGTTCCCGACGGGGCGCTGGTCGGCGTCAGTCTCGCGCTGGTCGCCGCCATCGTCGTGTGGTGCGTGGCCGCGGTCGTGCTCGGGGTGCTGGCCTTCCGGGGCGTCCCCTGGGCGCGGGTCGTGCTGATCATCTCCGCCGCGGTGGCGGCGGCGGTGTCGCTGCTCGGGGCCGCCATGGGGGCGTTCCTCCTCGCGCTGACGCTGATCGCGAGCGTGGTCACGATCGCGCTGCTGGTCCGCCCGGAGACGCAGCTCTGGTTCCGCGCCCGGCGCTGACCGCCGCGCTCGTCACCGGCTCGTCGCCGGGTTCGTCACCGGGCTCGTCACCGCGCCGCGGTCAGATCGGCCCCCGCGAGCCGCCGCAGGCCCTCCTCGATGACGCCGGGCTCCTTGCAGAACGCCCAGCGGACCAGGTGCCGCCCGGCGTCGGAGTCGTAGAAGCCCTGGGTGGGGATCGCGACGACCCCCGCGCGCTCGGGCAGCGCGAGGCAGAACGCCATGCCGTCCTCCCAGCCGAGGGCGGAGATGTCGGTGGTCGCGAAGTACGTGCCCTCCGGCACCCGCACGTCCAGCCCGGCGTCGGCGAGGCCCGCGCACAGCAGGTCGCGGCGCGCCCTGCAGCTCGGCGGCCAGCGCCCGCGGGAAGTCGGGCTCGTCGTCGAGCGCGACCGCGACCGCGGGCTGCAGCGGGGCGCCCGAGGTGAACGTCAGCCACTGCTTGGCCGCCAGCACCGCGCCCACCAGCTCGGCGGGTCCGGTGGCCCAGCCCGACCTTCCAGCCGGTGAACGAGTACGACTTGCCGACGCTGGACAGCGTGAGGGTCCGCTCGAACATCCCCGGCAGCGTCGCGAGCGGGACGTGCTCGTGGTCGTCGAAGACCAGGTGCTCGTAGACCTCGTCGGTGACCACGATCAGGTCGTGCTCGATCGCGACGTCCGCGACCGCCTGCAGCTCCGCCCGGCTGAGCACGGTGCCGGTCGGGTTGTGCGGGGAGTTCAGCAGCACGAACCGGGTGCGCGGGCGTCACCGCCGCGCGCAGCTCGTCGGGGTCGAGCCGGAAGTCGGGTGCCCGCAGGGTCACCGGCCGGCGTACGCCGCCGGCCATCTGGATCATCGCGGTGTAGGAGTCGTAGTAGGGCTCGAGCACGACCACCTCGTCGCCCTCGTCGACCAGCCCGAGCAGCGCCGCCGCGATCCCCTCGGTGCAGCCGGTCGTGACGACCACCTCGCGGTCGGGGTCGAGGTCGAGGCCGTAGTGCCGCGGCCTGGTGCCGCGCGATCGCCTGCCCGCAGCGCGGGGACGCCGAGGCCGGGCGCGTACTGGTTCTGACCGCCCTGCAGCGCCTGCACCGCCCGCGCGATCACCGCTCGGCGGGCCGTCCACGTCCGGGAACCCCTGGCCGAGGTTGACCGCCCCGGTCCGCGCGGCCAGCGCGGACATCTCCGAGAAGATCGTCGGCGGGATGCCCTCGAGTCGGTGCGCCGAGCATGTGCCGACCCTAGCCGGGCGACGGCGCGTCGAAACCCAGTCGATGGCGCCGATACAGTCGACGCCGTGGACGAGACGCTCGCCCGCCGACATCGACGCGATGCTGCCGCCTGACCGGGGAGTTCACGCTCCGCTCCGGCCAGCAGGCGACGGAGTACTTCGACAAGTACCTCTTCGAGGCCGACCCGCAGCTGCTGCTGCGCGTCGCCCGAGCAGATGGTCGACCTGCTGCCGCCGGACACCGACCTGCTCGGCGGGCTCGAGCTCGGCGGCATCCCGATCGCGACGATGGTCAGCAGCCTGACCGGCCGGCCGGCGCTGTTCGTGCGCAAGAAGGCCAAGGAGTACGGCACCTGCAAGCTCGCCGAGGGCCCCGACGTCGCCGGCCGCCGGATGACGCTGGTCGAGGACGTGATCACCACCGGCGGCGCCGTCCGCGACGCGACCCGGCGCGCTGCGCGACGGCGGGCGCCGACGTCGAGGTCGTGGTCTGCGCGATCGACCGCAGCCCGGCGGGCGAGAACCCGCTGGCCGACGTCGGCCTCGAGGTCCGGCCGGTGCTCACCAAGGCCGAGCTCGACGCCGCCCGCGGCCTGATCCTTCCCGGGCGGTCAGGCGTCGCTGGACGACTCCGCGGGAGCGCGGTCGGCCTCGGCGCGCCGACGGCTGCGCTGGCGCTGGTGGCGCCACCACTCCCACGGCGACCGGGACCACGGTGAACGCGAGGATGGCCAGGATCGCCAGGTCGATGTTCTCGCCCAGGCTCGGGAACGCCCCGCCCAGGATGTAGCCGAGCAGCAGGATGCTGCCCACCCAGAGCATCGCGCCGACCGAAGCTCCACAGGAAGAACCGGCGGCGGTCCATCTGCGGTGACGCCGGCGACCACGGTGATGTAGGTCCGCACGAACGGCACGAACCGGCCGATCACCAGCGCCTTGTTGCCGTGCTTGTCGAAGAACGCGTGGGTCTGGTCGAAGTACTTCTTCTTCAGCAGCCGGCCGTCGCGCTCGTAGAGCGGGGGGCCGATCGCCCGGCCGATCTCGTAGCCGACGACGTTGCCGAGGAACGCCGCGCCGGTCAGGAGCACGAAGGCGATCAGCAGCTCCACGATCGGCGCGGTGCCGAAGATGTCGATCTTGCCGGCGATCAGAACAGCCCGAGCGCGAACAGCAGGGTGTCCCCGGGGAGGAACGGGAAGAACAGCCCGCACTCGATGAAGACGATGAGCAGGCTGATCCAGTAGAAGCGCCGCCGAACTGGTCCAGCAGCCAGTTGGGGTCCATCCAGGTCATGCCGAGCAGCATCGGCGTGCAGCGGCAGGACGGACATCACACGCTCAACGGTACCTGCGCGCGGTGACGTGCGCCGCGGCGGTAGGATCCGGCGTGACGACGGTTCATCCGCGGGAGGCCGGCCGATCACCGTGAGACGAGCGGGCGCCGTACGACCCGATGCCCCACGGCCCGCCCGAGGTCGGGCGTCGGGCCCGTGGCCAGGGCCCGTGGCCCGAGGGGGAGCAGTACGACCCGCGGCTGCTCGCCGAGGGCGACCGGCGCAACGTCGTCGACCGCTACCGCTACTGGACCGTGGAGGCGATCGTCGCCGACCTCGACACCCGGCGGCACGACTTCCACGTCGCGATCGAGAACTGGCAGCACGACTTCAACATCGGCACGATCGTGCGGACCGCCAACGCGTTCCTGGCCGCCGAGGTGCACATCGTCGGCAACCGCCGCTGGAACCGGCGCGGGGCGATGGTCACCGACCGCTACCAGCACGTGCGGCACCACCCCGACGTCGCCGACCCTGGCCGAGTACCTCCACGAGCAGGACGGTCACGCTGCTCGGCATCGACAACCTGCCCGGCTCGCTGCACCTGGAGACCATGACCGTGCCGCGCCGGGTCTGCTTCCTGTTCGGGCAGGAGGGCCCGGGGCTCTCCGAGGGGGCGCGGGAGGCCTGCGACGGGACGTTCTCGATCGCGCAGTTCGGCTCGACCCGGTCGATCAACGCCTCCGCGGCCGCCGCGATCGCGATGCACGCCTGGGTCCGCGAGCACGCCGACCTGTCGGACCAGCGCGCCTGGCGGGGTGGCTCCTGAGGAAGGTTGCGCGGCAACCGTCTCGACGGGCTGACCGGCGCGCTCGCTGCCGGGCCAGCACCTCGCGCAGCGCGGCCGAGCCCGCGGGAGGTGTGGCTCTTGACCGTGCCCTCGGCCAGGCGCAGCTCGTGCGCGGTCTCCGCGACCGACAGCCCGAGCCAGTGCCGCAGCACGACGACCTTGCGCTGCATCTCCGGCAGCGCCTGGAGCGCGTCGAACAGCGCCGAACGCTCCTCGACCGGCAGCTCCTCGCGGGCCGGGCGGTCGGTCGCGGGCAGGCCGACCCGTTCGCGCCGCCACGGCCGCCGGTGCTCGTCGATGTTGGCGCGGACGATGATCGTGCGGACGTAGGCCTCCTCCCGCCCGTCGCGGCGCGAGCCGCGGCCAGGCGACGTACAGCTTGACCAGCGCGGTCTGCACGAGGTCGTCCGCGCGGTGCCAGTCGCCGCAGATCGCGTAGGCGATCCGGCGCAGGTGGGTGCGCCGGGCCCGGACGAACTCCGAGAACGCCGCGTCCCGCTCGGCCGCCCTCACGAGCGGCCGCCCGCAGCGGGGGAGGCCCGCGGCCCGGGCGGTGGGCTCCCGTGGTCGAGCAGGACGGCGCCCTGCCGGTCGACCCAGTCGTCGAAGCTCGACGCGTCGGCGTTCCTGGCGGGGATGCCGCTGCCCGCACCGCCGAGCCCGGGGTCGACGTACCCGGCGTACCACTGCGTGGTGCCGGAGCGGTCGCGGTAGATCGCGGCCCCCGACCACGCGCCCATCGAGCGCAGCCGGTACGGGTCGTCGACGAAGCGCAGCACGGTGACGCCGGGGGCGACGTGCAGGCCGTCCGGCTGGAGGTCCACGCCCCACTCCTCGGGCAGCCCGTCGTCGGGGACCGGTGCCGGGTCGGGCGCGGGCGGGAAGTCGGCCCGCGCCGTGGATGGGCTCGGCGTCATGGTCGGTGTCGACGTGGTCGAGGCCGTCGCGAGAGGGGCCGGCGGCGCGGTGCTGGCCTGGTGACCACCCGCGACGACCGTCGCCCCGCCCGCCACGACCACGACGGCGGCCAGCGTGGCCCCGGCCTCGACCACCCGCCGGCGGCGCAGCGCCCGGCGGCCGCGCGCCAGCACGGCGTCGGACGGCGGCAGGGGCGGCCCGTCGCCGAAGGACCGCTCGATCTCGTCGCGGATGTCGGTGTCCATGTCAGGAGTACGGGAGTCGGGGGCGATCCGTTGTCACGCGGGGGCGCTCAGTGCCCGAGCAGTTGCCCGACCGCGTCGACCGCGGCGGCCGCGTCGGCGACCACGGTGCCGACGTCGTCGGGCAGGTCCCAGGGGTCGACGAGCACCAACGGCACGCCGGTGCGCCGGGCCAGCGCGATCTCGCTGAGGGTGCCCCAGCTGCACCCCACCGCGACGACGGCGTCGGCGGCCCGGACGAGCAGCCCGTTGCGCAGCTCCCCGAGGCCGGTGGGCAGCAGGTACGTGTGCTCGGCGGCGCCCTCGGCACGGTCGAGTCCGGGCATCAGGCCGATCGAGACGCCACCCGCCTCCCGGCAGCCGCGGGCGGCGGCCTGCATGACGCCGTGGTGGCCGCCGGTGAGCAGCACTGCGCCCCGCTCGGCCAGCAGCCGGCCGACGCGCTCGGCGGCGGCGAGGTCGGCCGGGCGGGCGCCGTCGGCGGGGCCGACGACCGCGACGTACCGACCCGTGAGCTGCACCCCCTCACGCTAGTAGGGTCGGAGCATGCCCATCGTCACCCCCGAGAAGTACGCCGAGATGCTCGACGCCGCCAAGGCGGGCCGTACGCGTTCCCGGCCATCAACGTGTCGTCCTCGCAGACCCTGAATGCGGCGCTGAAGGGCTTCGCGGACGCGGGCTCCGACGGCATCATCCAGGTCTCGACCGGCGGCGCGGAGTACCTCTCCGGCCCGTCGGTCAAGGACATGGTCACCGGCTCGGTCGCGTTCGCGGCGTACGCGCGCGAGGTCGCGAAGAGCTACCCGGTCAACATCGCCCTGCACACCGACCACTGCCCGAAGGACAAGCTCGACGGGTTCGTCCGGCCGCTGCTCGAGATCTCCGACGAGCGGGTCGGCCGCGGCGAGGAGCCGCTGTTCCAGTCGCACATGTGGGACGGCTCGGCGGTGCCGCTGGAGGAGAACCTCCAGATCGCCGAGGAGCTGCTCGACCGCTGCATCAGGGCCAAGGTCATCCTCGAGATCGAGGTCGGCGTGGTCGGCGGCGAGGAGGACGGCGTCGAGAACGCCATCAACGAGAAGCTCTACTCCACCCCCGAGGACGCGATCGCCACGGCGAAGTCGCTCGGCTACGGCGAGCGCGGCCACTACATGACCGCGCTGACCTTCGGCAACGTGCACGGCGTCTACAAGCCGGGCAACGTCAAGCTGCGGCCCGAGATGCTCAAGGAGGCGCAGGAGGCGGTCGTCGCCGAGTTCGGCCTCGACGCCGGGTCGAAGCCGTTCGACCTGGTCTTCCACGGCGGCTCCGGCTCGCTGCCCGAGGAGATCGCGGCGGCGGTCGACTACGGCGTGGTGAAGATGAACGTCGACACCGACACCCAGTACGCCTTCACCCGCCCGGTCGCCGCGCACATGTTCACCAACTACGACGGCGTGCTGAAGGTCGACGGCGAGGTCGGCAACAAGAAGGTCCTACGACCCGCGGGCCTGGGGCAAGGCCGCCGAGGCCGGCATGGCCGCCCGGGTCGTCGAGGCCTGCGAGAACCTCCGCTCCGCGGGCCACTCGCTCGGCGCCTGAGCCGCGAGCTCGCCGGACGTCATACGGACGGAGCAACCGCTTGCTCCGTCCGTATGACGTCCCGGGCTACTCCGCCGCTGCGGCCGGGGCTGGAGCGGCGGCGCCGGCGTACCCGGCGTGCCGGGGCCTCTCGAAGAACAGCACCGCGACGAAGCCGATGACGAACGCGGCCGCCGGCAGCAGGACCGAGGTGGCCATGGCGTCGCTGAAGGACTGCGCGACCTCCGGCGGCAGCGCACCGCCCCGGTGGCCGCCCTCGCCCTTGAACGCCGGCAGCCCCTCGGCGGCGAGCCGGGAGTCGATCAGCACCGCGATCGCCGCCGAGCCGAGCACCGCGCCGACCTGGCGGGTCGCGTTGTAGACGCCCGAGCCCGGCGCCGGCCAGCTGCATCGGCAGGTTGCGGGTCGCGGTGGCGCTGTTCGGCGCCCAGACGAAGGCGTTGCCGATGCCGAAGACCACCATCGGCGGCACCGTCCACCAGATCGAGGTGTCCGGCGTCATCACGAACGTCAGCCACAGCAGCCCGATGAACAGCGCGGTGAAGCCGATCGAGGTCAGGATCCGCGGGTGCACCCGGTCGGTCAGCCGGCCGACGCCGCGGGCGAGCACGATCGTCATCACCGCCATCGGCACCAGCAGCAGCGCGGAGCGGGTCGGGCTCAGCCCGCGCACGACCTGGGCCCAGATCATGATCGGGATCGACAGCGAGGTGATCGAGAAGCCCATCACGGTGATCGCGACGTTGGCGAGCGAGAAGTTGCGGTCCCCGAAGAGCCGCAGCGGGACCAGCGGCTCCGCGGTGTTGCGCGCCTGCCAGAGGACGAACAGCGCCGAGCACCACCAGGCCGGCGATGATCATCGACCAGATCGCGGCGTTCCAGCTGTACTGGTGGCCCTCCTGGATGCCGAAGACCAGCAGGAACATGCCGGCGCCGCTCAGCGCGACCCCGAGCCAGTCGAAGCGGTGGGTGTGCGTCGCGCAGCGTCGGCACCAGCCGCCACGCCAGCGACGAACCCGAGCAGCCCGACCGGCACGTTGATGAAGAAGATCCACTCCCAGCCGAGCCCGTCGACCAGCACGCCGCCCAGGATCGGGCCGACCAGCGTCGCCACGCCGGCGGTCGCGCCCCACAGCGCCATCGCCGCGCCGCGCCGCTGGGCGGGGAAGATCCGGGTGATGATCGCCATCGTCTGCGGCGTGATCATCGAGGCGCCGAGGCCCTGCACGACCCGGGCGGCGATCAGCATCGCGATGGTGCTGGTCAGGCCGCACCACAGCGAGGCGAGCGTGAACACGGTCAGGCCGGTGAGGTAGAGGCGCTTGGGCCCGAACCGGTCACCGAGGCGGCCGGTGATCAGCACCGGCACGGCGTAGGCGAGCAGGTAGGCGCTGGTCACCCAGACGACGTCGTTCACGTCGGCCTGCAGGTCCTCGATGATCGCCGGGGTCGCGACCGAGACGATCGTGGTGTCGACCAGGATCATGAAGAAGCCGATGCACAGCGCGAACAGCGCCGGCCACGGCTCCTTCTCGCCGGTCGGAGGTCGGTCGCGGTCGCCGGGGGGCAGCGACGTGGGTCACGAGGAGTAGTCAACACCCGACGTGGACAATCGTCCCATGAGTTTCACCCCCGACAGGACCTGATGGCGGGACCGCCGCCCACCCACCTGCCCGAGGACCCGGCCGCGGCCGACCTGGCCCGGTGAGGACGCCGCCTCGACGTCGTACGCCGGCACCCCGGCGTCGCCGTTCGCCTGGGCGACGCTCGCCGACCCTGGCGCGCGGACCAGGGCGAGGACGACGTGACGTCTACGCCTACGCGCGGGTCGGCTACCACCGCAGCCTGGACCTGCTGCGCCGCAACGGCTGGAAGGGTCACGGCCCGGTGCCGTGGGAGCACGAGCCCAACCGCGGCTTCCTGCGCTGCCTGGCGCTGCTGCCCGCTGGCCGCGCGGCCGATCGGCGAGGACCGCGGAGTGGGAGCGCTGCTCGGAGTTCCTGCGCGACTCCAGCCCGACGGCGTACGACGTGCTGCTCGGCGAGGCCTGATCCCCCGATCCGCGGCGACTTGTCCGCCGAAACCTCGACCGACACGCCGGGGCCGCTCGGCGTGTCGGTCGGGTTTCGACCGGTCAGCCGGTGAAACCCGCCGGCGTGTCGCCACCCCTCGGCGCCAGCAGCGCCCGCACCCGGCCCGCGCCGAGGGCGAGGAACAGCGTGGGCAGCCGCGGGCCGCGGTCGGCGTCGACGAGCAGGTTGTAGAGCAGCCGGAAGAAGTCCTTCTGGTCCGGCTTGACCTCGTCGGTGGGGGCGTCGTCGAGCCGAGGCCGTGGGCCAGCTTCGGCACGCCGTAGACCAGCGTCGTCGTCGGCTCGATGCTCCAGCTGGTCGGGCAGCCGGTCGAGCAGCAGGCGCAGCCAGAGCTCCTCGTCCTCGTCAGGGCCGCGAGCCGCTCGGTGTCGGGCAGGACGCGGACCGTGGTGCGGTCCTCGGCAGGCACGTACTCCGACCACCCAGCTCATCGCCCTGGTCAGCCGCGGCTCGAGCTCGGCGACGTCGCGTGCTCGTGGCCCACGTCGCCGACGGTCCGGCTGATCAGCTCGGCGCTGCCGGCGGTCACGTCCGCGACCGAGGACAGCAGCCGGAACGGCACGACGACCGCCGGCGTCGGCAGGGTGCCGGCGGAGGACGTCGCCGAGGCGCGCTCGAAGGCCAGCACCTGGGCGTCGCGCCGCGCGGGGTCGGCGGCCTTGCGGCCGAGCGCGTCCCATTCGTCGTACAGCCGCACGACCTCGGCGCCGAAGTCGATGTTGAAGGCCTGCTTGGGCTGGCGGCGCACGTAGAGCCAACGCAGGATCGGCGCCTCGAGGATCTGTCAGCGCGTCGGCCGCGGTCGGCACCGCGCCGGCCGACGACGACATCTTCTGCACCGCCGGCGAAGCCCACGAACGCGTACGCGACGAACGACGGCGCCCGGAAGTCGAAGACCCGCTTCACCAGCTCCTTGCCGACCGTGTACGACGAGCCCGGCGTCGCGTGGTCGAGGCCGCCGGGCTCGAAGTCCACGCCCTCGTAGGCCCACCGCATCGGCCAGTCGACCTTCCACACCAGCTTGCCCTCGTGCTGGGTGGCGACGTTCGTGACGCCCGTGAACCCGCACGACGCGCAGGTGTAGGACAGGTCGGTCGTCTCGTCGTCGTACGCCGTCACCTCGATCGTGTCGCGGCCGCACTGCCGGCAGTAGGGCTTGTACGGGAACCGGGCGAGGTCGCCGGCTCCCGGACGGCTCGTCGTCCTCCTCCGCGACGGAGTCCTCGAGGGCCGCGGCCTCCTGCTCGTTCCCGGCGAGCGGGCTCGGCCTTCTTGGTGCGGTGCTTGGCCAGCACCTCCTCGATCACCCCGCGGTGCCGGATCGCGTGCAGCACCTGCTCGATGTAGGCGCCGGCGCGGTACTGCTCGGTCTGGGAGATCTCCTCCATCTCGATCCCCATCTCGGCCAGCGCGGCGCGCAGCGGGGCCTTGAAGTGCTCGGCCCACGACGGGTGGCACTCCCACGGGTCGGGGACCGCCGACAGCGGCCGGCCGATGTGCTCGCTCCACGACGGGTCGACGCCCGCCGGGACCTTGCGGAACCGGTCGAAGTCGTCCCAGCTGTGCAGGTGGCGGACCGCGATGCCGCGGCGCCGGATCTCCTCGGCGACGAAGTGCGGCGTGATGAACTCGCGGAGGTTGCCCAGGTGGATCGGGCCCGACGGGCTGGCCCCGGAGGCGCAGGTGATGACGGCGTCGCCGAGGTCCTCGCCGTACTGCCTGGCGCGCGTGCCGGATCGCGTCGTCGGCCGCGCGGGTGACCCAGTCGCTCGGGTCGGTGGGGTCGCCCTGGCTCTGGGCACCTCGGGCCATCTGTGCTGCTCCTGCGGTGGGGGACGTCCGGCGCGCACACGCTACCGGGCGCGCGCGGAGGCGAGCGCGAGCGGGGAAGGGAGCCGGGCCCGCCGCCCAGTGGCGGGCCCGGCGCCCTTGCCCGTGCGCGTCCCTTGCACGACCGATCCCCCGATGTGGGTCGTGCGCGACGGATCTCGCCCCGAGATCTCGCGACCGTCGCCGCGTCCCGGGCATCGTCGCACTGACCGGACCCTGCCAACAGGAGAGAAGCGGCCTCTGGCATTAACCTGCCAATGCGGCGTAGGGTGCTGCCATGGTCCGGCCCGGGTCGCTGTCCGTCCTCACCGCGCTGGGGTTCCCGCCCAGCGTGGACCGGCTGTACCAGCGCCTGCGCAGCCAGTCCGGCCGCGACCTCGAGCGGCTGGCGGCCTCGATGCTGCGGACCCCCGCCGAGCTGCTCGACGACCTCCGGCCCGCTGCTCGAGGCCGGCATCGTCCGGCAGGAGGACGCCCGGCTCGTCGTCGCGCCGCCCGGCGAGGCCGTGCGGCTCGTGGTCGCCGACCAGGCCCAGCAGGCGCAGGGCGTCCGCCGCCGGCTCGAGGGGGTCGCCGACGCCATCGACCTGCTCGCCGCGGAGGACGGACCGGCCGACGCCCTGCCGAGCGGGACCGCAGCCTGCCGATCGACGGCGAGGTGTCACCGCCGTCGACCGGACCGGCATCTTCACCGCTGGTCCGCGGCGCTGGTCGCTGCACAGCCGCGGCGACCTGCTGTGGCTGCGCCCCGACCAGTGGCGCAGTCCCGCGGGAGGAGCGGATGGCCGAGCTGGTGGCGGACGCGTTGCGGCAGGAGGAGGGCCGCACGTCGCGGGCGATCTACCCGGTCCGCGCCCTCCAGGACGCGCCGGCGGCGCTGCGCCGCCCGCGCGCGGGTCGGCGAGCAGATCCGCGTGCTGCCGGAGCTGCCCACCCGGATGCTGGTCATCGGCGACTCCCACGCCGTGCTGCCGGAGCCGCTCGGGTACGCCGACGTGCCGCTCACGGTCGTCCGCCAGCGGGGCGTGGTCGAGGCGATGACGCAGTGGTTCGACCTGATGTGGGAGCGGGCGGCCGGTGCCCGCGCTCGACGGTCACACCGGCCGGCCGGACCTGCGGCGGTTCCTGCTCCAGCAGCTCGCGGCCGGCGCGCACGACGAGCAGATCGCCCGGCAGCTCGGGCATCAGCCTGCGCACGGTGCGGCGCCGGGTCGCGGACCTGATGAGCGAGCTCGGGGCGGACACCCGGTTCCAGGCCGGCGTCGAGGCGGCGCGGCGGGTGGCTGAGGCGCGGGCCGAGCCTCGGACTGCGCCCAGCTCCGGTCGACTAGCCGCGCGGCTGGACGCTGCGACCGGCGATCGGTCAGCCGATCGGACGCCAGCGCAGCAGCATCGAGTACGCCCCGGGCTCCACGCGCCAGGTGCGCTGCCGCTCGGGGCCCTCGATCTCCCCGTCGGCGCTGCACCAGAACGGGCCGCCGGAGACCGACACGGTGGAGCCGCGCAGGTAGGACACGTCCTCGCGGTGGTGGTGGGTGGCGAAGCCGAGTCGCGCGGCGTACAGCACCCGGGCCAGCGGCCCGGTGGACCGCGAGATCAGTACGTCGACCCGCCCGTCGCCGGGGTCGGCGTCCGGCGTGAGATGCGTGCCGCCGCCGACGGAGGGGCCGTTGCCGATCGCGACCTGCAGCACCGGGTCGTCGAGGTCGCAGACGACCTCGCCGTCGACCTCCACCCGCACCCGCATCGTCTGCGGGTCGACCGCGGTCAGCAGCGCGCCGATCGGGTAGCCCAGCTTGCCCAGGTTCAGCCGGCCGACGCCGACCGACCCGAGCCGCTCCTTGACCCCGGACCCGCGCCGGCTGGCGTCGGCGCCCGCGCCCACGTGCACGCTGTTGACGACCACCTCGCCGACCTCGTCGACGACCAGGTCCATCGGGCGCGGCTTGCCGCGCAGCACCACCCGCGCCGCGTCCTCGATGTCCAGCGGGATGTCCACGCCGCGCGCGAAGTCGTTGCCGGTGCCGAGCGGCAGCAGCCCCAGCACGGCGTCCTTCAGCTCCTGGCGCCGGTGCAGCGCGGCGATGACCGCGTGCAGGCTGCCGTCCCCACCGGCCACCACGATCCGCCGGGACCCGGCCCGGTGGAGGACGCCGTCGAGCTCGCCCGGGTTCGACGTGGAGGCCACCTCCACGGAGGCGCGCTCGCGGAGCACGGCGAGCGCGGCGTCCAGGCTCTCCTCGTCCGCGGTGCCGGCGTCGCTGTTCGTGATCACGAGGAGGGGGTCCACGGGGCGGACCCTATCCGAGCACTGCGAAGCCGCGGGTCACCTCTTTGGTAGCGTGTGGCCGCAAGAGCTCCGGTGCTGTTGTGCCGGAGCTGCTTCGTTTTTTCACCAGGAGTGACCAATGCCGGCGATCGCCATCATCGGTGCCCAGTGGGGCGACGAGGGGAAGGGCAAGGCGACCGACCTCCTCGGTACCCGTGTCGACTACGTCGTGAAGTTCAACGGCGGCAACAACGCCGGCCACACGGTGGTGATCCGCCAGGAGGACGGGCAGAGCCAGAAGTACGCGCTGCACCTGCTGCCGTCGGGCATCCTCACCCCCGGCTGCACCCCCGTCATCGGCAACGGCGTGGTCGTGGACCTCGCGGTGCTGTTCGAGGAGCTCGACGCACTGGTCGCGCGGGGGGTCGACGTCAGCCGGCTGCGGATCAGCGCCAACGCGCACGTCATCGCCGAGTACAACCGCGCGCTCGACAAGGTCACCGAGCGGTTCCTCGGCAGCCGGAAGATCGGCACGACCGGGCGCGGCATCGGCCCGACGTACGCCGACAAGATGAACCGGATCGGCATCCGGATCCAGGACATCTTCGACGAGAAGATCCTCACCCAGAAGGTCGAGGGCGTCCTCGAGCTGAAGAACCAGGTCCTCACCAAGATCTACAACCGGCGTGCGGCCACGGTCGAGGCGACCGTGGAGGAGCTGCTGGCGTTCGCCGACCGGCTCCGCCCGATGGTCGCCGACACCGGGCTGCTGCTGAACCAGGCCCTGGACCGCGGCGAGACCGTGCTGCTCGAGGCCGGCCAGGCCACGCTGCTCGACGTCGACCACGGCACCTACCCGTTCGTCACCTCGTCGTCGGCCACCGCCGGCGGCGCCTGCACCGGCTCCGGCATCCCGCCCACCCGCCTCGACCGGGTCATCGGGATCGTGAAGGCCTACACGACCCGCGTCGGCGAGGGCCCGTTCCCGACCGAGCTGCACGACGACGCCGGCGAGCACCTGCGCAAGACCGGCGCCGAGTACGGCACCACGACCGGCCGGCCGCGCCGCTGCGGCTGGTACGACGCGGTGATCGCCCGCTACGCAGCCCGGGTCAACGGGGTCACCGACTTCGTCCTCACCAAGCTCGACGTGCTGACCGGGCTGGAGCAGGTCCCGGTCTGCGTGGCGTACGACGTCGACGGCACCCGCCACGACGAGATGCCGGTCAACCAGAGCGACTTCCACCACGCGGTCCCGATCTACGAGTACCTCGACGGCTGGTGGGAGGACATCTCCGGGGCCCGCACCTTCGACGAGCTGCCCGCCAACGCCCGGGCGTACGTCGAGGCGGTCGAGGCGATGTCCGGCGCCCGGATCTCCGCGGTCGGCGTCGGCCCGTCCCGCGACGCCACCGTCGTCCGGCACGACCTGGTCTGAGGGCGGCGTGAAGACCCTCGTCATCGGCACCGGCGGCCGCGAGCACGCGCTCGCCCTGGCGCTGTCCCGCGACCCGGGCGTCACCGAGGTGCACGCGGCGCCGGGGAACCCGGGCATCGCCGCGGTCGCGACGCTCCACGACGTGGACCCGATGTCCGGCCCGGCCGTGGCCGACCTGGCGCAGCGGCTGGGCGTCGACCTGGTCGTGGTGGGCCCGGAGGCCCCGCTGGTCGCGGGCGTCGCCGACGCGGTGCGCGAGCGCGGGATCGCCGTGTTCGGGCCGTCGCGCGAAGCCGCTCAGCTCGAGGGCTCCAAGGCGTTCTCGAAGGGCGTGATGACGGCGGCCGGAGTCCCGACCGCGGCGTCGCGTCGTCTGCTCCTCCGTCACCGAGGTCGACGCCGCCCTGGCCCGCTTCCGGCCCCCGTACGTCGTCAAGGACGACGCCCTCGCCGCCGGCAAGGGCGTCGTGGTGACCCGCGACCGCGACGAGGCGCTCGCCCACGCGAGCAGCCTGCGGGCGGGTCGTCGTGGAGGAGTTCCTCGACGGCCCCGAGGTCTCGGTGTTCGCGATCTGCGACGGCGCCACGGCGTACGCCCTGCAGCCCGCGCAGGACTTCAAGCGGATCTTCGACGGCGGCCGCGGCCCGAACACCGGCGGCATGGGGTCGTACACGCCCGCTGACCTGGGCGCAGCCCGACCTCGCCGACGTGGTGCTCGAGCAGGTGGTGCGGCCGACGCTCGCCGAGATGGCCGGCCGCGGTACGCCGTTCGTCGGCTGCCTCTACGTCGGGCTGGCGTTGACCGCGGCCGGGCCGAAGGTGATCGAGTTCAACGTGCGCTTCGGCGACCCGGACGTGCAGCCGGTGCTGGCGGTGCTCGACTCGCCGCTCGGCGGGCTGCTCGGCCGCGGCCGCCGGGGGCCGGCTGGCCGACGTACCTGCGCCGGCCTTCCGGGACGCGGCCGCGGTGACGGTGGTCCTCGCCTCGGCCGGGTACCCCGAGTCGTCCTCGAAGGGCGACGTCATCACCGGCGTCGACGAGGCCGGCCGGTGCGAGGGTGTCGACGTCATCCACGCCGGCACCGCCCGCGACGGCGACCGCCTGGTCACCGCCGGCGGCCGGGTGCTCGCCGTCCGTGCGCTCGGCTCCGACGTCGCCGACGCCCGGGCCCGTGCGTACGCCGCCGCCGACCTGATCTCCTTCGACGGCCTCCAGCGCCGCACCGACATCGCCGCCGAGCCCCTCGGCGTCGTCGAGGGCGCCTCCCTTCGTTGAGTCGTGAGTTCTGACCACTCGAGTCGGGAGTTCTGACCAGTGAGTCGGGAGTTCTGACCGCGGCGGCGACCAGAGGTCCGGACTCGACTGGTCAGAAGTCCGGACTCGACCGACGGAAGTCCCGACTCGAACGTGCGTGGGAGAATGGCGTCCCGTGACCGTCCCCAACGTCCTGGCCACCCGCTACGCCTCCGCCGAGCTCGCCGAGATCTGGTCGCCGGAGCACAAGATCGTGCTGGAGCGGGAGCTGTGGATCGCGGTCCTCGTGGCGCAGCGGGACCTGGGGATCGAGGTCCCCGACGGCGTGATCGAGGCGTACCGCGACGTGATCGACAAGGTCGACCTCGCGTCGATCGCGGCGCGTGAGCGGGTCACCCGGCACGACGTGAAGGCGCGGATCGAGGAGTTCTCCGCCCTCGCCGGCCACGAGCACATCCACAAGGGCATGACCAGCCGCGACCTGACCGAGAACGTCGAGCAGCTCCAGGTGCGGCAGAGCCTGGCCCTGGTGCGCGACCGGGCCGTCGCGGCGCTCGCGCGCCTGGGCCGGCTCGCCGCCGAGCACGAGGCCACCGTGATGGCCGGGCGCAGCCACAACGTCGCCGCGCAGGCGACCACGCTCGGCAAGCGGTTCGCGACCGTCGCCGACGAGATGCTGATCGCGCTCGCCCGCGTCGAGGACCTGCTCGCGCGGTACCCGCTGCGCGGCATCAAGGGCCCGATGGGCACCGCGCAGGACATGCTCGACCTGCTCGACGGCGACACCGCCAGGCTCGCGCAGCTCGAGGAGCGGGTCGCCCACCACCTCGGCTTCGAGAACGTGCTGACCAGCGTCGGGCAGGTCTACCCCCGCAGCCTGGACTTCGACGTCGTCAGCGCCCTCGTGCAGCTGGTCTCGGGGCCGTCCAACCTCGCCACCACGGTCCGGCTGATGGCCGGCAACGAGCTGGTGACCGAGGGGTTCAAGGAGGGCCAGGTCGGCTCCTCGGCGATGCCGCACAAGATGAACAGCCGCTCCTGCGAGCGGGTCAACGGCCTCGCCGTCGTGCTGCGCGGCCACCTGTCGATGGTCAGCGAGCTCGCCGGCGACCAGTGGAACGAGGGCGACGTCTCGGACTCCGTCGTACGCCGGGTGGCGCTGCCCGACGCGTTCTTCGCCGCCGACGGCCTGTTCGAGACGTTCCTGACCGTGCTGGACGAGTTCGGCGCGTTCCCGGCGGTCATCCAGCGCGAGCTCGACCGGTACCTGCCGTTCCTCGCGACCACCAAGGTGCTGATGGCCGCGGTGCGCAACGGCGTCGGCCGCGAGGCGGCGCACGAGGCGATCAAGGAGGCCGCGGTCGGCACCGCCCTCGACATGCGGCAGGGGCAGGCCGAGAACGACGTGTTCGCGCGCCTCGCGGCGGACGAGCGGCTGGGCCTGACCGCCGACCAGCTCGCCGGCCTGGTCGCCGAGCCGATCACGTTCACCGGCGCGGCGGTCGACCAGGTCGAGGCGGTCGTCCGCCGGGTCGCCGAGGTCACCGCGCGGCATCCCGAGGCGGCGGCCTACGCACCCGGCTCGATCCTCTAGGAATCGCCTGCAACATCACCCCCGGTCCCGGACATCACACAGACATGACGCCGGGACGCGAGGACACCTTCCGCCAGGTGTACGCCGAGCACTTCGACGCCGTGCTCGGGTACGCGCTGCGCCGTACCGACCGTCCCGAGGACGCCGCCGACGTCACCGCGGACACGTTCCTGGTCGTGTGGCGGCGCATCAACCACGTGCCCGGGCCGCCCGAGACCCGGCCGTGGCTGTACGGCGTGGCCCGCCGCGTGCTGGCCAACCAGCGGCGCGGCGCCCGCCGGCGCACCGCCCTGGGGGACCGGCTGCGCAACGAGCTGGCCGCGGTCGTGCCCGACAGCAGCGACGAGGTCGTGCAGCGGGCGGACGTGACCGCGGCGATGCAGCGCCTGAGCGGGCGGGACCAGGAGGTGCTCGCGCTGCACCTGTGGGAGGGGCTCGAGCCGCGCGAGATCGCCGAGGTCCTGGGGCTCACGACGGTCGTGGTGCGGCCGCGACTCTCGCGGGCCCGCGCCCGGCTGCGCGAGCTGCTCGGCAACGATCCCGAGCCGCCCGGACATCACCCCAGCAGACCCACCCAGCTCACCCAGAAGGAGCAGCCGTGAACCCGCTACTCACCGACGACGCCGTCGCCGCGCTGCCCATCCACGACGCCCGCGCCGAGCTGCTCGAGGAGATCGTCCGCACGCCCGTGCTCGACGACCGGCCGGCCCGCCGGCGTACCTCCACCACGATCAGCGCCCGCCGCCCGTGGGTCGCGCCGGTCGCGGCAGCGGCGGCCGTGGTGCTGCTCGTGGTCGGTGTGGGCTGGACGGCCAGCCGGGTGCTGGGCGAGTCCGCGCCGCCGCCGGTCGCCACCCAGCCGCCGGCCGCCGACGCGTTCCGGCCCGTGCTGGCCGCCCCCGGCTGGTCGGTCAGCGGCGTCGACCAGGGCGAGGACCTCGGCGGGATCGGCTACCGCAGCGGCGACGCCACCCTCAAGCTGGACTGGTACCCCGCCGACGGCTACGACCAGCGGCTCGTCCACGCGCGCGACCAGGCAGGCTCCGACGGCTCAGCGGTGGTCGTCGCGGGCCTGCCCGGGTCGATGTGGTCGTCCGACGTCGGCGACCACACCGCGCTGCGGCCGGTCGAGAACGGCCACTTCCTCGAGGTCCGCGGGTTCGGCATGGATGCGGCCACCTTCGCCGCGATCCTCCCGCAGCTGCAGATGGTCGACGCAGCCGCCTTCGACGCGGCGCTGCCCGCGGACTACGCCCACGACGGCGAGCGCGGCACGCGGATCGACCAGCTCCTCGACGGCATCGGGCAGTACGCCGTGCCGCTGCTCCCCGACGGCGTCGACCGGTCGTGGGTCACCTCGGACCAGTCCGACCCGGTCCAGCTCGGCACCGAGGTCGCCGACCGCGTGGCGTGCGCCTGGCTGGCCCAGTACGCCGACGCGCGGGCCGCCGGCGACGACGCGGCCGCCCGGCAGGCCGTCGAGGTGATGGCGACGTCGCGGCAGTGGCCGGTGCTGCAGCAGATCAAGGCCGACAGCGACGAGCCGGAGTGGATCTGGTGGGCCTCCGACGAGCTGGCTGCCGGCCGGGTGCCGCAGGCCTGGAAGGGCAGCTGCGCGGGTCACCTGCCCTGACGTCGCCACGCCCGCGTGGCGAGCACCAGCGCGGCGCCGGCGAGCACCGCCCCGGTGACCAGGGCGGCGCGCAGCGCGGTGCCCGCCGCGGCGCTGCCCATGGTGACCTCGTAGACCGTGACCAGGACCGCGGCGCCGATCGACGACCCGATCCGCTGGCCGGTCTGCAGCGCGCCCCCGGCGGCCCCGCCCATCCGCGGCGGCACCTGGTCGAGCGTGAGGGTGATGTTGGGCGAGACCACGGCGCCGCCGCCCAGCCCGGTGACGAACAGCGAGGGCACCAGCCAGGGCCACAGCGGGTCGTGGCCGGGTGTCAGGACCGCGACGAGCACGACGCCCGTGATCATCACGACCAGGGCGAGGACGGTCAGCAGCCGGCCCACGGTCGAGACGATCCGCCCGGCCAGCGGAGCGCTGATCGCCGAGCCCACCGCGAACGGCGCGATCATCAGCCCGGCGTGCAGCGGTGAGTGGTCGAGGCGCGTCCTGCAGGTACAGCGACAGCACCAGCAGCAGGCCGGTGAAGCCCATGAAGTACAGCGTCCCGACGGCCAGCCCGTCGACGTACCCGGGCACCCGGCGCAGCAGCCCGAGGTCCAGCAGCGGCGGGTGCCCGCGACGCGAGGTCCGGCGCTCCCAGCGCACGAACCCCCACGCCGCCACCGGTACGCCGGCCAGCAGCACCAACGGCAGCCGCTGGCCGCCCTCGATGCTGACCACCGGGTACAGCAGGCAGAACACGGCCAGGCCCAGCAGCAGCGCACCGGGCACGTCGATGCGGGTGTCGGTGTCGTCGTCCTCGGCGCGGTGGCGCCGCGGGACCACACGGAGCACGGCGACCAGCGCGACCACGCCGATCGGCACGTTGATCAGGAACAGCCAGCGCCAGCCGCTGCCCTCGCCGGCCAGGGCCAGGATCACGCCGCCGAGCACCGGCCCGGTGGCCGAGGCGATCGACACGGTCAGCCCGAACACGCCGAACGCCCGGCCCCGCTCTGCGCCGTGGAAGAGCTGCTGGATCAGCCCCGAGTTCTGCGGGGTGAGCAGGCCGGCGGCGGCGCCCTGCAGCAGGCGGGCGACGATCACCAGCGCGGCGGTCGGCGCCAGCCCGACCGCGGCGCTCGCCACCACGAAGCCGACCAGGCCGCCGGCCATCATCCGGCGCCGGCCGTACGCGTCGCCCAGCCGGCCGCCGGCCACGAGCGTCAGCCCGAACGCCAGCGCGTACCCGGACACCACCCACTGGATGGTCGCCGCGCTCGCGTCCAGGCCCCGCTCCATCGACGGGATCGCGACGTTGACGATCGAGACGTCGAGCAGCGACATGAACCCGACGAGCAGGGAGACGCCCAGGATCCGCCACCGGTGGGGGTGCGGCTCGGGGGCCGCGTCCTGGCGCTCGCGGGTGTCGACGACGTGCTCGGTCACGTCTGTTGGTGCCCGCGCCATGATGGCGCCATGCACGGATCCGAACCCAGGAAGGCCGTGGACCTCACCGTCAGCGGTCGGGTGCAGGGCGTCTCGTTCCGGGCGTACGCCGAGCGCGAGGCCGCGCGTCTCGGCGTGGCCGGCTGGGTGCGCAACGAGCCCGACGGCACGGTCGCCGCGCACGCGGAGGGCCCCGCGCCGGCCGTCGACGCATTCGTCGCCTGGGCGCACGACGGCCCGGCCCTCGCGCGCGTCGCGCGCGTCGACGTACGCCCGGCGCCCGAGTCGGGCGCGAGCGGGTTCGGCACGCGGTACTGACTGGGTGTGTCCCATTTCCTGGGCTGACTGAGCCCGGAGAAACGCACGCTCACGCTCAGCCGATGAGCGGTTGTCGGGGCAGACGGGTCGTGTGCCTGCAGGCGCGCCATAGCGCGTTCCCAGGCACACGACCCGATCACTCCGAGGCAGGGTCGCACTCAGCCGCGAAGTGCTCGGACAAGCCGAATTCCGCGCGCTCGAGTGCGGTGGCCGGTCAGGCGACGAGTACGGCTGGGCGTCGCCGGGCCTGCTCTCGGGACAGGTGGCGCAGCGTGGTGGCGATGCAGGCGACTTGGAGCCAGGCGGTCGCCGAGGTGGTGGTGTTCTCGAACGACTTCGCCAGCCGGCGGGAGCGGCCGAGGCGGCCGTGGGCGACCTCGACGCGCCAAGCGTGCCGGCTGGGACGGAACACCGGCTGCTTGTCGTCCCACCCGACGCGGCGCAGCTCGAGGCCAAACTGACGGCCCAGCGTGTCCGCGGCGGTGACGCCGCGATCGACCAAGACGAGGTCCAGCCGGCCGGCGACGTCTTGGTCGGTGAGGTGATCCAACATCAGCTCGGTCGTACGGCTCTCGTGGGTCGAGGCCGGCACGACGAGCGCACCGACCGGCAGTCCGGTCCGTGCTTGGGTCCGCGCTTCCCGGGCGTGTTGAACACCGGTTCCAGCAGTTCCCACTGCTCGTCGGTCAGGTCACTTGTGTACGTCATGCCGCCCACGGTGCCGGCGACGCTCGCCAGCGCAGTCCCAGTCAGATGGGACACACCCAGTGAGGGTGGCCGAGCAGAGTTGCGCGGGGGCTCCGGTCACCGAAGGATCGCGGCATGAGCCTCCCGGTCACCGTCGCGATCACGCGCACCGTCGCCCCCGGCCACCACGACGAGATGCTCGCGTGGATCCGGGCGGGGTCGGCGCTGGCGTCGCGGTTCTCGGGCTTCCTCGGCCACGGCTGGGTGCGGCCGGCACCGGACTCCGACGAGTGGCACATGCTGTACCGCTTCGCCGACGAGGAGTCGCTCGCCGTGTGGCAGGCGTCGCCGCAGCGGCAGTGGTGGCTCGGGGCGGCCCAGGGCCTGGTCGGCGAGTCCCGGCTCGAGCGCCGCACCGGCATCGAGGGCTGGTTCGACCCGCCGCTGACCACGGACGTCCAGGACCTGCGGCCGGCGGCGCCCGCCCCGCCGCGCTGGAAGCAGGCGAGCGTGATCTTCCTGGTGTTCTACCCGCTCAGCGTGATGGCGAACTGGGCGGCCGGCCACACCATCGCCTCCATGGCGCTGCCGCTGCGGGTGCTCTGCGTGGTGCTGGTGATGACGCCGGTGATGACGTACGCCGCGCTGCCGTGGGTCACCGCGCGGATGGCCTGGTGGCTCCAGGGGCAGCCGCCCCCGTGGCGGCGTACCCGTCCGGGCCTAGAGTGAGCCCGTGAGTGAGCCCGTGGCCGACCCCAACATCCCGACCGCGCCCGACATCGCAGGGGCGACCCACCTCCACTCGGGCAAGGTCCGCGACCTCTACGAGCTCCCCGGCGGCGAGCTGCTGCATGGTCGCCAGCGACCGGATCTCCATCTTCGACTTCGTGCTCGACACCACGATCCCCGACAAGGGCGAGATCCTCACCCGGATGTCGCTGTGGTGGTTCGAGCAGCTGGCCGACCTGGTGCCCAACCACGTCGTCTCCACCGACGTCCCGGAGGAGGTCCGCGGCCGCGCGGTCGTGTGCGAGCGGCTGGCGATGTACCCGGTCGAGTGCGTCGCCCGCGGCTACCTCACCGGGTCCGGCCTGCTCGACTACCGCGCGACCGGCGACCGCGTGTGCGGGATCGCGCTGCCGGACGGGCTCGAGGACGGCAGCCGGCTCCCCGAGCCGATCTTCACGCCGGCCACCAAGGCCGAGCTCGGCGAGCACGACGAGAACGTGTCGTACGACGCGGTCGACGGCACCGTCGGCGCCGAGCGGGCCGCCCAGCTGCGCGACCTGACCCTCGCGGTCTACGCCCGCGCCGAGGAGATCGCCCGCGAGCGCGGCATCATCCTGGCCGACACCAAGCTCGAGTTCGGCGCGCGCCCCGACGGCACCACCGTGCTCGCCGACGAGGTGCTCACCCCCGACTCCTCCCGCTTCTGGCCGGCCGACGAGTGGCAGCCGGGCCGCGCGCAGCCGTCGTACGACAAGCAGATCGTGCGCAACTGGGCGCTCTCGCCGGAGTCCGGCTGGGACCGCGCGTCGGGCGAGCCGCCCCCGCCGCTGCCGCCCGAGGTCGTCGAGCGCACCCGGAGCCGGTACGTCGAGGCCTACGAGCTGCTCACCGGCCAGCGGTGGTGAGCCGTCGGTCGCGGGTTCCCGGTGCCGTGCGAGGTCGCGTTCGACTACCTCGTCGACCCGCGCAACCGGCCGCAGTGGCAGTCCAGCCTGGCCCGGGTCGAGGACGTCGACGGCGAGCCCCGGGTCGGCCAGACCTGGATCGACGTCACCCGCCCCGGCCTGCGCCCGCGGATGGAGACCACCGAGCTGGACCGCCCCCGCCGCTGGTCCGAGCGCGGCACGTGGCGCGGCGTCACCGCGACGCTGACGCTGGAGTTCGCCGGGACCGCGACCGGGTGCGACGTCGCCGCGACCTTCGACATCGCCCGCCCGCTGCGCCGGCCCGCGCTCTGGGCGGTCCGGGGTGACCTTCGTCGCGCCGCGGGTAAGTTGCAGCCATGACGACGTACAACCTCGCCACCTTGCTCGAGGACAGCGCCCAGAAGTACCCGGACCGCACCGCGATCGTCCTGGGCGACACCCGGCTCTCGTACGCCGAGGTCGACTCGTTCGCCAACATGGTCGCCAACCTGCTGGTCTCGCGCGGGATCCGGCCCGGGGACAAGGTCGCGCTGACCTGCCCGAACCTGCCGTACTTCAGCGTCGTCTACTTCGGCATCCTCAAGGCGGGCGCCACCGTCGTGCCGCTCAACGTGCTGCTCAAGGGCCGCGAGGTCGCCTACCACCTCGACGACTCCGACGCGAAGGCGTACTTCTGCTTCGAGGGCACCCCGGACCTGCCGATGGGCCAGGCGGGTCACGCCGGCTTCAGCAAGGTCGACGCCTGCGAGCACTTCTTCGTCATCACCGCCGACCTCGCCGCGCCGTCGCCGATCGAGGGCACTCCCGAGAATCCTGTGGAGACGATGGCGCAGGCCATGGGCGGCCAGCCGGCGACGTTCGAGACGGTCGCCACCGACGAGGACGACACCGCGGTCATCCTCTACACCTCCGGCACGACCGGGCAGCCCAAGGGCGCGGAGCTGCGGCACCGGAACATGCGCGACAACGCGCTGTCCGGCGAGGAGCTGTTCGGCGCCGACGCGGAGAACCCCGACACCGCCCTGTGCGTGCTGCCGCTGTTCCACTCCTTCGGCCAGACCGTGTGCCAGAACGGCGTGTTCGCCTTCGGCGGCACCGTCGTGATGCTGCCCCGCTTCGAGGCGAACGCCGCCCTGCAGCTGATGCTGAAGGAGCAGATCACCTACTTCGCCGGCGTCCCGACCATGTACTGGGGCCTGCTCGGCGCACTCGCCGACGGCAACCCCGACGGCAGCCCGATCGACGTCTCGGAGCTGGCGCGCAACCTGCGGGTGGCGGTGGCCGGCGGCTCCGCGCTGCCGGTCGAGGTGCACAAGGAGTTCCAGAAGCGGTTCGGCGTCACGATCCTCGAGGGCTACGGCCTCTCGGAGACCTCGCCGGTCGCGACCTTCTCCCCGTACGGCCAGCCGGTGCGGGTCGGGCTCGATCGGCGTACCGATCCCGGGCGTGGAGATGAAGCTGATCGACCCCGACTGGAACGAGGTCGAGGGCACCGACCAGATCGGGGAGATCGCGATCAAGGGCCACAACGTCATGAAGGGCTACTACGACCGGCCCGACGCCACCGCCGAGGCGATCCGCGACGGCTGGTTCCGCTCCGGCGACCTGGGCCGCCGCGACGAGGACGGCTGGTACTACATCGTCGACCGGTCCAAGGACATGATCATCCGCGGCGGCTACAACGTGTACCCCCGCGAGATCGAGGAGGTCCTGATGACCCACCCGGCCGTCTCGCTGGCCGCGGTCATCGGCGTGCCGCACGAGAGCCACGGCGAGGAGATCAAGGCGGTCGTCATCCTCGAGAAGGGCGCCCGATCACCGAGGACGAGCTGATCGCCTGGGGCAAGGAGCAGATGGCGGGCTACAAGTACCCGCGCATCGTCGAGTTCGTCGACGCCCTGCCGATGACCTCCACCGGGAAGATCCTCAAGCGCGAGCTGAGCTGAGGCGCGACACGTCGGGTTTCACCGGCTGACGGTGAAGCCCGACCGACACGCCGTTGCGCAACGGTGTGTCGAGCGGGTTTCGGCGGACAAGTCCGCCGCCGGGCCCGTTCGTGGGAGTTCGTCAGCGGGGTGCCGTCGCCGCGCAGTTGAGCTCTCCGGCCCCACCTACCGGTCGGTAACCCGGCCTGGGCGAGCACTTGCGCAGTTCGGCCCGCCCCGGAGCCCACCCGCCCGCCCGGGAGCGCGCCGGACCACCGTCACGCGAACGGGTTCGGCAGCGCGCCGGGCAGCTTGGCGAGCATCTCCCGGGCCTGGGCGGCGACCTTGTGCTCGACGAGCACCTCGTACTGGTGGCGACCACCGGGGTGACCGAGGAGAAGTCGCGCTGGCCGCGGGTGAGCGGCGTAGCCGACCAGCGCCCAGATCAGCGCCGAACAGCGCGCCGAAGCACGATCGTCGAGAGGACCATCTGCGAGCGCGTTCTTGTCGACGAAGAGCGCGAAGACCAGCCCGACGAACAGGCCCGAGCCACACCCCGGAGAGCAGCCCGCCGACCGCGACCCGGCCGGTGGTCAGGCGCCCGGTGATCCGCTCGACCCGCTTGAGGTCGGTGCCGACGATCATCAGTGCTCGACCGGGAACTTGTTGTCGGAGAGGAAGTCGACGGCCTGCTGGGCGGCCGCGTAGTCGTCGTAGACCGCCAGCGACTGCGGGAACTGCAGCTCGCAGCGGTTCGCGCCGGGTACGCCGGCCGGCATGCTCATGCCCCCAGTCTGCCGACGGACCCACCGGAGGCGAAGCCCGTTACACTGGTGCCGCATTGTGCCCCGACGTCAGTCGTCGACGTCATGCCCAAGCCCGAGATCCTCGACCCCCAGGGCAAGGCCGTCCTCGGCGCCCTGCCCCGGCTCGGTTTCTCCGGCGTCACCGACGTCCGCCAGGGCAAGCGGTTCGAGCTCGAGGTCGACGGCGAGCTGACCGACGAGGTGCTCGAGCGAGGTCCGCCAGATGGCCGAGACGCTGCTGTCCAACCCGGTGATCGAGGACTTCACGGTCTCCGTCGAGACCGCCCCGGCCGCGGTGGAGACCGTCGCGTGAAGGTCGGCGTCGTCACCTTCCCGGGCTCCCTCGACGACGTCGACGCCCAGCGCGCCGTCACGCTCGGCGGCCACGAGGCCGTCGCGCTCTGGCACGGCGACCACGACCTGCGCGGCGTCGACGCGGTGGTCCTGCCGGGCGGCTTCTCCTACGGCGACTACCTGCGCTGCGGCGCGATCTCCCGCTTCTCCCCGGTGATGACCGAGGTGATCGAGGCGGCCCGGCCGCGGGATGCCGGTGCTCGGCATCTGCAACGGCTTCCAGATCCTCTGCGAGTCCCACCTGCTGCCGGGCGCGCTGATCCGCAACGACCACCGCAAGTTCGTCTGCCGCGACCAGCGGCTGCGGATCGAGAACAACCGCACCGCCTGGACCGCGGCGTACGACGAGGGCGCCGAGATCACCATCGTGCTCAAGAACGGCGAGGGCGGCTTCGTCGCCGACGCCGAGACCCTGGACCGGCTCGAGGGCGAGGGCCGCGTGGTCGCCCGCTACCTCGGCGGCAACCCCAACGGCTCGATGCGTGACATCGCCGGCATCACCAACGAGCGCGGCAACGTCGTCGGCCTGATGCCGCACCCCGAGCACGCGGTCGAGCCGCTGACCGGCTCCGGCACCGACGGGCTCGGCTTCTTCACCACCCTCGCGGCCGCCGTCCTGTCCTGACCCCGGCGGAGGGACTACCTCAGCGCTTCCCCGCGGACAGGCGCTTCCAGCTCGAGGTGCCGACCACGCCGGTCTGCCCGAGGCCGACCTGCTGCTGCCAGGTGCGCAGGGCCGCGATCGTCTGGTTGTCGAACAGCCCCGTGGCGCGCACGGCCGTGTCCAGGTCGAGGGCGGCGTTGAGGGCGCGCTGCAGCCGGCGTACCTCCGTGCCGACCGAGCCGAACTTGAGCACCGGGCTGTCGCCGGCGACCAGCAGCGACATCCAGTGCGCCGGTTCCACGTGGTCGCGCCCGGCAACCCCTTCGGCTCCTGCCAGGCCTGCGCGGCGGCCTGCGTCCGGCTGTCGTAGACGCCGTTGACCTTGCCGCGGTAGGCCCCTGCTCCTGCAGCAGGCACTGCAGCGCCTGCACCTTCGCGGGCGGCGGGGTGCGGTTGCCGTTGGCCGGGCGAGCTCCGGGTAGTCGCCGTAGGCGATCTTCACCCGCCGCAGTGGTCCTCGGGCACCGGCACCGAGCCGCGGCCCAGGTCGAGGAAGTTGCGGTCGATGTTGATGGTGACGCCGCCCCAGGTCTCGTTGTGGCCGCCCTGGTACTGCTTGATCCGGGCGTGCGGCAGCCAGCCGTCGTAGCGGATGTAGGACGTGGTGGTGTTCGCCTGGCCGTCCCAGCGGGCCATCCAGATCTGGTCGGGCAGCTGGACGTCGGGGCGCCCGTTGCCGCGGGCGTCGTCGAGCATCTTGATGCCGGAGCCGGCGCTGGAGTAGACGCCGGAGACGTAGCCGAGCTGGTGGATCTGCCTGGTCCAGCCGGACAGGAAGGCCAGCGCGGACTCGCGGCAGGCGGGTGTTGCCGAGGTCGAAGCCCTCGAGGTCGTACCACAGGGTGCTGCCCGGGACGATGCCGAGCGTCTGGGCGACGCCGACGGTCTTGCTGGCCTCGGCGCTGCCCTGCCGGCGGGCCTGCCGTAGCGCTCGTGCCTGCCGGGCTTGGGGTTGATCGTCTGGTCGTCGCCGTACCGCGGGAACCGCGGCTGGCACGACGCCTGCGGCCCGAGCGTGATCGGCAGCAGCCGCCAGCCCTTGGCGCAGCTGGGTGCTGACCCAGCCCGGGCGTCAGGTTGGGCTGGTCGCGGCAGGCGCGGGAGTCCCCGGAGATGTAGATGCCGACCGCGAAGAACGGCGAGGTCTGCAGCCACTGGTTCATCGTCGGCTGCGCGGGCGCCTGGCACTGGTCGAAGCCGTAGCCGGTGAAGTCGCCCGGCGTGACCGAGTTGCCCCTGCGCGCGGCGCGCAGCCGCCTGGGCGAGGTCGTGCCACGACGGCGAGCAGTGGCCGGGGAGGGCGCGCCGGCGAGGACGGCGAGGCTGCGGTGCAGCCAGGGACGCGGCAGGTGCGGCGGGCCGGGCGGGACATGGGGGACTCCAGGGGAAGGGGCGGAGGCCAGGTCACCATAACCTCAGGAATCACAGCCGTCACAGCAGTTGCAGCAACTACAGACCTGTAATTAGCGGTGCCATCGCAAGATTCGGGCAAGTGCGTGCGAGCCGGGTCGATGCGGGCCACGCTGGTGGTCCGATCGAATCTGGGGGAGACGATCATGACCGACGACACCGCACACGAGGGCTGGAGCGTCCAGCCGTTCCTGGGCCTGGTCCCGGACTTCCATGCCGACCCGGTGGAGGGCGTTCCGCTGGTCAGCACCGACGGCCACTGGTGGTGGGACGGGTACGCCTGGACGCCCGCCCCCGCGGCGGCGGGAGCGGGCGCCCGGGGTGGTCAGGCCGCGTCGGCGTGATGGCTCGGGAGCTCCTCGTCGCGCTCGGCGACCGGGGCCGGGGCCCGCCGCGGCCGCAGGGCAGCGCCGCGCCGCGACCGCGACGCCGCGGCCGAGAACCCGGCCGAGGTGAGGAACGCCGCCCGCACGCCCGGCACGAACTGGCCGGGCACCGCGCCGGCGGCGTACACCGACACGATCACGGCCACGCCGACCGCGCTGCCGAGCTGCTGGGTGGTCTGCAGCAGTCCGGAGGCGGACCCGGCGTGCTCGGGCTCGACGCCGCCGAGCACGGTCGCGGTGATCGGCATGAACACCAGTCCGGTGGACAGGCCGGCGATCAGCATCGGACCGAAGACCGCCGCCGAGGTAGGTGTCGGTGGCGGCCAGGCCGCTGAGCCAGGCGTACCCGACCACCAGGGCGGCGGTGCCGGTCAGGATCATCCGGCGCGCGCCGACCCGGCCGAACAGCCACGGGGTCACCCGCGACATCGCGAAGACGCCGAGGCTGAAGGGCAGGAACGCGAGTCCGGTCTCGATCGGGCCGAAGCCGAGCACGCGCTGCGACGTACTGCACGACAGGAAGAACATCGACAGGTTGGCGCCGATCACCAGCGCCATCACCATGAGCGCGACGACCCGCTCGCGGTTGCGCACCAGGTGCGGCTGGACCAGCGGGTGCGGGTGCCGCGACCTCGGTGCGGGCCAGCACGGCGAGCAGCACCAGGCCGACGGCGAACCCGCCGAGCGTGCGGCCGGAGAGCCAGCCGTGCTCCGGGGTGCCGATGAACGACCAGACGATGCGACCGCGCCCAGCGTGGCGGTCAGTGCGCCGACGAGGTCGAAGCGGCCCGGCCGGCGCGGGGTCTCGTCCACGAACCGCGGCACCAGCGCCAGCACGGCCAGCGCCGATCGGCACGTTGATGAACAGCGTCCAGCGCCACGAGCCGACGTCGGTGACCACGCCGCCGAGCAGCAGGCCGATCGAGGCGCCGGCCGACGAGACCGCGCCGAAGAGCGCGAGGGCCCGGTTGCGGGCGGCCTCGTCGGGGGCGCTGGTGGTCAGCAGCGCGAGCACGCTCGGCGCGGCCATCGCGGCGCCGACGCCCTGGAGGGCGCGGGCCGCGACCAGCTCGGTCGGCGTCTGGGCCAGCCCGCCGAGGAACGAGAACAGCGTGAAGACGGTGAGCCCGATCTCGAACATGCGCAGCCGGCCGCGCACGTCGCCCAGTCGGCCGCCGAGCAGCAGCAGGCCGCCGAACGCGAGCGTGTAGCCGTTGAGCACCCACGACAGCGAGGCGGGGCCGAACCCGAGGTCGGCGTCGATGCGGGGGAGCGCGACGTTCACGACGGTGGCGTCGAGCACGAGCATCAGCTGGGCGACCAGCACGATGGCGATGCCGGTCGCGGCGCGGCCGGCGTCCGTCGGGAGGTCGGAGGGGAGCTCGCGGGCCCGCTTGCGGGCAGGGGAGAGCATGGAGAGTGGCATGGTGGGTCAGTCCTGTTTCTGGTCTTGCCGACCGACGTAGACTTAGATCGGAGAATGACTCCGGTTCTGGATCAACAATACGGAGACTGTCTCCGGTTAGCAAGTCGAGGTGGATTCTGTGCGCGCCGACGCCAAGCGCAATCGCGACCGGATCGTCGAGGTCGCCCGCGAGGTCTTCCGGGAGAAGGGGTACGACGCCCCGCTCGACGAGGTCGCCAGGCGGGCCGGCGTCGGTGCCGGCACGCTCTACCGCCACTTCCCGACCCGGGACGCGCTGCTCGACGCGATCATGCAGAGCTGGGTGGACCGGGTGAACGAGACGACCGAGAAGACGCTGGCCTTCGAGGGCTCCGACCGCGACCTGCTGGTGGCGCTGGCTCGAGACCTACGCGGGGCTGATCTGCCTGCACAAGGGCGGCCCCGCCAAGATCACCTCGGCGATGGGCGACCCCGAGTCCCCGATCATGGGCAAGTGCCAGGTGCTGGCGCAGGCCAGCCAGCGGGTGATGGACCGGCTCGACGCCGACGGCGCGCTGCGCCCCGACGTCGACGCCGTCGCGGTGTGCCAGCTCGTCGGCGGCGTGGCGACCGTCGCCGACAACGCCGACCAGCCGCTCAGCACCGTCCGCCCGCTGCTCGAGGTCGTCGCCGACGGCCTGCTCCGCTGACCCCGCCCCGCCGCGAGTCGGCGCTCGTTGACAGCTCGGGGCCGCCGAGTCGGCGCTCGTTGACGCCCGGGTCACCGCGAGTCGGCGCTCGTTGACGCCGGTGCGTCAAGTTGCGCCGACTCGGCGTACCGAGGGCGTCAGGATGCGCCGACTCGACGTACGACCCGCGTCAGGTTGCGCCGACTCGGCGGGGCCCGGAGGTGGGGTCGTCCCGCGGGCGGAGGCGAGTGCGGGGCCCGCGGCGTACGCCGGTAGATTGACCGTGGCCGAGACGACTCGCAGCGCCCTCGACACCGTCGCCGTCGCCGAGGACGACCCGCACCGCGAGCAGCCGTGGGCCGACCTGGGCCTGAAGGCCGACGAGTACGCCCGGATCCGCGAGATCCTCGGCCGCCGGCCGACCAGCTCCGAGCTGGCGATGTACTCGGTGATGTGGAGCGAGCACTGCTCCTACAAGTCGCACCAAGGTGCACCTCAAGCAGTTCGGCGAGCTCCCGCCAGGAGACGCCGGTCGGGCAAGATGCTGGCCGGCATCGGCGAGAACGCCGGCGTCATCGACATCGGCCAGGGCTACGCGGTCACCTTCAAGGTCGAGACCACAACCACCCGTCGTACGTCGAGCCCTACCAGGGCGCCGCGACCGGCGTCGGCGGCATCGTCCGCGACATCCTCGCGATGGGCGCCCGCCCGGTCGCGGTGATGGACCCGCTGCGCTTCGGCCCGCTCGACGCCGACGACACCCACCGGGTGCTGCCCGGGATCGTCGCCGGCGTCGGCGGCTACGGCAACTGCCTGGGCCTGCCCAACATCGGCGGCGAGGCGGTCTTCGACGAGACCTACCTCGGCAACCCGCTGGTCAACGCGCTCTGCGTCGGCGTGCTGCGGCACGAGGACCTGCACCTCGCCAAGGCCAGCGGCGCCGGCAACCAGGTCGATCCTCTACGGCGCCCGCACCGGCGGCGACGGCATCGGCGGCGTCTCGGTGCTCGCCAGCGAGACCTTCGACGCACGACGGGCCCGGCCAAGCGGCCCAGCGTCCAGGTCGGCGACCCGTTCATGGAGAAGCTGCTCATCGAGTGCACGCTCGAGCTCTTCGCCGCCGGCCTGGTCGCCGGCATCCAGGACCTCGGCGGCGCCGGGCTGTCCTGCGCGACCTCCGAGCTGGCCAGCGCCGGCGACGGCGGCATGCACGTCGAGCTCGACCGGGTGCCGCTGCGCGACTCCACGCTCGCGCCCGAGGAGATCCTGATGAGCGAGTCGCAGGAGCGGATGATGGCGGTCGTCGAGCCCGGCGACGTCGAGGCGTTCCTGGCGATCTGCGCGAAGTGGGACGTCGAGGCCGTCGTCGATCGGCGAGGTCACCGACACCGGCCGGCTGCAGATCGACTGGCACGGCGAGCGCGTCGTCGACGTACCGCCGCGCTCGGTCGCGCACGAGGGCCCGACGTACCAGCGCCCGTTCGCCCGCCCGGACTGGCAGGACGCCCTGCAGGCCGACGGCGCCGAGCGGCTGCCGCGCCCGGCGACCGGCGACGAGCTGCGCGACACGCTGCTGCGCCTGGTCGGCCAGCCCGAACCTGTGCGACAAGTCGTGGATCACCGACCAGTACGACCGCTACGTGCGCGGCAACACCGTGCTCGCCCAGCCCTCCGACAGCGGCATGGTGCGCGTCGACGAGGAGACCAACCTCGGCGTCGCGGTCTCCACCGACTGCAACGGCCGCTTCGCGCAGCTCGACCCGTACGCCGGCGCGCAGCTCGCGCTCGCCGAGTCCTACCGCAACGTCGCCACCGGCGGTGCCACGCCGCTGGCGATCTCCGACTGCCTGAACTTCGGCTCGCCCGAGGACCCCGCCGTGATGTGGCAGTTCGCCGAGGCCTGCCGCGGCCTGAAGGACGCCTGCCTCGAGCTCGGCATCCCGGTCACCGGCGGCAACGTCAGCCTCTACAACCAGACCGGCGAGACCGCGATCCTGCCGACCCCGGTGGTCGCGGTGCTCGGCGTGATCGAGGACGTCACCCGGCGTACGCCGACGGCCTGGGCGGCGGCCGGCGAGCGGGTGTTCCTGCTCGGCGAGACCCGCGAGGAGCTCTCCGGCTCGGAGTGGGCGCACGTCGTGCACGGCCACCTCGGCGGCCTGCCGCCGCGGGTCGACCTCGCCGCGCGAGCAGGCCCTCGCCGCGCTGCTCGCGCGACGGGCGTCGGGCTGCTCACCTGCGCCCACGACCTCGTCCGACGGCGGGCTCGCGCCAGGCGCTGGTCGAGTGCGGCGCTGCGCCACGACGTCGGCGTCTCGGTCGCGCTGCGCCGGCGACCCGTTCGTCGCGCTGTTCAGCGAGTCGGCCGGCCGGGTGCTGGTCACCGTCGCCGACGGCGACGCCGAGCGCGCTGGTCGAGCTCGCCGCGCGAGCACGGCGTCCCGCTCACCCCGCTCGGCGTCACCGGCGGCGACGCGCTGGTCGTGGACGGCCAGTTCGAGGTCCCGCTCGCCGAGCTGCGCGAGGCCTGGACCGCGACCCTGCCGGCCGCGCTGGCTGACCGCCGTCGTGCGACCAGCCGGACCACTGCCCACCGCGCCGAACCACCGGCGTGCACCGCCGTACCTGCTCTGGCTGCCCGCGGCCGCCGCGTTCGCGGCGTGGCCGTCGTGAGGATGAGCCGGTGGCCGGACGATCGCTACGGCGACCACCCCGCCCAGTACGCCGAGCTCACCCGCCCGGCCGGGCAGCCGCGCGGCGTCGCGGTCCTGGTGCACGGCGGCTTCTGGAAGCCGCGATACGGCATCGAGTACGCGCGGCCGCTGGTGCCGAGCCTGGTCGCGCGCGGCTGGGCGACGTGGGCCATCGAGTACCGCCGCGGCACCGGTGGCGCGCCGACACCCTCGACGACGTCGCGGCCGCGATCGACGCGCTGCCCGCTGGCCGCCGGCACCGTCGTCGGGATCGGCCACTCCGCGGGCGGCCACCTGCCACCTGGGCGGCCGAGCGCGCGGCGGCCTGACCCACGTGGTCTCGCCAGGCCGGGGTGCTCGACCTGCGGGCGGCGTACGACGAGGGCCTCGGCGGCGGCGCGGTCGAGGCGGTTCCTCGGCCACCCGCCGGGCCCGGCCGACGCCGGCGTCGACCCGATCCGGATGGTGCCGCTCGACGTACCGGTGTGGTGCGTGCACGGCCGCGCGCGACGACGTCGTCCCGATCGGCAGTCGCGCGCCTACGTCGAGGCCGCCCGCGCCGCCGGTGCCCGGGCGGAGCTGCGTCGAGGTCGACGGCGACCACTTCGTGGTCGTCGACCCCGACTCCGACGCCTGGGCGCAGACCAGCTGGCCCATCGTGGAGACGCCCTCGCCTGAGCCCGATCGGAGGCCGCAAGGAGCGCGCGACCCGCTCGGCGAGGCGGACCGCGGCGTGGAGGACCAGGTCGGCCACCTCCGGGTCGGTGACGGCCTCGGCCGGGCGCGCGCCCGAAGGTGAGGGCCGCGGGCTGGGTGAGCCAGGCCCACACCTTCCACGGGTCCATCCGCGCGGCGAGGAGCGGCTCGAGCAGCGGCGCCACGTCCGCCCGCACCTCACCGTCGTCGGTCAGCTGGAACGCCGGCACGACCGCCCGGTCCTCGACGGGGACGACCAGCAGCCGGTGCGTCTGCGCGGCCTTGTGCACGGCGAACCGGGTGCCGTCCACGCGTCGCCCCGCGCAGCTCGGCGAGCGTCTCGTAGGTGAACCAGGGGGTGTCGAGCAGCTCGCTGCGCAGCCGCGCCTGCCGGGCGATCAGGACCAGGGCGACGGGGACCGCGTGCTCCGGCTCCTCGCCCTCGCTGCGCAGCAGCGCCTCCAGCTCGTCGAGGCGCTCGGGGTCGGTCCACACGGCGCGCCCGTCGGCGTCGCGGGTGAAGGTCGGCAGGCCGGCCTCCGCGAGCGCTCCCGCGAGGCCGAGGCCCTCGAGCCAGTTGGCGAGACGCTCCCCGGTGTCCACGCCACCAGCGTGCCGTACGCGCTCACCGCGCGGGCACCCGCTCCCGCTGCGGGGTCGAACTCGCGGTCAGGCGGCGACCGGCGCGGTGACCCCCGCGTCGTGCCGGTCCCACTGCTCGGGCCGGGGGACCGAGCGGACCGAGGCCGACAGCGTCGGGATCAGCGCGACCGCGCGGTGAGCACGCCGAGCGCCAGCATGGCGTCGCGCCGCCGAGCCGCGCGAGCAGCGCGCCGGCGAGCACGGGCGAGAGCGGCATCATCGACATCGACGACGAACTGCATCGTCGACTGCACCCGGCCCAGCAGCTCGGGCGGGGTGACCGCGACCCGGTAGGAGCCGCACCCCGGCGTTGCCGGCGGGGTTGAGGAACAGCCCGAGGCCGAGCGCGGCGGCGACCACCCACGGCTGGTTCCACAGCGCCATCGGCACCACGCAGCGGCAGGAAGCTCCAGGCGATCGCGACCGTCAGCCGCCCGGTGGCGACCCGGTCGATGACCCACGGCGCCGGCGACGCGCGCCGAGGATGCCGGCCGACGCCCGGCGGCCGCCTCGACCAGGCCGATCTGGACCGGCGGGAAGCCGCCTGCGATCAGCCGCAGCACCGCCACGAAGAACAGCGCGTTGACCACCAGGTTGGTCAGCGGCGACCAGATCATGCAGCACCCGGAAGAACGGCCGCGACCAGGTGAAGCGCACGCCCTCGGCGAGGTCGTGGCCGGGCCGGCGCCGCGGGCCGTCGTACGGCGCGGGCGACAGGTCGGTGCGGATCCGGCCGAGCAGCACCCAGGTGACGGCGTAGCTGACCGCGTCGGCGACGAACGGCAGCCACCGGGTCACGCCGTAGCAGCAGGCCGCCGAGGGGTGCGCCGACCAGCGCCGGCCACGTGCTGGCGGGCCTGGTTCTGGCTCAGCGCGGTCGGCAGCTCCTCGCGTCGGCACGACCGTGCGCACCGCCGAGATCTCGGCCGGCGAGAACAGCCCGGCGGCCACCCGGTCAGCAGCGCGACCACCAGCAGGTGCGGGACGCGTGAGCGCGCCGGCGATCGCCGGCGGCGGCGAGCGAGGCGTAGAGCAGCGACGCCCGCGCCGCTGGCGAGCCGCATCATCCGGCGCCGGTCGAGGCGGTCGGCGAGCACGCCGCGCGGGCAGCAGCATGCCGACCAGGCCGAGCAGGTGCAGGGCCTCGGCGGCCGCGGCGAGCAGCGCGGAGCCGGTCAGGGCGTAGGTGATCAGCGGGAACACGAACATGCTCATCCGGCTGCCGATCTCGCTGATGGTCTGGCCGACCCAGAGCACGGTGAAGTCGCGGTTGCGGGCCAGGGAGCGGTACGACGGTCATATCCGCAACATATAGTGCGCAATGATCAGTTGCGCAATAGTGCGTGCGAAATTCGCGTAGGACTGGCGCCATGGCGACGTACGACGACCCGCGGATCCTCCGGCGCGCATCGCCCACCCGACGCGCAACCGGATCCTGTCCGAGCTGTCCGCGGCCGGGCCGCTGCGCGCCGCCGACATCGCCCGGCTCCTCGACGTGCCCGGCCAACCAGGCGAGCTTCCACCTGCGCCAGCTCGCCAAGTACGGCCTGGTCGAGGAGGCGCCCGACGAGGCCCGCGACCGGCGCGACCGGGTGTGGCGGCTGGCCGACGCCGACGGGATCAGCATCCGCACCGGCGACATGCTCGACCAGCCGGGCGGCAGGGCGGCCGTACGCGGTCTTCCAGCGCAACGCGGTCGCCTGGGGCCACCACCTGGTCGACCGCGCGCTGGCGCGCCGAGCCGGAGAAGAAGCGAGCGCAAGAGCGTCTCGGAGTACGCGCTGCGGCTCACCCCCGACGAGGCCGAGGAGCTGATGCGCGAGGTCAGCCGAGCCTGGTCGAGCGCTGGCGGCAACGCACCGCAGGGCACGCGACGACGGCCGGATCACCTACTCCGTGCTACCAGCTGATCCAGCCCTACCCGCGAGGCGCGAGGCTGATGCCGGCCCGCCTGCGCACCGCCGATCCCCGGCCGAGGTCGAGGCCGCACCTCGAGCAGCGGCGACCTGCGGCTGCTCACCAAGCACTTCCTCGCCGTGCTCGAGCAGCGCGCGCCCGGGCACTCGGTCGAGGTCCGGGTCCCGCCGTACGCCGCCGTGCAGGTCATCCCGGGCGTCCGGCACACCCGCGGCACGCCGCCGGCGGTCATCGAGATGGACGCCGCCACCTGGATCGCGCTCGCGACCGGCGAGCTCGCCTGGGCCGACGCCGCACGACGTGCGGGCCCAGCGGCGAGCGGGCCGACCTGTCGCCGTACCTCCCGCTGCGCTGAGTCCCGGGCTCGCATCCCGGGCCGTGTCGACTCGCGGCGTCCGGGTACCGGTCCGTCACGTCCATGTGGCGAACCGGAGGAAGGAGCCCGCATGCCCGAGGTCACCGACACCGTCGAGAGTGACATCCCGCAACGAATGGACCGGCTGCCGTGGACCCGGTGGCACTGGCTGATCATCGCCTCGCTGGGGACCGTCTGGATCCTCGACGGGCTCGAGGTCACCATCAAGGGCGCGGTCGGCGCCTCGCTGAAGGACTCGATCGGGTTCTCGACCGTCCAGGTCGCGGGGTCGGCGTCGATCTACATCCTGGGCGCCATCTCCGGGGCGCTGTTCTGGGGCTACCTGACCGACCGGTTCGGGCGCAAGAAGCTCTTCCTCGTCACGCTGGGGGTCTACCTCGTCGGCGTGGCCATCACCGCGACCGCGGGCCTGTGGGTGAGCGGCTCGCTCGTGTACTGGTGGTTCGCGGTCGGCCGCTTCCTCACCGGTACCGGCATCGGCGGCGAGTACTCCGCGATCAACTCCGCGATCGACGAGCTCATCCCCGCGCGGGTGCGCGGCACCGTCGACCTCGCGGTCAACGGCAGCTACTGGCTCGGCGCCGCGGTGGCCGCCGCGCTCGGCTACCTCTACCTCAGTGACCTGCCGTCCGGCCTCGGCTGGCGGCTGGCGTTCGCCACCGGCGGCTTCGTGGGCATCGCGATCCTGATGATGCGGCTGCTGGTCCCCGAGTCGCCGCGCTGGCTGATGATCCACGGGCGCACGGACGAGGCCGAGGAGGTGATGAGCGGCATCGAGGCCAAGGTCGCCAAGCACGTCGACGGCGACCTGCCCGAGCCGGGGGGCGACCCGCTCGAGATCCGGACCCGCGAGAGCACCGGCTTCGTCGAGATCGCGCGCACCGTGTTCAAGGTCTACCCGCGCCGCACGGTCGTGGGATTCGCGCTGATGACCTCGCAGGCGTTCCTCTACAACGCGCTGTTCTTCACCTACGGCCTGATGCTGACCACGTTCTACGGCGTCTCGGCCGCGTCGGTCGGGCTGTTCCTGCTGCCGTTCGCCGCCGGCAACTTCCTCGGCCCGATCGTGCTCGGACCGTTCTTCGACCGGGTCGGCCGCAGGCCGATGATCGCCTCGACGTTCGTCATCGGCGGTGTCGCCGCGGTCATCGTGGGCTGGCTGTTCCAGGCCGACGTCCTGGGCACCTGGACCCAGACCATCGCCTGGGTGGTCATCTTCTTCTTCGCCTCGGCCGGGGCGAGCGCCGGGTACCTGACCGTCAGCGAGACGTTCCCGCTGGAGATCCGCGCCATGGTCATCGCGTTCTTCTACGCCATCGGCACCGGCGTCAGCGGGATCATCGGGCCGTGGCTGTTCGGCCAGCTCATCTCGAGCGAGTCGCGGATGAACGTCTTCTACGGGTACGCCGGCGCCGGCGCGATCATGGTCGTCGCCGGGATCATCCACGGCACCATGGGCGTGCGCGCCGAGGGCCAGGCGCTCGAGGACGTGGCGGCCCCGCTGTCGGCCGAGGAGGCCGACGAGCAGCAGGACGAGGACGACGGTCGGGACGAGGGCGAGCCGCGAGACGAGCCGCGACGAGCAGCAGGACGAGCAGCAGGACGAGCAGTACGAGGCCGTTCCGCCGCGCCCGATGCGGACCGGCGGCCTGCCGACGGTCGCCGACAACGACGCCGACGTCCGGGAGCTCGAGCAGGAGAGCGACGTCCTCGTCGCGGCACTGGAGGAGGACGGCCCGGCCCGCCGCCGGGAGCTGAGCCGCCGGGTGCGAGCCCGGTACTGGGGTCCGGGCCAGTACGGCCGGGCGGTCCGGTACGGCGTGCGCCGCGGCAAGATCGTGGTCCGCGACGGCCGGCTCGCCAGCGGGCGGACCGGTCCGGGGCGTCACCGGCAGTGAAACCCGGGTGCGCCGCCGGGGAGCCGACGTCCTAGGTTGGCGGACATGACCGATCTCTCGCCCGCCGACATCCGCGCCCGCGTCCAGGACGTCCTGCCCGGCATCCGCCAGGACCTCGAGGACCTGGTCCGCATCGAGTCGGTCAGCGCCGACCCCGAGCGCGCACGGCGAGGTCGAGCGCAGCGCCGAGGCCGTCGCGGGCCTGTTCCGCGCGGAGGGCTTCGACACGCGTCGACATCGTGCAGCGCCGACGGCGGGCTGCCGGCGGTGATCGCGCACAAGCCGGGGCCGGCGGGCGCGCCCACCGTGCTGCTCTACGCCCACCACGACGTGCAGCCCGAGAACGACCACGCCGACTGGGACTCCCCGCCGTTCGAGCCCACCGAGCGCGGTGACCGCCTCTTCGCCCGCGGCGCCGCCGACGACAAGGCCGGCATCGCCGCCCACCTCGGCGCGCTGCGCGTGCTTCGGCGACGACCTGCCCGTCAGCGTCACGATGTTCATCGAGGGCGAGGAGGAGGTCGGCTCCGAGACGCTGCCCGACGCTGCTCGACGACGCACCAGGACCGGCTGCGAGGCCGACGTCATCGTGATCGCCGACTCCGGCAACTGGGACATCGGCGTGCCGGCGCTCACCACCAGCCTGCGCGGCCTGGTCCGCGCTCGACGTCGAGGTGCGCACCCTGACCCACGCCGTCCACTCCGGCATGTGGGGCGGGCTGGTGCCCGACGCGCTGATGACGCTGGCCCGGCTGCTCGCCACGCCTGCACGACGACGCGCGGCAACGTCGCGATCGAGGGGCTGCACAGCGGGCCCGGCCGCCGACGTGGAGTACCCCGAGGAGCGGCTGCGCGCCGAGTCCGGCGCCGCGGCCGGCATCGCAGTGGATCGGCACCGGCTCCGCCGTCGAGCGGCTGTGGACCAAGCCCTCGCTGAGCATCACCGGCCTGGACGCCCCCAAGGTCGACGGCGCCAGCAACACCCTGGTCCCGGCCGCCCGCGCCGATCTCGATGCGGATCGCGCCCGGCGACACCACCGAGAACGCCGCTGGCCTGCCTGCGTCGCGCCACCTCGAGGCGCACGTGCCGTGGGGCGCCACGCTCACCGTCACGGTCGTCGACACCGGCGAGGCCACGCAGATCGACGCCACCGGCCCGGCGTACGACGCCGCCCGCGCCGCGTTCACCGAGGCCTGGGACGGCACCGAGCCGGTCGACATGGGCGTCGGCGGCTCGATCCCGTTCATCGCCGAGTTCCTCGAGGCGTTCCCCGAGGCCAGCGTGCTGGTCACCGGCGTCGAGGACCCCGACACCCGCGCGCACGGCGCCAACGAGGGCCTGCACCTCGCGCGAGTTCGAGCGGGTCGTGCTCGCCGAGGCGCTGCTGCTGCCACCGGCTCGGCGCCTGAGCCGCCGCTGGCCCGACGGACCGTGCGCGCGACGACGCTGGCCTTCCTGGCCGGGCACCGCCGCGCCCGCGTCGACGCGCTCACCGACCGGCTGGTCGACACCATCGTCGCCAGCAACCCCGGCTACCGGGCGGTCCGGGTGGTGCCGCTCGCGGACCTGCGCGAGTCCTGCCACGACAACATCGCCCGCGTCCTCGAGCTGCTCGAGCGACGCGGTCGCCGGGCGGGCGGTGCCCGAGCCCGGCGAGCCGGCGTACGACGCGGCGCGCGCGACCGGCCGGCGCCGCGCCGAGCAGGGGCTGCCGCTCGACGACGTGCTGCGCTCGTTCCGGATGGGCGGCCGGCTGATCTGGGAGGACCTCGTCGACCAGGCGCCGCGCCGCCCTCGACGCCGCCGAGCTCCGCGAGGTCGGCACCCGGCTGTGGGAGGTCGTCGACGAGACCTCGGCCCAGGTGGCCGCGGCCTACCACGCCGCCGAGCGGGCCGCGGTCCGCGCCGACGAGCAGCTGCGCGCCGGGCTGTGGGAGGGCGCTGCTGGCGGGCCGGGCCGGCGAGCCCGGGTTCGCGCACGAGGCCGCCCGGATCCTCGACGTGCCCGTCGAGGGCCGCTACCTCGTCGTGCTGGCCGACGCCCTCGACCCGCGGCGCGTCGAGGACGACGCTGCTGCCGCAGCCCGTCGGCGTGGGTACGCCGCACCGGCGGCGTCGCCGGGCCTGGTGGCGCTCGGCCCGGGCGGGCCCGTGGCAGCCGGTCGCTCGCCGCCGCTCGCCCGGCGACGCCGGACGCGCGCGTCGGCGGTCTCCGCGCCGGTCGGCCGGCCTGGCCGGGGTGGACGCCGGCACCCGGCAGGCCTCCCTGGCGCTGCGCACGCTCGCCGGGCGAGCCCGGCGTGGCGGCCTTCGACGACCGGCTCCCCGAGGCGCTGCTGCTCCGGGCGCCCGAGGTCGCGGCCCGGCTGGTCGACGCTGTGGCTGGGCCCGGTGCTCGCGCTCCCGGCGGCCGAGCGCGAGCCGCTGCTGGACACCCTGGTCGCGTGGGTCGCCACGGGCGGCTCGCCCACCCACACCGCCGCCCGGCGTGCACTGCCACCGCAACACGGTGCTCAACCGGCTGCACCGGGTCGCGGCGCTGCTCGGCCGCGAGGACCTCGACGCAGTGCCACCCCTCGAGCTCGCGCTCGCGCTGCGCGCCGTCGGCACGACGGGCTCCGCTGACGCGCTGCCGTTGGGCACTCTGCACAACCCGGCCGGGCCCGATGGTGGGCAGCGCGGGCATGGCGCCGGCGAGTGACGGCTGTCACGCTGGGTGCGGGAGGGAGCAGTCGCCCGACGCCTCGGCGTCGCGGCCCGATGCTCTCGGAGGAACACGGCATGACACGGCACCCCGCACGCCGCGCACGGAGCCCACGGGACGCAGGAGGACCCGCGCAGCACCGATGGCCGCTGCGTCGCCGCAGCTTCCTCGGCTACGTCATGGCCGGCGCGACGCTCGTGGCCGCCGCCGACCTCGGCCTGGCCCGACCCGCGCGCGACGCCGCGGTGCCCTCGGGCGCCAGGTGCCCGAGCTCTACGACCTCGAGGACCTGCAGACCGACGCCGCCCGGCCGACCGCGAAGCTGATCACCGTCACGGTCAACGAGGACGGCACCGCCTCCTTCGCGATCCCGCGGATGGAGGTCGGCCAGGGCATCACCACCTCCACGGCGATGATCATCGCCGAGGAGCTCGACCTGCCGCGTCGAGAAGGTGCGTGGTCACCCTGGCGCCGGCGCGCCCCGAGCTGCTGTTGAACCAGCTGACCGGCGGCTCCAACACCACGGTCTCGACGTACACCCCGGTCCGCGTCGCCGCCGCGATCGCCCGCGGCGCGCTGCTCGACGCGGCCGCCATCGAGCTCGGCTGCGGAGGTCGCCCGGCTGCAGAGCCACGAGGGCGTCGTCGACCGCGCCCGACGGCAGCTCGGTGACCTACGCCGAGCTGGCGACCAGGGCCGCCAGCCCGACCGACCGCGCGGTCCGGGTCGACCTCAAGCCCCGGTCGGACTTCTCGGTCATCGGCACCCCGCGCAACCGCGACGACGCCCTGGCGGCCGTCACCGGGCGGAAGAAGTTCGCGATGGACCTGCACGTCCCGGGCGCGCTGCCGACGATGGTCTGCCGGCCGCCGACGCTCAACGGCTCGCCCGCAGCGGCTGCGCAACAAGCGCAAGATCCTGCGCGATGCCCGGCGTCAAGAACGTGGCGAAGGTCGACACCGGCATCGCGGTGCGCGCGCAGACCTTCGGCCAGTGCATCGACGCGATCCGCGCGATGGACGTCGTCTGGAACCCGGGCCCGTCGAGGGCGAGTCCGACCAGACGATCCTGGCCCGGCTGCGCAAGGCGCGAGCTGCCGCTCGCGGTCCCGGACGTGCCGCTGCTCGCCAAGACGGTCGAGGCCGAGCTTCACGTTCATGTTCCGCAGCAGCGCCGCGCTCGAGCCCAACTGCGCGGTCGCCGACGTCCGCGAGGACCGGGCCACGATCTGGGCCGGCCTGAAGGTCCCGATCCTCGCCCAGCAGAACATCGCCAAGGCGCTCGGCATGCCCCAGGACCAGGTCAAGGTCAACGTGATCACCGGCGGCGGCTCCTTCGGCCACAAGCTCTTCAGCGACGCCGCCATCGAGGCGGCGAAGATCTCGCAGAAGATGGGCAAGCCGGTGCGGCTGATGTGGCACCGCGCCGACGAGCCGCGCCAGGGCCGGCTGCACCCGATGGTCACCTCGCGGATCCGCGCCACCCACCTCGCCGGCCAGGTGCTCAGCTTCGAGCAGCGCAACACCAGCGTGGTCACCGACTTCAGCCACGGGCTGGGCGAGATGATCACCTCGACCATCGACGAGGCGCCCACCGAGGTCGGCCGCACGCTGGGCGGCCTCGGCTTCTCCGAGACGATCTTCACGCTCACCCAGGAGCTGCCCTACAACTTCGGCGCTGGTCACCCAGCTGCTCAACGAGACCGACGACCGCTTCAACACCGGCAGCATGCGCAACATCTACTCGCCCGACACCGCGGTCGCCAACGAGCTGGTCATCGACCAGATCGCCAGGCAGATGGGCAAGGACCCGCTCGAGTTCCGGCTGGAGTTCCTCAAGGACGACCGGACCCGGGCGGCGCTGCAGAAGGTCGCCGACGAGGGCGGCTGGGGCCGGACGATGCCCGAGGGCACGGCCCAGGGCATCGCCATCCACAAGGAGTACAAGGGCGCCACGGCCGTGCTGGTCGAGATCGACTGCCGGCCCGAGACGGTCGACCGCGAGATCTACCACGCCGTCACCGGCCCCCGGGTCACCAAGGCGGTGATCGCCGTGGACGCCGGCCTGGTGATCAACCCGCGCGGCCTCGAGGCCCAGATGATGGGCGGCTTCTCCGACGGGCTGGCGCTGACGCTGACCAGCAGCTGCCACCTGCGCGACGGCCACTTCCTCGAGGCCAGCTGGGACAACTACTTCTACACGCGCCAGTGGAACATCCCGCCGGAGTTCGAGGTCCACGTCATGCCCTCGGACTCCGAGCAGCCGGGTGGCGCCGGCGAGGCCGGCGTCGCCGCCTCGGCGGCCGCCGTGGCCTGCGCCTACGCCCGGGCCACCGGGACCATGCCGACCCGCTTCCCGATCAACCACGGCACGATCTCGTTCAAGCCGAAGTCGTTCGTCCCGCCCGTCCCGCAGTCGCCCACCAACGGCCTCGACTACACCTACTGAGGAGCCGACCATGCCCAAGCAGACCTTCATCCTCAACGGCAAGACCGTCACCGTGAACGTCAACGACGACGTGCGCGTCCTGTGGGTGCTGCGCGACCTGCTCGGCGTCACCGGCCCCAAGTACGGCTGCGGCATCAACGTGTGCAAGGCGTGCACCTCGCACATCAACGGCAAGGCGTTCAACCCCTGCTCGGTGCGGGTCGGCGACCTGCGGCCCGACGACGAGGTCACCACCATCGAGGGCCTGCCCGACGCACGGCGGCGGCGGCGACCTGCACCCGATGCAGCAGGCCTGGCTCGACCGCGACGTCGCGCAGTGCGGCTACTGCCAGCCCGGCCAGATCATGGCCGCGGTCGCGCTGGTCAGGAAGGTGCGCGCGCGAGGGCCGCGTCGATCACCGACGCCGACCTCGACGCGATCCGCAACATCTGCCGCTGCGGCACCTACACCCGGATCCGGGAGGCGATCGAGCAGGGCGCCCGCGCACATGTAACGCCGTGGTACCCGCTCTTCCGCACCAGGTTGCAGCATGGTGGGAAGAGCGGGGTAAACGGGCGTTACAGCGAGAGGCGCGGCTCCGCCCCCGGTCGCCCGGGCCCGGCGTCAGGCCGCCGGCAGGAAGACGCGGAAGGTGCTGCCGCGGCCGAGCGCGGAGTCGACGTCGATCCGGCCGCCGTGGCGCGCCACGATCCGGCTGCACGATCGCCAGCCCCAGGCCGGTGCCCGGGCTGGGCGACGGCCTCGGGGTTGGTGGAGCGGAAGAACTCGGTGAACGAGCCGCGCCTGGTCCGTCCTCGGCGAGATGCCGATGCCCTCGTCGGCGACCGTGAGCACGCACGCTCGTCGTCCTCGCGGCGTCGAGGCGACGACCGTCACCGCGCCGCCCTCCGGGGTGTACTTGACGGCGTTGCTGACCAGGTTGGTGCAGCACGCGGTCCAGCTCGTCACGGTCGCCCAGCGCCAGCACCGGGCCCGGCGGCGCCTCGACGCCGACCCGCAGCGTGCTTCCGCTCGGCCGCGACCGCCGTCAGGTCGACCGCGTCGTCGCGACCACGGTCGCCCAGGTCGACCGGTGCGGTGATCAGCGGGTTGTCGGGGTCGCCGACCTTCGACAGCAGCAGCAGGTCGTCGACCACCCGGCCCAGCCGGCGCGCGCCGCGCTCCATCGCCTGCAGCGACGCCTGCGCGGTGCCGGGCAGGTCGGGTGACGACTCGAGCATCTCGAGGTGGCCCAGTGACCGCGGTGAGCGGGTTCTTCAGCTCGTGGGCGACGGTGGCGATCAGCTGGCTCTTGTAGCTGTCGAGCTCCTGCAGCTCCTCGACCAGCTGGTGCTCGCGCTCGAAGGTGCGCGCGTTGAGGATGGCGCGGCCCAGGTCGTGGCCGATGTCGAGCGCCGCGGTCGCCTCCGCGTCGGTCCACTCCGCGACCGTCGCCGAGCCGCGGGTCAGCACCAGGTTGCCCAGGCACTCCGGGCCGGCGCCGAGCGGGGCGAAGAGCAGCGAGCCGATCCCGATCTCGGCGAGGAACGCCAGGATCGAGCCGGCCCTGCTCGGCGCGTGATCGTCGGGCCGAACGGCCGGTCGGGCGGCACCACGACCGGCGCGCTGGCGCGTCCCAGGCGCGGCGGGCGGCGCACTCGGCGATCGTCGATCATCGCTCGGGCGTGAGCTGGACCTGGCTGCCCGTTGGACGGAGTACACCGGCCCGAGCCGTGGCCGTCCTGGTCGAAGGTCTGGATCCACATGCCGGCGGCGCGGAAGCCCTCGACCAGCGCCTCGCGGCACGTCGTCGAGGATCCGCTCGAGGCTCAGCTGGGCGCTGGCGCCGCCGCACGATCCGCGGGCGGCCTCGGCCAGCCGGACCTGGTCGGCGAGCTGCTCGCGCTCGAGGGCGATCGACCACGGCGCGGCCGGCCTGCTCGGCGTAGGTGCTGGAGCACGGCGCGCTGGCGCCTCGCCGGTCGCCGGCCGCCCTCGGGCAGGTCGATCGCCAGGGTGCCGCGCAGCGTCGCCCTGCGTCGTCGTACAGCGGGGCGATCAGCAGGTCGAGCGGGTGCCAGGCGTCCGGGAGTCGCTCGATCGGGGCGATGTCGGGCACCCAGCCCCAGGTCTCGCCCGTCCGTCGGGTCGAGCCGCTCGTGCGGGACGAACCGCAGCAGGCCCCAGTCGTCGGCCTTCTCGAGCTCGCGTTCGAGCTGGTCGAGCGGGGTACGGCGTGCCGCGCAGCTGCTCGCGCGGCGTCGTCGCTGCCCGGCGACCGCCATCACCTCGAGCCGTGCCGTCGCCGCGGGCGACGCTGATGGCGGCGACGCCGAACCCGGCCACCTCGGTGACGCCCTCGGCGATCAGCTGCAGGGCGTCGCGCGAGGGCGCGTCCGACCAGCTCGTCGCCCGGTCGGCCGGTCGCGGTCGGCCGGATCCGTGGTCTCCCGAGCATCCGCCCTGCGTCCGTGGTCTGCGGCCCCGTGCACGTTACATCGGTCGCGCCGGGTCCCGGACCGAGTCGCCCGGCGTCGGGTCGCGGCAAATGGGTCACCGGTCGCGGTCGCCCCTCTAGACTCGGCGCCGTGCCCTCGAGAGCAGCCCGCGCAGGGGCGGCGACGGCCGGCTGACGGCGGCCCTCGACCCGCAGGACCAGGGACCCCAGGACGCCTGCGGCGTCTTCGGCGTCTGGGCGCCGGGCGAGGACGTCGCCAAGCTGACCTACTTCGGCCTCTACGCCCTGCAGCACCGCGGCCAGGAGTCCGCCGGCATCGCGGTCAGCAACGGCCGCCAGATCCTGGTCTACAAGGACATGGGCCTGGTCTCCCAGGTCTTCGACGAGACCACCCTCGCGTCGCTGCAAGGGCCACCTCGCCATCGGGCACTCCCGCTACTCCACCACCGGCGCGAGCACCTGGCAGAACGCCCAGCCGACGTTCCGGCCCACCGCCGACGGCTCGATCGCGCTGGGCCACAACGGCAACCTGATCAACACCCACGAGCTCGCCCAGATGGTCGCCGACCTGCCCGGCCCCGCCGACGAGCTCGACCTCCACACCCGCGCCCTGGAGACCTCGACCAACGACACCGGCCTGGTCACCGCGCTGCTCGCGCACCACCCCGACACCACCCTCGAGCAGCGGGCGCTGGAGGTGCTGCCGCAGCTGCGGGGCGCCTTCTGCTTCGTGTGGATGAACGAGGACACCCTCTACGCCGCCCGCGACCCGCAGGGCATCCGCCCGCTCGTGCTCGGCCGCCTCGACCGCGGCTGGGTGGTCGCCAGCGAGGACGCCGCGCTGGCCACCATCGGCGCCAGCGTGGTGCGCGAGGTCGAGCCGGGCGAGATGATCGTCATCGACGAGAACGGCCTGCGCTCCCACCGCTTCGCCGAGCCGGCGCCCAAGGGCTGCGTCTTCGAGTACGTCTACCTCGCCCGCCCCGACGCCACGATCAGCGGCCGCAGCGTGCACGAGGCGCGGGTCGAGATGGGCCGCCGGCTGGCCCGCGAGTTCCCGGTCGAGGCCGACCTGGTGATGCCGGTGCCCGAGTCCGGCACGCCGGCCGCCGCCGGCTACGCCGAGGAGAGCGGCATCCCGTTCGGCCAGGGCTTCGTGAAGAACGCCTACGTCGGCCGCACCTTCATCCAGCCCAGCCAGACGCTGCGCCAGCTCGGCATCCGGCTCAAGCTCAACGCCCTCGAGCACATGATCCGCGGCAAGCGGATCGTGGTCGTCGACGACTCGATCGTGCGCGGCAACACCCAGCGCGCCCAGGTGCGGATGCTGCGCGAGGCCGGGGCGCTGGAGGTGCACGTGCGGATCTCCAGCCCGCCGGTGAAGTGGCCGTGCTTCTACGGCATCGACTTCGCCACCCGCGCCGAGCTGATCGCCAACGGCCTCGACGTCGACGAGATCGCCGCCAGCGTCGGCGCCGACAGCCTCGGCTACATCTCGCTGGAGGGCATGGTCGAGTCGACCGGCCAGCCCGCCGGAGCGGCTGTGCCAGGCCTGCTTCACCGGCGAGTACCCGGTCGCGCTGCCCGACGAGAGCCTGCTCGGCAAGCACCTGCTCGAGACCTCGCTCCAGGCGCCGACGTACGGCAAGGCGCTGCCCGTCCTCAACAACCCGTAGGAGTCCCGTGTCCGACGCTGGTGCCGCAGCAACGCGTACGCCGCCGCCGGCGTCTCCATCGAGGCGGCCGACAACGCCATCGAGCTGATGAAGGGCTGGGTCGACAAGGCCCGCCGGCCCGAGATGATCGGCGGCCTCGGCGGCTTCGCCGGCCTCTTCGACGCCTCGCGCGCTGACCCGCTACGAGCCGGCCGCTGCTGGCGACCTCCACCGACGGCGTCGGCACCAAGGTCGCGATCGCGCAGGCGATGGACGTGCACGACACCATCGGCTTCGACCTGGTCGGCATGGTCGTCGACGACCTCGTCGTCTGCGGGGCCGAGCCGCTGTTCATGACCGACTACATCGCCACCGGCCGGGTCGTCCCCGAGCGGATCGCCGCGATCGTCAAGGGCATCGCCGAGGCCTGCGTCGAGGCCGGCTGCGCGCTGGTCGGCGGCGAGACCGCCGAGCACCCCGGGCTGCTCGGCCCCGACGAGTACGACGTCGCCGGCGCCACCACCGGCGTGGTCGAGGCCGACCGGCTGCTCGGTCCCGGCCGGGTCCGCCCCGGTGACGTGGTGATCGCGATGGAGGCCAGCGGGCTGCACTCCAACGGCTACTCGCTGGTGCGCCACGTGCTGCTCGCCACGCAGGGCCGGGCTGGGCGCTCGACCGCGCACGTCCACGAGCTCGGGCCGCACGCTGGGCGAGGAGCTGCTCGAGCCGACCCGGATCTACGCCAAGGCCTGCCTCGCCCTGGCGCGGCGGACCGACACCCACGCGATGTCGCACGTCACCGGCGGCGGGCTGGCCGCCAACCTCGAGCGGGTGATGCCGGTCGAGCTCAGCCGCCACCCTCGACCGCGGCACCTGGACGCCGCAGCCGGTCTTCGACCTGGTGCGCCGGGTCGGCGACGTGCCCCAGGCCGACCTCGAGGCGACCCTCAACTGCGGCGTCGGCATGGTCGCGCTGACCGCCGCCCGAGACGCCGACGCCGCCGTCGCGCTGCTCGCCGAGCACGGCGATCCGGGCCTGGGTCGGCCGGGCGAGGTCCGCGCCGACGACGACCGCGGCGGGCGAGGTGCGTCTGGTGGGCCAGCACCCCGGCTGGTGATGTTCGGCCCGCCGGTGTCGCGGTCCGGAGAGTCGGACGCGGAATGCGGATCGGATGTGCGGGAACAGCCAGCCAGCAGGTAGCGTTGGCGCCACGAGAACTCTGTTGAGGAAGCCCGGGAGCCCACCAGGTCGGGCCCCGGCCGAGTGTGCGAGGGGGCTGACCCTATGGGGCGCGGCCGAGCGAAAGCCAAGCAGACGAAGGTCGCCCGCGACCTGAAGTACCGCACTCACGAGACGGACTTCGGGGCGCTGGCGCAGGAGCTGCACGGCGACGAGGACGACGACAGCGACCAGGACGAGTCGCAGCGACGACTACGACGACTGGTCGGACTACGCCGAGCCTCGGCGCGACTGACCTCGCGACGCGCGTCACCGCCTCGTCGGCCGGATCGCCAGGTCTGGCGCCGGAGCGACACCTCGCGACGACCCGCCGGGCGTCCGGCGCCGCGTCGGCTCCAGCGGCTGACGGCGCAGACGCCGCGGCGTCGCGGTCAGCGCCGCGGGAGCCACATCCCGCGCAGCCGGCCGACCTCGCGCATCCGCCGCTCGGCGAGCCGGTCGGCGGCGATCGCGGGCGGTACGCCGTCGGAGCGCGGCGAGCTCGAAGACCGAGCCGCGTGGTGTCGAAGATGCCGGTGGCGCGCTGCTGGGCGCGCTCGAAGGAGAAGCCCTCGAGCTCGTCGGCGACCTGGATCAGGCCGCCGGAGTTCACGCAGTAGTCGGGCGCGTACAGGATGCCGCGCTCCTCGAGCGCCTTCTCGATCGCCGGGGTGGGCGAGCTGGTTGTTCGCCGCGCCGCAGACGACCCGGGCCGACAGCACCTCGACCACCTCGTCGGTGAGCGCGCCGCCCAGCGCGCAGGGCGCGTAGACGTCGAGCGGCGAGGCCGACCAGCTCCTCGGTGGACGCCACGACCCGCACCTCGCGGGAGCTCGTCGCGCACCCGCGTCGACCGAGGGCCGCGTCGACGTCGGTCACGACGACCGTCGCGCCGTCCTCGAGCAGGTGGCCGCACCAGGTGGCGCCCGACCTTGCCGACGCCCGCCACGCCGACGGTGCGGCCCGTCCAGGGTAGGCGCGCCCCAGGCGGCCGCCGCCGCGGCGCGCATGCCCTGGAAGACGCCGTACGCCGTCAGCACCGAGCTGTCGCCGGCGCCGCCGTGGGCGACGGTGCGGCCGGTGACGTAGGCGCACTCGCGGGCGATCGTGGTCCATGTCGGCGGAGTAGGTGCCGACGTCGCAGGCGGTGTAGTAGCGGCCGCCGAGCGACTGCACGAAGCGGCCGTAGGCGCGCAGCAGCGCCTCGGACTTCAGCGGTCGCCGGGTCGCCGATGATCACCGCCTTGCCGCCGCCGAGGTCGAGCCCGGCGAGCGCGGCCTTGTAGGACATGCCGCGGGAGAGGTTGAGCGACGTCGCGCACCGCGTCGGCGGTCGAGGCGTAGGGGTAGAAGCGGGTGCCGCCGAGGGCGGGCCCGAGGGCGGTGGAGTGGATCGCGATGATGGCCCGCAGGCCGGTGGCGGGGTCGTTGGAGAAGACGACCTGCTCGTGCTCGGAGCCCAGCTCGAAGACGTCGGACATGGATGGTCCTGCTTTCTGTTGTCGGCCACGGGGTGGTGTGGCGGGTGTCGGGACCCGGCAGGGGTGGCGCCGTGTCCTGGTCACACGGTAGTCCCGCGCGGCCGCCCTCCGGCCGGCATTCTCGGCGGTGCGCGCGTCAGGCTCCCGCACCGAGCACGCACCACGTCGCCGTGCGTGCCGTAGCCCGGCAGCGGGCCGCCGTACGGCGCGCCGTTGAAGCCGACCAGCAGCCACGCCGTCGTCGTCGGGCACCAGCGTCGGCCACGGGATGTTCGTGGGGTACGGCGCGTCCAGCGTCGCCGATCGGCGCCATGCGAGGTCGAACACGGGGTAGCCGCCGCGGTCCGCTCCGCCGTCGCGGCCGTCGCTCGCCAGCACCCGCCAGGCCCCGTCGAGCTGGGCCAGCGTGGTGCCCTCGGTCGCGTGCGGTCGCGTCGCCGCGCCGAGCAGCGTCAGCGCGTCGAGCGACGGGCCCGCTCGCGAGCGCCGGGTGGAAGCGGAAGAACCGCCGGCGCGCTCACGAACCCGACCAGCCACCCGGTCGCGGTCGCGCACCAGGTGCGGGTCCCACACGCCCGACCGAGCGCAGCCCGTCGGTGGGCAGCGCGCAGCGGTCCGGTGTCGAGCAGGTGCACGCCGGTCAGCAGGTCGGCGGACGTGCGCGCCAGCGTCACGCCGACGGTGGGCCGGCGGCGGTCGAAGTCGCCCCAGGTGCTGGTGGCGACCAGCCACGCGGATCGCCGTCGCGCACGCAGGTGCGTCGCGTGGTCGCCGTACGCCCCGGCCCGGTCCGGGCGCCGGAAGAAGAGGTCGGAGAGGTGCGTCGAGCTCGAGCGCGTGCCGGGTCCAGCTGCCCAGACCGAGGTGTGCGCGGTGTCGAAGAACCCCGGCCCGGCGCTGGTCGCGGCGAGCAGCAGGCGGCCGCCGGGGGGTACGCCGGCCGTCGGCGCCGTCGACCAGCCGCAGGTCGCGCAGCCCGAGCTGCCCGAACCGGCCGGCGCACCGGCGGCGTCGGCCGGTCAGGCCGGCCAGCCAGCCTCGTCCGGGTGTCGATCCGGCCGCTCAGGTCGACCCGGCCGCGCGCCACCCACGGCCCGGGCCCGCGGGTCAGCACGGTCGCGTGGGTGCCGGTCAGCGTGCCAGCCCCACCTCGGCCACGGTCCGTCGCCCGGCCGCGAACCGCCGCGACCGGTGCCGCGACGTGCGGCCGCCGGCGGTGACCTCGAGCCACGCCGCGCCGCGGTCGTAGCGGGCGACCAGCCGGTCGGTCGCCCGAGGACAGCGCGACGGCGCCGGAGGAGCCGCGGCCCGGTGGCCGCGGCGTACGGCGCGACGACCTCGGTCGAGCGACGGAGCCCGGGACGACCAGGTCGACCGGCCGGCGGCGGCCGGCCGTCTCGAACCGCGGCAGCACGCCGGCTCAGCGGCCCTCGGTGGCGGCCTGCTGGAGCGCGGCGACGGCGCGTCTCGACCTCGGCGGTCAGGTCGTCGAGCAGCGCCTCGGCGCCGTCGGTGCGTCCCGGCGATGCCGAGCTCCTCCAGCCGGCGCCGCGGCCGCGCCGACCCGCGGGCAGGCCCAGGTTCAGCGCGCTGCCCTTGAGCTGGTGGGCGGAGGTCAGCAGCCGCATCGCGTCGTCCCGGTGCGACCGCGTCGCGGATCGCCACCAGCTGGTCGCCGACGCGGCCCATGAACGAGGCGGCGGTGCGCTCGAAGAAGCTGACGCCGTCCTTGCGCAGCTCGTCGAGCATCGCGATCCGTGCCGGGTCGAGGACGCCGCCGGGGTCGGCCTCCGGTGCCGGCGGCCCGGGGGCCGGCTCGGGCGGACGCCGCCGGCGCGTGCGCCCACTCGCGCACCACCCGCTCGAGCTCGCCCGCGTCGATCGGCTTGGTGAGGTAGTCGTCCATGCCCGCGGCCAGGCAGCGCTCCCGCTCGCCCTCGAGCGCCGACGCGGTCATCGCGATGATCGGCACCCGCCGCCCGTCCGGCTCGTGGGCGCGGATCTCCCGGGTCGCGTCGAACCCGTCCAGGCTCGGCATCCGGCAGTCCATCAGCACGACGTCGTACCCGTGCGTGCGGGTCAGCCGCTCCACCGCCTCGACCCCGTCGTCGGCGAGGTCGACCGAGCAGCCGAGGCTCTCCAGCAGGCCGGTCGCGACCAGCTGGTTGACCTGGTTGTCCTCGACGACGAGCACCCGGACGCCGAGCGCCGGGCCGGAGCGCGCGGAGCGGGCGGGCGCTCGGCGTCACGCCGCCGAGTAGCGGCGAGCAGTCGCGCCGCGCAGCTCGGCGTGCCGCACCGGCTTGTTCAGCGCGGTGTGGATCCCGGCGTCGCTGCGATCGCCTGCCGGGCTGACCGCCTGGTCGGAGGTGAGCAGCATCATCCCGGGTCGGTCAGGGCCGGGTCCGCGCCGATCCGGTGGGCCAGCTCCAGCCCGTCGGTGCCGGGCATCACCAGGTCGAGGATCGCGACCTCGAACGGCTGGCCGGAGCGGACGGCCTCGCGCAGCGCGGTCCAGCGCCTCGGCCGCGGTCGCGACCGCCACCGGCCGCATCTCCCAGGCCGCGAGCTGCTCGGTCGAGGATGAACCGGTTGGTCTCGTTGTCGTCGACCACCAGCACCCGGCGGCCGCGCAGCTGCCGCCCGCCGCCGAGGGCGCCGCGGCCGGCGCCCGTCGCGCGCGCCGAGCCGGGCGGTGAACGAGAACGTGCTGCCGCTGCCCGGGGCTCGCTGGTCGACCCAGATCTGCGCCGCCGAGGGCCTCGACCAGCTGGCTGGAGATCGCCAGCCCGAGCCCCGTGCCGCCGTGCCGGCGGGTGGTCGACGGGTCGGCCTGGGTGAACGCGTCGAACAGGGCTCGCGGGCCTCCGGCCTCGATGCCGACGCCGGTGTCGGTCACGTCGACGCGCAGCACGACCTGCTCCGGCGTCTCCGCGCTCCACCCGCGCCTGGATCACGACCTCGCCGTGGTCGGTGAACTTCACCGCGTTGGACCCGAGGTTGGTCAGCACCTGCCCGAACCGCACCGAGTCGCCGCGCAGGATCGCCGGCACGTCGGGGTGGCAGGCGACGACGAGCTCGAGCCCCTTCGCGTGCGCGGGCGCCGCCGAGCACGACGGCGACCTGGTCGAAGACGGCGCGGACGTCGAAGTCCGCGGTCTCGAGGTCCAGCTTCCGGCCTCGATCTTCGACAGGTCCAGGATGTCGTTGATGATCGCCGAGCAGGGTCAGGCCGGCGCGCTGGAGGCCCTCGGCCAGCCGGCGCTGGTGGTCGTCGAGGTCGGTGCGCAGCAGCAGCTCGTTGAGGCCGATGACGCCGTTCATCGGGGTGCGGATCTCGTGGCTCATCGTGGCCAGGAACTCCGACTTCAGCCGCGAGGCCTCCATCGCCTGCGTCCCGCGCCTCGGCCAGCTCCTGGCGCGCTGCCGCTCGCGCTCGGCGACCAGGCCAGCTGGCCGGCGATCTGGCCGATCAGTGAAAGCGAGTTCTCGTCCGGCGGCGTCTCGTCGGCGAGCAGCTCGACGACCGCCGCGGCCTTCCCGCCCAGCAGCACCGGCATCGCCACCAGGCTGTGGGTCTCGCCGCGGTCGCCGCGCCGGGGCGACCTCCACCTCCTGGCGAGCGGCGGGCCCGCTCGGCCAGCGTCGGGTCCGGCGCCGACAGCCACGTCGTGGTCGGCGGACGCCAGTCGGCACCCGGCCGAGGGTGCCGTCCGGCCCGGGCGTGGACGCCGACCGCGGACCAGGAGGTGTAGACGCGGCAGCCCGAGCGCGGCGTCAGCAGCGCCTCGCCCAGGCTGGTGGCCTGTTCGCCGCCATGCCATCTGCTGGAGCAGGCCAGGCCGGCGGGTGGCCTCCGCCGCCTGCGCGTCCGCGCGCGCTCGAGCTCGGTGATGTCCTGGATGGTGCCGCTCGTCCGCACCGGGGTGCCGTCCGCGCGCCCGCTCGACGCGGCCGCGGGCCGCGCACCCAGCGCACGCGGCCGGTCGCGGCGCACCACCCGCGCGTGGTAGCTGAACGTCGGTCACCCTCGGCCCGGGCCGCCTCGACGGCCGCGCCACCCGCTCGCGGTCGTCGGGGTGGATCCGCGCCAGGAACCCGCCCTACGTCGACCGTCGTCGGCGCCGCGGCTCCAGCTCGTAGATCCGGTAGAGCTGGTCGGACCAGGCGACGGTCCTCGGTGGCGACGTCCCACTCCCAGCTGCCGATCCGCGCGATCCGCTGCGCCGTGGCGAGCTGCTGCTCGCGCTCCTGCGAGGGTCTGGAGCAGGGACTTGCGCTCGGTGTACTGGTGACCCGGTGCAGCCAGCCGGTGCGGCGCCCGCCGGCGTCGTCCGGACCGCGCGGTAGCTGACCAGCACCCAGACCGCGGCTGCCGTCGGGCCGCATGAACAGCGCTCCAGGTTGTCGGCGGCCCTCGCCGGTCGCGCACCTCGCGGCTCGAGGCAGCCGCGCGAGGTGGGCGCGGAACTGCTCGCGCCCGTCCTCGTCGAGCGCCTCCTCGAGCCGCAGTCCGGTCATCTCCGCGGGGGGCCGACCGATCAGCTCGGCCATCCGGTCGTTGGCCCAGGTGCGGCCGCGGTCGTCGAGCATCCACAGCCCGTCCGGGACCAGGTCGAACAGACGCAGGCGCAGGTCCTCGCCCGGCGTACCGTCCGGACCGTCGTCGGTCATGGTCCATTGATACCCCGCGAGTGGTACAGACCGCAGGGAACTCGCGCAGGTGGCGGAGCGCGATGAGTGACGAGCGCTGCGGTCGCTCGTTGGCACGGCATGCGCGCCCGACCGGTCCTGCTCCTGCTCACCCTCGTCACCTCGCTGCTGGCGGCCGTGCTGGCCACCGTCCCCGTCCAGGGGTCCCAGGCGGCACCGGCCCGGCGGCTGGTGGTGGAGGTGCTCTCCAACCGCGCGGACCTGGTGTCCGGCGGCGACGTGCTGGTCGCGGTCCGCGTGCCCGCGGGCGTCCGGGCCGACGACGTACGGGTCACCGCCGGCCGGCGCGACGTCACCCGGCGCTTCGCCGTCCGTGCGGACGGCCGGTTCGAGGGCCTGGTGACCGGGCTGCCGCTGGGTCGTACGACGCTGCGCGCGACCGCCGCGGGTGCGAGGCCGGGCCGGATCGTGGTGACCAACCACCCGAACGGCGGACCGGTGTTCTCCGGGCCGCAGACGGCGTACTACCGCTGCCAGGACGGCGCGCGAGAACGAGCGGTGCGACCAGCCGGCGACGTACGACTACCTCTACAGGTCCACGGACCCGCTCACCCCGGACCTGCAGCCCTACGACCCCGACAACCCGCCGTCGGACGTCGCCACCACGACCACCGACCAGGGCGTCGAGGTGCCGTTCATCGTCCGCCGCGAGCAGGGCTTCCAGGACCGGGACCGCTACACGATCCTCACGCTGTTCCGGCCCGGCCAGCCCTGGCGGGCGTGGGCGCCGCAGGACCAGTGGAACCACAAGCTGCTGGTCACCCACGGCGGCGGCTGCGGCGCGTCGTACGCCCCCGGCAGCCCGCCGACCGCCGACTACTCCGGCACCCTCGAGGGCGCCCCGCTGGTCAGCCCGAGCTACGTCACCGCGCTCGGCCGCGGGTTCGCGGTGCTGTCGACGGCGCTGGACAACACCGGCCACAACTGCTCGGTGGCGATGAACGCCGAGTCGGTGCTGATGGCCAAGGAGCGCCTCGTCGAGCGGTACGGCGTGCTCCGCTACACCATCGGCACCGGCTGCTCGGGCGGCTCGATCGCGCAGCACACCGTCGCCAACGCCTACCCCGGCATCTACCAGGGCCTGATCACCAGCTGCTCCTACCCCGACACGTTCACCGCGGGCGCGCAGTTCGCCGACTACCACCTGCTGCGGCTCTACTTCGAGGACCCGTCGCGCTGGGCGCCGGGCGTGGTGTGGACCGAGCCGCAGATGGCGCAGGTCGAGGGCCACGCTCTCGCACCTGAACGCCGTGGTCGCCGACGAGGGGCTGTTCAAGGCCGCGCTCGACCCGGAGAACGCCTGCTCCGGCACGGTCGACCCGGTCGCCCGGCGACCCGTCGCACCCGCTACGACGCCGACACCAACCCCGGCGGCGTGCGCTGCTCGGTCCTCGACCTGCTCGTCAACCAGCTCGGCCCGCGGCCGGAGTCGGTCTGGACGCCGCAGGAGCAGGCCGCCGGCCACGGCTTCGGCGGCATCCCGTTCTCCAACACCGGCATCCTGTACGGCCTCGCGGCGCTGAGGCCGGCACCATCACGCCCGCCCAGTTCGTCGACCTCAACGCCAAGGTCGGCGGGCTCGACGTCGACTCGACCGATCGCCGACGCGGATCGCCGGCGACCCGGCCGTCGATCGCGCGCGCCTACCGCACCGGGCTGATCAACGAGGCCAACCACCTCGACGAGGTCGCGATGATCAACCACGGCGGCCCCGACCCCGGGATCGCGCACGACTACGCGCACGCCTTCTGGACCCAGGAGCGGCTGCTGGCCGACCAGGGCAACACCGACAACCGGGTGATGTGGTTCGGGCCGACGCCGCTGATCGGCGACGTGAGCTGGGCCAACGAGGCGCTGGTGAAGATGGACGAGTGGCTCTCGGCGGTCGAGCAGGACCACTCCGCGCAGCCGCTGGCGGACAAGGTCGCCGCGCGACCGGCCCGCCGACGTCACCGACCGCTGCGTGGTCGCCGAGGCCGCGCCGACGCTGCGACGTGTCCAGGAGCTCCAGGTGCTGCAGACCCGGCTCTCCACGCCGCGGCAGGAGGCCGGCGGCCCGGCTCGCCAACGACAACGTCGCCTGCCGGCTGGTGCCGCTGGACCGGTCCGCGTTCGACTTCATGGCCGTCCCGTTCACCGACGACCAGTGGGCGACGCTGGAGGCCGCTCTCCCCGACGGCGTCTGCGACTGGTCGGATGCCCGGCGTCGGCCAGGGGCCGGCGCAGACCTGGCTGCGCTACGACGCCCGCGACGGTGGGCCGGCGTACGGCGGCCGCAACCTCCGGCCCCTCCCCGCCCACTCCGCCACCGGCGTCGTCGACCCCGTCTGGGCCCCGATGCTCCGCCGCTGACGGTTGAGTCGGGAGTTCTGACGGTTGAGTCGGGAGTTCTGACCACTCGAGTCGGGAGTTCTGGCGCGACGCCGGGAACCGGCCGGGGACCGTCCGCGTCGGACGGGCATGAGAACCCTGCGGACCTTCCTCGGCGGCCTGCTCGCGGCCTTCGCGCTGGTGGCCGTCAGCCCCGCGGTGGCGCACGCCTGCTCCTGCGCGACGGCCACGACGGCCCAGTACGCCGACGGCGCCGACGTGGTGTTCACCGGGACGCTCACCGACGTGGTGCCGCCCCCGCGCCGGCCGATCATGTCCAGCGGCGACCCGGCCACGCTCCGCTTCCGGGTGAGCAGCGTCAGCAAGGGCGAGGCACGGGAGACGACCGAGGTGACGACTGCGGTCTCGGGCTCCTCCTGCGGCATCGGTGACCTGCCCGTCGACCGCGAGTACGTCGTGTTCGCCCACGGCAGCGACACCCTGTCGGTCGGGCTCTGCGACGGCACCGCACGCGCCACCCCGGCGTTGCAGAAGCAGGTCGAGCGCGCGCTGGGGCCGCCGGGACCACCGGCGGCCGGCACACTCGCGGCCCCGCGCGCCGAGGGGGCGTGGCTGACGTGGCTGCTCGTCGGCGCCGCGGGCGCGACCGCCGCCGGCACGGCGTACCTCATCGTGCGCCGGCGCCGCTCCCACGGTTGAATCCGGACCTCTGACCACTCGAGTCCGTAGTTCTGACCGACCGGTCGGGTCAGAACTCCCGACTCGACCGGTCAGAACTCCCGACTCAACCGTCAGAACTCCCGACTCAACCGGGGTGAGGGGCGCCACGGCGGCGGGGGCTTCGGTCGTGGTGCGCCGGTTGTCAGCATGGAGCGATGGACTGGATCGACGTGCTCACCGGTGTCGTGACCGCGCTGGCCATCTCACTGGGAGTGATCGCGGCGGGCCGGGTCGGCTGCCGGCTGGCCGAGCGGCGCTGGCCGCGGGTGCGGCACCTCGAGCGGCGCAGCCGGATCCCGTTCCGGGTGCTGGTCCTGATGATCGCGCTGAACCCGGTGGTGGCCAGCGTGCGGCCGGCCGACGCGCCACACCTGGTGGTGGACGTGGGGCGCGATCGTCGCCAGATCCTGGCGATCGTCGCGGGCGGCTGGTTCCTCACCTCCGTGGTGCTGTTCCTCGAGGACTCCGGCTCAGCCGGCTACGCGTCGACGTCCGCGACAACCGCGTCGCCCGGCGGGTGCGCACCCAGGTCCTGGTCCTGCGCCGGCTGACCATCGCGCTCGCTGCGGTCGTCACCTTCGGCGCCGCGCTGCTCATGCTTCCCGAGCGTCGCGGGCGGTCGGCGCCAGCCTGCTCGCCTCGGCCGGCCTGATCAGCGTGGTCGCCGGCCTCGCCGCCCAGTCGCTGCTCGGCAACGTCTTCGCCGGCATCCAGATCGCCTTCAGCGACGCGATCCGGCTCGACGACGTGGTGATCGTCGAGGACGAGTGGGGCTGGATCGAGGAGATCACGCTGACCTACGTCGTGGTGCGGCTGTGGGACGACCGGCGGCTGGTGCTGCCCTCGACGTACTTCACCACCACCCCGTTCCAGAACTGGACCCGGCACAGCTCCGCGCTGCCCGGCTCCGTCGAGCTCGACGTGGACTGGCGCGTCGACCCCGACGGCGTGCGCCGCCAGCTCGACGTCGCGCTCGCGACCACCGACCTCTGGGACGGCCGGGCCAAGGTCCTCCAGGTCACCGACGCCGTCGGCGGCTGGGTCCGGGTGCGGGCCCTGGTCACGGCGCGCGGACGCGGGCCGCGCTCTTCGACCTGCGCTGCCACGTCCGCGAGCACCTGGTCGGCTGGATCCGTGACCACGGTGCCGGCGTACCCCGCCAGCGGGTGGCCGTCCTCGACCCCGACGGGGGGTTGACGGTCCCGGACCAGCGGGGCAGCGTGCGGGCATGATGCGCGAGCGGCACGAGAACGTGGCGACCGTCCTGGTCGACCCGGCGGTGCTGCGCGAGCTCGAGATGCACCTGATGTCGCTCGACCTGCGGCTGTGGCCGGTCGAGACCGCGCCCGATCTGCGCGGACGGCCCGCGCCGGGCGTTCCAGATCCGGCGCCGACTGCTGATGGCCCAACGCGGCGCGTGGGACGACGCGGCCGACTGGACGCCGGCGTGGATCTCCTTCGGCGAGAGCTGGTACGACGGCGCCGAGCCGCTGCCGTGGTCGGCCCACCGGGCGCTCTACCGCACCCTCGAGGGGTACGCCGGGCACGTGCGCTACCGGCTCGGCCTCGGCGGAGTCCCGCGGCTCGAGGTGCCGCACGAGAGAACCGCCTGACGAACCGGTCTGGTCCGCTGGGTGAATCGGTGAGCGACGGGGCATGACCCGGGGACGAGACGGCCGTTGACCACGCCGGAGCGCGATCCGCTCCACGGTCCTCAGTGTCAGGAGCACGCCCATGACCTCACCTCGCCTCCGCTGGACCGCCCTCGTGGCGGTCCTCGCCCTCCTCCTCGGTACGGCGGTCGCCGTCGGGCTGTTGCGCCCCGGTGGCTCGCCCGCGGCGGCCGACGCGGCCTGCGCGCCCGGGCTACCAGCCCGTCGAGCAGGCGCTCGCCGAGGTCCGCAAGGAGATGGGCGCAGAGCGTGACGGGCGAGGCAGGCCGCGAGCACGGCGAGGAGGCCGAGCAGGAGCTGGTCCGTGAGGCGGTCCGCGAGCTGCCGATGCTGCAGGGCACCGACCCCGACACGTGGGACAGCCTCTGCGTGGTCAGCAAGCGGCCCGAGTCGCTCAAGGAGCTCACGCGCTGGCCGACGCCCGGGCGATGTCGCGGCTTGCCCCGCTACGGCGCCTACCGCGACGGCGCCGGGTACGCCGCGGCCCGGCAGGCCGCCGCGCATGCGGCCCGGCTCGTTCCGGCGCACCGCCGGGCAGGGCCCGGCTGCACGGCCACGGGCCCGCTGATCGTCGACGACCCGGCGTACCCGGAGGTCAACGGCCTGGGCCTGTCGCGACAACATGGGCCGGATCGACAGCTACGCCTGGGACCCGGCGCACCACCGCCTCTTCGCCGCCGTCGGCAACGGCGGCATCTGGCGCTCGGACGACCTGGCCGCGCACTGGCGCGACGCCACCGGCAACCTGCCGACCACCGTCACCGGTGCCGTCGGCTGGAGCCGGTACCGCGGCGGCCGCTGATCGCGCTGACCGGCGAGCCGACCTTCGGCGCGTCGGCGTACACCGGCTGGGCGCCTACTGGTCCGCGCGACCTCGGCAAGCACTGGACACCGCGCCAAGGGTGTGCCCTCCGGCGCGCTCGGCTTCGCGCGTCGAGGTCGATCCGGCGCACCCAGCGCAAGGTCTACGCTCGCCACCCAGCTGGGCCTCTTCGGCTCGCCGACGGCGGTCGCTCCTACCGCAACCTGCGCCTGCCGACCGGCGCCGTGCCGGGCGTGACCAACACCGCCAAGCAGCCCGAGTGCGCGCTGGCCAACGTCGTGACCGACGTGGTCGTCGCCGCCAAGGGCGGCGTCGACACCGACGACCAAGGCCGGCACGGTCGTCGCGACGGTCGGCTGGCGCGGCGGCCAGCGCACGAACGCCGACGGCTCGGTGCAGTCCCCGCGCAACGGCGTCTACCGCTCGGCCACCGGCAAGGCGCGGCAGCTTCAAGCAAGCTGGCCGCCACCGGCTTCGCCGCTCAGGACGCGATCGGCCGGGTCGAGCTCGGCAACGCCGTCGGCCCGCAGCAGGACCACGACATCCTCTACGCCGTGGTCCAGGACGCCAACCTGCTCAACAACGGCGGCGTCGCCGGCATCGACGCCCCCGACCAGGCGTCGGTATCCCGCCGGTCGGCACGACCGTGCTCAACGGCCTCTACGTCTCCACCGACTTCGGTCACACCTGGACCGAGCTGGTCTCGCGGCACCGAGCTGGCCGCCGACCCGACCACGCGGGTCGGCGCTGTTCGGCACCGGCACGCGCGACCGGCTACCAGCCCGGCGTCCAGGCCTGGTACAACCAGTGGATCCAGCCGGACCCGACCCGAGCCGACGCCAACGGCGTGCCGACCCGGCTCGCCTTCGGCCTCGAGGAGATCTGGTCCAACGACGCCGCCGCAGATCGGCGCTCCCGCTCGACGGCTCCGTGCCGGTCCACTTCCGGGTGGTCGCGCAAGTACTTCGGCGGCGACTCCTGCCTGCTGCTGATCCGCCGGGCTGCCCGGCTGCCCCGACCGACCGCGACCCCACGACGACGGCTCCACCACCCACCCCGACCAGCAGGACGGCATCTGGATCCCGGACGCCGACGTCGCCGGCGGCGTGCAGCTGGTCGTCGGCAACGACGGCGGTTCCTACCGCTACCGGTTCGAGGACGACCCCGACGGCCAGCTCGACAACGGCGCACTGGGGCCCGGGCGACCAGGCCGGCTTCAGCACGCTGATGCCGTACTTCGCCGCGATGGCCAACGACGGCACGGTCTACGCCGGCCTGCAGGACAACGGCAACCTGAAGATCGACCCGCGAGACCCGCAAGCAGTACGAGACCTACGGCGGCGACGGCTTCTTCGCCGCGGTCGACCCGTCCGACTCCAAGACCGCCTACGAGGAGTACACCGACGGCGCGATCTCGGTGACCACCGACGGCGGCACAGCTGGGACGAGCATCGACCCGGGCCTGACCGCGTCGAAGTTCGCCAACCCGTTCGCGATGGACCCGACCGACGCCGACGCACCTGCGTGACCGCCGGCCGCGAGGTCGTCGAGACGCTGCTGCGGCCCGAGCACCGACCGCGGGCATGACCGCCGCCGGCGAGCGCCGACGCCTCGACCACCACGTGGCGCAAGGTGTTCGACCTCGGCACCCGCGGCGCACCCGGGTGACGCCGACGCGAGCCTCGTCGCCCACCGACCCGGACAACTCGATGTCGGCGATCGCGACCCGCGGCTACGCCGACGTACGTCGGCTTCTGCGGCCACTGCGACACCCTGAACAAGCTGGCGTCGCCAAGGCGGTCTTCCAGCAACGGCCTGGCCACCAACGTCGGCGGCGACAAGCCGGCGAAGGCGGGCACCGTCCGACGGGCTGGCACGTGGTCACGCCGAAGGGCCTGCCGAACCGGTACATCACCTCGATCGCGATCGACCCGAAGCGACCCAGCGGACCGTGTTCGTCACCCTCGGCGGCTACACCCGTCGGTGGTTCCCGCCGGGTGCCGGCGGCGACACGAACAAGCAGCTCGGCAAGGGCCACCTGTTCGTGTCCCGACGAACGCCGGCAAGTCGTTCCGCAACGTGACCGGCAACCTGCCCGACGCGCCGGCCACCTGGGTGGCGCTGCGCAGGCACCAGCTGCTGGTCGGCACCGACGTCGGCGCGTTCGCGTCCGGCTGCGCGGGCACCAAGCAGTCGACGCCGCGGTTCGCCCGGCTCGGCGGGCTGCCGGCAGCGCCGGTGGCCAGCATCGCGCTGAAGCCGGACAACCCGAACCTCGCGGTGCTCGCCCTGTTCGGTCGCGACGTGTGGACCTACACGTTCAGAGCGGAAGGTGCCCGATGCCCCGACCCGAGCCGCCGCAGCCGCCGCAGGTCGGCACGGTCGCCAGTCCTGGGACTTCGAGTCCGACGCCCAGGGCTGGACCACCGCCGGGCCGCCGCCCGTGGACCCGCGAGAGCCCCGGCCACGGCTCCGGCACGGCCGACGACGCCGCCGGGCAGGCCTTCGACGTGGCCGGGCCGACCGGGTACACCGACAACGCTCGACGCTACGCTGACCTCGCCGGAGGTCACGTGCCCGCCGGGACCGGGGTCCGGAGTGGTCGATGCGGCTGGACACCGAGGCCGGGTACGACGCGGTCGCGGCCCAGGTCTCGCACCGACGGCGGCGCCACCTGGTCGACGACTCGGCACCTACTCGGGCAAGAACGCCGACGCGCCCGGCTGGTCGCCGTACGCCGTGGCGTTCCCGTCGCCCGGCGGCGACCGTGCAGGTCCGCTTCCACTTCACCTCCGACGAGCTCTGCTCGGCCCTCGGCGGCCCGCTGTGCTCCTCGACCGGCGGCTGGGACGGCGTGCACGTCGACGACGTCCGCCTCGGGACCACCGGCTGAGGATCAGACGGCGAACGCCCGACCCGGGAGTCCGGGTCGGGCGTTCGGCGGTGGTGCGGTGAGCGGCTACAGGTACCGGCCGCAGTTCGGCCACGGGGAGCGGCCGCGCTGCTGGTACAGGCGCTGGGCGCGGTAGGTCTGCTCGCCGGGCGAGGCGTGGTTGGGCATGCCCTGGCCGCCGACGCTGCGCCAGGTGCCGACGCTGAACTGGTAGAGGCCGTAGTACCCGGACGGGTTCACGGCGCGCGGGTTGCCACCGGACTCGCAGTTGGCGAGCGCCTTCCAGTGCAGGTGGCCGGTGCCGGCCACGGTGCGGGCCCGGACGCCGACGAGGACGCGCCGCGGCGCGGGGGACTTCACCACGCGGCGGGAGACGTCGGTGCGCAGGTGGTGCCCGTTGCGGGTCCAGCGCACGATCTTCGCCCGGCGCACGCCGCGGTGCCCGGGGCGCACGACCTTGCGGTGGCCGGGCGCCAGCTTGGTGGTCTTGCGGACCACGGTGTGGCGCTTGATCGCGTGCCGCTTGAAGGACACGTGCCGGCCGATGCGCACCACCTTGACGGTGTCGCCGGTGCGGATGTCCTTGTTCGCCCGCGCGCGGATCTGCCGGTGGTTGCGGATGAGCAGGACCTTGTCGTGCGGGGTGAGCTCCACGTCGGCGTCGCGGAGCACGCCGACCGGCCGGTGCGCCGTGGTCAGCACGGTGCGGGCGGCCTTCTCGGCGACGCGCACGCGGACCGCGGAGGCGCCGGTGGTGGTGCCGGCGCTGGCCTGGGCGGCCGGCGCCGCCAGGCCGATGGTCAGGAGGGATGTCACTGCCGCCGTCAGGAGGGCAGCAGGACGGAAGGGGTGTCGCACACGCATGCGAAAGACCTCGATGTTGTCGGGGGTCCCGGCGCAACGCTGCGCCCGGGGGTCGGCAGGGGGCCGATGCGGCCCGAGGAGCTTCGGCTCCGGCGCGGCGCCTGGGAGGCGGGCCAGGGGCTGAGCCCTGCGCCACCGCGGTGTTCCGCGGTTCCACGCGCCACCACGGTAACCACGGCACCCAAGGCCCTCCCAAATCGGCGGCGACCGGTCGGGCGGCGGCCCGGCGGCCCGCCACCGGCCCCGGCAGGAACTCGGTGGTCGAGGTCACAGCCGTCGTCGTACCGTCCGAGGGTGCACACGAGCGGGAGCTTCACCGTCGAGGAGTACGCGGGCCCCCACCGGGACCTGGAGTGGTCGTTCCGCGAGGCCGAGGACTCCACGCAACTGCTCGAGACGTACGTCGACCTCGGCCGGGTGTGGGTCGCCCGCACTCCCGGGGGCGAGGTGGTCGGCCACCTCCAGGCGGTGCCCCGCGACGGGGACGTCTGGGAGGTCACCAACACCGCCGTCGTCGAGTCCCACCGCGGCCGGGGCGCCGGCCGGGCGCTGCTCGAGCGGGCCGTCGACGCGGCCCGCGCCGCCGGGGTCCGCCGGCTGGTCCTGGCGACGGCGACCGCCGACGTCGGCAACCTGCGCTTCTACCAGCGCTGCGGCTTCCGGATGACCCACGTCGTCCGCGACGCGTTCACGCCGGCGCAGGGCTACCCGCCCGGGCTCGACGTCGACGGCATCCCGCTGCTCGACCAGGTCTGGTTCGACCGCGCGCTCTGACGGTCGACAGCCGCCCGGCTCGCCGCCGCGGCCGCGGTGCTGCACAATCACGTCGTGGTGACGGCTGGTCCCTCGTTCGAGGCCACGGTGTCGGCCCGCGAGGCGGAGGTCCTCGCGGCGGTGGCCGAGCACCTCACCAACGCCGAGATCGCCGACCGCCTGTTCATCTCGGTCCGCACGGTCGAGAGCCACGTGTCCTCGTTGCTGCGCAAGCTGCAGGCCGCCGACCGTCGCGAGCTGGCGGCGACCGCCGCGCACCGTCCTGGGCCCGGAGGCGTCCGCGGTCCCGCGGGCCCCGCCCCGCCCTGCCGACGCCGCTGACGCCGTTCGTGGGGCGGGACCACGAGGTGGATTCGCTCGCCCACGCCCTCGAGGAGCACCGCCTGGTCACGGTGGTCGGGCCCGGTGGGATCGGCAAGACCCGCCTCGCCCTCCGCGTGGCCCACGACGTCGCGGACCGGTTCCCCGACGGTGTCGTCTTCGTCGACCTGGTCACCGTGGGAGAGGCAGCCGCGGTGCCGACCACGGTGGCCGCGGCGCTCGGGCTCGGGGAGAGCCAGGAGAGGTCGGTGGAGGACGTTCTCGCAGGGTGGCTCGGCACTCGTCGGTTGCTGCTGGTGTCGACAACTGCGAGCACCTGCTGGACGCCGTCGGGGTGCTGCTCGAGCAGCTGCTGACGAACTGTCCGGCGCTGACCGTCCTGGCGACCAGCAGGTCTCGCCTGCTGCTGCCGTTCGAGTTCGCCTACCTGGTGCCGGGCCTGTCGCTCGCCGCCGAGGACGGACGCAACCCGGACGCGGTCGAGCTCTTCGTGAGCCGGGCGGCCGCCGGAGGCTGGGCGGTGGCGGCCGGCGAGCTGGAGCGGGTCGCGGCGCTCTGCCGCGGTCTGGACGGGATCGCCCTGGCCATCGAGCTGGCGGCCGCGCGGCTGCCCGCCCTCGGGCTCGACGGCCTGGAGGCCGGACTGGCCGATCGGCTCCAGCTGCTGGCCGGCGGCTCGCGCGTCAACGACCGGCACCGGTCGCTGCGCTCCGCTCTGGACTGGAGCTCCGCGCTGCTCAGCGAGCCCGAACGTGCCCTACTCCGCCGGATGTCGGTCGTCGCCGGTCCCTTCTCGGTCGCGGCGGCGGCCGAGATGCTGGTGGGTGGTCTCCGGTCGCCGCCGACGAGGTGCCCGCCCTGCTCGCCCGGCTGGCGGACGAGAGCCTGCTGGTGCCGACCCCGACCGCCCTGGGCACCCGCTACGGATTCCTCGAGACGATCCGGCAGTATGCCGCCGCGCTCCTCGAGGACAGTGACGAGGGGGATGCCGCGCAGGAGCGACACCTCCGCTGGTGCCTGGCGGCGGCCGAGCGGCTCGGCGATCCGGTGATGGCGGGCTCCGAGGGGGAGCGGTGGCGGCTCGCGTACGACGAGGTCTCGGTCGAGGCGCGCCGTGTCCTGCCCTGGGCGTGCCGGCGTAGCCGACGAGCGGGAGCCGTCGTACCGGCTGTCCCTGCGGATGGCCGACCTGAGCCTCGCCCGCGGGCGGCCCGGGGAGTCGCAGCGTCGGTTCGAGCTGGCCGCCTAGCTGGCCCCCGACGACGCGTCCGCGACGATCGCGCTGCGGCTGGCCGCCGGGCGCCGCGGAGGGACGCCAGTTCGGCAACGAGTCCCTCCGTCTCCGCGAGCTGGCCGCCGACGCGGCCCTGCGGGCAGGCGACCGGATCGGCGCGGCCGTCGACCTTGCCCGCGCCGCCGAGCTGGTCGGACGCGGACCCGGCATCATGGCCGTCCCTCCGCCGGCGGGCGAGGTCGACCGGCTGCTGGCCCGGGCGCGGCCGCTGGCCGAGGGCGATGCAGCGGCCGAGAGCCGGGTGCTCACCGCGGACGCGTTCGCCCGCGACCTGGGCGACGCGGAGGTCCGGCCCCTCGTGGACCGCGCACTCGATCTCGCGCGGCGCGCCGGCGACCCGCTCGCGGAGAGTGCGGCGCTGGACATGCTGACCGCGCTGCAGCTCGCCGCCGGGGAGCTCGCCGGAGGCGCTCGACAGCGCGGTGCGGCGCACGCAGCTGCTCGCCCGGGTGCCGATCGCGGCGGACTCGGCACTGGAGCTGTTCGACTCGTTCCAGATGGGCTCGCAGTGCGCGCTCGCGGCCGGAGACCTCGGCGCCGCCCGGCGGCTCGGTCGGGGCCTGCTCGAGCTGCCGTTCTACCGCGAGGAGTACCACCTGGCGACCTCCCGGTTGATCGTGGTCGGGCTGATCGAGGGGACCTGGGACGAGGCGCTGGGCCAAGCGGAGCGGTTCCGGTCGGGTTGGGAGCGAGCGGGGCGCCCGCTCCAGGGCAACCTCCGCACGGCGCCGTACGCCGCGGCGACCATCCAGGCGCTTCGGGGCGACGATGCCGCCGGGGCGGAATGGAAGGCGGTCGCCGCGACGCTGGAGGCGCCGGTGCGACTGGATCCGACCCCGGGGCGCCTCGGCGGTGATCCGGCCGCGCCGTTCGGCCGGTTCTTCGACGCTCTGGTGCTGCTGCACCGGGGGCTGGCCGCCGAGGCCCTCGAGCTGCTCAGCGACCCGCCCGAGAGCCTCGTCGGCGATGCCGGGGGCTTGTGGCGGGCCTGGTACGCCTCGGCGTGGGCCGAGGCTGCGGTCCTCGCGGAGGTGGGTGACGTGGGGGACCGACTGCAACGGGCCGCCTCCGCGGCGGCCGGCAACCCGATCGCCCATGCCTGGTCCGGCGCGCCTCGGGGCTGGCCCGGGAGCGGGCGGACGGCCCGGCCGTGGCCGCGACGACCTCGTCGCGGCGGCGTCCGTGCTGCGGGCGTCGGGTGCGGGCTACCAGTGGGCCCGCACGCTGGCCATGCTCGACGGGCCGGACCGCGACCGGGGACTCACCGAGCTCGCCCGCATGGGGGCGGCGCCGATGGGCTGGCCGCCGGGGGCGCCGGGCCGTTGACCCGAAGCGGTCCCTGCTGACCGCGGCGGCCGTGGCTGCTGGGGGTCACCGGCAGAAGGCGTAGACCGTCATCCGGGGGTGCCTGCCCGTGAACACGTGGTCGGTAGGGCCGGTCCGACGAGCGCGGCGGACCACCGGGGCCGGCCGGTCGCCGTCATCGCGACCACGTGGCCGGGCAGGCGTCCGCGCCGGTGCTGGGGGGAGCCGTGCGCGTCGGTCCAGCAGCCGTGGTGGTCGACGAGGCGCTGGATCCGGGCGGTGCTCGACGACGCGGCGTGACCCGGGCGGGGTCTGCCGGACGCGGTGTCGGCCGGGTCGAGGCGGCCCGCCTGGCCCGCCGCTGCGGCGACGACCGCCGTGGCCGCGAGCGCGACGGCCAGGGCCCGGACGACGGCGTCGCGGAACGGGTGGTCGTCCATGGCGGTCCTTCGGATCGAGGGTGTCGGTCGGCCGGCCGCGGGTGCCCGGCGACGGGACCGGCAGAGGCCGCGGCGCCGGGGCGACCGCGGCCTCTGCCCTGCGGACCGCCGGGCCGACGGGGGACTCGGCCGAGCGGTGCAGTGGACGCAGGAGCCGGGCTCTGCCCCGCCCTCGTGCGTCTTGTCCGGCCGTCTCCTACGGGCGGGCCTCGATGATCAGGTTCAACGGGGTCCGGGTGGCCACCCGGACGCTGGTGAAGCCGGCCTCGCGCAGCACCCGCTCCATCCGCTGCGGCCCGGCCTGGGCGCCGAGCCCGAGGCCGACGTCCTGGGCCAGCGACGACGGCGTGCAGATCACCGTCGACAGGCCGTAGTACATCCGCCCGACCGGGTTCAGGTTGTCCGCGAGCCCGTCGCCCGCGGCGGGCTCGACGAGCAGCAGCGTGCCGTCCGCCGCGAGCGACTGCCGCAGGTGCCGGGCCACCCCGACCGGGTCGCCCATGTCGTGCAGGCAGTCGAACATGCGTCACCAGGTCGTAGCCGGTGCCGGGCACCGCGTCGGCGGCCGCGACCTCGAACCGCGCGCGCTCGGTCGACGCCGGCCCTCGGCGGCGGCCGCGCGGGCCGCGCTCGATCGACGACCGTGGCTAGTCGACCCCGAGGAAGGTCGACTGCGCGAAGGCCCGGGCCATGATCACCGTGGAGGCGCCGTAGCCGCAGCCGACGTCGGCCACGCTCGCGCCCGCGCGCAGCTTCTCGTCACCCCGTCGAGGGCCGGCAGCCACGCTGGACCAGGTTGGCCTCGTAGCCGGGCCGGAACAGCCGCAGCGCACCGGTGTACAGCCGGTCGTCGTGGGCGCCCCAGTCGATGCCCGCCCCCGTGCTGAACGCGTCGGCGAACACCTCGTGGTCGGTGTAGCACGACGCCACGGTCTCGAAGGCCCCGCCGAGGAAGACCGGGCTGTCCTCGGCGGCGAGCACCAGCGCGTGCTCCGCGCTCAGCTCGAACGAGCCCATCTGCGGGTCGTAGGTGACGTAGCCGCCGGCGGCCTGGTTGCTCAGCCACTCGCGGACGTACCGCTCGTGCGTGCCGGTCCGGGCGGCGAGCTCGGCCGGCGTCACCGGCCCCGCGCCGGCCATCGCGCGGTAGAGGCCCAAGCGGTCGCCGAGGTGCGTCATCAGGCCCGAGATGGCGGCCGCGAGGTCGCCGACGGCCTGGTGGACGAACTGCTCGAGCGCCGCCTCGTCCAGGCGAGGCGTGTCGATCGTGGTCATGGTGTCTCCTTCGGACTGTCGTCCTGGTTCGTGACGCCGCCGTTGTCGGCGGCGCGCCCACCCTCGTCGCGGCCCGCGCTCGGCACATCCGTGCCGACCACCGACCGCACCACGGAGCGGCACCACGGAGCGCCGCAATCCGTGCCGGGCACCGATGTGCCCGGGCCGGCCCCGGCCACACCGTTGCTCTCGTCCAGCCATCCGCCGGGACCCCAGGAGAATCGGTGAACGACCACTACGACTACATCCGGACCAAGCTCGCGCTGGAGCGCGAGCAGCACCGTGCGGCCGCGGCCCGTCGTCCGCCGGTGCCCGCACGCTCGGCTCGTCCGCGGCCCGTTCGCCGGTCCGGGTCGGGGGCGTTCGTCGCAGCGGCGGGCGGAGCGCTGATCCTCTCCCTCGACGTGTCGGTGGCCAACGCCCTCATGCCGGCGATCGGCCAGGACTTCGGTGACGGGCGCGCGGCACTGTCCTGGGTGATCAGCGGGTACGCCATCGTCTTCGCCGCCGCGCTCGTGCCTGCCGGCCGGGTGGCGGACCGCCTGGGGCGCCGGAGCATGTACGTCGCCGGCCTGGCCGTGTTCGCGCTCGGGTCCCTCGTCTGCGGGCTGGCCCCCGGCCTGGAGGTGCTGCTGCTGGGACGGGTGATCCAGGGCCTGGGCGCCGCGGCCGCGTCGCCGGCCTCCCTCGGGCTGCTGCTCGCCACTGCCGACGACCGTGGCCGCGCCGTCCTTGCGGCGCGCTGGACCGGCGTCGCAGCCCTCGGCGCGTGCCTCGGTCCGCTCGTCGGCGGGGCGATGACCGACCTGGGCGACTGGCGCTGGGCCTTCCTCGTCAACCTGCCGCTGGTGGCCGGGGTCGCCGTTGCCGCACGGGCACTCCTGTCGGAGACCCCGCGGCAGACCGGACGACGGCTGCCTGACCCCCTGGGCGCGGGGATGCTCGCCGCCGCGGCGGCCCTGGTCAGCCTCGTCCTGTCCGAGGTCACGACCTGGGGCGTGGACTCGGTCCGGTTCCTGGGCGGCGGTGCGAGCGCGGTTGTCCTCGGGTGGGCCTTCGCCCGCCGGTCGGCGCGGGTTCCCGAGCCGCTGCTCGGCTCACCCTGCTGCGCAACCGCCGTGTGATGTCCGCCGCCGTCGTGACCGGGTGCTACGCCGCCGGGTTCTTCGGCTTCCTGCTGAGCTTCATGCTGTTCGCCGTCGGCCAGTGGCGGTTGTCCCTGGTGGGTGCGGGCATCGCCGCATTCGTCCCCGGCGTGGTCGTCGTCGCGCTGACCCTCGAGGTCGGCCGGCTCGCGGAGCGGGTGGGTCACCGGCTCACCCTGGTCACCGGCGCCGGCCTGATGGCGGGCGCGCTGCTGGCCTGCGCGACGCTGCTGGGCGCGCCCCACTTCGAGATGCGGTGGCTGGCGATCGGTCCGCTGCTCGGCCTCGGCATCGGCCTGTGCTACCCGGTGCTGGCCGGCGCGGCCGTCCACGGGCTCGCCGCCGCCGACCTGGCGGCGGCGAGCGCCCTGAACCAGTGCGCCCGGCAGCTCGGCGCCGCGGTCGGCATCGCGGCCACGGTCGGAGTCCTCGGCGGCGCGCCGACCCCGGACGTCTCGCGCCTGCACGCCGCCTGGTGGCTGGCCGCGCTGTTCTCCCTCACCGCGGCAGCGGCCGCCGCGCTGATCCCGTCCACTCCACGAGCGACGCCGGCCGTCGCCCGCCCCACGTCCCTGCTCGGGACCGTTGCCGAGGAGCCGGCCCGATGAACACCGTCATGACCACGACGTCGCCCCGCCCGCCCCGCGCGGGCTCCCCTGAGGACGGCGTGTCGGTGCGCCTCCTCGAGCCGGCGGACTCCGCCGCCGTGCTCGCGGTGTTCGCCGGGATGAGCGCGCGCTCGCGGCTGCTCCGCTTCCTGGTTGCCAAGCCCCAGCTCACGGCAGCCGACGTACGCCGCCTCGTGGCGGTCGACCGGCGGGACCACGTGGCCGTCCTCGCCACCACCGTGCCCGACCACCAGCCCGTCGGCATCGCACGCTTCGTCAGGGACGGAGACGACCTCGAGTCCGCCGAGCTCGCCGTCGAGGTCGCGGACGCGTGGCAGCGCCGAGGAGTCGGGACGATGCTGGTGACGGCGCTGGTCCCGCGGGCGATCGACGTCGGCGTACGCCGCCTGTCGGCGATCGTCGCCGCCGACAACGAGGCGGCGTCCCGGCTGCTGCGCCGGGTCGCGGGCGACGTCACCTGCCTGCGGGCGGACCGCGGGGTGGCGGAGTACGTCGTCTCCCTGGACGGGGTGCGGCGATGAGGCCCTTCGACGACGCCCCGACGCTGCTCGGTGTCTGGGCGCACCCGGACGACGAGGCCTATTGCTCGAGCGGCCTGATGGCCCGGGTGCGCGATGCGGGCGGTCGCGTCGTCGTGGTGACCGCGACCCGCGGGGAGCAGGGCACCGACGACCCTGTCGCCTGGCCGCCGGAGGTCCTCGGGCCGCTCCGCGAGCAGGAGCTCCGGGCGAGCCTGGCGGAGGCCGGTGTCCACGAGCACCGGTGGCTGACCTACCGCGACGGCGAGCTCGCCGACGCGCCGCTCGAGCGTGCGGTCGCCGGTCTCGTGCACGTCATCGAGACGGTACGCCCGGACATCATCGTGACCTTCGGGCCCGACGGCATGACCGGACACTCCGACCACCGCGCCGTCTCGTCGTGGACCACCGAGGCCTGGCGACGAAGCGGCTGCCGGGCGGCCCTGTGGTACGCGACCCTCACTCCGGAGTTCCACCGGGAGTGGGGAGCGCTCAACGACCAGGTGGGCCTGTGGACCGACCGGCCGCCGGTCACCGCGACCGCCGACCTGGCGGCGCAGGTGCACCTGTCCGGCGCGTCGCTCGCCCGCAAGCACCGCGCGCTGCGCGCCCATGCGTCGCAGACGCGCGCCCTGGAGGACCTCGTCGGCTCGGCGACGTACCGGCGGTGGTGGTCGAGCGAGTACTTCGTGGCCGCCCCGCCCGGCGACGGGCACGCCGAGCAGGTGGTCGGGCGATGACCCGGCGACGGGCGGGAAGCGGCGTCGCCGTCGTGCTCGCCGCGGGGATGCTGGCGGCGGCGGCGTCCGCTTCCACTTACGGGATCGCCGGCGACACCGGTCGGCACCCGGTCGTGTTCACCAACCGGGGTCCCGGCCCCGCGGCGGTCCTGCGCAACCGACCGGCGTACCCGCCGGTCGTCGTCCGGTCGGCCACGAAGGGGGTGCACCTCAACGCCGACCTGGTCGACGGTGCGCCCGCGGTCGACCTGGGCCCGATGCGCCCGCGCGCCGCGGCCACCCGCCGCGGCCCGTTGCCATGACCGTTTCCACCTGAGGAGAGAAACCATGTCCACGAAGTCCGACACCAACATCCTGGCCGGGGTCGCCGCGTTCCTGCGGCCCGGTGAGGAGGCCACCGCGTCCCTGATCGCGTCCGTGCGCGGGCACCAGCAGGCCATGTCCGGCGGGCTCGCCGGCGCCCTCGGCGGCAGCAGGGCGGGCCGGGCGCGTCAGGAGGCGGCCGCGGGCGGCATCGAGCTCGCGGCGTTCATGGCCTTCGTGCTGACGCCCGTCCGCCTCCTGGTCGTCGAGACCGGCAACGCCGGCAAGGTCAAGCGGCTCCTCGGCCAGTTCGAGCTCGACGGAGTGGGCCCGATGACCGTCGCGCGCCGGGGTCTCGGCGCGTCGGTGACCCTGGAGATCCATGGCACCGTGGTGCGGCTCGAGTCCCGCGTCGGCGCGGCGCGCGCCTTCGCGGACGCGCTGGCCGCCGCTCGATCCGCCCGTGGATGAGGTGGTGCGCCCCGGTGGTCGCGAGCCGGTGTTCCTCTGCTGCCTGCTGTGGGCGAAGCCAGGACGTGTCGCGGCCATGACCGCCTACGAGGACGACGTCCTCGGGCTCCTGGGCGGCCACGGTGGTGAGGTCCTGCACCGCTGGTCGGCGGCGGATCCCGCCGGGCCGGGCCCACACGAGGTGCAGCTCCTGCGCTTCCCCGCGCCCTCCGCCGTCTCGACCTTCCTGGCCGACGGGCGGCGGACCTCCCTGGGGCCACGGCGCGACCGTGCGATCGCCAGGACGCTCGCCTTCCCGGTGCGGGGCGTGGGTCAGGCCCGGCCGGTCTGACCCACGGGCTCCTCGCGGAGCCACGGCAGGTCCGCGGACATCAACCGAGCACCGCGGTCATGCGGATGGACACGAGGAGCCCGGGGATCTCGGCGCCCAGCCTGGCGGCGTAACGCGCCGGCGGGTCCACCGGGAACCATCTGCCGTACTCCTCGTTCATGCCCTCGAAGTCGCGCGGGTCGGAGAGCAGCACGCCCACCTCGACCACGTCGTCGAGGCCGGCACCGCCAGCCCGGAGGATGGCTTCGCAGCTCGCGAGCGCCCTCCTGGTCTGCTCCTGGATGGTGGTCCCGGCCAACACCTTCGTCCGTGGATCGATGCCGGTGGTTCCGGAGATGAAGAGGTGGGACGCCGTCCGGATGCCTTGGCTGTAGAGCGTTGAGGTCGGCGCGTCCGGCGTCGAGATGATGTGGCGTGGCATGGTGCCTCCTTCGGGGGCGGCGCGAGGGCCTGTTCGGACTGTCACGTCGGCGCGCTGGGCCGATCGGTCGACCCTCGCGCGGCACCGGCCCCGTCCGCATCCGTGGTGACCACGGAGCGTCGCCGGGCCGTCAGGCGACGGGGCCCCCCGCCGGCGCCGCGCCCCGGTGGCTCGCGGCGTGGTCGGTGTGCGACGCGTGCAGCCGGGCGTGGGCGATGGCCTCGGGCGTGGTCGCGAACGCGTGCCCCTCGTGGGCGAGCCGGTGGTGCACGCCCAGCTCCCGCAGCACGCGCTCGTGGCCGGTCCGGACCCCGGAGAGCAGGACCGTGATGCCCCGGCCCTCGAGCCGTCCGATGGTGTCGGCGAGCACGTGCGCCCCGGTGGCGTCGAGGGTGGTGACCCGCGACATCCGCAGGATGACCACGCGGACGTCGCTGACGTCGGACAGCTCGAGCAGGAAGTCGTGGGCGGCGGCGAAGAACAGCGGCCCCTCGAGCCGGTAGGCGACCACGTGGTCGTCGAGCAGGGCCTGCTCCTCGGCCCGGTGGTCGCCGGGGTCGTCCCCGGGGTCGTACGCCGGCGGCTCGGCCCGGTCGCCGTCGCCGAGCGGGACCGGGCGCAGCTGCACGGTGAGCGCGGTCTGCCGGATGGCGACGAACCCGGCGACCAGGACGCCGACGATCACGGCGGTGACCAGGTCGAAGAGCACGGTCGCGGTCGCGGTCACGGCGAGGACCGCGGCGTCGCCCCGGGTCGCGCGGGCCAGGGCGAGGAGGCTGGAGACCCGGACCATGTGGACCGCGGTGGCGATGAGGACCCCGGCCAGGGCGGCCAGCGGGATCTGGCCGACCCAGCGGGCCGCCACGAGGACGATCGCCAGCAGGAAGAGCGCGTGGACCAGGGCCGCCAGCCGGGACGTCGCGCCGGCGCGGACGTTGACGGCCGTGCGGGCGATCGCGGCCGTGGCCGGGATGCCCCCGAACAGTGGCGCTGCCAGGTTGGCCAGCCCCTGGCCGACCAGCTCGCGGTCGGAGTCGTGGCGCTCGCCGACGCTCATCCCGTCGGCGACCGTCGCCGACAGCAGGCTCTCGAGGGCCGCGAGCGCGGCGACGGCCACCGCGGGCAGCACCAGCGAGCCCAGGTCGCCGACCGGGACGGTCGGCAGGTGCGGCGCGGGCAGCCCCCGCGGGATGTGTCCGATCGGCTCCGCCCCGAGGCCGAGCAGCCGGTTCGCCGCGGTCGCGGCCACCACGGCGAGCAGGGCACCGGGCCAGGTGGGGCGCAGCCGCGCCAGCGCGAGCACCAGCGCGACCACCGTCCCGGCGATGGCCAGCGGTGTCCACACCGGGTCCGCCAGCCACGCCGCCACCGCCCGGCCGGCGAGCACGAGGACCTTCTCGGCGTGCACGTCGACACCGAGCGCCGCCGGCAGCTGCTGGAGCCCGATGATCGCCGCGATGCCGACCGTGAAGCCCTCGACGACCGGCACCGGCACGTACCGGATGAACCGGCCCGCCCCGCCGTACCCGAGCCCGATGAGGAGGAGGCCGGCGAGCAGGCCGACCACCAGCACGCCGTCCGCGCCGTGCGCGGCGACGATCGGGACCAGGACCACGGCCATCGCGCCGGTCGGGCCGCTGACCTGCACCCGGCTGCCGCCGAACACCGCGGCCAGGGCGCCGGCGACCACCGCGGTGACCAGCCCCGCCTCGGCGCCCAGCCCCGAGCTGACCCCGAACCCGAGGGCCAGCGGCAGCGCCACCAGCCCGACCATCACCCCGGCCATCGGGTCCCGGCGCCCGTCGACGCTGGCCCAGTCGCCGCGGCGGGGGAGCAGGGCGCCGATCCGTGCCCGCACGCTCACCGGGCGGCGGTCGGCGCGGACAGGTCCGCCTCCGCGTCGTCCTCGAGGTGCACCAGGCCGGTCAGGATGTGCCGGGCCGCCAGCAGCAGGTCACGGACCTCCGGCACGCTCACCGAGTAGATGACCTCGCCGCCCTCGCGGCGCGAGACCACCATCGACGTACGCCGGAGCACCGCGAGCTGCTGGGAGAGGTTGCTGGGCTCGATCGCGATCGCCTCGAGCAGCTCGTGCACCGCGTGGTCGCGCTCGGACAGCAGCTCGAGGATGCGGATCCGGGCGGGGTGGCCCAGCGTCCGGAAGAACTCGGCCTTGGCCTGGTACAGCGGCACGGTCACGAGGATGCAGGCTACATCATGTGAAGAAGTCTTCACATCGAGCCTGGACGCCCTGCTGGCGTTCCCCGGCGCGGCGGTCGCGGACGGTCGAGGCTCCGGGACGCAGCCGACGGGCTCCGCATGCGCGATAACTTTATCGCGCTGTCGGGGGCCGGCGATAAAGTTATCAGCATGCGAGATGCGCTGAGCAATCCGTTCACCCCGGGATCCGATGTCGTGCCCCAGGTCTGGGCCGGTCGGATGACCCAGCTGCGCGACTGGGAGGACGTGGTCCGGCCCCGTCGCCTCGCGGGCCTGCCCGAGCGCGGCCGCACGGTCCTCGGCGAGGCCGGGCTCGGCAAGTCGACGCTCGTGCGACGCATCGCCGCGATGGCCGAGCAGCAGGGCGACTGGGTCACGCCCCAGTTGCGGATCCCGACCGGCGCGGACCCGTTGAAGGCGGTCGCGTCCGCGATTCTCCGGCTCGCCGACCAGGCGGGACTCTCCACCGCCCGCGACCGGCGCCTCAGAGAACTCGTCGACCGGGTCCGCACCGTCGAGGTCAGCGGGATCTCGCTGACCCTGGATCGCAGCGCGGGCCCGGAGCCGTACACCGCACTGACCGACCTGCTCGTCGAGGTGGGCGTCGAAGCGCTGCGTCACGACGTCGTCGCGCTCATCCACGTCGACGAGGTCCAGAACGTCACCGACGCGGCGGCGCTGTCGCAGCTGCTGATCTGCCTGGGCGACGCGATGGCGCACGAGCGGACCGTGACCGCGCCCGGCGGCGTCCAGATCACCCGCGTCCTCCCCATCGCGGTCTACCTGACCGGCCTGCCCGACTTCGCCGACATGGCCGGAGCCGCCAAGGGCGCGACGTTCGTGCGGCGCTTCGCCACCACCACGCTCGCGCCGATCTCCGACGACGACCTGCGCCTGGCGCTCCGGCCGTTCGTGACGCCTGGATGGCCGGTACCCACCGACCGCGGCGGCGTCGATCAGGTCCGGATGACGACGGACGCCGTCGAGGAGATCGTGCGCCTGTGCTGCGGGGAGCCGTTCCTGTTCCAACTTGCAGGGAACGGCGCGTGGTACGCCGGAACCGGCGACACCGTCACTGGCGACGAGGTGCGCGAGGGGTGGAGCGGAGCACGTGGCGAGGCCGCCGCGCACGTCGAGCGCATCCTGGAGCGCCTGCCTGCCCGGGAGGTTCAGATGCTCGAAGCCATGGCCGCTCTGTCCCCCGAGGACCGCACGCTCACCAAGATCGCGGACCGGATGGGGTTCGTCAGCGGCGCCCAGGCCGGACCGACGGCACAACGCCTCGACACGGTCCGCGGGATCATCGAGCGCGGCAAGCCGTACCGGTTCCGGCACCGGGCGGTCGAGGCGTACCTGACCTCGGAATGGCCCGACGTCGCAGGTCGGTGACGCGAATGGAAGGGCCCCCGCCGGGGACCGGCGGGGGCCTTCGTGCAGGTCGGAGCCCTGCATTGCTCGTGGGCAGGGGCGGGGTCGAACCGCCGACCTTCCACTTTTCAGGCGGACGCTCGTACCAACTGAGCTACCTGCCCGAGCGACCGTCACCCTACAGGAGCGTCCGGGGTGCCGTGAAAACGGTGGTCAGCCGCGGGAGGGGTCGAACTCGAGCACCTGGGTGAGCCGCACGTTGTTGCCCGACGGGTCGCGGAACGAGGTGTCGATGCCGTACGGCTGCCGGGTCGGCGGGTCGGTGAAGACGACGCCGCGGGCGGACAGCTCGTCGTACGCCGCCTGGCAGTCGTCGGTCTCCAGGAACAGGGTGCCGCCGGCGCCCTTGGCCACCAGGTCGGCGAGTCGGGCGCTGTCGCCGCCGTCGAGCATCGGCGGCCCGGGCACCGGCATCAGCACCAGTCCGACGCCGGGCTGGTCCGGCGGCCCGACGACCAGCCAGCGGAAGTTCCACTCCGCCATGGTCACGTCGGCGCGCACCTCCCACCCGACCGTGCGGGTCCAGAACTCGAGGTCGCGGTCGGCGTCGTGCACCCAGAACTGGGCGTTGGCGATCTTGATCATGACCCGACGCTAGGCCCGGGCGGCGTCGGCCCGCTTCTCCGGAACTGCTGTCCCCGGGCGGCCGTGCGCCATCGCCACGCAGGCGGGCACCCGCAGGTGCCGGCGGGCCGGCGGGAAGGACGCCCGGTACGCCGTGGGCGGCTGCCCGTAGGCGGCGGTGAAGCGGCTCGTGAACGACCCGACGCTGGTCAGCCCGACCGCGTGGCAGATCTCGGTGACCGACCGGTCGGTGTTGCGCAGCAGCGCGGCCGCCCGCTCCAGGCGCCGGCTGAGCAGGTACTGGTGCGGGGTCTCCCCGAACGTCCGGCGGAACTCGCGGGCGAAGTGCGCCGGCGACCAGCCCGCCTCCCGGGCCAGGTCCGCGACCGACAGCGGCTCGGCGTACCGCCGGTCGACCAGGTCGCGGGCCCGCAGCAGGTGCCGCGTCGGATGGGTGGGCACGCCTGGATCGTCCCACGCCCCGTATGCTGCTCGGTGCAGTCCGGCCCCCATCGTCTAGCGGCCCAGGACCCCGCCCTTTCACGGCGGTAGCACGGGTTCGAATCCCGTTGGGGGTGCGACGCCCGCCGCCGGTCCGGCCCTCGATTGGGAAGCTGGGTGGTGGGTGGGTTAGAGTTCCACCGCTTCCGCAAGGTTGCACCTGGCCCCGTAGCGCAGTTGGTTAGCGCGCCGCCCTGTCACGGCGGAGGCCGCGGGTTCGAGTCCCGTCGGGGTCGCCAACGAACGCCCCGGACCGAGTCGGTCCGGGGCGTTCGCCGTCCCGGGGCCCGGCTACCCGGCCGGGCGGGTCAGCTGGTCGGTGTCCACGACGAGGCGCGCGGCGTCGCAGGAGGAGCCGGACGGGACCGTCACGACCTCCGCGCGGTCCCCGTCGTCCTCGGTGTCCAGGACGAGGACCGGCAGGGCGTCCAGCTCGACGGCGCAGGAATCGCCGCCGACGGCCGTGGTCACCCGGCCCCGGTCGTCCTCGGGCACGGCCCAGGTCGCGGTCGTGACCTGCTCGGGCACCGAGTCCGAGGCCACCGGGCTGGTGGCCCAGGCGAAGACGCCCGCGCCGACGGCGGCGAGCCCGAGCCACCCCGCCAGCCACCAGCGCGCCGACGCGAAGCGTGCGGCCAGCCGCACGAAGCTCGCCGTCTCGAGCACCTGGGCCTGGGTCCGCCCCAGCGAGGTGAGCCGCTCCGAGGCCCGGTTGAGGGGCCCGGTGCCGGGGTCGCCGTTCTCCCGCCAGGCGCGGAGCTCGCCCTGGTACCGCTCGTGGGCGCCGCGGATGTCGGCCGTGAAGCGCCGCAGGCTCCCGTCCCACGGCGCGAGCAGGGGATCGCGGGCGACCGCACGCGCGGCGGCGGCCGTGGCACCCGACCGCCGGGGGTCGGTGAGGTCGGCGAGCGAGACGATGCTCGCCGAGGCGAGGGAGATCGAGAGGAGCAGCGCCGCCAGGGCGCCCACCATCGCGGCGACCGCCCCGGCCAGCGCCGTGGCGAACAGGCCGGGCGCTGCCTGCGGGTCGAGGTCGCCGAAGCGCGTGACCGTGATGCCGGCGAAGACCACCGCCGCCACGGCGCCGAAGGAGACGACCAGCCAGCGCGCCGCGTCGCGGAGTCGGTCCGCAGCCCTGCCGAGGGCTCCCGCCCCGGGACCGGCCCCGCCGTCCTCGCTGTCCTTGCCGTCCTCCGGGGTGGCCACGGGTGCGGCCCGTCAGTCCAGACCCAGCAGGAACGTCAGGTCGCTTCCGTCCTGGTGCTCGAGACCGGCGGGCAGGTCGAAGGTCACCCGCGAGCCGCGCACCTGGGGCAGCCGCACCACGTGCACCGTGCGGTGGTCGCCGGGCACCCCGCCACCGGGCAGCACGTCGCGGCTCAGCGCGAGCCCGACCTCCTCGTCGAGCTCGCCGTGGATGGTGCGGCCGTCCACGATGGTGGCCGAGAACGAGTGGGAGTACGTCGGCGCCACCGCCGATCGGCACCGCCGTCGGCACCAGGACCGGGTGGACCGGTGTCGGCGGCTCCGTGTGGGTGGGTCCGCCGGCCGCCGGCGGGTCGGCCGGTGCGCTCGGTCCGGCAGCCGTGATCCGGTGGGTCACGGGGTCGCCCGACTTGTCGAAGGCCTCGATCTCGATCGTCTCGCCACACGGGACCGTGTGGTGCTGGATCTTCGCCATGCCCATGGCTCGCTCCTCCCGGACGGGTGGACGTCACAGGATGGTCGCGCGCCGGCGGCGGCGTACCGTCAGCCGGGGCGAATCCCCGACAGTAGGTAGTCCCGCCGGGCTGGCACCGCCGCCTTCGGGAGCACCGCCGCGGGACGTGGGGCGACCGGCCACAATGGGAGCATGCCGGTCGAGATGGGTCCCGCGGAGTTCGACGCGCTGGTCGACCGTGCACTGGACGGGATCCCGGACGAGATCGCGGCGCTGGTGCGCAACGTGGTGGTGCTGGTCGAGGAGGACCCGCCGGCCGACGACCCCGACCTCCTGGGGCTCTACGACGGGGTGGCGCTGACCGACCGCTGGGGGGACGCGACCCTGGAGCTGCCGGACCGGATCCTGATCTTCCGCAACCCGCTGCTGGACATGTGCGGCTCCGTCGAGGAGCTCGAGGACGAGGTGCGGATCACCGTGGTGCACGAGGTCGCCCACCACTTCGGGATCGACGACGACCGCCTGCACGACCTCGGCTACGCCTAGGTCCCGCTGACCGCCTAGGCCTAGGCCGACGAGTCCGCGTTCACGCCCGCGCCGTTCCCGCGCCGTGCGGCCGGCGCGTCCGGCCAGGCCAGCGGCGGCTCGCCCCGCTGCTGCCGCACGAACTCGCCCAGGAACCACCGCTGGAACTGCTGCTGCTCCGGCGTCCGGGCCAGGGAGAGCAGCCGCTCCTCGCGGCAGAACGCGTCCGCGAGCTCGAGGAGCTCGATGAACCGCCCGATCGTCGCCGCCGTCTCCCGAGGCATCGCCACGTGCAGGTCGGTCGCCGCCGCGCCCGACTGCAGGGCCTGCTCGATCTGCTCCGCGCCGATGCCCTCGCGCAGCTCCCGCTCGAGGTCGCCGAAGAGGTCGGAGAGGTTCTTCGCGAGCGGGTACTCGTCCGCGTGGGCGAGCGCGAGGAGCCGCACCTCGCGCCGCAGCTCGCGGTAGTGCCGCTGGAAGTCGATGAAGGAGCGCAGCGGTACGCCGCGCAGTCCGATGCCCATCTCGTCCGGACCGGGCTCCCGGGGGGCGCTGCCGGCCGCCACGCCGGTCACCACGCCGTCCACCATCGTCTCGCCGCTGTGATCGGCGGGCACGAACCACACGATCTTGCCGTCGTCCTCGACCTCGACGCCCCACGCGGTCGCGCAGCGCGCGACGATGCTCAGCCCACGCCCGAAGGTGAGCAGCAGGTCGTCCTCGTCGTCGGGCTCGCCGGGCATGAGGGGTACGTCGACCGACCCGTCGCGCACCTCGATCCGCGGATGCTCCCGGGTGCCGCGCACCCGAACGGTGATCGGCGCCGTCGCGTGCAGGAGGGCGTTGGTCACCAGCTCCGAGACGCCCAGCTCGGCGCACTCGACCAGGTCGTCGCGGGCGATGTCCCGGCAGGTGCCGACCACCCAGCGGCGTGCGTCCTGCACGCCACGGGGACCCGAGCCCAGGGACAGGGCGGGCCTGTTCAACGGCACAGTTGGTCTCCGGTCGGCGGCGGCATGGGACGGCTGGTGCGGGCACATCAGCGTCTTGGTCGTGTACCCGCGCAAAATCGGCGCGAAACCTCGGTCCGGGGGCGACCTTTCGGCGGTCCAGACGGCGTGCGGCGACGCGATCGCGCGCGCTGCGCCCGTGTGACCGACGAGACGGTGCCGGATTGGTCGGCGACGCACGTGCGGCGGAAGAATGGGGTACCCCGAGGCGTTGTCCCGGCACGAGATGATCCCCGTCCGCAGCAGGTGAAAGGTCCCCCATGGCAGCCAACCAGGCAGCTGGCCAGGCAGCTGGCACGTCGTCCCCCAGCACGAACCGGCACCAGGTCGTGGTGATCGGCTCCGGATTCGGGGGCCTGTTCGGGACCAAGGCGCTGCGGCGCTCGGACGTCGACGTGACGATGATCGCCAAGACCACCCACCACCTGTTCCAGCCGCTGCTCTACCAGGTGGCGACCGGCATCCTGTCGCAGGGCGAGATCGCCCCGCCGACCCGCGAGATCCTCAGCGGCCAGGACAACGCCCAGGTGCTGCTGGGCGAGGTGACGGGCATCGACCTGGCCGCCCGCACGGTCACCTCGCAGGTGCTCGGCCGCACCACGGTGACGTCGTACGACTCGCTCATCGTCGCCGCCGGCGCCGGCCAGTCGTACTTCGGCAACGACCACTTCGCCGAGTTCGCGCCGGGCATGAAGAGCATCGACGACGCGCTCGAGCTCCGCGGCCGCATCTTCGGCGCGTTCGAGCTCGCCGAGATCGGCGCGACCCGCGGCGAGAACGTCGACCACCTGCTCACCTTCGTCGTCGTGGGCGCCGGGCCGACCGGGGTCGAGATGGCCGGCCAGATCGCCGAGCTCGCGCACCGCACGCTGCCCCGGGACTTCCGGGCCATCAACTCCCGCCAGGCCCGGGTGATCCTGGTCGACGCGGCGCCGCAGGTGCTGCCGCCGTTCGGCAAGAAGCTCGGCGAGAAGACCAAGGTCGAGCTGGAGCGGCTCGGCGTCGAGGTGGTCCTCGGCGCGATGGTGACCGACGTCGACGAGCGCGGCATCGAGATGAAGTTCAAGGACGGCCGCGTCGAGCACGTCGACAGCGTCACCAAGATCTGGGCCGCCGGCGTCCAGGCGAACCCGCTGGGCCGCACGCTGTCCGAGCAGACCGGCGCCCCGCTGGACCGGGCCGGCCGGATCGCGGTGAACCCCGACCTCACGCTGCCGGGCCACCCCGAGGTGTTCGTGGTCGGCGACATGATGGCCCTCGACAACCTCCCCGGTGTCGCGCAGGTCGCCATCCAGGGCGCCAAGTACGCCGCCAAGGAGATCGACAACCGGCTGGAGTCGAAGCCCTCGCAGGGCCCGTTCCAGTACTTCGACAAGGGCTCGATGGCGATCATCAGCCGGTTCCGTGCGGTCGCGATGATCGGCAAGGTCCGGCTCACCGGCGTCATCGCGTGGCTGATGTGGCTCGGCCTGCACCTGATCTACATCACCGGGTTCAAGAACCGGGTCACCGCGCTGCTGCACTGGTTCGTCTCGTTCATCGGCCGCGGCCGCTCCGAGCGCACCACCACCGAGCAGCAGATCTTCGCCCGCAGCGCCCTCGGGCGGCTGCGGCGCGGCGCCGCCGACCTGGTCTCCGACCCCGGGGCGTACGACGCGGCCCGCGAGCTCGTGGAGACGACCCGCCGCGCCGAGCTCGAGGCGCAGGCCGCCGAGGAGGCGCGGCTCACCGACGCCGGTGAGCGCGGCGTACCCGTGGAGCAGCGGGTCGGCTGACCGCGTTCGGCCGGGAAAGATGCCAGCGGCCGCGCAGCTACTCGAAGTACGACGGGTTGTCGGCTTCCTGGACCCGCTCCCGCGCCCACCGGGGCAGGATGAACAGGCCCTCGGCCTCGACGGTCACGCCGTCGGCGTCCTGCAGGTGGCCGCGCGCCCAGGTCTTGATCCCTTCGGACCGCTCGATCCAGGCCTCGCCGCGCAGGTCGCCCAGGGGGGTGCCGCGCCGGTAGCGCAGCGTCAGGGTCCCGGTCATGCCCGGCTTGCCGCCGGCGCCGGTGGCCTCGCCGAGCAGCTGGTCGAGGATCATCGCGGACACGCCCCCGTGCACCAGTCCGGGCGGCCCCTCGAACGCGGCCCCGAGGTGGAAGCTCGACCAGGCACGCCCGGACGGGTCCCGCTCGACCACGACCGGCGGCGCCGCCGGGTTGCGCAGCCCGACCACCGGGTTGCCCCAGGGGCGGCCGCGGCCGTTGGCGCTGAAGCGGACGCCGTACGGCCCGTCGAGCTGCTGCTTGCGCAGCCGCAGCGTCAGCGCCTCGATCTCGGCCTGGACCGCGCGCACCTCGGCCTCGTCGACCTCGGTGCGGATGGTCGCGTCGACGAGGTCGCGCACCGCCTCGGTGAACGGCGTGTACAGCGCACGCTGCCGCTCGATCTCGTCGTCGCTGATGTCCTCGCGCAGGTAACCCGACACAAACCCAGATGCTAGAACATGTTCCATTTGGTGGAATGCCGCATGACCTCGCTCGACCGCCCGGACCTGTCCCTGCGTGCCTCCTGGGCCGAGGCCGTCATCGAGTTCACCGCGGCCGGCGAGCAGCACATGCACGGCTCGGGCCTGTGGGACTTCGACCACGTCGACACGACCGTGGAGGGCGCCCGGCCGATCGTCGAGCACCTGCTCGCCCAGGACGATCCCGCCACCGAGCTCCCCGAGGGCCGGGTGCCGTGCACGTACTACTGGATCACCGACGGCGACGGCGCCGACCGCGGATTCGTCGGCTACCTCGCGCTGCGGCACCGGCTGACGCCGTGGCTGCTGGAGGAGGGCGGCCACATCGGGTACGCCGTGCGCCCGTCGCGGCGGCGCGAGGGGCACGCCCGGCGTGCCCTGGTGCTCGCGCTCGAGGAGGCGGCCGCGCTCGGCCTCGAGCGGGTGCTGGTCACCGCCGACGAGGACAACGTCGGCTCGCAGGCGGTGATCCTCGCCGCCGGGGGAGCGTACGAGGACACCCGCCAGGACAAGCGGCGCTACTGGATCACGACCGCCCAGCCGGCAGGTACCGCACCTCCGGCCGGCCGATCCACGCGCGCCGGGCGACCAGGGTGACGACCGTGCACAGGACGGCGACGGTGAGGCCGAGCGGCGTCGGGTCGGCGTACCCGACCCCCAGGGCGAGCACCGTGACCACGGCCCCGACGTAGGTCAGGAACGCCGCGACCCGACGGGCCCCGTGCTCGACGCCGATGTCGAGGACGGGGCCCGCCGGTCCCCGTGCGTCCGTGGCCGCCCCGTACTCCGGGAACGGGGCGGGCGCGGCAGGATCCGGCTGCCGGGACGTGTCGAGAGGCGCGTGGCGCTCCATGCGAGGAGAACGGGCGAAGGGCCCCCGCGTTACCGCCCCCGGCGGTCCGGTCTGGTCCAGCGTCCGTGCGCATCCGACCCCGGACATGAGTGAACCGCCGGCGTCTCGGGTCACCGACGGTTCAACAGTCCTGAGGCTAGGGGTGGGCGGCGGTGACGCGCATCTGGTTCCGGGCAAAGTTCTCCGGTGGAGTAGACCGGTGCCGCCGCCCGCGGGGTAGGCCCCGTGGGACTCGAACCCACAACCCATGGATTAAAAGTCCACTGCTCTGCCAATTGAGCTAGGGGCCCGGGGGTCAGGAGATCGATCGGGAGAACCCTCGCGACAACGCCCGTGGTGGTTCTGCCGTCCTGACTGCGAGGAGACAGTACCCCGCCGCCCCGGTCGCGCGGTCCGCCGCGTCGTGGCTGAACAGCGACGCGTGGATCCAGCCTTGGGTGCGGTCTCACTCGTTCGTGTCGGCAGCCTGTCCCTCGCCACTGTCAATGAGTCGCTCTGACGTAGCGGACTCCCGGTCGACCTCGTGCTGCTCTCGTTGCATGCGCATTCGAGTCCGTTCGAGCGCACCCTCGGACCGATCCAGGCGCGCTTCACTGCGGCGAAGGGCTTGGCGGGTGCGCTCGATCTCCTCCAGGGACCGTTCTGCGACCGAAGCTGTCCGTTCGCGCAGGTGACGTAGCCGCTCATCGATCTCGCGTTCCCGTTCGTCGAGTTCGTGCTCACGCTCGTCGGCGCGCCGCTCATGCGCTCCGGCGACCACCTCGCGGGCGTCGGCCAGGTCCTCCCGTCTGTCAGCGATGCGATCGCGCTCGTCTGCTCGCCGGTCGCGCTCGTCCGCGGCGCGTTCCCGTCCGTTCCGCGCGACCTCGCGACCGTCCTCACCGCCCATGCAACCCATCGTCGTCTCCGTTGTCGGATTCCAAAAGGATCTTCTTCGGACCCGTCGGTCCAGTGCTGATCTCCTGACCCCTGGAGACGTCCCGGTCCGGCATGGGCCGGCCCGCTCTCGCTATCGCTTGACGCCCATAGGCTAATGCATATAGCTTTGGGGCATGACGATCGCGAAGGAGCCGATGATGCCGACCGCCGAGAGCCCGGCCCGGATGCTGAACCGCGACGAGGGGCGGATCGCGTACGACGTGCGCGGGTCCGGGCCGCTCGTCGTGTGCCTGCCGGGCATGGGGGAGCTGCGCAGCAGCTACCGCCACAACGTCGAGGCCCTGGCCGGGGCCGGGTTCCGGGTGGCGACGATGGACCTGCGTGGGCACGGCGACAGCGACGCCACGTTCTCGGCGTACGACGACGTCGCCGCCGGGTCCGACGCGCTCGCGCTGGTCGAGGAGCTGGGCGGGCCCGCCCTGCTGGTCGGGAACTCGATGGGCGCCGGTGCGGCGGTGTGGGCGGCCGCCGAGCGCCCGGACCTGGTCGCCGGGCTGGCCCTGATCGGCCCGTTCGTGCGGCAGGTCCCGATCAACCCGCTGCTGGCCTGGGCGTTCCGCGTCGCGATGATGCGGCCCTGGGCGCCGACGGTCTGGAACGCCTACCTGCCCTCGCTGTCCCCGGGCCGCAAGCCGGACGACTTCGCCGAGCACCGGGCCGAGATCCGCGCGAGCATGCGCCGTCCCGGGCACGCCCGGGCGTTCAGCGCGACCACCCGCACCAGCCACGCCCCCGCCGAGGCCCGGCTCGCCGAGGTCGCCGCCCCCGCCCTGGTGGTGATGGGCACCGCAGACCCGGACTTCCCCGACCCGGTCGCCGAGGCCGACTGGGTCGTGGCGCACCTCGCCCACGCCGAGCAACTGCTGGTCGACGGTGCCGGCCACTACCCGCAGGCCGAGGAGCCGGAGACCGTCAACACCGCGCTGGTCGCGTTCGCGCAGCGCGTGCTGCCGACCGACAACCCGGGGAGGCCGTGATGGGCACCGACCAGCTCCGCGGCACCCTGTCGATGGCCAACGTCGCCCTGCGCGGCGTCCTCGAGGCGGGCATCGTCGTCGCGTTCGCGACCTGGGGCTGGAGCGCGGACGGCGGCACGCCGGTACGCACCACCCTCGCCGTGCTCGCGCCCGTGCTCGCCTTCGGGTTCTGGGGAGCCGTCGACTTCCGGTTCGCGGGGCGGCACGCCGAGGCGCTGCGGCTGACCCAGGAGTTGGCCGTGACGCTGCTGGCCGCGACGGCGCTGTACGCCGTGGCGCACCCCGTGCCGGCGGCGCTGCTGCTGGCCGTCGGCGTGGTGCACCACCTCGCGGTCTACCTTCTCGGCGAGCGGCTGTTGCGGCCGCGGCTCGCCTGACCGCCCTACCGATCCGGGAGTGAACGACATGCTGCACGCCGCCCGCGCGACCAGCCGGGACAGCGCCCGAGGCCGCCGCGATGCCTAGGGCCGGGCTGAACCGGGCCAAGGTCGTCGAGCAGGCCGCGGACCTGGCCGACGAGGTGGGCTGGGACCACCTGTCGCTGGCGGTGCTCGCCGACCGCTGCGGCGTGCGGCAGCCCAGCCTGTACAAGCACGTCGCCGGCCTCGGCGCGCTGCGCGTCGAGGTCAGCGCGCTCGCGCTGCGCGAGCTCGGCGAGCAGATGACCGGTGCGGTGCTGGGCAAGGCCGGCAGCGACGCGCTGCTCGCCCTCGCCACGGCGTACCGGACCTTCGCGCTGCGCCACCCGGGCCGGTACGCCGCCACCGTCGCCGCCCCCACCGGCGAGCACCCGGGCCAGGCGGAGGCGGCAGCGGCGGTGCTGCGGGTCGTCGAGGCGACGCTGGCCGGCTACGGCCTGACCGGTGACGACGCCATCGACGCCGCCCGGGCCCTGCGCGCGGCGCTGCACGGCTTCGTGCACCTCGAGATCAACCACGGGTTCGGCCTGCCCGCGGACATCGACCGGAGCTACCGCCGGCTGGTGGCCGGGATCGACGCCGCGATGGCCGGCTGGGCGGGGGAGAGCGCCTCCGCGTCACCCAACGTTCATCGCGAACCGTGAGATTTCCCGTCGGGGTTGTTGGCAGAACAGCACGGATTGGTAACGTTGACCTCGCAGAAGGTGCAAGTTCCAGCAGGTCTGACGCCCGCGGAGTTTGTGATCCAACGGCGTTTCTTCTTTCGTGGGCCTGCGACTCACGCAAGTCGGAGCGACGTGTCACCGCATCTGACGCGGACCGTCGAAGTGGCGGTTCTCGCCCCGACTAAGGAGTAACGAGCACATGGCTCAGGGCACTGTTAAGTGGTTCAACGCGGAGAAGGGCTTCGGCTTCATTGCGCAGGAGGACGGCGGCGACGACGTCTTCGTGCACTACTCGGCGATCCAGACGCAGGGCTACAAGTCCCTGGATGAGAACCAGAAGGTCGAGTTCGACGTCACCCAGGGCCCGAAGGGCCCGCAGGCGGAGAACGTCCGCCCGATCTGACGGCGGACGAAGGCTCGGTCTTCACGACTCGAGACTTCACAGGGAGGCCCCATCCGGCAGCGGGTGGGGCCTCCTTTTCGTCCGAATTCCATGTGGGGCATGTCGCATGGCCCGGACGGGCCAAATTCGCAGGGCCGCGTTTCGTGGCCGTGACCGTCGGGCAGGCTGGGCGTTGACGAGGAGGGCCGATCGAGATGCAGGTAGGGAGTGGTGAGGTGCACGACCAGTTCGACGTGACCCTCGAGGACTCCGACCTCCTGGGCGAGGTGGAGCTGACCACCAACCTGATCATCGCCGCGAGCGAGTGCGACGAGCACCTCAGCGAGGACCAGATCGACCAGATCCTCGGCGTCGTCCCGGAGCCGCGCCGGGAGGACTGAGCGACTCCGCCGGCATACCCCTCCCGGGTACCCTTGTCGTATGGCGGAGCACCAGCACGGCTACATCCAGCACAAGGACGACTACCGCAAGCGGCTGCGGCGCATCGAGGGCCAGGCGCGCGGCCTGCAGCGGATGGTCGAGGACGAGAAGTACTGCATCGACATCCTCACCCAGGTCTCCGCCATGACCAAGGCCCTCCAGGCGTTCTCGATCGCCCTGCTCGAGGAGCACATGAACCACTGCGTCGTCGACGCCGCCCGCGCCGGCGACGACGAGGCCCGCGAGAAGGTCTCGGAGGCCGTCGACGCCATCGCACGGCTGGTCCGCTCCTGACGGGTAGTCCCTGACGATCGGCCGGGCCCGCCGGGCGTGTCGCCGACCGATCGTCAGGGACTACCGACGCCGGGCCCTCAGCAGGTGGCGAAGAGGACCGGGCCGGTGGAGAGGTCGGAGAGGACGTAGCTGCCCTCGGTGGGGACCAGGTCGAGGGTGACGACCCGGCCGTCGGCGGTGGTGGAGGAGACCGAGAACCGGTCGGAGAAGTCGCCGCCCTGGCCGGGCGCGGGGCCGCTGGCGAGCACCGAGCGGGAGTCGGCGTTGGTGCGGGCCTGGTCGGAGTTCTCGAAGCCCAGCGCGACGCGCAGGTGCCCGCCGGGCTGGGCGGACATCGCGAAGCCGGTGACCGGGTTGACCTTGCCGGCCTGGGAGATCAGCTGGTCCGCCTCCTGCTGGTCGGACCGGTCGGCGTGGCTCATCGCGAGCGCCGAGCACGTGTACGCGCCGTCGTACACCGCCGCCGACAGCGGCTCGCCGGACGCGTCGATCACGTCCTGCATCCCCTCGCCGACCGAGCCCTCGCCGAGCCCGTCCACGACCGTCGCCAGGTAGGACTCCGAGTCGCTGGTCAGGACCAGGTGGTCGGACGCGTCGAGCGCGACGTACTGCAGCTCCGGGGTCAGGTCCGCGCCCAGCGCGGCGAGCGCCGAGTCGCCGCCCGACCACACCTGGCCGCTGGTCGCGCCGGCCGCCGGCCGGGTGAACCCGCTGCGCTCGAGCTGGTCGCCGATCGTGCCGACGTCGGTCGCGTCGGGCACCCGCATGATCACCACGGCGCCCTGCTCGGACTGGCTGAACAGCTCCCACTCCAGCGTCGCCGGCGAGAAGCCGAAGTGCTCCTGCAGCGCGGGCGCCGACTGCACCAGCGCGGACGTCGAGGTCAGGTCCCGCTCGAAGCCCCGATCGAGGAACTTCCGCACGTCGGCCGCCGACGACGAGGCGTCCAGGTCCGCGCCCAGCGTCGACCGGACCGCCGCCCAGTCGGTCCAGGACAGCCGCTCGCGCGTCGGCGGGGGCGTACGCCGCCGCCTGCTCGAGCCGGGTGCGGTCCCGGCCCTGCCACCACCGCACGCCGACGACCGCGGCCACCGCCACGAGCACCAGCGCGAGCCCCGCCAGCAGGGCGACGGTGAGACGTCTGCGCACCGGGATCTCCTGTTCGTGGCCGGGTGGTGTGACACTAGCGGCATGCCCGGGAAGGACGTCCTCGCTGCCGGTGCCGTCGTCTTCCGTCCGGGCAAGCAGGTGCTGCTGGTGCACCGGCCCCGGTACGACGACTGGTCGTTCCCCAAGGGCAAGCTCGACCGCGGCGAGCACGTGGTCGCCGCGGCGGTGCGCGAGGTCGCCGAGGAGACCGGCCTGCACGTGCGCCTCGGCCCGCCGCTGACCGGCCAGCGCTACCCGGTCGCCGGGGGCCGGTTCAAGTCGGTGTCGTACTGGGTCGGCCGCGCCGTCGGCTCCGACGACGTCAGCGACTACCGCCCGAACGTCGAGATCGACCAGGTGGCGTGGGTCCCGTACGACGAGGCGTTCGAGCAGCTCACCTACGACTACGACCGCGACACGCTGCGCGAGGCGCGCCGCTGGCGGCGCCGGACCCGGGTGCTGGTCGTGCTCCGGCACGGCGAGGCCCGCTCGCGCAAGGCCTGGCGCCGCCAGGACGACCGCCTCCGCCCGCTCGTGCAGGCCGGGCGGCAGCAGGCCCAGCGGGTGATCCCGCTGCTCGCGGCGTACGACGTCACCCGCATCGTCAGCTCCAGCAGCGCCCGCTGCGTGGAGACCGTCGCGCCCTACGCCGACACGACCGGCTGGAAGCTGGAGCTCGAGGACCAGCTGAGCGAGGAGGACGCGACCGCGGAGTCGGTCGACGCGATCACCGACGAGCTGCTCGCCGGCGAGGAGTCGGCGGTGCTGTGCACGCACCGGCCGGTGCTGCCGGAGGTGTTCGACGCGCTCGGACTGCCGGACCCGAAGCTGGCCCCCGGCGCGATGCTCGTCGCGCACGTGCGCAAGGGCGCAGTCACCGCCACCGAACTTCACGAAGTGCACTGACGGCAACACCGCGCGGGCCCGTTCACGTGATCGCCGTCTCACGGCGCGCTCCGGGTTGCCGAGTCGGTGGTTCGAGTTCACTCGCTCGTTCACCGTCGTCCCCGGATCCGTCCACCTGGGCTCCTTACGTTCACCGAGTGCCCAAGGACTAAGACACCAGGAGAAATCGACGTGATGATCCGTTCCCTCCGCCGTGGGGCCGCCTTCGGCGCCGCGGCGCTCGCGCTGACCGTGTCCCTCGCCGCCTGCGGCGGCAGCGACAACGGCGACTCGCTCGCGAACACCGCCGGCGACGGTTCGGCCGCCCAGCTGAGCGGCACCGTGGCCGGCGGCGGCTCCTCCGCCCAGGAGAAGGCCCAGGAGGCCTGGCGTGCCGGCTTCGGCACCGCCCACCCCGACGTGAAGCTCTCCTACGACTCGGTCGGCTCGGGCACCGGCCGGGAGAACTTCATCTCCGGGGCCTACAAGTACGCCGGCTCCGACTCCGCGATGACCTCCGACGAGCTGGCGAGCGCGGCCAAGAGACCTGCGGCGGCGACCCGGTCGAGTTCCCGGTCTTCATCTCGCCGATCGACGTGGTCTTCAACCTCCCGGGCGTCGACACGCTGAACATGTCGCCCGAGACGGTCGCCAAGATCTTCAGCGGCGACATCACCACGTGGAACGACCCGGCGATCGCGAAGGAGAACCCGGACGCGAACCTGCCGAGCACGGCGATCTCGCCGGTGCACCGCTCGGACAGCTCCGGCACCACCGACAACTTCACCGACTACCTCGCCCAGGCGTCCAACGGCGCCTGGAAGTCCGAGCACTCCTCGGACTGGCCGACCACCAAGGGTGAGTCCGCCGAGGGCACCTCGGGCGTCATCGGCGCCATGCAGGGTGGCGAGGGCACCATCGGGTACGCCGACGACAGCGGCGTCCAGGGCACCGAGCTGGGCGTCGTGAGCCTCAAGGTCGGCAGCGAGTACGTCGCCCCGTCGGCCGAGGGCGCCGCGGCCGGCCTGGCCGCGTCCGAGCTCGCCTCCGGTACGCCGGCGACCGTGCTGCAGTACAACATCAACCGCACCTCGACCGACCCGAGCACGTACCCGCTGTTCATGGCGTCGTACGAGATCGCCTGCCAGTCCTATGACGACCAGGCCACGGCCGATATCGTCAAGGCGTTCCTGAGCTACATGATCTCCGAGGAGGGCCAGAAGGCGGCCGCGGCGAACGCGTTCTCCGCTCCGCTGCCGTCCGACATCGCGTCGAAGGAGCAGGCGATCGTCGACAAGATCGGTTCCTGACCGATCCGCACGTCCACACGCAGCGCCTCAGGGCGGCGGGCCGGGTTCTCCCGGCCCGCCGCCCTCGGCCATGACCTGGAGCCCGTCATCACGTGACCACCACCACCGAGCCCACCCGCGAGGGAAGCATCCGCACGACCGGCAGATCCCGGCGCGGCGATCGTGTCTTCTCCGGACTCGCCTTCGTCGCCGGCCTGACCATCCTGGTCTCGCTGGCGGCGGTCTTCGTGTTCCTGGCCGTCCAGGGCGTGGACGGCTTCCACGCCGACCAGAAGTACTACGAGCCGGCCGCGACCAACTTCGCGGCGTACGTCGCGAAGCTGCTGTTCGGCACCACGCTGGCCGCCGTGATCGCGATGCTGATCGCGGTCCCGTTCGCCGTCGGCGTCGCACTGTTCCTCTCGCACTACGCCCCCCGGGCGATCGCGACCCCGCTGGCCTACCTGGTCGACCTGCTGGCCGCCGTACCGTCGGTGGTCTTCGGCCTGTGGGGTGCGCGCACCCTGGCCAACCTCAGCCAGCCGGCGCAGGCCTGGCTCAACGACCACGCGTCGTGGGTGCCGTTCTTCGCCGGCAAGGTCTCGCCGACCGGCCGCACCATCCTGGTCGCCGGTCTGGTGCTGGCGATCATGGTGCTGCCGATCACCACCGCGATCTGCCGCGAGGTGTTCGCGCGCACGCCGCGGCTGCAGGAGGAGGCGGCGCTCGCGCTCGGCGCGACCCGCTGGGAGATGGTCCGGTACGCCGTGTTCCCGCACGCCCGCTCCGGCATGATCGCCGGCGTGATGCTGGGCCTGGGCCGGGCGCTGGGCGAGACCATGGCGGTCACGATGGTGCTCTCCGCCGGCGGACCGCTGGTCACCTGGAAGCTGGTCACCAGCAACAACCCGGCCACGATCGCCTCCAACATCGCGTCCCGCTTCAACGGCGAGGACATCGGCATCCAGTCGGTGCTGCTGGCGACCGGCCTGGTGCTGTTCGTGTTCACGTTCGTGGTGAACTTCGCGGCCCGCTGGGTGGTCGCCCGCTCGGAGAGGAAGTTCGCATGACCGCCGTCGACCAGGCCGACGACCTGCTGGCCACGACCTCCCTCTCCCACCCGCGGCTGCCGCGGTGGGCACCCGCGCTGGTGATCGCGATGGCGGTGGCCCTGGCCGCCGCGATCGTGATGCTCGCCGGCTGGAGCTGGTACGCCGTCCCGGTGCTCGCGGTGGTCTTCGCGGTCGTCGGCGTGCCGATCTGGTCGCTGGCGGTCGAGAACCGCCGCGCCGCCGTGGACCGGCTGATGACCGGCCTGGTCTGGTCCTCGCTGCTGGTCGCGCTGGTGCCGCTGGTGTGGGTGCTGGCCGAGGTGGTCATCAAGGGCGCGCCCGCGCTGAGCTGGGCGTTCCTGAGCCACGACATGCAGCAGCAGCTGGACCCCGAGACGTTCAAGGTGGTGCCCGGCGCCGGCGTCGCGCACGCCCTGGTCGGCACGATGCTGATCACGCTCGCCGCGACGGTGATCTCGGTGCCGGTGGGCCTGATGACCGCGGTGTACCTGGTCGAGTACGGCGGGCGTGGCCGGGTCGCCCGCTGGACGACGCTGCTGGTCGACGTGATGACCGGCATCCCGTCGATCGTGGCCGGCCTGTTCGCGCTGGCGCTGTTCACGCTGATCTTCGGCACCGGCACCCGGTTCGGCGTGATGGGCTCGATCGCGCTGGCCCTGCTGATGATCCCGACCGTGGTGCGCTCCGGCGAGGAGATGATGCGGCTGGTGCCGAACGACCTGCGCGAGGCGTCGTTCGCCCTCGGCGTACCCAAGTGGCGCACGATCGTGAAGGTCGTCCTGCCGACCGCGTTCGGCGGCATCATCACCGGTGTGATGCTGGCGATCAGCCGGGTCATCGGCGAGACCGCGCCGCTGCTGGTGGCGGTCGGCAGCCTCGACCTGATGAACGCGAACCTGTTCAGTGGTCGGATGCAGACGCTGCCGGTCTACATCCTCACCGAGTACAAGAAGTCGACCCCCGAGGACTACACGCTGGCGTGGGCGGGTGCGGCGCTGCTCATCCTGTTCGTCATGGTCCTGAACCTGATCGCCCGGATCATCGGCAAGGTCTTCGCGCCCCCGACCCCAGGGCGCCGCTGAGCGGCCCCGCAGAAGGAAAGAAGCACATGGCCAAGAGCATCGACGTCTCCGACCTGAACATCTACTACGGCGACTTCCTCGCCGTCGAGGGCGTCAACATGACCATCCGCGCCAAGGCGGTGACGGCGTTCATCGGCCCGTCCGGCTGCGGCAAGTCGACGTTCCTGCGGGCGCTGAACCGGATGCACGAGGTGATCCCGGGCGCCCGCGTCGAGGGCAAGGTGATGGTCTCGGGGCAGTCGCTGTACGACCCGTCGGTCGACCCGGTCGCCGTGCGCCGCCAGATCGGCATGGTCTTCCAGCGGCCGAACCCGTTCCCGACGATGTCGATCTACGAGAACGTCCTGGCCGGGATGCGGCTGAACGCCAAGAAGCTGTCGAAGTCCGACGCCGACGGCGTCGTCGAGCAGTCCCTGCGCGGCGCGAACCTGTGGGAGGAGGTCAAGGACCGCCTCAACAAGCCGGGCATGAGCCTGTCCGGCGGGCAGCAGCAGCGCCTGTGCATCGCCCGCGCGATCGCGGTCAAGCCCGACGTACTCCTCATGGACGAGCCGTGCTCCGCGCTCGACCCGATCTCGACGTCCGCGATCGAGGACCTCATCCACTCGCTCAAGGACGAGTACACGATCGTCATCGTCACCCACAACATGCAGCAGGCCGCCCGCGTCTCCGACGACACCGGCTTCTTCAACCTCAAGGCCACCGGCGAGCCCGGCCACCTGGTGGAGTTCAACCCCACCAACAAGATGTTCACCAACCCCGACGAGGAGTCGACCGAGGCGTACATCTCGGGCCGGTTCGGGTGACGCACGCCCGGGACGTCATACGGACGGAGCAACCCCTTGCTCTGTCCGTATGACGTCCCGCGGAGGGGTCGGCGCTCCTACTGCCCGATCAGCGCGTGCAGCACCTCGTAGCACCCGGCGGCGACCAGCCCGGCCATGGGGAACGTCAGCACCCAGGCGGCGACGATCGAGCGGGCGACCCCCCAGCGGACGGCGGAGAAGCGCTTGGTGGCGCCGGCGCCCATCATCGCGGAGGTGATGACGTGGGTGGTCGAGATCGGCGCCTGCCAGACGAACGCCGTGGTGTACAGCACGCTCGCGGCGACCGACTCGGCGGAGAACCCGCGGGCGGGGTCGAGGTGGATGATCCGGCGGCCGAGGGTCCGCATGATCCGCCAGCCACCGGAGTACGTGCCGAGCGAGATCGCGCGCGGCCGCGCAGACGACCACCCAGATGGGCAGGTTCTCCTCGGTTCGCCGGCGGAGTTCACGTAGTACCCGGCGGTGGTGAGCGCCAGGAAGATCACGCCCATCGTCTTCTGGGCGTCCTGCAGGCCGTGGCCGAGCGCCAGCGCGGCGGCCGAGATGGTCTGGAAGCCGCGGAAGCCGCGGTAGACGCGGTGCTGGTTGCGCCGCCGGAAGATCCACATGATCGCGAGCATCACCAGGAACGCCAGGATGAGGCCGACGATCGGCGAGGCGACCATCGGGATGACCACCTTGTCCAGGATCGTCTGCCAGCGCACCACCGCGCCGGCCGCGATCGCGGCGCCGCCCAGCCCGCCGATCAGCGCGTGCGAGGACGACGACGGCAGGCCGAAGTACCAGGTGATCAGGTTCCAGGTGATCGCGCCGAGCAGCGCGGCGAGCACGATCACCAGCCCGTGGCTGCCCGACGGGTGGTTCGATCACGTCGCTGACGGTCTTGGCGACCTTCTGGCCGAGCAGCGCGCCGACGAAGTTCATGACCGCGGCGAGGATCAGCGCGATGCGCGGGGTGAGCGCGCGGGTGGACACCGAGGTCGCGATGGCGTTGGCCGCGTCGTGGAAGCCGTTGGTGTAGTCGAACGCGAGGGCGACGAGGATCACCGCGATGACGATCGCGAGTTCCATCGAGTCAGGACTCCTTGACCGCGATCTGCTCCACGATGTTGGCGACCTTCTCGAACGCGTCGATCGCCTCCTCGAGGGACTCGACGATGTCCTTGAGCTTGAGCACCTCGATGGTCTTGTACTCCCCGCTGAACAGCTTGGCGAGGGTACGCCGGTAGTTCTTGTCGCCGGCGTTCTCGAGGCGGTTGACCTCGATCCAGTACTCCTCGAGCGAGCGCATGGTCTGCAGCTTCGGCATCGCCTCGGCGGTCAGCTCGGCGCACCGCTGGAGCACCTCGACCTGGGTCGACAGCTCGGTCGGCAGCTCCTTGACCTCGTAGAGCAGGATCAGGTCGACGACCTCGTCCATCATGTCCATGACGTCGTCGAGGCCGGACCCGAGCGCGTAGATGTCCTCGCGGTCGAACGGCGTCACGAACGTGGTGTTGACCTTGCGGATCAGCTCGTGGGTGGTCTCGTCGGCGAGGTGCTCGGCCTCGCGCATCCGGCGCGCGACGTCCTCGCGGTCGGCGGACTCGCTGAGCATCTCCGCCAACAGCGCGGACCCGGTCACGAGATGCTGCGCGGACCGGGTGAAGAGGTCGTAGAACGACGTATCGACGGGTCGGATTCGCAAACCCACGGACAACTCCTGCCGAGGAGGACGAGAACGGGGACAGACTAGGGGGTGACGTCCCCGATCACACAAGCGAGGGGTGACTCAGCCTCGAGGCTCAGCGCCGCCGGCCGCTGCAGCTCGATGAGCCGCTCCTGCAGGTGCACGGGACCGTCGTTGCGGCTCCACGTCCCGTCGCTGTCGAGGACCCACGCGTTCGTGTCGGGCGCGAACGACAGGTCGAGCAGCCCGCGCACCGCGGCGACCTCCTCGTCACCGGGCAGCCGGACCAGCACCTCGACGCGCCGGTCGAGGTTGCGGTGCATCATGTCGGCCGACCCGATCCAGGCCTCGGGCTCGCCGCCGTTCTCGAACCAGAAGATCCGGCTGTGCTCGAGGAACCGCCCCAGCACCGACCGCACGGTGATCGTCTCCGACAGGCCGGGTACGCCGGGGCGCAGCGCGCAGATGCCGCGCACGAGCAGCTCGACCGGCACGCCGGCCTGCGAGGCGAGGTAGAGCGCGTCGATGACGGCCTCGTCGACCACGGAGTTGGCCTTGAGCCGGATGCACGCCGGCCGGCCGGCCTGGTGGTGGGCGACCTCGCGGTGGATCCGGTCGACCAGACCGGCGCGGATCGAGTCGGGCGCGACCAGCAGCTGGTCGTACGTCGCGTTGCGCGACCACCCGGACAGGTTGTTGAACAGGTGCGCGACGTCCTCGCCGATCCGCTCGTCGGTGGTGATCAGCCCGAGGTCCTCGTACATCCGCGACGTCTTCGGGTTGTAGTTGCCGGTCCCGATGTGCAGGTACCGCCGGATCCCGGCGCCGTGGCCGGCCTCGTCGCGCACCACCATGGCGAGCTTGCAGTGCGTCTTCGAGCCCCACCACGCCGTACACCACGTGGCACCCGGCCTGCTCGAGCTTGCGCGCCCACCGGATGTTGGCCTGCTCGTCGAAGCGCGCCTTGATCTCGACGATCACCAGCACCTGCTTGCCGGCCTCGGCGGCGTCGATGAGCGCGTCGATGATGGGGGAGTCGCCGGAGGTGCGGTACAGCGTCTGCTTGATCGCCAGCACGTGCGGGTCGGCCGCGGCCTGCTCGATGAAGCGCTGCACGGACGTGGCGAACGAGTCGTACGGGTGGTGCAGGAGTACGTCGTGGCGCCGGGCGGCCTTGAACACGTCGACGGGCGCGGCCGACTCCACCTCGGCGAGCCGGTGGTGGGTGGTCGGCAGGAACGCCGGGTACTTCAGCTCCTGGCGCGGCAGGTCGGCGATGTCGTGCAGGCCGCGCAGGTCGAGCGGGCCGGGCAGCCGGAACACCTCCTCGTCGGAGATGCCGAGCTCGGAGACCAGCAGCTCGAGCACCTGCGGCGCGATGGACTCCTCGACCTCGAGGCGCACCGGCGGGCCGAAGCGGCGGCGCAGCAGCTCCTTCTCGAGGGCGGCGAGGAGGTTCTCGGCGTCGTCCTCCTCGACCTCGAGGTCCTCGTTGCGGGTGACCCGGAAGGTGTGCACCTCGAGCACGTCCATGCCGGGGAAGAGCCGCTTGAGGTGCTCGCCGATGACGTCCTCCAGCGGCACGAACCGCTGGTTGCCGACGGGGATGAAGCGCTCGAAGATCGGCGGCACCTTGACGCGGGCGAAGTGGTCCTTGCCGGTGCGCGGGTTGCGCAGCAGCACCGCGAGGTTGAGCGAGAGCCCGGAGATGTAGGGGAACGGGTGCGCGGGGTCGACGGCGAGCGGGGTGAGGACGGGGAAGATCCGGTCCTTGAACAGCCGCTTGCACGCCTTCTGCTCGTCGCGGTCCAGCTCGGCCCAGCGGACCAGCTCGATGCCGGCGTCGGCGAGCGCGGGCACGACGTCGTCGCGGAAGACCCGCGCCTGCCGCTGGGACAGCTCGCGGGTGGTGGTGAGGATCTGGTCGAGCACCTCGGCCGGCATCAGCCCGGACGCGGCGGGCACGGCGACGCCGGCGGCGATCCGGCGCTTGAGGCCGGCGACGCGGACCATGAAGAACTCGTCGAGGTTGCTGGTGAAGATGGCCAGGAACCGGGCCCGCTCCAGCAGCGGCAGGCCGGGGTCCTCGGCGAGCTCGAGTACCCGCTGGTTGAACCGCAGCCAGGACACCTCGCGGTCCAGGAACCGGTCCTCGAACTTCTCGACCGCCGCGATCGCCTCGTGGTCGGGCTGGTACGGCGGCTCGACGTCGAACGTCTCCTCGGGCACGCCCTCGCCGTGACTGGCGACGTTCGCGGAGGGCGGGGTCTCGAGGGACATGGCTGCCAGTGTGGCACCACCGCGTGAACGGTAGGTTGCGCTCGTGGCCGCCGTCGAACGCGTCGAGACCCTCGTCCTCCGCTCCGCGCTCGGACTTCCCGAGCGGGTGCAGCGCCGGCTGGCCGGCAAGCCGGTCGTGCGCGACGGGCAGACCCTGGACGTCGACGTGCAGCTGATGCTGCGCCTGCAGCGGCTCACCCGCGAGCCCGGCGCCGAGACGCTGCCGGTCCCCGAGGGCCGCGCCGCGATCCTCCGCCACGCCCGGATGGCCGGCGGCCGCCAGCCGATCGGCGCGGTCCGGGACCTCGCCGTCGCCGGCCGCCCCGCCCGCCTCTACACACCCACCGCACCCGGGAAGCAGCCCCTCCTCCTCTTCTTCCACGGCGGCGGCTTCATGTACGGCGACCTCGACTCGCACGACGCCTCGTGCCGCTTCCTGGCCGAGCGCGCTGGCGTACGCGTCCTGGCCGTCGACTACCGCCTCGCCCCCGAGCACCGCTTCCCGGCGGCGTACGACGACGCGGTGGCCGCGTACCGCTGGCTGGTCGACCACGCCGCCGAGGTCGGTGCGGACCCGGAGCGGCTGGCGGTCGGCGGCGACTCGGCGGGCGGCAACCTGGCCGCGGGCGTGGCGATCGAGGCGGCGCGGGCCGGGCTGCCGCTGGCGTTCCAGCTGCTGGTCTACCCGGCGACGGATGCCCTGCGCGAGACCCCGAGCGCGGAGATGTTCGCGGACGGGTTCTACCTGACCCAGGCGTTCATGGACCTCGCCAACGCCCGGTACCTGCCGGAGGCCGACCTGCGCGACCCGCGCGTCTCGCCGCGGTACGCCGACCTGCCGGCCGGCCTCGCCCCGGCCTTCGTCGCGACGGCCGGGTTCGACCCGCTCCGCGACGAGGGCGAGGCCTACGCCCGCAAGCTCGAAGCGGCGGGCGTGGCGGTCGAGCTGCACCGCTTCCCCGGCCAGATCCACGGCTTCTTCAACGTGGTCGGCGCCGGCCGCTCCGCCCGCGCCGCCAACGCGTTGATCGCGTCCAGGCTCCGCGCCGCCCTCGCGGCCTCGTCGGTCGCGTAGCCGTCGCGCGGAACGACCAGGGCAACCTCCTCGACCACCGGTGGCTCCGGTGGTCGAGCTTGTCGAGACCCCCGCACCCGAGGCAGGGCATCACTCCCAGAGACTCAGGCGGGCCCCGGTTCGGCAGCAAGGTGCGAGTTCGGCAAACCACTCGGTCAGTGATGGCTGTTGTTGTTTCGTCGAGGCTGCTGGGACTAGAGGAGTCCAGTGCAACGACGGTCGCAGACGAGGCGCTGCCGGGCGGCGAAGCTAGCTCAGCGGGCCGCCAGGCCGCTCCCGCGCGCACTCGGCAGGCCGGCGGTCCGGGTCGCGTGCCTGACACCGCGCTATATCGGTCTCAGGCACACGGCTGACATCGCCGTATCGGCCGGGGCGAACGCTCATCGGCTGACGGATGGTTCGCCGTAAGGGGCAGTCACCCCATCGCGCCGGTCGGATTTGGCACCGACGCCCCAACTGTTTGCCGAACTCTCACCTTGCCGCCGAATCTACGACGGTCCCAGCACGTCCGTCGCCGAGCCGCCCGGCTCCTTGAGCTCGATGAACATCGCGTGCGTCGGGGACTCCCCGATGTTGCGCCCGGAGTGCTCCTGGGCGTCGAGCCACCGCGCCTGGAACGCCGGGAGCTCCAGCTCCACTTCCCGCCCGCCGCTGCTCAGCCGCCGGCGGAACGACGACAGCGTGACCATCACCGAGTCCGGATGCGAGTGCGGCCGGGTCTGGTCGCCGGGCGCGTCGCGGTACTCCAGCACGCGGACGCGGTCGTTCTCGAACACCACGTGGTACAGCTCCGGGCTGACCTCCACCGGATCCGCCATGACCGACCTCCTCGAAGATGAACCGTCGTGGGACATCAGTACCACGATAGGACCGCAGTACCATGTCTGACCATGGCCACGGCGTACGAGTCCTCCGGGCGTACCGCCCAGAAGCAGCGCACCCGCGACCACCTGGTCGCCACCGTCCGGCGCCTGATCGCCGAGGGCGTCACGCCGACCGTCGACCAGGTCGCCCGCGAGGCACGGGTCTCGCGCACCACGACGTACCGCTACTTCCCGTCCCAGCAGGCGCTGCTGCTCGCCGCCCACCCGGAGACCGACCGGACCAGCCTCCTCGGCCCGGACGCGCCCGGCGACCCGCGCGCGCGGCTGGAGCTGGTGCTCGACGAGCACTTCCGGATCCTGCTGGACTGGGAGCCGCAGCTGCGTGCGTCGCTGCGCGCCTCGCTCGAGCCGGGCTCGGAGCAGCCGCCCCTGCGCGGCGGCCGGGCGATCGGCTGGATCCGGGACGCCCTCGCCCCGCTCGGCACGCGCCGCGCGCGCAGCCTGGCCGTCGCGATCCGCGCGGTCGCCGGGATCGAGCCGTACGTCTGGCTGCGCGACATCGCCGGCCAGAGCCCCGCCCGGGCCGTAGCGCACCATGCGCTCGAACGCGCTCGCCGTCTACGACCAGTCGGTGTCGTCGGGGTCCTGAGGACCGCCCCGGGGTGGGACGATGCGAGAGTGGCGACCGAGGACCCGCTGGTCCACGCACGTACGGCGTGCGCGGAGCGCCGCTGGGCGGACGCGCGAGCCGCGTTCGCGGACTCTGACCGGCCCGGCGCGCTCACCGCGGCCGACCTGGAGGCCTGGGGCCTCGCGGCGCTGCTGTCCGGGTACGACGAGCAGTCCGACGCGGTGCGGGAGCGGGCCCATCACGCGTACCTGGATGCCGGGGACCCGCACGGCGCGGCCCGGACCGCGTTCTGGCTCGGGCTGACCCTGCTCATGCGCGGGGAGCCGGCCCGCGCGCAGGGCTGGCTGGCCCGGCCGCGCAGCGTCCTCGGCGACGAGAGCTTCGAGCGGACCGTGTGGCGCGGCTACGAGTGCCTCAACCACGGGATGCGCGCCCTGATGACCGGCGCGCACGAGGAGAGCCGGGCCCTGCTCGCCGAGGCGGTCGCCATCGCGCGCCGTCACCACGACGCCGACCTCGAGCTGCTGGCCCGCAACGGCCACGGCCAGGCGCTGCTGGCGCTCGGCCGGACGGCCGACGGCCTGGCCGAGCTCGACGAGGTGATGGTGCTGGCCACCACCGGCGCGGCGAACCCGCAGGCGGTCGGGCAGGTGTACTGCGCGGCGATCCTGGTCTGCCGCGGCTGCCTCGACCTGGCCCGCAGCGGCGAGTGGACCGAGGCGCTGTCGCGGTGGTGCGAGAGCCAGCCGGGCCTGGTCCACTACCGCGGCCAGTGCGCGGTGCACCGCTCCGAGGTCCTGCAGCTGCAGGGCAGGTGGGACGCGGCCACCGACGAGGTGGCGCGCGTGCTCGAGCAGGGAGCCGGCCGCACCGACGCCGCCCTCGGCCTGGCGCACTACCAGCGTGGGGAGCTGCACCGGATGTGCGGCGAGTCGCGCGCGGCCGAGCAGGCCTACCGCGACGCACTCGCCACCGGACACGACCCGCAGCCCGGTCTGGCGCTGCTGCGCACCGCCCAGGGCCGCGCCGACATCGCGTTGGTCGCGCTACGGCGCGCGCTGGCCGAGAGCCCGGTCGGCTTCGTGCGCACCCGGCTGCTGCCGGCGTACGTCGAGGTCGCGCTCGCCGCCGGCGACCTGCCGCAGGCGTGGGAGGGGCTGGCCGAGCTGCACGGCCGCGGCCGCGCGGCTCGGCTCGCCGTACCTCGACGCCGTCCGCGCCCACTGCGCCGGCGCGGTGGCCCTGGCCGGGGGCGAGCCGGAGGCGGGCCTCCGCGAGCTGCGGACCGCGCTGCAGGGATGGGCGAGCGTGGGTGCGCCGTACGACGCGGCGCGGTGCCGCGTGCTGGTTGCCCGGGCATGCCGGCAGCTGGGCGACGCCGAAACCGCTGCCCTGGAGGCTGACGCGGCCCGACGGGTGTTCACGGAGCTCGGCGCACGCCACGACCTGGGCCTGCTGGAGGCCGAGACGCCGGGACGGCACGCGCCGGACGGGCTCACCCCGCGGGAGGTCGAGGTGCTGCGGCTGCTGGCGGCCGGGCGGAGCAACCGCGACATCGCCGAGCACCTGGTGCTGTCCGAGCGCACCGTCGCCCGCCACGTGGCGAACATCTTCGCGAAGATCGGCGTCGGCTCGCGGTCCGCCGCCACGGCGTACGCGTACGACGCCCACCTGGCCTGACCGGGCTGGGTGACCCGGCCGGACGCGGTCGTCGTGGAGCGCGTAGTCGTTTGCTATACACTTTGCGGATGGCGGACCTCTTGGACCTCGACCAGCTGGACGAGGATCCGTTCGAGGTCGATGCGCAAGCCGCTCACCTGTTCAAGCACCCCCACCTCGGGCTGCACGACGTCTACGACGTCTGGACCAACGACCCGCTCTTCTACCCGGCGAAACCACCTGCGCACTGGTTGATGTGCGCCGAAGTTGCCGGTCGGGTGCTGGTCGTACCACTGGCACCGACACGCGATGGGAACCCGCACCGCTGCCGACCAATTGGATGCTACGAGGCCGCTCCGGGCCTCGCTGATCAGTACCGGAGGGACCGATGACGGACAACAGCATGACTCCTGATGAGGAGTACGACTTCTATGCCCAGCCCGAGAACCAGGCGCCGCAAGGCTCGCCCCGCCGGCGCAAGGCTCGACTCACCGCTCCGATCCCGGTTCGCTTTCCCCCCGAGCTGCTGGAAGAGATCAGGCGACGAGCCGGCGAGGACGACCGCTCGGTCTCGTCGTGGATCCGGCGCGCGGTAGAGCACGAACTGCAACGACCCGCGTAGCGTCTCGGGGACCTCCGGCTTGGAGGCTGAGCCGGAGTTCGTGTACGAGCCGCCGAGTGGCCTGCGGACCGATCTGCACATCCGGTCTGCACACTTTTGCCGACGCGGATGACGGACTGCAGTCCCTAGCGTCCGCCGCATGACCCTCACCGCACTCGTCGCCGGCGGCGGACCCGTCGGCATCTACACCGCCATCGCCCTGGCCCGCCGCGGCCACGACGTCACCCTGGTCGACCGCGACCCCGGCCCGGACGCCGGCTCGGACCCGGCGGGGGAGTGGCGGCGCGCCGGCGTGATGCAGTTCGAGCACGCGCACGGCTGGCGCCCGCAGGTGGTCGGCGCGCTGCGGGCCGAGATGCCCGACGTGCTCGAGGCCCTGGTCGCCGCCGGCGCCCGGCCGATGCACCCGCCCGGCCTGCCGGAGATGGAGGCGATGGCCTGCCGCCGCCCGGTCGTCGAGGCGACGCTGCGGGCGTGCGCGCGCCGCGAACCCGGGCTGACCTGGCTGACCGGGCACGTCGACGGGATCACCGTCACCGACGGCGTCGCGACCGGCCTGGTCGTGGACGGGCGAGAGCGAGCCGCCGACGTCGTGGTGGTCGCCACCGGGCGGGCCAGCCACCTCGGCGACGAGCTGCGCGGGCCGGTCGAGGGCGGGCCGTGCGGGTTCTCCTACGTCAGCCGGGTCTACCGGGCGCGTCCCGGGCACCCCGGCTACGACCGGTTCTTCCCCTCCTTCGAGACCGGCCCCGGCTACGTCTCCCTGGTGATGGGCCACGACGCCGGCACCCACTCGGTGGTCATCGCCTACCCCAGCGCCGCCGCCGAGTTCGCCACCCTGCGCACGAACGCCGGGCAGGACCGCGCCTGCCGGGTGATCCCGAACCTGGCGCCGTGGACCGACCCCGAGCGGTTCGAGCCGATCACCGACGCCCTCGTCGGCGGCCACCTCACGAACACCTACCGGCTCCAGGGTCCGGCGCTCGGGCCTGCCGCCGGCGCGCGGCCTGTACTTCCTCGGCGACGCGGTGCTGACCACGAACCCCGCTGCCGGCCGCAACCTCGCCCTGCTGCTGGCGCACGCCCAGCACTTCCTGGCCGCGCTCGACGACCCGCACCAGGACCTCGACGACGCCTCGCTCGCGCTGGACGCCTGGGCCGAGGAGCACCTGCGGCCCTGGTACCTCGACCACGCCCACTGGGACCGCACCCTGCTGCGCCGGTTCGCCGGCGACGACATCGACCTGACGACCGGATCCCCTCCGACGTCATCTGCGCCGCCGTCGAGGTCGACGAGAGCCTCGCGCCGTACGCCGGGATGTACGGCGGCATGGTCGCCGGCCCCGAGATCCTCGACGCCGCCGAGCCCCGGGTCCGCGAGCTGCTCGCCGAGGGCTGGCGGCCGAAGTACCCCGGGCCCGACGGGTCCCGAGCTGGCCGAGGCCATGCGGGGCTGAGCCACTCATGCGTCGCGCTGGCGGCGAAGGAGGGGCCACGCGCCGGCGGTTGTGAACTGGCGCCTCTGGCGCCAGAATGGCGCCATGCCGAGCATCCAGATCAAGGACGTCCCGGAGGAGACCCATGCCGTGCTGCGGCAGCGTGCGGCAGCCGCGCACCAGTCCCTGCAGGAGTATCTGCGGTCTCGGCTGGTCGAAGAGGCGTCCCGTCCGACCTTGGACGAGGTCCTGGGCCGAGCCGGCGGGAGGTCCGGCGGGCGGGTGACCTTCAAGTCGGCGAGCGGGGCGGTCCGGGACGACCGTGCTGGTCACTGACGCCAGCGTCCTCGTCGTGGCGCTCGCTGACGACGGAGCCGACGGGGACGTGGCGCGGGCCCGGCTCCGTGGCGAGGAGCTCGCCGCACCCGACCTGATCGACCTCGAAGTCGCCTCGGTGCTGCGCAAGCACGCCGCGATGGGGGCCCTGGACCTACGGCGTGCGGAGCTCGCGCTGGCAGACCTCGTCTCCATCCCGCTGATCCGGGCGCCGCACCTGCCGCTGTTGCCGCGGGTGTGGGAACTGCGCGCGAACCTGACGGCGTACGACGCGGCCTACGTGGCCCTGGCCGAGGCGCTGGACGCGCCCCTTGTCACCGCCGACCGCCGTCCTGGCGAGCGCACCTGGGTCGAGCTGCACGGTGGAGGTACTGGGCTGACGCTGCCGGCCGCTGCGGCCAGGTGGTTCACCGATGCAGTCGCACCACCCGGGTGTACGTCGTGCCGTCGGAGCGTGCGGATGACGACCTTCGCTCGGGCGTGGTGGTGGGCGAGGGCCTTGGCGGCGCGTCTGCTGGTGTGCACGGTGACGCGGGCGTCGGTGCTGCCGGCCAGGTGGGTGGTGGCCGAACCGAGCGTGGTGCCGGAGCGGATGTTGCCGACCCGCCCGACGGCGGTGAGCCGGGTGGAGACGGTGCAGTCGGTGGCGCACCGCACCGGCACGCTGACCGCCCGGCCGGCGGCCGCCACCGTGGCGGTGCCGGTGGGCAGGATCGCCCAGCCGTCGCCGTACGCGGTGAACGTCGCACTCGCGGTGTCGTCCCCGTGGGTGGCGTCCTCGGCGGTGGTGGTGACGGTCGCGGTGTTGGTGATCTTCGTCGAGACCGGTTCGCCGCTGGTGCGGATGTCGACGCAGGTCAGGCCGAGGTCGGCGGTCAGGTCGTGGTCGGTGGGGTTGGTGAACCGGAAGGACCGGATCTTGGCCCGCGGGTCGGTGCCCCGGTCGACCAGGCCGGCGTCGACGCGGCGCGACGCGGTGATGCCCTTGGCCTCGTCGGCACAGGTCAGCTGGGTCTCGACCGTCTGCCCGGCCGGCACCGTCACCGTTTCGGCGCGGTGGTCGATCCCGAGCACGTGGTAGTGCCCGGCCGCGCTGGTGGTGCGCGGGTCGAGACAGCCGACCGCGAAGTCACCGCTCCCAGCCGAGTCGGCGTGGATCACGAACTCCCAGCCGCTGCCCAAGGCCCGCGACGCCGACACGACCGCGCCGGGCGCGCCGGTGAGGTCGTACGACGGGGCGTACGGCGTCTGCCCGTTCGCGCAGTCGACCGTGACGGTGGTGTCGCCGGCGGCGACCGGCTGGTCGGGCAGCGCGGTGGTGGTGGTGATCAGGTCGTGCTGGTGCTCGCCGGTGACGGTGGTGCGGGCCAGGCAGGCGACGGTGACCTTGGCCAGTGCCGCGCCGGGGTTGTCGTTGGTCAGCGTGGCGGTCCACCCGGACCCGTCCGCGGTCGCCCCCGATGCGGGGACGCTGGTCTTGGCGACGTCGCCGCCCTGGTCGACCGCGTCGAGCCGGATGCCGCCGTCGGTGGCGAAGTACCCGGCCGGGCAGGACGCGGTCGCGGTCTTGGTCTGGCCCTGCTCGACCCGCAGGTCGGTCTCGGCCTTGGTCTCCAGGACCTGGTGGGCGGTGTTCGGGTCGGGCCGCATCGGCATCGGGTCCACGGTCGCCCGGATCGTCGCGGCCCGCGACTCCCCGGCCGGCACGGTCCCGAGGTCGCACGAGACGGTCCCGTCGTCCGCGGTGCAGCCGTCGCTGGCGTCCAGGAACGTCACCCCGTCCGGCAGTACGTCGGACACCACCGTCCCGGTCGCATCCCCGCCACCGGTGCCGTTGGCCGCGGTCACCGTGTACGTCACCGTGTCACCCGGCAACGCCTCGACCGGCGACACCGAGTTCCCCATCGACAGCGCCTCGCCGCGGCGCCCGCCTCCGGGTCAGAACTGGGTTCGGAGCCCACCGGGATCGAGAGCATCGTGTCGTTGTCAGTGGTCGCGTTGCGCTCCGTCGACGCACTGGAGCCGCGGCCGCGACTTGAGATGAAACTCGGCGGCGTCATCGGAAACGCGTAATTCGACTGAGCGCGTGACCTGTTCGCCCCGGATCAAGGTCGCTGGGCGCGATCGCGCAGTCACCTTGTCAGCGCCGGTCTGCAGGCACTCCTCGGGGGCCGAGACAGGGTCGTCCGCCGCGGACGGTTGACGATCGCACGGCGGTCCTCGGCGTTGCGGGACCCTGTTGCGCACGGTCGAGGTGACAGTGACACCGTGTCCCGGCCTCACTTCGCCAGCGGACGCTTTCAACGCGACGTCGAGGTCGACGGAGCGAGCCTGCACGTCAACGGTTAGGTCGGTGGTGCAGCTGCATGTAGCGGGCGACGCCGTCTTGAAGGCGCAGGTGATGGCGTAGGTCCCGGCGGGGGCGTATTCGGGGATGGTGATGGTGGCGCGTCCAGGTGCCGTCCAGGTCGGTGCCGCTTTGTGGGCTCGGGTGCGCGAATGCGCGCCGTAGCATGACGCGCGCGGAGAACTTTGCTTCGGTGCGCGGAAGACGACGTCGGTGACGCGCATGGTCAGGTTGACGGTCGCGCGGCTGTGGTGACTTCGACGGTCGATGGCGGAGTGCGTGACGTCTCGCTGTCGCTGGGGCTCGGCCTCAGGGAGGTGATGGTGGTGCTCCCTCGCCGGTGACAGGTTGCGGGTCGCAGTGCCGAACGTTGTCTTCGACGGCGCAGGTGATGGCGTAGGTCCCGGCGGGCGCGTACTTCGGGATGGTGATGGTGGCGCGCCAGGTGCCGTCCAGGTCGGTGCCGCTTTGTCGTGTGCGCGAAGCCGCCGTACATGACGCCGGAGCTTTGATTCGTGCGCGGAAGACGACGAGGTGCCGACAGGCCGGTACGGGTCGTCGGTGCGCGCGGCCTTCGACGGTCACCTGGCTGGGGAGTTCGTACGTCAGCGGTCGTGGTGGCAGACGGCGATGTCGCTGACCACCTGCGCCTTGTCGGCGCCGGCGACGTCCACGGTTCGGTGGTGCAGTTGCTGTAGCGGGAGACGCTGTCTTGAAGGCGCCGTTGATGCGTAGGTCCCGGCGGGGGCGGGATTCGGGATCGTGACGGTCCAGATGCCGTCGGTCGGGTGCCGCTTTGGTGGGCGCGAATGCTGCTGGCCCGGCGCGGGCGAGGTGCTGTTGAGGTCTGTGGCGCGGAAGACGACCAGGTGCCGCCACGGCCGCGGAGGAACACATTGCCTTCGCAGGCCGGTGACGTCGTCGGTGCGCGCGGCCTTCGACGGTCACGCAGCCGGTGGTGACGTCGCGCTCGCTGCGACGACGACATCGCTGACTGTTGGCGCTGCCGCGTCGTTCGCCGATCGACGTCGATGTCCGCTCGCGCCGGTCCGGCGACGAGCAACAATGCAGCGACAGCGATCAGCAGCGTCCGCAGACGATTCCCACCAGACATGCAACGGCCCCCCAGCCGCGGGAGCACGTCGAGTACCTCTCGCGTCCCCCGCGGCTCGCACGCTAGGGGCGGCGCACCGTCCGGAACGAGCGCTTGAGGGAATCCCGAGAAACTGGTGCAGACCTCAGGCGGCGTGGAAGCGGCTGCGGCAGTGGCAGAGCCAGCCGTGATCGGTGGACTCGCCGCACGTGGCGCGAGCCTGCTTGCCCTTCAGGGCACGCGAGAGCTTCTTGATCGGGTTGACGTGGGTCCGGCGCGCGTGACCACAGCGGGCGCACACTCCACCCTCCCCCGAGGTGTGTGGCATGGGAGCAGTGTCGGCCTTACCCGGCCTGCGCCGGCGGTCTTTTGCCGAACGTTCAGGAACCGCACCAGACCAGTGGCGGTCGCCACCGCAGGTGGGCTACCGCCGGAACAGCCCCCGCTTCTGGCTCTGCAGCTCCACCAGCTCCGCGCGGGCCCGCTCCAGCTCGACCGCCAGCTCGCGGGCCTTCTCCTCGGCCTCCGCGCGCTCGCGCATGGCGTCCTCGGCGATCTCGGCCTGGCGGCGTACGGCGGCCTCCACGGCGCTGCGGTCGGCCGCGCGCTGACCGGCGGCCTCCTCGGCCTCGGCGCGCATCCGGGCCTGCTCGGCGGCGGCGCGCTCGGCGGCCTCGCGGGCCGCGGTCGCGGCCTGCAGCTGGGCCAGCGCCTCCTGCAGCCGCGCCTCGGCGGACTGCCGTTCGGTCGCGGCCTCCGCGGCGAGCGCCGCATGGGCGCGGGCGTCCTCCTCGGCGGTGGCCCGGGCGGTGGCGGCCTCGGCGGCGGCGCGCTCGGCGGCCTCCCGGGCGGCGGCGTGCTCCCGCGCGGTGGCGTCGGCGGCCTCTCGCGCCTCGTGGGCGGCGGTGGCCAGCGCGGCCTGCTGCTCGGCGCGCTGGTGGGCGCCGGTCTGGTCGGTGGCGGCCTGCGCGGCGGCCTCCGCCTGCTCCCGGGCCCGCATCTCGGCCTGCTCGCGGGCCTCCTGCGCCGCCTCGGCGCGTACGGCGGCCTCCCGGGCCGCCTCCTCCGCCGACTCGCGCGCCGCCTGGGCCGAGCTCGCGGCGGCGGCCTGGGTACGCGCCACCTCCTCGGCCTGCTCGCGCGCGGTGGCGGCCTCGGCGGCGGCGGTCTCGGCAGCGGTGCGGGCGGCCTGCGCCTCGCGGGCGTCGTCGGCGTGCGCGCGGGCCTGCTCGTCGGCGGCGATCCGCGCCTCGTGCGCGGTGCGCAGCGCCTCGGCCAGCTCCGATGCGGTCCGGTGCGCGGCCTCCTCCGCGGCCGCGGCCCGCTCGGCGGCGGCGGCCTGCTCCCGGGCGGCGGACTCCGCGGCCGCGCGCGCCGCCTGGGCCTCGGACGCGGCGGTCGCCTGCTCCCGGGCGGCCTCCTCGGCGGCCTGCCGGGCCGCGTGCGCCTCCTGCGCCCGGTGGGCGTGCTCGGCGGCGGAGACGTCGGCGGCGGCGCGCGCCTCGGCCTGCTCGGCCGCGCGGGCCTCGGCCTCCTCGCGGGACGCGGCCTGCTCGGCGGCCGCCTGCTCGGCCGCGGCCCGGGCCTCCTTGGCGACCAGCACGAAGTCCTCGTGGTCGCGCTTGGCCGTCGCCAGCTGCTCGGCGAGCTCGCGGGCGCGCACCTCGGCGGCCTCGCGGGCGGCCTGGGCCTCCCGCGCCGACTCCGCGGCCGACTCCGCGGCCCGGTCGGCGGCCTCGCGGGCGGTGGTCGCCTCGGTGGCCAGGTCCGCCTGCGCGCGGGCGGCCTCCTCGGCGTCGGTACGCGCGGCGTGTGCCTTCTGCGCCCGCCGCGCCTGCTCGGCCGCCGCCTCCTCCGCGGCGGTCCGGGCCTCGACCGCGGCCGCGGCGGTCTGCTCGGCCTGCGCCCGCGCATCGGCCTGCGCGCTGGCGCGCGACTCCGCGGCCGCACGCGCCGCCGCTCCGGCGGCCAGCTGCTGCTCATGCTCCTCGGCGATGCCCGCGAGCCGCGCGGTCGCCGCCTCCTCGGCCGACGTCAGCCGGCCGGTGAGCTCCTCGACCTGCGCCGCGTACGCCGCGGACTGCTCCTCCGCGCGCTGCCCGGCCGCCTGCTCGGCCGCCTCGCGCGCCGATGCGGCGTCCGCGATCCGCCGCTCGTACTCCTCGACCCTCGCGGCCAGCCGGTCCGCCGCCGCCTGCTCGGCAGCCTCGCGCGCGGCCGTGGCCTCCGCGACCCGCCGCTCGTACTCCTCCACCGTCGCGGCCAGCCGGTCCGCGGCCGCCTGCTCCACCGACGCGAGCCGGCCGGTGAGCTCCTCGACCCGCGTCGCGTACGCCGCCGCCTGCTCCTCCGCGCGCTGCGCGGCCGCCTGCTCCAGCTCCTCGCGGGTCCGGGCCGCCGCGGCGAGCTCGTCGACCAGCGCGGCGATCCGCTCCTCGGCGGCCTGCCGGTCGGCGTGCGCCTGCTGCGCCGACTCCGCCGCCTCCCGGGCGGCGCGGTCGGCCTCCTCCCGGGCCCGGGTGGCCGCGGTGGCCCGCTCGGCATGGGTGCGCGCGGCGTCCTCGGCCTGCGCCCGGGCCGCGGCGGCCATCTCGGCGCGCTCCTCGGCCTGCTTGGTCGCCTCCTCGGCGGCGGTGCGGTCGACGGCCTGCTGGGCGGCGGCCTGCTCGGCGGCCAGCCGCAGCGCGGTGGCGACCTTCGCGGCGTCGACCAGCTTCGCCGCGGCCTCCTCGGCCTCGACCTTGGCCCGCTCCGCCGCGGTCGCGGCCTCCTCCAGCCGCGCGCGCTCGGCCGCGTGGGCGGCGCCCTCCTCCTCGGCGGCCCGGCGCGCCTCGTACGCCTCCTGCGCCTTCGCCGCGTGCTCGGCGGCCCGCTCGTCGGCCTCGACCCGCGCCCGCGCGGCCGCCTGCGCGGCCTCCTCGGCGACCAGCCGCTCGGCGGCCTGCTCGGCCGCGGCCTGCTCCGCGCGGCGGCGCAGCTCGGCGGCGCGCTCGACCGCGGCCTGCAGGTCCACCGGGGTCCGCGCCGGCGGCGCGCCCGAAGATGCAGCCGGCGGGGCAGCAGGCGGGGCGGCCTGCTGCGGCGCCGGGGCCGGCTGAGTCGGCGCGGCCGGCTGCTCCTGCTTGCGCTGCCACCACCGCGTGGGGGCGGAATCGTTCGAGTCCATCAGCCGGGAGCCTAGGGGTTCGTGGGGCCAGTGTGTTGCCCAAACCGTAACGCTCGCCGCGGTCCCCGCGTTGGACGACCATGGCCTGCCTCAAGCACAACCTGCGGATGGTGCGCCTGGTCCTGCGCGGCCGGATGTACACGCCCGAGCACGCCGAGCTCCTCGCCGACGTACGCCGGTGCCGCCGCTGCCCCGAGCCGGCGACCGCCCCGCGTCCGACTGACCGGCCCGCGCCGACGGTGCCCCGCGTGCGGGTCGAGGGCTCGGTGCGCGAGCTGGAGGACGCGCGCCACTAGGCCGCAGCGAGCAGGGCTCCCACCGTCAACCGGCGGCCGGCCCCGCTCTCTGAGTGCACAACCGCCGGTTGACGGCACTGGGCGGTGGTGTTTCGTCCCGCCGGGACGAGATTGTCGCGAAAGCGCACCCTCTCGTCAGCACGACGTGACCAACTCCACTCACCAATCGTCGCCCCCGACGAGGGCCCATGTCGCGCATTCAGTAGACCAGTGCCTGGACATCGGGCGCGAGGACCTCCTCGGCGAACGCCGCGGCGCCCGCGATCCGTACGCCGGGGTGCAGGTCGTCCTCGGTGATCCCCCGCCGGGCCGCGCACTGGGTGCACACGGTCACCCGGCCCCCGGCCAGCACCGCCTCGACGAGCCCGACCGGCGACGCCGCGTGCGGCAGCGCCAACGGCTCACGCCCCGCCACCCCCAGCCACGCGCCCTCCCCGGTCAGCCACAGGCTCACCTCGGCGCCCGCGGTGAGCGCGGTCGCGGCCACGGTCAGGCCCTGGTTGCAGCGCTCGGGGTCATCGGAACCGCAGGTGACCTTGACGACGAGGGAGCGGGGCATGCCCGCAGCGTAGGGGCCGGGGGCGTGCGTGGCGGCTACTGCTCGGCACCGGCGCGGCCCGCCTCGGGGCTGACGTCGTCGTCGCGGCCCTCGAGCACGAGCTGCGCGACGGACACGATCGGCTCCCGCCGCTGCCGGGAGGTGCGGCACAGCAACGCCGCCGCCGCGTCGCGGTCGACACCGTGGCGCTCCATGAGGACGCCCAGCGCGCACCCGATCACCGTGCGCGCCTCCAGTGCGCGCCGCAGCTCCGCGATGGTGTCCATTGCCTCGCGCAGCGTCGTGGGTCCGGATGACCCGGCCCCCTGCCCGGATGTCATACCGTCGCTGTAACCGGGCGGGCATCAGCACAAACGGCGTGAGAGCGCACCCGGGCGCCCAGAGGTCGACCGGCGGCACGACCCGCTCTCTGAGTCTGCCACCGCCGGTCGACGGTTCGGGGGTGGCGCCGGTGCGCCGGCGTCGCCTACGGGACGATTATCGTCCATTGAACCATCCGAGGCCAGTGCTGCGCCGGCGGGATCGGTGGCTCAGGACGAGAGCGCGCGGCGGGGCGGCGTCGGCACCGCGCGCACCGCCGGCGGGCGGGGCATCGGCACCTCGGCCGAGCTCAGGGAGAGGAGGAACTCGCTGTCGCCGGTGATCACGGCGGCGGCGAGGGCGTGGACCTTGAGTTGTTGGTCCATCGAGATGCGCCGGAGGGCGCTCATGGCGGAGTCTGCGTCGATCCCGAACCGCTCCATCACGATCCCCTGGGCGCAGGCGATCTGGTCGCGGGTCTGCAGGGCGCGCCGCAGATGCTCGATCTGCTGCAGGGCGGCCTGGAAGGTCGCCGGCGTCCCGGCCGTGCTCTCCATGTCGACAATTTGCCAGCCCCGGGCCGGTCTTCCTACCCCCTTCCGGAGGTACTAGTACCATTGGGCACTTGCGGACGCGACCAAGGGCTCTCTGGACGCCCGAGCCGGCAGCTCCTCGCCCGCGCGGCCGGGGCCGGGCCACCGTCGGGACCTGGTCCAGACCGCCGCGTACCGTCGCGACCATGTCGGTCGCGTGGCAGTTCTGGTGAACTCGGTGCTCGCCAGCCGCCTGGTGCCGCGCCGCCACCGCGCCCGGCTGCTGCGCCGCACCGGCCTGGAGGTCGGCGACGCGCTGATCAGCGCGGACGTGTTCGTCGGCAGCCCGCGGGTGACCATCGGGGACCGGACGTTCGTCAACGAGCAGGTGCTCCTCGACGCGCTCGCGCCGATCACCCTGGGCGACGACGTGTCGCTCGCCCACCGGGTGGCGATCCTGACCAGCACCCACGAGCCCGGCCCCGCCACCGCCCGCGCCGGCGAGCTCACCGCCGCTCCGGTCACCGTCGAGGACGGCTGCTGGCTCGGCGCCGGCGCGACCGTCCTGCCCGGGGTGACCATCGGACGCGGCTGCGTCGTGGCCGCCGGGGCGGTGGTCGCCGAGGACTGCGCGCCGCACGGGCTGTACGCCGGCGTACCGGCCCGCCGCCGGCGCGACCTGCCCCGGTAGCGCCGGCACCGCCGCGTCCGAGCGTGCGCCCTAGAGTGGAGCGCATGCCGTTCGAGCTCCCCGAGAACCTCCACCCCGACTGCGGCCCGGTCGCCTGGCTGCTCGGCCGCTGGGGCGGCCGCGGGCACGGCGACTACCCGACGATCGAGGGCTTCGAGTACGGCCAGGAGCTGGTCTTCACCCACGACGGCCGCCCGTTCTTCCACTACTTCTCCCGCGCGTGGATCGTCGACGAGCAGGGCGAGAAGGTCCGCGAGGCCGCCCAGGAGGCCGGCTTCCTGCGCTGCCGGCCCGGGGGAGAGGTGGAGCTGCTGCTCACCCACAACACCGGCTTCGCCGAGATCTGGTACGGCGAGGCCGAGGACGGCAAGCTCGAGCTGACCACCGACGCGGTGGCGCGCACCGAGTCGGCCAAGGAGTACACCGGCGGCAAGCGGCTCTACGGCAACGTCGAGGGCGACCTGCTCTACGCCTACGACATGGCCGCGATGGGCCAGCCGCTGCAGCCGCACCTGTGGGCGAGGCTGGTGCGCGTAGTCACGTGGCGGAGGCTGGCACGCGGCGTGACCGAGGACCTGGCGGCGCGGCTGCACAGCCTGGGGCTACCGCCTCACGCCCGCAGCGGCAGTTCGTCCTCCAGGCGATCGAGAAGCTCGGCCACGCCACCCCCGACGAGATCCTCGCCGAGGTGCAGTCCCAGTCCAGCGCGGTCAACGTCTCCACCGTCTACCGCACCCTCGAGGTGCTCGAGGAGCTCGGCCTGGTCCGGCACGCGCACCTGTCCGACCGCGCCCCGACGTACCACTCGGTCACCGACCACGAGCACTTCCACCTGGTCTGCCGGAATTGCCACCGCATCGTCGTCGGTTGACCCGGAGGTGGCCGCCCCGCTGGCCGAGCGCCTGCGCACCGAGCACGCGTTCGTCGCCGACGTCGGCCACCTGGCCATCTTCGGCACCTGCGTCACCTGTGAGCCGAGATCGAGAACACCGATGCGCTAGCCCCCTGCTGGACCTGCCCGGCGCCGTCGCCGCCGACGGCATCGACCGCGACGTCGCGGCGCACTACGGCTCGTTCAACGGCGAGCAGCGCACCCTCGAGGACGGGGCAGGGCTTCGTCGACCTCTCGCACCGTGACGTCGTCCGGGTCACCGGCCCGGACCGGCTCACCTGGCTGCACTCGCTGACCACCCAGCACCTCGAGGCGCTCGCGCCGAGGGTCTGGACCGGCGCGCTGATCCTCAGCCCCCAGGGCCACGTCGAGCACGCGTTCTTCGGGTACGACGACGGCGCCGGCGACGAGGGCAGCTTCACCGCCCACACCGAGCCGGGCGCCGGCGCGGCGCTGGTGGAGTTCCTGGACCGGATGCGGTTCATGATGCGCGTCGAGGTCACCGACGTGACCGCCGAGCTCGCGGTCACCTGGCGACCGTCGGCCACCGCCGACGGCCCGTACGCCGGGTACGAGCTCGTCCCGCGCGACCAGCTCACCACCTACGCCGAGGCCGCCGGCCCGCCTGCGGCCTGTGGGCGTTCGAGGCGCTGCGGATCGCCCGCGGCGAGCCGCGCCTCGGGCCTGGACACCGACGCCCGCACCATCCCGAACGAGGCCGGCTGGATCGGCCCCGCCGTACACCTGGACAAGGGCTGCTACCGCGGCCAGGAGACGGTCGCCCGGGTGCACACCCTGGGCCGCCCGCCGCGCCGGCTGACGCTGCTGCACCTGGACGGCTCGGAGAACCGCCTGCCCGCCGTCGGCGCCGCCCTCGAGCTGGACGGCAAGCAGGTCGGCTTCGTCGGCACCTCGGCCCGCCACCACGAGCTCGGCCCGATCGCGCTGGCGATGGTCAAGCGCAACGTCCCGCTCGACGCCCAGCTCACCGTCGAGGGCATGCCGGCCGCCCAGGAGGTGCTGGTCGACCCCGAGGTCGGCCTGCACGTGCGCCCGCTGCGCTGACCGCGCTCGCTGGGCGCGACGATGTGCCGTCGGCGCTGTAGCCACTGACTCGGTCACGTGTAGCGTGAGCCGCGATGAGCGACCCGCAACAGCACGACGACGCGATCGGTCTCATGGAGCTCGAGGAGCAACGACAGTGTTGCCGCCGAGAGCCCTGGCGCCGCGGGAACGCGGTTTGATCTCGGCCGAGGATTCGCAGCCTTGGAGGAGACGGCGTACCTGCTGCGGTTCCCGGCGAACGCCAAGCGGCTGCTCGAGAGTCTTCAGTAGGCGAAGGCCGGTATCGGCTCGAGCGCGAGCTCGCCGAGTGAGGCTCTTCCTCACGCCGCACGGCTGGGAGGACTGTCAGCACCGGCTCCAGGCCGACCGGCAGGTGCTCAGACGGAATCAACCGGCTCATCGACGATGCCCTGCGGGAGCCGACGGAAGGTATCGGCAAGCCCGAGCCGCTCAAGCACCTGCTCGCCGGCGCGTGGTCGCGGCGGATCACGGAAGAGCACCGGTTGGTGTACCTCGCGGATGACCACGATCTGGCGATCATGCAGGCCCGCTTCCGCCACAAGTGACGGCCCGTCGTGCGGATCGCAGCGCGCCCGGATCGACGAACCACGCTCCGTTACCAATCCGTGACCTTCCGCCCGTATCCCGCGGACGCCGCCCGACCGATTCCCAATTAGTGCGCCCGCCCCCGGGGCGCCGGACCGAAGGGCAGACCCATGAGCGACCACCCGTTCCTCCGCCGCCGCAGCATCGCCGCCGTCGCCGCCGGACTGGCCGGCATCGCCGCGCCGCTCGCGCTCGGCGCCGTCGCCGGCCCCGCCTCGGCCGCCTCCGCGCGACGCCGACCACGACGGCATGCCGAACCGCTGGGAGCGCGTGCACCACCTCAACCCGCACAAGGCCAACGCCCGCGCGGACGCCGACAAGGACGGCCTGCGCAACCTCGCCGAGTACCGCGACGGCACCGACCCGCAGAACCCGGACACCGACGCGACGGCCAGGACGACGGCGAGGAGGCCCACGACGGCACGCCGAGCACCGACCCGACCGACCCGGACACCGACGGTGACGGCACCCCGGACGGCGACGAGGACGGGGACGGCGACGGCGTCGCCGACGAGGACGGGAGACGCCACCGAGACCTGCAACGCCGCCGACGCCGACACCGACGGCGACGCCATCGCCGACGACGACCAGAACGAGGACGGCACCTCGCCGACCGACGCCGACTCCGACGACGACGGCGTCTCCGACGGCGCCGAGGACCGACGACGACGGGGTGGACAACGGCGCCGCGGACGACGACGCTGACGACGCGTGCGCCGACGGCCAGGGGGAGGACAACGGCGGCGACCAGGGTGGCGACCAGGGTGGCGACCAGGGCGGCGACGGCGGCGACGGCGGCGACAACGCGTGGGCCGCGGCGTTCCTGCTGCTGCCGCTGGGCAGCCGCAGCACGCGACGGACGGTGTGGCGCACCCTGGCCTGACGTCCGCGAGGTGACGTCCGAGGGGAGCGACACACGGAGGGCCTGGGTGTGGGTGGTGTCGAGGCGCCGGCGGTGAATTCCCCCGATCACGCCGGCTTCGATGACCTGCTGGCTCAGGCACGGCGCGGCGAGGGTCCGGCCCTCGCCGCGCTGTGGCACCGGCACGCGCCCGCGCTGGCCCGGTTCGCCGCCGCTGCGGCCGCCGAGGACCCCGACGCCGTGGTCAGCGACGCGTTCCTGGGCGCCTTCGCCGGGCTGGCCCGGTTCCAGGGCGACGAGGACGGCTTCCGGGCGCTGCTGTTCACGATCGCCCGCCGCCGGCTCGTCGACGAGGCCCGCCGCCGCGCCCGCCGGGTCCCGACCGCCGGGTACGACGACGCGTCCGACGTCCCCACCCTCTCCCTCGAGGACGAGCTGTTCGGTACGTCGACCGCCCCGGCCGTCCTCGACCTGGTCCGCACCCTGCCGCCCGACCAGCGCGACGTGCTGCTGCTGCGGCTGGTCGCCGACCTGCCGATCGAGCGCGTCGCCACCATCCTCGGCAAGCGCCCCGGCGCGGTGAAGTCGCTGCAGCGCCGCGCCCTCGACGCGCTGCGCCGCCGGCTGGCCGCCGACCCCCCGAACACCGAACCCCAGCCGCCCCGCTCCGGGAGGACCTCATGACCAGCCTCACCGCCGACCGGGCCGACGAGCTCCTCGCGCTCGCCGCGACCGGTGCCGAGGCCCCGGATGGTCTCGCCGGCCCCGACGCCGACCTGCTCGCCGCCCTGACCGGCCTGCGCGCCGAGATCGACGCCCTCCCGGTGCCCGAGCCCTCCGCCGAGCTCGCGGCCCTCTTCGCCACCCCCGCCGGAGCCCTGCCCGCCGAGGGCCCGGCGTCGACACTCGCCCGCGCCGCGCGCTGGACTCGCCGGCCTGAGCATCGGCGCGAAGGTCGCCCTGGGTGCGGGTGTCGCGGTCGCCGCCGTCGGCGCGGTCGGCGCCGCGCACGAGTCCTCGCTGCTGCCGGGACCGGTGGACCGGTTACTCACCCAGCACCTGCGCCCCGGCGACGGCGGCACCGGCGGTGACCCCGCGACGCCGGTCCCGCGGAGCGATCCGGGTGACGAGCCGACCGACGACGCCAGCCCCTCGGGGCCGGTGGACGAGAGCACGCCCACGCCGTCCGTCGGCAGCGGCGCGGCCGGCTCCCAGCCCGACCCCGCGCAGCTCCCGGCGCCGGTCGCCACCGCGCCCGTCGCCCAGCCGGGCGACGACGCGGGCGGGCCCGAGCCCGGCGGCGACCACGGCGGGGCCTCCGAGCAGCCGGATCCGGGCGGCGACGGCGCCTCCGACGCACCCGGCGACCAGGAGACCGAACCCGCGGACGACCCCAGTGACGGATCCAGTGACGGATCCAGCGACTACCCCAGCGACGGGCCCAGTGACGCCCCCGGTGACGGATCCAGCGACGGGCCCAGCGACGGGCCCAGCGACGGGTCGAGCGACGGGTCGAGCGACGGGCCCAGTGACGACCCCAGCGACGGGCCCAGTGACGGGCCCAGCGACGGGCCCAGTGACGGGCCCCGCGACGGGCCCAGCGACGGGCCCCGCGACGGGCCCAGCGACGGGCCCAGCGACCAGCCGAGCGAGCCCGGCGACTCGGCAGCGCCGAGCGATCTCGCGGGCTCCGGACGGCCGAGCGAGTCCGGGGGCTCCGGTGCCCCGGGAGACCCCGGTAGCGCCGGCGCCGGCGATCCTGGGACACAAGTGCCGCAGGAGCCGGGCCGCGGCACCTCCTGAGCCGTCCCCATTATTCGGGAAATGCGGGTGGGGCCTTCGGGCGTATTCTTCGGTCCAGATCACGCAGACTGCGCACGTCCGCACACCCTGGGGCGGGTGCGCCGCCGGGCCGGGCCCTCGCGCCCACGGACCGAGCCGCAACGGGTCCGTCGGGGAGCGCTGAAGACGGCCCGCGGGCCGAGGATGCGGCAAGACTGGGCCGTCCCGGCCGTCAGTGCTGATCGTCCGACGATCGGTGGCAGGTGGCTTACCGTGGCGCGGTGATGCTCGCAGACGGCCTCCTCGACCGGCGTGGCAACGCGCTCAACCTGATCCGCCTCATGCTCGCCACGGTGGTCATCGTGGACCACGCCTGGCCACTGGGCGGATTCGGCGAGCAGCCGAGGCTCGGGACCTCGGAGATCGGGCATTGGGCGGTAGCCGGCTTCTTCTGCGTCTCCGGGTTCCTCATCGCCAGCTCCCGGGTGAAGCTGTCGTTCCCGCGGTTCCTCTGGCACCGCGCCCTGCGGATCATGCCCGGCTTCTGGGTCTGCCTGCTGGTGGTCGCCTTCGGCTTCGCGCCGCTCGCCGCCTGGCTCGCGCACGGCGAGACGTACTCCCCGGCGAGCGCCGTGTGGTACGTGACTCGCAACGCCGCGCTCTGGATGAACCAGTGGGGCATCGAGGGGACCCTTGCGGGGGTGCCGTACCGGGACGTCTGGGACGGCTCGCTGTGGACGCTCGGCTACGAGTTCCTGGCGTACATCGCGGCCGGCGTCGTGTTGACCGGCTGGCTTCGGCGTCACCCTGCTGCGACGTCGACCGTGCTCCTGGTTGTGGTGATCGCTCTCGGCGTGCTCCTCGAGGGCCGCGTGTCGATCCAGCTGCTCTCGCGCGGTCTCTGGCTGGGCGCGTTCTTCCTGGCCGGCATGGTGGCCTTCGGGTTCTGTCGCGCCCTGCCGGCTCGGTGGTGGCTGGCCGCAGCCTCGACGGCCTGCATCGCCGTCGTCGCCGTCTTCGAGGTGAGCTCGGTCTGGGCCGCCCTCCCGTTGGCGTACCTCATGCTGTGGCTCGGCGCCGGCATCCCGGCGGGCTGGTCCCCGCAGCGCAACGACGTGTCCTACGGCGTGTACATCTACGCCTTCCCGATCCAGCAGGCGCTCGTGCTGGCTGGTGCCGCCGGCCTCGGACTGGTGCCCTTCATCGTGCTGTCGGCCGTGTGCACGGTGCCACTGGCGTGGGTGTCGTGGCGGTTGGTGGAGGCGCCGGCGCAGCGGCTGAAGCATGCCGGACTGCGTCGGAGGCCGGCGGTGAACGCCACGAGGCCGGGTGCTCCAGCGGCGCCGGCGCCGGAGTTCCGACCGGTCGTCGACGCGTCGCCTTCGGGTCCCCGGTAGCCGCACGTTGCCCCCGGCGACCCCGGTCCCGTGGCTGCCTGACCAGATTTTGCCCTGCGGGGGCGGCCCCGACCCCGCTTCGCGCCGTACTCTGGTCTAGATCACTCAGGTGGCGCGTCCCTGGAGCCCATGGGCCCGGATGCGTCGCCGTGCCGGGCCCGTCGGGTCCACGGACAAGACCCCGATCGAGCCGGCGGGTGTTCGCCCGTCCGGGGGCGCCGCTGCGCACTCGCGACGGACGGTCGTCGGCCGGTGTCCACCGGCCGGCGACCGGGCATCCGCCCGCCGCCGGTCGTCGCCGGGCGCGCGCAGGCCTGCCGGTGGCCCGCAGGTCTCGGGGTCCGCAGACCACCGGCATTGGGCGCAGGCTAGGGGTCGCCACGCCGGTGACCGGCCGGTAAGAGACCTACGTCATAGCGTCGGAGATCGTCCGGTTCACGTCCGGCGGTACATCACGTGCGTGTCCGCCGCCGCGTGCCCGAACCCGAGCCCGGAGTAGACCGCGATCGCCGGGGCGTTGTCCGACTCGACGTAGAGCAGCACCTCGCGCACGCCGCGGTCGGCCAGGTGGTGCAGGCCGGCGAGGGTGAGCAGCTTCCCGAGGCCACGGCCCTGGGCGGCCGGGTCGATGCCGACCACGTACACCTCGCCGAGCTCCGGCGAGTGCTGCTTGGTCCAGTGGAAGCCCAGCAGCCGGTCGAACCGTCGGTCGGCGACCAGCAGCCCGGCGGGGTCGAACCACGGCTCGGCCATCCGCTCGGCCAGGTTCGCGGCGTCCATCGACCCCTGCTCGGGGTGGTGGGCGAACGCCGCCGCGTTCACGCGGACCACCTCGTCGGCGTCCCCCGGCGGTCGTAGCCGCGGACCGCCAAATCCGTCGGGCGCCGCGTACGCCGGCAGCGGCTCGCCCATGTCCGCGGCGCATCACCCACAGCTCGCGCACCCGCTCGAAGCCGTGCGCACGCGCCAGCGCGGCCGCGGCCGGGTGGTCGCCGTGCGACCACGCGCGCACCTCGCCGGCGTCCGGCAGCGCCTCGGCCAGCAGCGACCCGCCCAGCCCACGCCCGCGGGCGTCCGGGTGCACGACCAGGCTCAGGTCGTCGCCGACCAGCAGCGCGAAGCCGTCCTCGCGCACCCACGACCGCACGGTGTCGGGCCGGTGGCGCAGCGCCAGCCAGGTCGCCTCGTCGAGCGGCGCGGCGCCGTCGGCGTCCTCGGCCGCCGCCGCGATCCGGCGATCGTCTCCATCTGCGCCACCCTACGGTCGGCCGCCAGCGGCCGGGGCGCTCGCTCGAGCACGAGCGTCACCGGCCCGTCGTTGACCGACTCCACCCGCATGTCCGCGCCGAAGACGCCGCGCGAGACCCGGGCGCCGAGCCGCTCGAGCTCGGCGCAGACGGCCTCGTACACCGGCTCGCTGACCGGTCCCGGCGCGGCCGCCTGCCACGTCGGCCGCCGGCCCTTGCGGGCGTCGCCGTAGAGCGTGAACTGGCTGACCACGAGCACCGGTGCGCCCACCTCGGAGGCCGACTTCTCGTCGCGCAGCAGCCGCAGCTCCCAGATCTTGCGCGCCATCCACGCGATCTCGTCCGGCCCGTCGCCGTGGGTGACCCCGAGGTAGACCAGCAACCCCGGCTCGTCGAACCCGCCGACGGCCTCGCCGTCCACCGTCACCTTGGCCCGCAGCACGCGCTGGATCACCGCTCTCACGGACGCCAGTCTGCCTGTGTCGCAGCGCCGGGCCGCACCGTCAGGACGCCGAGGAACGCTCGTCGGTCCGCGCGTCGGCGGGGTTGGTCGCCTGGTCCTTGGTCGGCAGCACGAACCGGTAGCCGACGTTGCGCACCGTCCCGATCAGCGTCTCGTTCTCGGGGCCGAGCTTGGCCCGCAGCCGACGCACGTGGACGTCGACGGTCCGGGTGCCGCCGAAGTAGTCGTAGCCCCAGACCTCCTGCAGCAGTTGCTGGCGGGAGAACACCCGGCCGGGGTGCTGGGCGAGGAACTTGAGGAGCTCGAACTCCTTGAACGTCAGGTCGAGCGGCCGGCCGCTGACCTTGGCGGTGTACGTCGCGTCGTCGACCACCACCTCGCCGGAGCGGATCACGTGCGCGTCCGGGTCGTCGGCGTCGCGCTGCGCGGCGAGCCGGCCGATGCGAGCTTGATGCGCGCCTCGAGCTCGGCCGGGCCGCAGGTGTGCAGGACGACGTCGTCCATGCCCCAGTCGTGGGCCACGACGGCGAGACCGCCCTCGGTGCAGACCAGCAGCGACCGGGATGTCGGTGCCGGTGGTGCGGATCAGTCGGCACAGGTCGCGGGCGTGGGCGAGGTCATGGCGACCGTCGACCAGCAGCAGGTCGGACGTCGGGCGCCTCGAGGAGGGCGCTGCCCTCGGCGGGCAGGATCCGCACCTGGTGACCGAGCAGCGCCAGGCCGGGCAGCACCTCGGCGGACGGCTGCAGGGCGCTGGTGAGAAGAAGCAGGGTGCTCACGACAGGTCTCCTCCCGTGACGGGGGGACCGAAACGCAACGCTGGGCTCCGGCCGTTTCTCTCGTCGGGAAGAATACCGAACCATGGCCGCGCCACCGATCGAAGTCCACTACTGGGCCTCCGCCCGCGCTGCTGCCGGTGTGGCGGGCGACGCCCTGGCCGTGGACGGGCCGATCACCCTCGCCGAGGTCATGGCCCGCGCTGTCGCCCTGCACCCCGGCACCAGCCTTCCCGACGTGCTGCAGATCTGCTCGACGCTCGTCGGCGACCGTCCGGTCGGCACCGACGACCCGGCCTCGGTCCTGGTCGAGCCCGGGTCGACCGTGGAGTTCCTCCCTCCCTTCGCCGGCGGCTAGAGGTCTGGACCGGCGAGTGACCTCCGTCATACGGGGGTAAGGAGCCGGTCACATGAGCCTTGGGAGGGGACACATGAAGAAGTCGACGCGCGGTGCCTTGGCCGCCGGAGCCGCGGCCCTGTTGCTTTTCGGTGGTCTGGGGACCCACGCCACGTGGGATGACAACGGGACCGTCACGGGCACAGACATCGGTGCCGGTCACCTGAAGCTGATCAATCCGACCTGCAACGGGTGGCTGATCGGAACGAGCGCCTTCGACCCGACGACCATCAAGATCGTGCCGGGCAGCGTGCTCACCCAGGTGTGCACGTTCGAGGTCGACGCCCTCGGTGCCAACCTGACGGCGAATCTGAGCGTCACCTCGCCGGGCTTCGACACCGCCAACGGCCTCACCGGCGTGCTGCAGACGGCAGCGACGTACAAGGACAGCGGCGGCAATCCGATCGACTCGTCCACCGTCCTGAACGACGGCGACGTGATCACCGCGAACATCCAGGTCACCCTGCCGACCTCGGCGGACAACACGATCCAGGACCTGTCGGCGACGCTCAACGACGTCACGGTCACGGTCACGCAGGCCTGACGCGCGGTCCGGCATGGTCGACGCACCTCGGGACACCTTCCTCGGCGGCTTCCGCCGCGCGGGGGAGTGGATGCTGCTCGCAGTCGTCGCTGTGGGGCTGCTTGCGGCCGTCGTCGTGCCGCGGCTCGCGGGCGGTGAGTGCTTCGCCGTACTCACCGGCTCGATGCGCCCGGCGATGCCGCCCGGCACGCTCGTGGTCGTGCGGCCCGTCGATGTCGACGACATCGGTCTCGGTTCGGTGATCACCTACCAGCCGCGGCCGAACGACCCGGCTGTGGTCACCCACCGGGTCGTCGGCCAGGGGTTCGATGCCGCCGGGCAGCCGACGTTCACCACGCGTGGCGACGCCAATGACGCGAACGATCCCCAGCCGGTCCGGGCCGAGCAGGTGGTGGGGAAGCGGTGGTACTTCGTGCCGTACCTCGGCTACGTCACCGCCCTGCTCACCGGTGCACAGCGTGCCGCCGCCGTGCGGATTGCTGTGGTGGGCCTGCTCGGGTACGCGTCGCTGATGTTCGCCGGAAGCCTCCATGACCGGGTCCGGCGACCCCGGGAGCCGTCGAGTGCCTGAGCGCCGGTGGATCGCGACAGGCGCGGCGCTCGTCGCGCTCGTCGTGGCGGGTGCGGCACCGACAGCCGCGGGCTGGTCCGACGCACAGGCTGTTCCCGGGACGGTCATCCATGCCGGCAGCATCGACCTGCGGGTCGACGGCGTGGACGGGATCACCGACTCGACCGCGCTCGACTTGACAGAGCTGGTTCCCGGCCAGTCCGCCGCCACGATCCTGACGCTGGACAACGCGGGCACCGTGCCGCTCGCATGGACGGCCTCGACCTCGGGAAGCAACCTCGGCAGCGGGTTGGTCGGCGCGCTGCACCTGTTGGTCACGGATGCCTCGAGCGCCGCAGGCGGCGCCTGCGGCGGGACGCAGCTTGCCGGGTCGACCACGTCCGCAGGCGGGCCCCTGGTGACCACGGCCCGAACGTTGGCGGCCGGCGGCTCCGAGCAGGTCTGCGTTCAGGTCGATCTCCCGGCGGGCGCATCCGGCACGCTCGCGAGCAAGAGCACGGATCTGACGATCTCGCTCCAGGGTGCGAACGGCGGCTGGTCGGACACCGCCGATATCGATGGGGTGAACCTGGCGACCGTCTCGATGGTGCCGCCCACGGTCACCTGCAGCGGCCTGCTCGGAGTGAACCTCACCATGAACTGGACCGAGGTGCCCGGCGCCACGGAGTACCGCGTCCTCGACGCACTCGGCAACCTCCTCCAGACCATCCCGGCCGGTGGGGTTCTCCAGGCCTCGATCGGCGCGCTGACAGGCGCCACCGTGGAGGCTGTGTTCGGTTCCTCGTGGGTCTCCGTCGGCGCCGGCTGCTGACGGTCCCCTAGCGGCGGGTGCGACGCCACCAGTGCAGGGCGGCGACGAACGCGGCACCGCCGAACCCGCCGAGCGTGTTGGCCACGACATCGACGAACGAGGCGGTCCGCGCGGGCAGGAACAGACCCTGGAACAGCTCGACACCCCCGGCGATGACGAAGGCGTACGCCGTCCAGTCCCGCCAGGTCGTGCGCGCCCAGCGGAGCGACCCAAGCGCCGACACTGGCATCAGGATCAGGGCATTGCACACGAACTCCGCGCGGGCAGCGGTCGCGATGCGGGCTGGCACGCCGAGGTGGATCACGATGCGGTCGACCAGCCCGACGCTGGAGGACTGGGGTCCCGACGTCGGTGCCAGCAGGACAAGAGCCAGGAAGGCGCAGTAGGCGACCAGAGCGAGGGTGATCCCCCGTCGGGAGGGCGTCGCGAGCAGCACGCACCCAGCCTCGCAGGTGGGCGGGAATGGTGGGGCCGTACTGCGCGTTGGCCCTGTCGTGAGCGCCGGAGCCTGGGTCGTAGTCGTCGCCGTGGTGGCGGCGCTCGCCTTCGGCACCTACCGGCTCCTCACCGACGGCCGCTTCCGCGGCACCGCACCCTTCCGCTCCGGGCAGCGAGACGGTAGTCGAGACACCTGGTCTCGGCGGTCGGGTAGCGACCGCCAGCGAGCGTATCGAGACCCCTGGACTCACGTGACCGCTTCGCTCCCCGACGCCGAGCTCGGCGAGCGGGCCACCCTCCTGCAGTTCTCCTCGGCCTTCTGCGCGCCCGTGCCGCGCGACCCGCCGCACCCTGGCCGAGGTCGCCGAGGTCGTCCCGGGCGTGGTCCACCTCGAGGTCGACGCGGAGCACCACCTCGACCTGGTCCGCGCGCTCGGGCATCCTGCGGACGCCCACGACGCTGGTGCTCGACAGCCTCGGCCGCGAGGTCACCCGGGCGTCGGGTGCGCCGCGCAAGGAGCAGGTGCTCGCCGCCCTCGGGTGGGCATGACGCTCATGTGGCCGACATGTGGACCGCTGTCTCACGCATCGAGACGTCCGGTGGGGCGGCAGGGCTCTGCCTCCCTAGTGTGTCCCGCATGTCCTCGACCATGCTGACCAAGCGCCGCGCAGTGGATCACTGCCGCGTGCGCTCGTCGCTGTGTCGAATGCGCTGACCCGGTCGCGCCCCGTCCTCTCGTCGTCGAGACTCCCGGTCCTGACGCTGCGGCGCGGCCCTTCGGCCCACCCGCATCCGTCAGCAGGAGAGACATGTCCACACTCAGCACTTCGCAGCCGCACGCCGCACCCGGCACCACTGCCGGCATCGACCCGCGCGGCCCGCAGTTCGCCGCCGGCCGTCACCTCCGTCGTGCTCGCCGCCGTCCTGCTCTCGCTCCGGGCCCGGCCGCGATCGCGCTGCTCGCGCTGCCCAGGCGGCGCTGTTCGCGCGTCGGCGCGGCCCGCGGCGTGCAGCACACGCCGTACGCCTGGGTCTTCCGCACCCTCGTCCGGCCCCGCCTGGCGCCGCCGGCCGAGCTCGAGGACCCGGCGCCGCCGCGCTTCGCCCAGGCCGTCGGCCTCGGCTTCGCCGTGGTCGGGCTGCTGGGCTTCGTCGCCGGCGTGACCGCCTCGGCCTGGTCGCCGTCGGCTTCGCCCTCGCCGCCGCCCTCCTCAACGCCGTCTTCCGCTTCTGCCTGGGCTGCGAGATGTACCTCCGCTCAAGCGCCTGACCGCCCCAACACGGTGGTTGAGGAAGGCGCGCTAGCGCCTGGTCTCGAAACCACGCCAGGCCGACCCACCCCGGCACCAACACGCAACCAGACATCCGCAGCCCGACCAGCCGCCACAGAAAGGTAGACACATGAGCCGCGAGAACTCGCTCGTCACCGCCCAGTGGGTCGAGGACCACCTCGACGACCCGAAGGTCGTCCTCGTCGAGGTCGACGAGGACACCTCGGCCTACGACAAGGGCCACATCAAGGGCGCCATCAAGCTCGACTGGACGACCGACCTCCAGGACCAGGTCCGCCGCGACTTCGTCAACAAGGCAGCAGTTCGAGGCGCTGCTCTCCGACCGCGGCGTCGCCAACGACGACACCGTCGTGCTCTACGGCGGCAACAACAACTGGTTCGCCGCCTACGCCTACTGGTACTTCAAGCTCTACGGCCACGCCGACGTCAAGCTGCTCGACGGCGGCCGCAAGAAGTGGGAGCTCGACTCCCGCGAGCTGACCGACGAGCTGCCCAGCCGCGAGACGACGTCCTACACCGCCCAGGAGCAGGACCACTCGATCCGCGCCTTCCGCGACGAGGTCGTCGAGGCGATCGGCACGCAGAACCTGGTCGACGTCCGCAGCCCCGACGAGTACGCCGGCCGCCTGCTCGCCCCGGCCCACCTGCCGCAGGAGCAGGCCCAGCGCGCCGGCCACATCCCGACCGCCGCGAACGTGCCGTGGAGCAAGGCGGCCAACGACGACGGCACCTTCAAGTCCGACGACGAGCTGAAGAAGATCTACACCGAGGCCGGCGTCGACTGGGACAAGGACACCATCGCCTACTGCCGCATCGGCGAGCGCTCCTCGCACACCTGGTTCGTGCTCAAGGAGCTGCTCGGCCAGCAGAACGTCAAGAACTACGACGGCTCCTGGACCGAGTACGGCTCCCTGGTCGGCGTCCCCGTCGCCCTCGGTGACGAGCCAAGGGCTGGACAGGGCCTGATGTGCGGACGCGACCGAGGGCGGCCTGTCGCTCGACGGCATCGACGTCAAGAAGGAGGCCATCGTCCAGGGCCAGGTGCTGCGCGACGGTGAGCCCGTCGGCAACGCCTACGTGCGCCTGCTCGACCGGACCGGTGAGTTCACCGCCGAGGTCCCGACCTCGGCGACCGGCCACTTCCGGTTCTTCGCCGGCGACGGCGACTGGACCCTGCGCACCCTGGCCCCCAAGGCCGACCTGGTGGACCGCACGGTCACGCCGCCGTCGGCTCGGTCGCCGAGGTCGTCGTCGCGATCTGACCCACCCGCTGCGTGCATCGCCCCCGAGACCGGATCCGCCCGGGGGCGATGCCGCTGGCACCCCGGCGCGCGTGGCACGATCCGACCGTGCCAACGACGTCACCCGACCAGGTCCTCATCACCGTCGCGCCCACCGGCGCCGAGACGGCCAAGGAGGACTGCCCCCAGCTCCCGACCACGCTCGAGGAGCTCGTCGCAGACCGCGCAGGAGTGCGAGGCCGCGGGCGCCGCGATGATCCACGTCCACATCCGCGACGCCGACCACCGGCCCACGCTGGACCAGACCCGCCTGCGCGACACCGTCCAGGCGCTGCGCGAGAGCACGAACCTGGTCGTCCAGCTCTCGACCGGCGGCTCGGTGCACGACCCGCTCGAGGACCGGCTCAAGGTGCTGGACGCCCAGCCGGACTCGTGCAGCCTGACGATGGGCACCACGAACTTCGGCGACGACGTGTTCTCCAACCCGTGGCCGTTCGTCTGCGAGCTCTACCAGCTCAGCCAGGAGCGGCAGGTGGTCCCGGAGTTCGAGCTGTTCGACCTCGGGCACGTGCACGCGCTGAACCGGCTGCTCGACAAGTTCGGCCTGCCGTACGGCGGCAAGGTGCACTGCGACTTCGTCATGGGCGTTCCCGGCGGGATGCCGGGCACCGCGGCCGCGCTCGTGGCGGGCGTCGCCATGCTCCCGGAGGCGACGACGAGCTGGTCGGCCACCGGCATCGGTCGCAGCACCCTCCCTGTCATGCTCGCGGCGCTGTCGATGGGCGGCCACCTACGGGTCGGCATGGAGGACGTGCTCACCCTGGGCAAGGGCGTCCCGGTCGAGCGCAACGCACAACTGGTCGAGCGCGCGGTGGCCGCCGCCGGCGTGGCCCAGCGCACGCCCCTGTCACCCGCTGGTGCACGCGAGTTGATCGGCTCGAAGTAAAAGAATCGGGCTGGACCAGCTCGCGATAGGTCTAGATGGCCGGGGCGGAGTCGAGGAACCGGGGCCGGCTCATTCGGCGACGGCTCTCTATCGGCCAGTTCCCGTGCAAACTTGAGGGATTCTACGGAAATTCCTCGAATTTGGCGATCCGGTAACTCGTCCGGCTTCGTTGTCAAGCCCCACGCCGTCTTCGTGCGAATCTGATATCTAGCGCCCGGCTCTCGTGCCTACCGTCCCAAGTAACCACACCCAGTCAGCTTGGGGGATTCTCTATGAAGCACAGTTTCAAGTCCGGCAGTCGCCGTCGTGGCGGCCGCCGGGTTGTTCGCGGTCGGTGGCGCGGGGGGCGCCACCGCCGCCAGGTTGATCGACGGCTCCCGCATCAAGGACAGCTCGATCTCCGGCGACAAGCTCGAGCCCAACGCCGTCGGCTCGCGCGAGATCGCGCCGAACAGCGTCGGCAAGGCCCAGATCAGGAACGGCGTCCTCGACGGCATCCAGGGCGAGCCTGGCCCGCGGGTGAGCAGGGCCCCCAGGGTGAACAGGGCGAGCAGGGCGCCCCGGGCGAGCAGGGTCCCCAGGGCGAGCCCGGGCCCGCAGGGTGCGCCGGGCGCGACCGGAGCAACGGGTGCGACGGGAGCGCAGGGTCCGCAGGGTCCATAGGGCGAGCAGGGCCCCGCGGCCTCCGACTGGCCGGCGCGTCGGTTTTCTACATCTCCGACCCGACGACGGTGACGGACGTGGGCGGCACCTTCGGCAATTCACCGGCACGGTCCGGGCGACCCTGATCGACACGATCGCCCTGCCGCCGGGCGACTACATCCTCACCGGGGACGGCTTCTTCCACTCGACGGCGGCGGTGTCGGGCACTTTCGCGGATGCAGCTTGCCCTCCGGATCGACGACGGCACGTCTGGGTCCTCGATGTCGGCACCTGCTTCACCGGCGCGACCAGCCCGCTGAACGACCGCGAGGCGACCTGTTCGACCACGCGCGCCGTCTCGCTGTCGGAGCCGACGGATCGTCCTCGTGTACGCGTTCGGCCACGCCGCACGACCAAGGCGGCCGCTCGTCTCCGACAAGTTCCAGGCCATCGTCGTTCGTGACGGTGATCAGCGACCAAGTCGCTGGTGTTCCTAGACGAACGAGGAGGCCCCCGGCGCACCGCCGGGGGCCTCCTGCGCCGTTTGCGTCGCGTGCGTCAGCTGCCGGAGTTGATCATGCCGGCGCCGACGGTGACGCCGGTGGCCTCGTCGATGAGGATGAAGGACCCGGTGGTGCGGTTCTTCGAGTACGGGTCGCACAGCAACGGCACCGTGGTGCGCAGCTGGACGCGGCCGATCTCGTTGAGGCCGAGCTCCTTGGTGTCCTGGTCGCGGTGCAGGGTGTTGACGTCGAGGCGGTACTGGATGTCCTTGACCAGCGCACGCGCGGTGCGCGTGGTGTGCTTGATGGCGAGCTTCTGCCGCGGACGCAGCGGCTCGGTGGTCATCCAGCAGATCATCGCGTCGATGTCCTGCGACGGCTTCGGGGCGTTGTTCACGCGGGCGATCAGGTCGCCGCGGGAGACGTCGACGTCGTCCTCGAGGCGGACGGTCACCGACATCGGCGGGTACGCCTCGGTGACCTCCTGGTCGAACAGGTCGATGCCCTGGATCTTCGACGTCATGCCGGACGGGAGCACGACGACCTCGTCGCCGGGCTTGAGGACGCCGCCGGCGACCATGCCGGCGTAGCCGCGGTAGTCGTGGTGCTCGTCGGACTTGGGGCGCACGACGTACTGCACCGGGAAGCGGACGTCCACCAGGTCGCGGTCGGAGGCGACGTGGACGTGCTCGAGGTGGTGCATGAGCGTCGGGCCGGAGTACCAGCTCATGTTCTCCGACCGCTCGACGACGTTGTCGCCCTTGAGCGCCGAGATCGGGATGACCTCGAGGTCGGGGATGTTGAGCTTGGTCGCGAACTGGGTGAACTCGGCGTGGATCCGCTCGTAGGTGTCCTGGTCGTAGTCGACCAGGTCCATCTTGTTCACCGCGAGCACCAGGTGCGGCACGCGCAGCAGCGACAGGATCACCGCATGCCGGCGGGACTGCTCGGTCAGGCCCTGGCGGGCGTCGACGAGCACCAGGCCCAGGTCGGCGGTCGAGGCGCCGGTGACCATGTTGCGGGTGTACTGCACGTGGCCCGGGGTGTCGGCGATGATGAACTTGCGGTTCGGCGTCGCGAAGTAGCGGTACGCCACGTCGATCGTGATGCCCTGCTCGCGCTCGGAGCGCAGGCCGTCGGTGAGCAGCGCGAGGTCGGTGTAGTCGTAGCCCTTGGACTGGCTGGTCGCCTCGACCGCCTCGAGCTGGTCCTCGAAGATCGACTTGGAGTCCAGCAGCAGGCGCCCGATCAGCGTCGACTTGCCGTCGTCGACGGAGCCGGCGGTGGCGAACCGGAGCAGGTCCATCTCGCGGGTCTGCTCGGCCACCTCGGCCTTGGTGAGGTTCGTCTGCTCACTCATCAGAAGTAGCCTTCCTTCTTCCGGTCCTCCATGGCGGCCTCGGAGAACCGGTCGTCGCCGCGGGTCGCGCCGCGCTCGGTCACGCGGGCGACGGCGATCTCGTCGATGATCTTGTCGATGGTGTCCGCGTCGGACTCCACGCAGCCGGTCAGCGTCAGGTCGCCGACCGTGCGGAACCGGACCTGGCGCTCCTCGGCGGTCTCGCCGGAGCGCAGCGGGTTGTACTCGGACTCGGTCAGCAGCATCCCGTCGCGCTCGAAGACCCGGCGCCGGTGGGAGAAGTAGATGGAGGGGATCTCGATGCCCTCGCGACCGATGTAGTGCCAGATGTCCAGCTCGGTCCAGTTGGAGATCGGGAAGATCCGCATGTGCTCGCCCTCGTGGAGGCGGCCGTTGTACAGGCTCCACAGCTCCGGGCGCTGGTTCTTCGGGTCCCACTGGCCGAACTCGTCGCGGTGGGAGTAGACCCGCTCCTTGGCGCGGGCCTTCTCCTCGTCGCGGCGACCGCCGCCGAAGGCGGCGGTGAAGCCGCCCTCCTCCAGGGCGTTGAGCAGGGTGCCGATCTGGAGCCGGTTGCGGGTGGTCTTGCCGTCGTCGACGACGATGCCGTCCTTGATGGCCTGCTCCACGCTGGCCACGATCAGGCGGGCGCCCAGGCGGCTGACCCAGTTGTCGCGGCAGGCGATGACCTCGGGGAAGTCGTAGCCGGTGTCGACCTGGAGGACCGGGAAGGGGATCTTGGCCGGGTAGAAGGCCTTCTCCGCCAGCCGCATCATCACGATCGAGTCCTTGCCGCCCGAGAACATCAGGACGGGCTTCTCGAACTCGGCGGCGACCTCACGGAAGATGTGGATCGACTCCGCCTCGAGCTCGTCGAGCTGACTCAGCCGGTAGTCGGCATGCGTTTCGGTCATGACAGCGTTGGGGACCTCTCGTCGGGACAGGCAGCCGTCATCGTAGCCGGGTAGCACGCTGCGGCACGAAGCGCGACCGAACCCGAGTGATCTGGTTCACTTCGCGTGTGGCGGCTGTTGCGTCCGTGGTTCGGCTGGCTCTTCGCTGTTCTCGGGGAGCTTCTCGGGCGACCGCATGCGCGACCGTCGCCCGTACTCGAGCTCGTAGACGTATGGCGCGCCGAACATCGGCAGCCCCTGCTGCTTGCGCAGCACGCCCCAGACGACCGGCAGCAGGACGACCATCGCCAGTCCGACCGCGACGACCAGCATCGGGTTGTCGTAGGTGGCGAACGGGCCCTGGTGGGCCTTCTGCAGCAGGGCGACGGCCGACATGGTGAGGACGACGACGATCGCGCGGCGGATGATCGACTGCGGGACGCGCGGGGCGAGTCGGCTGCCGAGGATCGTGGCGGGCACGGAGCCGAGGATCAGCGGGATCACCAGGTCCCACTCGAGGCCGTGCAGGGCGATGTTCGAGATCGCTGCCGCCATCACCAGCGGGATGCCCTGCACCATGTCGGTGCCGACCAGCTTCGTCGCGTGCAGTCCGGGGTAGAGCGTGAGCAGCGCGATCATGATCACCGAGCCTGCGCCGACGCTGGTGATGCCGACGAGCAGGCCGCCGAGCACGCCCACCAGGAGCGTCGCCGCCGGCCGGACCGTCGGCTCCGGGTCGTGGGCGTCGCCGCCGGCGCGCACGCGGCGGAGGTTCTGGTAGAGCCGGGCGGCGTACGTGGCGGCGGCCAGCAGGAGTGCGCACCCGATGGCGACCTTCAGGGCGGTGTCGAGGTCCTCGGGGTCGACGATCCACGAGATCGCGTAGGGCCCGATGAACGCGGAAGGCACGGACCCGATCACCAGCCACTTGGTGATCTCCATGTGCGCGGAGCCGGTGCGCATGTACACGAACGCGCCGCCGGTCTTCGACACCGCGGAGGCGACCAGGTCGGCGGTCACGATCGCGGAGGTGTGACCGACGCCCAGGAAGATCAGCGCCGGGGTCATCAGGGCCCCGCCGCCCATGCCGGTCAGGCCCACCACGATCCCCACGAGGAAGGCGGCGACGAAGATGGAGAGGAAGGTCGTGGTGATCAGGTCGTTCACGAGTCGGCCTTCCGGGCGCCGGTGAGCGCCGGCAGCACGACGGCGAGCAGGTCGTCGATGGCCACGGCGCACGCCTCGGCGGCCTCCGGGCCCTGGCGGTAGGGGTCGGGAACGTCGAGCGCGGCTTCGGCCGCGCCGCGACGCTCGGCGACCGCGGCCAGCAGTGGGCGGCCGGCGAGGTCGGCGTCGAGGCCTTGGACCGCCTCGGCGAACTGGCCGAGGGTGAAGACCTTGCGGAACGCGCCCGGGTGGTCGTCGAGGATGAACTGGCGGTGGGCCGTCTCGGCGGTCAGCACGAGGTCGGCGTGCATCAGCATCTCGGTCGCGAACGCCCGGCTGCGGAAGGAGCCCGGGCCGTCGATGCCGCGCGGGGTGAGGGTGGCCGCCATGTCGGCGTCCATGGCGCTGCCCCGGAAGCCGTGGGTGCCGGCGCTGGAGAAGCTGACGTTGGCGTCCTCGCCGACGCGGTGGCGGGAGACGAGCTCCATGTAGGGGGAGCGGCAGATGTTGGCGGTGCAGACGTAGAGGACGCGGATGAGTGAGGTCTGCTGGCGGCCGGCGCCCTGGCTGGGCGCGGGGGTCCCCGTGCGGTCGGTGGTGGTCGCCGGGCGAGTGGCCTCCGGGGCGGGGCGCGGGGCGTCCTCCTCAACCACCGGGGTGTCGTCCTCGACCTCTGCGGAGAGGGAGGACATGGGGGCGGCGTCGGTTCCGGGCCCTGCGTCGGGTGCGGGGGTCTCGACCGGTTCGCTGGCGGTCGCTGCTCCACGGTCGAGGTCGGCTTCGGGTGGTTTCGAGGCTGTCGCTGGCGCTCCTCGACCTAACCCCGGGACGCTCCGTCGCTGGCGCTCCTCGCACCTCAACCACCGGGGGGCCGTCCGTCAGGTCGAGGTGGCCGGTGGCGCGGAGGGCTTCGAGGACGTCGGTGAGGGCGTCGTCGATGGTGCGGCCGGTGGTGTCGACGCGGACGTCGGCGTCCTCGGGCTCCTCGTAGGGGGAGGAGATGCCGGTGAACTCGGGGATCTCGCCGCGGCGGGCCTTGGCGTACAGGCCCTTGCGGTCGCGGCGCTCGCACTCCTCCAGCGGGGTGGCCACGTGGACCAGGAAGAACGCGCCGCCGGCGGCCTCCACCATCGCCCGGACCTGCTTGCGGGTCGCGTCGAACGGGGCGATCGGGCTGCACACGGCCACGCCGCCGTGCCGGGAGATCTCGGCCGCGACCCAGCCGATGCGGCGGATGTTGGTCTCGCGGTCCTCCTTGGAGAAGGTCAGGCCCGCCGACAGGTTCCGGCGCACCACGTCGCCGTCCAGGCTGGTCAGCGTCCGGCCGCCGTGCTCCAGGAGCCGGTCCATCAGCGCCTGCGCCAGCGTCGACTTGCCGCTGCCGGACAGGCCGGTGAAGAACAGCACCAGGCCCTGGTCCTCGGGGGCGGGCCGGTCGAACTCGACGATGGCGGCGATCTCGTCGGGGTAGCTGCCCGTCGGGTCGTCGGTGACGCCGACGACCGGGTCCTCGCCGGCGTAGTTGCCGACCACCTGGACGCCCAGGTCGTGGTCGACGTCGGCGTCGCCGTGGGAGGCCAGCGGTACGGCGACCACCTCGGCGTCCGGCAGGTGCGCCGCCGCGGCCAGCGTCGCGCGGATCAGCGCCACGGGAGAGAGGTCCGGAGTGCCGTGGCCCACCAGCGGCATGAGCACCACCGGCCCGACGGTCGCCAGGGCGGTCAGCTGCGGCTGGGTGAGGGCCTCGACGAGCGGGACGAAGGTGCGCCCGGCGTACCGCTCCCGCGTCTGCCGCGGCGTGAGGTAGTAGCGGCGGAACGGGCCGTACTGGGCGTGGGTGAGTGGCTCGATCGTGCCGCCGGGCAGGTCGACCTGGGCGAGGGGCAGGCCCTCGGGGTCGACCAGCTCCACGGCGCCGGCGGCCATCGCCTGCTCGGCCACCGACGGCGGCAGCTCGAGCGTGACCGGGCTGCCGGGCTCGTCGAAGGCGACCGTGGGCACCAATGCGCCCGTGACCAGCAGCTCGAGGTCGTCGAGCTCCCGTGGCGTGGGGCAGTACTGCGGGACTGGCGGCATCGGCACGGACTTAATCCTGCCATTTCAGTCAAGTTACTGTGCACTCATGATCCAGCCTGTCGCCGTCGCCGAGATCGTCCGCTCCGGATTCGTCGAGGGCCACCACTACGGGTCCGTCGTGGCGCTGGCCGCCGACGGCAGCGTCGACTGGTCCGTGGGCGCCGTCGGGGCGCCCGTGCTGCCGCGCTCGAGCAACAAGCCGCTGCAGGCGCTGGGCATGGTGCGGATGGGCCTCGACCTGCCGCCCGACCTGCTGGCGCTGGCCTGCGCCTCCCACTCGGGCGAGCCGTTCCACCTCGAGGGAGTGCGCCGGATCCTGGCGTCCGCCGGGCTCGACGAGTCGGCGCTGCAGACGCCGCCGGACTACCCGCTGGACGACGAGGAGCGCGATGCGGTGCTGCGCGCGGGCGGCGAGCGCACGCGCGCGCAGATGAACTGCTCCGGCAAGCACGCGGCGATGCTGGCGACCTGCGTCGTGAACGGCTGGGACACCGCGACGTACCTCGACCCGGCGCACCCGCTGCAGGCCGGGATCCGCGAGACGTTCGAGGACCTGACCGGCGAGCCGGTGTCGACGGTCGCCGTCGACGGCTGCGGCGCGCCCCTGCTCTCGACCTCGCTGGTCGGGCTGGCGGGCGCCTTCCGCCGGCTCGCGACCGCCGGCGACGGGCCGGAGCGCCGGATCGCCGACGCGATCCGGCAGCACCCGGAGTACGTCTCCGGCACCCGCCGCGACGAGCGCACGCTGCTGACGGCGATCCCCGGGCGCGATCGGGAAGATGGGCGCCGAGGCGTGCTTCGCGCTCGCGCTCGAGGACGGGCGCAGCTTCGCCCTGAAGATCGACGACGGCGCGATGCGGGCCTGGCCGGTCGTGCTGGTCGCCGCGCTGGTCCGGTCCGGCGTCGACCGCGAGCCGGGCGTCGACGGCGAGGCGGTCCGGCGGGTCGGTGACGCGCCGCTGCTCGGGGGCGGGGAGCGCGTGGGTGAGATCCGGGCGCTGCTGACCTCGCACTGAGATCACTAGGGTTGACGACGCCTCGAACAAATGTTCTAATGATGGTGGAAATCTAGAAGCGGCATCTTTTCTCGGGGGTGCACGATGACCGCACAGCTCACACCACAACCTCATCCGATGGTCACGCTCGCGCGTCGCGCACGGGAGGCCGTCAGCGAGGCCGCCCGGGTGAACCCGGTGTTCATGTCGCCCGAGGACAAGGCCGAGGCCCTCGTCGAGATCGCGAGGCTCGAGTCGCAGGCCGCGGGCCTGCGCCTGAGCGTGATGGTGGAGGCGGACGACCTCGCGGCCCAGGCCGGGACGAAGGACGTGGCCGCCTGGCTGGCGGCGCAGACCCACGCGGAGTACCAGACGCAACGCGCCGACCTCGAGCTCGCCGACGGGCTCGACCGTCGCTGGCGGCGTGTCGGCGCGGCCCTGGTCGCGGGAGAAGCCTCCGTCGCCCAGGCCCGGGTGATCGCCGCCGCGCTCGACGCGCTGCCCGACGACCTGCCGGCCGACGTCGTCGAGCGAGCCGAGAGCACGCTGACGGCGTACGCCGCCGACTACCGGCCGGCACAGCTGCGGCGCATCGGACGGAAGATCCTGGAGGTCGTCGCTCCCGAGCTCGCCGAGGCGGAGGAGGCCAGGCGGCTGCGCGAGGAGGAGCAGCGCGCGCGTGCCCAGACGTACTTCACCCGGCGATCGCTCGGCAACGGCCGGACGCGGATCATCGGCGAGCTCGCGGACGCCGACGCGGCCCGGCTCTGGACCTACCTCGAGAGCTTCGCGTCGCCGCGCCGCCAGGGGCCGAGCGACACCGTGGCGGGCGAGGAGCGCGTGCCCCACCGTCGCCGGCTGGGGGAGGCCTTCGTCGCGCTGCTCGAGCACCTCGATCCCCGGAAGCTGCCGCAGCACGGCGGCGACGCCACCACGGTGATGGTGACGGTCTCCCTGGACCAGTTGCGCACCGACCTCGGCGTCGCCGGGCTCATCGACGGGGACCTGTCCCAGGGCTTCAACCTGACGGCCGACGAGGCGCGGCGCCTGGCGTGCACCGCCAAGATCATCCCCGTCGTCCTCGGCGGGAAGGGCGAGATCCTCAACCAGGGCCGGGCCAAGCGACTCTTCACTCCGGGGCAGATCAAGGCGATGCGGCTGCGGGACAAGGAGTGTCGCGCCGCGGGTTGCACGGTCCCGGCCACCTGGTGCGAGGGCCACCATCAGAAGGCGTGGTCCAAGGGCGGCCGGACGGACCTCGCCGACGGAGTGCTGCTCTGTCCGTGGCACCACCATCGAGCGCACGATCCGACCTACCTGGTGGAACGACTACCCGACGGGGACTACCGGTTCACCAGGCGGGCGTAACTCAGCCGGGCCCGGCGACCGGGGACGTGCGGTCAGGCGCCGGGGAAGGTTGCGGTGTCGAGTAGTTGCGCGAGCCAGCGTCGCGGTCGCAGCAGGAGAGTGACGATCACGGCCGATAGGCTCGTGGATGCGCTCGCGCGATGGGCCGAATGACCGTCGGTATACCCCATGATGGGTATGCGAGCGGTGGGCGAGAAACCTCCCGCGCCCCGTCGCGCGAGTACGCTGCGGATGCGTTGTGTCTGGCTGTTCGGACCCCGATGGCAGAGAGGTGTCAACGATCCCCCGCAAGGCATTGATCACCGGCGTCACCGGGCAGGACGGCTCCTACCTGGCCGAGTTGCTGCTGCGCAAGGGCTACGAGGTCCACGGGCTGCGGCGCCGCTCGTCCTCGTTCAACAGCGGCCGCATCGAGCACCTGTACCAGGACCCGCACGACGAGCAGGCCCGCTTCTTCCTGCACTACGCCGACCTGTCGGACAGTGCGCGCCTGATCCGGCTGCTGCACAAGATCCAGCCCGACGAGGTGTACAACCTTGCCGGGCAGTCCCACGTCGGTGTCAGCTTCGACGAGCCGGAGTACACGGCGCTGACCACGGGCGTCGGCGCGGTGACGCTGCTGGAGGCCATCCGGACGGTCGGGATCGAGTGCCGCTTCTACCAGGCGTCCAGCTCGGCGATGTTCGGCAATGCCGTCGGCGCGCAGGACGAGACGTCGCCGTTCCGTCCGGCCTCGCCGTACGGCGCCGCGAAACTGCAGGCGCACTGGTCGACCGTCATGTACCGCGAGGGCTACGGCATGTTCGCGGTCAGCGGCATCCTGTTCAACCACGAGTCACCGCGGCGCGGCGAGACCTTCGTGACCCGCAAGATCAGCCGCGCGGTGGCGCGGATCCAGGCGGGCCTCGAGGACTACCTCTACATGGGCAACCTCGAGGCTCGTCGCGACTGGGGCTACGCCCCGGAGTACGTCGAGGGCATGTGGCGGATGCTCCAGGCCGACGAGCCCGACGACTACGTGCTGGCCACCGGGTCCAGCTGCTCGGTGCGGGAGTTCGTGGCCGACGCGTTCGACCACGCGGGCCTGGACTGGGAGAAGCACGTCCGCATCGACGAGCGCTACGTGCGGCCCACCGAGACCGCGACCCTGGTCGGCGACCCGTCGAAGGCCGCCGACCGGTTGGGCTGGAAGCCGCGGGTGGGCGCCGACGAGCTCGTCCGGATCATGGTCGACGCCGACATCGCCGCCCTGGACCGGGAGGCGCGCCCGTGGATCGACGATCCCGGCTTCGGGTCAGGTGGCCGCCACGGCGGCGACCGCGACGCGCCCGGTGCCGCTGAGGCGTAGTCGGCCCTCGTCGTCGGCGACGAACACCGACTCGCCCCGCGTGAGGCGGGCCTGCTCCCGGTCGGTGTGGACGTCGACCTGCCCGTCGAGGGCGAGGACGATGCGCGGACCGTGCGCCGGGAGGCCGTCGCTGGGGGCGTGGGCGACCACGAGCGAGAACTCGTCGACCCGCGGGCTGAACCGCTTGGTGGCGGCGTCGACCTCCCGGGCCTCGCACAGCGGTGGCGGGATCGGCGAGAAGGAGGCGATCCCGAGGAGCTCGGGGACGTCCACGTGCTTGGGCGTGAGGCCGGCGCGCACGACGTTGTCGGACGAAGCCATGATCTCGACCCCGAACCCGGACGTGTACGCGTGGACGACCCCGGCGTCGACGAACATCGCCTCGCCGGGCCGCAGGATCACGTGGTTGAGCAGCAGCGTGACCAGCACGCCCGGGTCGTCGGGATAGCGGTCGGCGAGCAGGGCCGTCTGGGCGTAGATGCGCACCGCCTCACGTCCCACATCGGTGCGGTCGCGGTGGCGCCGGGTCACCGGCGGCCGGCGGTGGTGGGAGCGCTCTTCGGCGACCCTGGCCGCCTTGGTGAGGTCGGTCAGGATGTCGGCCACCCGCTCCCGGGACATCGCCAGCGTCTCGGCGACCACGGCGTGCAGCGCCTCGGTCGGTGAAGCGTCCAGGAGTTGGTCGGCGACGCGGTCGGCCCAGCCGAGCTCCAGTCCTCGGAGGATCTCGGCCGAGGCCGCGACGTCACGGAAGCCGGCCATGCCCTCGAAGCGGGTGAGGGCGAACAGCAGTTCCGGCTTGTGGGAGTGGTCGCGGTAGTTCCTGGTCGCCGCCGTCGGCTCCAGTCCGGCGGCGTTCTCGCGGCGGAAGCCTTCGCGGGCCTGGTCGGCCGTTGGGTGGACCTGCAGGGACAGCGGCTCCGCCGCGGCGAGGGCCTTCATCAGGAAGGGGAGCCTGCCGCCGAAGTGCTCGGCCACGTCGGCACCGAGGGTGCGCTGTGGGTGGTCGTCGATGACGTCGACAAGTGTCCCGCCGTCGGTTGTCCGTGCGGGGTCGCCGGGATGGGCGCCGAGCCAGAGCTCCGCATGTGGGTCGCCGTTGGCCTCCCGGCCGAGGAAGCGGGGGAGCAGCGTGCGCGAACCCCACGCGTAGTTCCTGGTGTTGCCCAGGAGGCGGTGCATCGCCGGCCCTCCCTCCTCGTGACTACGACCATGGTACGGGCGCGCGAAGGTCGCGGGCAGGACTATCTGGACGACCCGGGAGGGAGACTGCTAGCAGAAGTTTTGCCTTGCTGTGCACCGCCTCACATGTGTTTTGCTTGCAAAGTGCTAGCAGCAGCTAGCACAATGGAGACATGACAAAGGGCAAGGTCGGCAAGACCGTCGAGTCCCTCGGTGACTACCTGAGGGAGCAGCGGGTCTCGGCCCAGTTGAGCCTCCGGCAGCTCGCCGAGCAGGCCGGCGTGTCGAACCCGTACCTGAGCCAGATCGAGCGCGGACTGCGCCGGCCGTCGGCGGAGGTGCTGCAGCAGATCGCCAAGGCGCTGCGGATCTCGGCCGAGCAGCTCTACGTGCGCGCCGGGATCGTCCACCCCGAGGACGGCGTCGGCGGCTCCGTGGAGCTCGCGATCCTCGGTGACAGCCAGCTCACCGAACGGCAGAAGCAGTCCCTGCTCGACGTGTACGCGTCGTTCCTCGCCCTCAACAAGGGCAGCGACTGAACAGACCCCGAGGTCCGGTGGAGTGCCGGGCCATCAACGAAGGAGCAGGACATGGCCAAGGCCAAGTTCGACATCAAGACCGAGGCGACCCGCCCGATCTACGCCGGGGTCGGTGTCACCGACCTCGCGGTGGGCCTGGTCCGCGACTACGTCGCCGACGCGCAGAAGCGCTTCGCCGGCGTCCAGAAGGACGTGCAGACGCGCGTCACCAAGATCGACCTCGAGCCGAAGGCGCTGCGTGAGCAGGCGGCGACCGTGCTCAACGCCCGCGTCGAGGCGCTGTCCAAGGACGCCAAGGCCCGCCGCGCGGCGATCGAGGCCCGCGTCGCCGAGCTCCAGTCCGACGCCCAGGCCGTGCCGGGCCTGGTGCAGAGCGCGCTGAACGAGAACCTGGCCGCGGTGCAGGGCACCTACGCCGACCTCGCCCAGCGCGGCGAGAAGCTGGTCGGCCGCATCCGCCGCCAGCAGTCGACCAAGGCCACCGCGTCCTCCGCCAAGACCACCACGGCCAAGGCGAAGACCACGAAGACCCAGGCGACCAAGGCCACCAAGAGCACGACCAGCACGGCCAAGAAGACCGCGAAGAAGTCGGCCAAGAAGGCGACCTCGACGGCCAAGAAGACCTCGACCGCGCCGAAGAGCAGCGCGAAGGCGACCGCGACCGCGGCCAAGGAGACCGCGTCGAACGCGACCCAGGCGGCCTCGGACGCGGCCAGCAAGGTCGGTGACTGAAGAGACCAGGAGCAGCTGACGCTGTTCTGAGTTCTCACGATCGCGCAGGGCGGTGACCCCACTGGGGTCGCCGCCCTGCGCGTGTCTCTGGGGTCTCGATACGCCGTCGCTCGTTCCTCGCGACGGCTACTCGACCAGCGAGGGTCGGCCACTAGGCTGGTGGGGTGCTGCAGGTGTTCCAGGCTGAGATGACCTTCATGGCGATCGTGGAGATCGTCCTCCTCGTCGTGAAGCTGTTCGCGTTCATCAACAGCCTGATGTACTCCGCCGAGGCGTACGACGCCGCCAACAAGCTGACCAAGCCGGCCTGGACGATCATCCTCGGGCTCGGCCTGGTGGTGCAGGTCGTGATGGGCGGTCCGCTGGGGATCATCAACCTCGTCTTCACCGTCGCGGCGTTCGTCTACCTCGCCGACGTCCGTCCCGCCCTCTCGTCGCTCACCCGGCGCTGAGGCACCGCTGGTCTGCTCCAGATCTCCGCAAGTTCGCGCGTTCCCGCGCCCGGCCTGCTGACCCGGCCCTACTGTGTGTCGCCACGACCGAGTGACGACTGGGGGGTTGGTCATGGGTGAGTTCGAAGCGCGTCCGTGGGGCATCTGGGAGGTCCTCGACGAGGCGCCCGGCTACAAGGTCAAGCGGATCACGGTGCTGCCGCACCAGCGGCTGTCGTACCAGACGCACGCCCACCGATCCGAGCACTGGGTCGTCGTCGCCGGCAAGGCGACCTGCGTCCTCGAGGGCGAGAGCGGCTACGCCGGGCCCGGCGACTGCGTGGACGTGCCGCTCGGGGCCGCGCACCGGATCATGAACGAGCAGGACGAGACGCTCGTCATCATCGAGGTCCAGCGCGGCGAGTACACCGGTGAGGACGACATCGTCCGGCTCGAGGACGACTACGGCCGCTGCCCCGCGCAGTAGTCCTCCAGCGCCTCGCCCGCGTCGCGCGGCTCGAAGCCGGTGGCGCGGATCCGGGCGAGCTCGAGCAGGCTGTTGCGCGGTCGCGGTGCCAACGACCGGCCGCGGCCGTAGACGTCGGTCGTCACGCCCGCGACGTCCTGGGCCGACCGACCCGCCATGGTGAAGACGTCGCGCGCGACGTCGGCCCAGGTCGTCGGCGGTCCGTCGTTGGTGACGTTGTAGGTGCCGAACGGGGCGTGCGCGTCGAGCAGGTGCCGGGTCGCGCGCGCGAGCTCGTCGGCGAAGGTCAGCCGGCCCCACTGGTCGTCGACCACGCGCAGTGCCGCGCCCGATCGTGCGCGGTTCTGCACGGTGCGCACGAAGTTGGCGCCGTCCCCGACCACCCACGACGTCCGCAGCAGGTAGTGCGCCGGGGTGGTGGCGACCGCGAGGTCGCCGGCCGCCTTCGTCTGGCCGTACACGTTGAGCGGGGAGAAGGGCTCGTCCTCGGGATGCTCGTGGCGCGTGCCGTCGAACACGTAGTCCGTCGAGTAGTGGACCAGCGTGAAGCGGTGCTCCCGGGACATCCGGGCGAGCGCCGCCGGCGCCGCCGCGTTCGCCGCCCAGGCCAGGCTGCGTCCCGCCGGGGTCTCGGCGGCGTCGACGGCCGTGTACGCCGCCGCGTTCACCACGACGTCGTACTCGTGCCACGGCAGCTCGGCCAACGCCTTGTCGTCGGTGACGTCGACCTCGTCCCGGGTCAGTGCGTCGGCGTGGGGGAGCGCCGCCACCAGCTCCCGGCCCAGCTGCCCGCCGGCACCCAGGACGAGCGCGCGCGGGTGCGGCACCGGCCGCACGTCGGTCAGGCCGGGGAGCCGCCGGTCCTTGTCGGAGAGCTCCGCCTCGGCCAGCGAGACCGGCCACGGGACCGCGACCGTCGGATCGGCCGGGTCGAGCCCGACGTACGTCACGTCGGGTCGCCAGTGGTCGTTGACCAAGTAGCTGTAGGCCGTCCCGTCGTCGAGGGTCTGGTAGGCGTTGCCGACCCCGCGGGGGACGAAGACCGCGACCGTCGGGTCGAGCTCGAGGCTGAACAGGCGGCCGAAGTCGGGGCCCTCGCGCAGGTCCACCCAGGCCCCGAACGCCCGGCCCGACGCCACCGTGACCAGCTTGTCCCACGGCTCGGCGTGGATCCCGCGCGTCGCGCCGCGGCGCTCGTTGAACGCGACGTTGTGCTGCACCGGGCCGAAGTCCGGGAGCCCGGCGGCGGTCATCCGCTCCCGCTGCCAGCTCTCCCGGAACCAGCCGCGTTGGTCGGCGTGGACGTCGAGGCGGACGACGAGCAGCCCCGGGATCGATGTCGTCGCGAGGAGGGTGCGCCTCACTGGCCGACCGCGGCGTACGCCGCCTCGGTCCGGCCCTTGACCGGACGCCACCAGGCCTCGTGGTCGCGGTACCAGGCGATCGTCGCCGCGAGGCCGGCCTCGAAGTCGTCGAAGCGCGGGTGCCAGAAGAGCTCGTCCCTGGTGCGGCTCGCGTCGATGGCGTACCGGCGGTCGTGTCCGGCGCGGTCGTTGACGAAGTCGATCTCGTCCTCGGCACGCCCGCAGAGCCGCAGCACCGTGCGCACGACGTCCAGGTTGGACCGCTCGTTGTCGGCGCCGATCAGGTAGGTCTGGCCGGCCCGACCGCCCTGGATCGCGAGGAGCACGGCGGCGGCGTGGTCGTCGGCGTGGATCCAGTCGCGCACGTTGCGACCGTCGCCGTACACCCGGGGCCGATCGCCGTCCAGGACCGTGGTGATCGTGCGGGGCACGAGCTTCTCGATGTGCTGCCACGGGCCGTAGTTGTTCGAGCAGTTCGAGATGGTCGCGCGCACGCCGAAGCTGCGCGCCCAGGCGCGCACCAGGTGGTCCGAGCCCGCCTTGGTGGCCGAGTACGGGCTGCTTGGTCGATAGGGACTCGACTCGGTGAAGCGGCGCGGATCGGTCAGGTCGAGATCGCCGTACACCTCGTCGGTGGAGACGTGGTGGAAGCGCCGGCCGTGGCGACGGACCGCCTCGAGCAGGGTGAAGGTGCCGACCACGTTGGTCCGCACGAACGGCGTCGGATCGAGCAGCGAGTTGTCGTTGTGCGTCTCGGCGGCGAAGTGCACGACGGTGTCGTGGGTCGCGACCAGGCGGTCGACGAGGCGCTCGTCGATCACGTCACCGGCGACGAGGTCGATCCGGTGGGAGGGAAGTCCGTCCAGCGACTCCGGGGACGCCGCATAGGTCAACTTGTCGAGGACCGTGGCGTGGGCGCCGGTGTGGCTGAGGAGATGACGGACGAAGGCGGATCCGATGAAGCCTGCGCCGCCGGTGACGAGAACTCGATCCATGCCGCGAGGCTAGGTTCGGGGACCGGAGACCGACCACGTGCCCGTGGCGCATACCCAACGTGGGGTAGGCCGTCGTTGGCGAGCCTGTCGTCGTTCGCTGCGCTCCTAGCGTCGCAGGATGCGGGGGATCATCCTGGCCGGTGGCACCGGCACGCGCCTGCATCCGGTCACGCGCGGGCTCAGCAAGCAGCTGGTCCCGGTCTACGACAAGCCGATGATCTACTACCCGCTGTCGACCCTGATGCTCGCCGGGATCCGGGACATCCTGGTGATCACCACGCCGCACGAGGCCGACCAGTTCGTGCGCCTGCTCGGGGACGGCTCCGACTTCGGCATCGCGCTCGACTACGCCGTGCAGCCGTCGCCGGACGGGCTCGCCCAGGCGTTCCTCATCGGCGAGCAGCACCTCGCCGGGGACCGGGTCGGGCTCGTGCTCGGCGACAACATCTTCCACGGCGAGGGCCTCGGCACCCGGCTGGGCCGCTTCGGCGACCTCGACGGCGCGGCCGTCTTCGGCTACCGCGTGTCGCGACCCCACGGCGTACGGGGTCGTGGAGTTCGACGAGCACGGCCGCGCCCTGTCCCTGGAGGAGAAGCCGCTGCGTCCGCGCAGCAGCTACGCCGTGCCGGGCCTGTACTTCTACGGCGACGACGTCGTCGAGCGGGCCCGCGCCCTGCGGCCCTCCGCGCGCGGCGAGCTCGAGATCACCGACCTCAACCGCACCTACCTCGAGGAGGGCCGGCTGCACGTCGAGGTGCTGCCGCGCGGGTCGGCGTGGCTGGACACCGGCACCTTCGACAGCCTCAACGACGCCAGCAACTTCGTGCGCACCGTCGAGGCGCGGCAGGGCACCAAGATCGGGGCGCCCGAGGAGGTGGCGTGGCGGATGGGCTACATCTGCGACGAGGAGCTGGTCCTGTGCGCCAAGCGACTGCTCAAGAGCGGGTACGGCGACTATCTCCTGGGGCTGCTGGAGGACTGATCCGACCCGCGCCCCAGATCCGCGTCCACCATCCGGCCGACGATCTCGTCGAACTCGACGGTCGGCGACCAGCCCAGCGCTGTCCGGGCGCGGGTGGCGTCGCCGACCAGCTCGGTGGGGTCGGCCGGCCGGACGAACTCCGGGTCGACCACCACCAGCGGCTCCCAGTCGCCGATGCCGGCCCGGGCGAACGCGGCGGCCACGAAGTCGCGCACCGAGCGGGCGACGCCGGTGGCGATCACGTAGTCGCGCGGTGCCTCCGCGCGTGCCGCGCGGACCATCGCGTCGACGTAGTCCGGCGCCCAGCCCCAGTCGCGGCGGGCATCCAGGTTGCCGAGCGCCAGCCGCTCGGCGCGGCCCTGCGCGATCGCCGCGACGGTGGAGGTGATCTTGCGGGTCACGAACTGCTCCGGGCGCCGGGGTGACTCGTGGTTGTAGAGGATGGCGCTGACCGCATGCAGGTCGCGGCGGCGGTAGACGTCGACCATGAGGTGGGCGTAGGCCTTCGCGGCGCCGTACGGGTTCACCGGGCGGACGGGGGTCGACTCGTCCTGCGGCGAGCGGTCCGGCTCGCCGAAGATCTCGGCGCTGGACGCCTGCACGAACCGCACCGGGCGGCCGTGCTTCTCCTGGACCTGCAGTGCCGACTCCATGCAGCGCCGCGGCGCCGACGCCGTTGACCCGCGCGGTCAGGTCGGGCGCCTCCCAGGAGCGCGCGACCGAGCTGAGCGCGGCCAGGTTGTAGACCTCGTCGGGCGCCAGGTCGAGCAGCAGGCTGCGGACCTCGTCGGTCGCGGTCAGGTCGCCGCGGTGCAGCGCCACGCCCGGGACGTCGGGCAGAGGCTCGAGGGCGTGCGCCAGGGCGTGCACCTCGACGCCCTCGGCGAGCAGCCGTTCGGCGAGATAGCTGCCGTCCTGGCCGCTGATGCCGGTGACGAACGCGCGCATGTCACCAGCCCTGGCGGGTGGCGGCCAGGTCGGCGTCCACCATCAGCGCGACCAGTTCCGGGAACGACACCTTCGGCTTCCAGCCGAGCACCTCGCGGGCCTTGCTGGCGTCCCCGATCAGATGGTCGACCTCGGCCGGTCGCATGAACCTCGGGTCCTGCCTGACGTAGGGCGCCCAGTCGTCGATGCCGACGTGGCGGAACGCCTCGTCGAGGAAGTCGCGGATCGAGTGCGTCTCGCCGGTCGCCACCACGTAGTCGTCGCCGTGCGGCTGCTGGAGCATCAGCCACATCGCCTCGACGTAGTCGCCGGCGAAGCCCCAGTCGCGCTCGGCGTCCAGGTTGCCCAGCACCAGCTCGTCCTGCAGGCCCAGCGTGATGCGGGCGACGCCCTCGCTGATCTTGCGGGTCACGAACTCCGGGCCGCGTCGCGGGGACTCGTGGTTGAAGAGGATCCCCGAGGAGGCGTGCATGCCGTAGGACTCGCGGTAGTTGATGGTCATGTAGTGCCCGAAGACCTTGCTCACGCCGTACGGCGAGCGCGGCCACAGCAGCGTCCGCTCGTGCTGCGGAGACTCCTGCACCTTGCCGAACATCTCCGAGCTGGAGGCCTGGTAGAAGCGGATGCCCTCGGGCTTGTCGCCGGTGTGCAGGCGCACCGCCTCGAGCATGTTGAGCACGCCCTTGGCGGTGACGTCGGTGGTGAGCTGCGCGTTCTCCCAGGAGTAGGCCACGAACGAGACGGCGCCGAGGTTGTAGACCTCGTCCGGGTCGGAGTCGCGCAGCGCCCGGATCAGACTGGACATGTCGGTCAGGTCGCCGTTGTGCAGGCGCACGTCGGGCACCAGGTCGCGCACCAGGTCGAGCTTGGGGTTGTTCTGCCCCCGGATGACACCGTGGACGTCGTACCCCTTGGCCAGCAGGAACTCGGCCAGGTACAGCCCGTCCTGGCCGGTGATCCCGGTGATGAGCGCGGTCGGCATGAGCGGATTGTGCCAGTGGCGGGCTGTGGATGACGGTCCGCGTCCGCGCCCGCGATGGCCGACGCTGGTCGGCGTGACCGCTGGGAGGCACCATGGTGACCATGAGCGTGACGTCGCGCGGCCCCATGACACGGGTCGAGCTCGACGCGCTGCCCGATGACGGGCGGCGCCATGAGCTCATCGACGGTGTCCTGGTCGTGACCCCCGCGCCACTGGTCCGGCACCAGGTCGCCGTGGCCGCGCTCCTGAGCCTCCTGCGGCGGGACTGCCCGGGCGATCTGATCGTGCTGTCGGCACCGGTCGACGTGGTGGTCGCGCCCGACACCGTCGTGCAGCCGGACCTCCTGGTCGCTCGCCGCGCCGACCTGACCGAGAAGGACCTGCCGGCGTCGCCGCTGCTGGCCGTCGAGGTGCTGTCGCCCAGCACCCGCCGGGTCGACCTGAACCTCAAACGGGCGCGCTACGAAGCCGCCGGCTGGCCGTCGTACTGGGTGTTCGACCCAGACGGGACCGAGCTCACCGCGTGGGAGCTGGAGGGCGGGGCGTACGGTCCGGCAACGGTCGTGCGCGGCGGGGAGACGTATCGAACGGACCGCCCGTTCCCGGTCTCCGTCACGCCGACGGACCTGACGTCCTGAGCGACAGCCGCTAGGCGACCCGGGACGGGGCGCGCCCCTCGCAGAGCGGGTAGGGCCGGGCGCCCATCCACTCGGCGATGTCGTCGGGTAGTGGCTTCCAGCCGGGTGCGGGGGTCACTGGACGGACCGGCGCGCGGCGACGGCGCAGTGCCGACAGCCAGGACCCGAGAGAGGTACGCGTCATGCCCTCTCCTGTCGGCAGGCTCCGGGCAGAACTGAACTCCCCGGCCTACCGGTCCAGACCGGGGGTCGCTGGTTAGGGTGGCCGGCATGAAGGTTCTCGTGACCGGCGGCGCCGGCTACATCGGGTCGACGACCGCCAAGGCGCTCGAGGAGGCCGGGCACACCCCGGTGATCCTGGACTCGCTGCTGACCGGGCCGCTGGCGTTCGTGCGCGACCGGATCTTCTACGAGGGCGACATCGCCGACCGGGCGCTGCTGCGCCGGGTGGTCGACGAGCACCCCGACATCGAGGCCACCATCCACATGGCCGCGCGCATCGTCGTACCGGAGTCGGTGGAGAAGCCGTACGAGTACTACCGCGACAACGTCGCCAAGTCGCTGGAGCTCTTCGACGAGCTCAACGCGCTCGGCAAGGGCCGGGTGCTGTTCTCGTCGTCGGCGTCGATCTACGCGCTCAAGGACGAGTTCGAGGTCTCCGAGGGCGACCGGCTCGAGCCGACCTCGCCGTACGCCCGCACCAAGCGGATGATGGAGGAGATCCTCCAGGACATGGCGGCCGCCACCGACCTGCGGGCGATCATCCTGCGCTACTTCAACCCGATCGGGTCCGACCCCGACCTGGAGTCCGGGATCTACGCCAAGGAGCCCTCGCACGTGCTCGGGCAGCTGGTGATGGCCGCGCGCGGGCAGAAGGACGCGTTCACGATCACCGGCACCGAGCACCCGACCCGCGACGGCACCGGGATCCGCGACTACATCCACGTCTGGGACCTCGCGCGCGCGCACGTGCGCGCCGTCGAGCGCTTCGACGACGTGATCGCCGCCGCCGACGCGCCCAGTGTCGTGATCAACGTCGGCACCGGGTCCGGCGTGACCGTGCGGGAGCTGGTCGCGTCCTTCGAGCGGGTCTTCGGGCAGGAGGTGCCGCGTGCGCGAGGCGCCGCCGCGGCCCGGCGACGCGGTCGGGGCGTTCGCCAACGTCGACCGGTCGCACCGGCTGCTGGGCTGGCAGACCGAGCTGTCGCTGGACGACGCGATCGCCTCCGCGCTCGCGTGGGGCGGCAAGCGCCAGGAGATCCTGGGGTACGAGTGAGGTCGCTGCTCGGGGTCCTGCTCGCCGGCTGCGCTGGTCGCCGGCGGGGCGCCGGCGTACGCGGAGTGGCCGGCGGGTCTCGAGCGGGACGCCGCCCGGCCGCTGGCGGGCAAGGTCGTGGTGATCGACCCGGGGCACCAGCTGGGCAACCACAACTTCCCGCGCAAGATCAGCCGGCAGGTGCCGGCGGGCGGGTTCAGGAAGGACTGCAACACCACCGGCACCGCCACCAACGGCGGCTACCCGGAGGCGACGATGGCGTGGCGGGTCTCCAAGCTGCTGCGGCACCGGCTGTGCGCCTCGGGGCGACGGTGAAGATGACCCGGCACAGCAACCGGCAGGACCGCTGGGGCCCCTGCGTCGACAGGCGCGGGCGGGCCGGCAACAAGATCCACGCCGACGCCAAGATCAGCGTCCACGGTGACGGGTCGTACGCGTCGGGTGCCCGCGGCTTCCACGTGATCGCGCCCACCGACCGCAAGCCGTGGACCCACGACATCTACCGGCCGTCCAAGCGGCTGGCGCTGGCCACCCGCGCGGCCCTCAAGGGCCACCACCTGCAGGTCGCCAACTACATCGCCGGCGGCGACGGGCTGGACTTCCGCTCCGACCTCGGCACGCTCAACCTGTCGAACGTGCCGACCGTGATGGTCGAGCTCGGCAACATGCGCAACGCCTCGGACGCGTACCGGATGACGCACCGCAAGGGGCGGCAGCGGTACGCGGCCGCGCTGGCGGGCGGGGTGCGCCACTTCCTGCGCTGAGGGACCGGTCCCCGGCGGTTCGACCTACATTCCGACGGGTCTTTACCGATAATGAACCTGCGGGCTCGAGCAGCGGGCCCGCCATCGCCGTTCGGTCAGGGGAGTGGCCATTGCGCAGGGACGACCACGTCGGACCGGACTCGGGCTCCCGATTGTCCGCGCCGTCCCGGCTCGGTGAGCTCGAGGCCTCCGGGCTGGTCGAGTCGGTCACGGTCGCGGCCCTCGACGCCCTGACCCGCGTCGCCTACGAGGCGCTCGGTGGCGCCGCGGCCCTGGTCACCGCCGTCACCGCGGACAAGCAGGTCGTGGTCAGCGCGACCTCCGACGCCGCGCCCGGGGAGTATCCGCGGGAGCACTCGCTGTCCCACTCGCTGTGCCGCCACGTCGTGGTCGCGGCCGCACCGTTCATCGTCGAGGACGCCGCCCAGGACCCCCGCACCCGGACCGAGCCCGTGGTGACCGAGTGGGGGCTCGCGGCGTACGCGGGCTTCCCCGTCCGCGGGCCCCGCGGCGAGGTGGTCGGGGCGATGTGCGCGGTCTCGGACGAGCCACGCGCGTGGACGGCCGTCGAGCTGCAGATCCTCGGGTCGCTGTCGGTCGCCGCGGAGTTCGTCGTCGCCAGCCTGACGATGGCGCGGCGGGACCGGCTCGAGCGCACGCACAGCGCCGTGCCCCTCGACCAGTTCCAGCGGATCCAGCACGGCATCCGCACGCCGCTCACCAGCCTGCTCGGGTTCCTCGAGCTGCTGCTCGACGGCACCCTGGGCGACTTCACTCCCGAGCAGCACGCGACCCTGCAGCGGTGCCGGCGCAACGCGGATCAGCTGCGGCAGGCGGTCGACGACCTGCGGTGAGGGGTGGTCCGAGAGCGGCCTGCGGCGTTCGTGCGGCGAAGGCGACCCCACCCGCGCTTTCGCGGGTTGTCGCGTGTCGGTCTCGACGTTCTGATGAACATCGAGCGCGCAGGACTGCACATCGTTAGCCTGCAGCGCAGTCGATACGGGGAGGCCACGCGCGATGGCAGGGGAGGAGCCGGTGGTCGGTGACTTCGCGCGCCCCCGGGCCGAGTGGGGCTTGGTGCGGGTGGCGTTCGTCCTGCGGGCGGTGGTGCTGGCGCAGGCGGCCGTCGCCGTACCTGCCGGACTGCGCGAGTCCCCGCATCGAGGCCTGTACCTCGCCTGTGCCGGGGCCGTGCTGGTCACGTCGATCGGGCTGCTGACCGTGTTCGTGCGCGCGCGGTCCATCCCCGGGGCGGCGCGCCCTTGGCGGTGGTTGGACCTCGGCCTCGGGGTGGTGATGATGCCGCTGCTCGCCCTCGCTGTGCCGCCTGAGCAGATCGTCGGCACCTGGCAGAACTGGGCGCCCGGGTATGCGGTCAACACGGTCACGCTCGCCTCGGCCTGGCTGAGCGCCCGCGCGAGCGTCGGCTATTCGGCGGTGGTCTCGGTGGCCTACGTGGTCACCGCACAGAACGACCCCACCGCCGCGTGGCCCACCGAGCTGGGGAACACGCTGACCTACCCGGCCTTCGCGGTTGCGATCGCCGGCTTCATCCACTACCTGCGCGGGCTGGCCGACTCGGCGGACGAGGCGCGCGCCGAGGCGGTGCGCGCGACGCGCGAGCTGGAGCTCGAGCGCTACCGGCTCACGGTCCACGACGCCGCAGGCATCCTGCGGCAGCTCGGGGATCCCCGGACGCCCGACGAGGTCGTCCCGGCGCTGCAGCGGCAGGCCCAGGTCGAGGCCCGGCGGCTGCGGTCCTTCGTCCTCCGCGACCCCATCGAGCCGGCTGACGGCCACCCGCGCACCCTCGGGGCCGTGCTCTCCGCTGCGTTGTACGGCTTCGGGGACCTTCCCCTCGAGGTGGCGATCGACCTGGGTGCCGAGTTCCCGTTGGAGCCGCCGACCAGCCTGGCAGTCGAGCGGGCGGTGACCACGATCCTCCACAACGTGCGACGGCATGCCGACGCCGACACCGTCTTCGTCCACGCCGACGCCATCGACGATGGCTGGGAGGTGGTGATCCGCGACGACGGCACCGGCTTCGACCCCGAGGCCGACCTCGGGTTTGGCCTCGAGGTGCAGGTGTTCGACGCCCTGGCCCGGCACCGCATCGCGGTCACGATCGACACCGCACCGGGCGAGGGCACCGCGGTGACCCTCACCTCCTGCGCCGAGGAGGTGGCCGCCGATGGCTGAGGGACCCCGGGTGCGCACGGTCGTGGTCGACGACAGCACCGTGGTTCGCCAAGGTCTGCCACTACTGCACCCCGAGCTCGACGTGATCGGTGCCTATCCCACGATCGAGCCGCTGTTGGCCCAGCCGCACCCCGGGCTCCAGCTGGTCGTCTTGGATCTGAAGCTTCGGCACGACGAGGACCGGGAGGGCCCGCGTCAGGGCGTCACCGCCATCCGGGCGGTCAGCACCCTCGGCGTACCGATCTGCCTCTACACCGACGAACGGCGCCGGCTGGTGCTGGCTCAGTGCCTGCGCGCCGGCGCCGCCGGGGTGGTGCACAAGGCCGACCCGATCGACGACGCCCGTGCCGCGTTCAGTGCCGTGGCCGACGGCCAGGTCACCATCACGCCCTCGCTAATCGGACTGGCCGAGCTCGTTGAACGTCGTGGCGGGCTGCCGGACCTCACGACGCGTCAGCGCCAGGTGCTGGCTGCCCGGGCCCGCGGCGAGCGGTGGAGCTCGATTGCGGCGCGCCTCTTCATCACCGAGGGCGTGGCCCGTGAGCACCTGGCGACGGCGAGCGCGAAGTTCTCCCAGTTCCTCCGCGACGCATCGCCGCCCGGGGACATGGAGCGGGCGCTCGGGCTGGCGCCCGGCGACCTGCTGGACGACCAGGGCGAGTGACCCGGAGCCGGTCTCTACGGGAGTGGGTCCAGCGGTGCGATGTCGCCGATGCTCCGGCGCTTGCGCGTGACGGGAGCGGCCGGCACGACCGGCTGGGCCTGCGTCTGCGGCGCGGAGGAGTGCTGCGCGGGCGCCCGGTCTGCCGGGAGAAGGCCGGAGGCCTGGATCCCGAGCATCACGCCCCAGCCGATCAGGGAAACGGTCGCCAGCGTTGTAGAGACGCCGAAGAGCGCCATGACCAGCAGTGATCCGCCTGCCGAGGGGTGCGCGGCCAGGGCGGCCGTGAATAGGCCGGCCAGGACCGCCGCGCCGACGCTGGCCACCAGGAGGTGGGTGAGCCGGTCGCGCGCGGCGCGGGTCTTGATGTCCATCGGCGTCTCCTCAGCACTCGGCAGCGGCCTGCTGCTGGGCGGCCTCGAGCCGGTCCCGCGCGGCGTGCAGGTGGGAGGACGCCGCTGCCCGGTGGCGGAGCGCCGTCTCCAGGTGCCGCTTCGCCTTCTTGGTCCTGACCCTCTTCCAGTGGGCGTGGGCCTTCTTGACGGCCTTCTTCGCCTTCGCGAGACCGGTCTTGGCTGCGGTCACGTCGTGCTGCGCTGCGTCCACCGCATCGGTCGCCGCGACGCAGGCCTGGGACTGGGCCACCGGCGCCGTCGCGGCGGAGGTGGCGGCGCCCGGGTTGTACCCGTCCTTGCTGACCGACTCCGCCACGGTGATCGCCGCGCCCAGCTCGGCCCGCGTGAGCGTGAAGGTCGCTCCGGTCGCGCCGGCGATGGGCGTCCCGTCGGCGTACCACTGCCGGGTCACGGTCGACGGCGCCGGGTTCCAGGTGGCCGGGGCGGCCGTGAGCGCCTCGCCCACCTGTGGCGTGCCGGAGATCGCAGGCGGGGAGACCTGCTGGAAAGAGGCCTTGGTGATCGTGTCGGTCGCTGCGGACGTCTTGGTGACCGACGCGTACCCGGACTTGCTGCCCGTCACCGCGACAGAGAGCTTGGTGCCGATGTCGCTGGTCGTCAACTGGTAGCTGGAGCGCGTCGCGCCGCCGATGTTCTGGCCGTTGCGCTTCCACTGGTACGCCAGCGTCACGCCGGACGGCTCCCAGGTCCCCGGCTTGGCGGTCAACGTGCTCCCGAAGACCGTGCTGCCGCTGATCGTCGGCGTCGGGGTCGAGGTGAGCTTGTCGAGTTTGCGCCAGCGGCCCAGAAAACCCGCAGACCAGAAGGGTGAGTAGTTGGAGGTTCGAGCCGGGCTGTGCCGTCCGTCGTTCTGGTCGTACACCTTGCCGCCGTACCAGATCCCGATGTGTCCGGCCGGGCCGGTGCCCCCGGCTGAGCTCTCGCCCCAGACCAGAATGTCCCCGTCCTCGAACGACTGGCTCGTAGACCAGGTGAATCCACGCGAAGAGAGTTGGTTACCGCCCGAGCCACCGGACCGGTAGTCGATGGCGTTGCCCCAAGCGCCCGAGGTGATGCTCCAGACCTGCAGGAGATACTGACTGACCAACGACACGCACTCGCCGGCGTACGTCCCCTGGGCATTCGCGACCGTCTTCCCGCGCGTGTTGGACACGAACGCTGCGATGCGCGCGGACAGCGACCCGGAGGGTGAGGAACTCCCGCACTGGCCCGTCACCGGGGAGTTGCTTCCGGTGTTGATGTCGACGTCGGCGACGTAGTAGCCGTCGCTGACCTTGTACCAGAGCGAGTCGTACCCGCCATTCGGAAGGTACGGGCTGTAGTAGCCCTTCACGGCCTGGCCCCACTTGTAGCAGGAGAGCGTGATCTTGGCGCCCTGGGCGTAGGTGCCGTGCTGGGTCGACTGCAACGTTGCGTCCGACATCCGCTGGGTAGTGACCATCACCGTGGCGGTCGCCGACCTTGCCTGCGCCGGACTGGCGACCAGCGTCGCGCCTCCGGTCGGTATCAGCAGGGCCAGGGCGATCGCCGCGGCGATCGCGCCCCGCGACCGACGCCGCGGTCGCCTCGGAAAGATGCTCAGATGTACGGCACGCATGACCAAACCCCCGATGTGTTCCCGCTTCGTTCCCCTGGGCCTGGGGGCCGCGCGGAGGTTCGGCGAGGGCGCAAACGTTGACCGCGCCCGGATGCCAAGTGACGCAGTGCGTCCCTACCCCCGAAGTGGCTGCCGATCCCTACGCACAGCCGCCAGACACGGGCACGCTAGTCGCGACCGGATGCGAACGGACCCCGTGCTTTCGTGGGGTGCGCTTCCGTGACGGCCCGTGCGCTGTGTTCTGGTCGTCGTCGACCTGAGGAGGCACGATGGTGAGCATGGCCGCGACCTCGCACGGACCGATGACGCGGGCCGAGCGCGACGCGCTGCCCGACGACGGGCGGCGGCATGAGCTCATCGACGGGGTGCTGGTCGTGACACCCGTTCCCCCGACCTGGCACCAGTTCGCAGTCGCGAACCTCTTCCGGTGCCTCGACGCCGAGCGGCCGGCCGACGTGCTCGTGCTGCTGGGCCCGCTGGACGTGGCGCTGGCGGACGACACCGTCCTCCAGCCCGACCACGCCGAACCGGGTCGCCGAGACGCGGTAGTCCCGGCGACCCGTCCGCGGACCACGAAACTCACGCCTGGACGACAAAGCTTCATCGTCCAGGCGTGAGTTTCATCGGCCGGCCGATGAAACTCTCACCGCAGGCGAGGTCAGCCGAGCACGCCGTGGAGGACCAGGTCGACCAGGGCGGCGGCGCGCTCCTGGATCTCCTCGTCGGTCAGCTCGGCGCCGTTGAGGCGCACGCCGAGGGTCTGCATGCTCACCGAGCCGTAGATGCACTCCGCGACCGCGTTGGCCGAGACGTCGGCGGACACCTCGCCGCGCTCGGCGGCGCGCTCGAGGATGCGCTCGACGAACTCGACCTGCACGTCGGAGACCGCCTCGGTGAAGCGGCCCAGCTGCCGCGGCGACCCGGCGGTGTCGATGAGGATCCGCAGGCTCGCCCAGCCGGCCGGGTTGCGGAAGTGCAGGAACAGGTTGACCGCGAGGGCGCGCAGGTCCCCGGGCAGTGATCCGGTGTCGACGGCCCCCAGCGTGCGGCCGGCGGTGCCGACCGCGTCGGTGAGCAGGGTGTCCTTGTCCTGCCAGCGCAGGTACACGGTCGACTTGCCCACCCCCGCCCGGCGCGCGACCCCGTCCATGGTGAATCCCGACCACCCGTGCGCGCCGTACTCCTCGAGCGCGGCGTCGATGATCCGCTTCTCGGCTCCCGGCGTGCGTGGTCGCCCCCGGCCCCGTCGGGGCTCCCCCGTTGCGTCCTGTGCTGTGGACATGGCTGATTGAACCTCACAAACGGACGCGCCGGGGCGGCTTCGCACAGGCCGCGGCTAGGGTCCAGACATGCCGCCGCTCAAGCTCGGGCATCGGACGTTCGTCGACGGATATCCGCTGGTCATGGCCATCGTGAACCGGACACCCGACTCCTTCTACGACCAGGGCGCCACGTTTGCCGAGGACAGAGCGTGGAATCGCGTCGCGGAGGTCGTCGCGGAGGGCGCGGACATCGTCGACATCGGCGGCGTGCGGGCCGGCTACGGGCCGCACGTGGACGCCGCGGAGGAGATCGATCGGGTCGCCGGGTTCGTCGGACGCGTCCGGACCGAATACCCAGAACTGGTGATCAGCGTGGACACCTGGCGGTCCGAGGTGGCCCGCGCGGTGCTCGAGCAGGGCGCCGACGTCATCAACGACGCGTGGGGCGGGCACGACCCCGACCTGGTGCGGGTGGCCGCCGAGCACGACGCGGCGATCGTGTGCACGCACGCCGGCGGGCTGAGCCCGCGCACGGACCCGTTCCGGCAGGAGTACGACGACGTGGTGGCCGCCTGCATCGAGACCACCGTCGCGCTCGCCGAGCGTGCGGTCGCCGCGGGGGTGTCGCCGGAGAGCGTGGTCATCGACCCGGCGCACGACTTCGCCAAGAACACCTTCCACTCCCTCGAGCTCACCCGGCGGATCGGGGAGATGGTCGACACCGGGTGGCCGGTGCTGGTGTCGGTCTCCAACAAGGACTTCGTCGGGGAGACGCTGGGGCGGCCGGCGGGGGAGCGGCTGTACGGCACGTTCGCCGCGACCGCGATCACCGCGCTGGCCGGCGCGCGGATCCACCGGGTCCACAACGTCCGCGAGACCCGCGACCTGGTGGACATGGCCTGGTCGATCGCCGGCCGGCGGCCGCCGCTGCAGGCGATCCGGGGGCTGGCGTGAGGGCGGTGCTGGTGCCGGGGGTGCTGGCGCTGCTGCCGGAGTACGCGGGGCTCGTCGACCCGGTCGCGCCGCTGCGGGCCGCGTGCCTGTCCGCGGTCGAGTGGGTGGCGGAGGACGGCCCGGTCGCTGTGCTCGGGACGGAGCAGGGGCGTCGGGTGGGGGAGGCGTTGTTGGCGGCGGCGGGTCTCGATACGCCGTCGCTCGTTCCTCGCGACGGCTACTCGACCAACGAAGGGGAGCGCGGGGGTCTCGGCCACTCGACCACCGAGGAGGTCTCCGGGCTGGTGGTGGTGGGGAACGGGTCGGCGAAGCGGGGGGAGGCGTCGCCGGGGTACGTCGACCCGCGGGCGGTGCCGTTCGACGACGAGCTGGCCGGCCCGGCTGCGCGGCGGCGAGCTGGCGGGGATCGACCAGGGGCTGGCCGCCGAGCTGTGGGCGGACACCGTGGCGCTCGAGGAGCTGGCGGCGGTGCTGCCCGCCGGGTGCGGGGCGGTGATCGACTACGAGGACGACCCCTACGGGGTGCAGTACTGGGTCGCGAGGTGGGAGTGGTGAGGGTCCTCTTCGACGACCGGGCCGGGCCGGGGCCCGACCCGGCGACCGCGCTGGCCGAGCTGTACGCCGCGCCGGGCGACCCGTGGCTGCGGGTCAACATGGTGAGCACCGTCGACGGGGCCGCCACCGGCGAGTCCGGGCGCAGCGGGTCGATCAACAACGCGGTCGACAAGGTCGTCTACGACCAGCTGCGCGCGCTCGCCGACGCGATCGTGGTGGGGGCGGGGACCGCGCGGGCCGAGGGGTACGCGCCGGTCGACAGGCCCACGGTCGTGGTGAGCCGCAGCGCCGACGTACCCGACCTGCTCCGCGGCGGCCCGCCGGGGTCGGTGCTGCTCGCCACCTGCTCGACCGCGCCGCGGCTCGACGAGGCGCGCGACGTCCTCGGCGACGACCAGATCCTGGTGCTCGGCACCCACCGGGTCGACCTGCCCGCCCTCAAGCGGACCCTCGCCGCGCGCGGGCTCACCCAGCTGCTCTGCGAGGGCGGGCCGCACCTGCTGCGCGACCTGCTCGCCGAGGGCGTCGCCGACGAGCTGTGCGCGACCGTGGTGCCCCGGCTGGTCGCCGGCGAGCACCCGCGGATCACGGCCGGCCCGCCGGTCGACGTACCCCTGCGGCTGCGCCTGCTGCTCGAGGAGGACGGGACCCTCCTCGGCCGATGGGACATCTCGGCCTGACCCATCCGGGCAGATGCGCCGTGGGCGGGGGCGTTCGCGGCTAGAGTGCGACCACCCGTCCCTTCCGGGCGGTTCCCGTCCCCAACAGGGAGAGCAATGACGCGCCACCTCAGGTCCCTCGCCGTCTTCGCCGCCGCGGCGCTCGGCGCCGCCGTCCTCCCCGCAGGACTGGCCGCGAACGCCGCCCCGGACGGCGGACCGTTCCGCCAGGTCGACGGGTTCACGCCGACCGGCTCGCACGTGCGGGTCGACCCCGAGCACTACACGGCGTTCCGCGTCGACGCCTCCCGGGTGCGGTCCTCGCTGGCGAACGCGCCGAGGGCCGGCGCCGCGCGCACCACCGAGTTCTCCGTGCCGACCCCGGACGGCGGCGTCGAGCACTTCGCGGTGCAGCGCACCACCCTGATGCAGCCGCGGCTGGCCGCGGCCCACCCCGAGATCTCGACCTGGGCCGGCCGCTCGCTCGACCACGCCGGCACCACCATCGCCATGGACGTGACCCCGATGGGCTTCCACGCCAGCGTCCGCCCCGCCGACGGCGAGGGCGCCTGGTACGTCGACCCCGCCTACAACCTGCGCGGCACCACCACCCACCTGTCCTACTACGGCGGCGACCTGCAGGCGCAGACCGCGCGGATGGCCGAGAAGGAGATGCCGCAGCTCGGCGGCGCGCTGCGGCACCGGGCCGCGCGCGTCGCGGCCGGCAGCGTGGTGCACCAGAAGGTCTTCCGGCTCGCGCTCGCGACCGACCCGACGTACGCCGAGTACTTCGGCGCCGCCAACGTGACCGCCGAGAAGGTCACGCTGATGAACCGGGTCAACCAGATCTACAACGACGACCTGGCCATCAACCTCGAGCTGGTCAACGACAACGACAAGCTGAACTTCAACACCGACGCCGAGGCCACCGGCCCCAACGGTCCGTGCGGCGCGAACCCCTGCTGGGTGAACAACCCCGACCCCGACCCGAACGTCGACGGCGGCTACGTGCAGGGCCAGATCGCGTACTGCGACGTGGGCACCCTCGAGCGCAACCAGATCGTGCTCGGCCAGCTGATCGGCGCCTCCAACTACGACATCGGGCACATCATGCTCGGCGTCGACGGCGGCGGCATCGCCGGCCTCGGCGTGGTCGGCAGCATCGAGAAGGGCATGGGCTGCACCGGCCTGCCCGACCCGACCGGCGACTTCATGGCCATCGACTACGTCGCCCACGAGATGGGCCACGAGTTCGGCGGCAACCACACCTTCAACGGCACCCAGTGGAACTGCTCCGGCGGCAACCGCGCCGACTCCGCGTCGGTCGAGCCGGGCTCCGGCTCGTCGGTGATGGCGTACGCCGGCATCTGCCGCCAGGACAACCTGCAGAACCACACCGACCCGTACTTCTCCCAGCGCACGCTGGACGAGGTCAACGGCTACACCGGCGTCCCCGCGGCCCCGCCGGTCGAGGTGCAGGACGTGGCGCTGACCGGGTTCGACACCGACGGCGACACGATCACCCTCGGCTACCCCGGCAACCCGCTCACGTTCACCCTGACGCGCGGCGGCAGCGGCCTGACGGCGTACAACGCCGACAACATCGAGACCGCCGTCGAGACGCTCACCGGCACCAACGTGACGGTGGCCGGCTGGGGCTACGACCCGTACGGGAAGATCTACGGCAGCGGCGACTACCCCGCGCCGCTGACCGCGCCGGGCGACGGCGGCTTCCAGGTGATGTTCGCCGGCGACGCCGACCCGTACACCTCCGACAGCGCGCGTGCAGGACATGGACGCCCTCCAGGTCAGCGCGTCGGACGGCGTCACCGCCAACGTCGGCGAGACCGCCAAGGGCGGCACGCCCGGCAACACCGGCTACCAGGTGAACACCACCGACAACCACGCGCCGGTCGTGCACGCGCCGAAGAACCGCACCATCCCGGTGCGGACGCCGTTCACGCTCACCGGGCACGGCACCGACGCCGACGGCGACCCGCTGGTCTACCTGTGGGAGCAGAACGACGACGCCCACGGCCACGACGGCACCGCGCTGATCGACAACCACAAGGTGTTCGGGCCGCTGTTCCGGGTGTTCGGGACCGTCGCGAACGTCTCGGACTCGGCGACGCTGGAGTACCACTCGCCCGGCGAGAACCTCGCCACCTCCGCCACCCGCAGCCGGACCTTCCCGGACATGGCGCAGATCATGGCCCACAACACCAACGCCAAGTCCGGCACGTGCCGCCACGTCAAGCAGGTCGAGTCGCCGTACATCCCGGTGCGGCCGCGGCCGCTGGACTGCTACTCGGAGTTCCTGCCGACCAAGGCCTACCGGGGCACGCCGGGCAGCACCCCGCACGCCATGCACTTCCGGCTCACCGCGCGCGACCGGGTGCCGGGCGGCGGCGGCGTCGGGTACGACGACGTGACGCTGCGGATCGACCCGGACGCCGGGCCGTTCCTGGTCTCGTCGTTCGCGAAGAAGGGCATCACGGTCCGCGCCGGCCGGCCGACCACGGTCCGCTGGCACGTCAACGGCACCGACCGGCTCGCCAAGCGGGTCAAGGTCGTGCTGTCGACCGACAACGGCCAGACCTGGTCGACGGTGCTGCGCAAGCGCACCCCGAACGACGGCAAGGTCCGCGTCCGGATGCCGCGCACGCACACCGCCCACGCCTGGATCGCCATCCAGGCCGTCGGGAACTACTTCTTCGACGTCAACGACCGGGCGTTCCGGATCCGCTAGCCGGGATCGCCGAGTAGCCCCCGACGGGTTGCCGTCGGGGGCTACTCGCCGTCCTGGGCCAGCTGCGCGTGCTCCTCGCGCAGCGCGCGCTTGAGGATCTTCCCCGACGGGTTCTTGGGCAGCGCGTCGGCGACCACGACGTACTTGGGGGTCTTGAAGCCGGCCAGCACCGACCGGGTGTGCTCGATGACCTGCTCGGGCGTGAGCGTGACGCCGGGGCGGGGCACGACGACCGCGGCCACCGCCTCCACCCAGCGCGGGTGGCTGATCCCGAACACCGCGACCTCGGCGACCCCGTCGAGGGTGTAGATCGCCTCCTCGACCTCGCGGCTGGCGACGTTCTCCCCGCCGGTCTTGATCATGTCCTTCTTGCGGTCGACGACGTAGAGCCGGCCGTCCTCGTCGAGGTAGCCCAGGTCGCCGGAGTGGAACCAGCCGCCGCGGAACGCCGCCGCGGTCTTCTCCGGGTCCTGGTAGTAGCCGAGCGTGGCGTGCGGTGAGCGGTGCACGATCTCGCCGACCGTCCCGGCCGGCACCGGCTCGTCGCGGTCGTCGACGATCCGGGTCTCGACGTTGAGCGCCGCGCGGCCGGCCGACCCGGCGTACGCCAGCTGCTCGTCGGGCCCCAGGATCGTGGCCAGCGGCGCCATCTCGGTCTGGCCGTAGAAGTTCCACAGGTCCACGTCGGGCAGCCGCTCCCGGATCTCGCGGAGCACCTCGACCGGCATCGGGGAGGCGCCGTAGTAGCCCTTGCGCAGGCTGGACAGGTCCGCGGCGTCGAAGTCGGGGTGCCGCAGCAGCCCGATCCACACCGTGGGCGGCGCGAAGAACTTGGTCACCCGGTGCTCCTCGATCGCGCGCAGGATCGCCGCCGGGTCCGGGCCGGGCAGGATCACGCTGGTCGCGCCGAGGTACACGTCGACGCCGAGGAAGCAGTCCAGCTGCGCGCAGTGGTACAGCGGCAGCGTGTGCAGCTCCACGTCGTCGGCCGACATCGAGCCGTCGATCGCGCACGAGACGTACTGCCACAGCAGGCTCCGGCTGGACAGCAGCGCGCCCTTGGGCCGCGACTCGGTGCCGGAGGTGAACATCATCCGCAGCGGCTCGTCGTCCTCGAGCACCAGCGGCGGCGGCGTACCCCGCTCGTCGAGCCACTCCTGCACGTCGGCCCAGCCCTCGGGGGTCTCCCCACCGGCCAGGCGTACGACGGCGCGCCGCTCGACCGTGCCGCGCGAGGCGGCCAGGGCCTGCTCGGCGACCGGCAGCAGGGCGTCCTCGACCACGAACGCCCGCGCGCCGCTGTGGTCGAGGATGAACGCGATCTCCTCGGCGCCCAGCATGAAGTTCACCGGCACCAGCACGACCCCGGCCCGGGCGCAGGCGAAGTTCAGCACCGCGAACTGCCAGGAGTTGTGGCACAGCAGCGCCAGCCGGTCGCGCGGCACCAGCCCCGCCGCGGCGAGCGCGGCGGCGGTGCCGTCGACGACCGCGTCGAGCTCGGCGAACGTCAGCCGGGTGTCGCCGTCGACGATCGCGAGCTTGTCGGGCACCCGCTGCGCGGTACGCCGGGGGAGGTCGCCCAGCGTCTGCTGGCGGGCCTGCTGGAGGATCGGCGAGGTCATGCCGGTCACACTAGGGCCGTGGACGTTGGGATGACGTTGCCGGTGATGGAGCCCGACCTGTGGGCGGCGGACGACACGCTGGAGCGGTGGGCGCGCGCCGTCGACACCGGGCCGTACTCGTCGCTGTGCTTCGGGGAGCGGATGGCGTTCGACAACCCGGACGCGCTGACGCTGCTCGGCGCGGCGGCCGCGTGGACCGCCCGGGTGCGGCTGGTGACCACCGTGGTCGTCCCGCAGCTGCACGCGCCGGTGCCGCTGGCCAAGGCGCTCGCGACCGGCGACCGGCTCAGCGGCGGGCGCCTGACGGTGGGCCTGGGGGTCGGCGGTCGCGAGGAGGACTACCGCGCCGCCGACGCGGATCTCTCGACCCGGACCATCGCCGGCCTGGCCGCGCGGGTGGCCGCGATGCGGCAGGTGTGGGCGGGCGAGCGGGTCGCCGACGCCGTACGCCCCGTCGGGCCGCCGCCGGTCCAGCCCGGCGGCCCCGAGCTGCTGGTCGGCACCCTGGGCCCGCGCACGATCCGCAGCGCCGCCGCCTGGGCCGACGGCCTGGCCGGGATGTCGCTCGACGTCGACCTGGACGCGATGGCGGGGCTGTTCGACCTGGCCCGGTCCGCGTGGGCCGAGGCGGGCCGGCCCGCGCCGCGGCTGACCACGTCGTTCTGGTTCGCCCTCGGGGAGCCCGACGAGGCCCGCGCCCAGGTGCACCGGCACCTGCGGCACTACATGAACTGGATCCCCGGCGAGTACGTCGACGCGCTGGCCGCCACCGCCGGCTTCGCCGGCACGCCGGCCGACCTGCGGGCGCTGCTGGACCGGGTCGCCGACCTCGGCGCGGACGAGGTGCAGCTGATCCCGACCTCCTCCGACGTGGGCCAGGTCGAACAGGTGGCCCACCTCCTGGGGTGACGGTTGTCGCGTTCGGAGGTCATCGGGCCCCGCAGGCCCTACGGTGTGCACGTGCGGATGGATTGGGTGCCGGTCTCGGCGGCGCTGCTGCTCACGGGCGCGTTGGCGCTGTGCCTCGGTGGCTTCCTGCTGCCCCAGTCCGACAACGGCGCCGACTCGCTGCGGATCGTGCAGGAGCAGGGCGGGCAGTGGATGGCGGCCGCGCTGGTTCTGTTCATCTCCTCGATCTGCCTCAGCCTCGGGCTGCCCGCGATCATGCTGCTGCTGCAGCGGCGCGGCTGGACCATCGGCGTGATCGCCGCGGTCGTGCTCGAGATCGGGTTCATCGGCACCGCCGGGTTCGCGATGCTGATGGGCTTCTTCCGCGCGCTCGTCGACACCGCCACCATCCAGACCCAGGGCCTCGACGACGTCGCCTCCGACAGCGGCCTCGCGATCTTCCTCTACACCTGGATCGCAGGGCTCTACCTGGGCGAGGTCCTGCTCGCCATCGCGCTGCTGCGGGCCCGGACCGTCCCGCGCTGGGTCCCGTTCGCGTTGATCGCGCACGCGCTGACGTTCCCGATCTCGGGGGCGCTCCCGGAGTACCTCTCCAAGGCGACCGTGCTGCTGCTCGTGATCGGGTTCGCCGGTGTCGCGGTCGAGGCGGGCGGCATGCAGCGGCGCTCGGCCGCCACCTGACGTCAGTCGCTCACCAGCACCGGTCGCGCGGTCACCACGCGCAGCCGCGCCGGCGGCCCGGGGACCGTGACCGTGCCGCGCACGTCGCGCCACGGCCCGCCGCCGACCCGGTACTGCGCGGCGTACGTGGTGTCGACGCTCGGCTGCACCCGGCCCCGGCGCAGGTAGCGGTGGGTGATCTCCAGGTCCGGGTACGCCGACCCCGGACTCGACGTGGCCCTGCTCGAACCGTCGCCGAAGCGCCACGCGTAGCGGGCCGGCCAGATCCGCAGCTCCACCCGCCGCCCCAGCAGGGTGAGCGTGCGGGTGAATCCGGCGTCGTCGGTGTAGAAGTTCGTGTCGAAGTTGACCAGCGTGCGGCCGTTGGGCGGCTGGATGTTCAGCGCAGACGCCGGTAGCGGGATGCGGCGGAACGCGCGGGCCACGAGGCCGGGGGTGAGCTGGGGTGGGGCGGCCTGCGCCGGGAGGTCGCAGAACGTCGCCGGGTCGAGGCCCACGGTGATCGCCGTGCGCACGCAGACGCCGTCCCAGCCGGAGTCGCGCGGGGGAAGGTCGCCCGCGGCGCTGGTGCCGGATGACGAGGCGACGTCGCAGTGCTTGACCCAGTACACGTGCACCTGGCCGTTGATCATCTCTTCCTCGCGCACGATGTGACACGCTGCGCTGGCCGGTCCGGCAGGTAGTGCCACCGACCCGAGGAGGACGCCCAGGACGACGACAGCCGCCCTCACTGGACGAAGCCCACGAAGCTCACCGCCAGGCCGGTGGCGCGGTGCACCAGCTTGAACAACATGATCCGCTTCTGCGGACCGTAGTGAACGGGATCGGCCCCTGCCGCGGGGACGGTCGTACCCCCTGCGATCGCGACCCCGACGTCGACCACGATCGGGTCGCTGGACCCGTCCCGTGCCTCGGCCGCGGCGACCCGCCAGCCTCGGGTGCTGAAGTGCCCGCCCCTGCGGTAGACCTGCTCGATCGGCCGGACGAAGTCAGCGCAGCCCCGGCAGGTCTCAGCGCTCAACGCGCGCAGCGCGGAGGTGTCACCGGTCGCGAGCGCGGCGTTCTGGGCATCGACCCAGTTGCGCACCACCGCCGTCGGCTTGGCGGCAGCAGCGATCGGCGAGGTGCTCGCGCTGCTGGGCGCCGAGCTGGTCGGTGGCGCGACCCTCGGCTCGGGGTCGTCGCTCGAACAGGCGGCGACCCCGAGCACGAGCGTCACAGCAGCAGCAGCCTTGACCGCCCGAGTACCGGTCACGACACCGATCATTCCCCCTCCGGCGAGCGGGCGAAACCGCCGGCGCGCGACCTGTGGATACTCAGATCCGGCCGAGGGCGGCCACCAGGTCGCGGACCTGGTCGGGCGGCGCGTCGTACCCGGGGAAGTACCCGCACACCCGGTCCGCGACGTCGCCGAACCGGCGCCCGATCTCGGCCGCGCACTCCTCGGGCGTGCCGACCACCGCCAGCGTGGCCAGCATGTCGTCGGTGACCAGGCCGAGCATCGCCGCCCAGTCGCCCTGCTTGGAGAGCCGGTTCAGCTCCGGCTGGAGGTCCGCCCAGCCCTCGACCTCGAGCACCGGGCGGTACGCCGGGGTCGAGCCGTAGAACGCCAGCAGCCCGCGCACCCCCGTCGCCGCCCGCTCCAGCTCCGCGTCGGTGCGGCCCATCGCGAGGATGGCCTGCGGGAGGAGGGCGAAGTCCGCGCGGCTGCGGCCCGCGGCGCGCAGCCCCTCCTCGACCGCGGGCAGGGTGCGCTCGCGGACGTGCCGGTGGCTGTGGAACGGCATCACCAGCAGCCCGTCGGCGACCTCCGCGGCGGTCCGCGTCATCACCGGCCCGAGGGCGCCGAGCAGCACCGGCGGCACGCCGTACGGGTTCGGTCCGGGGCTGAACGTGGGCGGCATCAGCGTGTGCCGGGTGAACTCGCCGCGGAAGTCCAGCGGCGTGCCGTCCTGCCACGCGCGCAGGATCGCCCGGACCGCCAGCACCGCCTCGCGCATCCGGGCCGCGGGGCGGCTCCACGTGGCGCCGTACCGGTGCTCGACGTGCGGGCGGATCTGCGAGCCCAGGCCGAGGCGGAACCGGCCGCGGGAGAGCAGCTGCAGGTCGTACGCCGCGTGCGCGAGGTGCAGCGGGCTGCGCGGGATCGCGATCGCGACGTTGGTCATCAGGTCCGTCTCGACCGCGCCCGCGGCGGCCGCGAGCGGCAGGAAGACGTCGTGCGGCCCCTCGAACGTGAACAGCCCGGCCACGCCGGTGGCGGTCAGCTCGCGCGCCCGCTGCGCGGCCGCGTCCGGGCGGCCGTCGAGCTGGACGTCGAGCAGCACGGGTACCTCAGCGCAGCGCCAGGCACCCGGACGTCGCCGGCTCCCAGGGCAGCTTCGCGTCCTCGGCGATCCGCTCGTCGAGCTTCGCCGCGACGTCGGCCGGCCACGGCGCCGTACGCCGGGTGTGCATGTCGATGTGGAGGAAGATCTCCTCCATCACGTAGCTGAGCCGCTGGTGGGTGTCGTCGAGCAGGTAGACCAGCACGTGCGCGGCGCGCTCCGACCGGCCCAGCAGCCGCACCCGCGCCGACATCCGGTCGCCGGTGCGCAGCTCGGCCAGGTAGGTCAGGTGGTGCTCGGCCGAGAAGCAGGCGTGGCCCAGCGTCGGCCAGTTCTGCGGGATCCCGAGCGGCACCAGCGACTCGTCGAGCCCCTCGCTCGCGATGCCGGTGTAGTGCCGCACGTTGAGGTGCCCGTTGACGTCCTCGAACGCGATCGGCACCGGCTGCTCCGCGCACGCCGGGAGGGACACGAGCTGGTCGTAGGTGGGGTGGCTCACGGGGTGCGACCCTACCGGGCGCGCTACTTCGCCTTGCGGGCGCGGCTCGCGATCTTGGCGCGCTCGTTCTGGTCGAGCACGACCTTGCGGATCCGCACCGTCTCGGGGGTGACCTCGACGCACTCGTCCTCGCGGCAGAACTCCAGGCACTGCTCCAGCGACAGCTTCTTCGGCGGGATCAGCTTCTCGAAGTTGTCGGAGGTGGCGGACCGGATGTTGGTCTGCTGCTTCTCCTTGGTGATGTTGACGTCCATGTCGTCGGCGCGGGAGTTCTCGCCGACGATCATGCCCTCGTAGACCTCGGTGGTCGGCTCGACGAACAGCACGCCGCGCTCCTGCAGGGAGGTCATGGCGTACGCCGTGGCCGCGCCCACCCGGTCCGCGACCAGCGAGCCGGACGCGCGGGACCGGATCTCGCCCGCCCACGGCTCGTACCCCTCGGAGATGTGGTGGGCGATGCCGGTGCCGCGGGTGGCGGTGAGGAACTCGGTGCGGAAGCCGATCAGGCCGCGGGCCGGGACCAGGAACTCCATGCGCACCCAGCCGGTGCCGTGGTTGGTCATCTGCTCCATGCGGCCCTTGCGGGTGGCGAGCATCTCGGTGATCGTGCCGAGGTACTCCTCCGGCGCGTCGATGGTGAGCCGCTCGACCGGCTCGTGCACCTTGCCGTCGACCTCCCTGGTGACCACCTGCGGCTTGCCGACGGTCAGCTCGTAGCCCTCGCGGCGCATCTGCTCGACCAGGATCGCCAGCGCCAGCTCGCCGCGGCCCTGGACCTCCCACGCGTCGGGGCGCTCGGTGGGCAGCACGCGCAGCGACACGTTGCCGACCAGCTCGGCGTCGAGGCGGTCCTTGACCAGGCGGGCGGTGACCTTGTGGCCCTTGCCGCCCTTCCCGACCAGCGGGGAGGTGTTGGTGCCGATCGTCATCGAGATCGCCGGCTCGTCGACGTGGATCAGCGGCAGCGCCACCGGGTTCTCCGCGTCGGCCAGGGTCTCGCCGATGGTGATGTCCGGGATGCCCGCGACCGCGACGATGTCGCCCGGTCCGGCCTGCTCGCCGGGCTTGCGCTCGAGGCCCTCGGTGATGAGCAGCTCGGTGATGCGCACGTTCTTCTTCTCGCCGTCGCGGCGGATCCACGCGACCGTCTGGCCCTTGCGCAGCGTGCCCTGCTTGACCCGCAGCAGCGCGAGCCGGCCCAGGAACGGCGACGCGTCCAGGTTCGTGACGTGCGCCTGCAGCGGCGCGCCCTCGTCGTACGTCGGCGCCGGGATGGTCTCCAGGATGGTCCGGAACAGCGGCTCGAGGTCGGTGCCGTCGGGGAGCTCGCCGTTCGCCGGCTGCTCGAGGCTCGCGATGCCGGCCTTGCCGGAGGCGTAGACGACCGGGAAGTCGAGCGCGTCCTGGCGGTGGCTGTCGTCGAGCAGGTCCATGAACAGCTCGTACGTCTCGTCGACGACCTCCTCGATCCGGGCGTCGCCGCGGTCGACCTTGTTGACGACCAGCACGACCGGCATGCCGGCGTTCAGGGCCTTGCGCAGCACGAACCGGGTCTGCGGCAGCGGACCCTCCGAGGCGTCGACGAGCAGCACGATGCCGTCCACCATGGACAGGCCGCGCTCGACCTCGCCGCCGAAGTCGGCGTGGCCGGGGGTGTCGATGATGTTGATCGTCATCCCGTTGTCGGCGCCGGCGGCCTTCGCGGACGGGCCGGTGTAGTGGATCGCGGTGTTCTTCGCGAGGATCGTGATGCCCTTCTCGCGCTCGAGGTCGCCGGAGTCCATCACCCGGTCCGCGACGCTCTCCGCCTCGTGCTCGGTGAACGCCCCCGCCTGGCGCAGCATCGCGTCCACGAGGGTGGTCTTGCCGTGGTCGACGTGGGCGACGATCGCGACGTTGCGCAGGTCGGTACGAGCGGTAGTAGGCACGAGGGTCGAGTCTAGTTGTTGCCCTGCTGCGGGCCCGCATCGTCGCGGGGTCCCGGCGACACGTCGGGTTTCACCGGTCAGCCGGTGAAACCCGACCGACACGCCGACGTACCCCGGCGTGTCGGTCGGGTTTCGGCGGACAAGTCCCGGCTCAGGCGGCCCAGGTCTCGCCCCGCATCGCCGCGGCGATCCGGGCGATGATGAGCTCGGGACGGTAGAGGTCGGCCCAGGTGATCCGGATGCAGCGCCACCCGGTGAGGCCGCACACCAGCTCCTCGCGGGTCTTCTCCCGCAACACGCAGTCGGCCACGGACTCGCCGGGCCGCCGGTACCGGAGGTACTTCTCCTTGCCGTCGAACTCCAGGAACACCTTCAGCGCCGGCCACGCGAAGTCCAGGCGGGCCACGACGCGGCCAGACCGGTCGCGGATCTCGTACTGCGGCTCGGGCCGCGGCAGGTGCGACCGCCGGAGCATGCAGGCGGTCCGCGTCTCACCGGCCGACTCGTGCCGGCCGTCCGCGTGCGTCAGGACCAGGGGCGTCGCGAGCGAACCCGGGTCGTGGCTCATGCCCGCGGCCCGTCGTTCGAGCAACGCGATCGTGGTCTCGCCGGCGTGCAGGAGCCCGTCGATGACGACGAGCGCGTGCTCCTCGTCGGTGATCTCGATCAGGTCGAGGGCGGTCCGGGTGCCGGAGGTGATGGGCAGCCCGTCGCGGATGGTGGTGTCCTCGACCCGGAGGTCGCCGCGGTGGGGCCGGCGGCCGGCGTTGCACCGGTCGGCCCTGCGGTCGAGGCTGTTGACGTGGACCTCGTCGCCGAGGTCCCAGACCGGTACGTCGAGGACGCGGGCGGCCGACGGCCCCGTCAGCACGGTCGCCTTGCGCGCTCGCCGCAGGATCGCGCGACAGAGCAGCACGTGCCGCCCCTCGGCGTCGAGCCGGTTCCAGTGGTCGGCGAACACGTAGGCGCCCTGGCGGATCCGGACCAGCTCGCCGCGCTTGACCAGGCGGGTGATGGCCTTGTCGTGGTACCCCATCGCCAGCAGGTCGGCGGTGGTCATCAGGTTGTCGTCGTGGAGGACGATCTTCGGTGACTTCATCATGTTCAGAGGCATGCCTCGCCGACGCCCCGCCCAGCAGGCCGCAACCCGCGTCTGGGGACAGGCGCGTCGCCGGCGCCCCTGTGCACGGCAAGCGGGCCGTCGTCCGGCCGGCGTCGCGAACTTGTCGTGGGAAACCCGACCGACACGCCGGGAGCCGTCGGCGTGTCGGTCGGGTTTCACCGGTCAGCCGGTGAAACCCGACGTGTCGCGACTTCCCCGAAACCGTCACCCGAAGGGGTGGGGCGCCGCTAATCTCGGGCGCATGGGGGGCGCGCTCCGGCATGCGCTGATGGGGGGCTTCGCGGCGACGCTGGTCGTCGGGGGCCTCGTCGCGCTGCCCACCCAGCGGGCGGCCGCGGTGAGCACCGGGCGGCCGATCGCGGTCGCCGCGGGCGACGACGGGACGTCGTACGTCGGGTTCGCCGCCGGTGACCGGCTGCTCCGCCTCGACGCCACCGGCGCGGTCGCCGGGTCGGTGCCGCTGGACCGGGGTGACCCGGTCACCGCCCTCGACGTCGGCCCCGACGGCAACGTGTGGGTCTACTACGGCGCCAGCGTCTCCGAGCTCACGCCCGACGGGGCCGTGCTGAGCCACTTCCCCGTCCAGGGCGCCGGCGACTGCCCGGTCGACCGGGCCCACGACCCCGCGCGGTACGGCGGGATCGCCGTCACCGGCACCGAGGTGTACGTCGCCGGCCGCTGCGCCGCGACGGTCGGCATCTACCGGCACGACGGCGACCGGGTCGCCGCCATCGACCTGCCCGGCAAGGCGTACCCGCGCGACGTGGCGCTCGCGCCCGCGGTCACGGGCCTGCCCGCGCGCATGTACGTGTCCGTGCCGGACGCCGGCAAGGTCTACGCCTACAACGCCGCCGGGCTCGACGGGCGCTCGAAGCCGGTCAAGACCCTGACGATCAAGCGCTTCTTCGGCTACCGCAGGCCCGCGCCGGGCCCGCTGGCCGCCGACGAGAAGGGCCAGCTCGCCGTCGTCGACGTCGCCAACAACGCGGTGCACTTCTACAACGGCCCCGAGAACTACTGGTACTACCGGACCCTCGGCCACCCGCCCGACCCCGCCTCCGACCGCGGGTTCCTCGACCAGCCCACCGCCCTCGACCACGCCGCCGGCAGCTTCAGGTCCGGGTTCTGGATCGCCGACACCGGCAACGGCCGCATCCAGCACTGGGACTACCTCGGCACCACCGACTGGATGACCGACGCCCTGCCGCCCGGCGACCCCGGCGCCCCGGTCAACACCGGCCTGCCCCGCATCAGCGGCGCGCCGTACGCCGGCCGCACGCTGCGCTGCGACCCCGGGACCTGGGACGGCGCGGTGGCGTCGTACGACGTGGCCTGGCTGCGCGACGGGCTGCCCATCCCCGGCGCGACCGGGTTCGACCACGTCGTCACCTCCCGCGACGTGGCCGCCGAGCTCGGCTGCGCGGTGACCGCGCACGCCCCGGGCGGTGCCAGTTCGGCGCCCACCGCCAGCGAGGTGTTCCCGATCCCGGGGCCGCACTCCCCGCCGTACGTCCTGGACCACCCGGCGATCCGCGGCGACGCCCGCTCCGGCGCGATCGTGCGGTGCAGCACCGGGACCTGGACCGGCAAGCCGACGTCGTACCTGCGCGGCTGGCTGCGCGACGGCCAGCTGCTGCCGGGGACCAACGCGCCGGAGTACCTGGTCACCGACAACGACCGGTACCACGAGCTGACCTGCCGGGTCGCGGCCGTGAACCGCAACGGCACCGGCAAGGTCGCGCTCAGCGACCCGGTCGCCGTGGGCGACGGCACCGCCGGCGGGCACGTCGGGCCGCCCGCCAACGAGACGCGACCGCGGATCGTCGGCCGGGCGAGGCTCGGCGCGGTGCTCTACTGCGACCCGGGCCGGTGGCGCAACGCGCCGGTGTTCACCTACGTGTGGCGGCGCGACGGCGCCCCGCTGGGCGGATCGGAGAAGGACCGGTACGAGGTGCTCGGCGCCGACCTCGGGCACCGGCTGACCTGCCTGGTCACCGGCACCAACCCGTCCGGGTCGCGGCAGGCCAGCTCGACGGCGGTCCGGCCGCGCCGGTAGGAGGAGGCCCCCGTCGCCCGGCAGCGGGCGCGAACTTGTCGTGGGAAACCCGACCGACACGCCGGGAGTCGTCGGCGTGTCGGTCGGGTTTCACCGGTCAGCCGGTGAAACCCGACGTGTCGCGAGCCTGCCTACAGTGGGCGGCATGCCGAGGATCGCCACCAACGACCGCGTCGAGCGCGAACAGCTGCTCGACTTCGTCCGCACCCGCCACCACCTCGTGCTGGTCACCACCCGCGCCGACGGGCGGCCCCAGGTGTCGCCGGTGACCGGCGGGGTGGACGCCGAGGGGCGGATCGTCATCTCGACGTACCCCGACCGCGCCAAGGCCCGGAACCTGCGCCGCGACCCGGCCGCCTCCGTGCTGGTCCTCTCCGACGAGTGGGACGACGCGTGGGTGCAGGTCGACGGCACCGCCGAGGTGCTCGACATGCCGTCGCCGGAGGCCGAGGACGGGCTGGTCGAGTACTTCCGCTGCATCTCCGGCGAGCACCCCGACTGGGACGAGTACCGCGCCGCCATGCGCCGCCAGGGCAAGTCCCTGCTGCGCATCACCGTGGACCGCTGGGGCCCGGTCGCCACCGGCGGGTTCCCGCCCGACCGCGTGCCGGACTGAGGGCCGGCCGGCCCGGGACCGGTCCAGCCCGCCGGTCCAGTCAGCCGGTCCAGTCAGCCACCCGAATGAGGCGGCGCCGGCCGGTCCGGCGGTTACGCTCCCCGCGTGCGCGCCCACGCCCCCCTGGGCCGCCTGGTCGGCCTCGCCATGCTCGTCGCGGGCCTCGGGACCGCGACCGTGGCGACCCCGGAACCGGCCGCGGCCGCCGCTGCCGATGCGGCCGACGCCGCCCGTGCGGCCACCGGCCGCCCGACCGCGATCGGGCTGGCGGGCAACGGCACGTCGTACATCGGGTTCTCCTCCGGCAGCCGGCTGCAGCGCATCACCGCCGACGGCAAGCTCAAGGGCACCGTCGGCCTCGACCGGGACGAGGTCGTCGACGGGCTGTTCGTGACGAAGGCCGGCGACATCTGGGTCGACTACGAGACCAGCGTCTCGCTGCTCAGCCCGCGCGGCCACGTGAAGACGCACTTCGCCCACCGGCCCGCGCGCAGCTGCGGAACCAAGGCCCCGGCCACGAGGTACGGCGGCATCACCGCCTTCGACCAGCGCGTGTACGTCGCCAACCGCTGCACCGCGTCGATGTCGGTCTACACGCGCACCGGCCACCTGGTCGCCACCGTCAAGCTGCCCGGCCGGCCGCGGGGGATCGGGTACGGCGTGGCGCAGTCCGGCCGCCCCGCGCTGGTGTACGTCGCGATCCCCGACCGCAGCCAGGTCCTGGCGTTCAAGGCCCGGGGACTGAGCAGCAAGGCCAAGCCGGCCAGCCGCTACACGGTCAAGCGGTTCCCGGGCAACCGGAAGCCGGCCCCCGGCGGGCTGGCCGTCGACCGGCACGGACAGCTGGCCGTGACCGACATGGCGAACAACGCGCTGTACCTGGTCGACGCCAACAACCGGTACTCGCTGTACCGCACCCTCGGGCACCCGCCGCACGCCAGCCGCGCGGCCGGCCGGCTCAACGGGCCCAGCGCCCTGGCCCAGCACCCGCAGGACGGCGGCGGGATGGCGGGCAACTACTTCATCGCCGACACCGGCAACAACCGCGTCCAGCGTTGGAGCACCGGCGGCTACACGTACTGGAGCAAGGGCGTCCGCCCCGGCCCCGGCGGCAGCGGCGGCAGCGGCGGTGGTGGCGGCGGGGGCGGCAGCGGCGGCGGTGGTGGCAGTGGTGGTGGCAGCGGCGGCGGGCCGCGGCGGCGGTGGCGGCGGTGGCGGCGGCGGCACCGGTTCCGCCCCGGTCAACCAGATCCCGCCCAGCATCACCGGCACCCCGGCCGTCGGCGCGACGCTCACCTGCAACCGGGGCACGTGGTACGCCAGCGACGGCCCGGGGAGCCAGATCACCTTCAGCTACGACTGGCGGCGCGGCGGCGCCTCGATCGCGTCGGCGAGCGGCTCGACGTACCCCGTGGTCGCGGCCGACGAGGGCGCCGACCTGACCTGCCGGGTGGTGGCCACGAACACCTTCGGCACCACCTCGGTCACCTCGGCACCGGTGACGATCGGATCCGGCGGCGGGGCCGGCGGCGGCCCCGGCGGCGGCTCCGGCGACGTGCCGGTCAACACCGCGCTCCCGTCGATCACCGGCACGCCCGCGGTCGGGCAGGTCCTCACCTGCACCCGGGGCAGCTGGACCGGGACCGGGATCACCTACGCCTACCAGTGGCGCCGCTCGGGCGTCCTGATCTCCGGGGCGACCTCGTCGACCTACACCGTCGTCGCGTTCGACCAGGACACCGCCCTGACCTGCACCGTCACCGCCACGGCGGCCGCCGGCAGCCGCTCGGCGACCTCGCCGCCGGTCACCGTGGGCGCCGGGAGCGGCGGTGGCCCCGTCAACACCGCCCTGCCCACCATCGTCGGCACCGCGCTGCCCGGCCAGGTCCTGACCTGCGACCCGGGGACCTGGACCGGCACCGGGATCACCTACACCTACCTGTGGCGCCGCAACACCACCACCGCCGGGGTCGGCGCGACGTACCCGGTCACCAGCGCCGACGTCGGCACGGCGCTGACCTGCGCGGTCACCGCGACGTCGGCGGACGGGAGCACGACCGCCACCTCCGCGCCGGTCACCGTCTCCGGGCCGTCCGGGCACGCCCCCGCCAACACCACGCCGCCGGCGATCACCGGCACCGCCGCCGTCGGCGGCACCCTGGCCTGCAGCCCGGGCGTGTGGACCGGCACCCCGACGTACGCCTATCTCTGGCGCCGCGGCGGCCTGACGATCGACGGCGCCACGGGGAGCACGTACGTCGCGGCCGCGGCCGACGCGGGCGCGAGCCTGACCTGCACGGTGGTCGCCACCAACGGCTCGGGCAGCGCCGCGGCGAGCTCGGCGCCGGTGACGGTCGCGGCCGCCGGACCGCCGACCGCCACCACGGCGCCGGCCCTGACCGGCTCGGGCGCGGTCGGCACCGCGCTCACCTGCAGCCAGGGCACCTGGAGCGGCGCCGGCATCACGTACCGCTACGCCTGGACCCGCGACGGCGCCGCGATCCCCGACGCCGGCGCCGACCGGTACGTCGTGCTCTCGGCCGACCAGGGCACCGCGCTGGGCTGCTCGGTCACCGCCCGCAACTCCGCCGGTACGACGGTGGCGAGCACCGCCACGCGCACGGTCCCCTCGTCCGCCGCCGGGGCGCCGGTGGCCACGGTCGCGCCCGGCATCACCGGCACCGCCAGCACCGGCCAGACGCTGACCTGCGACCCGGGCACCTGGACCGGGGACCCCACCATCGCCCTCACCACCGTCTGGCAGCGCGACGGGACCTCGGTCGCGACCGGCCCGACGTACCTGCTGACCGCGGCGGACAGCGACGCGACGCTGCGGTGCGTCGTCGTCGCCACCAACCCGGCCGGCCGCGGCGCCGCGCGCTCCGCGCCCGTCGGCGGCGGGGCGTGCAACGGGGCGACCGGCGTCACCATCAACGGTGGCGACGCGGCGACCACCAGCCCGGCCGTCCAGCTGTCCATCCGCCCCCCGGCGGGGGCGACCACGGTGCTGGTCTCGAACCACGCCGACCTGTCCGGCGCGACCACGATCCCGCTGTCCGGCACCTGCACGTACGCGTGGACCCTGGACGCGATCCCCGGCCTGCCGCTGACCTGGTCGGTGTACGTGCAGTTCGACACCGACGCGACCATCTACTCCGACTCGATCCTCGTCGACCAGCCCGCGGCGCGCCCGCGCGGTCTGGTCCGCTGAGGCGTTTGGGCGTCGGCGCCCGGTGACACCCTGAGGGCATGACCTGCCAGTTCGTGCCGCCGTACCTGCTGCGCCGCATCGCCCCCGAGGGACTGCTCGTCGACGACACCCTGCGCGGGCGCCGCGCCGCGCTGCTCCTCGAGGGCCGCCGGGTGGTCGCGCCGGGCGGCACGCCGTGGACCGTGCACACCGCCGAGCACGACACGACGCTGCCCGGGCCGCTGGTGCGCTCCGCGGGCGACCCGGCGTCGGGCGACGACGCCGTCGACGAGGCCGCCGACGGGATCGCGGCGGCGCTCGGGCTGTTCGCGGACGTCTACGGCCGCTCGTCGTACGACGGCCGCGGCGCGCGGGTGGTCCTGTCGGTGCACTACGGGCGCGACTACGACAACGCGTTCTGGAACGGCACCCAGCTGGTGTTCGGCGACGGCGACGGCAAGGTCTTCGGCCGGTTCACCCGGCCGGTGGACGTGCTCGGCCACGAGCTCACGCACGCGGTCACCGAGCACACCGCCGGGCTGCGGTACCAGGACCAGTCGGGCGCCCTGAACGAGTCGGTCTCCGACGTGTTCGCGGCCTGCCTCAAGCAGCGGCTGCTCGGCCAGACCCCCGACGAGGCGGACTGGCTGATCGGGGAGGGCATCTTCGTCCCGGGCGTGCAGGCGCGGGCGCTGCGCGACATGGCCGCGCCCGGCACGGCGTACGACGACCCGGCGCTCGGCCGCGACCCGCAGGTCGGCCACCTCGACGACTACGTCGACACCACCGACGACAACGGCGGGGTGCACATCAACTCCGGCATCCCCAACCGCGCCTTCCAGCTCGCGGCGGTGGCGATCGGCGGCACGTCGTGGGAGGGCGCCGGGCGGGTCTGGTACGACGCGCTGACCGGCGGCGGGGTGGGGCCCGAGACCGACTTCGCCGGGTTCGCGGCCGCCACGGTCGACGCGGCGGGCACCCACGCGGACGCCGTACGCCGGGCGTGGGAGACGGTCGGCGTCCTTGGGTCGTCCGGGTCCCCTGCGGGCTCGGGCGCCGGGGCGGGTACGACGTCCGGCCGCCGGGTGTCGGTGCGGCGCAGCGGCGGGTTCGCCGGCCTGCGCGCGACCGGCGACCTCGACCTGGACACCGACGACCCGCGGGTGCCCGAGGTCGCGGGCCTCGTCGGTCGCGTCGACCTGGCCGCGGTGCGCGCCGGCGACCCGCACCCGGACCGGTTCGTCTACGACTTCGACCTGTGCGGCTCCTGCGCGACGGTGCCCGAGCAGCACCTCACCGACGACCTGCGCCGGCTGGCGGAGCTGTTGCTGGGGTAGCTCAGGCCAGCGCGCGGTCGAGCGCGGCGGCGACGTGCAGCGTGGTGCACGGGAACACCGGGATGTCGGCGTCGGCCTGGCGGACCAGCAGCTCGAGCTCGGTGCAGCCCAGGATCACCCCGCCCGCGCCGGCGTCCCACAGCTCGTCGATCAGCGAGACCATCGTGCGGCGGGAGGCGTCGAGCACCTTGCCGTGCACGAGCTCGTCGTAGATGACCCGGTTCACCACCTCGTGGTGGCGCTCGTCCGGCACGTGCACGGTCAGCCCGTGCGAGGCGATCCGGTCGGTGAAGAACGACCGGGACATCGCGAACGTCGTCCCGATCAGCCCCACCTGCTCCAGGCCCTGGGCGCGGCAGGCGTCGGCCACCACGTCGGCCAGGTGCAGCAGGGGGATGCCCACGGCGTCGGCGACCTGGTCGGCCACCCGGTGGAACGTGGTGGTGCACAGCAGCAGGAAGTCCGCGCCCGCGGCCTCCACGCCCCGCGCGGCGCCGGCCAGGATCTCGGCGACGTCGTCCCACCGCTCCTCGGCCTGCAGCGCGGTCACCTCGGCGAAGTCGACCGACGACAGCACGGTCTTCGCCGACGACAGCCCGCCGAGCCGCTCCTCGACGCCGCGGTTGAGCCCTTCGTAGTAGGCGGCGCTGCTCTCCCAGCTCATCCCGCCGACGAGTCCGATGGTCTGCATGGTGGGGAGTCTGCCAGACCGTCCAGCGTCTTCCGGCTGGGTCTCGACCCGCCCGTCGCGGCCTCCTCCGTCGGCCGCGGGGCTCGCTCGACCTCCACCGCGTCAGGCCTTCGCCGCTTCGCGGCTCAGCCCTGGCGGTGGACCTTGTGCTGCGCAGCCTGCGCCCGCGGACGGATCACCAGCTCGTCGACGTTGACGTGCGGCGGCCGGGTGACCATCCAGGTGATCGCGTCGGCGATGTCGTCGGCGGTGAGCGGCTCGGCCACCCCGGCGTACACCGACTCCGCCTTCTCCTGGTCCCCGTCGAAGCGCACCAGCGCGAACTCGTCGGTCTTGACCATGCCCGGCGCGATCTCCATGACCCGCACCGGCTGGTCCCACAGCTCCAGGCGCAGCGTCTCGGTCACCACCTGGGTGCCGTGCTTGGCGGCGGTGTAGCCGGCGCCGCCCTCGTAGGCGATCCGGCCGGCGGTCGAGCCGACGTTGAGGATCGCGCCCGCGCCGCTGGCCAGCAGCGCCGGCAGCAGCGCGCGGGTCACCTGCATCAGGCCGATGACGTTGACCTCGTACATCCGCCGCCAGTCCTCGCTGTCGGCCTGCGCCACCGGCGCCGCGCCGAACGCGCCGCCGGCGTTGTTGACGAGTACGTCGAGCCGCTCGCCGACCGCGCCGGCCAGCGCGGCGACGGACTGCTCGTCGGTGACGTCGCAGACGACCGGCGTACCCCCGATCTCCGCGGCCAGCGCCTCCACGCGGTCGCGGCGGCGGGCGGCGCAGTAGACGTGGAAACCCTCGCGGGCCAGCTGGCGGGCGGTGGCGGCCCCGATGCCGCTGCTGGCCCCGGTCACGACGGCGGTGAGATCCATGTCGCCATTCTGGTGGACCTCCGAAATGGCGTGCGACACTGACCTGTCGTCCTCTGGCGAAGGTGGGGTGCGGTGCGCGCTGTCGCGGTGGTCGGGCTGCTCGGCGGCCTGTGCTGGGTGCTGGCCCTGTGGGTCGACGCCCTGGCCTGGGTCGGCGCGGTCCTGCTCGCGGTCGGCGTGCTCGCGGCCGGTGCCGGGCTGGTCAGCCGCAGCGCGACCTGGCTCCGCCTGATCGTCGCGGTCTGCTTCCTCGCGCTCGTCGGGCTCGGTGCTGCAGGTGCTCCGCGACAACCTCGACGACCGGGGCGTGCTGGCCGCGGCCGGGGCGGTCGCGGCCGTGGTCGCGGTCGTCGTGCTCGCGCGGCGCCGGCCGGCGCCCCACCGGCACCGTGGCTCGCACGCCGGCTGAGCCCCGGGAATCAATCCGGGGCCCGCGGCGTTCACCCCGGTTGACCCGTAGTGCTGATGGGAACCGAGGTGGCTGTGGACCGGATCCGGCGTGTGGCGATGATCAGCCTGCACACCTCCCCGCTGGACCAGCCCGGGACCGGTGACGCCGGCGGCATGAACGTCTACGTGATCGAGCTGTCCCGCCGGCTGGCCGCCCAGGGCATCGAGGTCGACATCTTCACGCGCGCGACCAGCTCGGCGCTCGAGCCCGTCGTCACCCGCCGGGGACGGCGTCACCGTCCGGCACGTGCACGCCGGCCCGTTCGAGGGGCTGACCAAGGGCGAGCTGCCCGGCCAGCTGTGCGCGTTCGCCCGCGAGGTGCTGCGCGCCGAGGCCGCCCAGCCCGAGGGCCACTACGACGTCGTGCACTCCCACTACTGGCTCTCCGGCCAGGTCGGCGCGCTGGCCCGCGACCGGTGGGGCGTCCCGCTGGTGCACTCGATGCACACCATGGCCAAGGTCAAGAACGAGGCGCTCGCCGACCGGCGACACCCCCGAGCCGGCCGCGCGGATCATCGGCGAGGAGCAGGTCGTCGAGGCCGCCGACCTGCTGGTCGCGAACACCGACATCGAGGCCAAGCAGCTGATCAACCTGTACGACGCCGAGCCGGCGCGCGTCGAGGTCGTCCACCCCGGGGTCGACCTGGCGGTGTTCCGGCCGCAGGACAAGGCGCAGGCCCGCGCCGAGCTCGGCCTCCCGCAGGACGCGGCGGTGCTGATGTTCGCCGGGCGCATCCAGCCGCTCAAGGCCCCCGACGTGCTGCTGCGCGCGGTCGCGGCGCTGCTCGACCGAGTCCCCGGAGCTGCGGTCGCGGCTGGTCGTCCCGATCGTCGGCGGCCCCTCCGGCTCCGGCCTCGAGCACCCCGAGTCGCTCGCCCAGCTGGCCGGCGAGCTCGGGCTCGACGGTGACGTGGTCCGCTTCGTCCCCCCGGTCACCCAGGCCGAGCTCGCCCGCTGGTGCGCGGCGGCCACGCTGGTCGCCGTACCGTCCTACAACGAGTCGTTCGGGCTGGTCGCCGTCGAGGCGCAGGCCACCGGCACCCCGGTGGTCGCCGCGGCGGTCGGCGGCCTGACCACCGTCGTGCGCGACGGCCGCAGCGGGCTGCTGGTCGACGGCCACGACCCCGACGCGCTGGGCCGACGCGCTGCGCCGCCTGGTCGTGGATCCACGAGCCTGCGGACCCGGCTGGAGGAGGGCGCGCGCGAGCAGGCCCGGCAGTTCTCCTGGGAGCGGACCGCCCGGACCGGACCCTCGACGTGTACTGCCCAGGCGCGTGACGACATGCGGGACCTGCGAGAGCCGGCGTCGTGACCGACCCCGCGCAGGTGATCCGCGACCACCTCGACCGAGAACGAGATCGAGTTCGAGGAGGTGGCCGAGGGCATGTTCGCCTTCGCGCTGCCCGGCGAGAAGAAGCTGCAGACCCCGGTCCGGCTCGACGTCGGCGAGCACGCGCTCGGCGTGCACGCGTTCGTGTGCCGCAAGCCCGACGAGAACCACGAGCGGGTCTACCGCTGGCTGCTGGAGCGCAACCTGAAGATGTACGGCGTCGCGTTCGCCGTCGACCGGCTCGGCGACATCTACCTCGACGCCCGGCTGCCGCTGGCGCGCGGTCACCCCCGACGAGCTCGACCGGCTGCTCGGCTCGGTGCTCGCCAACGCCGACGAGTCGTTCAACTCGATCCTCGAGCTCGGCTTCGCCTCCTCGATCCGCAAGGAGTGGGAGTGGCGCACCCTGCGCGGCGAGCCCACCAAGAACCTCGAGGCCTTCCGCGGCTGGCTGGAGGCCGGCACCGACCCCGACCCCTCCGACGGTTGAGTCGTGACTTCTGACGGTTGAGTCCGGACTTCTGACCATGTGAGTCCGGACTTCTGGCGTCCGGGGTGGTCACAACTCCCGACTCGAGTGGTCAGAACTCCCGATTCAACCGTGGGGGGTGGGTCAGGCCGGGGGCGGGACGGCGGCGGCGAGGGGGCGGGGCTTGCGGCGGGCGAGGGCCACGCCGACGAGGGCGAGCGCGCCGCCGGCGTACGCCATGGCGGGCGGGGCCTCGCCGAGGAAGACCAGCCCCATCACGATCGTGATCGGCGGGACGAGGTACGTCGTGACACCCAGGTTGCTGGCGCTCATGTGGCGCAGCGCGAAGGCGTACGTCGTGAACGCGATCGCCGTCGGGAACACTCCCAGGTAGACGACCCACAGGATCGAGGAGGCGGGCGCGGCGCGGGTCTGGTCGACCAGCTGCCCCGCGAACGGCAGGCACACCACCGCGCCGATCGAGCAGGCCAGCCAGGTCACGTGGATCGCGGCGAGCCGGGCGACCAGCGGCTTCTGCAGGATCAGGCTGATCGAGTACACCACCGCCGACAGCAGGCACAGCAGCACGCCGAGCACGTCGTTGCCCGAGCCCTCGGACGATGGAGAGGCTGATCAGCCCCACGCCGCCGAACGCCAGCGCCAGCCCCAGGCCGAGGTACAGCGTGAACCGCTCGCCGAGGAACACCGCGGCCAGCAGCGCGATCAGCACCGGTGAGACCTGGATGAGCATCGCGGCGGTGCCGGCGTCGACGCGCCGTTCGCCCGCGTTGAGCGAGACGTTGTAGACGCCGAACCACAGCACGCCGATCGTCGACGATCGACACCCACTCACGTCGGCTCGGCCGCGGCACCCCGCGACTGAGCGCGACCGCGCCGAGGCACACCGCGCCGACCAGCAGCCGCCCGAGCGAGAGCGCCCCGGGGGAGAAGTCCTGGCCGAGGTGGCGGATCGCCACGAACGCCGACGCCCAGAACACCAGCGTCACCGCCACCGCCGCCACCGGCAGCCAGGTGGGCGGCGTCGTCTCGGGGCGGCCGGCGGGATCGTCGGCGGGGTCGTCGTACTGGTCACCCAGCAAGACTAGGGACGCGCACCGGGCCCGAACACGCGGAATTCGGACGTCGATGCGCGATTCCTCCGCCACTCTCCGGGCGATCTGCGCCGGACGTCGCGACGCTGCGGGGTCACACCTCGAACTTGTAGCCCAGGCCGCGGACGGTGACGAGGTACTTCGGCTCGCTCGGGTCCGGCTCGATCTTGGCGCGCAGCCGCTTGACGTGCACGTCGAGGGTCTTGGTGTCGCCGACGTAGTCCGAGCCCCAGACGCGGTCGATCAGCTGGCCGCGGGTGAGCACCCGGCCGGGGTTGCGCAGGAACATCTCGAGCAGCTCGAACTCCTTGAGCGGCAGGCGCTGCTCCTCGCCGCCGACGGTGACCACGTGCCGCTCGACGTCCATGCGCACCGGGCCGGCCTCGAGCGTCGCCGGCGCCAGCTCGGGCTCCTGGCCGCGGCGCAGCACGGCGCGGATCCGGGCGACCAGCTCGCGCGGGGAGTAGGGCTTGGTGACGTAGTCGTCGGCGCCCAGCTCCAGGCCCACGACCTTGTCGACCTCGTCGTCCTTGGCGCTGACCATGATCACCGGGACGCTCGAGGTCTGCCGGATCTGGCGGCACACCTCGGTGCCGGGCAGGCCGGGCAGCATCAGGTCGAGCAGCACGATGTCGGCGCCGTTGCGCTCGAACTCGGCGAGCGCGGCGTTGCCGTCGGCGGCCACCGCGACCTCGTAGCCCTCCTTGCGCAGCATGTAGGCGAGAGCGTCGCTGTAGCTCTCCTCGTCCTCGACGACAAGTACCCGGGTCACCGGCCTGCCTCCTCATCCATGTCCAGATCCTTCTCGCTGGAACGGGCCGAGACCAGGCGGGGCAGGGTCAGCGTGAACGTCGACCCCTGCCCCTCGACCGACCACACCCGCACGTCCCCGCCGTGGGTGGCCGCCACGTGCTTGACGATGGACAGGCCCAGGCCCGTCCCACCGGTCGAGCGGTGCCGGGCCGGGTCGACCCGGTAGAACCGCTCGAAGATGCGGTCGATCTCGCTCGAGGGGATGCCGATGCCCTGGTCGACCACCGAGATCTCGACCATGTCCTGGTCGGTCCGGGTCGACACCAGCACGGTGGCGTCGCACTCGGAGTACGCCACGGCGTTCGCGACCAGGTTCGCGACGGCGGCCGTGATCTGCTCGTCGTTGCCGAACACCTGCAGGTGCGGGGTGCCGCCGGTGACGATCGAGATGCGCTTGGCGTCGGCGTCGATGGCGCTGGTGTCGACCGCGACCTTGATGACGTCGTCGATGTCGACCGCGACCGGCGCGTCGAGGGGCTCGTCGCCCTGCAGCCGGGAGAGCTCGATGACCTGCTGCACCAGGCGGGAGAGCCGGTCGCTCTCGGTGAGCATCCGGTCCGAGAAGCGGCGTACCGCCTCGGGGTCGTCGGCGGCGTCGTGCACCGCCTCGGCCAGCAGCCGGATCGCGCCGACCGGGGTCTTCAGCTCGTGGCTCACGTTCGCGACGAAGTCGCGGCGGACCGCCTCGACGCGGCGCTCGCGGGTGCGGTCCTCCACGAGCGCGAGCACCAGCCGGGCGCCGAGCGGTGCGACCCGCGCGGTGACGTGGCGGGAGGGGGCACCCGGGCGGCCCATGGTCAGCTCGGTCTCACGGATCTGCCCGTCGCGGCGCACCTGCCGGACCAGGTCGGCCAGCTCCTGCGAGGCCAGCGACGTGCCGCGCACCAGGCCCATGGCGTACGCCGGCGCCGACGCCTTCAGCACCACCTCGGTGTCGTCGACGAGCACCGCGCTGCTGCGCAGGACGGAGAGGACGGTGGCGACGCCGACCGGGACCGCGGGCTCCTCGGCCGGCGGGACCTGGTGCTGCTGGCGGTCGCTGACGTGCCACGCGAGCACCGCTCCGCCGGCGACGACGGCGCCGATGAGCGCGGCAACGAATGCCTGCGTCGTCGCATCCACACCTGAATCGTACGAGCCCGGACACCCGGAGTTCGCCCACGGCGACGCACCTTCCAGATGTTCACTCCGCGTTCACGCTGCGGCGCGGGTTGGTCACCTGGTCCTTCTAGGCTGTCCCCCATGCGAGAGGCCTTCCACGAACAACTCGACGAGATCTTCCAGGACCTCGCGCGGGTGTGCCAGGACGTCGAGACGTCGGTGCAGCTGGCGACCGAGGCGCTGCTGCGCGGCGACGCGGCGATCGCCGAGCGGGTGATCAGCGGGGACGTCGAGATCGACCGCTCCCGCGAGCAGATCGAGGAGTCGGCGTTCCTGCTGCTCTCGCTCCAGCAGCCGGTCGCCAGCGACCTGCGCACCGTCGTGGCCGCGCTGCGCATGGTGAGCGACCTCGAGCGGATGGGCGACCTGTCCGTGCACGTCGCCAAGATCGCCCGGCTGCGGGTCCCGAACGTCGCCGTACCGGAGCCGATGCGGCCGACCGTGGAGCGGATGGCCGAGGTGGCCGAGGACATGGTCCGGCGTACCGCCAAGGTGATCACCGACCGCGACGTGGTGGAGGCCCGCGCGCTGGCCAGCGCCGACGAGGAGATGGACCAGCTGCGCCGCGCCACGTTCGCCGAGATGCTCTCCGCCGACTGGGAGCACGGCGTCGAGGCCGCCATCGACGTGGCCCTCCTCGGTCGCTACTACGAGCGCATCGCCGACCACGCCGTCTCGGTCGCCAACCGGGTCGTCTTCGTCGTCACCGGCGAGAACCCGTCCTCCGTCGACGCCTGAGCGAGGCGGGGGCCCGCGCGACGTACTCGCTGTAACGCCGTGTTACCCCTTGTTCCCACCATGCTGCAACACGGTGGGAACAAGGGGTAAACGGGCGTTACAGCAAGTGCGCCGACCCGCAGGCGGGCCTCAGCGTCCCTGGTTGGCGACCGCGGCGGCGGCCGCGGCGGCGGCCTCGGGGTCGAGGTAGCGGCCGCCGGGGACCGTCGGGCGCAGGTCGTCGTCGAGCTCGTAGACCAGCGGCATGCCGGTCGGGATGTTCAGGCCGGCGATGTCCTCGTCGCCGATCTGGTCGAGGTGCTTGACCAGCGCGCGCAGGCTGTTGCCGTGGGCGGCGACCAGGACGGTGCTGCCGGCGCGCAGGTCGGGGACGATCGAGGACTCCCAGTACGGGAGGAACCGCGCGATCACGTCCTTGAGGCACTCGGTGCGCGGCATCTCCTCGCCGAGGCCGGCGTACCGCACGTCCGCGGCCTGCGACCACTCGCTGTCGTCCTCGATCGGCGGCGGCGGCACGTCGAAGGACCGGCGCCAGAGCATGAACTGCTCCTCGCCGTACGCCTCGAGCGTCTCCTTCTTGTTCCTGCCCTGCAGCGCGCCGTAGTGCCGCTCGTTGAGCCGCCAGGACCGCCGCACCGGGATCCAGTGCCGGTCGGCGACGTCGAGCGCCATCGCCGCGGTGTTGATCGCCCGCCGCAGCAGCGAGGTGTGCACGACGTCGGGCAGCAGGCCCGAGTCGCGGATCAGCTCGCCGCCGTGGACGGCCTCCGCGCGGCCCTTGTCGTTGAGGGGGACGTCGACCCAGCCGGTGAACAGGTTCTGGGCGTTCCACTCGCTCTCGCCGTGGCGGAGCAGGACCAGCGGGTAGGTCATCGCAGCGCCCCGCTCACTCCGCCTGGACGGTGGGCGACGGCGTCTCGATCGTGCACTCGTCGCTGGTGGTCGAGCCGGAGCCGGACTTGTCCAGGCCCTCGAACTCGTTGCACGGCGGGTACACCGGCACGTCCATCTGCACCGACTCGCCGTCGCCGAAGCTCACGTTCAGCGTCAGGAAGGCCCCGGCCTTGACCGCGTCACCGGAGACGGTGATCGGCTTCTCGTTGACCAGGTTGACCAGCGCGCCCGGGTCGACGGTGATCGGGCTGAAGTCGTTCACGGTGACCGAGCTGGCGTCACCCGCGCCGGCGATGGCAGTGACCGTGCCGGGATCGGTCTGGTCGTTGTTGGAGAACGACGCGATGAACGTCCCGCTGCCGGGCTGTGCGGACACGATGGCCGCCCCGAGTACGTCGACCGACGCATCGCGCTGGTTGACCGCGGCCGCCGGGGTGTAGACCCGGTCGGTGGCGTAGTCGAAGCCGCACGAGGAGAGCGTGGTGGCGAGCGCGAGAACCCCGACGGCGGCGAGCGCGCGGGCGGACGTGCGGAGCTGCATGTTCAAGGCCTTCACGGGTCGACAGCGACGATGTGGGCGACAGCCTAGCGTCCGCCGGACCCGCTCACTGAGCCAGCCCGACGCTGTTGCCGACCACCAGCATCGCGACCACGTCGAGCACCGTCCACGCCAGCGCGATCACCAGGACCCGGGTCGCGCCGAGGCGCAGCGCGACCCGCAGCGGGAGGTGCCGGATCCCGTCCTCGTGGTCGGCGACCAGCCCGGGCAGGGCGGCCAGCACGTGCACCCCGATCCCCAGGAGCGCGGCGAGCACCACCATGACCACCTGCGGCGGATCGCCGGTGGCGTCACCGCCCCAGCCGCCGTAGGAGAGGAAGAACGGGTACAGCGCGAACGCCACCGCCCAGGGCAGCCACGACAGCCAGCCCCGGCGCAGCACCACGTTCCCGACCAGGCCGACGGCGACCGAGGCGAGGTACGCCGCACCGGCCGCGACGCCGTTCTGGACCGACAGCGGTACGACGAGCAGCACCCCGCAGATCAGCGCGAACCACGCCGTACCGGGGTCGAGGTAGCCGTCGGCGATCGGCTTGCCGCTCGGCATCCGGGTCGCGTCGCGCCGCCGGTCGACCAGGTCGTTGTGCCAGCCCAGCACCGCCTGCCCGACCAGCACGGTGAGCAGCACCAGCACGACCTCGCGGCCCGGCCGCCCGCTGATCGCCGCGGCCACCGCGAGACCGCCGGCGGTGAGCACGGCCTGCCGGGGGTGCGCCGCCCGCAGCAGCAGCACCGGAGTCAGGTGCGCCAGCGTGCGCCGCCGCTCCCGCGGGGGAGGTACGTCGGCGGCGTCGTCGACGGTGCCCCCGGCCGGTACGTGGGCCTCGGGATCCTTGCGGCGGCGCAGGGTCGGCGACATACCCCGCAGTATCGGTCAGACCCCGCAGAACAACAGGGATTCGGCGTCACAGGAGGGTCGCCACCACATGCACCGATGATCTGTCAAGCCCGCATTGGGCCCCTGACCTGCACAAACGCCGGAAGCGGCACCTGAGAGCCGTGTTAGAATGGTCCCCTAGGAAGGGGTACCTGACATATGACTTTCACTGTCGGCGAGACGGTTGTTTACCCGAATCACGGAGCCGCGGTCATCGAAGACATCGAGACCCGGACGATCAAGGGAGAGGACCGGCAGTACCTGGTACTCCGCATCGTCGCCCAGCAGGACCTGGTGGTCCGCGTCCCGGCCTGCAACCTCGACCTGGTGGGTGTCCGCGACGTCGTCGACAAGGAGGGCCTCGACCGCGTGTTCGACGTCCTCCGTGCCGCGCACGTCGAGGAGCCGACCAACTGGTCGCGGCGCTACAAGGCCAACCTGGAGAAGCTGCACAGCGGCGACGTCATGAAGGTCGCCGAGGTCGTGCGCGACCTGTGGCGGCGCGAGCGCGACCGCGGCCTGTCCGCCGGTGAGAAGCGGATGCTGGCCAAGGCGCGCCAGATCCTCGTCTCCGAGCTGGCGCTGGCCGAGCGCACCAACGAGGACAAGGCCGAGGCCCTCCTCGACGAGGTGCTCGCCTCCTGATCTCCACCACCGCGGCCCCCGGAGCGATCCGGGGGCCGCGGTGCATTTGTAAGGTCATCACGTGGATTCCCTCGGCACCGTCGTCGACCAGGACCGCGGGCACCTGCCGTACACGCTGATCCACGGCGAGGCGCTGGTCGCCGCGGCCGCGTGGGCGCTCGGCGAGGCCGAGGTGACCCCCGTCGACACGGGTACGCCGTGGGCCGCGCTCGTCGAGGCCGGCGAGCCGTTCGTGCTGCACGACGCCCTGTGCCCGATGACGCCGCCGGACTTCATCGCCGACTGCGTCGCCCGCGCCGTCGAGCACGCCTGCGTCGTGGTGGGCGTGCGGCCGGTCACCGACACCGTCAAGGTGGTCACCGACGGGCTGGTCGGCGACACCGTCGACCGCAGCGGCCTGGTGGCCGTCGCCTCCCCGGTCGTGCTGCCCCCCGGCGTCGTGGCGGCCCTCGACGGCCTGCCGTCGGCGGACCCGGTCGCCCTGGTGACCGCACTGCGTGAGCGGTTCCCGGTCGAGCTGGCCGAGGCGCCGCCGAGCGCCCGCCGGGTCGGCAGCGAGGAGGACGTGCGGGTGCTCGAGGCCCTCACCCGTGCCGAGTCGGCGTGAGTTGCCGGCAACTCACGCCGACTCGGCGGGGTCAGGGCGGCAACTCACGCCGACTCGCGGTTAGGACAGGCGGAGCGCGAGGTCGAGGTCCTCGGGGAAGGTGATCTTCAGGTTCCGCGGGGTGCTCGGCACCGCGACCACCGGCAGGTCGGTGTAGCGGCCCCAGCAGGCGGCGGTGTCGGTGCCGTCGAAGCCGTCGGCGTCGGCGCGCTCGTACGCCGCCAGCAGCTCGCCCGCGCGGAACGCCTGCGGCGTCTGCACGCCGACCAGCTCCGGCGGCAGCGGCCGGCCGTCGAGGGCCAGCAGCCCGGGCAGCCGGACGACCGGGATCGCGCCGCCGCGCTCGCGGGCGGCCGCGACGGTCGCGGCGAACAGGCCGGTGCCGGCCAGCGGCCGGGCGCCGTCGTGGATCGCGACCACGTCGACCGCGCCCGCCTCGATCTCGGGCCGCAGGGCCCGCAGCGCCTGCCACTCCGAGGCGTGCCGGCTGGCGCCGCCCTCGACGAGCCCGACCTCCTGCTCGCCCAGCACCGGGGCGAGGGCCTGCGCCACGTCGTCGAGCTCCCCGGGCCGCACGACCACCAGCACCCGGCGTACGTCGTCGAGCGCGAGCGCGGCGTCCACCGACCACGCGACGACCGGCCGGTCACCCAGCGGCAGCAGCACCTTGTTGGTGCCGGCGCCGACCCGGGCACCGACGCCGGCGGCGAGGATCACGACGGCGGCAGGCACCCCGGCAGTCTCCCACGCGCGGGTCAGCCGGCCGGAGGCCGAGACGCGATGCCGACCCCGACCACCACGGTCGCCGCCGGCACGGTCAACCGGCTCGGCGGGAGCTGAGCAGGGCGGTCGCGACCGCGGCCACGCCCTCGCCGCGACCGGTGAGGCCGAGGCCGTCGGTCGTGGTCGCCGAGACGCTGACCGGGGCACCCACCGCCCCGGTCAGTGTCGTCTCCGCCTCCGCCCGGCGCGGGCCCAGCTTGGGCCGGTTGCCGATCACCTGCACCGCGACGTTCCCGATCTCCCAGCCGGCGGCGCGCACCCGGGCCGCGGTCTCGGCGAGCATCGCGACGCCGGAGGCGCCGGCCCAGGCCGGGTCGGCCGTCCCGAAGTTGGAGCCGAGGTCACCCAGTCCGGCGGCGGACAGCAGCGCGTCGCACGCCGCGTGCGCGGCGACGTCCGCGTCGGAGTGCCCCTCGAGGCCCTGCGGCTCGTCGGGCCAGTGCAGGCCCGCGAGGTGCATCGGCACGCCGTCGACGAGCCGGTGCACGTCGGTGCCGACCCCGATCCGCAGTGCGCCGGCCGTCTCTGCATCTGTCACAGAATGATCATGCCCGAGCGGCCGGGCGACGGTGCGACCGCGCCACAATCGGGAGGATGAGCACCGCGCGTGGCGCCTGGGCGGCGTCCGGGATCGTGGCCGGGTACGCCGGCCTCGCGACCAGCTACCTCGTGACCCAGACGGCCACGATCCGCAGCTCCGTCGTGGTCGCGGTCGCCGACCTGGTGATCCGGGCCGCTCCCGGGACCTCGTCCGAGCGTGCGGTCCAGCTGCTCGGCCACCACGACAAGCCCGCGCTGCTGGGCGGAATCTTCGTGCTGCTGACGCTGGCCTTCGCGGGGGCGGGCCTGCTCGCCCGACGGAGCTTCTGGGCGTCGTGGGCGGTCCTGGCGGTCCTGGCCGCCGTCGGCCTGGTCGCGGTGGTGGCGGAGCGGAACACCGCGGGCGGTGAGTACGTCGCCCTCGGCGTCGGGTTCCTCACCTGGGTCGCCTGCCTGTCGGTGCTGACCGGACCGCTGCGGCAGGAGGCTGAGGATCCGGACCCGGCTGGCGCCGGTGCCACCCGTCGCGGGTTCCTGCTCCGCGCCGGCGGCGTCGCGGTCGCCGCGGTCGCGGTCGGCGTGGCGGGACGGGCCCTCGGCGCGGGCCGGCGGCGCGTCGAGGAGGCCCGCCGGCTGCTGCGCCTCCCCGGCGTCACCGAGCCGATGGTCCCGCGCGGCGTGCAGGTCGGCGTACCCGGCATGACGCCGTGGCTGACCTCCGACCACGACTTCTACCGGATCGACACCTCCATCATCCCGCCCGCGGTCGACCCGGACGGGTGGCGGCTGCGGATCCACGGCCTGGTCGACCGCGAGCTCGAGCTCGGGTACCAGGACCTGCTCGACCGCCGGATCACCGAGGCGTGGGTGACCATCTGCTGCGTGTCGAACGCGGTCGGCGGCGACCTGATCGGCAACGCCTGGTGGAGCGGTGTCCGGGTCGCCGACCTGTTGCGCGAGGCCGGCGTGCAGCCCGGGGCCGACGCCGTCCTGCAGACGTCGGTCGACGGCTGGACCTGCGGGACCCCGCTGGGCGTCCTCACCGACGACCGGGACGCGATGCTCGCGATCGCCATGAACGGCGGGCCGCTGCCGATCGAGCACGGCTTCCCGGTCCGCACGATCGTGCCGGGCCTGTACGGCTACGTCTCCGCGTGCAAGTGGGTCGTGGACCTCGAGGTCACGCGGTTCAGCGAGATCTCGGCGTACTGGACCGAGCGCGGCTGGTCCGAGCGCGGCCCGGTGAAGATCTCCTCCCGCATCGACGTGCCGCGCCACCACGGCGAGGTGGTCGCCTCCGGCGGCCGGGTCGCGGGCGTCGCGTGGGCCCAGCACACCGGCATCGCCGCGGTCGAGGTCGCCGTCGACGAGGGGGACTGGCAATCCGCCGAGCTGGCGCGGGTGCCGACCGACGACACGTGGGTGCAGTGGGCCGCGACGATCGACGTCGCGCCCGGCGACCACTCGCTGCGCGTGCGCGCCACCGGCAAGGACGGTCAGGTGCAGACCGGCGCGGAGCACGACGTGCTCCCGGACGGCGCCACCGGCTGGCACACGATCGAGTTCACCGCGACCGGCTGAGACGCCCGAACCTCACCAGTTGCCCGTGCTGTGGCCCGGCAGCGGGTGCGCGTCGTCGCGGATGACGTAGACCGTGCCGCCCGACGTGGGCAGCCAGGCGCGCTCGAACTCGGCGCGGTCGTAGGTGCGCCGGACGCCGGCGCTGTCCGACGCGGCCGGGTCGTTGACCACGACGTCGCCGGTCTCGGTGAAGCCGACGATCACCAGCAGGTGGCCGTTGCTGGACGAGATCGGCGCACCGGACGAGCTCCCCGCGGCCGAACGCGATCGAGGCGACCAGCGGGATCCCCGCCTTGATGAACCGCTCCGCCTCGCGCAGCGACCGCAGCCGGGTGACGAACGCGTGGCCGGCGAGGTTCGCGGCGTACGCGGTGTTGAACGGCCAGTTGCCGGTGCCCTGGTAGTCGCGGTCATAGGTCATCCGGGCCGCGTGGTCGACCCACGGGTCCGCGATGCCCGGGCGTCACCCAGCGCGTACGCCGCGCGGCGTCGGCAGCGCGTCGTAGTAGCCCAGCACCATCGACGTCGAGGTGGGGGAGCACCACGCCTCGCCGCCGCCGCCGTACTCCGGGTAGTCGCCGCGGTGCATCATCTGCGAGTAGCGCGGCACGTCCAGCACCACCCCGCGGGCCGGCCCCGGCCTCGACGTCGCGGGGGTGCCGTCGGGCAGCAGCGAGGCCACCGCGCCGATGCTGTCGCACGGCGGGCGACTTCGCCTGGCCGGCGGCGCGCACCAGGCTCACCCGCAGCTGGTACGCCGTCACCCCGCCGGGCACGACCCAGGTGTCGACGTTGACCGAGCCGAGGTCGTCGTCCTGGCCCGAGAGGGTCGTACGCCGCAGGTACCGGTCGCCCCCGGCCCAGATCGCCAGCGTGTCCCAGCTCGACGTCGTCGCGCCCGACCGGCCGCGCACCTCGACCTTGATCCGGCTGTCGCCGCGCGTCTGCGCCGACCACGACGCGACCAGCCGGGTCAGCCCGAATCCGGTGCTCGTCCACGGCGAGAGCCAGCGGCCGCGGTCGACGCCGTCGCGCAGCGCCAGCCGGCCCGCGCCGACCCGCAGGCCGTGCAGGGTGCCCGAGCGGAGCTCGGCCGGCCGGTCCCACGAGGTGTAGTCGATGCGGCGGGCCGGGGCGGCGTCGGCCGGGCCAGTCGTGACGAGGGGCACCAGCAGGGCGGACGCGAGGATCGCGGATGTCAGGCGACGCACCCACGAACTCTAGACTCGGCGGGTGACCTTCAGGCTGTACGACACCGCAGACCCGCGAAGTCCGTGACTTCGTGCCCCTCGAGGAGGGCAAGGCGGGTCTCTACGTGTGCGGCCTGACGGTGCAGTCCGAGCCGCACGTCGGCCACGTCCGCTCCGCGGTCAACTTCGACGTCCTCCAGCGCTGGCTGCGCCACCTCGGCTACGAGGTCACCTTCATCCGCAACGTCACCGACATCGACGACAAGATCCTGGTGAAGTCCGCCGACCGGGGCCTGCGCGTGGTACGAGCTCGCCTACCGGATGAAGCGCGAGCTCGACCGGGCCTACGACGCGCTCAACGTCGCCCCGCCGACCTACGAGCCGGCCGCCACCGGCCACATCCCCGAGATGGTCGAGCTGATCGGCGAGCTGGTCGCGCGCGGGCACGCGTACGCCGCCGCGGACGGCTCCGGCGACGTCTACTTCGACGTCCGGTCCTGGCCGCAGTACGGCGAGCTCACCCACCAGCGCATCGACGACATGGAGGCCGCCGAGGACGCCGACCCGCGCGGCAAGCGCGACCCGCGCGACTTCGCGCTGTGGAAGGGCTGGAAGACGGACAGCGAGCCGGAGACCGCCGCCTGGCCGAGCCCCTGGGGCCCGGGACGGCCGGGCTGGCACATCGAGTGCTCGGCGATGGCCGGCAAGTACCTCGGCCCCGCGTTCGACATCCACGGCGGCGGCGTCGACCTGCGGTTCCCGCACCACGAGAACGAGCAGGCCCAGTCCCGCGCGGCCGGCCGGCCGTTCGCGACGTACTGGATGCACAACGCCTGGATCACCACGGCCGGCGAGAAGATGAGCAAGTCGCTCGGCAACTCGCTGGCCATCCCGGCGGTGCTCGAGCGGTACCGCGGCGTCGAGCTGCGCTACTACCTGGTCTCGGCGCACTACCGCAGCCACGTCGAGTTCAGCTTCGAGGCGCTCGACGAGGCGGCGGCGGGGTTCCGGCGGATCGAGGGCTTCCTGGACCGCGCGGCCCAGGTCCTCGGCGACGATCCCGGCCGGTGGCATCGCCTGCGCCGACTTCGTCGAGGCGATGAACGACGACCTGGGCACCCCGGCCGCGGTCGCCGCGATCCACGAGGTGGTGCGCGAGGGCAACAAGCTGCTCGCCGGCGGCGCGTCGCCCGCGCTGCGCGGCAACGCCGCCTCGGTGCTCGCCATGCTCGACGTGCTCGGTCTCGACCCGAACGACCCGGCCTGGGGCGGCGGTGCGGACGACGGGAAGCTCCGGGACGCGGTCGACGTGCTGGTCGCCGGGCTGCTCGAGCAGCGGGCCGAGGCCCGCGCCGCCAAGGACTTCGCCACCGCCGACGCCATCCGCGACCGGATCAAGGCGGCCGGCATCGAGGTCGAGGACACCCCCGACGGACCGAAGTGGAGCATCGGTTAGTCATGGCCGGGGTTTCGAGACAGGCGCAGAGCGCCTTCCTCAACCACCGCGGACAAGGACACTGACGTGGCAGGCAATTCGCAGCGCAAGGGCGCGATCCGCAAGAGCAGCAAGGGCAACCCGACCGCCGGGTCGGGCGGCCGGGTGCGCCGTGGCCTCGAGGGCAAGGGCCCCACGCCGAAGGCCAAGGACCGGCCCAACCACAAGGCCTACAAGGCGGCCCAGCGGGCGCAGAAGGCCCAGCCCGCCGCGGCCCCGGCGCAAGCGGGCACCGACGCGCGAGTGGGTGGCCGGGCGCAACCCGGTGGTCGAGGCGCTGCGCGCCGGCTGCCGGTGACCGGCGTGTACGTCGCCGAGGGCGCCGAGCGGGACGGCCGGCTGCGCGAGGCGTTCGCGCTCGCGGCCGAGCGCGGGCTGAGCCTGCATGGAGGTGACCCGCGGCGAGCTGGACCGGATGACCGGCGGCGCCGTGCACCAGGGGCTGGCCGCGCGGATCCCGCCGTACGAGTACGCCCACCCCGACGACCTGCTGGCCGCGGCCGAGGAGCTCGGGGAGCCGCCGCTGATCGTCGCCCTCGACTCGGTCACCGACCCGCGCAACCTGGGCGCGGTCGTGCGCAGCGCCGCCGGGTTCGGCGCCCACGGGGTCCTGGTCCCCGAGCGCCGCTCGGCCGGCATGACCGCCTCGGCCTGGAAGACCAGCGCCGGCGCCGCCGCCCGCATGCCCGTCGCGCAGACCGTCAACCTGGTGCGGCAGCTCAAGGCGTACCAGGAGGCCGGCTGCATGGTGGTCGGGCCTGGCCGCCGACGGTGACGTCAGCCTGCCCGACCTCGACCTCGCCGACGGTCCGCTCGTGGTGGTCGTCGGATCCGAGGGCAGCGGCCTGTCCCGGCTGGTCAGCGAGACGCTGCGACCAGCTGGTCTCCATCCCGATGGCCATCCACGCTGGAGTCGCTCAACGCCGGCGTCGCCGCCTCGGTCGCCCTCTACGCCATCGCGCGGGTGCGCAGCTGATCGCACGGCCTGCCGTGCGGACCCTGGCGCTGGTCGGGGTCTGGCTGGCCTGCTCGGTGCTCGTCGGGCTGCTGCTGTTCCTGACCACCAGCCGGTCGATCGTGCTGGCCAGCCACGACGCGACGATCACGCCCGACCTCGGCGGGCAGGCGGTGCTGCGCACCGGGCCGGTGCTCCCCGACGTCCGGCTCGACACCGGCAGCGTGGTCGGCGTGGACATCCGGCTGGGCAAGTCCGACGCGCCGTCCACCGACGAGCTCGTCCGCCGCTACGCCCTCCTCGCCGGCCAGCCGGACGGCCAGGTCCGCAAGGTGACCGCCGCCGTCGCGGGGCATGGCGGTCGACGCGTTCGCTCCGGGGCGCGGTCGTGGGGCTGCTGCCGGTCGGGGTCTGGCTGCTGGTCGGCCCGGCGCGCCGCCGGGAGCTGGCCGCCCGGGTCCGCCCGCCGCAGGCGCTGGCCGGTGTCGTGGTCGCCGGCGCCCTGGCGCTCGCGCTGGTCCAGCCCTGGCACGACGACGAGGACCCCGTCGAGACCGCGCAGGACTGGATGTCGCTGCGGGAGTTCCTCGGCCCCGACGTACCGGTGCCCGACGGGCTGGACGGGATCGAGGTGCGCGGCGACGTGACCACCGCCCAGACGCGACGGCTGATCGGGAGCGCGGTCGACACCTACGACAAGAGCAAGAGGTTCTACGCCGACGCGGCCGACGCGGCCGCCGAGCTGGGGCTGCGCCGCCCGCGCGACGGCGAGACCGTGGTCGCGTTCGTCTCCGACCGGCACGACAACATCGGCATGGACCCCGTGGCCCGGGCGGTCGCCGACCGCGCCGGGGCGACCGCGGTGTACGACGGGGGCGACGACACGTCCGCGGGCAAGAGCTGGGAGGCGTTCTCGCTGGACTCGGTCGACGCCGCCTTCGAGGGACTGGACCGCTGGGGCGTCGCCGGCAACCACGACCACGGCGACTTCGTGCACTCCTACCTCGCCGACCGCGGCTGGACGATGCTCGACGGCGAGGTCGTGCCGGGGCCGGGGGACACCACCCTGCTCGGCGTCGACGACCCGCGCTCGAGCGGGCTCGGCGACTGGCGTGACGAGACCGGGTTGACCTTCGAGGAGGTCGAGGACCGGGTCGCCGACGCCGCCTGTGCCGCCGACCGCCGGGTCACCACGCTGCTGGTCCACGACGCGAACCTGGGCCGCGCCGCGCTGGAGCGCGGGTGCGTCGAGCTGGTGCTGGGCGGGCACACCCACGTCCGCTCGGGGCCCGAGCGCGTGGTCGCCCCCGGCGGCGAGGTCGGCTACACGTACACGACCGGGACGGCGGGCGGCGCGGCGTACGCGATCGCGCTCGGCAGCAAGCCCCGCCGGCCGGCGGTGGTCAGCCTGGTCACCTACCGCGACGGCCACCCGGCCGGCCTGCAGTGGGTGATCCTCCAGACCAACGGCGCCTACCAGACCGCCAACTGGGTGCCGCTCGCCTATCCGGACGACCCGGCGGCCGTCCCGGACTGACCACCATGCCGAGTCGGCGCAGTCTCAGGCAGTCCCTGGGGGGCTGAGCCTGAGACTGCGCCGACTCGGCATCTTCCACATTCGCGGCGTGTCGTGCGTCACCTCCGGGCGGGGCCGTCGTTGATCCAGAACTGATACGTGTTCTAGATCCGTGTGGAGGGCCCCGTGGTCCCGTTCTCCCGTGCCGTCGTCGCGGCCGTCGGCGTCCTTGCCGCGCTCTCCCTCGCCGCCTGCGGCTCCCAGCTCGATCCCGAGACCGTCGCGAAGGTCAACGGCACCACCACCGTCGCCGGCGGGGAGGTGGCCGGCGGGACCGGCGACACCACCGGCACCACCGGCACCACCACGACCGGCAGTGGAGCCGGCAGCTCGACCAGCGGCAGCGGCTCCGCCGCGGCCGCCGCCGGCTCGGCCGGGACGTCCGGCTCCTCCGGCGGGGGCGGGGGCTCGGCGACCGAGGGCACCGGCAACAACGCCGCGACCGGCGACACCAAGGCCGGCAGCTGCGACGGGTTCAAGAACCAGCCCGGCATCACCGACAAGACGATCATCATCGGCAACTCCTCCGACATCTCCGGCCCGGTGCCCGGCCTGTTCGAGGCCGAGCCAGGACGCGGTGCAAGGCCTACGTCGCCTACTTCAACGCCACGCAGCGACATCTGCGGCCGCAAGCTCGAGCTGAAGGCCTACGACAGCCGCACCGACGCGGCCGCCGACCAGCAGGCCTACACCAAGGGCTGCGACGAGACCTTCGCGATGGTCGGCTCGATGTCGGCCTTCGACTCCGGCGGCGCCGCACCGCCCAGAACTGCGGCCTGCCCGACATCCGGGCCGGCTCGGTCACCGCCGACCGGCAGGCCGTGCACGACCTGCTTCGGCGCCCAGTCCACGGTCGGCCAACGAGTTCCAGAACGCCGTGCCGGACTTCGTGCTCAAGAACCACCCGGACGCCGCCACAGCACGCCGCGATGCTCTACATCAACGCCGGCGCCGCGGCCGAGAACGGCAAGACCCAGGCCGCCGCGATGACCAAGCGCGGGATGCACTTCGACTACGTGCAGGGCATCGACATCTCCGAGTTCAACTACTCGCCCTACGTCCAGCAGATGAAGGACAAGGGCATCGAGTACGTCCAGATGATCGGCGCCACCGACGCAGTTCGTCCGGCTGGCGCAGGCGATGCAGCAGCAGGGCTTCAAGCCCGAGGTCTACATGCTCGACCCCACGGCGTACACCCCGACTACGTCAAGAACGGCGGCGACGCGGTCGAGGGCACCACGCGTGTTCATCAACTTCACGCCGTTCGAGGAGGCGGCCAGCAACAAGGAGCTGCAGCTCTACCTGAGCTGGCTGCAGCAGGTGAAGCCCGGCGCCGAGCCCGAGCTTCTTCGGGCTGTTCGCCTGGTCCGCGGCGCGGCTCTTCGTCGAGCAGGCCACCGCCCTCGGCGGCAAGCTCGTCGCGCGCCAGCCTGCTCGACCGCCGCAAGGTCGACGACTGGACCGCCAACGGCATGCACTCGCCCGCAGCACGTCGGGCCCAAGCACACCGGCGACGTGCTGGCGCTTCATCCAGCTCCAGCACGGTCGGTGGGTGCCCGATCGGCGGCACCAAGTACCAGTGCAACGGCACCACGACGAGCTGAGATCTGGACCCGCGCCGCCGCGTCTGTGCCTCCCGTCACCTGCCCGGTGCCGACTCGTTGAGCCGCGTGACGTCGCCGGTTCCTGGAGGGAATCCTGATGCGTAGTCCGATCCGTCGGCGCTGCGGTCGTGCGCCGGCGTGCTGCTGCGTGGCGCTCGCGGCCTGCGGCGTCGCAGCTCGACCCGCAACGCCGTCGCGCAGGTGCAACGGCACGACCGCGGCGGGTCGGCGACGACGGCCGGGCGCGACCGGCACCGGCACGGAGCCGACGCCGGCGACGCGGACGCGGGCACCTGACCAGCCGGGCGCGGCCACCGGCGCGACGGCGGCGCCGCCGGCTCGTGGCGGCACAGCGACCGGGCGCGGCATCCGCCGGCGGGTCGGCGGCACGCAGGGCAGCGGGGCAGAACGCCGCGACCGGCGGCGCCAAGGCCGCCAGCTGCGACGGCTTCAAGAACCAGACCGGCATCACCGACAAGCACGATCACCATCGCCAACGTCTCCGACATCTCCGGCCCGGTGCCGGGCATCTTCGAGTCCGCCCAGCAGGCCACCCGGGCCTACGCGGCGTACTTCAACGCCAGCAACGACATCTGCGGCCGCAAGCTCAAGGTCGAGCTGCTCGACAGCCGCGCCGACGCCGGCGCCGACCAGCAGGCCTACACCAAGGCCTGCGACGAGGCGTTCGCCGCCGTCGGGTCGATGTCGGCGCTTCGACTCCGGTGGTGCCCGGACGGCCGAGTCCTGCGGCCTCCCGACCTCCGCTCGACCACCGTCAACCCCGAGCGCGCGCGACTGCTCCACCTGCTTCGCCGCCCAGTCGGTCGACGCCCGTCCTGGTCCCGAGCGCGATGCCGACGTACTTCCTCAGGCGACCCCAAGGACGCCACCCAGCACGCCGCGCTGCTCTACATCAACGCCGGTGCCGCCCCGGTCAACGCCGGGGGTTCAAGGCGGCCTGGACCGAGGTCGGCTGGAAGGTCGACGTACTTCCAGGGCATCGACGTCTCGGAGTTCAACTACGCGCCCTACGTCCAGCAGATGAAGGACAAGGGCATCAAGCTCGTGACCTACATCGGGCCCTACCAGAACACCGAGCAAGCTGCAGCAGACGCGATGCAGCAGCAGGGCTTCGAGCCCGACGGTCTACCTGCAGGACTCCACCATCTACGACCAGCGCTTCGTCGACCAGGCCGGCGACACACGCCAACGGCGTCTACGTCTACTCGACCACGCAGCTCTTCGACGACTACACGATCAAGGAGATGCAGCTCTACCGGGCCTGGCTGCGAGCAGGTGAAGCCCGGCGCCGATCCCCAACTTCTACGGGCTCTACGCCTGGTCGGCGGCCCGGCTGTTCGTCGAGCAGGCGGTGGCGCTCGGCGGCAAGCTCGACCGCGCGCCTCCCTGGTGCAGGCCCTCAACAAGGTCAGAGACTGGACCGGCAACGGACTGCACGCCCCGCAGCAGGTCGGCGCGAAGACCACCGCCAACTGCGAGAAGATCCTCCAGCTCAACGACGGCACGCTGGTCGCCAGGTCTCGCCCGGTGACTTCCAGTGCGGACCGCTCGTCGAACCGGAGTAGGAGACTGACATGAGCACGTTGCTCGTCCTTCACGATCCTCGGCCTGTTCACCGGGGCCGCCTACGCGATCGCCGCCAGCGGCCTGGTGCTGACCTACACCACGACCCGGGTGTTCAACATCGCCCACGGCGCGTTCGGCATGGTGCTGGCCTTCACGTTCTGGGACTTCAGCCAGCGCCAGGGCCTGCCGATGTGGCTCTCGCTGGTCCTCGTGCTCGGCGTCGTCGCGCCCGGCATCGGCTGGTTCATCCAGCGGTTCGTCACCCGCGGCCTCGGCGAGGGCCCGGTCAGCGTCTCGCTGGTCGTCACCGTCGGCCTGTTCGTCGGGCTGATCGGCGTCGCCCAGTACATCTGGCCGCCCGCGCCGCGCACGCGTCCCGCCGTTCCTGCCCGACAAGGGCGTCCAGATCGGCGAGCACCTACGTCACCGCCCACCAGATCATCACGATCGCTGCTCGTCCGCCGTGGTCGCGCGGCTGCTCTACCTGCTGCTCAACCGCACCCGGATCGGCACCGCCATGCGGGCCTCGGTCGACAACCCCGAGCTGCTCCAGCTCTTCGGCGGCAAGCCCGACCGGGTCGCCTCCCTGTCCTGGGCGATCGGCATCTCGCTGGCCGCGCTCGCCGGCATCCTGCTGGTACCCCGGTCGATCGGGCTGGACTACTATCGACCTGACGCTGCTGGTCATCAACGCGTACGCCGCGGCGATGCTCGGCCGGCTCAAGAGCCTGCCGCTGACCTTCGTCGGCGCGATGGGGCTCGGCATCCTGCAGTCCTTCGCGGTCGCCTACCTGCCCGAGCCGAGGGCACCCTGGCCGGGCTGCCGCGCCGTCGTGCCGGCGCTGTTCCTGTTCGTCGTGATCGTGGCGATGCCGCAGGCGCAGCTGCGGATCGGCCAGGTCAAGGGCATCGTCTCCGCGCCCGCTGCCGTCGCTTCCCGCGCTCGGTCGGCTGGGGGCTCGGCGCTGCTGGTGCTGGTGGCGCTGTTCGCGGTCGGCCATGTCCGACGGCCAACCTGCTGCTGGTCGGCACCGCCGCGACGTACGCGATGGTGATGCTCTCGCTGGTGCTGCTGACCGGGTACGGCGGCCACGTCTCGCTCGCCCAGTTCACCTTCGCCGGGGTCGGTGCCCTGGCCTACGCCAAGCTGGACCAGCCCAACCTCTACGGGCTGGTCCTCGTCCGCGCTGATCGCGGCGGGCGTCGGGGCGCTGGTCGCGCTGCCGGTGCTGCGGCTGACCGGCCTCTACCTCGCGCTGTCCACGCTGGCGTTCGGCGTGCTGATGGACAAGATGGTCTTCCAGGCCGACTTCGCCTTCGGCTACAACGGCACGCTGCACGGCCGAGCGGCTCTCCGTCCTCGGCCGCTCCGTCGAGCTCCACCGGCGGCTACGTGCTGGTGATGGCCGTCTTCTTCGTGCTGATGGCGCTGGCGCTGCTGCTCCTGCGCCGCGGGGTCGCTCGGCCGGCTGCTGATCGCGATGCGCGACAGCCCCGCGGCCTGCGGCACGCTCGGCCTGGACATGCGCTGGTTCCGGGTCGGCGCTGTTCGGCCTGTCCGCCGGGCATGGCCGGGCTCGCCGGCGGCCTGTTCGCCGGGCTGCGCGGCACCATCGGTGCCGCCGACTTCCAGCTCTTCAACAGCCTCCCGCTGCTGCTGCTCGCGGTGGTCTTCGGCGTCACCTCGGTCACCGGCGCGGCCCTCGGCGGCGTCGGCCTGATGCTGCTGCCGGTGCTGCAGAGCTAGCCGGCCCGGCTCGCCGGCGCTGATCTTCGCGGTGCTCGGCTTCGGCGCGGTCGCGCTCGGCCGGGACCCCAACGGCCTGGCCAACCTGCTCTTCGGGCTCGGCCGCCGCCTCGACGCGCCGGTTCGGCGACCGGGTCCGCTCCGGGTGCCCGGCTGCCGTGCCGCATCCCGCGGGACCGGACCGACGCCCGCCGAGGAGACGCGACGTCCCGCGTCGACCAGATCCCCGAGCCGGCGGCTGCCGGACCCGCCGAGGAGGAGGTGCCCGCGCATGTCGCTCCTTGAGATCGACGACGTCGTCGTCCAGTTCGGCGGGGTGACCGCCGTCGACCACGCCAGTTCACCGCCGAGGCGGGCCGGATCACCGGCCTGATCGGGCCGAACGGCGCCGGGAAGACCACCTGCTTCAACGTGATCAGCGGGCTGCAGAAGCCGAACCACGGGCGGTCCGCTTCGACGGCCGCGCCGATCACCCGGCTGCCGGTGCACCGCCGCTCGCGGCGCGGCATGGGCCGCACCTTCCAGCGGCTCGAGGCGTTCGGGTCGCTGACGGTGCGCGACAACGTGCGGGTCGCCCGCGACATCCACCGGCGGCCTGGCCGGGCTGGTCCGGCCGGCCGCGGCCGACGTCGACGGCCTGCTCGAGCGGGTCGGCATCGCGGCCTACGCCGACGAGCGCGCCGACTCGATCCCCACCGGCACCGCCCGGCTGCTCGAGCTGGCCCGCTGCCTGGCCGGCGACCCGAAGCTGCTGCTGCTCGACGAGCCGTCCTCGGGCCTCGACGAGTCCGAGACCGACGCCTTCGGCGAGCTGCTGGCGCGGCTCGCCGCCGAGGGGCGCGGCATCTTGATGGTCGAGCACGACATGGACCTGGTGATGTCGGTCTGCGACGACATCCACGTCCTCGACTTCGGGCAGGTGATCGCCTCGGGGCCGCCGGCCGAGATCCGCGGCGAACCGCGGCGTCCAGAAGGCCTACCTCGGCTACTCCGACGACGAGCACCGGCCCGCACCGACCTCACCGGCGGTGGAGGAGACCCTGACCATCCCGGCGGTGCGAGCATGAGCGTCCCCATCCTCGAGGTCGTCGACCTGCACGCGGCGTACGGCCGCATCGAGGTGCTGCGCGGGGTCGACCTGCGCGTCCCGAAGGGCGCCGTGATGGCGCTGCTCGGGCCCAACGGCGCCGGCAAGAGCACGCTGGTCAAGGTCGATCAGCGGGCAGAAGACGGCCACCTCCGGCGACATCCACCTCGGCGGCGTGCACGTCCAGGCGCCGAGCCCGAGGAGCTGGCCCGGCTCGGGCTGTGCACGGTGCCCGGAGGGCCGGTCGGTCTTCCCGAACCTGACCGTCGAGGAGAACCTCACGCTGATGTCGTACGCCGGGGTCGCCGCCGACGCGGTCCTCGACACGGCGTACTCCTACTTCCCGCGGCTGCACCAGCGCCGCCACCAGCTCGCCGGCACCATGTCCGGCGGCGAGCAGCAGATGCTCGCCATGTCCCGGGCGCTCGCGTCCGACCCGGCCCTGCTGCTGCTCGACGAGCTCTCGATGGGGCTGGCGCCGCTGATCGTCGACGAGCTCTACGACACGGTCGCCCAGATCGCGCAGAGCGGCGTCTCGATCCTGTGCATCGAGCAGTTCGCCCGCACCGCGCTGCGGGTCTCCGACTACGCGGCGGTGATGACCGGCGGCCGGATCGTGGCCACCGGCGAGCCCGCCGAGATCCTCGACACCATGTCCGACGTCATCCTCGGAGGCGCAGCATGACCCGCACCACCCCTGCGGATCCTCATCCCGCTCTCGGCCGCGGCGCTCGCCGGCACCGTTCTGCCGGTGTCGGCGAGCGCCCCTGCGGCCGCCGACGACCGCCGGCTTCGGGGGCTACAGCTCCGTGGCCGTCGCGGCCCCGGTGAAGATCGAGTTCTACGAGCCCACCATCCCGATCCCGGCGAACCCGCAGGCCGAGTTCGAGATGGGCTACACCAAGGTCGAGGCCGACTCCGGCAGCTCGGCCGGCCGCGCCAGCTGGCTGTGGCCCGGCGACCCGATCGGCGAGGGCGCGAAGACCTTCGTCGAGCAGCTCGACCTGCCCCCGCAGCTGTTCGAGAACGGGCTACCCGGTGCAGGTGAACGCCAAGCAGCCGTCCGGGGAGGAGTCGCAGGCCGACGAGCCGTTCCCGGGCACGGTGATGCGCACCCGCGCGAGCGACACCAGGACCATCGCCCAGGCCGGCTGGTCGCCGGACGGCCAGGTGCAGGACGGCAAGGGCGGCGGCAAGGACCAGGGTGGTGACGGCGGTGCGCCCGGGCTCCCGGGCCTGCCCGGCATCCCCGGGCTGCCGCCGCTGCCGGGCCTGGGCGGCTCGGGGGGCTCGGGCAGCTCCGACGCCCCCGGCTCCGACCTGCTCCAGCAGTTCGGCCAGGCGATCACCGGCAGCGACACCAGCGGCAGCAGTGCCGCCGCGTCCTCCCAGCCCCGCTCCGCCGCGGGCGGTGGCAACCCGGGTGGCGACCCGAGCGGCGGCGGACTGCCGGGGCTCCCGCCGGAGCTGGCGGCGCTGGTCGACCCGGAGGGCTACACCTCGTCCAGCCAGAACGTGTTCGCCCACGACAAGGTGACCACGATCGCCCGGGCGGCGCTCGGTGACGTGTCCCTGCTCGGCGGCATGATCACGCTGAACGGCATCGTGTCGACGAGCACCAGCTCCAGCGACGGCACGACGAACACCGCGGGCGGCAGGGCGACCCTCGGCGGCATGACCGTCAACGGCCAGGAGTTCTCCTTCGGGCCGTCCGGCGCCGAGGGCGCCGGTCAGCACCAGGACGTCCCCGGGTGCCCGACCAGGCCAAGCAGGCGCTCGCCGAGCTGGGCGTGACGATCACGCTGCCGAAGCCGGAGCTGGCGAACGAAGGGTGACCAGGCCAGCAGCGCGGTGTCCGCGATCCAGATCCAGATCGACACCGGCAAGCTGCGCCACCGGCTCGACGTACTGCCCATCAACGACCTCATCAACCAGCTCCCGGACAACCCCAAGGAGATCAAGAGCAACCTCCAGGCCATCGCGGGGCTCTCGCCGCGGGTGGTGATCACCCTCGGCACGACCAGCACCGAGGTCCAGACGGTGCAGGCCATCTCGATCCCCACCACCGTCCCGGACAACGACCCCGGCGCCGCGAGCAGCGCCGGCGGCAGTGGGCCGGCGTCCGGCCCGTCGGCCGGCGGGGGCGGCAGCGCCCCGGCGGCCACGGCGCCCGGCCCCGCCGCGGGCGGCGACGCGCCGTCGGCCGACGGCGACCTGCCGCCGAGCCAGCTGACCGGCTCCGGGCTGCCCGCCGCTCTACTCGATCCCCGGGGCGATCCTCGCCGGGCGGCATCGCCCTGGCCGCCGCTCGGCGGCAGCTGGCTGCGCCGGATCGGCGTGCTCGCCCTCGGTGGCGCCGGCTCCTGCTCCCACGGCCTCGACAGCGGCCTCCCCGACCTCCGAAAGGCCTGATCCGATGACGACCATCAATCAACCGATCAACCAGCCGGTGGCCCAGCAGCCGGCCGCCCAGCGGCTCTCGGTCGGCCTGCCCCGCGCGGGCAGCCGCGGCTCGACCTCCGGCGCCGCGCCGCTGAAGGACAACCACTACCAGCTGCTGCAGCTGGTGCTGTTCTGGGCGGGCGCCATCCTGCTCCCGCTCGGGCTCGTGGTGATCGTCCTGGGCTGGTACGGCGCCGCCAACACGCCGTACCAGTACGACCAGCTGTCCTACCTGGTCTCCGGCGGCCTCCTCGGCCTCGGCCTCACCTTCACCGGCGGGTTCCTCTACTTCGGGGCCTGGCTGGCGCGGCTCGCCGCCGACGCCAAGGAGTCGCCAGCGCCGGCTCGCGGACACGCTGCTCGTGCTCGCCGACGTCACCTCGCGCTCGGCGAACACGCGCGACGACGGCGTGGACGTCTCCGCGCTGCCGGTGACCGCCGGCGACGGCACCACGCTCCACCGCCGCGACTGCCCCCTGATCGCCCACCGCGACGACCTGCACCCCGTCGGCGAGAACAACGCCCACCTCACCCCCTGCCGCGTCTGCCGTCCCTGACGCCGAGTCGGCGTGAGTTGCTGTCCACGTGGCTGGTGCTCGAGGTAACTGGCGCCGACTCGGGCTCGTCTGGCGGGCAACTGGCGCCGACTCGGGATCGTCTGGCGGGCAACTGGCGCCGACTCGGCGGGGAGGTCAGTCGTCGGCGGCGACCTTCTCGTCGGGCTTGGCGAGCAGGACGTGGTCGATGTAGTCGCGGGCGGTCTCGAGGATGCCGACCTCGTGGCCGGCGCGCTCGGAGAGGTACCAGCGGTGCACGAGGATCTCGTGGAAGACCTCGGCCGGCTCCAGCTTGCCGCGCGCCTCGGCCGGGATCATCGCCAGGATCGGCTCGTAGACCTCGGTGAGCCAGCGGTTCGCGACCAGCGCCCGGTCCTCGCGACCCAGGCCGAGGCTGGCGGTGAACGACGCGATGTCGTTGAGCATCCGCTGCGCCTGCGCGTCCTCGACGGTGAGCCCGGTCAGCCCCTGCAGCTCGCGTCGGTGGTGGCCCTCCTCGACGACCCGGGGCTGGATGCGGATCCGCTCGCCGTCCCAGTCGGTGACGATGTCGAGCTCGTCGACGTCGAACCCGAGCTCGTTGAGCCGCGCGACCCGCTGCTCGATCCGCCACATCTCGTCGCCGGCGAACTCCTCCGCGGAGGTGAGCTGCTCCCACAGGGCCTGGTAGCGCTCGACCAGCATCTCGACGATCTCGGTCGCCTGCACCTCGTCGTCCAGTGACTCGCTCGCCTGCAGGTCGAGCAGCTCGGCGAAGACGTTCTCGGTCGCCACGGTGAGGTCGTACTCGCGCAGGGAGTCCGACAGCGTCGGCTTCAGCTCGCCGGTCTCGGCGTCGACGAGGTACGCCGCGAAGCCGCCCGCGCTGCGGCGGAACAGCACGTTCGACAGCGACACGTCGCCCCAGTAGAAGTCGGCCAGGTGCAGCCGGACCAGCAGCACCACCATCGCGTCGACCAGGGACGGCAGGCTCTCGGCGGTCAGCCCGTGGGCGAACAGGCTGCGGTAGGGCAGCGAGAACTGCAGGTGCTGGGTCAGCAGGCACGCCGGGAGCTCCGCGCCGTCGGCGTCGACCCGCCCGGTCACGACGCCCTGGGGGATGACGGCGGGCATCCGGAGCCGGTGCAGGTCGCGCAGCAGCCGGTACTCGCGGAACGCGATGTCCTCGACCGTCTCCTTGACCGCGTACGTCGCGTCGCCGAGCCGGACGATGCGGACCACGTGCCGCGACAGGCCGCGGGGGAGCGGGACCACGTGCTCGGTCCACTCCTCCAGCGGCGTCGACCACGGCAGCCGCAGCAGCGCCGGGTCGGGCCGGTTCGCCACGATCCGCATGCTGATCAGGCTAGGGCTATCCTCGCAGCCGGCGGGGATCCCGATCGGGAAGAAGGCACATGGGCGGCTCGGGTGGACCACTGGACGACCGTCGGGCGGGGGTCCTGCTGCACGTGACGTCCCTGCCGTCGCCGGCGGGCTCGAGCGGCGGCCTCGGCGACGCGGCGTACCGGTTCGTCGACTTCCTGCACGCCGCCGGCTGCTCGGTCTGGCAGGTGCTGCCCCTGGTGCCGCCGCACGAGGAGTCGCGCTCGCCGTACCAGGCGCTGTCCGCGATGGCCGGCGACCCCGGACTCATCCACCGCGACCCGCAGGTCCGCGGGTGGCTCCACGACCCGTCGTCCCTCGACGCCGGGCAGCGAGACGACTTCGAGGCCTGGTGCGAGCGGCAGGCCGACTGGCTGGAGCCGTACGTCGAGTTCGTCGCGCTGCGCGAGCTGCACGGCGGCGACCCGTGGACGAGCTGGCCCGCCGCGGTGCGCGACCGCGACCCGGGGTCCGTCCGCGAGGCGCTGGCCCCGGTCGCCGACCGGGTGCGGCAGCTGCGCCTGGAGCAGTGGGTGTTCGCGCGGCAGTGGACGGACCTGCGCGAGTACGCCGCGTCGCGGGGCGTGCTCCTCTTCGGCGACCTGCCGATCTTCGTGTCCCTCGACAGCGCCGACGTGTGGGCGTCCCGCCGGCTCTTCGAGCTGGACGCCGGCGGCCGACCGACCACGGTGACCGGCTGTCCCCCCGACTACTTCGCCGCCGACGGCCAGCGCTGGAACAACCCGCACTACGACTGGGCGGCGATGGCCGCCGACGGGTACGCCTGGTGGCGTCGCCGGATCTCCCGCCAGCGCGAGCTGTTCGACCTGGTCCGCATCGACCACTTCCGTGGCTTCGAGGCGGCGTGGCACGTCCCGGTCGACGCGCCCACCGCCCGCGACGGCTGGTGGGCGTCCGGGCCCGGCGCCGAGATCCTCGCCGCGCTGGTCGACGCGGCCGGGCCCGGCACGCTGGTGGCCGAGGACCTCGGCGTCATCACGCCCGAGGTCGACGAGCTGAGGACCCGGTTCGGCCTGCCGGGCATGAAGGTCCTGCAGTTCGCCTTCGACGGCTCCGACGACAACCCCTACCTGCCGCCGTTCCACGGCGAGCGGAGCGTCGTCTACACCGGCACCCACGACAACGACACCACCGTCGGGTGGTGGGACGCGCTGGACGAGCCCACGCGCGACCAGGTGCGCCGCTGGCTCCCCGACCCGGACGAGCCGATGCCGTGGGCGCTGGTCCGGCTCGCGCTGGCGTCGACCGCGCGGCTGGCCGTCGTCCCGGCCCAGGACCTGCTCGGGCTCGGCGCCGAGAGCCGGATGAACACCCCCGGCACCGATCGGGGCAACTGGGGCTGGCGGGCGCCGGCCGGTGCCTTCGACGACGACCTCGCCGCCCGGGTCCGCGCGCTCGTGGCCGACGCGGGCCGGCTCGTCACTTCCTAGGGGTGGGCTCGAGGAGCACCGGCCCTGGGCCCCGCTCGGCCATCTCGTCACCGGGGTTGGTGAGCGCGCACGTCTTCAGGCTCAGGCAGCCGCACCCGATGCAGCCGTCGAGCCGGTCGCGCAGCCGCTCGATCCGCTCGATCTGCTCGTCGAGCCGGGGCCGCCACGCCCTGCTGAGCCGGTGCCAGTCGGCCTTGGTCGGCGTGCGTCGGTCCGGCAGCGTCGCGAGCGCCTCGCCGATCTCCTCCAGCGACAGGCCGATCCGCTGCGCGGTGCGGATGAAGGCGAGCCGCCGCAGCGTGGACTGCTCGTACCGCCGCTGGTTGCCGGCCGTGCGCACCGAGGAGATCAGGCCCTTCGACTCGTAGAACCGGATCGCCGAGGTCGCCACGCCGGCGCGCTCTGCGAGGTGCCCGATCGTCAGCTGGGTCATGGACTCACCCTCTCGCAGACTTCAAGTGATCTTCAACTTCGGGGGGCTATCGCAAATAGAACGCGTTCTAGTAGCGTTCCCAGCGTGCAGCTCACCGATGGCGACCGGATCCGCGGCCTGCTCGCGACGTACTGCCGGCTGATCGACGCCGGGGACTTCGCGGCCGTCGGCGCGCTGATGGCCGACGCGGTGCTCAAGAGCGAGGACGGGACCGTGCTCGCCACCGGCGCCGCCGAGGTCGAGCGGCTGTACGCCGGCCTGGTCAAGCTGCACGAGGACGGCACCCCGGGGACGCAGCACGTCGTGGCGAACCCGATCTTCGAGGAGTCCCGGGCCGACGGGACCGTGGTCGTGACGTCGACGTACCTGGTCTTCCAGGCGGTCCCGGAGCTCCCGCTGCAGCCGATCATCACCGGCACGTACGTCGACACGTTCGCCCCCGGTGACTATGCCGGCTCCGGCGGTGGCTGGAAGTTCGTCGAGCGCCGCTTCGGCATCGGCCGCGCCGGCCACCTCGAGCACCACCTCACCATCACCCTCTGAACCAGTCACCGCGAAGGAACGCCCATGAACGAGCCCGGCAGCCGCGTCGTCGTCGTCACCGGAGCCGCGTCCGGCATCGGGCACGCCACCGCGGCGCTCTTCCGCGACCTCGGCGACACCGTCTTCGGGCTGGACATCAACCCGTCCGTGCCCGACGGCGTGACGTACGTCGAGTGCAACGTGGCCGACCTCGACCAGATCACGGCCGCGGTCGAGACGTGCGCGGCGCACGGCCGCATCGACGTGCTCGCCAACGTCGCGGGCATCGTCCAGTTCGGCCGGATCGAGACGGTCACCCCCGAGGAGTGGGACCGCGTGCACGCCGTGGACCTCAAGGGCCCGTTCTTCCTCATCCAGGCGGCGCTGCCGCACCTCCGCGCCTGCGGCGGCACCGTCGTCAACGTCTCGTCGGTGGCCGGCAACGTCGCGCAGCCGTACGCCACGGCGTACGCCGCCGCCAAGGGCGGCCTCACCCAGCTCACCAAGGCACTGGCCCTCGAGCTGTCGCCCGAGGGCATCCGCGTCAACGCGGTGTGCCCGGGCACCGTCGACACCCCGATCGTGGAGCAGGTGTTCCACAAGCTCACCGACGACCTGGACAGCCGGGTCGCGGACCGGCTGATGATGATGCTGCCCGGCGGGGCGATCGCGCCGGCCGAGATCGGCGAGACCATCGTCTGGCTCGCCTCGCCCGCCGCGCGGATGATCACCGGCGCGGTCATCGCCCACGACGGCGGGATGAGCTGAGCGCCCCGTACGATGTGGCCCCGTTGCCGCGTTAGCTCAGCTGGTAGAGCATCTGTCTTGTAAACAGAAGGTCGTCGGTTCGATCCCGTCACGCGGCTCTGCTGCTCGTCGTGCACCGGTCTAGGCTGCGTCCCCATGAACTCCTCGCAGCGGCTGCTGTTCATGGCCGGTCTCGCCCGGTCGGGCACCACGGCGTTCCGTCGGGTGCTCTCCGCCCACCCCGAGGTCGTCCTGGGCATGGAGCGGTACAAGCGGCTGTGGGCGCGCGCGGAGGAGATCACGACCGACCTGTTCGTCAAGGAGCGGTTCTTCGACTTCTCCGACGGTCTCACCAACCTGACGCCCGACGTCGGCGAGCGGTGGTCGATCAACTACGCCGAGCTCGAGGCGAAGTGGGACGCCGCGACCTACGTCGGCGACAAGATGACCACCATCCGGTTCGACCGCCTGCACGAGCTGCACCCGGATGCGAAGTTCGTCTTCATCGTCCGCGACATCGACCAGGTGGCCCTCTCCTGGGAGCGGCGGGCGAGCAATCCCGACGACCAGGGCTGGCCCGAGCGGTCCGACGGCGAGGCGTCGGTGGAGCGCTGGAACGTCGCCCTGAGGCGGATCCGCCGCGCCGTGCGCAAGCATCCCGACCACGCGGTGGTCGTGGAGTACCACCGGCTGTTCAGCGACCCGGACGCGCAGAGCCTCAAGGGGGTCCTGGCCTTCCTGGGCCTGGAGTGGGAGCCGACGATCGCGGGCGAGTTCGCGGCGGCGCACCGGCAGTACGTCGAGAGCGTGGCCGGCCGCGACCGCACGATGCCGCCGGAGCTGGCGAAGGTCGTCGACGAGGTCGCCGACCGCGACCTCTGGGACGCCGTCATCCGCCTCGCCGTCTGACGGCGGGCCGGCTGCGGTCAGCGCAGCCGGCGCACCGCGAACGTCGCCGGCGGGTCGGCGATCGCGTCCTGGGCGGCGACCAGCTGGATCTCGCGGGTGCCGGCCTCGATCGTCCGCTCGAGGATCGCGAACACCGAGCCGGCGACCCGGGCGAGCGCCGTCTCGGCCGAGCCGGTGCTGCGCAGGTGTGCGAGGTACAGCGCGGCCGTCACGTCGCCGCAGCCGTTCGGCGTGATCGGCAGCAGCGGCGTCTCGACCGCCCAGGCGCCCTCCTCGGAGACCGCCACCATGTCCAGCCGGCCCTCCGGCACGTCGGCGTGCACCACGCTGGTGACCAGCACGTCGCGGGGCCCGCGCTCACGCACGGCGTCGGCGGCCTCGAGGATCTCGGCGAGCGTGTGCGTCTCCCGCCCGGCGAGGAAGTCGAGCTCGAAGTGGTTGGGCGTGACGATGTCGGCGTGCGGCACCACCGTGTCGCGCATGAACTCCGGGATGCCGGGCCGCACGAACATGCCGCGGCCGACGTCGCCCATCACCGGGTCGCAGCAGTACACCGCGCCCGGGTTGAGCTCCTTCACCCGGGCGACGGTGTCGAGGATGATCCCGCCGACGGCCGGGTCGCCCTGGTAGCCCGACAGCACCGCGTCGGCCTCGCCGAGCACGCCGCGGTCCTCGATCCCGGCGATCACCTCGCGGACGTCGTCCGGCGCGAGGAGCGGCCCGCGCCACGCGCCGTACCCGGTGTGGTTGGAGAAGTGCACGGTGAGCACCGGCCAGACCTCGTGGCCGAGCCGCTGGAGCGGGAAGACCGCGGCGGAGTTGCCGACGTGGCCGTAGGCGACCGAGGACTGGATCGACAGGATCTTCACGTCGGCATCCTCTCGCGGTGGATCGTCCCCCAGCAGGACCGGGGTTTCGAGACGCGTCGCGTGCCCGCTCGCTCCGCTCGCGGTCGCGCCGACGCTCCTCAACCTCCTCGCGGGATCAGAGGTCGGCAAGAAAGTTCGCAGGCTCACTTTCGGCCAACCTCTGGCTCGGAAAACTAGAACAGGTTACAGTTGGCGGACGTCACATTCCGTCAGTATGTCGAAGAGGTAGGCCGTGGCCCGCAAGCCGTCGTACGCAAACGAAGCCGACTACGTCGTCGTGGGCTCGGGCAGCTCGGGGGCCGCCATCGCCGGCCGGCTCGCGGAGTCCGGCGCGAGCGTCATCGTCCTCGAGGCGGGCAAGAGCGACGAGCAGTTCCTGGTCAGGAAGCCGGGCATGATCGGGCCGATGCACGCCGAGCCGAAGCTCAAGCAGCGCGTCGACTGGGGCCTCTACTCCACTCCGCAGAAGCACCTCCTGGACCGCAAGATGCCCGTCCCGCGCGGCAAGGTGGTCGGCGGTTCGAGCTCGATCAACGGCATGGTCTACGTGCGCGGCAACCGCGCCAACTACGACAGCTGGGCCGCCGAGGGCTGCACCGGATGGTCGGCCGACGAGGTCAACGCGGCGTACCGCCGGATGGAGGACTTCGAGGACGGCGCCGACGAGTACCGCGGCGCCGGGCGGGCCGATCAAGGTCACCCGCAACGCGTTCCCGCAGGAGGGCACGCTGCAGTTCATCGAGGCGACCGCCCAGACCGTGGGTGTCCCGGTGCTGACCGACTACAACGCGGCCTCGCAGGAGGGCGTCAGCCGCATGCAGCAGAACGCCGCGCGCGGCCTGCGCTACTCGGCGTCCCGCGGCTACCTGCACGGCCTCGCGCCGGCCTCGCTCGAGCTGCAGAGCGAGGTGCTGGCCCGCAAGATCGTCATCGAGAACGGCCGCGCCACCGGCGTCGAGGTGACCGACCTCGGCAAGGGGGGCGGCACCCGGCGTACCGTCCGGGCCGGCAAGGAGGTCATCCTCTCCGCCGGCTTCGTCGGCTCGGCCCAGCTGCTGATGCTCTCCGGCATCGGGCACGCCCAGCACCTGCGCGACCACGGGATCGACGTGGTGGCCGACCTGCCGGTCGGCGACAACCTGCACGACCACCTCTTCCACGCGATGACGTTCCACGTCACGTCGTCCAAGATGCGCGGCACCCCGGCGTACTTCGCCCGCGGCGTGCTCATGGAGGCACTGCGGCCGGGGCGCACGTTCCTCGCCAACTCGGTGTTCGAGTCGGTGGCGTTCCTGCGCACCTCGCAGGCCGGCGACGTGCCCGACCTGCAGCTGCACCTCCTGCCGTGGGCCTACGTCTCGCCCAACCAGGACGAACCGATCCGCCACGACGTCGACAAGCGCACCGCGCTGACCGTGCTGGCGACGCTGATCTACCCGAAGAGCCGCGGCACGCTGCGGCTCGCGTCGGCCGACCCGACCGCGGCGCCGCTGATCGACTTCTCCTACCTCGCCGACCCGGCCGACCTCGAGGTCCTCGCCGAGGGCTCCGAGATCACCCGCGAGATCTTCGCCAGCTCGGCGTTCCGCGGCTCGGTCAAGGAGGAGATCCACCCCGGTACGGCGGTGCGCGGGCCAGGCGCTGCGCGACGAGATCCTCAACCGCGCCACCTCGGTCTACCACGGTGTCGGCACCTGCCGGATGGGCGTCGACGAGCTGGCGGTCGTGACGCCGGACCTCAAGGTCCGCGGCGTCGAGGGCCTGCGGGTCTGCGACGCCTCGATCATGCCGTCGATCACCGGCGGCAACACCAATGCGCCGGCCATCATGATCGGTGAGCGCGGCGCCGACTTCGTGCTCGGCAACGCCTGACGGAGGCCACCCATGACACTGCAGCGACCCGCATCCCTGACCGACTCCTTCCTGCAGGGCCTGGTGGCCCGGGTGCCGTCGACCAGTGGCGGCGCCTGGAAGCTGACCGAGGTCTACACCGGCGACCTGCTCGTCGAGCTGCCCCAGTCGACGCCGGCCGACGTCGAGCAGGCGTTCGTGACGGCGCGGGCGGCGCAGCGGGAGTGGGCGGCGCGGCCGCTGAAGGAGCGGCTCGCGGTCTTCAAGCGCGCGCACTCGTTGTTCCTCGACAACGCGCACACCACCACCGACCTGATCCAGGCCGAGAGCGGCAAGAACCGCCGGATGGCGATCGAGGAGACCTGCGACCCGGTGATGGTGATGAGCCACTACCTCAAGCGGGCGCCGCACCTGCTCAAGCCGGTCAAGCGCGGAGGTCCGGTGCCGTTCCTGTCGACCTCGACCGAGATCCGCCAGCCCAAGGGCGTCGTCGGGATCATCGCGCCCTGGAACTTCCCGTTCGCCACCGGCATCTCCGACTCCATCTCGGCGCTGATGGCCGGCAACGCGATCGTGCTGAAGCCGGACAACAAGACCGCCCTGTCGCCGCTGTACGGCGTGCAGATGCTGGAGGAGGCCGGCCTGCCGAAGGGGCTGTTCCAGGTGGTCTGCGGTGAGGGCCCCGACGTCGGCCCGCCGCTGATCGACAACGCGAACTACGTGATGTTCACCGGCTCCACCGCGACCGGCCGGGTGATCGGCGAGCGCGCCGGCCGCAACCTCATCGGCTGCTGCCTCGAGCTGGGCGGCAAGAACCCGATGATCGTGCTCGAGGACGCGGACCTCGACGAGGTCGTCCAGGGCGCGATCTTCGGCGCGTTCGGCAACACCGGGCAGATCTGCATGCACATCGAGCGGATGTACCTGCCGGAGTCGCGGTACGACGAGTTCCGCTCGCGCTTCGTCGCCGCGACCGAGGCGCTGACGATCGGCGCGTCGTACGACTTCGGCCCGGACATGGGCTCGCTGGTCTCGCCCGACCACCTGGACCGGGTCCGGTCGCACGTCGAGGACGCCGTCGCCAAGGGCGCCACGGTGCTGACCGGTGGCAAGGCGCGGCCGGACCTCGGGCCGGCGTTCTTCGAGCCGACCATCCTCGAGGGCGTCACCACAGGACATGCTCGCCGGCGTCACCGAGACCTTCGGTCCGGTCGTCGCGCTGCACCGCTACCGCACCGTCGACGAGGCGATCGCGCTGGCCAACGACACCGACTACGGCCTCAACGCCTCGGTGTGGGGCGGCGACGTCGACCACCGCCTGCCAGGTCGGGCGGCGGATCGAGTCCGGCAACGTCAACGTCAACGACATCCTCGCCACGGCGTTCGCCTCCAAGGGCACGCCGTCCGGTGGCGTCAAGCAGTCCGGCGTCGGCGCCCGGCACGGCGACCAGGGCCTGCTGAAGTACACCGACGTGCAGAACCTCGCGGTGCTCAAGAAGCAGGTGATGGGCGCCCGTCCCGGCCAGGACTACGACAAGTACGTCAAGGGCATGCTCAGCGGGCTGAAGATGATGCGGCAGGACCGGCATCCGCTGATCGTCCTGCCGGTGCGGGCGCCGATACCAGCGTGCCGGCCGTGACCGCCCGACGTACTGTCGGGCGGGTGAGCGAGATGACCTACCGCCCCCTCGGCGACTCGGGCCTGATGGTCAGCGCGGTCGGTGTCGGCTGCAACGCGTTCAGCCGGCGCGTCGACCTCGACGGCGTCCGCGGCATCCTCGCCGCGGCCCGCGACGTCGGCGTGACGCTGCTGGACACCGCGGACATCTACGGCGACCCGCCGGGCGCGAGCGAGGAGCTGCTCGGCGAGGCGCTGCGCGGTCAGCGCGACGAGTTCATCGTCGCCACGAAGTTCGGCATGGACATGCGGGGTGCGAACGGCGCCGACTTCGGTGCCCGCGCCTCGCGGCGGTACGTCCGGCGGGCGGTCGAGGCCTCGCTGCGGCGGCTGCAGACCGACCACATCGACCTCTACCAGCTCCATCAGCCCGACGGCGTCACGCCGATCGAGGAGACGCTGACGGCGCTGACCGAGCTGGTCCGCGAGGGCAAGGTCCGCTACCTCGGCTGCTCGAACTTCGACGGCTGGCAGGTGGCCGACGCCGCGTGGACGGCGCGGGCGGCCGGGCTCGAGGCGTTCGTGTCGGTGCAGAACCGCTACTCGCTGCTCGACCGCACCGTCGAGGCCGAGGTCGTCGCGCGGCGCGGCGAGGCGTCCGGCTCGGGCTCGGGCGAGTGCTGCCGTTGCTTCCCGCTGGAGTACTCGGCCCGCTCACCGGGAGAGTACCGTCGCGGTCGAGGACGCCCCGCTCGGCCGGCTCGACGAGCCGCGCTCGACCCGGCCCCCGCGCGGCAGCTGGCTCGTGCGTCGCAGCGCTGACTGGGACCGCATCGAGGCGTCTCGAGCAAGTACGCCGGGGCGCGCGACCTCGCCCCGCGTCGACGTGGCCGCGAATCCGCCGCGGCCTGGCCGCACCCAGCCCTGCGCTGTCGCGTCAGCGCGTCGGCATGCTCCGGCGCGGACCTCGGCGGGGACCAGGTGGACGCGCGAACGCGGCGTCGCCCTGGCCTGGCGCGCCGCTCCGCCGACGACCTGGGCCGAGCGGGACAGCGATCACGCACCGCTGAACGTTGGTCCGCCGAAACCCGACCGAGCAGCGCCGGGGCGTCGTCCGGCGTGTCGGTCGGGTTTCACGGGTCAGCCCGGTGCGGCACCCGAGGCGTGTCAGGCCACCTGGAGCGACCGCTTCGACAGCCCCATCCAGAAGCCGTCGATGACCTGGCGGCCGGGCTCGTCGGGGTCGGTGGCGGCGCCGAGGGTGACGAAGAGCGGGGTGTAGTGCTCGACGGTCGGGTGGGCGTAGGGCATGCCCGGCGCCCGGAGCGGTAGTCGGCCAGGGCGTCGACGTCGCCGCGGGCCAGCGCCTCGGCCGGCCCAGGCGTCGAACTCGCTCGACCAGCCGGGCGCGGCGGCGTCGATGCGGAACTCGGTGAGGAACGGCAGGCCGTGGGTGAGGAAGCCGGAACCGATGATCAGCACGCCCTCGTCGCGCAGCGGGCGCAGCCGCTCGCCGAGCGCGAGCAGCCGCGCCGGGTCCTGGGTCGGCAGCGACATCTGCAGCACCGGGATGTCGGCCTCGGGGTACATGATCCGCAGCGGCACCCACGCGCCGTGGTCGAGGCCGCGCGCTGGCGTGCTGGTGCACCGGCTCGGTGGCCGGCATCATCGCGGCGACCCGCGCGGCGAGCGCCGTGGCGTCGGGCGTCTGCGTAGGTCATCCGGTAGTACTTCGGGTCGAAGCCGCCGAAGTCGTAGACCAGCGGCGCCGGCTCGCGCTGAGCGAGCACCGGCGCGGACTCCCAGTGGGCGCTGACGATCAGGATCGCGCGGGGGCGGCGGCAGGTCGCGCGGCCCAGGCGGCGAGCTCGCCGGACCACACCGGGTCGTCGAGCAGCGGCGGCGCGCCGTGGCCGAGGTAGAGGGCGGGCATGCGGGTGTGCCATGACCCACCTCAATGATTCGAGATCTCGAACTTTATTCCGGGTCGTGGTCGGCCAGGCGTCCAGTCGACCGGTTCGAGCCCCCTGCTCGACGAGCAGCGCGTTGACCCGGCTGAACGGCCGCGACCCGAAGAAGCCCCGGTACGCCGACAGCGGGCGACGGGTGCGGCGACTCCACCGACCGGGATCGGTCCCGAGCATCGGCTTGAGCGACTGCGCGCGTCGCGGCCCCACAGGATCGCCGCCAGCGGCCCGTCCCGGCGCGCGCGCCAGGGCGCTCGATCGCGCACTCGGTGACCTGCTCCCAGCCCCGCCCGCGGTGGGAGTTCGGCCTCGCCGGGCCGCACCGTCAGCACCCGGTTGAGCAGCATCACGCCCTGGTCGGCCCACGCGGTCAGGTCGCCGTGCCGGGCGGCGCGCATCGACCGCCCGAGGTCGGTCGCGCAGCTCGGTGTAGATGTTGACCAGGCTCGGCGGCAGCGGCCAGACGTCGCGGCGTCGACCGCGAAGCTCAGCCCGATCGGGTGCTCGGGGTTGGGGTAGGGGTCCTGCCCGACGACCAGCACCCGCACGTCGGCGAGCGGCCGCTGGAAGGCGCGGAAGACCCGCGTCCCCGGCCGGCTGGTAGCCGCGGCCGGCGGCGACCTCCTCGCGCAGGAACCGCGCCCATCGCGGCGATCCGGTCGTCGACCGGGGCCAGGGCCTCGGCCCAGTCCGGGGCCATCAGGCCCTTGTCGACCAGTCCCGCGAGTCGCGCTCACGACGGTGACCCTAGCCGAGCGCTAGCGTGGTCAGCGCGGAACGTGCCGTCCGCGGCAGGTACGGCGCCGCCCGCGCTCGCCGACCTCGACGTCGAGGATCGCCTGGTGGCGCGGCGTCGCCCTGGATCGACGGACTGGTTGGCCACCAGCACCCGCCGGCCGAGGAACGTCGCGTTGCACGGGGTGTCGAACGGGACCGGTGAGCCGTTGTCGCCGGGAGCGGCAGTCGGGGAAGCGGTCGACCTCCTGCCCGGCCTCGCGTCGAGCTCGACGAGCTGGTCGGTCAGGCCCGTCGAGCGCGACGTAGACGTGACCGGACCGGCCGATGCCGAAGCCGTCGGGCAGGTCGCCGGGCTGCGAGGTCCACAGCGTGTCCGAGCTCGCCCGGGCTCCCGCTGCGCGACCGGCAGCCGGTAGAGCGTGCCCGTTGGTGGGCAGCGGCGCGCCGTCGGAGGTCGTCTGCTGGGTGATCAGCAGGTCGCGTCGCCCGGGCCGGTAGACGATCCCGGTCGTGCCGAACCCGCCGACGCCGCTCGAGCTCGGGCGCTCGAACCACCGCCGCGGCGCGCGCGGAGCCGTGCGGCACCTTCCAGATCACGCCCTGGGCGTAGTCGGTGACGTAGAGGCGCCTCGCGGCCCCCAGGTGGCGTAGTTGGGCGCCGAGCCGCTCGGGGAAGCGCGCCACCGCGGCGGAACCGCCGGTCCGGACGTCGAGGGTCAGCACCCGGCGCCGCGACGTCTCCAGCAGGACCAGCAGCCCGTCCCTGGTCTGGTTGGCGACCTGGACGCCGTGGTCCTGCGTCGAGGTCGCTGGCCCGGGCACGGTCCACGATCGCAGCAGCGTGCCCTCGCCGGCCCACTCGAAGACCCGCGAGCGCTGCCGGTCGCCGGCGTTGACGTAGGTGCCGGCGTAGACCCGCCCGTTGGTGTGCCGTGGACGTACGCCGGGTAGCCCGGCGAGGGCACGCTCGCGAAGACCCGGCGTCGTCCCACTTCTCGTCGCGGGCTTCGCCGCGGCCGAGGCGGCGCGGACCGGGACCAGCGACGCCAGCGCGAGCGCGGCCACGGCGGCGACGCAGCGCGGCGAGCCTCACCGCAGCCGCTCCACGACCTCGATCGCGGCGCGCTCGCCGGCCCGCACCGCGCCGTCCATGTAGCCGGTCCAGTAGGTCGAGGTCTCGGTGCCGGCCCAGTGCACCCGGCCGAACGGCCGGCGGATCGCCGGACCGAACCGCGAGCATCGTGCCGCGGCGCGTAGATCGGCGACCGGGCCGCCGCCGGTCCACCGCTCCTTGGTCCAGTCGTGCTCGACGTACTCGATCGGGTGGAGCGCCTGCTCGCCGAACATCGCGGCGAAGCCCTCGAGCACCGCGCTGGCGCCGGTCCGGCGCGCGGCATCACGCCGTAGGTGCGCCAGGTCGTCCCCGCCCACGAAGGCCAGCAGCACGCCCGGCGTCGCCGTCCGTCGGGCGAGTTGTCGAAGACGGCCCGGGCGGCGCCGGAGTCGTTGATGCCGAAGCCGTTGAGGCCGGCGTCGCGCCAGAACGGCTTCTCGTAGACCGCGTCGCACTTCATCAGCTGGCCCATGTCCAGGTGGCGCAGCAGCTGCGCGCCGCCTGGGCGGGCAGCTGGGGAACCAGTCGATGTCGAGCACCAGCGGCGGCGGTGCGGCCACGACCACCCGCTTGGCGCGCACCACGCCGCGGCGCGGTGTGGACGACCGACCCGGTCGTCGCTGCTGCTCGATCCTGTGCACCGGGGCCCGGAGCGCGACGACTGTCGCCGAGCTGGCGGGCCAGCCGCAGCGGGATCAGCTGCGAGCCGCCGACGAAGCGACGCTCCTGGGCGCCGCCGACGGTGTCGGAGTTGCGCGCGAAGGTCCCGCGTGGTCTGCTCGTTGCCCGAGCAGGCGACGTACCAGAGCACGAAGAGCAAGCGAGAGCTCGTCGGGGTCGGCGCCGAAGCCCGGCTGGGTCCAGCAGCGCGATCAGGTTCTCGACGCCCTCGGCGTTGACCGCGTTCGCGCGGATGAACTCGCCGCAGGGTCATGCGCGTCCCACTCGGCGGCCCGCGGGTGCGCCCACGGCGCGTCGACGGCGATCTCGGCGGCGTACTGGTCGAGCGGGTGCAGCAGCAACGCGGCGTCCGGCAGGATCGTCGGGTCCGGCGGCACGGTGCCGGAGTACTCCATCCGGCCGGTGGTCGAGGAGATGTAGACGCTGTTGCCCTCGACGTACTCCGGGAACGTCGGCGACGCCGCAGCTCCTCGGCCAGCGCCGACGATGTGGTCCTGGGTCGGGCCGATGAAGGCGCCGCCGGACTCGATGGCCGCGCCGCCGGAGTCGTCAGATGGTGGTTGAGCACCCGGCCGCCGACCCGCTTGCGGGCCTCGACCAGCAGCACCGACGGCCCGCGCGGCGCCACCTCGCGCGCGGCGACGAGGCCGGAGAGGCCGGCGCCGACGACGACGACGTCGACCTGCGCGGGGCAGCGCGCCCTGGCGGGTCGCCGGCGGCCGCGCGGCGTCGTGCCAGGCGCCGAGCGCCGACGCGCCAGCCCGGCGGCGGCTGGCGCCGCCGAGCAGGGTGCGGCGGGCGAGGCGGTGGTGGTCATCGCGGCTCCTGTACCTGAACATGAACATGTGTCAGATTCGGGTTCGTACCCTACACTCCGCCCATGCCTGCTGTCACGACCCGCGCCGATCCGCGCCGAAGCGCCGGGTCCCGCCGGCAGCGACCGCAGGCGCGGCGCCGCGTCGAGGACGCATCCTCGACGCGGCGGCGCGGCTCGTGGTCGAGCGCGGGGTCGAGGCGCTGACCACCCGCGACATCGCCGAGGCCGCCGGCGTTCCGGTCGCCTCGCTCTACCAGTACTTCGCCGACAAGGAGGACGTCCTGCTGGCCCTGGCCGAGCGAGACATGGCCGAGATGGACGAGCAGGTCGCTCGCCGACCTCGCCGGGCCTCGAGACGCTCTCGGTCGCGTCCCTGGTGGAGACGACGATGGCGGCGTTCGTCGAAGGTCTACCGGCGCCGCCGGCCTTCGTGGAGATCTACCTGCGCGGACGCACCAACCCCGCGGTGCACGGCTTCGGCCGCGAGCACAACGGCGCACCGCCGCAGACGCTGCGCGACCTCGCCGTCGACGCCGGCCTGGCCCGCGCCGGACCTGCCGCTCGACGCCGCGGTGCTCGCCGTCGAGGTCGGCGACCGGATCTTCCAGCTCGCCTACGAGCACGACGACGCGGGCGACGAGCCACCTGATCGAGGAGGGCATCGCGATGGTGACCGCCTACCTCGAGCGCTACGCCACGCCCGCCGGGCTCGCCGGGGTCACGCCGGTGACCGCCGTCCTGCGCGCGAGCGTCGCCGCGGCCGCCCGCCGGCTCGCCGCCGAGGGGCTGCTCGATCGGCACCGCCGGCAACGTCGTCCGCGCGCGCCGGGCGACCTGGTCGCAGTCACCGCCACCGGGGTCGTGCTGGCCGAGTGCGCCGCCGAGCGACGTCACCGTCGTCTCGCTCGACGGCGCCGTCGTCGAGGGCGCGCTCGCGCCGACCTCCGAGCTCGACCTGCACCTCGGGGTGTACGCCGACAGCCGAGGCCGCCGCGGTCGTGCACACGCACGCGCCGTACGCCACCGCCGTGGCCTGCGTGCTCGACGAGCTGCCGGTCCTGCACTACCAGCAGCTCCTGCTCGGCGGCGAGATCCGGGTCGCGCCGTACGCCACCTTCGGCACGCCCGAGCTCGCCGCCGGCACGTGCGCGCCGCCCTCGACGGCCGGCAGGCCGCGCTGATGGCCAACCACGGCTCGGTCGCCGTCGGCGCGCACGCTCGCCGCAGGCGGTCGAGCACGCGCTGCTCCTCGAGTGGCTGTGCCGCGCTCCACCACCGCGCCAGCGCGCTCGGCACGCCGCGCCCGCTCGACCGACGAGCAGCAGGCCGCCGTCGTCGACCGCGGCGCTCGAGCCGCAGCTACGGCACGCACCCCAGGAGAACCCCATGACTAGACCTCCGAAGGTCGCCGCCGTCGGCGTGCACGTCCTCGACACCCACGTGATCGGCATCGAGTCGATCCCCGACGGCTCCGAGGGCCAGCTCGTCGAGACGATCCGGATGCTCCCCGGCCGGCACCGCCGGCGGCACCGGCCGTGGTGCTCAGCCGGCTCGGCGCCGAGGTGCACGTCGTTCGGCGCGGTCGGCGCGCGACCCGATCGGCGACACCCTCCTCGCCCTGCTCGAGCGCGAGGGCGTCGACACCGGCCGGCCTGGTGCGCAAGGCCGGCCAGCAGACCTCGGCGTCGGTGCATCCCGGTGCGCCCGAACGGTGACCGCCCCGCCTGGCACTGCATCGGCGCCAACGGCGCGTTCACCCTCGACGACCTCGACCGGTCGCCTTGGACGGGATCGACCACCTGCACCTCGGCGGCCCGGAGTTCCTCGGCGGGAGGCGGCCGGCCGAGCTGCTCGCGCCGGCCCGCGCGCTCGGGCGCCACCACCTCGGTCGACGTGCTCGCCCCGGGCGACCCCGACCTGCTCGCCTGGATCGCCGACGCGCTGCCGCACACCGACTACCTGCTGCCCAACGACGAGCAGGTGCTCGGCTTCACCGGCGCCGACGACGCTGGCCGACGGCGCACGGGCGCTGCGTCGACGCCGGGGCCGGCTGCGTCGCGGTGACCCAGGGGCGCCGCGGGCGCGCTCGTCGTCACCGCCGACGAGGTCGATCGAGGTGCCGGCGTACGACGTCGACGTCGTCGACACCACCGGCTGCGGCGACGCCTTCTCGGCCGGCTTCCTGCGCGGGCTGTCGCTGGGCCGCGACCTGCGCGGCGCCGCCGGCTGGGCTGCGCCACGGCGGCGCAGGTGGCCCAGGGCCTGGGCACCGACGCCGGCGGCTACGACCTGGACTCCGTGATCAGGCTTACCGTGGGGGAGTGATCGTCGGCGCGGTCGTCACCCTGGTGCTCGGGCTGGTGGTGCCTGCCCCGGCGCCTGCCCCGGCGCCTGCCCCGGCGCCGGCGCCGGCTCCGGCCGGCGGGCTCACCACGTCCGTGCTGACGGCCGGCGGGCCGTCGTACCACTACCGGTACGACGAGCGCCGGCTGGTCGTCCGCGCCGCTGCCGGAGTGGCCGACTCGAACCGTCGCGAGCTGGCCGTGCCCGCCGGCGTCGGGCGGCACCGGGACGCGACGTCCTGCGCGACCTGGGCCCGGGGAAGCAGCTGGCGCGCACAGCCGGGGCTCGCGGTGCGGGTGGTCGACCGACGGGGCCGGGTGCGGGCCGTCACGCTGACGAAGAACGTCTTCGGCGGCACGCGCAGCGTGATGAACGTGCTCACGTGGGACACCGCCCGTCGCGGCGACCCGTGGCGCGCGGTCGGCCAGTTCGACCTGGCCCAGGTGCTGCTCACGGCCCACCGGCGGCTGGTGCCGCTGCCCTGGCGCGCGTGCCTGCGGGTGCGGGACCGTCAGGTGTCGTTCAAGGTCTGGCCGCTGGGCCGCGTCGACCGGCCGGGCTGGCACGACCGCGCGTACGCGCGACGGGCACGGCTGCCGCGCTCGTTCGTCTACCCCGGGCACGCCGGCTGGTACGTCGGCCACGTGCCCGGCGGGGGCAAGGCCGTCTACCGGGGCCTGCGGCTGGGCCGCTGAAGCCGGTCCAGGAACGCGACCAGCAGCGCCTCGCGCATCCGCGGCGAGGCCAGGTCGAGCATCGCGTTCACCTCGGCCATCCGGTCCGGGAGCGCGAGGTCCTCGCCCCCGGCCAGGCCCGCCGCGACGAGCAGGCCGTCGAAGTCGTCGTCGGACAGCGTGGCCGGGTCGAGCGACTCGATGAACGCGGCGACCTCCGGATCCACGGCGACCGGGCCGCGCTCGACCGCGGCGGCGACGGAGTCGCGCAGGGCGCCGAGCAGTTCGTCGACGTGGGCGAGGGTCGCGGCGCTCACCGAGAGGTGGATGGTCGGCGGCGTCCCGGCGTACGACATCTGCGGCTGGACGTACCAGCCGCGGGCCGCCATCTCGTCGCAGACCGTGAACGCGTCGCAGCGGCCGTCGGTGACCAGCGTGACCAGCGTCGAGTCCGGGGCGACGAGCAGGTCGAGGCCCGCGATGTCGGCGGTCCCGGCGACGATGCGGTCGACGGCGTCGAACACGTCGCCGGGAGAGGAGCTCGTACCCCGTGTCGCCCAGCGACTGCACCACGGCCCACGCGCCGGCGAGAGGACCGCCCGACTTGGTCGACTGCATGGTCGAGTTCAGCATCGTGTAGCCCGGCCAGTCGGCGTAGGCGAAGTACTGCGGGCGCCGGTGCCCGGGCGTGCGGTGCAGCAGCAGCGAGCGTGCCCTTGGGGGCGTAGCCGTACTTGTGCAGGTCCGCCGAGATCGAGGTGACGCCGTCCACGGCGAACGTCCACGGCGGCACGTCGCGGCCGAGCCGGGTCGCGTAGGGCAGCACCCAGCCGCCGATGCAGGCGTCGACGTGGCAGCGGATGCCGCGTGCCGCCGCGGCCGGGGCGATCTCGCGCGACCGGGTCGACGACGCCGTGCGCGTACGACGGCGCGCGAGACGACCACCAGGACGGTCCGGTCGGGGTCCTCGTCGACGGCGGCGAGCATCGCGGCCGGCGTCCGCGCGGAAGTCGGGCCCCACCGGCACCACGACGCGCCTCGACGCCGAAGTAGTGCGCCGCCTTGAGGAACGCCGCGTGCACGGTGGCGGCACCACCATCCGCGGGCCGGTCGACGTCGGGCCGGCTGTCCCGGGCGGACTGGACCGCGAGCAGGCACGACTCGGTGCCGCCGGAGGTCACCGTGCCGACGCAGGTCTCCGGCGCCGTCGAGCAGGTCGCGCGGCGAACGCGACCAGGTCGTTCTCCATCTGCAGCAGGCTCGGGAACGCCGTCGGGTCGAGCCCGTTGGAGCCGGCGTACGCCGCGACCGCCTCGCGGCCGATCCGGTCCACGTCCGGCAGGCCGGAGTCGTAGACGTAGGCCAGCGTGCGGCCGCCGTGCACGGGCAGGTCCTGGCGCCTGCATCGCGCGCAGCCGGGCGAGTGCGTCGCTCATGCGACTCCTTCGGTCGAGTCGGTCGTCGGGCCGTTCGTCGGTCCGGGGGCGTCCACCTCGGTGGCGTCCAGGGAGTAGCGGCGCAGCCAGAGCAGGCTCAGCAGGATCAGCACGGCGGGCAGCACCGAGAAGCCCAGTGTGATCGCGGTCAGCGCGGAGCCGGGCTGGGCGACGTCGCCGTCGGTCGAGGAGCGGTAGCCGCCGATCGCGAGCACCAGCGCGAACACCCCGGGCCCCAGCGCGAGGCCGAGCGTCTCGCCCGCGGTCCAGACGCCGGTGTAGACGCCCGCGCGGTTCGACCCGGTGCGCCGGGCGTCGACCGCCGCGGCGTCGGGCAGCATCGCCAGCGGGAACACCTGGCAGCCGGCGTACCCGACGCCGACCAGCACCACCGCGACGTAGACCAGCGCGACCGGCGCCGACTGGGCGGTCGCGGCCAGCAGCGCCCCGGCGGCGAGCACGACCGAGCTCGCGGCGTACCCGCGCTTCTTGCCGACCCGGGTGCCGATCGCCGACCAGGCCGGGGTGAGCAGCAGCGCCGGCCCGACGAAGCAGATGAACAGGATGGTCGCCGCGCCCGTCGCGGCCGAGCACGTCGGAGGCGAGGTAGTCGACCCCGGCGAGCATGCAGCCGGTGGCCAGCGCCTGGACGACGAAGCAGGTCAGCAGGAAGCGGAAGTCGTGCGCGGTCGCCACGATCCGCAGCTGGTCGCGCAGGCTGCCGGCGCCCGGCAGCGGCGCGGCGACCGGGGCGCGCCGGGTCCCGGCGTAGGCGGCGACGACGCCGACCAGGATGATCACCGCCATCGCCGCGCCCATCACCCGGTAGCCGTCGCGGCCGCCGACCGCGTTGCGGATGGCCGGCGCGCGACGCGCCGGCGAGCATGATGGTGAACGCGAGGATCGCGACCCGCCAGGTCATCAGCCGGGTGCGCTCGTCGTAGGACGAGGTGAGCTCGGCCGGCATCGCGACGTACGGCACCTGGAAGAAGGCGTACGCCGTCGCGCAGGCCAGGAACAGCACCAGCACCCACAGCGCCTCGAGGCCGGTGGCCATCTCGGGCGCCGCGAACAGCAGCGCGAACCCGACCGCGAGCCCGATCCCGGCGCGCAGCAGCCACGGCCGCCGCGGACCGCGCGGGTCCACGGTCCGGTCGCTGATCCGCCCCGCGACCGGGTTCAGCACCACGTCCCACGCCTTCGGCGCGAACACGATGAACCCCGCCGCGCAGCGCCGCGATGCCCAGGCTGTCGGTCAGGTACGGCAGCAGCATCAGCCCCGGCACCGTCCCGAACGCCCCGGTCGCCACCGACCCCGACCCGTACCCCACCCGCACCCCGCGCGGGAGTCGCTCGGTCGCCGGCATGGGCGGCAGGCTAGCGGTCGGGCTCGTCCGGATCAGGTACGCCGCGCGAGCGCGCGGGAGCCGCCGGAGCCGTAGCGGCGGCCGGGTTGGAGCCGATCGCGTCGGTGGTGGCGGTCTTCGTGGTCGTCTTCTTGCGTCTTCTTGGTCGCCGCGCCTTCTTGGTGCCGCCTTCTTGGTGGCCGCCTTCTTGGTGGCCGCCTTCTTGGGCCGGTCGCGCCTTCTTGGTGGTCGCCTTCTTCCTGGCGGGCGCCTTCTCGGCGGTCTTCTTCGCGGCCTTCCTCGTCGCCGGCGGCTCCTCCGCCGCCGACCACTGCTCGATCCACTCGTCGAGCACCTGCCAGGTCGTGCCGCGGGCGGCACGGCCGGTGAGCATGCCCAGGTGCCCGCCGGGCACGATCTCGAACCGGACCTCCGAGCGACCCGCTCAGCAGCGGCACCACGGCCTTGACCGCCGCGACCGGCGCGATGCCGTCGGTGGCGCCGGCGAAGACCAGCACCGGAGCGATGATGTCGGCGAGCGAGACCTGTGCGGTCGCCCAGCTCCACCGACCCGGTCACCAGCGCGTTGCCCTTCGACGAACCGGTGGTAGAGCTGCCCGAAGCTGCGGCCCGGGTAGGCGTCATCTGGCGGTGAACCGGTCCACCGCCTCGATCTGGGCGAGGAAGTCGGTGTCGTCGAGGTGGGTGGCGATCGCCACCGGCTTGGTCACCAGCTTCTGGAACGACGACAGCTGGAACGCCCAGCGCACCAGCGGCTTCGGCGCGCCGCCCGCGGCCCGGTAGGCGCGGGTGACCAGCGCCGTGGCCGCGGGTGAGGTCCAGCAGCGGCCGCAGCGGCGCGACCAGCGGCACCTGGGTCACGTCGACCGGCGACCCGACGACCGATCAGCGACGCGATCGGCAGGTCGGCGGCGTCGGCGGCCGCGAGCATCGCGAAGATGCCACCCAGGCTCCAGCCCACCACGTGCACCGGCCGGCCTCCGGCGTGCGCCGACACCTCGCGGACCGCCGTCGGCACGACCTCGTCGACCCAGTGCTCCATGCCGAGGTCGCGGTCCCTGAACGAGACCTTGCCGTACTCGACCAGGTACGTCGGCCGGCCGGCCTCGACGAAGTGCTCGACCAGCGAGCAGCCGCGGCGCAGGTCGTAGCAGATCGCGGGCGCGGCCAGCGGGGTCACCAGCAGCACCGGGTCGCCCTGCTGGACCCTTGACCGCCGGCCGGTAGTGGTAGACCTCGCGCAGGGTGCCCTCGTCGATGAGCGTGCGGGGCATCGGACGCAGATCGGCGAGCCCGCCGTACAGCACCTTGTGTGCGACGTTGCCGGCGGCAGCGACGACCTGATCGGGCTTCGGCACCAGATCCATGGCCCGCAACCTACGGCTCAGGAGCGCTGCGCGGGACGCACGGTCTTGCCGTGGGCCGGCCGCGACCGCCGCCAGCTCGGTGAGGAAGCACTCGCGCCCAGGCCGCCACGTCGTGCTGCGTGACCGTCTTGCGCATCGCCTTCATCCGGCGCGGCCCGCTCCGTGTCGTCGGCGCGGTACGCCTCGAGCAGGGCGGCCTTCATGCCGTTGATGTCGTAGGGGTTGACCAGCCACGCCTGCCGCAGCTCGTCGGCTGCACCGGCGAACTCCGAGAGCACCAGCGCGCCGTCGTCCTCGAACCGGCAGGCGACGTACTCCTTGGCGACCAGGTTCATGCCGTCGCGGAACGGCGTGACGACCATGATGTCGGCCGCGCGGTAGAACGCCGCCATCTCCTCGCGGGGGTACGAGGCGTGCAGGTAGTGGATCGCCGGCCGGCCGATCTCGCCCGAGGTCGCCGTTGATGTGGCCGACCAGCCGGTCGATGTCGTCGCGCAGGATGCGGTACTGCTCGACCTGCTCGCGCGAGGGAGTCGCGACCTGCACGAACACCGCGTCCTCGACGTCGAAGTCGCCGTCGGTGATCAGCTCGCTGAACGCACGCAGCCGCGCGTAGATGCCCTTGGTGTAGTCGAGCCGGTCCACGCCGAGGAACACCTGGCGCGGATTGCCGAGCGCCGTCGCGGATCTCCTCGGCCCGCTTCTCCGTACCCGCTCGGAGCGCGCCAGCTCCTCGTACGCCGCGGCGTCGATCGAGATCGGGAACGCGGCGGCCCGCACGGTGCGGCCGTCGGGCAGGTAGACCAGGTCGCGGTGGGTCTTGTGGCCGACGCGCTGGCGCACCAGGCGGACGAAGTTCTGCGCGGCCCCGCTGAGCTGGAACCCGACCAGGTCGGCGCCGAGCAGCCCCTCGAGGAGCTGCCGGCGCCACGGCAGCTGCTGGAACAGCTCGGCCGGCGGGAACGGGATGTGCAGGTAGAAGCCGATGCGCAGGTCCGGGCGCAGCTCGCGCAGCATCGCGGGCACCAGCTGGAGCTGGTAGTCGTGCACCCACACCGTGCCGCGCTCGGCGGCCACCTCGGCGGCCCGCTCGGCGAACCGGCGGTTGACCGTCGACGTAGGTGTCCCACCACTCGCGGTGGAACTCCGGCTTCGCCACCAGGTCGTGGTAGAGCGGCCACAGGGTGGCGTTCGAGAAGCCCTCGTAGAAGCTCCTCGATCTCCTGCGGCGGTCATCGACATCGGCACCAGGTTCATGCCGTCGGCCTCGAACGGCTCGAGGTCCTGCTCGGTGCCGCCCGGCCAGCCGATCCAGGTCGCCGTCGTTGGCGCGCATGATCGGCTCGAGGGCGTGACACCAGACCGCCCGGGAGCGACGCCACTCCGGCCGATCCGTCCGGCTGCGTCGACGCGGTCGACGGGCAGGCGGTTGGCGACGATCACGAGGTCGCCGAGCCAGAGGAAGCCACGTCCCCAACCCTAGACGGACGGTGGGGGCCGGGCCCGACCTCCCCCTCGGCGAGCCCCCATCGGGGGAGCCGATCCCCGTCTGCGCGCGCAGCGTCGTCCATCTGCCGCATGAGCGCCAGGGTCTGGGCGTGCGGCACCAGCGGGCTCTCCCGCAGCCCGCGCGCAGGCAGCGGCCGACCTCGACGATCTCGTGGCCGTAGCCGGCGCCGAGCACCGGCTCGTCGGGCGTCGATGTCCGACCGGCTGCGCCGGGCTCGAGGTCCGTTGCCCCCGCCCGCGGCGTACGGCGTGAACGTCGCCCGGGTCGGGTGGTGGAAGTCGTCGACCTCGATGCGGCCCCGGTCGGTGGCGATCTCGGCGCGGCGCGAGGACCAGGAGGTCATCGACGCGGTCATCGTCGCCAGCGCCCCGCCCGGGTAGCGGCCCGCACCGCGACGTCGAGGTCGATGCCAGCCGGGGGAGAGGTCGGCGGTCGCGCGCAGCTGCTCGGCCTCGCCGAGCAGCAGGTGGGCGAACGTGAGCGGGTAGATGCCCATGTCCAGCAGCGCGCCGGCGCCCAGGTCGGGGTCGAGCATCCGGTCCTCGGGCGGGGCGTCCACCCGGAAGCCGAGCTCGGCGTGCAGGTGCCGCGGGGTGCCGAAGCCGCCCGCGCGCCAGCCGGCCGCGCAGCCGGCGCACCACCGGGTGGCACGCGGTCCACATCGCCTCCATCAGGAACCGGTCGTGCTCGCGCGCGAGCGCGCACCATCTCCTCGGCCTCGGCGGCGTTCAGGGTCAGCGGCTTCTCGCACAGCACGTGCTTGCCGGCCTCGAAGGCCAGCCGGGCGTGCTCGAGGTGCAGCGCGTGCGGGCGTCGCGACGTAGACGACGTCCACGTCCGGGTCGGCGACCAGCTCCTCGTAGGAGCCGTACGGCGTCCCGCCGTGCCGGCCGGCGAACGCCTCGGCGCTCTCGAGGCGGCGCGAGCCCACCGCCACCAGCTCCGCGTCCGGCGACCAGCGCCAGGTCGGCGGCGAAGGTGTGCGCGATCTTGCCCGGTCGCGAGGATGCCCCAGCCGACGGTCATGCCTCGGCAGGTTCGGAGGTGCCTGACCGGCGACCGTCCGGCGCGACGCGACGGTACCGCCGACGTCGCGACCGCGGGAACGAATGACATCGTTGTGGTTCGTCGCCTACAGTGAAGCCTGACCAGCAGCTGTCGGACACATCGAGGAGAGACCGCATGGACGCCGCGAACGCTCTCCGGCCTGGCGCTTCTGACGCCGCGCCGGCGCTGAGCGACCGCGACCGCGAGATCCTCGACTTCGAGCGCCAGTGGTGGAAGTACGCCGGCGCCAAGGAGACCGCCGTCCGCGAGAAGTTCGACATGTCCTCCACGCGCTACTACCAGGTCCTCAACGCGCTGATCGACCGGCCCGAGGCGCTCGAGGCCGACCCGCTGCTGGTCCGCCGGCTGCGCCGGCTGCGGTCCGCCCGCCAGCGGCAGCGCTCGGCCCGCCGGCTCGGCTTCGAGGTCTGAGGCCGTGCGCACGCCGCAACCAGCGCGGCGTGGCGCGTTGCCCTCGCCCGGTGGTCATGCTCAGCGTCATCGCCGTGGCGATGGCCGGCATCGCCTTCGTCGCCACCCGCGGCGGCGAGCCGACCGAGCGCGAGGTCACCACGGTCCTGCCGAGCACCCGCCGCGGCAGACGCCCGGCCGTCCGCCGACGTTCGCGCCCACGAGCCGAAGCCCAGCCAAGCCGCAGAAGCCGGCGGTCCAGCGCGGCAAGGTCTACGTCGAGGTCTACAACAACTCCGGCATCACCGGCCTCGCCGGCCGCGTGGCCGACCGGGCCGCCGGCATCGGCTGGCAGGTCGTCGGCTCCGACAACTGGTACGGCACCATCCCGGCCAACACCGTCTACTTCCCGCCAGGCTCAAGCCGGCCGCGAAGCAGCTCGCGCTCGACCTCGGCATCAAGCGCACCGCGCCGGCCGTGGACCCGATGCGGATGGACCGGCTGACGCTGATCCTCACCGCGCCGCTGTCCTGAGCCGCACCGCTGCCTGCCCGGTGCCGGCCCGCCCGGCATGACCCGGACGACCCGGATGACAGGGTGGGGACATGGAGTTCACCTCGCCCGAGGGGGAGCAGAAGTACGCCGCGTTCGTGCGCGCCGCGGGCCGCGCGGTCGTCGGCCTCGACTTCGACGGCACCCTCGCCCCGATCGTGGACGACCCGGAGCAGGCGCACATCCACCCCGATGCCCCCGAGGTGCTGGTCGACCTCGCCGACGTGGTCGCCGCGGTCGCGGTGATCACCGGCCGGCCCGCGCGGCAGGCCCTCGACCTCGGTGGGCTCGAGGAGGTCGGCAACGCCATCGGCGAGCACGGCAAGGAGCTGTACCTGCTTCGGCCAGTACGGCAACGAGCGCTGGAGCTCGACGCGCCGGCGGATCATCTCCCCGCGGCCGCCGCACGGCCTGGCGACGTTCCTGCGCGACCTGCCGCGCACCCTGCGCGCGGCCGACGCCGCCGACGCCTGCGTCGAGGACAAGGGCCTCGCGCGCGCCGTGCACACCCGGCGGATGGCCGACCCCGACGCCGCGTTCGACCGGCTGCTGCCGCCGTTGCGCGACCTGGCCGAGCGCAACGGCCTGGTCGTCGAGCCGGGCCGCAACGTCATCGAGGTCCGCGCGCCGGGCATGGACAAGGGCAAGGCGGTCCGCACCCTGGCCGACGAGGCTCGACGCCGGCGCGTTCCTCTTCGCGGGCGACGACCTCGGCGACGTCGAGGCGTTCGAGGCCGTCGACCGGCTGGGCGAGGAGGGGATGCCCACCCTGCTGGTCTGCTCGGCCTCGGAGGAGGAGAGCGCCCTGGTCGCCCGGGCCGACGTGGTCGTCCACGGGCCCGAGGGCGTGCTGGACCTGCTGCGCCGGCTCACCGCCGACGTGCGTTCGTCCTGAGCGAACAGGAGGCACTCTCCGGAACACCGGAGCCCGCCCGGGAGTTGACCGGGCATGTCCCTGAAGCTCCCCGTCCTGTTCGTCTCCGACCTGGTCGTCCTGCCCGGCATGGTCGTCCCGCTCGAGCTCGACGAGGCCGCGCAGGCCGCGATCGACGCCGCCCGCGCCGGCAGCGACAGCCGCGTGCTGGTCGCCCCGCGGCTCGAGGACCGCTACGCGTCGTACGGCGTGGTGGCGACCGTCGAGCGCGTCGGCCGGCTCGGTTCCTCCCGAGGGTCGGGCGGCGCCCCCGCCGCCGTGCTCAGGGCCGGCACCCGCGCCCGCATCGGCAGCGGCGTCTCCGGCCCCGGCGCCGCCCTGTGGGTCGAGGTCGACCCCGTCGACGACTACGCCGACGGCGTGGTCACCGACCGCGCCCGCGAGCTCGCCGACGAGTACAAGCGCCTGGTCGTGCTGTGCTCCAGCGCCGCGAGGCCTGGCAGGTCATCGACCAGGTGCACCAGATGACCGACCCGGCCGCCATCGCGGACGCGGCCGGCTACGCGCCGTACCTCTCCGTCGACCGCAAGCGCGAGCTGCTCGAGGACCCCGACGTCGAGTCGCGGCTGAGACGCTGATCGGCTGGACCCGCGACCACCTCGCCGAGGCCGAGCTGACCGACAAGATCGGCGAGGACGTCCGCGAGGGCATGGAGAAGCAGCAGCGCGAGTACCTGCTGCGCCAGCAGCTCGCCGCGATCCGCAAGGAGCTCGGCGAGGGCGAGCCCGAGGGCGCCGACGACTACCGCGGCCGCGTCGAGGCCGCCGACCTGCCCGAGCACGTCCGCGCCGCGGCGCTGAAGGAGGTCGACAAGCTCGAGCGCTCCAGCGAGCAGAACCCCGAGGCGGCCTGGATCCGCACCTGGCTCGACACCGTCCTCGAGCTGCCGTGGGGGTCACCACCGAGGACGTCAACGACGTGCTCGCCGCCCGGGCCGTGCTCGACGCCGACCACCACGGCCTCGACGAGGTCAAGGAGCGGATCGTGGAGTACCTCGCGGTCCGCGCCCGCCGCGCCGAGCGCGGCCTGCAGGTCATCGGCGGCCGGGGCTCCGGCGCGGTCATCGCTGCTGGCCGGTCCTCCCGGCGTCGGCAAGACCTCGCTCGGCGAGTCCGTCGCGCGGGCGCTGGGCCGGAGGTTCGTCCGCGTCGCGCTCGGCGGCGTGCGCGACGAGGCCGAGATCCGCGGCCACCGGCGCACGTACGTCGGCGCGCTGCCCGGCCGCATCGTGCGGGCCATCAAGGAGGCCGGCTCGATGAACCCGGTCGTGCTGCTCGACGAGGTCGACAAGGTCGGCTCCGACTACCGCGGTGACCCGGCGGCGGCGCTGCTCGAGGTGCTCGACCCGGCGCAGAACCACACGTTCCGCGACCACTACCTCGAGCTCGACCTGGACCTGTCCGACGTGCTGTTCATCGCCACCGCGAACGTGGTCGAGCAGATCCCGTCCGCGCTGCTGGACCGGATGGAGCTGGTCACGCTCGACGGCTACACCGAGGACGACAAGGTCGCCATCGCCCGCGACTTCCTGCTGCCCCGGCAGCTGGAGCGCGCCGCGCTCACCGCCGACGAGGTCACCGTGACCGACGCCGCGCTGCGCGAGCTCGCCGCCGAACTACACCCGCGAGGCCGGCGTCCGCCAGCTGGAGCGGCTGATCGCCAAGGCGCTGCGCAAGGCCGCGACCCGCCTGGCGGCCGGCGCGACGCACGTGTCGGTCGACGTGGCGGACCTCAAGGACCTGGTCGGCCGGCCGCGGTTCACCCCGGAGTCGGCCGAGCGCACGTCGGTGCCCGGCGTCGCGACCGGCCTGGCGGTCACCGGCCTGGGTGGCGACGTGCTCTTCATCGAGGCGTCGGCCGCCGAGGGCGCGGCCGGGCTCACGCTGACCGGCCAGCTCGGCGAGGTGATGAAGGAGTCCGCGCAGATCGCGCTGTCCTTCGTCCGGTCGCACGCGGCCGAGCTCGGCGTCGACCCGGCGCTGCTCGACCGGGCGATCCACGTGCACGTGCCCGCGGGCGCGGTACCCAAGGACGGGCCGTCGGCGGGCATCACGATGGTGACCGCGCTGACGTCGCTGGCCACCGGCCGCCCGGTGCGCCCCGAGGTCGGCATGACCGGCGAGGTCACCCTCAACGGCCGGGTGCTCCCGATCGGCGGGCTGAAGCAGAAGCTGCTCGCCGCCCAGCGCGCCGGGCTGACCGAGGTCTTCGTCCCGCAGCGCAACGAGCCCGACCTCGACGACGTCCCCGCCGACGTCCTCGAGGGCCTGACCGTCCACCTGGTCGGCGACGTGCGCGACGTCGTCCGCGGAGCGCTCGCCGCGCCCGCCGATGCCGCGACCGTGGCAGCCTGACCGGGTAGTCCCTGACGATCGGCCGGCCCCGACCGGCGTGTCGCCGACCGAACGTCAGGGACTACCGATTTCGAGGCGAGCCGTCCAGCATGCGGAATCGATGTGCACATACTGAGACGGCTCGCGTACGGTGGGTACCGCTCATCCAGAGGGACTGAGGGAACGGCCCGATGACGTCCCGGCAACCGCCGTACGCCTCCGCGTGCGGGCTCGGTGCCAATTCCGTCCGGTGCGAAGGTCGTACCGGAAAGATGAGGAGGTCTCCGTGAGCGCACCCACCATCGAGCGGCCCACCCTGCGGGAGGGCGCCTTCGGCAACGCGACCGCCCTCTCCTGTCGCGAGTGCGGCCACCGGGTCGACCTCGGCCCGCACTACGCCTGTCCGGAGTGCTTCGGCCCCCTGGAGATCGCCTACGACTTCCCGCAGGTGACCCGCGAGCAGATCGAGGCCGGCCCCCGCAACATCTGGCGCTACAAGGCGCTGCTGCCGGTCCCCGCCGACATCGAGCAGAGCCCCAACACCGAGCCGGGCTTCACCCGGCTGCTGCGGGCGAACAACCTCGGCGCCGAGCTCGGCATCACGAACCTGTGGGTGAAGGACGACTCCACCAACCCCACGAACTCCTTCAAGGACCGCGTGGTCGCGTGCGCGCTGAGCGCCGCCCGCGAGTTCGGCTCCAAGGTCTTCGCGTGCCCCTCCACCGGCAACCTCGCGAACGCCGTCGCCGCGGCCGGTGCCCGCGCCGGCATCAAGACCGTGGTGTTCATCCCGAGCAACCTCGAGCAGCCCAAGCAGGTCAACTCCGCGGTGTTCACCGACTCGCTGGTCGCCGTGGACGGCAACTACGACGACGTCAACAAGCTCGCGTCGGAGATCGCGGGCGAGGAGGACGGCTGGGCGTTCGTCAACGTCAACGTCCGCCCCTACTACGCCGAGGGCTCCAAGACGCTCGGCTACGAGATCGCCGAGCAGCTCGGCTGGCGGCTGCCGGACCAGATCGTCATCCCGGTCGCGAGCGGCTCGCAGCTGACCAAGGTGCACAAGGCGTTCCAGGAGCTGATCCAGCTCGGGCTGGTCGAGGACAAGCCGTACCGCGTCTTCGGGGCCCAGGCCGAGGGCTGCTCGCCGGTGTCGGTCGCCTACAAGGCCGGCGTCGACGCGATCCGCCCGGTCAAGCCGGACACGATCGCCAAGAGCCTGGCCATCGGCAACCCGGCCGACGGCATCTACGTCCTCGACATCTGCCGCGAGACCGGCGGCGCCGTCGAGGACGTCACCGACGACCAGGTCCGCGAGGGCATCGTGCTGCTCGCCCGGACCGAGGGCATCTTCACCGAGACCGCGGGCGGTACGACGGTCGCGGTGCTCAAGAAGCTCGTCGAGACCGGCCGGCTCGACACCTCGCTCGAGACGGTCGTGATCAACACCGGCCACGGCCTCAAGACGCTCGACGCGGTCGGCGGCACGGTCGCCCCGGCGGCGACCATCGCCCCGACGTACGCCGCGTTCGCCGCCACCGGCATCGCCTGACCAGAAGAGGAACCCATGTCCGTCTCCGTCCGGATCCCGACCATCCTGCGCACCTACACCGGTGGCGACTCCGAGGTGACCGCCTCCGGCGCGACGCTGGCCGACGTGCTCGACGACCTCGACGCGAACTACAGCGGCATCAAGGGCCGGATCCTCGACGAGTCCGGCGAGCTGCGCCGGTTCGTCAACGTCTACGTCGGCAACGAGGACGTGCGCTTCCTCGACAACCTCGCCACCCCCACCCCCGACGGCACCCAGATGTCGGTGATCCCGGCGGTCGCGGGCGGCTGCTGATTCCAGCTGTAACGCCCGGTTACCCTCTCTTCCCACCACGGTGCAGCACCGTGGGAACATCGGGTAACCGGGCGTTACAGCGCCTCGGCGGCCTTGACACCCACCCCGCCCGGCCCCAGAGTGATCCCCGTGGGAACGCTCCCACTTTTCATCGCAGGGCCGGAGGAGGACCGCGTGAAGACTCCGCCCCGGCATGAGGGAGTGCCCGCCACGGACGTCGTCCGGTGGCGGGCCCGGCCGTGTGGCGGGCCCGGGGTCTCCTCGACCGCCCGGGCCCGCCGCTCGGCGGCCCGCGGACGCCCATGACCGAGACGACCAGCCCGCGGCCCGGCGGCCGCCCCACCCTCGAGCAGGTGGCCACGCTCGCCGGGGTCGGCCGCGGCACCGCCTCGCGGGTCATCAACGGCGGCGCCCGCGTCTCCGAGCACGCCCGCAAGGCCGTCGAGGACGCCGTCGAGCAGCTCGGGTACGTCCCGAACGCCGCCGCCCGCGCCCTGGTCAAGCGGCGCACCGACACGGTGGCGCTGGTCATCGCCGAGCCCGAGGACCGCGTCTTCGGCGAGCCGTTCTTCGCCGGCGTCGTCCGCGGCGTCGGCACCGCCCTCGGCGCGGCCGACCGCCAGCTGGTCCTCGTGCTCGCCCAGGCGTCCCAGCGCCGCGGGGGACTGGACCGGTACCTGACCCGCCAGCACGTCGACGGCGTGCTGCTGCTGTCGCTGCACGACGACGACGAGCTCCCGGACCGGATCCGCGCCCACGGCGTACCCGTGGTCGTCGGCGGCCGCACCCACGCCGGACCCGCCGACGGCTTCGTCGACGTCGACAACGTGCAGGGCGCCGCCCTCGCGGTCGCCCACCTGGTCGAGCGCGGACGGTCGCGGATCGCCACCATCGCCGGGCCGGTCGACATGATCGCCGGCAGTGCCCGCCAGGAGGGGTACGCCGCGGGCCTGGCCGCCGCCGGGCGCGAGCTCGACGAGCGGCTGGTCGAGCGTGGTGACTTCGGTCAGCGCAGCGGCGCCGTCGCGATGCGTGCGCTGCTCGACCGCGCACCCGACCTGGACGCGGTGTTCTGTGCCAACGACCTGATGGCCGCCGGGGCCCTGCAGGCGCTCCGCGAGGCCGGCCGGCGGGTGCCCGAGGACGTCGCGGTGGTCGGGTTCGACGACGCCCCGATCGCCCAGTCCACCCAGCCGCCGCTCACGACGGTGCACCAGTCGCCGGAGGAGATGGGGCGCGAGATGGTCGCTCTCCTGCTCGAGGCGATGGCCGACCCGGAGCGGGCGCAGCCCGGCCGGATGCTGTCCACCCGTCTGGTCGTCCGCGACAGCAGTTGAGGGACGGCTTAGCATTTCCCCCGTGGAACAGCGCGGGGAGTCCCAAGTACCGCTGGTGCTGCTCGCCACGAGCCGCGAGTGGGCGGAGGGCGAGCCGGGCCACGGCGCGCTCGACGCTGCCCTGGCGGCGCACGGCCTGGCCAGCCGCTGGGTGGTCTGGGACGACCTCGCCGTGGACTGGGGGACGGCCGAGGTGGTCGCGGTCCGGTCCGCGTGGGACTACGACGCCCGGCTCGGCGAGTTCCTCGGCTGGGCGTCCGGCGTGGGGCCGGCCCTGCTGAACGGCGTCCACGTGTTCCGCTGGAACACCGACAAGCGGTACCTCGTCGACCTCCAGGAGGCGGGCCTGCCGGTCGTGCCCACGGTCGCGGCCGACACGGTGTTCGACGTCCGCGCGGCGGCGGACCGGTTCGGGGTGGCTGTGGTGAAGCCGCGCGTCGGCGCCCACGGCCGCGGCCTCGAGGTGGTCTCCGACGGCAAGGTGTGGCTGCCGAAGCCGGACGGGCACCAGGGTCCGTGGGTGGTCCAGCCGCTCGTCGAGTCGATCCACCACGACGGCGAGACCTCGGTGTTCGTCATCTCCGGGCGTCCGGTCAGCCAGGTCCTGAAGATGCCGAGCGCGACCGACATCCGCGTGCACGAGGAGTACGGCGGCACGTCGCGCTCGGTCGAGCTGACCGAGAAGGCCGCGTCGCTGGCCGCCGAGGCGATCGCCAGCGTGGTCGACCTGCTCGGCGAGGAGATCGTCTACGGGCGCGTCGACATGCTGCGCTACGAGGACCGGCTCGTCGTCTCGGAGATCGAGCTCACCGAGCCCGGCCTGTACCTCGACGTACTGCCCCTGAACGCGCTCCCGTTCGCGGAGGCGGTCGCCTCGCGCGCGTACCCCCGCACCTGGTGACCGGCGCGCCGACCCGGCCGGCGTCCACCGGTGGTCGACGGCGTCGGACGCTTCTTGCACTCGCTGGGGTCGAGTGCTAAACATGAGGCTGGCACTCTCGACAGGAGAGTGACAACCGGAACGGCGACGTTGAGGTCCCGAAGCGCCGGCGAGAAGGGTTCGCCGGGCCAGCGGGGGCCGTCCGTCGCGGGCAACCCGCCGGACCGGATCCATGAACTCTTCAATGCGAAGGATCGCTGGAGACATGCCGAAGCTGATTGCATTCGACGAGGAGGCCCGGCGCGGTCTCGAGCGTGGCATGAACACGCTCGCCGACGCCGTCAAGGTCACCCTGGGCCCCAAGGGCCGCAACGTCGTGCTCGAGAAGAAGTGGGGCGCCCCCACGATCACCAACGACGGCGTGAGCATCGCCAAGGAGATCGAGCTCGAGGACCCCTACGAGAAGATCGGTGCCGAGCTCGTCAAGGAGGTCGCCAAGAAGACCGACGACGTCGCCGGTGACGGCACCACCACCGCCACCGTGCTCGCCCAGGCCATGGTCCGCGAGGGCCTGCGCAACGTCGCCGCGGGTGCCAACCCGATGGGCCTCAAGCGCGGCATCGAGGCGGCCGTCACCGCCGTGTCCGAGCAGCTGCTCGGCATGGCCAAGGACGTCGAGACCAAGGAGCAGATCGCGTCGACCGCGAGCATCTCCGCCGCCGACACCACCGTCGGCGAGATCATCGCCGAGGCGATGGACAAGGTCGGCAAGGAAGGCGTCATCACCGTCGAGGAGTCGAACACCTTCGGGCTCGACCTCGAGCTCACCGAGGGCATGCGCTTCGACAAGGGCTACATCTCGGCGTACTTCGTCACCGACCCGGAGCGGATGGAGACGGTCCTCGAGGACCCCTACATCCTGATCGCGAACCAGAAGATCTCGTCGGTCAAGGACCTCCTCCCGCTGCTGGAGAAGGTGATGCAGTCGGGCAAGCCGCTGCTGATCCTGGCCGAGGACGTCGACGGCGAGGCCCTGTCCACGCTGGTCGTCAACAAGATCCGCGGCACCTTCAAGTCCGTCGCCGTCAAGGCCCCGGGCTTCGGTGACCGCCGCAAGGCCATGCTGCAGGACATCGCGATCCTCACCGGCGGCCAGGTCATCTCCGAGGAGGTCGGCCTCAAGCTGGAGTCGACCGGCATCGAGCTGCTCGGCCAGGCCCGCAAGGTCGTCATCACCAAGGACGAGACCACCATCGTCGAGGGTGCGGGCGACGCGGACCAGATCGCCGGCCGGGTGAACCAGATCCGTGCCGAGATCGAGAAGTCGGACTCCGACTACGACCGCGAGAAGCTCCAGGAGCGCCTCGCCAAGCTGGCCGGCGGCGTGGCCGTCATCAAGGTCGGCGCGGCCACCGAGGTCGAGCTCAAGGAGCGCAAGCACCGCATCGAGGACGCCGTCCGCAACGCGAAGGCGGCCGTCGAGGAGGGCATCGTCGCCGGCGGCGGCGTCGCCCTGGTGCAGGCGTCGGTGACGGCGTTCGACAAGCTGGACCTGTCCGGTGACGAGGCCGTGGGCGCGAACATCGTGCGCGTCGCCACCGAGGCCCCGCTCAAGCAGATCGCGATCAACGCCGGTCTCGAGGGCGGCGTCGTGGCGGAGAAGGTCAAGAACCTGACCCCGGGCCACGGCCTCAACGCGGCCACCGGCGAGTACGTCGACATGATCGCCGAGGGCATCATCGACCCGGCCAAGGTGACCCGCAGCGCGCTGCAGAACGCCGCCTCCATCGCGGCGCTCTTCCTCACCACCGAGGCGGTCGTCGCCGACAAGCCGGAGAAGGCCGCCCCGATGGGCGACCCGTCCGGCGGCATGGGCGGCATGGACTTCTGAGTCCCACCCGCTCTGCCACGAGCTAGCACGCCGAACGGCCCCGGTCCCCAGCGGACCGGGGCCGTTCCGCATCTCCCACCACGTCGAGTCGGGAGTTCTGACCACTCGAGTCGGGAGTTCTGGCCATCCGGCCGACGACAAGTCCGGATTCAAGTGGTCAGGACTCCCGATTCGACGCGATGATCGCCTCGTGTCCGTGGTCGCGCCGGCCGACGTGGCCCGGTCGACGGTGTACGTCGCCTCCGCCGACCGAGCCGACCTGGTGGCCACCTGGGGAGTGGTCCGGGACCGCTTCGGCGACCACGACGCGCCGAGCACGCTGCTGGGTGTCGCCGCCCTCGGCTACCCCGATCAGCTCGTCGAGGTCGAGGCGGTCGCGGTCCGGCCGGCCTGACCGAACTCCCCGACTCGACCGTCAGAACTCCCGACTCGACCGTCAGAACTCCCGACTCAACCGAGGGGCGGGATGGTGAGCAGGCAGGCGCCGGGTTGGGCGAAGGGTTCGAGGGCGGTGCCGGCGGGGTCGCCGCCGAGCTCGGCGAGGGCGCCGCGGACCATGCCGACGTGCACGCCGCAGACCACGTCGCGGTGGCGGTGCGCCGCCTCCAGGAGCGGGCAGCGCCGGAGCCTGACCAGCTCGGGCCGCTCAGGCGTGCGGTCCGGGTCGAAGCCCACCTCGTCGAGGAGGCCGACGACCTCCTCGCGCGGCCCGTCGGGGGTGGTCGCCCGGTCGCGTCCGCGGACCAGGTCGCGGCCCCACTCCTCGCCGGCGGTGACGGCGGCCTCGACCGGGTCGGGGCTGGTTCGCGCGATGGTGGCGGCGAGCGCGGCCGCGAGGCCGGCGTACTCCCGGTTCTCGCTGCCCTCGGTCGCCTCGTAGAGCCACGGCGGCCGCCCGCGACCCGACGGCTCCTGCCGGAACCGGCGCACCCGCCCCTGCTCGAGCAGGCCGTCGAGGTGCTCGCGCACGGTGTTCGGGTGCAGGCCGCTCGCCTCGACCAGCGCCCCCAGCGTGGTCGGCTCGGGCTGGTCGACGAGCAGCTCCAGGATCGCGGCGCGCTTGGTCGACAGGGGTCCCGACCCCCGGCCGGGGCGGGGCCCGAGCCGGCGCGTGGCGTGCGGCACAGCCGCCTGATTATTTTCCACGGGAATAAGTGTAGTAAAAATGGAGGCACGACCGCCACCGGGGTGGTCCGCACGGCAGTCAGCCCGGCGCGCCGGGCGGAGGGAGCAACAGATGAACGACGTGATGGTGGCTTCGAGCCAGGCCGATTCCCGGGCCGGCGAGGCGATGGTCGAGCACCACGCCACCATGGCCGCGGTGCTCGGGGGGTACGCCGACCAGCTGGCCGCCGCGGTCCGCGACGGTCGTGACGATGCCGAGGAGATCCGCCGGGACCTGGCCACCTGGTGCCGCACCGACCTGGTGCCGCACGCCCTCGCCGAGGAGGCCGCGCTCTACCCGGCCGCGGCGGCCCGCCCCGAGGCGGCGCTGCTGATCACCGCGATGCTCGGCGAGCACCAGGCCATCCTCGGCCTGGTCGACCGGCTCGAGCACGCCGGCGACCCGGTCGCCGCGGTCACCGCCGCCGCCGCCCTGCGCGCGATGTTCGACAGCCACCTCGGCAAGGAGAACGAGCTCGTCCTGCCGCTGCTCCTCACCGCGCCCGGCGTCTCGGTCGCGGCCCTGCTCGACGGGATGCACGACGCGCTCGGCGGCCACGAGGTCGAGCACGCCGAGAGCACCGCCGAGACCGCCGAGCAGGCCGGCCACGGCGGCCACGCCTGCGGCTGCGGCGAGCAGGACCCGGACGGCTTCCCCGAGCTCGACGCCCGGGTCGTCCCGCACGCGATCCGGCACGCCACGGTGTTCGGCGCGCTCGACGCCGTCCGGCCGGGCGGCGGCCTGGTGCTCGTCGCTCCCCACGACCCGCTGCCGCTGCTGGCCCAGATCGAGGGCCGCGAGCCGGAGACCTTCACCATGGAGTACCTCCAGCGCGGCCCCGAGGCCTGGCGGATCGCGATCGTGCGGAGGGCGTCGTGAGCCGAATTTCCACGGTTCCGGACTCCGGCGAAGTGCGAGAGGCTGGAGCCGGACCGGAGGCCCGCTCGGGGGTGCGCCGGTCTCGGGCACGGGAGGTGACGGTGGTGAGCTCGGCACGACCGGACGCCCCGGCGGCGACGGCCGGCGGGTCACCCGGCCTGATGCTGGCCCTGGCCACCGTCGGCTTCGCCCTGAACTTCTGGGCCTGGGCCCTGATCAGCCCCCTCGGCCCGCTCTTCCGCGACAACGGCAACCTCGGCACGCTCAGCGAGTCCGACGTCGCGCTGATGGTCGCGGTCCCGGTGGTGGTCGGCTCGGTCGGCCGGATCGTGGTCGGCGCGCTGACCGACCGCTTCGGCGGCCGGGTGATGTTCACGCTGGTCACCGTCATCACGATCGTGCCGGTGCTGTTCCTGGCGTTCTTCGCGCTGGACTCCTACGCCCTGGTGCTGGTCGGGGGCTTCTTCCTGGGCATCGCCGGCACCACGTTCGCGATCGGGGTCCCCTTCGTCAACGCGTGGTACCCGCCCGAGCGCCGGGGACTCGCGGTCGGCATCTTCGGGGCCGGCATGGGCGGCACCGCGATCAGCGCGCTGACGACCGTCAAGCTGTACGAGAACCTCGGCCCGAAGGCGCCGTTCCTGATCACCGCCGCGGCCCTCGCGGTGTACGCCGTGGTGGCCTGGCTGTTCCTGCGGGACGCGCCCGGCCGGACGCCCCACAGCACGTCCATCGTCGCGCGGATCGCCACCAACGCGGCGCTGCCGGTCACCTGGCAGGCCTGCATCCTCTACGCCGTCTCGTTCGGCGGGTACGTCGCGTTCTCGGTCTACCTGCCGGCGTACCTCAAGACCGCCCACCACCTCGAGCCCGCGGACGCCGCGAACCGGATGGCGGGCTTCGTGGTCGTCGCCGTGCTCATGCGGCCCGTGGGCGGCTGGCTGTCCGACCGGCTCGGCGCGGTACCGGTGCTCGCCGGCGGGTACGGCGTGGTCGCGCTCGGCGCCGCGCTCTCCTCGGCGACGCCGCCGTTGGACGGCATCGGCACCGTCGCGTTCCTGGCGATGGCCGCGGCCCTCGGCGCCGGCAGCGGAGCGACGTTCGCCCTGATCGCCCAGGTCACCGACCCCTCCCACGTCGGCGGGGTGACCGGCCTGGTCGGCGCGGCCGGCGGCCTGGGCGGCTTCGTCCCGCCGCTGGTGATGGGCTACATCTACGGTCGCACCGGCTCGTACTCGATCGGCATGTGGATGCTCGCGGCGACGGCCGCGCTGGCCCTGCTGCTGACGCTGACCAGCGTGCGGCGGCTGGCCGCGTCGCGGTCGACCGAGCCGGCGGCGGTGCCGGTCACGGGCGGTCGTCAGGGATGAGGCGTGCGGACCAGCTCCCGGCCCAGGTGGCCGAGCATCGCGGCGAACACGAGCGCGCCGGCGCCGAAGGCGACCCACAGCTCGACCGCGGCGATGTTCGCCACCAGCGGGAGCGCGTCCGCCTGCCCCAGGTAGATCCCGCCCGCGGCGTACATGCCGAGCGGGAAGATCATGCTCCACAGCGTCGGCTCGTAGCGCAGCGGGACGCGGCGCACGACGTGCCGCCACCACCCGGCCGCGACGAGCACCGGGAACAGCCAGGTCGCGAACGCCCAGCAGACCACCGACAGCCCGGCGATCAGCCCGCGGGTCACGGCCACCATCGGCGCGTCGGCCATCTCGACGATGCGGGCGCCGGCCAGCACCGTGATGGCGAGGGCGCCCATGGCGACCCAGTACGGCGGCTCGAGCTCCTCGGGCCCGAAGTCGTAGAGCATCAGCCGCAGGGTCACCACGACGCCGGTCGCCGCGTAGAGGAAGGCGCCGACCGACCAGGCGACCACGGCCAGCAGCGCGAGCGGCGTGCGCCCGGCGCTCACGTGCGGCTCCAGGGTGGCCGCCGCGGTGGCGACCGACTGGGTGGCCACCGTCCAGATGAACCAGGTGCCGTTCGCGGTGGCGACCACGGGCCGCTCCTGCGGGCCGAGCACCGCGGTCCACGGCACGACGTACCCGAGCACCAGCCAGGCGGTGCCCCCGAAGGCGAGCAGTACGCCGGTGGCCACGTAGTGCCCGTCCAGGCCGAGCCGGACCCCCAGCACGTTGGTGCCCGCCACGAACGTGAAGAAGCCGAACCCGCGGCGCGGGTCGACGAAGTCGTCGACCATCGCGCGCCGGAACGCCACGGCGCGCCACACGTTCAGCACGGCGAGTATGCAGAAGGCCGCCACGCACACCGCCAGCAGCAGCGTCGAGAGCGTACGGTGACCACGCAGCGCCATCCCCGCCGAGAGGATGCCGCTGGCCATCACCAGCGCGAAGTAGCCGGGGGTCAGGCCCTCGACGCCCGAGCGCAGGCGCGAACGCAGGGCGACAGCCATCCGCGCACAGTAGCGGCTGGACTTGGCGCCGCGCGGCCGCGCGAGCGCACGCACCACCAGCAGGAACCGAGCACGAGTCGGACAACGGGAGGTCAACGGTGACGGTCGAGACCGGCGGGGATCGGACGCAGCACGGTGAGCAGGGGCTGGACGGCCCACTGAGTGACGCCCTGGTGCGCACCCGGAGGTTCTTCACCCGCGGGACGGTGTCCGACGACCTGCGGACGATCTCCAAGGTCGGTGGCCGCGCGGCCGACGACTTCTACCGGGACCGCTGGAGCCACGACAAGGTCGTGCGCTCCACGCACGGCGTCAACTGCACCGGGTCGTGCTCGTGGAAGGTCTACGTCAAGGACGGGATCATCACCTGGGAGACCCAGCAGACCGACTACCCCTCGCCCGGGCCGGACCGGCCCGACTACGAGCCGCGCGGCTGCCCGCGCGGCGCGGCGTTCTCCTGGTACACCTACTCGCCGACGCGGGTGCGCTACCCCTACGTCCGCGGCGTGCTGCTGCAGATGTACCGCGAGGCCAAGCGCCAGCACGACGGCGACCCGGTCAAGGCGTGGGCGCACGTCGTCGACCACCCGCTGCGGGCCAAGGCCTACAAGTCCGCGCGCGGCAAGGGCGGGCTGGTCCGCGCCACCTGGGACGAGGCGGTCGAGATGGTCGCCGCGGCGTACGTCCACACCATCGCGAAGTGGGGCCCGGACCGGGTCGCGGGCTTCTCCCCGATCCCCGCGATGTCGATGGTCTCCCACGCCTCCGGCGCGCGGTTCACCCACCTCGTGGGCGGCTCGATGCTGTCGTTCTACGACTGGTACGCCGACCTCCCGGTCGCCTCGCCGCAGGTGTTCGGCGACCAGACCGACGTCCCCGAGTCCGGCGACTGGTGGGACGCGGGCTACCTGGTCATGTGGGGCTCGAACGTCCCCGTCACGCGCACGCCGGACGCGCACTGGATGACCGAGGCGCGCTACCGCGGCCAGAAGGTCGTCGTCGTCTCGCCGGACTACGCCGACAACGTGAAGTTCGCCGACGAGTGGCTGCCCGCGCGGCCGGGCACGGACGCGGCGCTCGCGCTGGCCATGGGCAACGTGATCCTGCGCGAGTTCTTCGTCGAGCGGACCACGCCGTACTTCGACCGGTACGTGAAGTCCTACACCGACCTGCCGTTCCTGGTGCGCATCGAGGACGGCCGGCCCGGCAAGTTCCTCACCGCCGCCGACCTGCCGGACCGGGCGGAGGAGGAGAACGCGCATTTCAAGACCGTGCTGCTCGACGCCGCGACCGGTGAACCGGTGGTCCCCAACGGGACCCTGGGGCACCGGTTCGGCGAGTCCGGCGCCGGCAAGTGGAACCTCGACCTGCAGGGCGTCGAGCCGGCGCTCGGGCTCGACGGCGACGAGCGGGCCGAGGTGCGCCTGCCGCTGTTCGGCGACGTCGACGGCAGCCCGGGCGAGACCACCGCACAGGTGCCCGTGCGCCGGGTCGGCGACCACCTGGTCACCACCGTGTACGAGCTGATGCTGGCGAGGTACGCCGGGTACACCCCCGAGTGGCAGGAGCCGATCACCGGCGTGCCGGCGAGTGCGGCGGCGCGGATCGCGCGCGAGTTCGCCCGCAACGCCGAGGAGTCGCAGGGCCGCTCGATGATCCTGATGGGCGCCGGCACCAACCACTGGTTCCACAGCGACACCATCTACCGCGCGTTCCTCGCGCTCACCACGCTGACCGGCTGCCAGGGCGTCAACGGCGGCGGCTGGGCGCACTACGTCGGCCAGGAGAAGGTCCGCCCCGTCACCGGGCACGGCCACCTCGCCAACGCGCTGGACTGGAGCCGGCCGCCGCGCAACATGATCCAGGCGGCGTACTGGTACCTGCACAGCGACCAGTTCCGCTACGACCACTTCGGCGCCGACACCCTGTCGGCCGCGACCTCGGAGGGCCAGCTGGCCGGGCTCAGCACCGCCGACGTGCTGGCCAAGAGCGCGCGGATGGGCTGGATGCCGTCGTACCCGACCTTCGACCGCAACCCGCTCGAGATCTGCGACGAGGCGGCCGCCGCCGGGACACCGGTCGCCGAGCACGTGGTGGCCAAGCTGCAGGACGGCAGCCTCGGCTTCGCGGGCGAGGACCCCGACGCTCCGCAGAACTTCCCGCGGGTGCTGGCGATCTGGCGGGCCAACCTGCTGGGCTCGTCGGCGAAGGGCAACGAGTACTTCCTCAAGCACCTGCTCGGCACCACGTCGTCGGTGCGGGCCACCGAGACGCCGGAGGGCAAGCGGCCCAAGGACGTGCGCTGGGTCGACGACGCCCCCGAGGGCAAGCTCGACCTGCTGCTGACCCTGGACTTCCGGCAGACGTCGACCACGATCTTCTCCGACGTCGTGCTGCCGGCGGCGACCTGGTACGAGAAGTACGACCTGTCCACCACGGACATGCACCCGTTCGTGCACTCGTTCAACCCGGCCATCGCCACGCCGTGGCAGACCCGCAACGACTGGGACACGTTCGGCGCGATCGCCCGGAAGTTCTCCGAGCTGGCCAAGGACCGCCTCGGCGTCCGCACGGACGTGGTGGCGCTGCCGCTGACCCACGACACCCCCGACGCGATGGCGAACCCGCACGGCATCGTCAAGGACTGGAAGCTCGGCGAGTGCGACCCGGTGCCGGGCGTCACGATGCCGAAGCTGGTCGAGGTCGAGCGCGACTACGGCGCCGTCGCCGACAAGTACTTCGCGGTCGGCCCGCTGCTCGACAAGCTCGGGACCACCACCAAGGGCGTCACGTACGACGTCACCGAGCCGATCCACTACCTCGGCCAGAAGAACGGCGCGGTGCGCGGCGGGGCCGCGGCCGGACGCCCGTCGCTGGCCCGCGACATCCATGTGTGCGAGTCGATCCTCGCGCTGTCGGGCACCACCAACGGTCACCTGGCCGTGCAGGGGTTCAAGACGCTCGAGAAGCGGACCGGCACCCGGATGCACGACCTCGCGGCCGAGCACGAGGGCAAGCAGATCACCTTCGCCGACACCCAGGCGGCGCCGCAGCCGGTGATCACCTCGCCGGAGTGGTCGGGCTCGGAGAGCGGCGGGCGGCGGTACTCGCCGTTCACGATCAACGTGGAGCGGCTCAAGCCGTGGCACACGCTCACCGGGCGGCAGGCGTTCTACCTCGACCACGACTGGATGACCGAGCTCGGGGAGGGGCTGCCGGTCTACCGGCCACCGCTGAACATGGCCGCGCTGTTCAGCGAGCCGGCCATCGGGTCGGTCGGCGAGCTCGGGGTGACGGTGCGCTACCTGACCCCGCACAACAAGTGGTCGATCCACAGCGAGTACCAGGACAACCTGTTCATGCTCTCGCTGTCCCGCGGCGGCCAGACGATCTGGATGAGCGACCAGGACGCCGCCAAGGTCGGCGTCGCCGACAACGACTGGATCGAGGCGGTCAACCGCAACGGCGTCGTCGTGGCGCGGGCGATCGTCTCCCACCGGATGCCCGAGGGCACGGTGTTCATGCACCACGCCCAGGACCGGCTGATCGACGTACCCCTGAGCGAGACGTCGGGCAACCGCGGCGGCATCCACAACTCGCTGACCCGGCTGCTGATCAAGCCGAGCCACCTGATCGGCGGGTACGCCCAGCTGACCTACGCGTTCAACTACCTCGGCCCGACCGGCAACCAGCGCGACGAGGTCACGATCATCCGCAAGCGGTCCCAGGAGGTCCAGTACTGATGAAGGTCATGGCCCAGATGGCGATGGTGATGAACCTCGACAAGTGCATCGGCTGCCACACCTGCTCGGTGACCTGCAAGCAGGCATGGACCAACCGGACCGGCACGGAGTACGTCTGGTTCAACAACGTCGAGACCCGGCCCGGCCAGGGCTACCCGCGCACCTACGAGGACCAGGAGACCTGGAAGGGCGGCTGGACGCTCAACAAGCGGGGCCGGCTCACCCTGAAGGCCGGCGGCCGGTTCAAGAAGCTCATGACGATCTTCTCCAACCCCAAGCTGCCGTCGATCGACGACTACTACGAGCCGTGGACCTACGACTACGCCACGCTCACCGACGCCCCGGCGCAGGAGCACACGCCGGTCGCGCGGCCCAAGTCGCTGCTGACCGGCAAGGACACGAAGATCACCTGGTCGGCGAACTGGGACGACAACCTCGGCGGCTCCGAGGCGACGTTCGAGCGGGACCCGGTGCTGCAGAAGGTGTCGGCGGAGGTGAAGCGCTCCTTCGAGGAGACCTTCATGTTCTACCTGCCGCGGATCTGCGAGCACTGCCTGAACCCCTCGTGCGCGGCGTCCTGCCCCAGCGGCGCGATCTACAAGCGCTCCGAGGACGGCATCGTGCTCGTCGACCAGGACCGCTGCCGCGGCTGGCGGATGTGCGTGTCCGGCTGCCCGTACAAGAAGGTCTACTTCAACCACCGCACCGGCAAGGCCGAGAAGTGCACGTTCTGCTTCCCGCGCATCGAGGTCGGGCTGCCGACGGTGTGCTCGGAGACCTGTGTCGGGCGGCTGCGCTACATCGGCCTGGTGCTGTACGACGCCGACCGGGTGCTCGAGGCGGCGTCGGTGCCGGACGACCACGACCTCTACGAGGCCCAGCGCTCGATCCTGCTCGACCCCGACGACCCCGAGGTGGTCCGTGCCGCCGAGCGGGACGGCATCCCGCACGACTGGATCGAGGCGGCCCAGCGGTCCCCGATCCACGCGCTGATCAACAAGTTCCGGGTGGCGCTGCCGCTGCACCCGGAGTACCGCACGATGCCGATGGTCTGGTACATCCCGCCGCTGTCGCCGGTGCTGGACGTGGTGAAGGAGACCGGCGAGGACGCCGAGGACGCGGGCAACCTGTTCGCGGCCATCGACGCGCTCCGGATCCCGATCGAGTACCTCGCCGAGCTGTTCACGGCCGGCGACGTCGAGCCGGTGGACCGGGTGCTGAAGAAGCTGGCGGCGATGCGCGCCTACATGCGTGACATCAACCTCGGCCGGGAGCCGGACGGTGCCATCCCCGAGCGCGTCGGGATGAGCGAGGAGGAGATGTACGACATGTACCGGCTCCTCGCGATCGCCAAGTACGACGAGCGCTACGTCATCCCGCCGGCGCACGCCGAGCAGGCGCACTCGTTGGAGGAGCTGGCGACCGAGTGCGCCGTGTCGGAGTACGGCGGCGGCAATCCGGAGATCTTCGGCGAGGGCTCCGGCAGCCTGACGCCCATCGCGGTCGAGAACTTCCAGATGCTCCGCGACCGCCAGACCTCGGACACCATCGCCTCCCCTGACGACAAGGCGCGGCGGGTCAACCTGCTCAACTGGGACGGCAAGGGCGCGCCGGCAGGGACTGTTCCCGCCGCGGCCGGACGGCCCGCAGCCGGTCGGCGAGCCGGGCACGCCCGACACCAGCGACGACGGGTCCACCGGCCCCGGCGGCACGGGTGGGCTGACCGGCGGGGCGGACCTGCGATGAGCGCCAAGCACCCGACCCCGACGTGGCCGGCCGAGCACCTGACCGCCGTCTGGCAGTCGGCGTCGCTGCTGCTCGGCTACCCCGACGAGCGCCTGCTCGAGGACCTGCCGGTGCTGCGCGCCGCGGCGGCGGCGCTCCCGCCGGCGCTGGGCGGACCGCTGCGCGCCGGTCGTCGAGCACCTGGCGGCCACCCCGCTGGCCGAGGCCCAGCAGGCGTACGTCGAGACCTTCGACTCCCGGCGCCGGTGCAACCTCTTCCTCACCTACTTCGCCCACGGTGACACCCGCAAGCGCGGGGTCGCACTGCTGCGCTTCAAGCAGACGTACCTGCGCTCGGGCTTCCTGCTCGAGGAGCACGGCGGAGAGCTGCCCGACCACCTGTGCGTGGTCCTCGAGTACGCCGCCACCATCGACCAGCGGCTCGGGCTGGCGCCTGCTGCTCGACCACCGCGCCGGCCTCGAGCTGCTCCGCCTCTCGCTGGCCGAGCAGCAGTCGCCGTGGGCGGGCGCGCTCGAGTCGGTCTGCGCGACGCTCCCGCCGCTGCGCGGCGACGAGCGCGAGGCCGTCCGCCGCCTGGCCGCGGAGGGCCCGCCCGCCGAGGAGGTCGGGCTGACGCCGTACGGCACCCCGCCTTCGACCCGGCGCTGGCCCCGGCCCGGCCCGGCCCCGCCCCAGGACCTTCCGACCCCGCGTGCCCGAGGAGCCCGCTGATGGACGTCTTCCTCTTCGTGATCGTGCCGTACCTGTGCCTGGCGACGTTCGTGGTCGGGCACTTCTGGCGCTACCGCTACGACAAGTTCGGCTGGACCACCCGGTCCTCCCAGCTCTACGAGGACCGGATGCTGCGCATCGGCAGCCCGCTGTTCCACTTCGGCATGCTCGGCGTGGTCGGCGGCCACGTCATCGGCCTGCTGGCTGCCCGAGGCGTGGACCGACGCGGTCGGCGTCACCGAGACGCATGTACCACACCGCGGCGATCCGGTCGGCGGCCTGACCGCCGGCCTGATGACGCTGGTCGGGCTGGCGATCCTGATCTACCGCCGCCGCACGGTCGGCCCGGTGTTCTCCGCGACCACCCGGATGGACAAGGTGATGTACGTCTTCCTCGCCGTCGTCATCGTGCTCGGGCATGTGGAACACGATCGCGGGCTCGATCCTCGACCTCGGCGGCGAGTACGACTACCGCGAGGGCGTGTCGGTCTGGTACCGCTCGTTCCTCGCCTTCCACGCCGGAGCCCGAGCTGATGGGCGAGGCCCCGATCGGGTTCCAGCTGCACGGCCTGGTCGCGTTCGGGCTGTTCGCGCTGTGGCCGTTCACCCGGCTGGTGCACGTGTTCAGCGCACCGGTGGGCTACCTGACCCGGCCCTACATCGTCTACCGCAGCCGTGACGAGCACATCGGCGGCCACCGGCCGCGGCGCGGGTGGGAGGGTCGGCTACGTGTGCGAGCACTGCGGCTGCCGCGGCATCGAGCCGATCGCCGAGCTGATGGACGAGCACTACGCACTGCTGGACCCGCGCACACGCCGTACGCCTCGCGATGAGCGCGGGCGACCGGCCGCCCGGCCCTCGCGCACCTGCAGCAGCTGGTCGGCCACCTCGACACCCACGTGCGCCGCGAGGAGGTCGGGATCTTCGCCGCGCTGCGCGCCGAGGACGAGTTCGTCGAGGAGGTCGAGCAGCTCGAGAAGGAGCACCGCGGCTTCGACCAGGCCATCGAGGACCTCGACCCCGACTCGCCGGCACCTCGAGCGGCACGTCTCCGACCGCTCCGCGAGCTCGACGAGCACGTCGAGCGCGAGAACCTCGGGATCTTCCCGGTCACCGGCGTCACGCTCGGCGCCCGCGGCTGGGAGACCGTCGAGGCGGCCCGGCGGGAGTACCCGACGTTCCTGCCGGGCACCGGACCCGACGACGCGCAGTCCCACCAGGAGGAGTGAGCAGCTGATGGACGGACGATCCCTGACCACGCTCGGCGAGGAGCAGCTCGCGGCGGCCCGGACGGCCAGCGCCGGACGGTCGGCCGTGACCGTGCACGGCGGCCACGAGCACGACCTGCGCCAGACCCTGATCGCGCTCGTCGAGGGCCGCACCCTCGCCGAGCACGAGTCGCCCGGCGAGGCGACGCTGCAGGTGCTCTCCGGCCGGGTCCGGTTGACCGCCGACGGCGACAGCTGGGAGGGCGGCGCCGGCGACCACCTGGTGATCCCGCCGGTGCGGCACGACCTGCACGCCCTCGACGACGCCGTGGTGCTGCTCACGGTCGCGACGCGCGCCTGACCGGCGTCCGCGATCACGACCGGGCCTGTGTTTGGGTGAACCCGTGGACAGCCGACGGGACCGCTTCGAGTCCGTCGCTCCGGGGCTGATCGACCCGGTGCGGCGGTTCCTCGCCCGACGCACCGACCCGGACACCGCCGAGGACGTGCTGGCCGAGACGCTCCTGGTCTGCTGGCGCCGGGCCGACGACCTGCCCGAACCCCTGCTGCCGTGGGTGTACGGCGTGGCGCGCAACTGCCTGCACAACGCCGAGCGGTCCGCCCGCCGGCAGCGCCGGGTCGCGGCCCGGGTCGCCACCGTCGACCCTCCGGCCGAGTCGTCGCCGGGTCCCGAGGACCGCGACGACGAGGTCACCGCCGCGCTCGCGGCGCTGCGGCCCCAGGACGCCGAGCTGCTGCGCCTGTGGGCGTGGGAGCAGCTGGACGGCCGCCGAGATCGCGACCGCGCTCGGGATCACCCCGAACGCGGCGAGCATCCGGCTGCACCGCGCGCGCGGCAGGCTGGAGCAACGGCTGCGAAAGACCGCGGGTACTGCCGGACATGAGGAGTCGAGAGAGGGGAGAAGGCCGTGACCGACCAGCCAGCGCGGGCCCGCACGACGCGCTGCGCGACCGCCTGCGGGCGGCGGACCCGGCGTCCTCCCTCCCGCCGGCCGAGGCCGCGCGGGTGTCCGAACTCCTGGAGGACGTCATGAGCACCGAGCTGACCACCGAGAACCGCGAGAGCGGCACCCGCAACCGCGGCCCCCTGACCTGGCTGGTGGCGGCCGCCGCGGTCGTCGTGATCGCGGGGGTCGGGCTGTTCGCGATGTTCCGCGGCGACGAGGGGCCCGGCGCCGGGACGCCCACCGCGACCGCGTCGGGCGTGACCACGCTGACGGCGCCCGCCGAGGCGGCGTACGCGGCCCGCTGCGCCGTGCCGAACGCCCAGCTGCTCGGCCGGGCCACGGTCCGCCTTCGCGGGCACCGTCGACTCCGTCGCCGACGGCCGGGTGCGTCTGCAGGTCGACCAGTGGTACGCCGGCGAGCCCACCGACAGCGTCGAGGTCACCGCGCCGCCGGCGACGCTCGACCGCCTGCTGCAGTCCGTGCACTTCCAGGAGGGCCAGCGCTACCTGGTCGCCGCGAGCGGCGGGCAGGTGATGGTGTGCGGGATGACCGCGCCGTACTCCGAGGACCTCGCGAAGGTCTACTCGCAGGCCTTCTCGTGACCGTCGACGGCATCGTCCTCGCCGCCGGCGCGGGCACCCGGATGGGCATGCCCAAGGCGCTCGTGCGCGACGCGGACGGCGAGCCGTGGCTGGTCCGCGCGATCCGCGCGCTCGCCGACGGCGGCTGCGCGCAGGTCGCGGTCGTGCTCGGCGCCGCCGTGGACGAGGCGCTGCCCCTGCTGGCCGGCACCGGCGCCACGCCGGTGGTCGCCGCCGACTGGCAGCGCGGCATGTCCGCGTCGCTGCGGGTCGGCCTCTGCGCGATCGGGTCGGGCGCCGGCGACGCGGTCGCGGTCTCGCTGGTGGACCTCCCCGACGTGAGCGCCGACGTGGTCCGGCGCGTGCTGGCCGGCGAGGTCACGCGCGCGACCCTGCGGCGGGCGTCGTACGACGGACGGCCCGGCCACCCCGTCGTCCTCGGCCGCGACCACTGGTCCGCGGTCGCCGCGGAGACCGACGGCGACCGCGGGGCGCGGGCGTACCTGGCCACCCACGACGTCGAGCTGGTCGAGTGCGGCGACCTGGCGACCGGGCGCGACGTGGACCGGGCCTGACCCTGCTCACGCGTGCCAGTGCACGACCACCCGCTCGACCTGCTCCGAGGCGGCGCGGCCCTTCACCCGGCCGGCCGCGCCGGCGTACCGGCCGTCGCCGCCGGTGACCTGGCCGCGGAGGTCGCCGTTCTCCTGGAGGGTGATGCGCAGGTGCATCAGGCCGTCGCCCAGGGCGAGGCTGACCGTGCAGTGCGCGAGCGTGCCCTTGGTGCGGCAGCTCAGCACGTCGGCGCCGATCTGCTGTCCGTGCTGGACGATGTCGTCGCTGACGACGTAGTTGCGGTGGCTGGTCGGCACGATGCCGGTGTGCTTCGCGTTGAACGCCAGCTTGTGGCCGGTCGCGCGCTGGTGGGCGTCCGGCGACGCCGAGGCGCCCGGAGCCGTGAGTGTGACGCCCACGGCCGCGGCGGCGAGGAGGCTGGTGGCCAGGATCCTGGGGGACATCGGTGTGCTCCTTCGATGACGGCCGGCCCCCGTTGACCGGCGTGCCCGATCACCGTCCCTCGCCGCCTGCGTCGCCGTCATCGGCGTGACGACGACTCCGGTGTCACCCTCGGGCGGACGCGGTGTCACCGCTGGTCGACTGCCAGGGCGGTGCCGAACTCCTACGCTGTCGTCCATGCGCTGGCCGCCGGTCCCGGACCTCCTGATCGCGGCGGCGGTCGTGGTGCTGGTCCTCGTCGACTGGCTCGTCGGCCTCGAGACGCCGATGACGCCGCTGATCCTCGCCTGCGGCCTGGCGTCCGGAGCGGCGCTCGCGGCGCGGCGGCTCTGGCCGCGCGCGGTCCTGCTCGGGTGCGCGGCGGCCGCGCTCGTCCCGGTCCTGGTGCAGCAGGCCGACCCCGGCTTCTACTCGTCCTTCGTCGGCTTCCTCATCGCGGGGTGCACGGTCGCGGCCCGGGCGCCGACGCTGCGCGAGTCGCTGTGGATGCCCGTGACGATGGCTGCGGTGTACGTCGTGTTCGCGGCCGTGCTGCCCGACTTCCGGTCGCTGGACAGCATGCTGTTCACCCTCGGCGTCACCGCGATCGCCTTTGCGGTCGCCCGGCTCGTGCACGCCCTGCACGACCGGGCCGTCGTCGAGACACAGCGGGCCGAGCTCGCCCTGCGCGAGCAGGAGCTGGCCGCCCGCGAGGCGGTGGTCGCCGAGCGCGAACGGATCGCCCGGGAGCTGCACGACGTGATCGCCCACGAGGTGTCGGTCATGGTGATCCACGCGGCCGCCGCCCAGCAGTTGGTCCCCGAGCGCTCGCCGGAGGTCGCCGAGGCGCTGACCCAGGTCCAGGCGAGTGGCCGGTCGGCCATCGAGGAGCTGCACCTGCTCCTCGGCATGCTCCGCGGCGAGTCCGCCGAGCGTGCCCCCCAACCCGGTCTCGCCCAGCTGCCCGAGCTGGTCGCGGAGCTCGGCCGGTCCGGCCTCGACGTGACGCTCGAGACCGTCGGCACCCCGCGCGTCGTCGGCGGGGCGCTGGACGTCTCGGCGTACCGGCTGGTGCAGGAGGCGCTCACGAACGCGCTCAAGCACGCGGGCCCGTGCGGTGTCGTGGTCCGCCTGGAGTACCGGCCCGACGACCTGGTCCTGCAGGTCTGCGACGACGGGGCCGGCCGGGCCGCCCCCGAGCCGCCGGCGGCCGGCCTGTCCGGGGGCCACGGGCTGGTCGGCATGCGGGAGCGGGTCCGGATGTTCGGTGGCGACGTCGCGGCGGGTCCCGGCCGGGACCGCGGCTGGACGGTCACCGCACGGCTGCCGACGGCCAGCGAGCCGCGGGAGGTGCGGGTGCCGTGACCGTGCGCATCGTGCTGGCCGACGACCAGGCGCTGGTCCGCCGCGGGCTGCGGCTGATCCTCGAGGCCGAGCCCGACCTGGAGGTCGTGGGGGAGGCCGAGGACGGAGAGCAGGCCCTGGCCGCGGTGGCCGAGCTCGCCCGGACGTGGTGCTGGTCGACCTGCGGATGCCCCGGATGGACGGCATCGAGGCGGTGGCCCGGATGCCGGAGGGCACCCGGGCCCTCGTGCTCACCACGTTCGGCGCCGACGACCTCGTCTACGCGGCGCTCCGCGCCGGGGCGAGCGGCTACCTGCTCAAGACCGCCCCGCCGGAGACCCTCGTGACCGCCGTGCGCACGGTCGCCGGTGGGGAGGCGCTGCTCGACCCGCGCATCACGCGCCGCCTGATCCAGGAGTACGTCGCCCGGCCGGCGCCCGGCGGCTCCGACCGGGTGCTCGCCGGGCTGACCGAACGGGAGCGCGAGCTGCTCCGCCTGGTCGCCCGCGGCCTGTCGAACCGCGAGATCGCCGCGCAGGAGTCGCTGTCCGAGGCCACGGTCAAGACCTATCTCGGCCGGCTGCTGGCCAAGACCGGTTCGCGGGACCGGGCCCAGCTCGTGGTGCTCGGCTACGAGAGCGGGCTGGTGCGCCCGGGCGAGGGCTGACCGGCCGACCGCCTGACCAACCGCCGGCCAACACCGGGCCGCGTAGCCTTGGCGCATGGCCCTGGAGTCCCCGGCCGCCGTCGCCGAGCGCCTCGGCGGGACCGGCTACCTCGCCGACGACGCGCTCGCGACGGTCACGTTCCTCGCGCTGCGCATGCAGCGCCCGCTGCTGCTCGAGGGCGAGCCCGGCACCGGCAAGACCGCGCTCGCGGAGGCGCTCGCGCGAGAGCCTCGACCTGCCGCTGGTCCGGCTGCAGTGCTACGAGGGCATCGACGCCACCCAGGCGCTCTACGACTGGGACTTCCCGCGGCAGATCCTGCACCTGCGGGCCCTCGAGGCGGCCGGCGGCGGCGCCAAGGACGCGGAGCGTCGAGGAGGCCGAGAAGAGCCTGTACGACGCCCGCTTCCTGCTCGCCCGCCCGGTGCTGCAGGCGCTGCAGGACAGCCCGGCGGTGCTGCTGGTCGACGAGGTCGACCGCGCCGACGACGAGTTCGAGGCGTTCCTGCTCGAGGTGCTCTCGACCTACCAGGTCACCATCCCCGAGCTCGGCACCGTGCAGCGCCGCCACCCCGCCGATCGTCGTGCTGACCTCCAACCGCACCCGCGAGCTGCACGACGCGCTGAAGCGGCGCTGCCTCTACCACTGGATCGAGCACCCCGGCCTCGAGCGCGAGGTCGAGATCCTGCGCTCCCGGGCGCCGGAGGTCTCGGAGGCGCTGCGCCGCCAGGTGGTCGCCCTGGTCCAGCAGCTGCGCGACCGCGCACGACCTGCAGAAGCCGCCCGGTGTCGCCGAGACCCTCGACTGGGCGCGGGCGCTGCACCACCTCGGCACCGCCGAGATCGACCTCGCCGCCGCGTCGGCCACGCTCGGCGCGCTGGTGAAGTACCGCGAGGACGCCGACCGGGTCCGCCAGGCGCTGGACCAGATGCTGAGGGCATGATGGTCTCGACAGGCTCGACCACCGAGTGGCGCGGCCCGACCACCGAGGGGCGCGGCCCGACCACCGAGGGGCGCGGCCCGGCCACCGAAGCCGACGCCGCGCCGCGCCGCGGCGCCGACGAGGTCCTGCTCGGGTTCACCCGCGCGCTGCGCGCCGCCGGCGTCGCCGTCACCCAGGACCGCGCCCACGGCTTCCTCGCCGCGGTCGCCGTGCTCGGCCTCGAGCGACCAGCGGGCGACCTACCTCGCCGGGCGGGCCACGCTGTGCGCCGGGCCCGACGACCTCGAGCGCTACGACCAGGTCTTCGAGGCGTTCTTCAACGCCCGCGACGGGCTGCCCCGGACGCGGCCGGCCCAGCCGGGCGCGCCGCGCTTCTCCGAGCTGCCCGCCACCGACGAGCGGCACGGGCGACGGCGAGGCGGCCGACGAGGTCGGTCCGGGCGATGGCCAGCGACACCGAGGTGCTCCGGCACCGCGACGTGGCCGCGCTGTCGCCCGCGGAGAGGCACCGGCTCGCCGGCATGTTCGCGACGCTCCGGCCGCGCCCGCCGCGTGCGGCGTACCGCCCGGCACCAGGCCTGGCACCGCGGCCAGGTCGACGCCTCCCGCACGCTGCGCGGCAGCCTGCGCCGGATGGGCGAGCCCGGCGAGCATCGCCTGGCGCCGCCGCGGCGTACGGCCCCGCCGGGTGGTGCTGCTCGTCGACGTCTCCGGCTCGATGAGCGGGTACGCCGACGCGCTGCTGCGCCTCGCGCACCGGTTCACCCAGGTCGGGCGCGAGACCGGCGGCGTCGTGGAGACGTTCACCGTCGGCACCCGGCTGACCCACCTGACCCGCGCGATGCGGCTGCGCGACCCCGAGCGCGCGCTGGTGGCCGCGGGGGAGACCGTGCCGGACTGGTCCGGCGGCACCCGGCTGGGCGAGACGCTGCGGTTCTTCCTCGACCGCTGGGGCCAGCGCGGGATGGCCCGCGGCGCGGTCGTCGTGGTCTTCAGCGACGGCTGGGAGCGCGGCGACCCGGCGCTGCTCGGCGAGCAGATGGCCCGCCTGCGCCGGATCGCCCACCGGGTGGTCTGGGTCAACCCGCACCGCGGCAAGGCCGGCTACGAGCCCGTGCAGCAGGGCGTCGCTCGCCGCCCTGCCGCACTGCGACGACTTCATCGCCGGGCACTCGCTGGCGACGTTCGCCGAGCTGGCGGAGGTGATCTCCCGTGCGTGACGTGCTGCCCGAGCTGATGGCGTGGTGGCGGGCCGGCGAGACCGTCGGCGTCGGCACCGTCGTCGCGACCTTCCGGTCCGCGCCCCGCCCGGCCGGCGCCTCGATGCTGGTCGGACCCGACGAGTACCGCCGTCGGCTCGGTCTCCGGCGGCTGCGTCGAGGGCGCGGTCTACGAGCTGGCCCAGTCGGTCGTGCGCATCCGGCACCCCGGTCCTGGAGCGGTACGGCGTCTCCGACGACGACGCGTTCGCGGTCGGGCTGACCTGCGGCGGCATCCTCGACGTCTACGTCGAGCAGGTGGACCGCGAGACGTTCCCCGAGCTCGGAGAGATCGCCGCCGACGTCGAGGCCGGCCGCCCGGTCGCGCTCGCCACCGTCATCGAGCACCCCGACCCCGCCTGGCTCGGGCCGCCGGATGGTCGTCCGCCCCGACACCGCGGCGGCCGGGTCGCCTCGGCTCCGCCGCGCGCCGACGACGCCGTCCACGACGACGCGCTCGGCCTGCTCGCCGCCGGCCCAACGCGACGCTGACCTACGGCCCCGACGGCGAGCGGCGCGGCGAGGGCATGCGGGTGTTCGTGTGGGCGTTCGCGCCCAAGCCGCGGATGCTGGTCTTCGGCGCCATCGACTTCGCCGCCGCGGTCGCCCGGGTCGGCAGCTTCCTCGGCTACCACGTCACGGTGTGCGACGCGCGGCCGGTGTTCGCGACCAACAGCCGCTTCCCCGACGCCGACGAGGTGGTCGTCGACTGGCCGCACCGCTACCTCGCCGCCGAGCGCGACGCCGGCCGGATCGACGGCCGCACGGTGATCACCGTGCTCACCCACGACCCGAAGTTCGACGTACCGCTGCTCGAGGTCGCGCTGCGGCTGCCGGAGGTGGCGTACGTCGGCGCGATGGGCTCGCGCCGCACCCACGAGGACCGGCTGGACCGGCTGCGCGAGGCCGGCCTCGACGACAAGGAGCTCGCGCGGCTGTCCAGCCCGATCGGCCTCGACCTCGGCGCCCGCACCCCCGAGGAGACCGCGATCAGCATCGCCGCCGAGATCATCGCCGGCCGCTGGGGCGGCTCCGGCGAGCGGCTCGCGGCCCCGACGGGCGGATCCACCGGGGCTGATCCTCGCGACGTGGTGTCCCCTGGACCCGGCGGTACGCACCCCTCCGAGCTCCACGGCCCCAGCAGTCACTCGACGACTGTCTGGGAAGCCCGACGCGACACGGGCCTGGGCCCTGGGCGGTCGCCGATCGACCGTCGCCGCGCCCGACCTGCCCGGTGCTATGTGACGGCACACCCGGGCTCCGGGGGGCATGGCGCGCAGCGAGCTCGGACCAGGCGGTCGACGCGTGCGCGCGTGGACGTCGTTCGTCGAGCGCGGCGACGACGCGGCGGCGATGGTGCGCCCCGAGATCCTCACCAGCTGGACGCGCTCGGAGGCGGCGATCTCGCCCGACGTGACGGAGGCCCCGCTCGCCGACGAGTCCGAGACCGCGGCGTACTGGCGCGGCTCGCCGCTGCAGACCGCGGTCGAGCGGGTCGAGGCCGAGCTGCGGCGCACCGCCGAGGACGGCGACCTCGTCGTCGCCGTCACCGACCCCGACACCCGGATCCTGTGGACGTACGGCGGCCGGGTGATGCGCCGCAAGGCCGAGACCGTGAACTTCGTGCCGGGTGGGCGCTGGGACGACCGAGTCGTCGGCACCAACGCGCTCGACCTGGCCAACCGGCTCGCGGCGCCGGCGATGGTGTTCAGCGCCGAGCACTATGCGCCGATCGTGCACAACTGGGTCTGCTGGGCGGCGCCCGTGCACGACCCCGCGACCGGCAACCAGCTCGGCGTCATCGACCTGTCGACGACCTGGGACCGCACCCACCCGATCGGCCTGGCCACCGCGCGGGTGATGGCGCGCCTGATCGAGACCGCGATGCCGACCTCGCGCCACCACGGCGCCGGCGGCCTCGACGAGCGCGAGGAGCCGGGCCTGGTGCTGCGGCTGCTCGGCACCGCCGAGGCCTGGCTCGACGGCCAGCGGTTGCTGCTCAACCGCCGCCAGACCGAGGTCCTCGCGCTGCTGGCGATGCACCCCGAGGGCCTGTCGCTGGAGCACCTCCACGCGCTGGTGTACGGCGACCAGGCGGTCACGCTCTCCACGCTCAAGGCCGAGGTGTCCCACCTGCGGTCCGCGCTCGGTGGCCAGCTCGCCTCGCGGCCGTACCGCCTCACGATGCCGGTGACCACCGACGTCGACCTGGTCCTGTCCCTGCTGCGCGGCGGCCACGTGGCCGCGGCGGTCGAGGCGTACGGCGGCGACCTGCTGCCCGGCACCAACTCGCCGGCCCTCACCGAGCTCGCCGAGTACGTCGCCGTCGCGGTCCGCGAGGCCCTGCTCGTCGACCCGCAGCCCGATGCCGTCGTGCACTACAGCGAGCTCGCCCCGTACGACACCGAGGTCGTCGAGGTCTGCCTGGCCCGGCTCGCCGGCGCCCCGCACCCCGTCGTCCCGCTCCTCAAGGGCCGGCTCGCCGCAGCGCTGCGCTGAGGATCGCCCGCCTGCCACACCCGGACGCGTCGTCCTCGGGCGCAGGACCCGGCCGCCCCGGGGCAATCGTTATCGGGTCGTGGCTCACGGGCCGGGGGCTCATCGCGGCTTCTCGATATGGTCGAACGGCTCACCTGAAAGCGACCGAAGGATGAAATGATGCGTATAGGTGTGAAGTTGGTCGCCGTGTCCGCGAGCGTGGCGCTGAGCCTGCTCGCGGCCGGCTGTGGGGGTAGTAGCGGTGGCGGCTCTGCGTCGTCGGACCGGCTCGACGGCGTCTCCGTCACGGTGGGGTCGAAGGACTTCACCGAGAACATCCTTCTCGGGAAGATGTTCGTGAAGGCGCTGGAGAACGAGGGCGCCAAGGTCGACGACAAGACCAACCTCGGCGGCACGTCGGTGAACCGCAAGGCCCTCACGAGTGGTGACATCGATGTCTACCCCGAGTACAACGGCACCGGCTGGACGGTGCACCTCGGTCACGAGGACCCCAGTCAGGACCCGCAGGAGCTCTACGACAAGACGGCCAAGGAGGATCTGCAGAAGAACAACATCGCGTGGATCGGCCGTTCGCCGTTCAACGACACCTACGGCTTCGCCGCGAACGGCGACCTGGCCAAGCAGGAGGGCGGCTTCGACTTCCAGAAGATGGCCGACTACCTGAAGTCACACCCGGACGCCACCGTGTGCATGGAGTCGGAGTTCCCGGACCGTCCCGACGGCCTGATCCTGTGGGAGAACGCGACCGGCTACCAGCTCCCGCGGAGCCAGACCCAGATCCTGGACACCGGCCTGATCTACACCGAGACCTCGAAGGGCTCGTGCGACTTCGGTGAGGTGTTCACCACCGACGGCCGGATCCAGGCGCTGAACCTGGACCTGGTCAAGGACCCGGGCGTGATGATCCTCTACAACGTCTCCTACACCATGAACAACGACGTCTACCAGAAGCACTCGGACGTCTACGACGAGCTGGCGAGCAAGATCCTCGAGCCGCTCGACAACGAGAAGATGGCGGAGCTGGATGCGAAGGTCGACGTCGACGGCACTCCCGCCGATCGCGTGGCCGAGGACTACCTGAAGGAGATCGGCATCCTCTGACCCGCGGGTCGGTGCCGCTCCGGGCGGCCGCATGACGACGCCGCCGGGCCGATGGCCCGGCGGCGTTCGTCGTCCGGTCCCAGGGCTGTCACAGGCCGCGCGGGCGAAGTACCCGCTCGGCCAGTGCGCCGAGCCAGTCGAAGGTCAGCGCGACCAGGGCGACCAGCCAGGCGCCGACGATGATCACCGGGTTCTGGCTCAGCTTCAGGCCGGAGCTGATCGTGATTCCCAGCGCGCCGCCTCCGATGAGGAACGCCAGGGTGGCCATGCCGATGTTGACGACGACCGCGGTGCGCACGCCGGCCACGATCACGGGGACGGCCAGCGGCATCTCGATGCGGGCAAGCACCCCGAAGCGGGTCATCCCCATGCCGCGGCCGGCCTCGATGATGCTGCGGTCCACCGCGTCGAGTCCCACCATCGTGTTGCGCAGGACGGGGAGCAGGGCGTAGAAGGCGAGCGCGACCACGACGGTCCCCAGGCCCTGCCCGCCGATGATCAGGCCGAGGACGATGAGGCCGTAGGCGGGGAACGCCTGCCCGGTGTTGGCGACGGTCAGCACGTAGGGCGAGACCCGGCGCAGTGCGGACCGGGTCAGCAGCACGCCGAGCGGGATCGCCACCACGAGCACCAGTGCGGTCGACAGCGCCGCGATCTGCAGGTGCTCGATGAGCTGGGGCTTGAGCTTGCCGGACCATTCCAGGGCGGAGCGCTGCTGGCGGATCGCGTGCGGCAGGTCGAGGTGGTGGTAGTACAGGGCAAGCAGCCCGGCGAACGAGGCGATGAGCACCGGGGCGATCAGCAGTCCGACGTTCCCGGTGCGCCACATCCGCAACCTTCCGGGCGGCTTCGGCCCCTCGGGCTCGGGCTCCGGGCCCCCGGGTCCGAGGTCGCGCGGGTCGGGGCCGGTGCGGGATCTCGCGAGGGTGTTGCCGAACTCGCTCACGCGTTCGCCTCCATCTCCTCGTAGTGCCGCCGGGCCTCGTACTGCGCCCGCCGGACCGCCTTGTTCAGGTGGAAGATGTCCACCACGCCGGCGAAGGCACCGTCGGCGTCGGTGACGACGCACAGACCGGTGGCGCTCTGCACCATCGTCTCGAGCGCCTGGAAGAGCGTGTCATCCTGGCTCAGCCGGAAGCCGACCTCGGTGCCGACCTCGTCGTAGGACGTCGGTGCGCCGGCCAGCTCGTCACGGTGCACCCAGCGCGTCGGCCGGCGCTGGGTGTCCAGCACCACCAGCCAGTCGTGGCCGCCCTCGTCGAGCTTGGCCAGCCCGGCGGTTGGCGACTCGTCGGGGGAGACGTGCGGGTACCCGGTCTCTCGAAGCGAGCCGACGGTCAGGAAGTTCAGGCCCTTGATCGTGGACCCGGTGCCGATGAAGTCGTCGACGAACTCGTCGACCGGGTAGGCCAGGATCCGCTCAGGGGTGTCGATCTGGCGGATCACGCTCCGGTCGCCCAGGATGGCTATCCGGTCGCCCATCTTGATCGCCTCGTCGATGTCGTGAGTGACGAACACGATGGTCTTGTGCAGCTCCTCCTGGACCCGCAGGAACTCGTTCTGCAGCCGCTCACGGGTGATCGGGTCGATGGCGCCGAACGGCTCGTCCATCAGCATGATGTCGGGATCGGCGCCGAGTGCCCGGGCGACGCCCACCCGCTGGGCCTGGCCGCCGGACAGCTCCTTCGGGTAGCGGTCGCGGTACTGGTCGGGGTCCAGGCCGACCGTGCGCAGCAGCGAGTCCACCTGCTCGGCGATGCGTGCCTTGTCCCAGCGCAGCATCCGCGGCACGGTCGCGATGTTCTGCGCGATCGTCTGGTGCGGGAAGAGCCCGATCTGCTGGATGACGTAGCCGATCTGCCGGCGCAGCTTGTCGGGGTTGGCCCGCGTGACGTCCTCGCCGTCGAGCAGGATCTGCCCCGTGGTGGGCTCGATCATCCGGTTGATCAGGCGCAGCGTGGTGCTCTTGCCGCAGCCCGACGGCCCGACGAGGACCAGGATCTCGCCCTCGTGCACGTCCAGGGTCAATTCCTCCACGGCCGGCACCTTGGAGCCGTGGTAGGTCTTGCCGACTCGATCCAGGTGGATCTTCGCCTCGGAGTTCATCGGTTCCTCTCGGTCGTCGTCAGGCACGCAGCCCACGCGGAGTCGTCAGTCGCTGTACCGTGGCGAGCACCAGGTCGAGGGCCAGACCCAGCAACACGGTGAACACCACACCCACCACCACGGAGTCGGCGGCGTGCGGGAGGCCGAGCCGCGTCAGCCCGGCCTGGATCCAGGTGCCGAGCCCGTCGCCGCCCACGAGCACCGCGATGGCGGCGATGCCGACGGTCATCAAGGTGGCGACGCGGATCCCGGCCATCACGATCGGCCAGGCCAGTGGCAGCCGGACGCGGAAGAGCTGCTGCATCGAGCCCATGCCCATCCCCCGGGCCGACTCCACCACGGCCGGGCTGACCGAGTCCAGCCCGGCCACCGTGTTGCGCAGGATTGGCAAGATGGCGTACAGGAACAGCGCGAGCATCGCCGGCCTGTTCCCGGTGCCGAGGACGGGGATGAAGATGGCGAAGAGGGCCAGCGACGGGATGGTCAGGAAGATCCCGGCTGTGGACTGGGACAGTGCCCGGAGGACCGGTCGCCGCTGGACCAGGATACCCAGCGCGACCGAGAACGCGGTGGCGCAGGCGATGACGATGACCACCATGCGGAGGTGCTGGAGGATCGACTCCTGGATGTATTCCCAGTTGTCCTGGACATAGGTGAACCAGTTCTTGAGTGCTTCCACAGGTGCCTTTCCGGTGGCGTACGACGCCCAACACCATATGCGCAACACCCGTCGGACGGCACCGGGACCGTTTCGGCCGCCCGCAGATCGCCGCGACGCCGGCCGGTCAGCGACGGTGCTCGGCGGTCGGCCCGGGCACCCAACCTTGCACCAACCGGTCGCTGCCTAGCGTGACCTGATCCACACCAGGCCCCCTCTGCCAGGGAGACTCCATGACCCGGATCAGCCTTACCGTCGACGGAGACCAGGTCTCCGACGACGTCGAACCGCGCATGCTGCTCGTGCACTACCTGCGCGAGAAGCTCGGCAAGACCGGCACCGTCATCGGCTGCGACACCAGCAACTGCGGCGCCTGCACGGTCCACCTCAACGGCACCAGCGTGAAGTCCTGCAACGTGCTCGCCGTCCAGGCCGACGGCGCGGAGGTCACCACCATCGAGGGCCTGGCGAAGGACGGCCGGCTGCACCCCGTCCAGGAGGCGTTCCGCGAGTGCCACGGCCTGCAGTGCGGCTTCTGCACCCCCGGCATGATCATGCAGAGCGTCGACCTGCTGAACACCAATCCGAACCCCACCGAGGAGGAGATCCGCCTCGGGCTCGAGGGCAACCTGTGCCGCTGCACGGGCTACCACAACATCGTCCGGGCCGTGCAGCACGCGGCGGGCCAGGGGGTGTCGTCATGACGGCCACCCAGGAGCGTCCCGGCGCCGAGGTCGAGCGCGAGATCGGCCGCGACCGGCGCCGCAAGGAGGACCAGCGGCTGATCACCGGCCGCACCCGCTGGACCGACAACATCACCCTGCCCGGCATGCTGCACCTGGCGATGGTGCGCAGCCCGTTCGCGCACGCCACGATCACCAGCATCGACACCGGCGCCGCCGCGGCGGCGACGAACGTCGTCGCCGTGTTCACCGGCAAGGACTTCGGCGAGGAGCTCGGCGTCTGCATCAACGCCTGGCCGATCACGCCCGACCAGGTCACGCCCGTGCACTCGCCGATGCCGAGCGACCGGGTCTCCTTCGCCGGCGAGATCGTCGCCGTCGTGGTCGCGCGCAGCGCGGCCGAGGCGCGCGACGCCGCCGAGCTGGTCGACGTCGAGTACGACGAGCTGCCGGCCGCCCTCGACCTGAAGGACGCCGCGGCCGACACGGTGCTAGCGCACCCGGACCTCGGCACCAACAGGTCCGCGCTGTGGGTCTTCGACTCCGCGCGAGGCCGGCACCGGCGGCAGCGTCGAGGACGCGATCGCCAGGGCCCGCACCGACGGGGTCGTGATCGAGCGGGAGTACCGCCAGCAGCGGCTGATCCCGGCGTTCATGGAGCCGCGCTCGGTCGTCGTGGACCCGACCGGCGAGCAGTACACCATGTACTCCGCGACCCAGATCCCGCACATCCTGCGGTTCGCGCTGGCCGCCACGACCGGCGTGCCGGAGTCCAAGATCCGGGTCATCGCCCCCGACGTCGGCGGCGGCTTCGGCGGCAAGCTCCAGGCCACCCCGGAGGAGTGGATCGCCTGGGCGGTCGGTCGCCGGATCGGCAAGCCGGTCAAGTACACCGAGACCCGGTCCGAGTCCCTGATGAGCGGCCACCACGGGCGCGACCAGTGGCAGAAGCTGACGCTGGCCGCCGAGAAGGACGGCACCGTCACCGGGCTCAAGGTCGAGCTGCTCGCCGACCTCGGCGCGTACGTCGCGATCGTCGGCGGCGGCGTGCCGGTGCTCGGCGCGTTCATGTTCAACGCGATCTACAAGTTCCCCGCCTACCACTTCGCCTGCCAGACGGTGCTCACCAACAAGACCTGGACCGACGCCTACCGCGGCGCGGGCCGGCCTGAGGCGACGTACGCCATCGAGCGGCTGATGGACGAGCTGGCCGCCGAGGTCGGCGCGGACCCGCTGGCGGTCCGGGAGAAGAACTGGATCAAGCACGAGGAGTTCCCGTTCACCACGGTCGCCGGGCTCGAGTACGACTCCGGCAACTACGAGGCCGCCACCGCGCGGGCCCGGGAGATGTTCGGGTACGACGAGCTGCGCGCCGAGCAGATGGCCCGCCGCGCGAGCGGCGACCCGGTGCAGCTGGGCATCGGGGTCTCGACGTTCACCGAGATGTGCGGCCTGGCGCCGAGCCGGGTTCTCGGGACCCTCGACTATGGCGCGGGGGGCTGGGAGCACGCCAGTGTGCGGATGCTGCCCACCGGCACGGTCGAGGTCGTCACCGGCGCCTCGGCGCACGGCCAGGGCCACGAGACCGCGTTCAGCCAGATCGTCGCCGACCGCCTCGGCGTCCCGTTCGAGAACGTCGAGGTGCTCCACGGCGACACCGCGGTCGCGCACAAGGGGCTGGACACCTACGGGTCCCGGTCGCTCGTCGTCGGCGGCGAGGCGATGGTGCGGGCGGCCGACAAGGTGATCGAGAAGGCCCGCTCGGTCGCGGCGCACATGCTCGAGGCCTCCATCGACGACATCGACTTCGACGCGGGCCGGTTCTCGGTGCGCGGCACCGACCAGGGCGTGGCCATCACCGAGGTCGCCTCCGCGGTGTTCGCGGCCCACGACATCCCGGTGGACCTCGAGCCCGGCATCGACGCCGATGCGACCTACGACCCGGTGAACTTCAACTTCCCCCACGGCACACACCTGTGCGCCATGGAGGTCGACACCGAGACCGGTGCGCGTGAAGATGCGCAGGTACGTCGCCTGCGACGACATCGGCACCATCATCAACCCGCTGATCGTGGCCGGGCAGGTGCACGGCGGCCTGGTGCAGGGCATCGCCCAGGCGCTGTGGGAGGAGGCGGTGTACGACGACTCCGGCACCCTGGTGTCCGGGTCGTTCGTGGACTACCTGCTGCCGACGGCCGCCGACACGATCAGCTTCGAGATCGACCACACCACCTCGCCGGCCACGACGAACTCGCTCGGCACGAAGGGCGTCGGCGAGGCCGGCACCATCGCCTCGACGCCGGCCGTGGTCAACGCGGTGGTCGACGCCGCTCCGCCCGCTCGGGGTGCACGACATCCAGATGCCCTGCACGCCCGAGCGGGTCTGGCGGGCGGTCCACGGCGCCGGCGCCGGCGGGTCCACCACCGAGGCGGCCATGCCGCACTTCGACGAAGGAGAGCAGGCATGATCCCCGCAGCGTTCGACTACGTGGCGCCCACCTCGGTCGAGGACGCGCTGGCCGCGCTCGCCGAGCACGGCGACGAGGCCAAGATCATCGCCGGCGGGCAGAGCCTGCTCCCGGTGCTCCGGATGCGGCTCAACGCCCCGGAGATGATCATCGACCTCGGCCGGATCGAGTCGCTGCGCGGCGTACGCGACGACGGCGACGCGATCGTCATCGGCGCGATGACCCCGCACTCGGTCGTGGGCTCCGACCCGCTCGTCGCCGAGCACGCCGGCGCTGATCGCCAAGGCGGTCGAGCACCTCGCCGACGCCCAGGTCCGGCACCGCGGCACCTTCGGTGGCGCGCTCGCGCACGCCGACCCCGCCGGCGACCTCGGCGCGCCGGCGCTGGCGCTCGGCGCGGAGTTCGTGATCCAGGGCTCCGGCGGCACCCGCACGGTCGGCGCCGACGACTTCTTCGTCGACCTGTTCGAGACCGCGATCGGCGACGACGAGATCCTCACCGCGGTGCGGATCCCCAAGCACACCGGCTGGGGCGCCCACTACGAGAAGTTCGTCCGGGTCGCCCACCAGTGGCCGATCGTCGCCGTCGCGGCGACCGTCCGGATCGACGGCGAGCACGATCGCCGAGGCCCGGGTCGGGCTGACCAACATGGGGTCCACGCCGCTGCGGGCGCGCGCGGTCGAGGAGGCGCTCGCCGGCCAGCCCGCGACCGAGGACGCCGTCCGCGCCGCCGCCGAGCAGGCGGCCGAGGGCACCGACCCGCCCTCGGACCTCAACGGCGACGCCGACTACCGCCGTCACCTCGCCCGGGTGCTCACCCGGCGCGCGGTGCTCGCGGCCGCAGGAGGCTGAGCGCCTGTGGACCTCACCCACCGGTTCACCGTCCCCACCGGCGTCGACGAGACCTGGTCGCACTTCCAGGACATCGCCTCGGTCGCGGAGTGCTTCCCCGGCGCGAGCGTGACGTCCGTGGACGGCGACCACTTCTCGGGGTCGGTGAAGGTCAAGCTCGGCCCGATCGCCCTGGTCTACAACGGGTCCGGGCAGTTCGTCGAGAAGGACGAGGCGGCGCACCGCTTCGTCGTCGAGGCGAAGGGCAAGGACAAGCGCGGCAACGGGACGGCCGGCGCCACGGTCACGCTGACCATGGCGCCGGCCGGCTCGGCGACGCGGCCGGCTCGGGGGCGACCGACGTCGAGGTGGTCACCGACCTGTCGATCACCGGCAAGCCCGCCCAGTTCGGCCGCGGCGTCATGCAGGACGTCTCCGACAAGCTGCTCGGCCAGTTCACCGACTGCCTCGAGCAGCGGCTGGCCGGACCCTCCGAGGCGGTAGTCCCTGACGATCGGTCGGGCGACACGCCGTCGGAGCCGGCCGATCGTCAGGGACTACCCGAGGCGCCGGCCGGAGCGGTACCCACGGACGAGACGGTCGTTCCCGAGGCCGCCGAACAGCCGGAACGTCCGGGGGTATCGTCGCCCGCCGCCCCGCCGGCGAGCCACCGCGACGACTCGCTGGACCTGGGGACGACGCTGCTGCCGGTGCTGGCGCGGACCTACTGGAAGCCGGCGGCCGGGGTGCTCGCCGGGCTCCTGCTGCTGTGGTGGGTGGTCAGTCGGTCGCGGCGCTGATCGTCTTGGCCGACGCCGCCGACAGCTCGTGGGGGTCGTGCGGATCCGACGCGGTCGGGGCGTGCACGCCGTTGACCTCCGGGCTCAGCTGCGGCTCGAGACGTACGACGGCGAGCGCACCGGTCAGCAGGCAGCCGACCACCAGCGACCCGATGTAGACCGCGCCGAGGTCGTGGGCGACCAGGAAGCCCGCGATCGGCGGCGCGATGATCGCGGCCAGCTGGAAGGTGCCCGACGTGAGCGCGTTGTAGCGCCCGCGCAGGTGGTCGGGGGCCAGCTCGTTGGTCAGCGCGGGGATGGTCGGCTGCAGCAGGGTCTCGCCGAACGCGAACACCGAGGCGCAGGCCGCCACCAGGATCGTGGCGCCGACGGTGCCGGAGACCAGGCCGGTCGCGCCGAGCAGCACCCAGGACGCCGCCCACACGACGCCCATCACCGCGATCACGCGGGTGCGCCGCCGGCCCTCGATCCGCTGCAGCACCACGAGCTGGAGCACCACGATGACGACCGTGTTCGCCGCGAACGCCAGGCCCAGGCCCTGCGTGGAGACGTCGCCGATGGCGCGGGCGAACGCCGGCATGCCCGCGTTGAGCTGGGAGTAGCCGACGTACGACGACACGAAGCTGAGCAGCATCAGCGTGGCGACCGCGGGCCGCCGGGCGACCTCGAGGTAGCCGACGGTCGGTGCCGGGCCGTCCTCGCCGTGGTCGGGCCGGCCCGCGATGTGGCGCAGCGGGACGCTCAGCAGGAACAGCCCGGGCAGGTACGAGACGCCGTCGGCGAGGTAGATCGTCTGGAACGTGACGGCCCGGTCGACGTCGACGAAGAACCCGCCGAGGATGCCGCCGATGCCGATCCCGAGGTTGAGCAGGGTGAAGTTCACCCCGAAGTAGCGCTGCCGCAGGGTGCTCGGCACCACGGTCGCGATCAGCGCCTGGAACCCGGGCCACGACACCCCGAAGCCGACCCCGGACAGCACCAGCGCGGCGGCGGCGGCCCACTCGGTCGTCGCGAACGCCAGGATCGCGTTCGACACCACCTGCAGCGTCAGCGCCGCGACCAGGATCCGGCGCGCGCCGAGCCGGTCGATCGCCGTACCGCCGGGCCCCACCGCCAGGAAGCCCACCAGCGGCGGCAGGCCGAGCAGCAGGCCCACGTGGCCGAGCTGGAAGCCGCGCACCTCGTGGAGGTAGACCACGTGGAACGGCAGCACCAGGCCGGTGCCGATGAACTCGAAGACCACCACGGACAGCAGCAGCTTGCCCTCCCGCGGCAGGTCGTGCCAGAAGGAGGTGAGGGTGGGCTTGGCCTGGGGCGAGGGGGGCGTCGTGCTCATCGGGAGGAGTCTCCCAACGACCGCCGACACCGGGCACGCGGTTTTCCGGCGCGGCCACCGCTCGCGGGCCTAGGCTCCGGCCATGAAGCGGATCGCGGGTTCCGCGGTGAGCAGGGTCGTGCTGCTCGTGCTCCTGCTGCTCCTGCTCGCGCCGGCCGTCACCTACCGCTGGGACGACGGCGGCACCGCCGGCGGTGAGGAGACGAGGATCACGTCGTACGTCGCGGCCTTCGACGTCGACGACCAGGGTGACCTCGATGCGGTCGAGACGCTGACCGTGGACTTCCCGTTCGCCGGGAAGCACGGCATCTTCCGCTTCTTCGACCGGGAGGACCCGAACGACTCCCACGAGCGCCTCGTCCCGCACGACATCTCGGTGACCATGGACGGCGGCCCGGTACCGGTCGAGCTGCTCACCGAGGGGCGCGGCCGCTACACGGACGCCCGCATCGGCGACCCGGACCGCACGGTGATCCCGGGCAAGCACGTCTACGAGATCCGCTACACGATCGACGGGGTGCTCGACCCCGGCACCGACGGGCACCCGACCCAGCTCTACTGGAACCTGATCCCCGGTGGCTGGCGCCAGGAGATCGAGCAGGCCGACCTCACGGTGCACCTGCCGGCGGCCGCGCAGGACGTCCAGTGTGCGGTCGGGGCCGGCCTGACCTCGGGCTGTGAGGCCGACGGGGAGGGCACCCGGACCCTGCACGTGCGCGCCGGGACGCTCGCACCGAACACGCCGGTGACCGTCAAGGCCGGGCTCGACCTGCCCACGCCGCCCGCGGGCACCTCGCTGCCGTGGTCGCCCCGGTTCGACCGGGTCCTCGGCACCAGCCTGGTCCTGCTGCTGGTCGTGCTGGTCCTCGCGGTCCTGGCCGGGGTGATCGGCTTCCTGCTCGGCTGGCGCACCCGCGAGCGCGACCCGCGGCTTCCCGCTCATGTACGCCCCGCCCGAGGGGATCGGGCCCGCGCAGGCGGCGTACCTGGTCAGCGAGGACGTCGACGAGCAGCAGTACGTCGCGACCCTGCTCTACGCCGCGGAGAAGGGCGCCGTCGGCCTCGACCGCACCGACCGGACCTGGACGATCACGGACCGGGGCGGGGCCGCGGGCTGGGCCGGGCTGGACCCGGTGACCACCGGTGTCGCGCACCTGCTCGGCGGGCCGGGGACCACCTTCCGCGCGAGCCCCAAGGACGTCACCGCCGGCAAGCGGCTCAAGAGCGAGATCGAGAACTTCGAGCGCAACGTCCGCGGCTGGGCGCAGACCTCGGGCCTGATGGTGCGCAGCGGGCTGGGCGGCCTGGGTGGCATCGTGATCGGCGCGTGCGCGATCGCGGTGATCGTGATCGCGTTCTGGAACCCGTTCGAGATGACCGCCGTCGGCCTGGTCCCCGGGCTCTTCGCCGTCGGTGGCGTCCGGCTCGCCGCGACCGGTGCCGGCACCCGGCGTACCCGCGCCGGCCGGGACCTCTGGTCCCGCGCGGGCGGCTTCCGCCGCATCCTGTCGACGCCGTCGGCCGAGCAGCGCTTCGACTTCTCCGGCCGCCAGGAGCTGTACACCGCCTTCATCCCCTGGGCCGTGGCGTTCGGCTGCGCCGACGAGTGGGCCGCGAAGTACCGGGTCGAGATGGGCACCGAGCCGCCCGTGCCGACGTACTTCCCCGGCTACTACGGCGCGACCACCGTCGGGACCGCCGTGTCCTCGATGGCCACTGACTTCCGCTCGACCGTCCACTCCGCGATCTCCTCCTACGAGGCGACCCAGAGGTCCTCGTCCTCCTCGGGAGGCGGCGGGTTCTCCGGCGGCGGCGGAGGCGGCGGCGGAGGCGGCGGCTCCTGGTGACCGTCCCGGTTCTCCCCATCCCCTGAGAGGTGCAGATGCTCATCACCATCATCGTCATCGTCGTCGTGCTCGTGGCCCTGGTCGCCTTCGGTGTCGCCGGGTTCAACAAGCTGCGCACCACCGACATCGGCGCGCAGGAGGCGCTGGGCGGCATCGACGTCCAGCTCACCCGGCGTGCCGACCTGATCCCGAACCTGGTGGAGACCGTCAAGGGTTACGCCGCCCACGAGAAGGGCGTGTTCGAGGAGGTCACCGCCGCGCGGGCCGGCGTCGCAGGCCGCCGCCAGGGGCGACGACGTCCCGGCCAAGGCGGCCGCCGACGCCCGGCTGCAGGGGGCGCTGGTCAACCTCAACGCGGTCGCGGAGAACTACCCCGACCTCAAGGCGAACCAGAACTTCCTCGACCTGCAGAACCAGCTGGCCGAGACCGAGAACCAGATCTCGTTCGCCCGCCAGTACTACAACGACGCGGTCGCCCGGCTGAACAAGCTCACCCAGACGATCCCGTGGATGTTCTTCACCGGTGTCGCGAACGTGCACCCCCGCGACTTCTACGAGGCGCCGGACGGCCAGGAGTACGCCCCCCAGGTCAAGTTCTGAGCACCCCGTCGCTCGAGCTTGCTCGGGCGACGCCGGGTGCCAGGCCGAGTAGCCCGCGCGGCCGAGGAACGAGGCCGCGACCGGCGTATCGAGACCTGACCGGCCTGGCGCGAACCGAACCGCCGGGGTGGCGCGCGCCGCAGGAGTGGCGGCGGCCGGCGCGGGGTACACCCGCGGCATGCACGTGCCCCAGCCACGCGGCCCGCTGACCGAGGAGCTCTTCAGCGCCCTCCGCTCCGGGTCGCAGGACTTCTACGCCGTCCTCGCCGCCGCGCCGACAGCGAGCGGGTGAGGACGCGGCCCTCGCCCTGTGGGTGCTCCACGAGCTGCACTACGGCGGCTTCGACAACGTCGAGGACGCCCTCGAGTGGGACCCCCAGCTGTTGCGGATCCGCGCGGTCCTCGAGCACGACCTCGAGGCCCGGCTGCGGTCCCGGTCCACCCGGCCGGAGGGACTCTCCTTCGTCGACGACTTCTTCGCCTGGCTCGACCAGCAGGAGGGCGCGTCCGTCGCCCGGTTCGTCCACCGCGACGCCGACCGCGACCAGGCCCTCGAGCTGCTCCGGATGCGTTCGGTCTACCACCTCAAGGAGTCCGACCCGGTCGCCTGGCTGGTGCCGCGGCTCGGTGTGCGCGCCAAGGCGGCGCTGATGGAGCTGCAGTTCGACGAGTACGGCGACGGCGACCCCAACCGCCTGCACCACCACCTGTTCAGCCGCGGGATGGCGGCCAGCGGGCTCGAGCCGTCGTACGACGCGCACGTGGACGCGGTGCCGCTGGAGGTGCTGGAGCAGAACAACGCGCTGTCGATGTTCGGCCTGCAGCGGCGGCTGCGCGGCGCCGCGCTCGGCCACCTCGCCGCGTTCGAGGCGACCAGCTCGGTCCCGTCGCGGCGGATGGCGCAGGGGCTGGAGCGGCTCGGGTTCCCGCCGGAGATGGTCGCCTACTACGCCGAGCACGTGGAGGCCGACGCCGTGCACGAGCAGCTCGCGGTGCGCACCATCGTCGGCGCGCTGCTCGAGGACGAGCCCGAGCTCGAGGACGACGTGTGGTTCGGCGCGTTCACCTGCCTCGACCTCGAGGACCGGTTCGCGCGCACCATGCTCGCGCGCTGGGGTGTCGACCAGGAGCGGGTGGCATGACGACCCCCACCTTCGAGCACCCGGACATGGTGCTGTGCCCCGGCGGCCCGATGCTGCTGCGGGGCAAGCACACGATCGAGGACGCCGACGGCGTACCCCACGAGACGACGCGGCCGGTGACGGCGGTGTGCCGGTGCGAGAAGTCGCAGACGTTCCCGTGGTGCGACGGCACCCACAAGGTGCTGCCCGAGAAGCTGCGCCCTACGTGAGGTCGAGCCGCACCAGCACGCCGCGCTCGCACCAGCGGACCTCGGTGATCGCGAGCTCGTCGTCGGCGAGCCGCTCGCGCAGGGCGTCGACCTGCTCGACGTTCCCGAGCTGCAGGAGGAGGCTGCCGCGCGGCTTCAGGTGGCGGCGCGCGACGTCGACGCACGTCCACGCCACCGCCATGCCGTCGGGTCCGCCGTCGATGGCGAGCACCGGGTCCTCGGGGTAGCGGGCGACCTCGTCGCGCGGCACCCACGGCGGGTCGGCGACGACCACCGCGAACCGCTCGCTGTCGCGCAGCACCTCGTCCATCGGCCCCTCGCGCACGTCCACGCGGTCCGCGAGGCCGGCGGCCTCGGCGTTGTGCCGGACCCACTCGCACGCGGCCGGGTTGAGGTCCACGCAGACCAGCGGCCGCTGGGAGGCGAGGACGGCGAGCAGGCCGATCTGCCCGGCGCCCGCGCACAGCTCCAGCACCGGGCCTGCGGGCGCGGTCGGGAGGATCTCCGCGGCCCAGGCGGACTGGGCCTCGGTCCACGGCCGGGGCCGCAGCACCCGCCCGTCGAAGCTGATGCGGAGCGGGCCGAAGCCCATCGTCTCCGCAGCCGAGATGGTCGTCATGCGGGCGCCGTACCCCGCCGGGCCCCGGGTTACGCCGGTTGTGGATGACACGCCGTGACGAGTCGGGCAACCACCTCGCTCACCCCCGGGATGTCATACGGACGGTGTCACCCCTTGCTCTCTCCGTATGACATCCCGAGTCAGAACACGTGGAGCGGGCGGTACTGGACCGAGATGCGCGGGCCGGCGTGGGCGACCTTGGGGACGCAGTGCTCCCAGGTGCGCTGGCAGGAGCCGCCCATCACCAGCAGGTCGCCGTGGCCCATCTCCACCGAGATCGACGCGCCGCCCAGCCGGGGGCGCAGCATCAGCCGCCGCGGGTCGCCGAGGGAGACGATCGCGACCATGGTGTCCTGGGTGCGGCCGCGGCCGATGGTGTCGCCGTGCCAGGCGACGCTGTCGCGGCCGTCGCGGTAGTAGCAGCACCCGGCGGTCATGAACGGCTCGCCGAGCTCGGGCCGGTAGTGCGCGGACAGGGCGCCGCGGGCGCGGGCGAGCGCCGGGTGGGGGAGCGGCTCGCCGACGCCGTACGTGTGCAGCAGCCGGGGTACGTCGACCTCCCGGTCGTACATCTGCCGCCGCTCGGCCCGCCACGGGACGTCGCGCACCAGCGTCTCGAACACGTCGTCGGCCTCGGGGAGCCAGGTCCGGCACACGTCGACCCAGGCGCCGCGGGTCAGCACCCGGCGCTCGAGCCCCGCGAAGTCCGGCGTCACCGCGGTCGGAGCCTCGAACAGCGTGCCCTGGAAGTCCATGTGCCGAGCATACGCCCGCATCGAACAGTTGTTCGAGGGCGCGTCGGGGTGAATTCAGGGTGATTCCGGTGGCGCGGTCCTTGGCGGGCACGGGAGGCTTGGCGCATGGACTCCCCGCCCGCGCAGGCCGCCCGCGTCCGCCACCTGACCAAGACCTACGGCACCGGGCAGGCGCTGGTCCGGGCGCTGGACGACGTCTCCCTGGACCTCGCGGCGGCGGAGTTCACGGCGGTGATGGGCCCGAGCGGGTCGGGCAAGTCGACGCTGATGCACTGCTGCGCCGCCCTCGACCGGCCCGACTCCGGCGAGGTGTTCATCGGCGACCAGGACATCACCCGGCTCAAGGACAAGGCGCTGACCCGGCTGCGGCGCGACGAGATCGGCTTCGTGTTCCAGTCCTACAACCTGGTGCCGACGCTCACCGCCGAGGAGAACATCAAGCTTCCGATGGCGATCGCCGGCCGCCCCGTCGACCGGGAGTGGTACGACGGCGTGATCGCCACGGTGGGCATCGCCGACCGGCTGCGGCACAAGCCGAGCGAGCTCTCGGGCGGGCAGCAGCAGCGGGTCGCGGTGGCGCGCGCCCTGGCCAGCCGGCCGCGGATCGTGTTCGCGGACGAGCCCACCGGCAACCTCGACTCGCGGTCCGGCGCCGAGGTGCTCGAGCTCCTGCGCCGCAGCGTGGACGACCATGCGCAGACCATCGTGATGGTGACCCACGACCCGGTCGCCGCGGCGTACACCGACCGGGTGGTGTTCCTCGCCGACGGCCGGGTCGTCGACGAGCTGCGCGACCCGACCCGCGAGCAGGTGCTCGACGTCATGAACCGGATGGCCGAGCACCCGACCGAGCACCCGACCGAGCCCGCAACCGGGCCGGCGCCCGGGCCGACCGCATGATCAAGGCGGCCCTCAAGAGCCTGCTCGGCCGCAAGGTCCGCCTGCTGATGAGCACGTTCGCGATCGTGCTCGGCGTCGCGTTCGTCGCGGGCACGCTGATCTTCTCCGACACCCTCAGCCGCAGCTTCACCGCGCTCTTCGCCTCGACGGTCGGCGACGTCGTCGTCCGGCCCGACGGCGGCGCGCACCGTCGAGGGTGCGCCGTCCAGCGTCGACCATCCCGGCCGGCCTGCTCGACCGGCTGCGGGAGGTGCCGGGTGCGGCGCGCGTCGACGGCAACGTCAGCGCGGTGGGCGTCTTCGTCATCAGCGCCGACGGCAAGGTGGTCAGCGGGTTCGGCCCGCCGGCGATCGGCGGCAACTGGTCCGACGCACCGGCCGGCCACGGCCTCGAGGGACTGGCGATCGTCGAGGGCCACGCGCCGCACGGCCCCGACCAGGTGGTGCTCGACGAGCGCACCGCCGAGCGGGCCGGGTACGCCGTGGGCGACCGGGTCCCGATCATCCCCTCGACCGCGGCCGGGTCGACCGGGGGCGGGTCGACCGGGGGCGCGCCGGCCGCACCCACGCGGCTGACGCCCACGCTGGTGGGCATCGCCGGGTTCCCCGGCGGCGGCTCGCTCAACGGCGCCACCTTCGCGGCGTTCGACACCCCGACCGCCCAGGACCTCTTCCTCGACGGCCGCGACGCCTACAACGACGTGTGGGTGACCGCCGCCGACGGCGTCTCCCAGCAGGACCTGCGCGACGCCGTGGCCCGCGTCCTGCCCGGACGGTCTCGAGGCCGTCACCGGCGACGACGCCGCCGACGAGTCCGCCTCCGACCTGCTCAAGGCGATCTCGTTCCTCACCACGTTCCTGCTGATCTTCGCGGGCATCTCGCTGGTCGTCGGCGCCTTCCTCATCGTCAACACGTTCTCGATCCTGGTCGCCCAGCGCAGCCGGGAGCTCGCGCTGCTGCGCGCGCTCGGCGCCTCCAAGCGGCAGGTCGCCTGGTCGGTCCAGCTCGAGGCGTTCGTGCTCGGCGTGGTCGGCGCGACCCTCGGGCTCGGGCTCGGCGTGCTGCTCGCCATGGGGATCCGGGCGCTGTTCGCGAACTTCGGCCTCGACCTGTCGGGGCAGCCGCTGATCTTCGCGCCGCGCACGTTCCTGGCGGCGTACGCCGTCGGCATCGTCGTCACCATGGCCGCCGCCTGGCTGCCGGCCCGCCGCACCACCCGGATCGCGCCGGTGCAGGCGCTGCGCGACGACGTCGCCCTGCCCGAGGCGTCGCTGCGGCACCGGTTCGCGGTCGGGGCCGCGCTGGTCGCGGTCGGCCTGGTCGCGCTGTGGCTCGGCCTGTTCGCCGACCTGCCGCACAGCGGCTGGCAGACCGGCGGTGGCGTCCTCGCGATCCTCCTCGGCGTGGCCGCGGCCAGTCCGGTGCTGGCCCGGCCGTTCCTCGCCGGGGCCCGCGCGGGCTACGCCCGCGCCTTCGGCGCCATCGGGAACCTCGCCGGCCACAACGCGCTGCGCAACCCCCGGCGTACGGCGGCCACCGCGTCCGCGCTGATGATCGGCCTGGCGCTGGCGTGCACCATGGCGATCGTCGGGGACTCGGCGAAGGCGAGCGTGGACCGCACCATCGAGGAGAACTTCGTCGGTGACTACGTGGTCAGCAACGTCATCGGGTCGGCGTTCACCCCGGCGATCGGCGACCGGATGGCGCGGGTCGACGGCGTCGAGCGGGTGGTGCGCGAGCGGTTCGACCCCGTCCGGCGCGACGGGGACCGGATGGCGGTCGCGGCGGTCGCGCCGGCGGACGTCGGCCGGCTGCGCCTCGACGTCACCAGCGGCGACCCGCAGGGCCTCGCGGGTGGCTCGGTGCTGCTCCAGCGGTCGTGGGCCGACGACGAGCACGTCGGCGTCGGCGACCGGGTCACCGTCGACGTGCCCGCCGGCCGGCGCAGCTACCGGGTGGCCGGGATCTTCGAGGACAACCCGATCGTGGTCGCGCCCGTGCTGATGACCCTCGACGACCTCGCGGCGGCCGGCTTCGTCGAGAACGACAACGTGCTGATCCTGTTCACCGACGACTCACCCGGGATCGCGGACCGGCTCGACGCCGTGGTCGCCGACCTGCCGGTGGTGACGGTCAAGGACCAGGCCGAGTTCGCCCAGGAGCAGCGCGCGCCGATCGACCAGTTCGTGCGGATGATCTTCGCGCTGCTCGGCCTGGCGCTGGTGATCGCGGTGCTGGGCATCGTGAACACGCTCGCGCTGTCGGTCATCGAGCGCACCCGCGAGATCGGCCTGCTCCGGGCGGTCGGGGTGAGCCGGCCCCAGCTGCGCTGGATGATCACCCTGGAGTCGGTCGTGATCGCCGTGCTCGGCGCGGTGCTGGGGGTGCTGCTCGGCATCGGGTTCGGCGTGGCGCTGATGTACGCCGTGCGCGACCAGGGCCTGGAGGTGATCAGCGTCCCGGCCGGGCAGCTGGCGATCTTCCTCGCGCTGGCGGTGGTCATCGGCGTGCTCGCCGCGGTCCTCCCGGCCCGCCGGGCGGCGCGCCTCGACGTACTCCGGGCGATCGCCACCGAGTAGCAACGTGCCCCCGCCGGGTAGTTGCGGATTCCATGGTTTTGCTCGATCTCCGGACGCGGACCCGGTCGTCAACCTACATTGCCCTGTGTGGACGAGTTGCTGGTGACTGAGGGGCGTGCGCTCAAGCACGTCCAGGTGCGCGAGTACGTGCGCACTCTCGTCACGGGGGCGGCACCCGGCTCACCTGCGCCGAGCGAACGTGAGCTGGTGCATCGGTTCGGGGTCGCCCGCATGACGGTGAGACAGGCGATGGATGCCCTCGTGGTCGAGGGCCTTCTGGAGCGGATCCCCGGGCGCGGGCACCTTCGTGGCCCGCCCGAAGCGTGCCGCGAGCAGGCTGACGAGCTACAGCGAGGAGATGGTGCGACGCGGCATGCTGGCCGAGTCGCAGACCCTCCTCGCGAGGCGTGAGCAGGCCGGGCCGGGAGTGGCGCGGGCGCTGGCCGTGACCGAGGGGGACGCGGTGATCCACTGGCGTCGCCTGCGGCGCGCGGACGGTGTCCCGATGTGCGTCGAGGACGCCTACCTCAACGAGGTGCTGATCCCCGGGTTCCTGCAGAGCGGCATGCCGACCAGCCTGTACGACGCGCTCGAGACGCGCGGCCTGCGCCCGACGTGGGCCGAGGACTCCATCAACGCCGACGTGGCCGGCGACGAGGAGGCCAAGCTGCTCGAGGTCGGCAACGGCAGCCCCGTGCTGCGGCACTCGCGGCGCGCGCTGTCGGGCGAGAAGGTCGTCGAGGTCTCGCGCACGGTGTACCGGGCGGACCGGTTCACGATGTTCATCCAGGTGGGCTCGGAGGGCTAGCGAGGACGCGCCAGCGGACTCGCTGATGGTGGTCGAGCAAGGCGCGCGACCGAGCCTGCGAGGTCGCGACCGCCGTGTCGAGACCCAGTGGCGAAGGCTTCACAATCCCCCCAGCGGCGCCACGACGTCGCCGGTCTCCTCGCACACCCACACCGGGTCCGGGCCGCCGAGGTCCGGCTGGATGTAGAGCGCGTGCAGGGGTGCGCGGTCGCCGCACTCGAGGCACACCGGCCACCGGCCGGCGGTCTCGAACAGGGCGTCCTGGACGTCCTGGGCGACCAGCCCGGCGACGTACTGCGCGCCCTCGGGCCACTGCTCGGCCCACCACTTGCGCTGGGACACCGCGTCCTCGAGCGCCGAGACCGCTGCGGCGGTGGCCTGCCGGCGGGACTGGAGGTCGGCCAGCACCCGGGCTCGCGCATCGAACAGCAGGGCGTTGTCCATCCTCCCATCATGCCCCCGGACACCAGTGGCGCCGTGGGGCGCGGCTCCCACGCCCGCCGGACGCGGAGTCCTACCATGCCGACATGGGACCGGCCCTCCTCGAGGTGGCCGTCCTCGACCCCCGGGACGTGCCCGGTGCGGAGGAGGGCGGCGCCGACCGCCTGCACCTCGCGACCGTCGAGCACCTGTCGCCGGAGCCGGCGCTGGTGTCGGCGGTGTGCCGCGAGACCGAGCTGCCGGTGTTCGTGGTGCTCCGGCTCAACGACACCTGGTCCACCACGGGCGGCGAGCTGACCCGGCTGGTCGGCCTCGCCGAGGACTACCTCGGCTCCGGCGCGGCCGGCGTCTCCTTCGGGTTCCTCGACGCCGACCTCGAGGTCGACGCCGAGGTGTGCGGCTACCTCGCCGGCCAGCTGCCCGGCGTCCCGTGGGCGTTCGGCCGCGCGATCGACGACACCCTCGACCTGCGCCGCTCCTGGCGCCGGCTCGCCGACCTCCCCGACCTGGTCGCGGTCTGCTCGGCCGGGTCGCCCCGCGGCCTCGACGTCGGGGTCGACGAGCTGCTCGGCCTGCTCGCCGCGGACCCGCAGGTCGCGCGCACCCTGATGCCCGGCGGTGGCCTGGTCGCCGAGCACGTCCCGTGGCTGGTGCGCGCCGGCGTGCGGCAGCTGCACCTCGGGCGGCAGGCGCGCCCGGGCGGCTCGGTCAAGGCGTACGTCGACGCCGGCCACGTCCGCTCCTGGCGGCTCCTGCTCGACCACGCCGTCGAACGGATCGCCCGCCCGGCCGGCTGACGGATACCGATGACGGTCTACATCGACCCGCCCAACGCCGCGGGGCACGGCCGGCTGTGGTCCCACGTGGCCAGCGACGCGTCGTACGCCGAGCTGCACGCCTTCGCCCGCGGTCTCGGCATCCCCGAGCGGGGCTTCGACCGCGACCACTACGACGTCCCCGCCGAGTGGTACGACGACGTGGTGGCCGCCGGCGCCGTCCCGGTCTCGTCGCGCGACCTGGTGCGCCGGCTCACCGAGGCGGGCCTGCGGCGGCGCAAACCGCGTAGTCCCTGACGATCGGCCGGGACTGACCGGCGTGTCGCCGACCGATCGTCAGGGACTACCCGCCCAGGCGCTCCAGCTCGGCGCACACGTTCGCGCGCGCCGCGGCCTCCCAGTGCTCGCGCGCGTGGGCGGTGTGGAAGAGATGCCGCTTGGCGAGCAGGTCGCGCAGGATCGCGGCGCGACCGGCGGCGAAGTCGGCGTCGGGGACCGCGGCGTACTCGCGGCGCACCTGCGCGGCGTACTCGGCGTACCGCTGCGCCGGCGCGGCCAGGATGGCGAGGTCGGCGTCGCTGAGCACGCAGCCGTTGCGGTCGTCGTCGGCCGGCCGGTGGTGCTCGGTCAGCAGCACCAGCCGCACCACCTCGTCCACCACGCCCGGCTCGACCAGCGTCGGCAGCGCCTCGGCGGCCCACGCGGCCGAGCGCCGCTCCGCGTCCGGCCGGGCGTCGTACACGCTGTCGTGGAACCACGCGGCCAGCAGCACCGGCATCCGGTCGAAGTCGTCCTCGTGCGCCGACAGCTCGTGGACGCGCTCGAGCACCTCGGCCAGGTGCCGGTCGTCGTGGTAGCCGCGGGAGGGGTGCGCGTACGACGCGACGAGCCGGGCGCCCAGCTCGCGCGCACCGGGCAGCGGCCAGGCGAGCAGCAGGTCCACGACGGACATGGAAGCAGCACCGGCGCCCGGGGCGCTACGGTGTCGACCCCTGGAACGTGTTCTACATGGACGAGCAACGGAGGAGCGATGGCGGCGAGCAAGGAGCGGATCCGCGAGGTCGTGGACGAGTACCTCCGGCTGGTGGCGAGCGGCACCGCCGAGGAGATCGTCGCGCTGTACGCCGACGGCGCGACCGTCGAGGACCCCGTCGGCTCGGACGTGCTCACCGGTGCCGAGGCGCTGCGGGGCTTCTACGCGGGCCTCGAGGGGCTCGAGCAGGAGACCCGGCTGCTCGCCGTGCGCGTCGCCGGCGGCGAGGCGGCGTTCCACTTCGAGGTGGCGACCCGCGCGGACGGGATGACGTACACCCTGTCGCCGGTCGACGTGATGACCTTCGACGACGAGGGCCGGATCACCTCGATGCGGGCCTACTGGGCCGACGAGGACCTGCGCGTCGACTGACGGCCTGACGACGCGTCGCACGCCGGGTCCGGCTGGTCGGCGTTCCGGTCGACGGGGCACGGCGTCGACGAACTCCTCGCGGCCCTCGGTGACCCCGTAGCCGGACAGCTCGGTACGGGTGAACAGGCAGACGCGGGCGCCCTGCATGAAGCCGCCGGACGAGCCGCTCGGGTCGACCACGATCGTCATGCCCGACTGGGTGTGGAGCTGCCCGGTGAGGGTGAAGTTGCCGTCCGCGTCCGAGGTGGTCTGCGCGAGCTTCGGTCCCGTCCTGGGCGAACAGCATGACCAGCGCCCCCGGCTGGGTGCCCTGCGGCTGCAGCGCGTACGTCGGCGCGCTCGCGTCGACGAGGCTGCCGGTGATCCACCCACCGCGCTCGGTGAGCGTGAAGTCGCCGAACGCCATCCGCGCCGGTCGCACCTTGCCGCTGTGCACCGCGCCGGACTGGGTGAACCAGACGCCCGCGCCGTCGTACTTGATCGTGTAGCGGCCGGGGTAGAGCCCGCGCAGCACGGCCTTGCCCCTGCGGGCCTTGGCCGTCCACCACTGCCCGGTCGTGCGGCTGGTGACGGTGACCGTCGACGCGGGCGCGTTGCCGCCGCCCTGGACGTCGAGGAACACGGTCAGGTTGCCGGCCTTCTTGGCCAGCGTGACCGGCTGGTCCTTGACCTGGCCGAAGTTCACGCCGCCGGCCCAGGTGCACTTGTCGACGTACTTGCGAGCCTTGTCGTAGGTGAACAGGCAGTACTTGCCGGCCGGGAGCCCGCCGACGGCGAACTGCCCCTTCTTGTTCGCGGTCGTCGTGAACGACTGCTCGGACTTGTTGGCCGCGACGACGCGGGCGCCGCGCAGCGGCTTGCCCCCGGCGCGGGCGACGCCGGTGATCGCCGCGCCCGGCTTCATCGCCACGCTCTTGCTGACCGTGTGCGACCGCACCCTGACCGCGATGTCGGTCGGGGCGTACTTCGAGGTGTCCCACGACGGCCGCTGGTCGACGAACTGGAGGTGGTAGGAGCCGGCCGGGAGCCGCAGCGAGTACCCGCCGCCGTTGGCCCGCTGGGTGCCGAGGTACTGCCAGTTCCGGTCGAACCACAGCATCTTGATGTTGGGGCACTTCGCGACCTTCGGGCAGTTGATCGCGCCGTAGACCCGCTGCTTGACGGCCCGCGCCTGCGCCGTCGTCCCCGCGGTCGACACCAGGGTCACCAGGAGGGCGACCACGAGCGTCAGGGCGACGCGGACCGGGTGGCGACGGGGGCGCATGCGTTCATGCTAGGCAGCACGTCTGGACCACCGTGCAAGGAACTCTCAGGCTTTCCTCAAGACGCCCGGCCGCCGCGACGGTCGCGCCCCGGCGCCATCGCCCACCGGATCGTCCCGGTCGTGGCGCCGCCGAGCGCACGGACCACGGTGCGCTCGGACACGGGCAGGTAGGGCAGCCGCAGCGGCATCCGCGTCCACCGCGGCATCAGGCCGACGGCGGCCGCCACCAGCGCGCCGTACGGCGCCCGTGCGAGCAGCGGCAGCGGCGGGCGCAGGAGCAGGTAGCGGACCGCCTCGCGCGCCTCCGGCGTGCTCCGCAGCTCCGGGCGGTACGCCGCCAGCCTCTCCGCCAGCGCCGCCTCGGTCGTCGGCGGGTCGACCACACCGAGCCGGCGGGCCACCTCGGCGGCCTGGGCGACGTAGGTGTCGCGCTCGGCGCCGACCAGCGGGTCCGCGCCGTAGACGGTGTGGGCGCGCAGGAAGCTGTCGACCTCGGCGACGTGCACCCAGCCCAGCAGGTGCGGGTCGCTCGCGGCGTACGGCGTGCCGTCCGGCATCGTGCCGGTCACCCGGTCGTGGATCGCCCGCACGACCGCCACGGCCCGGGCGGCGTCCTCCTCGTGGCCGAACGTCGTGACCGCCAGGAACCGACTGGTGCGCGCCAGCCGGCCCCACATGTCGCCGCGGTAGCCCGAGTGCTCGGCGACCCCGCGCATCGCGGCGGGGTGCAGGGTCTGCAGCAGCAGGGCGCGGATCCCGCCCACGAACATCGACGCGTCGCCGTGCACCCGGCCGATCGGGCTGCCGGCCTCGAACCAGCGGGGGCCGGGACGCCCGTGGATCCGCTGCGCGTGCGCCGCGCCGTCGGGGCCCGCGACGCGCAGGAAGAGCTGCTCACCGAGCCGCTCGCGCACCCCCGCCATGGCCCCGAGCGTACGTCGGACCGCAATCGCCCGCGGGCGCCGCGGCACGCACCCGCAGCACGTCATACGAACGGTGTCACCGCTTGCTCCGTCCGTATGACGTCCCGGGCGGCAGCCGGGTCCGGCTACGGCCGTGCCTCCCAGGTGCGCAGCCAGACGGTGTGCTCGGACCCGGCGAGCTTCTCCAGGGCGTCGTCCGGGAGCGGGTCGAGGGTGTCGGTCACGACGTAGCCCCGCTCGCCCCGCGTGGACAGGTACTGGCCGGTGACGTTCGCGCCGACGTCGGCGAGCACGCCGTTGACCCCGGCCAGCACGCCGGGCACGTTCACGTGGAGGAAGCCGATCCGGTGGCCGGCGTTCAGCTCCGGTGCCTGGACCGCCGGCAGGTTGACCGACAGCTCGGTGCGACCCTCGAGCGCGAAGCCGCCCAGCTTCCCGGCCACGAAGAAGCCGATCTCCTCCTGCGCCTCCTGGGTCGAGCCGCCGACGTGGGGGGTGAGGATGACGTTGTCGAGGCCGCGCAGCGCGGACTCGAACGGGTCGCCCTGGGCCTTGGGCTCCACCGGGAACACGTCGAGGGCGGCGCCGGCGATGTGGCCGGAGAGGATGTGCTCGCGCAGGGCGACGTCGTCGACCACCATGCCGCGCGAGGCGTTGATGAACAGGCTGCGCGGCTTCATCTTCGCGAACTGCTCGGCTCCGAACATGCCGGCGTTGCCGGGCCGGCCGTCGACGTGCAGGCTCACCACGTCGGCCTCGGCGAGCAGCTCGTCCAGCGTGCGCATCCGCTGCGCGTTGCCGTGCGCCAGCCGGTCGGCGGTGTCGAAGAAGATCACCCGCAGGCCCATCGCCTCGGCCACGTTGGACAGCTGGGTGCCGATGTTGCCGTAGCCGACGATGCCGAGCGTGCGGCCGCGGATCTCGTGGCTGCCCTTCGCCGACTTGTCCCACACCCCGGCGTGCATGCGCTCGGTCTTCTCGGCCAGGCGCCGCGCCAACATGATGATCTCGCCGATGACCAGCTCGACGACGCTGCGGGTGTTGGAGTACGGCGCGTTGAACACCGCGACGCCGCGCTCGGCGGCCGAGACCAGGTCGACCTGGTTGGTGCCGATGCAGAAGCACCCGATCGCGAGCAGGTTCGGCGCGGCGTCGAGCACCCGGGGCGTGATGTGGGTGTTCGAGCGGATGCCGAGCATGTCGACGCCGGGGAGCGTCTCGACCAGCTCGTCCTCGGACATCGAGCGGGTCGCAGCTCGACGTCGAAGCCGCGGGCCTCGAGGACCTCGACGGCGACCGGGTGGATGTTCTCCAGCAGCAGCACCTTCACGATCGTCCAGCCTAGGTCGGGCCGCGGGCGCACCCGAATCCGCGCCGAACCGTGGACGCCCGGGCCGGCCCCGCAAACGCCGGACGGCGCCCGTCCCGAAGCGGCATGATTGCTCGCCATGAGGTCCCACGGGCGCATCGGCGCCGTCCTGGTGGCGCTGGTCGCAGCCGCCGCCACCACCCTGACGACGGCGGGCGGCCCGGCCCACGGCGTGCCGGTGTCCGGGGCCTCGGTGTCCGGACCCACGGCGACCGGGGGCCGCGGCACCTGGCAGGTCCAGCGCCTCGGCGAGGGCCGGTACGACGTGTCGTGGCGCTCGCCCGGCCGGCTGCCGCTGTCCGCGGACCGGCCGACGATCGTCGGCCCGGCCGACCTGCGGATCGGCACGCCGGCCCTCGGGGCGGACGGCCGGACGGTGCACGCGCTCGTCACGGCCGACCGGCGACCCGACACCGCCGACCTCGACGTGCTGCTCTCCGGCGACCGGCTCGACGTCGCCGGCGACGACCTCGCCCGGGCCGGGGTCGCCGGCGCTCCGCCCGCTCGACCTGCCGGGGACGGTCACCCTGCCCGACGACCCGGCGACTCCCGGGCCCGTACGACGTGGTCAGCAGCGACTACCAGCTCGACCCGGTCAAGCTGCCGCGGATGCCGGAGCCGATCGAGATGGTCGGCCACGTCGTCGAGCCCGCCGCCGGCGCCGCCACCGGGCCGCGGCCGCTGGTGCTGTTCCTGCACGGCCGGCACAGCGTCTGCTACGACCCCGACGACCCGTACGCCGACGGCGAGTGGCCCTGCCAGCCGCCGCTGCAGGAGATCCCGAGCCAGCTCGGCTACGACTACGTGCAGCGGGTGCTCGCCTCGCAGGGCTACGCGACGGTCTCGGTGCGCGTCAACGGCATCAACGCCCAGGACTGCCGCCTGCCCGACGGCGGCGCCGACGCCCGCGCCCGGATCGTCGAGGCCCACCTCGACCACTGGGTCGACCTCGCCGCGGCGCACCAGGTCGACCTCGGCCGGGTGGTGCTGGTCGGCCACAGCCGCGGCGGCGAGGGCGTCGACCGGGCGTCCATCCAGATCCCGCTCACCGCGCCGTACCGGATCGTCGGGCAGGTGCTGATCGCGCCGACCGACTTCGGCACCCAGACCGCGCCGTACGTCCCGACCGTCACGCTGCTGCCGTTCTGCGACGGCGACGTCAGCGACCTGCAGGGGCAGCGGTACACCGACATCGCCCGCGACCTGACCGACGACGACACGTCGTTGAAGAGCTCGGTGCTGGTGATGGGCGCCAACCACAACTTCTTCAACACCGAGTGGACGCCGGACATCGCCGCAGGCGCCGGCGTGGGACGACTGGGGCGGCGAGCCCCGCGCCGCGTGCGGTGCCGAGAACCCGCAGCGGCTCAGCGCGTCGCGACCAGCGGGCGGTCGCCACGGCGTACGTCGCCGGGGCGGTGCACCTGTTCGCCGACGGCGACCAGGGCGTGCTGCCGTTGTTCGACGGCTCGCGCGCGTCACGGTGGCGTCGATCGGCGACGCGCAGGTGCTCAGCGAGGCGATCGGCGGCGGGCGGGACCTGCGGGTGCCCGGGCGCACCGCGGCGCGCGACCTGCCCGACGGGGCCAGCACCCGCATCTGCCAGGGGGTGAACGATCCCGGCGCGCGTCGCGTCCTGCACGCACGGCGCCGACTACGCGCGGCGTGCACCCGCACTGGCCGGAGCAGTACGAGCACCTGGCCGCGCGCGCGTTCTTCGAGATGTCGTGGACGGCCGCCGGCCAGTCCGGCGGGCTGGTGCTCGACCAGCCCGCTCGACCTGAGCGCCGGCCGGCTGGAGCTGCGCACCATCGTCGCCCCGGACGGCGGGGACGCGCACCTGCGCGTGCGGATCACCGACGGCGCCGGTGGCACCGCGCTGCTCGACCCGGTCGGTGGCGGCACGCTGCCGGCGCTGGGCCGGCGGATCGACACCGAGAAGTACTGGGCGCAGACGCTCCTCGCCGACCCGGCCGGGGCGACCGGCGTCGACCTCGCCGACATCACCCGGGTGGACCTGGTCAGCGCGAACGACCACGGCCGGGTCTGGGTCGCCGACCTCGGCTCGGCGCCGACCGCGCTGGCCGCCGTGCCCGAGCGCCGGCTGCCCACCGTCGACGTCGGCACCGCCGAGGTCGTCGAGGGCGACGGCCGGCAGCCGGTCACGGTGCAGCTGCCGTTCCACGTGCGCGGTGGGTTGACCCGCCCGGCGCGGATCTCGGTGCTCACCGTCGGCCAGACCCGCGGGGACATCCAGCGGTTCACCGTCGACCTGGCGCCCGGTCAGACCGAGGGCAGCATCCCGATCACCTACACGCCGGACCGGCGCGACGACTTCGCGAAGCTGACCACGCAGGTGGCGACCTGGGCGGTCCGCAACGTGATGACCGACGGGTACGTCGGCGGCCTGACCGTGCTCGACGACGACCCGGCGCCGCGGCTGCGGGTGCGGCCGGTCGCGCGCACCGTCGACGCCGGGCGGCCCGCCCGCTGGTCGGTCGGCGTGAGCCGCCCGACCGACTACGACCAGTGGGTCTCCGCGCGGGTGGTCCGCGGCCCGGCCCCGGCGCTGCGGGCCGGCGCCGTCCCGGCGGCCTGGCTGCGCAAGAACGTCGGCACCGAGGTCGACCCGGCCAAGCCGCTGTGGACCGCCAAGCCGATGCTGTTCGGGCAGATCCGCGCGGGGGCCAAGAAGCTCGTGCTCACGATTCCCACCCGTCGTACCGTCCTGGCCCACCCGCGTGAGTCCGTCACGCTGCGCATCCAGGTCGGTCGGAAGGTGTTCAAGCGGACCGTCTACGTGCGCTCCCGCTGAGGCGGCGCGCCCTACGCGCCGACGTCCTCCGCGTCCACGATCCGGTAGGCGTAGCCCTGCTCGGCCAGGAAGCGCTGGCGGTTCTGGGCGAACTCGGCGTCCACGGTGTCGCGGGACACGATCGTGTAGAAGTGCGCGGTCCGGCCCTCGGTCTTGGGGCGCAGCAACCGGCCGAGGCGCTGGGCCTCCTCCTGGCGGGAGCCGAACGAGCCGGACACCTGGATCGCGACCTCCGCGGAGGGCAGGTCGATGGAGAAGTTCGCGACCTTCGAGACCACCAGCAGGTCCAGCGATCCCGGCGCGGAACGCGTCGAAGAGCCGCTGCCGCTCCTTCACCGGACGTCTCGCCCTTGATCACCGGCGCATCGAGCGCCGCGGCGATCTCGTCGAGCTGATCGATGTACTGCCCGATCACCAGGGTCGGCTGGCCGGCGTGCGACTCCACCAGGGACCGGACGACGTCGATCTTGTGGTGGGTGCACGACGCCAGCCGGTAGCGCTCCTCCGGCTCCGCGGTCGCGTAGACCAGCCGCTCCGACGACGGCAGCGTCACCCGCACCTCGACGCAGTCGGCCGGCGCGATCCAGCCCTGCGCCTCGATGTCCTTCCACGGCGCGTCGTAGCGCTTCGGACCGATCAGCGAGAACACGTCGCCCTCCCGGCCGTCCTCGCGCACCAGCGTCGCGGTCAACCCGAGCCGGCGCCGCGCCTGCAGGTCGGCGGTCATCCGGAAGATCGGCGCCGGGAGCAGGTGGACCTCGTCGTACACGATCAGCCCCCAGTCGCGGGCGTCGAGCAGCTCGAGGTGGGGATAGACGCCCTTCCGCTTCGTCGTCAGGACCTGGTACGTCGCGATGGTGACCGGCCGGATCTCCTTGACGGCGCCGGAGTACTCGCCGATCTCGTCCTCCGTCAGGGAGGTACGCCGGACCAGCTCGTCCTTCCACTGCCGGGCGGACACGGTGTTGGTGACCAGGATCAGCGTCGTCGCCTTCGCCTCGGCCATGGCGGCCGCGCCCACCAGCGTCTTGCCGGCCCCGCAGGGCAGCACGACGACGCCGGACCCGCCGTGCCAGAACGACTCCGCGGCCTCGCGCTGGTAGGCGCGCAGGGACCAGTCGACCTCGGCCAGGGCGATCGGGTGCGCCTCGCCGTCGACGTAGCCCGCGAAGTCCTCGGCCGGCCAGCCCAGCTTGAGCAGCGCCTGCTTGAGGTTGCCGCGCTCCGAGCCGTGCACGACGACGGTGTCGTCGTCGATGCGGTCGCCGATCATGCCGGCGACCTTCTTGGCGCGCAGCACCTCCTCGAGCACCGGCCGGTCGTTCGACACCAGCACCAGCCCGTGCGTGGGGTGCTTCTCCAGCCGCAGCCGGCCGTAGCGGGCCATGGTCTCGGCGACGTCGACCAGCAGCGCGTGCGGCACGGCGTACCGGCTGTACTCCAGCAGCGTGTCCACGACCTGCTCGGCGTCGTGGCCGGCCGCCCGCGCGTTCCACAGGCCGAGCGGTGTCAGCCGGTAGGTGTGGATGTGCTCGGGGGACCGCTCGAGCTCGGCGAACGGCGCGATCGCCTTGCGGCAGTCGGCGGCGCGCTCGTGGTCGACCTCGAGCAGCAGCGTCTTGTCCGACTGCACGATGAGGGGTCCGTCGTTCACTCCGTCGATCCTAGGCGGGGGTGCGGGCGGGGCCTTCGGCCGGCCGGCTACGCCCCCGCCACCGCCTTCTGCCGGGCGCGGTACGCCGCGACGTTGGCGCGCGACGAGCAGCGGTCGGAGCAGTACCGCCGGGAGTGGTTGGGGGAGGTGTCGACGTACACGTCGGTGCAGGGGGACGCCGAGCACACGCCGAGCCGGTCGGGCCCGAGGTCGCAGACCAGGTTCGCCAGCCCGAGCAGCGACTCGCCGACGAGCAGGTCGGCCACGCTGGCGTTCTCGGTCGCGACGTGCAGGTGCAGGTCGCCGTCGTGGTCGGAGATCCGCGGCGTGATCGGGTGCCGCGACATCAGCTCGTTGAGGCCGCCGACCACCTCGTCGACCCGGCCGGCCTCCCCGGCCTCGAAGACCGGGCGCAGCTCCCGCTGGAACTTCCGCATCAGCATGCAGTCGCGGTCGGTCGCCCGCTCCTGCAGCCGCTCGCGGCCCTCGAGGTACGCCGCGAGCCCGTCGACATCGGACATGTCGGCGTTGAGCAGGGCGGCCGAGGCCTCGGCGTACCGGAGGAAGTCCACGATTCAACCTTACGGGCCGACCGGGCGGACCGTGGTGATGCGGTGGACGGCGAACCCGCGGACGTCGTCGCTGCGGTGGTCGCGCGCGGTCAGGGACCCGCCCTCGACCCGGATCGGGTCGACGAGCCGCTCGGTGGTGGTGCCCTGGTTGTCGACGTAGCCGATCAGCACGGTCGCGCCGGTCTCGACGGCCTCCCGCAGCGCGGCCATGGCGCCGGAGGGCGACAGCGACTGCGCGGGGGCCGCCGGCCGGGCGGTGGCGGCGCGGTCGCCGGCGCGGATGGCGGTCACCGCGTGCGCGGTGTGCGCCGAGTCCCGCGCGCTCCGGGCGGCGCGGCCGCGGTGCTCGCGCGGGGTGCGGGCGCGCAGCTGGTCGGGCCGCGCCACGTGCACCGTGCCGTCGGCCGCCTCGACGACCGGCGCGACCCCGAGGTCGCGCAGCCGCGGCAGCAGGACGTCGATCGGCGTGGTCGAGACCAGCACCGTGGGGGCGATCCGGCGCAGCCCCAGCGAGCCGGCCTTCGGGTGGTGGAGGAGCTCGGCCAGCGCCGTCTCGTCGTCGGAGCGCAGGAACGCCTCCGCGTGTCCGACCCGCACGGTCCCGAACGTGCGGGCGGTGTCGTCGACCAGGTAGGTCAGCGGCTGCGGCACCGGCGTGCGCGACACCGCGGCCACGAACTCGTGCACCTCGGCCGCCGACCAGCCCGGCGTCGAGCGCCCGGCGCACCGAGCCGGGGCTGAACCGGTAGACGGTCGCCCCGCCGCGCGACTCGACGTCGGCGACCAGCTGCAGCCGCCGCGCCAGCCGCGACTCGAGCGGGCCGGGCGCGACCGCGGTCAGGTCGGCCTGGAGCAGCACGTGGTCGACCGGCTCGGGCAGCAGCGCGGCCAGCCCACGCTCGGCCGCGGCCCGGTCGTCCCCGACCAGGGCAGCGGCCGTACGACGTCAGCCCGCCCAGCGCCGTGACGCCGAGGACCGCGGCCTCGTCGACCGCCCAGCCACCTGGTCCGCGCGGGTCGCGCGGCCGGCGCGGCCGCAGCCAGGCGAGGCGTGCCACGAGCGAGGGCGACCCCGGTGCCGGTGGCCAGCACCTCGCCCGGCGGCAGGTCCGCCAGCGCGGCGAGCGCCATCCGCCGGGTCTCGACCTGGTGGACCGCGGCCAGCTCGGGGGCGAGCGCGTTCCAGACCTTCCCGGCGGGTCGCGCTGGCCGACGAGCGCCGGCATCGCGGGGGCTCTCCAGCCAGGCGGCGACCAGGGCCGACCAGCGCTCCGCGGTCGGCCGCTGGGTCCACTGGTCGAACAGGTCGGTCGGCAGCCACGCCGGGTCGCCGTCGGCGTCGGCGGCGGTGGCCAGCAGGCCGGCGGCCGCGCGCCACCTCGACCAGCAGCGCGGCGGTCGGCTCGTCGACGTGCAGCTGCGCGGCGGTCGCGCGCAGGTCGCGCACGCCCAGCCCGCCGTTGCGCAGGGCGGCCGGCGGGTGAGCCCCCACTGGTCGAGCAGCAGCTCGACGCGGCGTACCGCCTCGAAGGCCGCGCCCGCCGCCGGTCCGGTCGACCAGCGCCTGGTCGCGCTCGCGAGGTCGCCAGCTCGGGCACGGCGTCGACCGGCTCGGTCGTCGTGCGGCCGCCGCGCAGCGCGACCCCCACCTCGCCGGGCAGCACCACGACGCCGCCGCCGCGCGGGACGAGCAGCCGGCGGGCCGAGCAGCTCCTCGGCGGGGGTCTCGGCGTCCTCGGGCCGCACCGTGTGCCGCGGCGGTCCCGGTGGTCGCCTCGCCGCCGGACTCCAGGACGTGCTCGAGCAGCGCCCGCGCCGGCGGCTGACAGCTCGTCGAGGCCGGCGCCGCACCTCGCCGCGGCGCGGGCGCGGGCGTCGGGCGAGACCGCTGACGCAGCCCGCTGACCGTCACGGCTCGGCCACCGCGCTGAGCGCCGCGGACGCCGCTGCGGGGTCTCCCACGCGAGCGCGAGGTCGAGCAGCCGGTCGCGGGCGGCCGCGACGGCGCCGGGCGCCGCGTGCACGACGGCGGACAGCTCGCGTCCCGCGTGGTTTGACCCACGACGACGAGGGCATCTAGGACACTGAGCTCGAGCTGCGTCAGCTGGTCGAGCGCACGCAGCAGAGAGGACCGGGTGGCGGCACGCGACGCCAGCTGGCCGGAGTCGTGAGGGGCCGGAGTGGCGAGATCGGGACGGGCGAGCAGCAACCGGGCCAGCCGGTCGTCCGGCCAGCTGCGAAGCTGGTCGGCGAGCGAGCGGTACCCGGTGCGGACATCCTGGCATCGCCACGCTACCGGGCCGCTGCCAGGCAGCGTGAGCCAGGTCGAGCTGCACCACGGCGCCGCGACCGACGTCGGACGGGTGCGCGAGGTCAACGAGGACGCCTACCTGGCCGCGCCCCCGGTGTTCGTCGTCGCCGACGGCATGGGCGGGCACGAGGGCGGCGACGTCGCCAGCGCCATCGTGGTCGAGGAGTTCGCCCGGCTCGCCGCGGACGGCTACGACCCGGACCAGGCGTCGAGGCCGTGAGCCGCGACCTCGCGGCGGCACAGCGCCGCATCCTGGAGTACGCCGACGAGCAGACCCGCCGGGGCGTCGAGCGGCCGTCGCAGCGCCGGCACCACGGCCGTCGCGGCGCTGCTGGTGAGCACGACGGCCAGGCGGCCTGGCTGGCTCGCTGGCCAACCTCGGCGACTCCCGCGCTCTACCGGGTCGCCGGACGGCCGGCTCGACCAGGTGAGCATCGACCACAGCCTGGTGCAGGAGCTCGTCGACGCCGGGCCGGATCGCCGCCGGAGGACGCCGCGACGCACCCCGAGCGCCACGTCATCACGCGGGCGCTGGGCGGCGACCGACGGGGTCGAGGCCGACTTCTTCGTCGCTGCCCCTCGCCGACGGCGGAGCGGCTGCTGCTGTGCTCCGACGGCGTCAGCGGGATGCTCGACGACGACGCGACTCGCCGACCTCCTGGCCGGCCGCGGACCCGCGCGACGCCGCCGACCGGCTGGTCGCGGCCGCCGTCGCGGCCGGCGGCGACGACAACGCCACGGCGGTGGTCGTCGACGTGGTGGGCTGCGCCACCGACGCCGGCTACGACGCCGAGCGGCAGCGCGCGAGCCTCGAGGAGAAGCTGGGAGCGCTGCCGTGAGCGAGCACGTGCACCTGGTCCTACCGGGCCGGGCGACTGGTTCGGCGTCTTCGGGGAGCACGCGCGTCGTGGTGCTGCCGCCCTCGGAGAAGTCGCCGCGTCGCGCGCGCTGTGGGGCCGTCGACGACGGCGCCGGCTTCGACGAGACCGCTCGACGCGCTGATCTCCTCGGGGCTGCGCGACCTGCCCGGCTTCGTGCTCGTGCGCCGGGACGGCGACGAGACCCGCGTCGTGCTGCGCGGCGAGGCGCACGCGCACTTCGCCACCGGCGACGACGTCGTGCAGGTCGACGGCGAGCAGGCCACCACCTGGGTGGAGCGCTCCCTGGCCGGCGTGCAGCGGGTGCGGATCGCCGTGGCCGACGAGGACCTGCCCGGCGACCTGTGCCTGGCCGGGGGACTGGTGCGGATCGCGAGCGCCGAGTGGGGGCAGCGAGCCGGCCGGTCCCGGTCCGGCCACGGAGGCGATGGCGGTGCCTGCCGCCGACCACGACCACGACCACGACGGGCTGACCCAGGCCGGCACCGAGACCGACCCCGAGCGGGTGCTGCCCGGCATCCCCGGCCAGCAGCCCGCCCCGGCGGTCACGGCCCGACCGGTGGCCCGGCTGGTGTTCTCCACCGGCGACGTCGTCGACGTCGACCGGGTCGTGGTCGTCGGCCGCGCCCCGACGCTCGGCGCGTGGGACGGCGAGCCCGACGCGGAGCCCCGGCTGGTCGCGGTCCCCAGCCCGCACCAGGAGATCTCCTCCACGCACCTGGAGGTCCGGCCCGGGTCGGGCGCCGACCACGGCTCGGCCGTGGTCACCGACCTCGGCTCCACCAACGGCACGCTCCTGGTCCAGCCCGGCCTGCCGCCCGAGGACCTCAGGGCCGGGATCGCCGTCGCGCTGGTCCCCGGCGCCGTGATCGATCTCGGCGACGGGGTGAGCATCCGGGTCGCCAGCCCGTGAGCACCGCGCCCGCCGCCGACCTCGACCGGCGGCTGTACGCCTTCGTGCTCGACCGGCTCGCGCTGTGGGCGGTCGACGGCGTCGCGGCGTACCTCGCCTGGCGCTTCCTGGTCGACCGGGGCCGCCCGGTCGCCGGCGTCGCGGTGGTCGCGGCCGTCGTCCTCCTCGTCGTACGCCGGGTTCGCGCTCGTGCTCGGTCGCACCGGCAGCTCGCCCGGCCACGCGGCGCTCGGCCTGCGCGTCGTCGGGCCGGGGCACCGGGGCGCCGATCGGCCCGGGGCCGGCGCTGCTGCGCCAGCTGGTCCTCGGGATCGCCACGCTGCCGACGTTCGGGCTCGGCGCCGCCACGCTGGCCTGGACCGCGGCCATGGACCCGGGCGGCCGCCGGCGCGGCTGGCACGACCGGCTGGTCGGCTCCGAGGTGGTCGACGTCCGCCCGGCGGCGCCGGAGCCGGCGCCCGTCGCGGAGGCGCCGCGGTCGGTGGTGAACCTGACCGCGCTGCGGCTGGTGCCCGCTCCGCCCCCGCCGCCCGACCCGCCGCCGGCCCACCCGCCGGCCGACGCGCCGGCCACGGCCGCGCCCCCGGCCGCACCCCCGGCCCGGCCTCCGCAGCACCGCGCCGCCGACCCGGAGGCGCCGCGGCAGCGGCTCGGCCACCCGCTGCTGCCCGAACCCAGCGGCCCGGCCGCCCGGTGGCGGGTCAGCTTCGACTCCGGCGAGTCGTTCGCCGTCGCGGGGCTGACGCTCGTGGGCCGCCGCCCGGAGGCACGGACCGGCGAGACGCCGCACCAGCTGCTCGCGCTCCGGTCCGACGACATGTCGCTGTCCAAGACCCACGCCCAGCTCCAGGTGGTGGCCGACGGTGTCCTCGTGGTGATGGACCGCGGCTCGACCAACGGGTCGGTGCTGCTGCGCCAGGGCGTGGCCCGCGACCTCCCCGCCGGCCGGCCCACGACCCTGCTCGACGGCGACCACGTGCGGTTCGGCGACCGGATGATGTCGGTCGCGCGGGAGACCGGACCGGACCAGCACCCGCCTTCGGTCACGGTTAGGTAACGAACACCGCGGTCCTGCGGGCGGTCCGGCGAGCGGGCTGTTTGCCTCGAGGCCGGTGTCTCGGGCGCCGGGAGCCCGCTCGGTGGGGCCCGCAACCACGGGCGCGCCGCGCCCCGGACATCCGCAGGGGGAAGTTCTCGATGAGACACACCCGCGCCGCCATGGGCGCCGCAGCGTCCGTGGCGCTGGCCGTGGCCACACTGGCCCCGACGCTGTCGACCGGTCCGGCCGAGGCCGCGGCTCCCGGACCGACCGGCTCCGTGGGCAAGGCCTTCGCCACCCCGTCGGACGACATCACGCCGCCATGGCGGGCGCGGTACGACGACCTGCGCCAGCGGGCCCTCGAGCAGCGGCTCCGCCAGGGTGGCGACGGCCCGGTCGAGAAGGTCGCCCGTGGTCGGTACGCGAGGGTGGAGCACACCGGGACCGACCGCATCTTCGTGGTGCTGGCCGAGTTCGGGAACACCCGGCACTCGGACCACCCGGACGACCCGTCCTCCGGGGCGCAGCGCTTCGACGGGCCGCGGCACGACGAGATCCCCGAGCCCGACCGCGCCGACGACAACATGACGATCTGGCAGAAGCACTACGACCGCGCCCACTACGAGCACCTCTACTTCACGCGCATGAGGCGCTACTACGAGCAGCAGTCGAACGGCGTCTACTCCATCCGTGGCCAGGTCACCGCCTGGGTGAAGGTGCCGTTCAACGAGGCCCGCTACGGCAGCAGCAACTGTGGCCGGACCCAGTGCGGCAACGGCGCCTGGTACCTGGTCCGGGACGCGTTGGCCGCGTGGGTGCAGGGCCGTCTCGACGCGGGCTGGACCATGGACCGGGTCCAGAGGTTCCTGAGCACCTTCGACCGGCAGGACCGGTACGACTTCGACCACGACGGCAACTTCGACGAGCCCGACGGCTACATCGACCACTTCCAGGTCGTCCACGCCGGCGGCGACGAGGCCGACGGCGACCCGGTCTACGGCACGGACGCCATCTGGAGCCATCGCAGCAACGTCGGCATCCACCCCGAGGGCACGGGCCCCGGCCCGGCGGTCGGCGGGATCGAGGTCGGTGAGGGCGGCGTCGAGGACCCCGCCGGTGCGGCGGTGGCGATCCCGGACAACCCGACGGGGATCTGGGTGAGCGACTACACCATGCAGGCCGAGAACGGCGGACTCGGTGTCTTCGCCCACGAGTACGCCCACGACCTCGACCTGCCCGACGAGTACGACCGGGCCGGGAACACCGGTGGCTCGAGGAATTCTGTGGGGTTCTGGTCCTTGATGGCACAGTCGCGCGGCAGCCTGCCCGGTGACGAGGGCGTCGGAGAGCAGGCACAACCGCTCGGTGCGTGGGACAAGTTCCAGCTCGGCTGGCTCGACTACGACGTCGCGCGCGCGGGCCGGCCGGGCACGTACCGGATCCGGCCCGGACAGGTCGCCTCGGGGTCGCGGCCGAACGGCCTGGTCGTGCTGCTCCCGGACAAGCTGGTGACGATCGAGCACGGCGAGCCGTGCGGCGAGTGCGGCGAGAGGTTCTACTTCTCCGGGTCCGGCAACGATCTCGACAACACGATGAGCCGCACGGTCGCGGGCGGCGGCGAGCTGACGGCGCAGGTCCGCTACGACATCGAGCCCGGGTGGGACTTCGCGTTCCTCGAGGCCTCGCCCGACGGCGGCAAGACATGGGCAGCGGTCGACACGAGCCGGAGCTACGACGGCGCGGACGAGAGCGGAGCGAACCCCAGCGGTGCAGGCATCTCCGGCACCTCCTCGGGCTGGGTCGACCTCACCGCGACGATCCCCGAGGGCACCGACGCCATCCGCTTCCGATACCGGACCGACGGCAACACGGCGCCCCCGGGCTTCCAGGTCGACAACGTCACGCTGGCCGGCCAGGGCCTCGGCGACGCCGAGGCCGACGGTGACGACTGGTCCCTCGACGGGTTCACCGTGGTGGGCACCGAGTCGGTCGAGCACTATCTCAACGCCTACTTCGTCGACAACCGCCAGTACGTCGGCCGGGACCGGGCGCTCCGGTACGTCTACCAGCACGCCGGACGCTGGAACCGTCCCCGGTGGGTCAACCACTACCGGTACCAGCCCGGGGCGCTGATCAGCTACTGGGACACCAGCTACACCGACAACGATGTCGGAGCCCACCCCGGTGGGGGTCTGATCCTTCCCGTCGACGCGCACCCTGACTTCCAGCACGCCTGGGACGGGTCGATCCTGCCCACGACGCTGCTGTCCAGCGACTCGACGTTCTCGACCCGGCGGGTCCGGCCGCAGGAGCTCCACTACGACGCCGGACCGTTGCGGCTCGACGGCGAGCCGGCGCAGCCCGTGTTCGACGACACGCTGGACTGGTGGTTCGACGGCGACGAGCACGGGTCGGGCGAGCACACCGGCACGGACCAGCCCGGTTGGTTCGGCGTGGACGTCCCCAAGACCGGCACCACGATCCGGGTGGTGAAGGTCGACCGGCGTGGGGTGATGACGGTCCGGGTCGGCCGGAGCTAGTCCCCCCGCACGCGACACTGGCTCGGTCCCCGTTTCCTCCGGACCGGGATGGGGCACCGTCCCGCAGGTCATGTCCCACGTCTGGTACGTCTCCTACGGCTCCAACATGTCCGCCGAGCGGCTCGCCTGCTACCTCGAGGGCGGCTGCCCGCCCGGCGGCACCCGCGCCAACCCCGGCGCGCGGGACCGCACCCCGCCGCGCCGGTCGGTCCCGGTCGACCTGCCCGGGACCACCTACTTCGCCGGTGACTCGGCCCAGTGGGGCGGAGGCGTGGCGTTCTACGACCACGACACCCCGGGGTTCACCGCCGCCCGGGGCTACCTCGTCACCGCGGCCCAGTTCGCCGACATCGCCGCGCAGGAGATGTACCGGATCCCGGCCCCCGGCGACCCGGTCGAGGAGATCGTGCTCGGCCCGCTGCCCGGCGGGCGGCACGAGCTGGGCCCGGGCCACTACGAGACGCTGGTGGAGGTCGGCCGGTACGACGGGCACCCGCTGCTCACCTTCACCGCACCGCACGGCGCCGGGCACGTCGAGCACCGGCCGCCCTCCCCGGCGTACCTCGCGACCATCGCCACCGGGCTGCGCGAGTCCCGCGGCTGGGCCCACTCCGACGTCCGCGCCTACTTCGACGCCGTCCTGCCGGCGGCCTGACCGGCCCGACCGCGAGCCGGCGACGACAGGCCCTACCCGCGGGACGTTCGGCTGCGTAGGTTGCCCCGTATGAGCTACGAGCACGAGGGCACCGCAACCACCAGCGCATCTCCGGCCGAGGTCTGGCGCCTGTGGTCGGACGTCGGCAGCTGGCACTGCTGGGACCCCTCGGTCGAACAGGTGTCGATGGAAGGGCACTTCGCGGAGGGGGCGATGGGCACCCTGACGCTCGCCGGCGGCGTCACCGCGCCGTTCGTCCTGGAGATCGTCGAGCCGGGCCACCGCTTCCTGGACCGGCTGACGCTGGGCGACCTCGTCGTGCACATCGACCACGAGGTCAAGGCGACCCAGTCCGGCAGCGAGATCGCGGTGCGCACCACGGTGTCCGGGCCCGGGGCGGACGACGTCGGCGCGATGGTCGCCGGCGACACCCCGAAAGCCCTGGCGGCGCTGGTGCGGCTGGCCGAGCAGCGCTCCTGACCGACGACAGACCAACCCGGGACGGCGTAGGTTCCGGGGCATGGAGTCCTATGCCAAGGGCGAGCTCGAGCCGCCGCTGCTCGAGGAGACGATCGGGGCGAACTTCGACCGGACGGTGGCGGCCCACCCCGACCGCGAGGCGCTGGTCGAGGTCGCCAGCGGCCGGCGCTGGACCTGGCGCGAGCTGCACCGGGACGTGACCGACCTGGCCCGCGGCCTGGTCGCCGCCGGGCTGACGAAGGGCGACCGGGTCGGGATCTGGGCGCCCAACTGCGCCGAGTGGACGCTCGTGCAGTACGCCACCGCGAAGATCGGCGTGGTGCTGGTGAACGTCAACCCGGCGTACCGGACCCACGAGTTCTCGTACGCCGTGAACCAGAGCGGCATGCGGATGCTGGTCGCCGCGTCGAGCTTCAAGACCAGTGACTACCGGGCGATGGTCGAGGAGACCCGCGACCAGTGCCCGACGCTCGAGCGCGTGGTCTACCTCGACACCGACGACTGGGCCGCGCTCGTCGCCGCGGGGCAGTCCCAGCCGGCCGACGCGGTCGATCGCCGGCAGCAGGAGCTGGCGCCGGGCGACCCGATCAACATCCAGTACACGTCCGGCACCACCGGCTACCCGAAGGGCGCGACCCTCAGCCACCGCAACATCCTCAACAACGGCTACTTCACGACCGAGCTGATCAACTTCACCGAGCAGGACCGGCTGTGCATCCCGGTGCCCTTCTACCACTGCTTCGGGATGGTGATGGGCAACCTCGGGTGCACCAGCCACGGCGCCACCATGGTGATCCCGGCGCCCGGGTTCGACCCCGAGATCACGCTGCGCACGATCGCGGCGGAGCGGTGCACCGGCGTGTACGGCGTACCGACGATGTTCATCGCGATGCAGAACCACCCCACGTTCGCCGAGCACGACCTCTCCACGCTGCGGACCGGGATCATGGCCGGCTCGATCTGCCCGGTCGAGGTGATGAAGCGGTGCGTGGACGACATGCACATGGCCGAGGTCGCCATCGCCTACGGGATGACCGAGACGTCGCCGGTGTCCTGCCAGACCCGCGCCGACGACGACCTCGAGCGGCGTACCGCCACCATCGGCCGGGTGCACCCGCACGTCGAGGTCAAGGTCGTCGACCCGGTCACCGGTGAGACCGTGCCGCGCGGCACGCCCGGCGAGTTGTGCACCCGCGGCTACTCGGTGATGCTGGGCTACTGGGACGACCCGGAGAAGACCCGCGAGGCGATCGACGAGGACGGGTGGATGCACACCGGCGACCTCGCGGAGATGCGCGAGGACGGCTACTGCAACATCGTCGGCCGGATCAAGGACATGGTCATCCGCGGCGGCGAGAACATCTACCCGCGCGAGATCGAGGAGTTCCTCTACACCCACCCCGACGTCGAGGACGTGCAGGTGATCGGCGTCCCGGACGAGAAGTACGGCGAGGAGCTGTGCGCCTGGATCAAGCTGCGCGCCGGCGCCGAGCCGCTGGACGCCGACGCCGTCCGCGCGTTCGCCACCGGCCGGCTCGCCCACTACAAGATCCCGCGCTACGTGATGGTCGTCGAGGAGTTCCCGATGACCGTCACCGGCAAGATCCGCAAGGTCCAGATGCGCGAGGAGTCGGCGAAGGCCCTCGGACTCGGATAGTCCCTGACGATCGGTCGGCGACACGCCGGGCGAGACCAACCGATCGTCAGGGACTACCGCCTGTGCCCTTCAGCGGGAGATCAGCACCGGGATCCGGGTGACGGTGCCGGTCGCGCCCCGCCAGGTGACCCAGCCGTCGTCGTCGGGCTGGGGCGTCCGCGGCCCGGCTGACGGTGAGCGTGAACGTCGCGCTCTCGCCGGGCCCGAGCCGCACCGCGGCCGGGGTGACCCGCACCTGGTGACGCGTGAACCCGCTGGCCTGGGAGGAGAAGTACAGCCGGCGGCCGGTCACGTTGGTGATCGTCCGGGTCGCGGAGTCGGCGTTGCCGGACAGCAGCGACGGACGGCGTGTTCAGGTCCCCACCCAGGTGCGCCGGTCGAGCCAGGCGCGGTAGTCGCCGGGGCGGACGTCGTACGCCAGCCCGGGGCGTACGGCGGGGTCGGCGACGAGCCGGCCCGCTCCCGCCCGCACCACGGCCTGGCCCGGCAGGTGCCGGGCGCTGGTGGCCAGCACCGAACGGACGACCGCGGGCGACCAGTCGGGGTGGCGGGCGACCAGGAGCGCCGCCGCGCCGCTGACCTCGGCCGTCGCCGCCGACGTGCCGGACGCCAGGTCCCAGGCCGACGTGCCGCGGGCGGCACCGCACCCAGGACGCCGGTGCCGGTGGCGACCACGTCGGGCTTGAGCACCGGGCCGGCGGGGTCGCCCGCGCTCGACCACCGCGCGACGCGCGGTGCGGTGTGGCCGGGCACCGAGCGGGACCAGCCGCACGGTGCCCCGGTCGTGGCGTGCGATCCAGTGCCGCAGCCGGTGCCCGGCGGCCGCGTCGACGTGCACGGTGGGAACGCTGTGGAAGTCGGCGACCTCGGAGCCGGGGCCGACGTTGGCGAGCACCATGCCGACACCGTCGGCCCGGGCCACCGCGGCGGACTTGTCCACCCGGCCGATCACGCCGCGCTCGCAGAGCACGATCCGGCCGGCGACGCGGGAGGCGTCCAGGCTGCCCGGCGTGCACACCCGGGCGTCCTGGCGCGGAGGCGCCCTCGGCGGGCACCCGGCGCGCCGACCACCAGGGGCGCCGGTCCGACCGTGCGGGAGGCCGCCATCGCGCCGGTGAGGCGACGGGCCGCCGTGCAGGCTGACCCGGCCCTCGCGGACCGGCCCGGTGGTGGCGCCGACGGTGGTGACCCAGGGCGCAGTCGTGCGCGGCGTACGCGTCCCGCGGCGTTGCCGGCCGCGCCGACCACGACGACGCCGGCCTCGGCGGCGCCGAGCAGGGCCCGCTCGACGGTGTCGAAGCCGGGCGGGCCGCCCACGGAGAGGTTGAGCACGTCCACGCCGTCGGCGGTCGCGGCGTCGATCGCGCTGACCAGGTCGGCGGTCGAGCAGCCGTCGTCGTCCGGGTCGGGCGCCGTCCAGCAGGCCTTGTACACCGCGATCCGGGCCTGCGGCGCCACGCCGGCGTACGTCCCCAGCCGTTCGCCGCGCACGCGCGCGGTGATCCCGAAGTCGCCGGCCGCGATGGAGGCGACCTGGGTGCCGTGGCCGTCGTCGTCGCGCGGGGAGAGCGACTCGGAGGAGCGCAGCCGGTCCCGGCCGAACCCGTCGACGAACCAGCGGGCGCCGACGAGCTTGCCGGTGCACGTGGCCGCGGACCAGCCGTCGCCCTCGCTGCAGGCGCCGCGGAAGCCCGGGGTGCCGCGCCCGAGCCCGGAGGTGGCCGCGAACACCGGGCTCTCCGGGGCGATCCCGGTGTCGACGACGCCGATGACCACGCCGGCGCCGCCGCGGGGACGGGCCTTGATCCCCGGCACCGCCGCGGACGTGCTCCGGGTGCGGCCGGCCACGGGGCGGACGCTGTCCCGTTCCACCAGGGCGACCTCGGGGTCCTCGCGCAGGTCCGTGGCCTGGCGCGGCGTGAGCCGGACGGCGACCCCGTTCAGCGCCGTCGTCCAGCGGTACACCGGGTCCGGGGCGTCGACGGACGCCAGTGCGGTGTCCTGCTCGCCGCGCATCCGCAGCCCGGCCAACAGCCCGTCCGACCCGCCGCCCTCGAACGTGACGAGGTACAGCCGGTCCGGCCCGGTCGGGGACGTGGTGGGGGACGCAGTCGCGGGCCCGCCCGCGGCGAGCGGCGTCAGGGCAGCGGCGAGCGCGGCCACACCGGCGGCGGCGCGCATCCCCATCGAGCACCCCTCGTCCCTGACGGCACTGATGTCACGTGAGCCACTCATTGTGACAGGGGTCGCCGCAGGATTCACCCCGTTCCGGTGATGCTCCTAGGCTGGGACCATGCGGAACGGTGCCGCTGGTCGTGGGCTTCGACCTCGACATGACGCTCATCGACACCGTTCCCGGCTTCGCGGACGTGCTGCGTGCGCTGGGCGCCGAGCTCGAGGTGGAGTTCCCGGTCGAGGACATGACCAGGAAGCTCGGCCCGCCGCTCGACGCGGTGCTCGGGCCCTACCTCGCCCCCGAGGCGGTCGGCCCGGCCGGGGACCGGTTCCGCGCGCTGTACCCCGACCATGCGATCGCCAACGTCCCGGTGATGGCGGGAGCCCACGACGCGCTCGCCGCGGTGCGGCGGCACCGCGGCCGGGTCGTCGTCGTGACCGGCAAGTACGCCGCGAACGCCCGGCTCCACCTCGACCACCTCGGGCTGGAGGTGGACCACCTCGAGGGCTGGGTGTGGGGAGTGGGCAAGGCCGACGCGCTGCGGCGCGAGGGCGTGACCGTGTACGTCGGTGACCACGTCCACGACGTCGAGGGCGCCCGCGCCGCCGGCGTGCTGAGCGTCTCCGTCCTGACCGGCGGGTGCACCCGCGAGGAGCTGCTCGCGGCCGGCACCGACGTGGTGCTCGACGACCTGGCGGCGTTCCCCGCCTGGCTCGACGACCACGTGCTCGACCTGCGGCTGGCCGCCCTCGAGGCGGACCTGCGGGCCCGCGGGTCGGTGCTCGTCGCCTACAGCGGCGGCGCCGACAGTGCCTTCCTGCTCGCCGCCGCCGTGCGTGCCCTCGGCCCCGAGCGCGTGGCCGCGGCGACCGGCTACTCGCACTCGCTGCCCCAGGCCGAGCGGGACCCGGCCCGCGACTTCGCGCTCTCGCTGGGCGTCGACGTGCTCACGCCGGCCACCCACGAGATCGAGCGGGAGGGGTACCGCGCCAACGGTGCCGACCGCTGCTACTTCTGCAAGGCGGAGCTGCTCGACGTGCTCGGGCCGCTCGCCGCCGAACGCGGACTCGCCCACGTCGCGACGGGCACGAACGCCGACGACGCGGTGGCCGGCTTCCGGCCGGGCATCCGCGCGGCCGACGAGCGCGGGGCGGTCGCGCCGCTGCGCGACGCCGGCCTGACCAAGGCGCAGGTCCGGGAGGCGTCGCGTCGCTGGGACCTGCCGACCTGGGACAAGCCGGCGGCGGCCTGCCTGTCGTCGCGGGTCGCGTACGGCGTCGAGGTCACGCCGTACCGGCTGGGCCGGGTCGAGCGCGCGGAGGCCGCCGCCCGCGCCGTGCTCGCCGGGGCCGGGCTGGCGAACCTGCGGGTCCGCGACCTGGGGGACCGGGCGTCGGTCGAGGTCGACGCGGCCCTGCTGCCGCTCGCGGCCGACCTGGAGGCGGCGGTGCTGCACCGGGGTCCGCGACGCCGGCTTCCCGGCCGCCGCCGTCGACCCCCGCGGATTCCGTTCGGGATCGATGAACGAACGACTCTAGACTGGTCGCGCCGCAGCATCCCCCGTTCGACGGCAGAGTGCAGGAAGAGGTAGTCCGTGCCCACTGGCAAGGTGAAGTGGTTCGACGCCGACAAGGGGTTCGGCTTCCTCTCGCGGGAGGACGGCCCCGACGTCTACGTCCACGCCGACGCGCTCCCGGAGGGCACGCACCACCCTCAAGCCCGGCACCCGCGTCGAGTTCGGCATCGCCCAGGGCCGCCGCGGCGACCAGGCGCTCCAGGTCCGCGTCCTGGACCGCACCGCCTCGGTCTCGCGCGGCCAGACGCAGGCGCGCCGCAAGAAGCCCGACGAGATGGCCACGATCGTCGAGGACCTGATCCGCCTGCTCGACGGCATCGGCGAGTCCTACCGCCACGGCCGCCACCCCGACCGCACGCACCGCCCGCCCCACCGCCAAGCTGCTCCGCGCGCTCGCCGACGAGCTCGAGCTCTGACGGTTGGCTCGAGACTCCCGGTCGGTCGGATCGAGCGTTCTGACGGCCGACGCCCGCGCCGGTCAGGCCGCGACGGGCGGCCGCGCCGGCTGAGCAGCACGGAGACCGACCAGGCGCGCGAGCACGACGGCCGCGACGCCGAGCCCGAGCCGGGCGGGTCCAGCGGCAGCGCGATGCCGACGAAGCCGCCGATCACCCACGCCAGCTGGAGCGTGGTGTCGCTGCGGGCGAACGCGCTGGCCTGCACGCGGTGCGGGACGTCGCGCTGGATCGTGGCGTCGAGCGAGAACTTCGCCAGCGCCTGGCCGAGCCCGGCGACCAGGCCGAGCACCGCGACCGCGAGCACGCCGTAGAACAGCGCGGCCAGCAGCGCCACGGCCGACGTCGGCGAGCAGCACGAGCGACACCGTGACCGCCGGGTTGATCCGCTTGAGCACGGACGCCGCCACGACGCCGAGGAAGTTGCCGGCGCCGGCCGCGCCGACGACGATCGCCGGCAGCACCTGCGGGCTCCAGCCGCCGATCGGGTTCTCGCGCAGCAGGAACGCCATGAACATGATCAGGAAGCCCGACAGCCACCGCGGACCGCAGTTGGCGCGCAGCGCGAAGGCGACCGCCGGCGGGATCCGCGTGCGCCGGCGGCCGGGCCGCCCGCGCGGGTCGGAGGCGCGCAGGACGAGCTGCTCCTCGCCCTGCGCTGGAGTCGACCGCGCCGGCAGCCGGATCGCCGCACGTCGCGACCACGAAGAGCACGAACGCGTAGCGCAGCACCCACTCGGGCCCGACCAGTCGAGGCCAGGCCGGCGATCGGCGCCGAGACCGCCACCCCGACCATGCCCGACATCGAGACCCGGCCGTTGGCCCTGACCAGCGTGAAGTCGCGCCGGCAGCAGCCGGGGTACGGCGGCGGCGCGGGTCACGCCGTACGCCTTGGACGCGACGAGCACGCCGAGCGCGGCGGGGAAGAGCCACGCCGACTGGTCGACCACCGCGTCGGCGAGCACCCAGCACAGGAACCCGCGGGTCGCCATCGTCGCGCCGATCGCCCAGCGCCGGCCGTGGCTGAACCGGTCCAGGAACGGTCCGATCAGCGGCGCCACGATCGCGAACGGCAGCATCGTCAGGCCGAGGAAGAGCGCCACCTGGCCGCGGGCCTCGCCGGTCGGGACCTGGAAGAAGAGGGTGCCGGCCAGCGCGATCGCCACCGCGGCGTCGCCGGCGGTGTTGAAGCGTGCATCTGGATCAGCCGGGACAGGCCGGAGTCCCGGCGCCCTCGGCGCGGGCGGCCCGGCGGCGCCTCGGCCGGCGCGCCGGTGACCCGTCGGCGCCGCGACCCGCGGGCGTCGCCTGGCCGTCGACCCGGCCCGCGCCCGGCCGCCGCCGAGCCGCCACCCGGCCGCCGGCACCAGGCCGGCCCGGCGCCGGCCTCCGGGTCCGCGGCGCCGCGGCCGGGCCGGCGCGTGGCTCCGGTCGGGAGTCGGGCGGGCGGCGCTCATGCCGCCCATCCTGCCCGCTCCGCCACCGGCCGGGGCACCGGACCCTGGCAGCCGACCTGACAGCGGCGGGCGATGGGTCATGATTTCGCCTGTGATCACCTCCGTGCGCACCAAGCCCGACTGCCGCCGCCGTCGCGGCGGTCGACGTGGCCCGCGCCGCGCTGCTCGACGAGGTCGGCGCCGCCGACGTCGGCGAGCACCTCGGCCACGTCGTCGAGGGCGAGCGCGTCGTGACCCACCTGTTCGCCTGCGAGCGGGCCGGGTACGTCGGCTGGCGCTGGTCGGTCACCGTGGCCCGCGCGCCGCGGCAGAAGCAGGTCACCGTCGACGAGGTCGTGCTGGTGCCCGGCGAGGAGGCGATCGTCGCGCCCGCCGTGGGTCCCCTACCGCGAGCGGCATCAAGCCCGGCGACCTGTCCCCGGGCGACCTGCTGCCGGTCGACGACGACGACCCGCGGCTGGTCCCGACGTACTCCTTCGGTGACGACCCGCTCGACGCCGACGAGAAGGCGCAGGTCCGCAGGTCGCGAAGGACCTCGGCCTCGGCCGGGTCCGCACCCTCTCGCCGGAGGGCCGCGACGCTCGCCGCCCAGCGCTGGTACGACGGCGACGGCGGTCCCGAGCTCGCCGCTGGCCCAGTCGGCGCCGGACTCGTGCACCACCTGCGGCTTCCTGCTGCGCATCGCCGGCCCGCTGTCCGAGACGTTCGGGGTCTGCGCCAACGGCGACGCCAACGACGACGGCCGGATCGTGTCGCTTCGACCACGGCTGCGGCGCCCACTCCGAGGTGCGGCTGGCCAAGAAGCACGAGCCGCCGCCGCTGCCCGAGCCGGTCGTTCGACACCCTCACCCCCGACGAGCTCGAGCGCTCTGCTCGACGCTCGGACTGCGCGTCGAGTCCCTCGGCGTCGCGCCTCGCGCGCCGTCGCCGGGCAGTACTCGAGGCCGAACAGCCCGAGGCCGAAGCCGGCCAGGCAGGTCCACAGCCACCACGGTTGCCCGACGTCCTCGAGCCGGCCGTAGAACGGCAGCAGGGCGAGGAAGCCGACCAGCCAGAGCGCCGTGCCGACCTCGACCGTGCGCACCCCGTCGACGTCCAGCGGCTCGACGTCGGCCACGAAGAAGGTGCGGTTGCCGATCTCGTGCGTGCATCGGCTGCTCGTCGCGTCGAACTCCACGCAGCCGACCCACGCGTAGTCGCCAGCACGCGCGTCCGTCTGGGCATGCTGTCGCGCCCGTGAGCAATCACGAGCCCGACGACCTGCGCCGAAGCGGCGCATCGGACCGCTACTTCAAGATCACCGAGCGTGGCTCGACCGTCGGGCGGGAGGTGCGCGGCGGGATCGTCACCTTCTTCACGATGGCCTACATCATCGTGCTGAACCCGCTCATCCTCGGGTACGCCGACGACGCGGACGGCGACGTCCTGGGCGGCGGCCGAGCCCGGCCCAACCTCGCGATGATCGCGGCCGGCACGGCGCTGGTCGCCGGCGTGATGACCATCCTGATGGGCGTCGTCGCGAACTACCCGCTGGCGCTGGCGACCGGCCTGGGCCTGAACGCCTTCGTCGCCTTCTCGATCGCCAGCCAGATGACCTGGGCCGACGCGATGGGCCTGGTCGTGATCGAGGGCCTGGTGATCCTGGTGCTGGTGCTGACCGGCTTCCGGAAGGCGGTCTTCCACGCCGTGCCGGCGCAGCTCAAGGTCGCGATCTCGGTCGGCATCGGCCTGTTCATCGCGCTGATCGGCTTCGTCGACGCCGGCTTCGTGCGCCGCATCCCGGACGCCGCCGGCACCACGGTCCCGGTCCAGCTCGGCGCCGACCGGGCAGCTCTCCGGCTGGCCGGTGCTGGTCTTCGCGGTCGGCCTGCTCCTGGTCATCGCCCTGTGGGTGCGCCAGGTCAAGGGCGCGATCCTGATCTCGATCGTCGCCACGACGATCCTCGCGATCATCGTCGAGGCGATCGGCTCGCCGAGGGCCGTGGAGCGGCGTCGAACCCCGACGGCTGGGCCTCAACGTCCCCAGCTGCCGGACAAGGTCTTCGAGCACCCCGGACTTCGGCACCCTCGGCGAGTTCAGCCTGCTCGGCTCGTTCCAGAACGCCGGCGTGGTCACCGCGGTGCTGCTGCGTCTTCACGCTGCTGCTGGCCGACTTCTTCGACACCATGGGCACGATGACCGCGATCGGCGCCGAGGCCGGCCTGCTCGACGAGGACGGCACCCCGCCGAACACCCAGCGGATCCTGGTCGTCGACTCGCTCGCCGCGCGCCGCCGGTGGTGCCGCGCGGCGTCTCGTCGAACACCGTCCTACATCGAGTCCGCCTCCGGGTGTGGGCGAGGGGGCGCGCACCGGTCTCGCCTCGGTCGTCACCGGCGTGCTCTTCCTGCTGTCGATCTTCCTGGCGCCGCTGGTCGCGATCATCCCGTCCGAGGCCGCCGTGCCGGCGCTGGTGCTGGTCGGCTTCCTGATGATGCAGCAGGTCAGGGGCATCGACTGGGACGACCTGGAGATCGCCATCCCGGCGTTCCTCACGATCGTGCTGATGCCGTTCACCTACTCGATCACCGTCGGCATCGGGGCGGGCTTCCTCGCCTACGTCGCTGATCAAGCTGGTGCGCGGCAAGGTCGCCGCGATCCACCCGCTGATGTGGGTCGTGGCCGCGCTGTTCGTCGTCTACTTCGCGATCCACCCGATCACCGCCTGGCTCACCTGAGCCCCGAAGCTGCCGAGTCGGCGCAGTCTCAGCCTGAGACTGCGCCGACTCGGCACTTGCGGGCTCGTCGAGAAGGAATACTTAGCCCGGGTAATGAGTTAGGCTAACGACATGCCCGCCGTGGAGAGGTCGTCAGGACCGACGCGGGGCTCGCCTCCGAGCTCCGGCGTCGGGGTCATGCGCCTGCGCCGCCGGCTCGCCAACGAGCGGCACCCCGACAACGAGCTGAGCATCAACCAGATGGCGGTGCTCGGCTGCCTCCTGCGCAACGGCGGCGGCATGACCATCGGCGAGCTCGCCGCGGCCGAGCGGGTGCAGCCGCCGTCGCATGACCCGCACCGTCAACTGCCTCGAGGAGAGCGGCGACGTGCTCCGCCGCCCCCACGAGACCGACGGCCGGCAGGTCGTCGTCGAGCTCTGCCGACGCAGGGCCGCGCGCGGCTGCTGCGCCGACCGCGACCGCCGCGACGCCTGGCTGGCCCAGCGGCTGCGCGAGCTGACCGCCGAGGAGCGGGCGATCCTCCGCCAGGCCGCCCCCATCCTCGACCGACCTCGCCCAACGGCTGACCGAAGGACTGATCGACCACGAGCCCCACCTTCCGCGCCCTCCGCAACCCCAACTACCGGCGCTACCTGGCCGGCAGCGCCGTGTCGAACACCGGCACCTGGATGCAGCGGGTGGCGCAGGACTGGCTGGTGCTCCAGCTCCCCGGCAACAGCGGCACCGAGCTCGGCATCACCACCGGCCTCCAGTTCCTGCCGGTCCTGCTGCTGAGCCCGTACGCCGGGGTGGTGGCCGACCGCTTCCCCAAGCGGCGCCTGCTCCAGGTGACCCAGGCGACGATGGCGCTCGCCTCGCTGGTGCTCGGCCTGATCGCGGTCGCGGGCGTGGCCCAGACCTGGCACGTCTACGTGATCGCCGTTCGTCTTCGGCATCGGCGCCGCGTTCGACGCGCCCGCCCGCCAGTCGTTCGTCTCCGAGATGGTCGGGCCCGACGACCTCACCAACGCGGTCGGCCTGAACTCGGCCACCTTCAACGCCGCCCGCATCCTGGGCCCCGGCCTGGCCGGCCTGATGATCGGCGCGCTCGGCGGCGGCGTGGAGGCGACCGGCTGGGTGATCCTGATCAACGCGGTGTCCTACCTCGCGGTGATCGCGCAGCTGCAGCGGATGAACGTCGCGCTGCTGCACACCCCGGAGCTGCGCCCGCGCACGCCCGGGATGCTGGTCGAGGGCGTCCGCTACATCCGCAGCCAGCCGAAGATGATCCTGATCCTGATCATGGTGTTCTTCGCGGGCACCTTCGGCATGAACTTCCAGATCACCTCGGCGCTGATGGCGACCGAGGTGTTCGGCAAGGGCGCCGGCGAGTTCGGCATCCTCGGCTCGGCGATGGCGGTCGGATCGCTCGCCGGCGCGCTGATGGCGGCCCGCCGGGTCCGCATCCGGCTCCGCCTCCTCGTCGCCGCGGCGCTGGGCTTCGGACTGGCCGAGATCGTGGCCGGCCTGCTCCCGACGTACCTCGCGTTCGCGCTCTTCGCCCCCGTCATCGGCTTCTGCACGCTGACGCTGCTGAACTCGGCCAACGCGACGCTGCAGCTCGAGTCCGACCCCGCGCTGCGGGGGCGCGTGATGGCGCTCTACATGACGATCGTGATGGGCGGGACCCCGCTCGGCTCGCCGGTCATCGGCTGGGTCGGCCAGCACCTCGGGGCCCGGTGGAGCCTGCTGATCGGCGGCGTGCTGACCATCGCCGGGGTCGTCGTGGCGCTCGCCGTGTACGCCCGGATCCGTGGGGGTACGCGCAGCGTTTTGCATGCGTCAGAGCCCGCGGGTAGTCTTTTTCCTCGTGTCTGGGACAACCAGGCCGTTGCGCGTGCCCGGAAGCGGTCGGGGGAACAGGACCCCGGCTCCGGCGCGGAGATCCCCGTCGGCGAGAGCCTGAGCGGCTCCCGCTGATGCGACCGGGGGAGGGCGACACGCCCGACCTCGGGGGCGAGCAACGCGGGTTGGGTAGCACCTCCCGGACACAACGCAGAACACCGTGCGGACAGAGCGTTCGTACTGAGAGCGGAAACGAAGGGGAACCACCAGGTGCCCACCATCAATCAGCTGGTCCGCAAGGGCCGCCAGGACAAGGTGTCGAAGAACAAGACGCCTGCCCTGAAGGGATCGCCGCAGCGCCGAGGCGTCTGCACCCGCGTCTACACGACCACCCCGAAGAAGCCGAACTCCGCCCTGCGCAAGGTCGCCCGTGTGCGCCTGTCCAGCGGCGTCGAGGTCACCGCCTACATCCCGGGTGTCGGTCACAACCTCCAGGAGCACTCGATCGTGCTCGTCCGCGGCGGCCGGGTGAAGGACCTCCCCGGTGTCCGCTACAAGATCATCCGCGGCACGCTCGACACGCAGGGCGTGAAGAACCGCAAGCAGGCCCGCAGCCGCTACGGCGCCAAGAAGGAGAAGAGCTGATATGCCGCGCAAGGGTCCCGCTCCCAAGCGGCCGATCGACGTCGACCCGGTCTACGGGTCGCAGCTGGTCTCCCAGCTCGTGTCCAAGGTGCTCATCGACGGCAAGAAGCAGGTCGCGCAGCGCATCGTCTACTCCGCGCTCGAGGGCTGCCGCGAGAAGACCGGCACCGACCCGGTCGTCACGCTGAAGCGTGCGCTCGACAACGTCAAGCCCGCGATCGAGGTCAAGTCCCGCCGCGTCGGCGGCGCGACGTACCAGGTCCCGATCGAGGTCAAGGGCACCCGCGGCACCACGCTGGCGCTGCGCTGGCTCGTGGGCTACGCCCAGGACCGTCGCGAGAAGACGATGTCCGAGCGCCTCATGAACGAGATCCTCGACGCCTCCAACGGCCTCGGTGCCGCGGTGAAGAAGCGCGAGGACACCCACAAGATGGCCGAGTCCAACAAGGCCTTCGCCCACTACCGCTGGTGACTCGATCCGGGGGCGCCACCGCGCCCCCGGACCGCACCGGACGTCCTACTTTCTAAGGAACGCTGACAACAGTGGCTGTCGACATCACCACGGACCTCAACAAGGTCCGCAACATCGGCATCATGGCGCACATCGACGCCGGCAAGACCACCACCACCGAGCGCATCCTGTTCTACACCGGCATCACCTACAAGATCGGTGAGGTCCACGAGGGCGCTGCCACGATGGACTGGATGGAGCAGGAGCAGGAGCGCGGCATCACCATCACGTCCGCCGCGACGACCTGCTGGTGGAAGGACCACCAGATCAACATCATCGACACCCCGGGCCACGTGGACTTCACGGCCGAGGTCGAGCGCTCGCTGCGCGTCCTCGACGGCGCGGTCGCCGTGTTCGACGGCGTGGCCGGCGTCGAGCCGCAGACGATGACCGTGTGGCGCCAGGCGAACAAGTACTCCGTGCCCCGGATGTGCTTCGTCAACAAGCTGGACCGCACCGGTGCGGACTTCTTCCGCTGCGTCGACATGATGGTCGAGCGCCTCAACTCCACCCCGCTGGTCCTGCAGCTGCCGATCGGCGCCGAGTCCGACTTCCTCGGGGTCGTCGACCTGGTCGGCATGCGCGCGCTGACCTGGCGCGGCGAGACCAAGATGGGCGAGGACTACGAGGTCGAGGAGATCCCGGCCGAGCTGGCCGAGCAGGCCGCGGAGTACCGCGAGAAGCTGCTGGAGACCCTCTCCGAGGCCGACGACGACGTCATGGAGAAGTACCTCGAGGGCGAGGACTTCACCGTCGAGGAGCTCGAGGCCGCGATCCGTCGCGCCACGCTGGCCGACAAGGTCAACCCGGTGCTGTGCGGCACCGCGTTCAAGAACAAGGGCGTGCAGCCCCTGCTCGACGCGGTCGTGAAGTACCTGCCGTCGCCGCTCGACATCGACGCGATCATCGGCCACAAGCCGAACGACGAGGAGAGCTCGATCTCCCGCAAGCCGTCGGACGACGAGCCGTTCTCCGGTCTGGCCTACAAGATCGCCTCGGACCCGCACCTCGGCAAGCTCATCTACGTCCGCGTCTACTCGGGCAAGCTCGAGGCCGGCTCGACCGTGGTCAACTCGGTCAACGGCAAGAAGGAGCGGATCGGCAAGGTCTACCAGATGCACGCGAACAAGCGTGAGGAGATCGCGTCGGTCGGCGCCGGCCAGATCGTGGCCGTCATGGGCCTGAAGGACACCAAGACCGGTCACACCCTGTGCGACCCGAGCAACCAGGTCGTCCTGGAGTCGATGACGTTCCCGGCGCCGGTGATCGAGGTCGCGATCGAGCCCAAGACCAAGGGCGACCAGGAGAAGCTGTCGATCGCGATCCAGCGGCTCTCCGACGAGGACCCGACGTTCACGGTCAAGACCGACGAGGAGACCGGCCAGACGATCATCGCGGGCATGGGCGAGCTCCACCTGGAGATCCTCGTCGACCGGATGAAGCGCGAGTTCCGGGTCGAGGCGACCGTCGGCAAGCCGCAGGTGGCCTACCGCGAGACCGTCCGCAAGGAGGTCACGAGCCACAGCTACACGCACAAGAAGCAGACCGGTGGTTCGGGTCAGTTCGCGAAGGTCGTCGTCTCGCTCGGTCCGAACATCGACCCCGAGACCGGTACCGGTGCGGGCTACGAGTTCGTGAACAACGTGACCGGTGGTCGGGTGCCGAAGGAGTACATCCCCTCGGTCGACCAGGGCGGCCAGGAGGCCATGGAGTTCGGCGTGCTCGCCGGGTTCCCGATGGTCGACGTGAAGTTCACGCTCGAGGACGGCGCCTACCACGACGTCGACTCCTCCGAGCTCGCGTTCAAGATCGCCGGCAACCAGGCCTTCAAGGAGGCCGCCCGCATGGCCAAGCCGGTCCTGCTCGAGCCGATGTTCGCGGTCGAGGTGACCACCCCCGAGAGCTTCCTCGGCACGGTCATCGGCGACATCAACAGCCGGCGCGGCCAGATCCAGTCGCAGGAGGAGCGTCACGGTGACATGGTCATCAACGCCCTCGTGCCGCTGTCCGAGATGTTCGGGTACGTTGGCGACCTGAGGTCCAAGACCTCGGGCCAGGCTTCGTACTCGATGGAGTTCGACTCGTACGCCGAGGTTCCCACGAACATCGCCGACGAGATCATCAAGAAGGTCCGCGGCGAGTAGTTCGCCTGGATCCTCAGCACCACCCGCCAGTACGAGTCAGCAACAAACAACACCAGGAGGAGCCCACCGTGGCTAAGGCGAAGTTCGAGCGGACCAAGCCGCACGTCAACATCGGCACGATCGGTCACATCGACCACGGCAAGACGACCCTGACTGCCGCGATCACCAAGGTCCTGCACGACAAGTACCCGGACCTGAACCCGTTCACCCCGTTCGACGAGATCGACAAGGCTCCCGAGGAGCGTCAGCGCGGTATCACGATCTCGATCGCGCACGTCGAGTACCAGACCGAGGCGCGCCACTACGCGCACGTCGACTGCCCGGGTCACGCCGACTACATCAAGAACATGATCACCGGTGCCGCGCAGATGGACGGCGCGATCCTGGTGGTCGCCGCGACCGACGGCCCGATGCCGCAGACCCGTGAGCACGTGCTCCTCGCCCGCCAGGTCGGCGTGCCGGCGCTGGTCGTCGCGCTGAACAAGTGCGACATGGTCGACGACGAGGAGCTCATCGAGCTCGTCGAGATGGAGGTGCGCGAGCTCCTCAGCGAGTACGAGTTCCCGGGCGACGACATCCCCGTCGTGCGCGTGGCGGCCTTCCCGGCCCTCAACGGCGACGCCAAGTGGGGCGAGTCGGTCCTCGAGCTCATGAACGCGGTCGACGAGTACATCCCGACCCCGGAGCGCGACACCGACAAGCCGTTCCTGATGCCGGTCGAGGACGTCTTCACGATCACCGGTCGTGGCACCGTCGTCACCGGTCGTATCGAGCGCGGCATCATCAAGGTGAACGAGGAGATCGAGATCCTCGGCATCCGCGAGGGTTCGTCCAAGACCACCGTCACCGGTGTCGAGATGTTCCGCAAGCTGCTCGACGAGGGCCAGGCCGGTGAGAACGTCGGTCTGCTGCTCCGCGGCACCAAGCGCGAGGACGTCGAGCGCGGCATGGTCCTGGCGAAGCCGGGCACCACGACCCCGCACACCAACTTCGAGGCCTCGGTCTACATCCTCTCGAAGGAGGAGGGCGGCCGCCACACGCCGTTCTTCAACAACTACCGTCCGCAGTTCTACTTCCGGACCACGGACGTGACCGGTGTCGTGACGCTGCCCGAGGGCACCGAGATGGTCATGCCCGGTGACAACACCGAGATGGCCGTCGAGCTGATCCAGCCGATCGCCATGGACGAGGGTCTGCGCTTCGCGATCCGCGAGGGCGGCCGCACCGTCGGCGCCGGCCGGGTCACCAAGATCACGAAGTGACCCAGCACTGACCCAGCACTGACACGAAGGGCCCCGGCAGCCGCAAGGCTGTCGGGGCCCTTCTGTCTGTGCTGGCCGGCGTCACACCAGGGCGCGGACGGCGTCGGCGAAGACCTCCGTGTGCCGGTCGACGTCGGCCTCGGTGTGGTGGGGGCAGAACAGCGCCATGTTGTGGAACGGCGTGAGCAGGACGCCGCGGTTGAGGCACCAGAGGTGGAGGAAGCCCTCGAGCTCCTCGTCGACCGCGGCGGCCGCCGCGGCGCCGTCGTGGGGCGGCGGGCAGAACCAGTACTCCGCCCGGCAGCCGAGCCGCTGCACGTGCCAGGGCAGGCCGTGCTCGGCGAGGACACCGGTGACCCCCTCGGTGAACCGCTCCGCGAGCGGTACGGCGACCGCGAAGTCCTCCGTGCGCAGGCAGGTCGACAACGTCGCCCGGATCGCGGCCAGTGCGAGCGCGTTGCCGGTCAGGGTCCCCCCGACCCCGGCCACGTCGATCTCGTGCCCGAGCATGGGGCCCGACAACCGCTCGGCGACCTCCGCGGTCATCCCGTACGCCGCGCACGGGATGCCGCCGCCGATCGGCTTGCCGACCACCACCAGGTCCGGCTCGAGCCCCCAGGCGGCGGTCGCGCCCCCCGGTCCGGCGCAGAGCGTGTGCGTCTCGTCGTTGACCAGCAGCACGCCGTGCCGGCGCGTGATCTCGCGGACCGCCGCGAGGTAGCCGGGATCCGGAAGCACGATGCCGATGTTGGTCAGTGCCGGCTCCATGAGCAGGCAGGCCACGTCGCCCTCCGCGAGCCGGCGGTCCAGCGCGTCGGCGTCGTTGAAGGGCACCACGGCGGTGGTCTCGGACACCGGCACCTGCGGGCCCAGCGCGCCGGGGCGCGGCACCACCCGCGCCGCCTGTCCCGAGCCTGTCGACGGGTCGAGGACGGCGAGCGTCTCGTCGACGGTGCCGTGGTAGCACCAGTCCATGACCGCGATGCGCGGCCGGCCGGTGAGGTGGCGGGCGAAGCGCAGGACGAACCGGTTGGCGTCGGTCGCCGACATCGCCAGCTGCCAGGTCGGCAGCCCGAACCGGCGGGCGAGCTCCTCGCCGACCCACACCGCGTCGGCCGAGGGCAGCATCGTGGTGACGCCGCGCGCGGCCCGTTCGGCGATCGCCGACGTCACCTGCGGCAGCGCGTGCCCGGTCATCGCCCCCGTGTCGCCGAGGCACAGGTCGACGTACTCCACCCCGTCGACGTCGGTGAGCCGGGCGCCGCCGGCCCGGTCGACGAACACGGGGAACCGGCCGGGCCAGCGGGTCATCCAGGGCATGGGGACGCCGGCGAGCAGCGGCCCGCGGGCCTGCTCGGCGAGCTCCGCGGAGCGGGGGTGCAGGTCGGCGAAGCGGGCCTCCTCCGCCGCGCGGAGGGAGGCGAGTCGGGAGCGATCGATCATGAAGGGAAAGATAGGCCCATGCCCGATCCGGTCCGGCCCGCCCGCCCCCATCACAAGCTGACCGACGACGGGCGGCGGATGCGCGAGGTGCTGACGTACTCCCGGCGGGGCAGCCGCTTCACGCCCCGTCAGGCCGAGGCGTGGGAGCGGTACGCCGAGCGCTGGTGGGTGCCCGACGAGGCGGTGGACGATCCCGGCTTCACGCTGGCCGGGATGTTCGGGCGCGTCGCCCCGCTGGTCGTGGAGATCGGCTCCGGGATCGGCGAGTCCACCGTCGAGCTGGCGCGCACCCGTCCCGACCACGACGTCGTCGCCTTCGAGGTGTGGCGACCGGGCGTCGCGGACACCCTGGGCCGGGTGGGGGAGGCGGGCCTGTCGAACGTGCGGCTGCTCAGCGTGGACGCGGTCTGGTCGATGGAGCACCTCGTCGACCCGGACGGCCTGGCCGCCCTCTGGACGTTCTTCCCCGACCCGTGGCACAAGACCCGGCACCACAAGCGCCGGCTGGTGAACCCCGCGTTCGCCCACCTCGCGGCCACCCGGCTCGCGCCCGGCGCGGAGTGGCGCCTGGCCACCGACTGGGCGGACTACGCCGACCAGATGATCGAGGTGCTCGACGCCGAGCCACTGCTCGACGGCGGCGTCACGGAGCGCTGGGCGGAGCGGCCGGTGACCAAGTTCGAGCGCAAGGGCATCGCCGCGGGGCGGGCGATCACCGACCTCAGGTACCGGCGTACCGAGCCGTAGTGCGCCGGACCACCAGCCGCGTCGGCAGCAGGATCTGCTCGGGCACCCAGTGGGCGCCGCCCGCGAGCGCGGCGAGCACCTGCTGGGCGGCCACCCGGCCCTGCTCGTGGACCGGCTGGGCGATCGTGGTGAGGTCGAAGATCTCGGCCATCTCGTGGTCGTCGATCCCGATCACCGACACGTCCTCGGGCACCCGGACGCCGAGCTCACGGGCGGTCCGCAGGACCCCGATCGCCATCTCGTCCGACGCCGCGAAGATCGCGGTGGCCGGTCCGGCCGGTCCAGCAGCTTCTGGCCGGCCCGGATGCCGCCGGCGATGCGTGAATTCGCCGTCCACCTCGAGGTCCCGGTCCGGCGCCAGCCCGGCGGCAGCCAGCGCGGCGCGGTAGCCGGCCAGCCGGGCGGCCGGCGCGGTGAAGTCGAGCACCCCCTCGGTGGCGCCGCCGACGTACGCGATCCGGCGATGCCCGAGCCCGAGGAGGTGCTCGGTCGCCGTGCGCGCCGCCTCCGCGTCGTCGATGCGGACCGTCGCCCAGCCGGGCATGTCGGCCCCGACGATGGTGACCGGGCGGCCCAGGGTGCCCAGCCGGGCGAGCTCGTCCGGAGCTCGGCTTCAGGCTGAGCACCAGCACGGCGTCCACGCGCTTGGTGAGCAGGTTGGTCTCGAACACGCGGTGCCGCGCCGACGGGTCGCCGGCCAGGTTGTAGAGCAGCAGGTCGTAGCCCTGCTCGCGCAGGACCTCCTCGGCGCCCTGGACGACGGCCGCGAAGAACCACCGGGTCACGAACGGCACGATCACGGCGACGGTCCGGGTCTGCCCGCTGGCCAGTCCCGCCGCGCTCGGGGACGGCACGTACCCCAGCCGGCGCGCGGTCTCCTGCACCCGGTCGCGGGTCTCCTCGGAGACGCCGGGCAGGCCGCGCAGGGCGCGCGAGACGGTGGCGGTCGACATCTCGACCTCGCGGGCGACGTCCTTGATCCCGGTCATCGCGGGAGCGCTCCCATCCCGGCGCGGAGGCACTACGGTGGCGCGCATGACCCAGCACCTGCCCGACGGGTCCCGGCTCGCCTACGGCGCCGCCACCGCGTCCTACCAGATCGAGGGCGCCGCCACCGAGGACGGCCGCGGGCCGTCGCATCTGGGACACCTTCGCGGCCCGCCCGGGCGCCACGCGCGACGGCAGCGACGGCTCGGTGGCCTGCGACTCCTACCACCGGTACGAGGAGGACCTCGACCTCGTCGCGCGACCTCGGCGTCGACTGGTACCGCTTCTCGATCGCGTGGCCGCGGATCATGCCCGAGGGCACCGGCCGGGTCGAGCACGCGCGGCCTGGACTACTACGACCGGCTGGTCGACGCGCTGCTCGCGCGCGGCATCACGCCGACCGCGACGCTCTACCACTGGGACCTGCCGCAGGCGCTGGAGGACCGCGGCGGCTGGCTCGAGCGCGCGACCGCCGAGGCCTTCGCCGACTACGCGATGGTCGTCCACGACCGGCTCGGCGACCGGGTCGATGTCTGGGCCACGCACAACGAGCCGTGGTGCGCGGCCTACCTGGGCTACGCCGCGGGCGTCCACGCCCCGGGCCGCCGCGAGGGCGGCGCCGGCCACCGGGCCGCGCACCACCTGCTGCTCGGCCACGGCCTGGCGGCGGCCCGCCTGCGCGAGGCAGGCGTCCGGGACCTCGGGCATCGTGCTCAACCTCGCGCCGTTCTGGCCCGAGACGCCGGAGGCCGCGACGGCCGCCGACGCGCTGGACGCCGTGCGCAACCGGGTCTGGCTCGGCCCGCTCGTCGACGGTGCGTACGACGAGGGGCTGCTGCGGATCGCGCCGGAGCTGGCCGATCCCGGCCTGGTGCGCGACGGCGACCTCGCGCTGGTGCGCGGCTCGGCCGACTGGCTCGGCATCAACTACTACACGCCGTTCCGGCCGACCCTCGCCGACCCGTCGGTCGAGCGGCATCCGGAGGTCGACGCCTACCCCGGCGCGACGCCGGTCTCCTTCGTGGTGCGCGAGCCACGCACCGACATCGGCTGGGAGGTCGACGCGTCGGGGCTCGAGGAGCTGCTGGTCGACACCCACCGGCGCACCGGCCTGCCGCTCCTGGTCACCGAGAACGGCGCGGCGTACGCCACGACACGGACGCGCGGCGTCGTCGACGACCAGGACCGCATCGACTACCTGCGCGACCACGTCGCCGCCACGGAGCGGGCGAGGCGGCGGGTGCCGACGTCCGGGCGTACATCGTGTGGACCCTCCTGGACAACTTCGAGTGGGCCGAGGGCTACACCAAGACCTTCGGCATCGTGCACGTCGACCCGCAGGACCTGACCCGGACGCCCAAGGCGTCCTACCACTGGCTGGCGGAGCACATCGGGTCCGGGTCCGGTCCCGCGTCCTAGTCGGTCAGCCCTTCACGCTGCCGGCCAGCAGGCCGCGCACGAAGTAGCGCTGCAGGGCGAGGAAGACGACCAGGGGGATCGCCAGCGAGACGAACGCGCCGGAGGCGAGCAGCTGCCAGTCCTGGCCGCGCTCACCGACCAGCAGCTGCAGCTGCACGGTCAGCGGCGTGATCTCGGTGGAGCTGAACACCTTCGCGACCAGCAGGTCGTTCCAGACCCACAGGAACTGGAAGATCCCGAACGCGGCGATCGCCGGCATCATCAGCGGCAGCATGATCCGGGTGAAGATCTGCACGTGCCCCGCTCCGTCGACGCGGGCGGACTCGATCAGCTCGCCCGGGATCTCCCGCATGAAGTTGTGCAGCAGGAAGATCGCCAGCGGCAGCGCGAAGATGGTGTGCGAGAGCCACAGCTCGTAGAGCCCGCCCGCGGGCGCGTCGCGTCCGGCCAGCGAGGGAAGCCCGAACGGCGGGTTCACGTAGAGCTGGAGCAGCGGCACCAGGGTGACCTGGATCGGCACGATCTGCAGCGCGAACACCGCGACGAACAGCGATGTCGCGGCCCCTGAAGTTCATCCAGGCGAACGCGTACGCCGCGAGCGTCGCCAGACTGATCGGGATCAGCACGCCGGGGATCGTGATGACGATCGAGTTGATCAGGTTCGTGCTCAGGCCACGGCCACTGGCCCCGCCGTTGAGCACGTCCTGGTAGTTCTGCAGGGTGAACGCCGGGTGGGTGAAGATGTTCCACCAGCCGTTGGACTTCACGTCGGCCTCGGGCCGGAAGGACGAGACCAGCAGGCCGAAGGTGGGGACCGTCCACAGGATCGCGATGACCAGCGCGATGCCGGAGGCCAGACGGCCGGTGAGGCCGTCGCGGGCGGCCGCTGGATGCCGGGCGTTGCGGGGCCGTGTCGGGCGCGGCCGGCGGGGTCGAGGTGGGTGTCGAGACGGCGGTCATCGGACCTCCAGCTTGCGCATCTGACGGATGTTGTAGATGACGACGGGACGACCAGCAGGAAGATCACGACGGCGATCGCCGTGGCCAGGCCCTGGTTGCCGGCGACGAAGTTCTGTCGGTAGAACTCGTAGGCCAGGACGCTGGTGTTGAAGTTGCCGCCGGTGGCGGTCTGGACGATGTCGAAGACCTTCAGGGTCGCGATCGTGATCGTGGTGAGCACCACGATCAGCGAGGGCCGGATGCTCGGCACCGTGATGTAGCGGAACATCTTGAAGCCGCCGACCCCGTCGAGTCGGGCGGCCTCGACGATGTCGTCCGGGATCGCCTTGATCGAGGCGGAGAGGATCGTCATCGCGAAGCCGGCCTGGATCCAGATCAGGATCACGATGAGGAACAGCGTGTTCCAGGGGTCGGTGAGCAGGAAGTTGAACGTGTCGAGGTGGAGCCACACCAGGATCTGGTTGAGCAGGCCGATCTGGGTCTGGTCGCCGGACTTGTAGTCGTAGACGAACTTCCAGATGATCGAGGCGCCGACCATCGAGATCGCCATCGGCAGGAACAGCAGTGCCTTGGCGAACTTCTCGAAGCGGGCCCGGTCGACCAGGACGGCGTACACCAGGCCGATCCCGGTGGAGACGATCGGTGTCAGCACCACCCACACAGGGTGTTGCGCAGGACCTTGAGCTGCTGCGGGTCGGTGAACAGCGTCTTGTAGTTGTCCAGGCCGACGAACGCCGGGTTGAACATCGCGGACGCCGTGCAGCGACTGCCACATGGTCAGGATCGCCGGGTACAGCAGGCCGACGCCGATCAGCAGCGAGCGCGGGGCCGAGGAAGGCCGCCGCCTGGATGCGTTCGCCGCTGTCTCGACCGCAGGCGCTGGGTCAACAGCAAGATCAGCGCCATGACGCCGTAGAACAGCGCGACGGCGATGACCATCTGGACAACTTCTCTGAAGTGGTCACGGTCCTACCCGTCTCTCGTCGAGCTGGGGTCCTGGTGATGCGGGGCCGAGCAGTGCCGGGGCGGGCGCGATGCGCAGCCCGCCCCGGCCTGATCAGCATCGGATCAGGAGGCGCGGCCAGGAGCTCTCGATGTTGTCGAGGGCGTCCTTGGTGCTCTCGCCGGTGATCCAGGCGGTCATCTCCTTCCAGAAGGAGCCGGCGCCGACGGCGCTGGGCATCTGGTCGGAGCCGTCGAACCGGAAGACGGCCTCGGGGTCCTGCAGCGTCTCGGCCGACAGCTTGTCGATCGGGCTGGCCAGGTTGTCGATGTCGAGGCCCGTGTTGGCGCTGACCCAGCCACCGCCGGGGGTCGCCTTGGCCTTCTCGTTGGCCCAGACGTCGGTCGACAGGTAGGTCTGGAAGGCCTGCACCTCGGGACGGTCGTCGAACGCGGCCACGAACTCGCCACCACCGAGGACCGGCTTGCCGTTCTCGTCGTTGGTGGGCGGCAGGTAGAACGCGAACACGTCGCCGTTCTCGCGACACGTCGGTGCCCTCCGGCCACTGGGCGGCGTAGAAGGACGCCTGGCGGTGCAGGGCGCACTCGCCCTTGAGGATCGGCAGGCCGCCGTCCTGGAACGCGGTCGTCGCGATCGACTTGACGTCACCGAAGCCACCGTTGACGTACTTGTCGTTCTTGAGGATGCCGCCGACGCGGTCCAGCGCCTCGGCGATGGCCGGGTCGTTGAACGGGATCTCGTGGTTGACCCACTGGTCGTAGACGTCCGCACCCGCGTCGCGGAGCACGGCGTCCTCGAGCCAGTCGGTGGCCGGCCAGCCGGTCGCCTCGCCGGACTCGATGCCGGCGCACCAGGGCTTGATGCCGGTGGCCGCGATCTTGTCCGACAGCGCCATCATGTCGTCCCACGTCTCGGGGACCTGTCCAGCCGTTCTTGGCGAACATCTTCGGCGAGTACCAGACGAACGACTTCACGTTCGCGCCCAGCGGGGCGGCGTAGAACTTGCCGTCGACGGTGCCGTAGCCCTTCCAGTCCTCGCCGAACCACTTGTCGACGTTGTCGGCGACCTGGGACGGCGCCTCGACGACCGCTCCGGAGGACGACGACGGTCTTGAGCAGACCGGGCTGCGGGATGTAGGCGATGTCGGGGGCGTTGCCCGCCTTCACGCGCACGACCAGCTGGGTCTCGAACTGGTCGGAGCCCTCGTACTTGACGTTGGCGCCGGTGCAGGTGGTGAAGAGCTTGTAGGAGTCCTCCTGGGTCTTCTGCTCAGGCGGCAGGATCGAGGTGTAGACCGAGACGGTCTTGCCGGTCAGGTCGCCGAAGTCGGCGAGCTGCTCGAGGCCCTTGCACTCGGCCTTGCCGTCGCCGGGCCAGGTGCCACTGACGTCGTTCGAGCCGCCTCCGTCGCCACCACAACCGGCGAGGACCAGGCCCGTGCCTAGGAGTGCGGCAGCGGCTGCCATCCCCCGGCGCATGTTGCGTGATCGCATGCGTGTTCCCTTCTGCGTTCTCTCGGCAGGTCCGTCCTGGGTCCGCGTGTGCCCGGAACCCGCTCTCCATCGATGACGATGCAAACGTTTACGCAGCGGGCCGTCAAGGGGAGTCCGTAACGTTTCCGTAACGCACGTCACAGCGTTGTGGGAACGCTCCCACGCACGGACGTTCCTGTCCGCCGGAGTCCGTTATCCGGATGGTTCGCCGCAGCGGTCTGGACCGGGCGGCGTTCGCCGGCCGCGGCCCGGGCGCGCTACCCGCGCGCCAGGAGCCGGCGCCGGAGCTCGGCCTCGCGTCCGAGCCGGGCCGCGTCCCGCTCGCGGCGGGCCGCGACCACGGCCGCGAGGAACACCTCGGCGGGGGTGCCGGGCGGCGGGGCGGGCGCGACGTGCTCCGCGACGGCGTCGGCCAGCCGGCCGCCGACCAGGGCCCGGGAGGCCGGGTCGATCTGGGGCAGCCGGCCCAGGAACTGCCGCACCGCCAGGGCCAGGCCCGTGGGCAGGGCGGCGATGTCGGCGCTCGCCGCCCACGCCGCGAGCTCGGGCGGCATGGGCGCGGGCGGCGCCAGCCGGAGCCGGACGCGCTCGCGGACGACGTACGTGCCGGCGGCGTAGTCGCCCAGCCGCTTGCCGCGCGGGCTGATCAGCGCCGAGAAGAACGCCGGGCTGCCGAGGAACAGGTACACCTCGACCACGCCGACCAGGGCGCGCACGAACGCGTGGTGGAACGAGATCGGGCCCGCGTCGTCGCGCACCGTGCGCAGCCCGAACGCGAGCTTGCCGACCGTCTTGCCGCGCGTGAGCGTCTCCAGCGCGGCCGGGAACACCACGAACGAGACGATGACGGCGGCGAGGACCGCGACCGAGGCCAGCGCCTCGTCGGTGTGGGCGGCCGCGACCGCCAGGCCGAGCACCAGGGCGATGAACAGCGCGAAGGTGACGACGACGTCCAGGAGCCCCGACGCGATCCGGGTGCCGACGCCCGCCGGCGGCAGGTCGAGGGCGACCGCCTCCCCGGTGACGAGGTCGTCGGTCGTGAGGGTCGCGAACTCGTGGGACGCCACGGCCGCGAGTCTAGGCTTCCGCCATGGACCTGGACGCCTACGTCGCTGCGCACGGGTCCGAGTGGTCGCGGCTCGAGGCGCTGACCCGCAAGCGCCGCCTGACCGGCGCGGAGGCCGACGAGCTGGTGGACCGGTACCAGCGGGTCGCCACGCACCTGTCCGTCGTCCGCACGGCGGCGCCCGACCCGACCCTGGTGGCCCACCTGTCGGCCGTCCTCTCGCGCGCCAGGAACCGGGCGGTCGGCAGCCGGACCGGGACGTGGCGCGGCGTACGCGGCTTCTTCGTGGACCGCTTCCCGGCCGCGCTCTACCGGCTGCGCTGGTGGTGGCTCGGCACTCTCGGTGCCAGCGCCGCGGTGACCGCGGTGATGATGGCCTGGCTGCTGCAGCACCCGAACGTCGAGCAGACGCTGCTCTCGCCGCGCGAGGTCGACCAGCTGGTGCAGCACGACTTCGAGGGCTACTACAGCGAGTACGCCGCCAGTCACTTCGCCGCGCAGGTCTGGGTGAACAACGCCTGGGTGGCCGCGCTGTGCCTCGCGCTCGGCGTCCTCGGCCTGCCGGTGGTCTACCTGCTGTTCTCGAACCTGCTCAACGTGGCGATCCTCGGCTCGATCATGACCCGCCACGGTCACGCGGGGCACTTCTGGGGGTTGATCCTCCCGCACGGCCTGCTCGAGCTCACCGCCGTCTTCGTCGCCGGTGGGGTCGGCCTGCGGCTCTTCTGGTCCTGGGTCGAGCCGGGGGCCCTGACGCGGACCCAGTCGCTGGCCCGAGAGGGCCGCACCGCCGGCACCGTCGCGCTCGGCCTCGTCGCCGTCCTCTTCGTGAGCGGCTGCATCGAGGCCTTCGTGACCCCGTCCGGGCTGCCCACCTGGGCCCGGATCGGCATCGGCGTCCTCGCCGAGTCGGTCTTCCTCGCCTACGTCTTCGTGCTCGGCCGGCAGGCCTTCGCCCGCGGCCAGACCGGCGACCTGGACGCCTCCCTCCTCGAGGACCGCGTCGCGACGCAGGCGTAGCGGAGACGCGTCAGCGGATCCGCTGATGGTGGTCGAGCGAGCCGCGCGGCTGAGGGACGAAGCCGCGACCGGCGTGTCGAGACCCAGTGAGACGTCGCGTCACAACAACCCCCGCGCCTTGAGCGCCAGGTAGTGGTCGGCGAGGGCGGGGGGCAGCTGGTCGGCGTCGGCGTCCACGACGTCGACGCCGAGGGCGCGCAGCAGCCCGGCGGTACGCCGGCGCCGGCCGAGCGACTGCGCGGCGGCGGCCGCGTCGTACACCGCGTCGATGGTGTCGTGCCGCCCGGCGAGTTCGGCCAGGTCCGGGTCGCGCACGGAGGCGAGCACCACCCGGTGGTGCCGGGTCAGCACCGGGAGGACCGGCAGCAGCCCCTCCTCGACGGCGGCCGGCTCCAGCGGGGTGAGCAGGACGACGAGCGCCCGCTGCCGGCCCAGCGCGGTGACGGCGCCCGCGAGCTGGTCCCAGTCGGCCTCGGCGATCACGGGGTCGAGGTCGGCCATCGCCTCCTGGAGGTTCGCGGCGACGTCGCGCGCCCCGGCCGACCGCAGCCGGCTGCGCACGCGCCGGTCGCCGGCGACGAAGTCGACCCGGTCGCCGGCCCGGGCGGCGAGCGCGGCCAGCAGCAGCGCCGCGTCCATCGCCGAGTCCAGCCGGGGCACGTCGCCGACGCGGCCCGCGGAGGTCCGGGACGTGTCGAGCACCAGCACGACGCGCCGGTCGCGCTCGGGCTGCCAGGTGCGGACGACGACGTTGCGGCTGCGCGCGCTGGCGCGCCAGTCGATGGACCGTACGTCGTCGCCGCGGACGTACTCGCGCAGCGAGTCGAACTCCGTCCCCTGGCCGCGCACCCGGACGGCGGCACGGCCGTCGAGCTCGCGGAGTCGGGCGAGCCGGCTCGGCAGATGCTTGCGGGACTCGAAGGGCGGCAGCGACCGGACGCGGCCCGCGACCTCCCAGCTGCGCTGCCGGGACGCCAGCCCGAGCGGCCCGCGTGAGCGCACGGTGACCCCGACCGCGCGCAGGTCGCCGCGGCGCCGGGGGAGCAGCGCGGTGCGCAGGACCGCGCGGTCGCCCGGCGCCAGCGACAGGCGGTGCCGGTTGCCGCTGGCGCCGGCGGTCGGCTGCCAGGCGTCGCGGAGCACTCCGCGGACCGTGCGGCGCGAGCCGTTGTGGACGTGCAGCCGGGACTCGGAGGCCTGCCCCAGCCGCACGGTCGCACCGGCGGCACGCTCCACGCGCAGGACGCGCGGCGACGGCGCGAGCAGCACGTCCAGGGCGACCAGCAGGGCGACCGCCAGCGTCCACAGCCACACCGTGCCCATCGTCGGGCGCAGCACCACCGCGACCACCCCGAGCAGGAGCAGCAGCGGGACGCGGCCGGTGATCGCCATCAGGACTCCGTCACCGCGGCACCGGGACCGAGCCCAGCGCCGACCCGAGCACCTGGGCGACGTCCACGCCCTCGAGCTCGGCCTCGGGCCGCAGCCCGAGCCGGTGGACGAGCGTCGCGTGCGCGAGTGCCTTGACGTCGTCCGGGGTGACGAAGTCGCGGCCGGTCAGCCACGCCCAGGCCCGTGCGGAGCGGAGCAGCGCGGTGGCGCCGCGGGGGCTCACGCCCAGGCTCAGGGACGGCGACTCCCGCGTCGCCCGCGCGATGTCGACGATGTAGCCCGACACCTCCGGGCTGACCTGCACGCGGCCCACGGCCTCGCGTCCGGCGGCGATGTCGGCCGCCCCGGCGACCGGCGTGATGCCCGTGGCCGCCACGTCGCGCGGGTCGAACCCGGCCGCGTGGCGGTGGAGGATCTCCAGCTCGGACGTCCGGTCCGGGATCGGCAGCACCACCTTGAGCAGGAAGCGGTCCAGCTGCGCCTCGGGCAGCGGGTAGGTCCCCTCGTACTCGACGGGGTTCTGGGTCGCCGCGACGAGGAACGGCCGGGGGAGCGGCCGCGAGACGCCGTCGACGGAGACCTGGCCCTCCTCCATCGCCTCCAGCAGCGCGGACTGCGTCTTCGGGGGCGTCCGGTTGATCTCGTCGGCGAGCAGGAGGTTGGTGAACAACGGACCCTCCCGGAAGGTCAGCTCGCCCCGCGTGCCGTCGATGACCATCGACCCGGTGATGTCGCCGGGCATCAGGTCGGGGGTGAACTGGACCCGCCGGGTGTCGATCGAGAGCGCGGCCGCGAGGGAGCGCACGAGCAGTGTCTTGGCCACACCCGGCACGCCCTCCATCAGGACGTGTCCGCCGCAGAGCAGCGCGACCAGCAGCCCGGAGACGGCGGCGTCCTGGCCGACCACGGCCTTGGCGACCTCGGTGCGTACGGCGACCAGCCGCTCGCGCGCCGTCTCGTCGGTGGTGGTGTCGGTCATGGTCGTCGTACCTCTCCGTCCAGCTCGGCCAGCCGGTCGGCCAGCGTGATCAGGTCCCGGTCGGACCGTGGCTCGGGTGCCCCGGGCCCGAGGAGCCCGTCGACGTCCTCGACCGGTCGTCCGGTGTGCCGGGCCACCTCCCGGACCAGGGTGGCGGGCTCGGCGTGGCCGAGCCGCAGCCGCTCCGCCGATCGATCCCGCGCGGCCGCGCGCAGGGCCGCCGCCGCGTGCGCCCGGTCGCCGGCCCGCCGGTAGAGGCGGCCGCGGCTGCGCGTGGTCTCGATCGCCTTCACCACGACGGGCAGGGGCTCGGTCGCCAGGGCGCCGAGGCGGCGGGCGCGCCACACCAGCACCGCCACCACGCTGAGCAGTGCCAGCCAGAGCGCCGGCCGCAGCCACCGGGGGAGCAGGGTGGCGAGGCTGACGCCGTCGCCGGCGACCAGGTCGTCGAGGGTGGGGACGTACCAGACGACGCGGCCGTGGCCGCCCAGCAGGCGCAGCGCGACGGCGGCGTCGTCCGCGCGCAGCACCTGGTCGTTGGACAGCGCGTCGCCGGCGCCGAGGAGCACCAGGCCGGGCCGCGGTTGCACCAGGAGCGAGCCGTGCTCGCCGGCGAAGCAGCCGCCGGGCACCGGGTACGCCAGGGCCTGGTCGGTGACCAGCTCGAGTCCGTCGTACGTCGGGTCCGCGCAGTCGCCCGGCCGCGCCCGGTCGAGCACCACCCGCGACGGCGCCGCGGTCACGCCGAGCGCGCGCGTGGTGCCCGGGCCGGGCTCGACCACCACGAGCGTCGCCTGCTGGGTGGCGGCGCGCAGGCGGCGGATCGTGCTCCGGCCGAGGAGGTCGGCGGAGGTGACCACGACCGTGGTGTCCGCGTCGGGGCCGGCCGCCTCCAGGGCGTCGGCGTCGCGGGCGACGTCGACCCGGACCCCCTGGTCCTCGAGCACCCGCGCGACCGCCTGCGCGCCCGCCGGGTCGGGGTTGTCGGGGTCGAGGCGCCCGCCGGTGGACGCGGGACCCTGGGTGAGGACGACCACCGCGACCGCGACCGCGAGCCCGAGCAGCACCACCGCGGTCGCCCGGTGCCGGGGCCACGTCCTGCTCCACCAGCTCATCGGCGGACCGCCAGCGCGTCGTCGAGGCCGAGCACGTCCTCGGCCTGGGTGCGCGAGGCGGGCCGGTCGCCGTACCGCACCGCGTCGAACAGTCCGGCCGCACGGTCCACCCGGCCGCTCTCGCCGGGGTGCGCCGCGGCGAGCACGACCGCCACCTCGTGGGCCGTCGCCCCGGGCAGGTCGTCGAGCCGGCCGCTCTCGACCTGCCGCACCGCCAGGGCGCGGAAGCCGTCGACCACCGCGTCCGCGTGGCGTCCCTCGGCCAGGGCGAGCTCGGCGCGGCGGCGGAGCTCCGCGGCGGTGACGACCTCGTCGGCCGCGAGCACGGTGCGGGACCGCGCGCGTCGTGCGGTGCGGCGGGCGCGGCTCAGCAGCCAGGCGAGGCCCAGGGCCAGCAGCAGGAACGCGACCATGGCGGCGAACGTCGACAGCGGCGGGGTGCGGGAGGCGGCGTCGACGGCCCCGTTGACGAACCGGTCGATCCAGTCGAGCAGCTGCTCGAACACGTTGCTGCGGTGGTACTCCGGCCGGATCAGCTCCCGCGCGAGCAGTCGGTGTGCGTCGTCGGGCGACGGGTCGAGCGGGGGCGAGATCACGACGCGGTGATCCCGGCCCGGGCCATCAGCTCGACGTCGTAGGCCTCCTTGCGCATCCGCTGGTCCAGGTACTGCAAGGAGGTGACCGCAGCGCTGAACGGGGTCACGAAGGCGGTCTGCACGACGCTGCCGAGCGCGGCGACCAGCACCGTCACCAGCGCGAGGTACTGGCTGTCGGCGAGCACGAACGGCACCACCTGGCCGGCGATGCTGAACGGCGCGGCCAGCACCGACCCGGCCAGGCCGGCCACGATCGCGGTCAGCACCCCGATGCCGAGCGTGCGCCAGAACTGGCGACGGGTCAGCCGGAAGCCGCGCCCGATGGCGGCCATGATGCCGATCCGCTCGAGCATCAACGCGGGCACGGGCAGGTAGTAGACGCGCACCCACCACCAGACGAGCAGGACGACGAAGGCGGGCACCGTCGTGACGCCGAAGACGACGATCGCCCAGGTCGGCGCGAGCAGTGCGACGACGACCCAGAGCACCACGTAGGCGGCGATCATGGCGACGGCCATCAACCCGAGCACGACGGTCAGGCCGACCAGCCGCCACCGGCTGCCCCGCGTGGCGGCCCAGGCCTCACCGAGCGTGAGCCGACGGCCCACCGCGGCCGCCGCGGCGACGTGGGCGACCATGCCCGTCACCAGGAGCAGGCCGACGCCCTGGAGCAGGGCGCCCACCAGCAGCGACCCGACGGTCCCGCCGATCGCGAGCGCCTCGCCGGTCGACAGGTCGCCCGTGCCGTCGGCGGTCAGGTCGACGGCGACGGTGAGGACCGCCGTGAAGAGCACGGGCAGCAGCATCGCCAGCGCCGCGACGAGGACCGCTGAGCCGACCGTCGCCTTCGGGTTGAACCGGATGATCCGGAAGGCGCCGTCGTAGATGTCGCCGAGCCCGAGCGGCCGGAGCGGGATCGCGCCGGGCTTGTGGGCCGCGCCGAGCATCCCGGGCACGGCCGGGACCGGTACGCCGGGGGGCCCGGGCATCGGCGCCGCCCAGGTCGACCGCGGAGGTGGCGGCGGGCTCCAGCCGGGCGGCGGCGGACCGCCGGGCGCGGCGCCCGGCGGCGGATACTGTGGGTCGCCCGTCACGGGGGCATCCTTTCCCGAAACCGCCGGCCGGCGAAACCGGTTCCGCGGGCCCGAGCCGGTGCCGTTCCGGGCACTGCCGACCGGATTTGGTCAAGGCCGCGATGTCTGCCAAGATAGTCCGGTTGCTTCGGCGGGTTGCCGGGGTGCACCACACATCTTGACTACTGAATCGCGTCTCCTGATGGCTCAGTGGTCCGGCGTGCGGCCGCACCGAACCAGGAGACCCGATTCGCCCGGATGGTTGCAGAACCGGATCGGGCGCCACCAGCACCGAGCGAGATCCTCAGCGGATCGTGTTGCCTGACAAGTGCGACACGCCCGACCGCGGGGGTCGGAGCCGGGGCCGGAGGGAAGCGACCGGGACCGACTCAAGCCGGAGGACGTCCCGGACACCAACGCACGCGGTACTGAACGAGTGAGGACGAGAGAGACCTATGGCGGGACAGAAGATCCGCATCAGGCTCAAGGCCTATGACCACGAGGTGATCGACACCTCGGCGCGCAAGATCGTGGACACGGTCACCCGCACGGGTGCCAAGGTCGCCGGCCCGGTGCCGCTGCCGACCGAGAAGAACGTCTACTGCGTCATCCGCTCGCCGCACAAGTACAAGGACTCCCGCGAGCACTTCGAGATGCGCACGCACAAGCGTCTCATCGACATCATCGACCCCACGCCGAAGACCGTCGACTCCCTGATGCGGCTCGACCTGCCGGCCGGTGTCGACATCGAGATCAAGCTCTGAGGTTGACGACATGAGCACTCTGGAACGCAACGTGAAGGGCCTGCTGGGCACCAAGCTCGGCATGACCCAGGTCTGGGACGAGAACAACCGGGTCGTCCCGGTGACGGTGGTCGCCGCCGGCACCAACGTCGTCACCCAGGTCCGCACCCCCGAGGCCGACGGCTACAACGCCATCCAGGTCGGCTTCGGTGAGGTCGACGGCCGCAAGGTGACCAAGCCGCAGGCCGGCCACTTCGGCAAGGCGGGTGTCACCCCGCGCCGCCACGTGGTCGAGATCCGCACGGCGCTCGCGACCGAGTACACCGTCGGTCAGGAGCTGGCCGTCGACACCTTCGCCGCGGGCGAGGAGATCGACGTGACCGGCACCAGCAAGGGCAAGGGCTTCGCCGGCACGATGAAGCGGCACGGCTTCGCCGGTGTCTCGGCCTCGCACGGTGCCCACCGCAACCACCGCAAGCCGGGTTCGATCGGCGCGTGCGCCACCCCGGGTCGCGTGTTCAAGGGCGTCCGCATGGCCGGCCGGATGGGTAGCGACACCGTCACCACCCAGAACGTCACCGTGCACGCCGTCGACACCGAGAAGGGCCTGATCCTCCTCAAGGGCGCCGTCCCCGGCCCCAAGGGTGGTCTCGTGGTCCTCCGCTCGGCCGCCAAGAAGACGCAGGAGGTCTGATCATGGCTGACGAGGAGAAGACCGCTCCGGCGAAGAAGACCGCGGCGAAGAAGACGACCGCCAAGAAGGCTGCTCCGGCGAAGAAGGCCACGACCGCCAAGAAGGCCGCCGCTGCCCCGTCGGTGACCAAGGCGAACGTCGACCTCCCCGCCGAGATCTTCGACGTCGAGGTGAACGTCCCCCTGATCCACCAGGTCGTCGTGGCCCAGCAGGCGGCGGCGCGTCAGGGCACGCACGCCACCAAGACCCGCGGCGAGGTCCGCGGCGGTGGCCGCAAGCCCTACAAGCAGAAGGGCACCGGCCGCGCCCGTCAGGGTTCGACCCGCGCCCCGCAGTTCGCCGGCGGTGGCACCGTCCACGGCCCGCAGCCGCGCAAGTACGACCAGCGCACCCCCAAGAAGATGAAGGCCGCCGCGCTGCGCGGTGCCCTGTCCGACCGGGCGCGCAACGACCGCATCCACGTCGTCGAGTCGCTGATCAGCGCCGAGACCCCGTCGACCAGGTCCGCGCTCGCGGCGCTGTCGTCGGTGTCGGAGCGCCGGAACTTCCTCGTCGTGCTCGAGCGCAACGACGCGGTGACCTGGCTGTCCCTGCGCAACGCGCCCGAGGTGCACATCGTGGCGGTCGACCAGCTCAACACCTACGACGTGCTGGCGTCCGACGACGTCGTCTTCACCAAGGGCGCCTACGACGCCTTCGTGAACGGCACCGGCAAGGTCGCGGAGAAGGCCACTGAGAAGGCCACTGAGGAGGCGGCGAAGTGAGCACCCTGCACAAGGACCACCGCGACATCCTGCTCGCGCCGGTCGTGTCCGAGAAGAGCTACGGCCTCCTCGACGCGAACAAGTACACCTTCCTGGTGCACCCCGACGCGAACAAGACCGAGATCAAGATCGCGGTCGAGAAGGTGTTCAACGTCAAGGTCACCTCGGTCAACACGATCAACCGCCCGGGCAAGACCCGCCGGACCCGCACCGGCGTCGGCACGCCGCAAGGACACCAAGCGCGCGATCGTCAGCCTGGCCGAGGGCGACCGGATCGACATCTTCGGAGGCCCGGTCTCCTGACCGGGCGCGGACTAAGGACTGAAGACACATGGCTATCCGCAAGTACAAGCCGACTACCCCGGGCCGTCGCGGCTCGTCGGTCGCCGACTTCGTCGAGATCACCCGGACCACGCCGGAGAAGTCGCTGACGCGTCCGCTGCCCAAGAAGGGCGGCCGCAACAACCAGGGCCGGATCACCACCCGGCACCAGGGCGGCGGTCACAAGCGCGCGTACCGCGTCATCGACTTCCGTCGCTACGACAAGGACGGCGTTCCGGCGAAGGTCGCCCACATCGAGTACGACCCGAACCGCACCGCGCGCATCGCGCTGCTGCACTACGTCGACGGCGAGAAGCGCTACATCATCGCGCCGAAGGACCTGGCGCAGGGCACCCGCGTGGAGTCCGGCCCCAACGCCGACATCAAGCCCGGCAACAACCTGCCGCTGCGCAACATCCCGGTCGGTACGACGATCCACTGCGTCGAGCTGCGTCCCGGCGGCGGCGCCAAGATCGCCCGCTCCGCCGGCAACAGCGCGCAGCTGGTCGCCCGTGAGGGCTCCCGCGCCACGCTGCGCATGCCGTCCGGCGAGATGCGCTTCGTCGACGTGCGCTGCCGCGCGACCGTCGGCGAGGTCGGCAACGCCGAGCAGTCGAACATCAACTGGGGCAAGGCCGGCCGCATGCGGTGGAAGGGCAAGCGCCCGACCGTCCGCGGTGTCGTCATGAACCCCGTCGACCACCCGCACGGTGGTGGTGAGGGCAAGACCTCCGGTGGTCGCCACCCGGTCTCGCCGTGGGGCAAGCCCGAGGGCCGTACGCGCAAGCGCAAGGCCAGCGACACAGATGATCATCCGTCGCCGCAAGACCGGCAAGGGTAGGAAGTAACTGACATGCCTCGCAGCCTGAAGAAGGGCCCCTTCGTCGACGACCACCTCATGAAGAAGGTGGACGCGGAGAACGACAAGGGCAGCCACAACGTGATCAAGACCTGGTCGCGCCGCTCGATGATCGTGCCGGCCATGATCGGCCACACGATCGCGGTGCACGACGGTCGCAAGCACGTGCCGGTGTTCGTGACCGACGCGATGGTCGGCCACAAGCTCGGCGAGTTCGCCCCCACCCGCACCTACCGCGGGCACGTGAAGGAAGACCGGAAGGGTCGCCGCCGCTGAGGCGCGACCAGGAACTGGAGATACGAGATGAGCGTTACCGAGCGTAGGCGCGTCAGCGCCCGCCGCGAGTCGCTGCTCGGCGACCAGCCGGGAGCCTTCGCGAGCGCCCGCTTCGCGCGGATCACCCCGATGAAGGCCCGCCGGGTCGTCGACATGGTCCGCGGCCTTCCGGTCGACGAGGCCCTGGCGCTGCTGCAGTTCGCGCCGCAGGCCGCCTCCGAGACCGTCTACAAGGTGCTGGAGAGCGCCGTCGCCAACGCCGAGACCACCGAGGGTCTCGACCGCGGCGACCTGGTGGTCTCCGTCGCGCAGGTCGACGAGGGTCCGACCATGAAGCGCTGGCGTCCCCGCGCGCAGGGTCGCGCGACGCGGATCAACAAGCGCACCAGCCACATCACCCTGGCGGTGCAGCCGGCCGACGTGGTGGCAGAGAAGAAGGCGACCCCCAAGAAGAGGAAGAGTGCCTGATGGGCCAGAAGATCAACCCGAACGGCTTCCGCCTCGGCATCTCGACGGACCACAAGAGCCGTTGGTACGCCGACAAGCTCTACAAGTCGTACGTCGGTGAGGACGTCGCGATCCGCAAGCTGCTCTCCAAGGGCATGGAGCGGGCCGGCATCGCCAAGGTCGAGATCGAGCGCACCCGCGACCGCGTCCGGGTGGACATCCACACCGCGCGTCCGGGCATCGTCATCGGTCGCCGTGGCGCCGAGGCCGACCGCATCCGCGGCGAGCTCGAGAAGCTCACCGGCAAGCAGGTCCAGCTGAACATCCTCGAGGTCAAGAACCCCGAGATCGACGCGCAGCTGGTCGCCCAGGGCGTCGCCGAGCAGCTCGTCCGGCCGCGTGCAGTTCCGCCGCGCGATGCGCAAGGCGATGCAGACCTCGATGCGTTCCGGTGCCAAGGGCATCCGGATCCAGTGCTCGGGCCGCCTCAACGGCGCCGAGATGTCGCGCACCGAGTTCTACCGCGAGGGCCGCGTGCCGCTGCACACGCTGCGTGCCGACATCGACTACGGCTTCTACGAGGCCCGCACGACCTTCGGCCGGATCGGCGTGAAGGTCTGGATCTACAAGGGCGAGGTCGCCGGCACCCGTGCCGAGCGCCAGGCCCAGGCCGCCGCCCGCGCCGGTGTTCCCGGTCGCGGCGGTCGTCCGCAGCGTGGTGGCGACCGCCCGAGCCGTGGCTCGCGCGGTGACCGCCCGACGCGCGCCGACCGCGGCACGGCCGACGCCCCCGCCGTGACCGAGGCCCCCGCCGGTGGCGACACCGCACAGGCCACGACCCGGCCGAGACCACCCCGCAGGAGGGCTGACGCCATGTTGATGCCCCGTCGTGTCAAGCACCGCAAGCAGCACCACCCCAAGCGGACCGGTGCGGCCAAGGGTGGCACCCACCTCGCCTTCGGTGACTTCGGCATCCAGGCGATCGAGGGTCACTACGTGACCAACCGCCAGATCGAGTCGGCGCGTATCGCGATGACCCGTCACATCAAGCGTGGCGGCAAGGTGTGGATCAACATCTACCCCGACCGCCCGCTGACCAAGAAGCCGGCCGAGACCCGGATGGGTTCCGGCAAGGGCTCGCCGGAGTGGTGGATCGCCAACGTCAAGCCCGGCCGCGTCATGTTCGAACTCTCCGGTGTTTCCGAGGACATCGCCCGCGAGGCCATGCGCCGCGCGATGCACAAGCTCCCGATGAAGTGCCGCTTCGTCTCCCGTGAGGCAGGTGAATTCTGATGGCTACCACGGCTGCACGAGCTCGACGAGCTGAACGACGTGGACCTCGAGGCCAAGCTGCGCGAGGCCAAGGAGGAGCTCTTCAACCTCCGCTTCCAGGCGGCCACCGGCCAGCTGGAGAGCCACGGCCGGCTCCGCACGGTCAAGAAGGACATCGCCCGGATCTACACCGTGGTGCGCGAGCGCGAGCTCGGCATCCGGACCGCCCCGGGTCAGGACAGCAACGAGGATGGTGCCGCATGAGCGAGCAGGCTCAGGCGAACGCAGGGGAGCGCAGCGCCCGCAAGGTCCGCGAGGGCCTGGTCGTCAGCGACAAGATGGACAAGACCGTGGTCGTCTCCGTCGAGGACCGTGTCAAGCACGCGCTGTACGGCAAGGTCATGCGCCGGACGCAGCAGGCTCAAGGCGCACGACGAGCAGAACGAGTGCGGCATCGGTGACCGCGTGCTCCTCATGGAGACCCGCCCGCTGTCGGCCACCAAGCGCTGGCGCGTCGTCGAGATCCTCGAGAAGGCGAAGTAGTCCCCCGGGCGGAGCCCGAAGGTCCGCAGTCGAGTTCGGCCAGGCTCGTCGCCTGAGGCGCCGAGAACCGGCACGACAACCAGGAGAAACCGATGATCCAGCAGGAGTCGCGACTCAAGGTCGCCGACAACACCGGTGCGAAGGAGATCCTCTGCATCCGTGTTCTCGGTGGCTCGGGTCGGCGCTACGCCGGTATCGGCGACGTCATCGTCGCCACCGTGAAGGACGCGATCCCCGGTGGCAACGTGAAGAAGGGCGACGTCGTCAAGGCCGTCATCGTGCGCACCGTCAAGGAGCGCCGCCGCCCCGACGGTTCGTACATCCGCTTCGACGAGAACGCCGCCGTGATCCTCAAGAACGACGGCGAGCCGCGAGGCACCCGCATCTTCGGCCCCGTGGGCCGCGAGCTGCGCGAGAAGAAGTTCATGCGGATCGTCTCGCTCGCACCGGAGGTGCTCTGACTCATGGGCAAGAACAGCGTGAACATCAAGAAGGGCGACACCGTCAAGGTGATCGCCGGCAAGGACAAGGGTGCCGAGGGCAAGGTCATCCAGGTGCTCCGCGAGGAGCAGCGGGTGATCGTCGAGGGCGTCAACCGCATCAAGCGGCACACCAAGGTCGTGAACCAGGGCGGCCGCGCCGGGACGACCGGCGGCATCATCACCGCCGAGGCCCCGATCCACGTGTCCAACGTGATGCTCGTCGAGGGCGACGGCGTGACCCGGGTCGGCTTCCGCCGCGACGAGGTCACCAAGCGCCGCCCGACGGCTCGACGTACGACGGCGAGCGCAGCGTCCGCATCTCCCGCAAGACCGGCAAGGAAATCTGATGACCGAGACCCAGACCACCAGGCCTCGGCCGCGGTCAGCCCCGCGTCTGAAGACGCGCTACCGCGAGGAGATCCTCCCCGCGCTGCAGTCCGAGTTCGACATCAAGAACGTCATGCAGGTCCCCGGCCTGGCCAAGATCGTGGTCAACATGGGCGTCGGCGAGGCGGCTCGCGACTCGAAGCTGATCGAGGGCGCGGTCCGCGACCTGACCGCGATCACCGGCCAGAAGCCGCTGGTGACCAAGGCCCGCAAGTCGATCGCGCAGTTCAAGCTGCGCGAGGGCATGCCGATCGGTGCGCACACCACGCTGCGCGGCGACCGGATGTGGGAGTTCCTGGACCGCCTGCTGTCGCTCGCGCTGCCGCGCATCCGCGACTTCCGCGGCCTGAACCCCAACCAGTTCGACGGCCGTGGCAACTACACCTTCGGTCTGACCGAGCAGGTCATGTTCCACGAGATCGACCAGGACCGGATCGACCGGTCGCGCGGCATGGACATCACGGTCGTCACCACCGCCACCAACGACGACCAGGGTCGCGCGCTGCTCAAGCAGCTCGGCTTCCCGTTCAAGGAGAACTGACATGGCGAAGACCGCTCTGAGGGTCAAGGCCGCCCGCAAGCCGAAGTTCGCGGTGCGGGGCTACACCCGCTGCCAGCGCTGCGGCCGGCCCAAGGCCGTCTACCGCAAGTTCGGCCTGTGCCGGATCTGCCTGCGGGAGATGGCGCACCGCGGCGAGCTGCCCGGCGTCACCAAGTCCTCCTGGTAATCACCTCACCCACGTTGAAGGTCGCCGTCGCTCACCGGAATCACCGGAGCGCGCAGGCGAAACCACGGCGAGAAAGAACCCATCATGACGATGACTGACCCGATCGCAGACATGCTCACCCGTCTGCGCAACGCCAACCAGGCGTACCACGACGCGGTGACGATGCCGTACAGCAAGCTGAAGCAGGGCGTCGCGGAGATCCTCCAGCAGGAGGGCTACATCACCTCGTTCGAGGTGAAGGACCCGGCCGAGGGCGAGGTCGGCAAGACGCTGACCATCACGCTCAAGTACGGCCGCAACCGGGAGCGCTCCATCGCGGGCGTGCGCCGGATCAGCAAGCCCGGTCTGCGGGTCTACGCCAAGCACACGGGTCTCCCGAAGGTGCTCGGCGGCCTGGGCGTCGCGATCATCTCGACCAGCCAGGGCCTGCTGACCGACCGCCAGGCCAACCAGAAGGGCGTGGGTGGGGAAGTCCTCGCCTACGTCTGGTGACGACGAGAACTGCGAAGGAGAGAAGAAGCATGTCGCGCATTGGCAAGCTTCCCATCGCGGTCCCGTCGGGTGTCGACGTCGCGATCGAGGGCGCGCTGGTGACCGTCAAGGGCCCCAAGGGCACCCTGTCGCACACCGTCGCCGCGCCGATCACCGTCGAGAAGGGCGAGGGCGTCCTGGACGTCCAGCGCCCCGACGACGAGCGGGAGAGCAAGTCCCTCCACGGCCTGACCCGCACCCTGATCAACAACATGGTCGTCGGCGTGACCGAGGGCTACGAGAAGAAGCTCGAGATCGTGGGCGTCGGCTACCGCGTCCTGTCCAAGGGCCCGACCCAGCTGGAGTTCCAGCTCGGGTACTCCCACCCGATCACCTTCAACGCCCCCGAGGGCATCACCTTCACCGTCGAGGGCCCGACCCGGCTCGGCGTCCAGGGCATCGACAAGCAGCTCGTCGGCGAGGTCGCCGCCAACATCCGCAAGCTGCGCAAGCCCGAGCCCTACAAGGGCAAGGGCGTTCGCTACGCGGGTGAGCACATCCGCCGCAAGGTCGGAAAGGCTGGTAAGTGACGATGGCCATCTCGCTTTCCAAGAACAAGCACACGGCGGACCGCACCCGGTCGCGGCTGCGTCGTCAGGTCCGCGGTCGCAAGAAGGTCGCCGGCACGGCCGAGCGTCCCGCGTCTCGTCGTCACCCGGTCCTCGAAGCACATCACCGTCCAGGTCGTCGACGACCTCAGTGGGCAGACGCTCGCGTCGGCGTCGACCATGGAGGCCGACCTGCGTGGCTTCGGCGGCGACAAGACCGCCAAGGCCAAGAAGGTCGGGGAGCTGGTCGCCGAGCGCGCCAAGGCCGCCGGTATCGAGGGCGTGGTCTTCGACCGCGCCGGCAACAAGTACCACGGCCGCATCGCGGCCCTGGCCGAGGGCGCCCGCGAGGGCGGCCTGACCTTCTGATCGCACGGACAGCAAGAGAGAGAAGAGGAACAGTCTCATGAGCGGAGCCCAGCGCGGACAGCGCGGTGGCGAGCGCCGTGGCGGACGCGACGACCGTCGCGGTCAGGGTGCTGACAAGACCGCCTACATCGAGCGCGTCGTTGCGATCAACCGTGTCGCCAAGGTCGTGAAGGGTGGTCGTCGCTTCAGCTTCACCGCCCTCGTGGTCGTCGGCGACGGCGAAGGTCTCGTCGGCGTCGGCTACGGCAAGGCCAAGGAGGTGCCGGCCGCGATCGCCAAGGGCGTCGAGGAGGCCAAGAAGAACTTCTTCAAGGTCCCCCGCATCCAGGGCACCATCCCGCACCCGGTCCAGGGCGAGAAGGCGGCCGGTGTCGTCCTGCTGCGTCCGGCCGCGCCCGGTACCGGTGTCATCGCCGGTGGCCCGGTGCGTGCGGTGCTGGAGTGCGCCGGCATCCACGACGTGCTGAGCAAGTCGCTCGGCTCGTCGAACCAGATCAACATCGTGCACGCGACGGTCGAGGCGCTGCGGATGCTCGAGCAGCCGGAGGCCGTGGCCGCCCGTCGCGGCCTGCCGGTCGAGGACGTCGCCCCGGCGGCGCTGCTGAAGGCCCGGGTCGAGGTCCCCGCAGGGGTCTCGGAGGAGGTGTCCTCCTGATGGCCCAGCTCAAGGTCCAGCAGATGAAGTCCACGATCGGCTGCAAGGCCAACCAGCGCGAGACCCTGCGCACGCTCGGTCTCAAGCGGATCGGCGACGTGGTCGTCAAGGAGGACCGCCCGGAGATCCGGGGCATGGTCCAGACCGTCCGTCACCTCGTGACGGTCGAGGAGGTCGACTGACATGACGCTCAAGCTGCATCACCTGCGTCCGGCCCCCGGCGCCAAGACCGCCAAGACCCGCGTGGGTCGCGGTGAGGGCTCCAAGGGCAAGACGGCCGGTCGCGGTACCAAGGGCACCAAGGCCCGCTACCAGGTCCCGGCCGCCTTCGAGGGTGGCCAGATGCCGATCCACATGCGGCTGCCGAAGCTCAAGGGCTTCAAGAACCCGTTCAAGGTCGAGTTCCAGGTCGTCAACCTCGACCGCCTCGGCGAGCTGTTCCCCGAGGGCGGCGCCGTGACGGTCGACGACCTGGTCGCGAAGGGCGCCGTCCGCGACGGCCACCCGGTCAAGGTCCTCGGCCAGGGCGACCTGTCGGTGGCCGTCCAGGTGAGCGCGAACGCGTTCTCCGGGTCCGCCAAGGAGAAGATCGAGGCCGCCGGCGGCACCGCGACCGTGGTGTGAGCCCACGCGTGACCGCATCAGCGTGCTGCAGGGCGCGGACGGTCCTGTCCCACAGGACCGGCCGCGCCCGACGCGCATTCGGGGGCTTGTCGCGGCGGCCTGTTAGGCTTCCCCGGGTCCTCGCGAGTCGACCGTCGCGAGGGGCCGCTTCACGCTTGGAGAAAGAGGATCTCGTGCTGAGCGCGTTCGCGAACGCTTTCCGGACCCCGGACCTGCGGCGCAAGCTGCTGTTCGTCCTGTTGATCATCGCGATCTTCCGGCTCGGGTCCCAGATCCCCACCCCGGGCGTCGACGTCGCCAACGTCCAGGTCGTGCATCGACGTCGCCACCACGGGCGACAACGCGCCTCTACAGCCTGGTCAACCTGTTCTCCGGTGGCGCGCTGCTCCAGCTGACGATCTTCGCGCTGGGGATCATGCCCTACATCACCGCGAGCATCATCCTGCAGCTGCTCGTCGTGGTCATCCCACGGCTCGAGGCGCTGAAGAAGGAAGGCCAGTCCGGGCAGACCAAGATCACCCAGTACACCCGCTACCTCACGCTGGGGCTCGCGCTGCTGCAGGCGACCGGCATCGTGGCGCTGGCCCGCTCCGGCGACCTGCTCCAGGGCTGCAACCAGAACCTGCTGCACGACAACGGCACCGCGACCTTCCTGGTCATGGTCGATCACGATGACCGCCGGCACGGCCGTGATCATGTGGCTGGGCGAGCTGATCACCGAGCGCGGCATCGGCAACGGCATGTCGCTGCTGATCTTCACCCAGGTCATCTCGGGCTTCCCGGCCTCCCTGTGGGCGGTCCAGAAGGCCAAGGGCTGGTGGGTCTTCGGCATCGTGATCGTCATCGGCCTGGTCATCATCGCCGCGGTCATCTTCGTCGAGCAGGCCCAGCGCCGGATCCCGGTGCAGTACGCCCGCCGGATGGTCGGGCGCAAGATGTTCGGCGGCAGCTCGACGTACATCCCGCTGAAGGTCAACCAGGCCGGCGTCATCCCGGTCATCTTCGCCTCGTCGCTGCTCTACCTGCCGGCGATGGTCGCGCAGTTCAACCACGACCCGAACAACAAGTGGGTCGACCTGGATCAACGACTACCTCGTGCGGGGCGACCACCCGCTCTACATGGCGATGTTCTTCCTGCCTGATCGTCTTCTTCACCTACTTCTACGTCTCGATCACCTTCAACCCGCAGGAGGTCGCCGACAACATGAAGAAGTACGGCGGCTTCATCCCCGGGATCCGGGCGGGCAAGCCGACCGAGGACTACCTGTCCTACGTCCTGTCCCGCATCACGCTGCCGGGTGCCCTGTACCTCGGCCTCGTCGCGCTGATCCCGCTCATCGCGTTCGTCGTGATCGGTGCCAACCAGAACTTCCCGTTCGGCGGCACCTCCATCCTGATCATGGTCGGCGTCGCGCTGGACACGGTGAAGCAGATCGAGAGCCAGCTCCAGCAGCGCAACTACGAAGGTTTCCTGCGGTAAGTGAGGCTTGCTGAATGCGACTGATCATGATGGGCCCGCCCGGGGCGGGCAAGGGCACCCAGGCGAAGTTCGTCGCCGAGCACTTCGAGATCCCGGCGATCTCGACCGGCGACATCTTCCGTGCCAACGTCTCCGAGGGCACCGAGCTCGGCCTCGAGGCCAAGCGCTACATGGACGCCGGGCGAGTACGTCCCCGACGAGGTCACGAACCTGATGGTCCGCAACCGGATCGACGAGCCCGACGCCGAGAGCGGCTTCCTGCTCGACGGCTACCCGCGCACCCTGGCCCAGGTCGAGGAGCTCGACGGCATGGTCCGGTTCACCGGCCACCGGCTCGACGCCGTGGTCTGCTGACCGTCGACCAGGAGGAGATCGTCAGCCGGCTGCTCCAGCGCGCCCAGGTCGAGGGCCGCGCCGACGACACCGAGGACGTCATCCGGCGGCGCCAGGAGGTCTACCTCGAGCAGACCGAGCCGCTGATCGACGTCTACCGCCAGCGCGGCATCCTCGTCGAGGTCGACGGCATGGGCGAGGTCACCGACGTCACCGACCGCATCTTCGACGCGCTGGACGTCGTCTCGGAGTCATGACCGCCGCACGCGAGGCGTGACGATGGGCCTCCGGGGCCGGGGCGTCGAGATCAAGACCCCCGAGCAGATCGCCGGCATGCGCCGCGCCGGACTGGTCGTCGGCCGCACCCTCGAGCTGCTCCGGGACAACGTCCGGGCCGGGATCTCGACCGCAGAGCTCGACGCGATCGCCGAGGACGCCATCCGCACCGCCGGAGCCACCCCGTCGTTCCAGGGCTACCACGGGTTCCCCGCGTCGATCTGCGCCTCGGTCAACGACGAGGTCGTCCACGGCATCCCCGGGGAGCGGGTGCTCGCCGACGGCGACGTGGTCTCCATCGACTGCGGCGCGATCGTGGACGGCTGGCACGGCGACGCCGCGATCACCGTCGCGGTCGGCGGCGTCCCGGATGAGGTCGCCGAGCTGATGCGCGTGACCGAGCAGGCGATGTGGCGGGGGATCGCCGCCGCCCACCTCGGCGGCCGGGTCACCGACATCTCGCACGCGGTGGAGCGCTACGTCCGCGGCCAGGGGCGCTACGGCATCCTCGAGGACTACACCGGCCACGGCATCGGGTCCGCGATGCACCAGCCGCCCGACGTACCGAACTACGGACGACCGGGCAAGGGTCCGCGTCTCGTGGAGGGCCTCGCGCTGGCCGTCGAGCCGATGATCACGCTCGGCACGAAGGACACCACCGTCCTCGACGACGACTGGACCGTCGTGACCGACGACGGCGGCTGGGCGGCGCACTTCGAGCACACCTTCACGCTGACCCCGTCAGGGCACCTGGGTGCTCACCGCGCTCGACGGTGGCGAGGAGCAGCTGGGCGCCCTCGGCGTCCCCTTCGGCGGTGTGACAGACTGAGGCGCGCAGGGGGGAGTATTCCTTCGCGGCGGGTTCGTCAACACGGCGCTGCTCCGGACCCGCAGGTCGCGTCCGCGGCGGAAGAGACTCCTGACCATCAGTCGTCCCCCAACTGCGCCGCAGGGAGCCCCGCCCGTGGAGATCTCCACCCTCGAATGGGTCGTCACCATCGCCGTCACCGTGGCCGTGCTGGTCTTCGACGTCGTCGTCATCGCCCGCCGGCCCCACGAGCCGACCATGCCGGGAGACGTCCGTGGCGCTCGGCGTGCTTCGTCGGCGCCGCCGTGCTGTTCGGCGCCTGTGATCTTCGTTCGAGCCGACGGCCACCGACGCCGGCTCCGAGTTCTTCGCCGGGTGGCTGACCGAGTACTCGCTGTCGATCGACAACCTGTTCATCTTCATCATCCTGATGGCGAACTTCTCGGTGCCCCGGCAGTACCAGCAGGACGGCCCTGATGATCGGGCATCGTGCTGGCGCTGGTCATGCGCGGCATCTTCATCGCCCGTCGGCTACCGCCCATCAACGAATTCAGCTGGATCTTCTACGTCTTCGGCGCCTTCCTCCTCTGGACGGCGGTCAAGCTGGTGCGCAGCTACCGCAGTCGACGAGGACGAGCACCCGGAGAACAACCGGGTCGTCCGGTTCGCCCAGAGCGCACCTGCACGTCGGCGACGAGTACCACGGGCACAAGCTCTGGTCACCGCAGCAACGGCGTCCGCTTCGTGTCCCCGATGCTCCTCGTGGTCCTCACCCTCGGCACGACCGACCTGCTCTTCGCCCTGGACTCGATCCCCGCGATCTTCGGCATCACCCAGGACCCCTACCTGGTCCTCACCGCGAACGTGTTCGCCCTGATGGGACTGCGGCAGCTCTACTTCCTGCATCGGCGGGCTGCTCAAGCGGCTCATCTACCTCTCCCTACGGGCTGGCGTTCATGCTCGGCTTCATCGGCGCCAAGCTGGTGCTGCACGCCCTGCACGAGAACGAGCTGCCGTTCATCAACGGGGGGGAGCACGTCGGCCGGTCCCGGACATCCCGATCTGGCTCTCGCCTCGGCGTCATCGTGGGGACGCTGGCCGTCACGGCGGTCGCCAGCCTGCTCGCCTCGCGGTCGATGTCCGAGCAGGAGATCGAGCAGAGGACCAGTCGCTGGACGACCCCGGAGGAGCGGGACCGGCCGGAATAGCCACCCACCTCGCGGGGGTTGGACCAGGAGTGACTGAACGCCGTCCCGCCCTGTCCGTCCTCGACCTGGTGCCGGTGCGCACCGACCAGGTCACCGCCGACGCGCTCGCCGCGACGCTCGCGCTCGCGCGCACGGCCGACGAGCTCGGCTACCGCCGGTACTGGTTGGCCGAGCACCACAACATGCCGGCGGTCGCGGCCACGAACCCGCCGGTGCTGATCGGCCTGGTGGCCGGCGCCACGACCGGCATCCGGGTCGGCTCCGGCGGCGTGATGCTGCCCAACCACGCCCCGCTGGTGGTGGCCGAGCAGTTCGCTCTCCTCGAGGCGGCCTTCCCCGGCCGCATCGACCTCGGCATCGGCCGGGCGCCCGGCAGCGACCCGGTCACCATCTACGCCCTGCGGCACGGCGCCGGCGGTGTCAGCGACGAGGCGGTGACCCGGTTCCCCGAGTACGTCGAGAACGTGCTGGCGATGATGTCGCCCGAGGGCGTCGGGTTGAACGTCTCGGGTCGCACCTACCCGCTGCGCGCCACGCCCGCAGGCGCGGACCGTGCCCGCGATCTGGCTGCTCGGCTCCTCGGACTACTCGGCGCGGCTGGCCGCGGAGAAGGGCATGCCGTACGTGTTCGCCCACCACTTCTCCGGCAACGGAACCGCCGAGGCGCTGGCGCTGTACCGCCAGAGCTTCCGTCCGTCGGCCGAGCTCGCCGAGCCCCGGACCTTCCTGACCGTCAACGCGGTCGTGCGCCGAGACCGAGGACGAGGCGGCGCGGCTCGCGCTGCCCCAGCTGCAGGCGATGCTCGCGCTGCGCACCGGGCAGGAGCTGCGCCGCCCAGCGGCTGGTCGAGGAGGCCGAGAAGGTCGAGCTGCCGCCGCCGCACCTGGAGCTGATGCAGCAGATGGCCGAGCGGTGGGTCATCGGCGCCCCGGACCGCGCCCGCGCGCGGATCGAGGAGCTCGCTGCGACGTACGACGTCGACGAGGTGATGGTGCACCCGGTCGCCGGCGCCTTCACCGGCACCGAGCCCGGGGCCAGCCCCGCCCGCGAGACCACCCTGCGGCTGCTGGCCGGGACGCGCGATTAGAGTTTCGCGGCTCCATCCGGCTAAACTGGCGTGTCGGCCCAACGTGGGTCTGCTTTGTGGTGCCTCGCGGCTGCCCGGATCTCTCCCGATCGCTTCCCAGCGGTTCGGTGGTGTGCCCGGGATGAGGTGCCTCGGGCGGCTGCACGAGGTCCACCACCGTCCGCGGTGGAGGTTCCCGGGCCACCCGGGCCCGGACCACCGGCCCCGGCGCAGGACACGGTAGACAACCCACCAACGGATTGCGGAGGACATGCCGAAGAAAGAAGGCGTGATCGAGATCGAGGGCACCGTCGTGGAGGCCCTCCCGAACGCGATGTTCCGTGTGGAGCTGAGCAACGGCCACAAGGTTCTCGCCCACATCAGCGGCAAGATGCGCCAGCACTACATCCGGATCCTCCCCGAGGACCGGGTGGTGGTGGAGCTGTCGCCGTACGACCTCACCCGAGGTCGGATCGTCTACCGCTACAAGTAAGCCGCCAAAGGGAAAGGGCAGGACCCGTGAAGGTCAAGCCGAGCGTCAAGCGCATCTGTGACAAGTGCCAGGTGATCCGTCGCCACGGCCGCGTCATGGTCATCTGCGACAACCCGCGCCACAAGCAGCGTCAGGGCTGATCGCAGGCGGCAGCGCCAGCAACAACTGAACACCACAACGTGATCGCTTAGCGGGAAACCGCGAACCACCTCCGGAGCAGACGGCCGGAGCCTGGCACGAGCTCGACGACCGAGCGGACAGGACGCGACACGACCGAAACCGCTGCGAACGAACCAGAAGGACAAGCCACATGGCACGCCTCGTTGGTGTGGACCTCCCGCGCGACAAGCGCATCGAGGTCGCACTCACCTACATCTACGGCATCGGCCGTACCCGCGCCCAGCAGGTGCTGCAGGCCACCGGGGTCAACCCCGACCTGCGCGTCCACCAGCTGGGCGACGAGGAGCTGGTCAAGCTCCGCGACGAGATCGAAGCCAACTTCAAGATCGAGGGTGACCTCCGTCGCGAGGTCCAGGCCGACATCCGTCGCAAGATCGAGATCGGCAGCTACCAGGGTCGCCGTCACCGCCAGGGCCTCCCGGTCCGCGGTCAGCGCACCAAGACCAACGCGCGCACCCGCAAGGGCCCCAAGCGCACGGTTGCCGGCAAGAAGAAGGCCAAGTGATCTTCAGCGCACCGCGCGCCTGACCGTCGTCCCACGAGCTTCAGACCAGAGACCTCAGGAGATACTGCATGCCTCCCAAGAGCCGCACCGCGGCCGGCGCCAAGAAGGTGCGCCGCAAGGAGAAGAAGAACGTCGCTCACGGGCGAGGCCCACATCAAGAGCACGTTCAACAACACCATCGTCACGATCACCGACCCGACCGGTGCGGTGATCTCGTGGGCCTCGGCCGGCACCGTCGGCTTCAAGGGCTCGCGCAAGTCCACCCCGTTCGCCGCGCAGATGGCCGCCGAGGCCGCCGGTCGCCGGGCGATGGAGCACGGCATGAAGAAGATCGACGTCTTCGTCAAGGGTCCGGGTTCGGGCCGCGAGACCGCGATCCGTTCCCTGGGTGCGATCGGCCTCGAGGTCGGCACCATCCAGGACGTCACGCCCACGCCCCACAACGGCTGCCGCCCGCCCAAGCGCCGCCGCGTCTGAGCGACCCGAGAACAGGAGACTTGTAAGCAATGGCCCGTTACACCGGCCCCATGACCAAGAAGTCGCGCCGTCTCGGTGTCGACCTCGTCGGTGGCGACTCGGCCTTCGAGCGTCGCCCGTACCCCCCCGGCCAGCACGGCCGCGGCCGCATCAAGGAGAGCGAGTACCTCCTCCAGCTTCGTGAGAAGCAGAAGGCTCGCTTCACCTACGGCGTGATGGAGAAGCAGTTCCACAACTACTACTCCGAGGCCTCCCGCCGCTCCGGCAAGACCGGCGACAACCTGCTCCAGCTGCTCGAGTGCCGCCTGGACAACGTCGTCTACCGCGCCGGCTTCGCCCGCACCCGCCGCCACGCCCGCCAGCTGGTCGTCCACGGCCACTTCAAGGTGAACGGCAAGAAGGTCGACATCCCGTCGTACCAGGTCGCCGCCCACGACGTCATCGACGTCCGCGAGAAGTCGCTGGAGATGACGCCGTTCATCGTGGCCCGTGAGACCCACGGCGAGCGCGTCGTCCCCGCCTGGCTCGAGGCCATCCCCTCGCGGATGCGGATCCTCGTCCACCAGCTCCCGGTCCGGGCCCAGATCGACATCCCGGTCCAGGAGCAGCTCATCGTCGAGTACTACTCGAAGAAGTGACCTCGCGGGCGCCCCGCTCCGGCGGGGCGCCCACCCACCTTCCGTCACCCAGCACATTCGGGCCCGTCAAATAGCGGGTGGGCCCGGAAAGGAAAGAACAAGTGCTCATCGCACAGCGCCCCACCCTGTCGGAAGAGACCGTCGACGAGTTCCGCTCGCGGTTCGTGATCGAGCCGCTGGAGCCTGGCTTCGGCTACACGCTCGGCAACTCGCTCCGCCGTACCCTGCTCAGCTCGATCCCGGGTGCCTCGGTCACGAGCATCAAGATCGACAACGTGCTCCACGAGTTCTCGACCATCGAGGGCGTCAAGGAGGACGTCACCGAGGTCATCCTCAACCTCAAGGGCCTGGTCGTCTCCTCGGAGCACGACGAGCCGGTCACCATGTACCTGCGCAAGTCGGGTGCCGGTGACGTCACCGCGGCGGACATCGCGCCGCCGGCCGGCGTCGAGGTGCACAACCCGGACCTGAAGATCGCCACCCTGTCCGACAAGGGCAAGCTGGAGATGGAGCTGGTCGTCGAGCGCGGCCGCGGCTACGTCTCGGCCGTCCAGAACAAGGGCGCCGACAACGAGATCGGCCGGATGCCGGTCGACTCGATCTACAGCCCGGTCCTCAAGGTGACCTACAAGGTCGAGGCCACCCGTGTCGAGCAGCGCACCGACTTCGACAAGCTCGTCATCGACGTCGAGACCAAGCCGTCGATCCGCCCCCGCGACGCGATCGCCTCGGCCGGCAAGACGCTGGTCGAGCTGTTCGGCCTGGCCCGCGAGCTCAACGTCGAGGCCGAGGGCATCGACATCGGCCCGTCGCCGGTCGACGAGCAGCTCGCCGCCGACCTCGCCCTCCCGGTCGAGGACCTGCAGCTGACCGTCCGCTCCTACAACTGCCTCAAGCGCGAGGGCATCCACACCGTGGGTGAGCTCATCAGCCGCTCGGAGCAGGACCTGCTCGACATCCGCAACTTCGGTGCCAAGTCGATCGACGAGGTCAAGGCCAAGCTGGTCGAGATGGGCCTGTCCCTCAAGGACAGCGCGCCCGGCTTCGACCCGCACGCCGCCCTCGCGGCGTACGGCGACGACGACGACGACGCGTTCGTCGAGGACGAGCAGTACTAACCCGAAAATCGACCGGCTCCCCGGTCGTCTACCCCGGTACCTCGTACGGCCGGAGAGATTGGAAGAACGATGCCCAAGCCCACCAAGGGTCCCCGCCTCGGCGGTAGCCCGTCCCACCAGCGCCTGATCCTGTCGAACCTGGCGACCCAGCTCTTCGAGCACGGCCGGATCACCACGACCGAGGCCAAGGCCCGGGCGCTGCGCCCGCACGCCGAGAAGCTGATCACCAAGGCGAAGAAGGGCGACCTGCACAACCGGCGCGAGGTCCTCAAGACCATCCGCGACAAGTCGGTCGTGCACGTCCTGTTCACCGAGATCGCGCCGATGTTCGCCGAGCGGCCGGGTGGCTACACCCGGATCACCAAGGTCGGCCCCCGCAAGGGCGACAACGCCCCGATGGCGGTCATCGAGCTGGTGACCGAGGCCTACCAGCCGAAGCCGGCCAGCGCGACGCCCGCGAAGCAGGCCGCTCCGGCGAAGGCTCCGGCCGCCACCTCCACCGTCGCCGAGGACACCGCGACCGACGCGCCGACCGAGCTCGTCGACGAGGCGTCGCCCGAGGAGAGCGTGGTCGCCGAGGAGGAGCCCGTCACCGACGAGGCGCCGGCCGCCGAGGCCACCGAGGAGAACCCCGAGGAGGACGAGAAGGCCTGAGCCCTCTCGCCGTGCTCGTCACCGGCCCGCCAGCGTCCCGCGCTGGCGGGCCGGTGCCATTTCCCCTCGTTGAATCCGGACTTCTGACCAGTCGAGTCGGGCGTTCTGGCGGACCGCGTGACCAGAAGTGCCGACTGAAGTGGTCAGAAGTCCCGACTCGACCGTCAGAAGTCCCGACTCAACCGTGGGGGTCACCAGGAGCGTTCGAGGAGGTGGACGGCCTCGGGGAGGGTGAGGCCCTGGCGGCGGGCGGCGGCGGCGTACGTCGCGGCGGCGTCGCCCACCTCGGCGCGGTCCGCGTCGGAGGTGGAGGCGATGAAGGTGCCGCGGCGGCCCTCGGTGGCGATCACGCCGTCGGCCTCCAGCGCCCGGTAGGCCTTGGCGACGGTGTTGACCGCGAGGCCCAGGTCGGCGGCCAGCGCGCGGACCGTCGGCAGCCGGGTGCCCGCGGGCAGCTCCCCGGACGCGGCGCGCGAGGCGATCTGGGCCCGCAGCTGCTCGTAGGGCGGCACGTCCGAGGTCGCATCGAGCGGGTACACCTCCATGCCCGGCATGGTAGAGACATCCCATGGCCAACGACGGAGACGGCGACGTGCTCGTGGTGGGCGAGTCGCTGGTCGACATCGTGCACGCCGCCGACGGCACGACCACCGAGTACGCCGGGGGCAGCGCCGCCAACGTGGCGGTGGCGTTGAGCCGCCTCGGCCGCCCGGTGCGGTTCGTGACCGCCTGGGCCGACGACCAGCGGGGTGCCGTGCTGGCGCGCCACCTCGCCGACGCCGGCGTCACGCTGGCCACCGATCCGCGCGTCCTCGAGCGGACCGCGACCGCGGCGGCCACCATCGGCACGGACGGTGCGGCGTCGTACGACTTCGACCTCGACTGGCGGATCGGCCCGGTCCAGGCCGGGCGGCCGGTGGCGGTGCACGTGTGCTCGATCGGTGCCGTGCTCGAGCCCGGTGCCACCCAGGTGCTGGACCTGCTGCGGAGCCTGCACGGCACCGCGACGATCACCTACGACATCAACGCCCGGCCGGCGATCACCGGCACCGGCCCGGAGCTGGTGGCCCGGGTCGAGCGGATGGTCGCCGTCGCAGACGTGGTGAAGGCGTCCGACGAGGACCTGGCCGCGCTGTACCCGGAGCTGGAGGCCGTGGCGGCCGCGCGACACCTGCTCGCCCTGGGACCCAGCGCCGTGGTCGTGACCCGCGGCGGGGGCGGCGCGACCTGGGTGGGCGCCGAGCACACGGTCGAGGTCGCGGCCCGGCCGGTGCAGGTCGCGGACACGATCGGCGCCGGTGACACCTTCGGCGCCGCGATCATCGACGCGCTCTGGGGACGCTCGCCCGGCGACCTCGGGCCCGCCGACATCACGGACGTCCTCACCCACGCCGCCCGCGCGGCGGCGGTCACCGTCTCCCGGCCGGGCGCGGACCCGCCGTACCGCCACGAGCTCTAGCGAGCGCCCGGAAGCCACTAAGGTGCGTCCATGTCACCCCTCGAGGTCGACCGGCTGGCCGGCGAGCTCGACGTGCGCCTCGCGGAGGCGGACGCCGACCTGGCTCGCCGCTACCCGGGCACCCGGCCCGAGCGGCAGCCGGTGCACACCGTCTACGTGCCGGCGGACCGGTTCGCGGCCGACACCGTGACCCGGTACGGCGAGGTCGCGCTCGCGACGCTCGACGAGCACGAGGCGCTGTTCCTCGAGCTGACCGGAGGCGACCGTGACCTGCTCGCGCGGGTGCGGTCGCGACTGCGGCGCCGGCCGGTCGACGACCTGCGCATCGACTTCGAGGACGGTTACGGCGGCCGGCCCGACGTCGAGGAGGACGCCGCGGTGGACGCCGCGGCGGACGCGCTGCGCACCGCGATCGGCGAGGGCACCGCCCCGCCGTGGTCCGGCATCCGGTTCAAGAGCCTGGAGCGGCCGACCCGGCACCGCGGAGTGCGCACGCTGGCGAGGTTCGTCGAGCGGCTCACCGCGGGCGGGCCACTGCCGCGGGGATTCGTGGTCACCCTGCCGAAGGTGACCTCGGTCGACCAGGTGGAGGCGATGGTGCACGCCGCCGGCCACCTCGAGGCCGCCCTCGGCCTCGCCGCCGGCAGCCTCCGCTTCGAGATCCAGGTGGAGACGCCGCAGTCGATCCTCGGCCCGGACGGCACCACCCTGGTCGCACGGATGGTCCAGGCCGCCGACGGCCGCTGCACCGGTCTCCACTACGGCACCTACGACTACAGCGCGTTCGTCGGCATCGCCGGGCCCTACCAGAGCCTCGACCACCCGGCGGCCGACCACGCCAAGGCGGTGATGCAGGCCGCCGCCGCGGGCACCGGTGTGTGGCTCTCGGACGGATCGACCAACGTGCTGCCGGTGGGCGACGCCGACGCCGTACGCCACGGGTGGGAGACCCACCTGCGACTGGTGCGCCGCTCGCTGGAGCGGGGCTTCTACCAGGGGTGGGACCTGCACCCGGCCCAGCTGCCGACGCGGTACGCCGCGACGTTCGCGTTCTTCCGCGAGCGCCTCGACCGGTCGTCGGTGCTCGAGGAGCCGGCGACCGACCGGGCGCTCGCGGACTTCATCCGGCGCGGCCGGGAGTGCGGCGCACTCGACGAGGAAGAGGGGAGCTGACCGTGGGCATCGTCCTCGGCGCCAACCAGTACGGCAAGGCGGAGACCCGGGTCGTGCGCATCGTCCGGGACTCGGCGCGGCACACGATCCGCGACCTCAACGTCTCGACCGCGCTCCGGGGCGACTTCGTCGCCGCGCACGTCGACGGCGACCAGGCCGCGGTGCTGCCGACCGACACGCAGAAGAACACCGCGTTCGCGTACGCGAAGAAGCACGGCGTCTCCTCCCCGGAGGACTACGCGCTCGCGCTGTCGGAGCGGCTGCTGGAGGCGGCCCCGGCCGCGACCGGCGCGCGGGTGGCGGTCGACGAGTACGCCTGGGAACGGATCCAGGTCGACGGGACCGGCCACGACCACGCGTTCGTGCGCCGCGGCCAGGAGGTCCGCACCGTCACGGTCGGGCGGACCCGGGAGGCGGTCGCCGTCGAGTCCGGCCTCCGCGACCTGGTGATCCTGAAGTCGAGCGGCTCGGAGTTCACCGGCTTCCTGCGCGACGAGTACACGACGCTGGCCGAGGCGGACGACCGGGTCCTCGCCACCTCGCTCGACGCGACCTGGCGGCACCGGGAGCACCCCGACGACTGGGACGCGTCGTACGCCGCGGTGCGGCACCTGGTGATGGCGACGTTCGCGACCACGCTACAGCCGGGCCCTGCAGGAGACCCTCTACGCGATGGGCCGCGCCGTGCTCGAGGCGCACGACGACCTCGCCGAGATCTCGTTCTCCGCGCCGAACAAGCACCACTTCCTCGTCGACCTCGCGCCGTTCGGGCTGGAGAACCCCGGTGAGGTCTTCGTCGCCGCGGACCGGCCCTACGGCCTGATCGAGGCGACCGTGACCCGGGACGACGCATGAGGTTCGACGAGCTGCCCGAGGAGCAGGCGCGCACGGCGCTGGCCGAGTGCCTGGACGTCCCACGGTTCGTCGACGAGGTCGTCGCCGGCCGACCGTACGGCGGTGCCGAGGCGCTGGAGAAGGCCGCCGCCCGGTCGGCGTCCGCGCTGTCGGACGCCGAGCTCGAGGCCGCTCTGGCCCGGCACCCGCGGATCGGCGAGCGGGCCGGATCGGGCCACGACGCGGCGCACTCGGCCCGCGAGCAGGCCGGCGTCGACCGCTCCGACGCCGAGGTGCTGCAGCGGCTGGCCGACGGCAACCGGGCCTACGAGGACCGGTTCGACCGGGTCTTCCTGATCCGCGCGGCGGGCCGCGACTCCCACGAGATCCTGGCCGAGCTCGAGCGGCGGCTCGGCAACGACGACGCGGCCGAGCGCGCGGAGACCGTCCGCCAGCTCGGCGAGATCATGCTGCTCCGGCTCCGGCAGGTGGAGGACTGATGGCGACCCTGAGCACCCACGTCCTCGACACCAGCCGCGGGCGGCCGGCTGCCGGCGTACCCGTCCGGCTCGAGAGCGCGCTCGGTGACGTGCTCGACGAGGGCGTCACCGACGTCGACGGCCGGGTCGGCCGGCTCGGCGGCGACCTCGACACCGGCGCCTACGTGCTGCGGTTCGACACCGGCGCGTACCTCGGTGAGGCCGCGTTCTACCCCGAGGTCGCGGTCACCTTCCGGATCGCCGCCGACGAACACCACCACGTGCCGCTGCTGCTCAACCCGTTCGGCTACGCGACCTACCGTGGCAGCTGACCTGGACACCGTCGTCCGCGCCCGACGCGCGGTCGTCGACGGCGTCGAACGGGCGGTGGCGGTCGGGATCCGCGACGGGCGGGTCGCCGCGCTCGCGGCGTACGACGAGCTCTCGGCTCCCGAGGTCGTCGCGCTGGCCGACGACGAGGTGCTGCTGCCCGGCCTGGTCGACACCCACGTGCACGTCAACGAGCCCGGCCGCACCGAGTGGGAGGGCTTCGCGACCGCCACCCGGGCCGCGGCCGCCGGCGGCGTCACCACGATCGTGGACATGCCGCTGAACAGCGTCCCGGCGACCACCACCGTCGCGGCGCTCGAGGCGAAGCGGGCGGCCGCGCGCGGACAGGTGCACGTCGACGTGGGCTTCTGGGGCGGCGCCGTGCCCGGCAACCTCGCCGACCTGGCGCCGCTGCACGAGGCGGGCGTGTACGGCTTCAAGTGCTTCCTGCTCGACTCGGGGGTGGCGGAGTTCCCACCGCTCGACTCCTCGCAACTGTTCGCGGCGATGGCGGAGACCGCCCGGGTGGGTGCGCTGATGATCGTGCACGCCGAGGACGGTGCGCTGGTCACCGAGCCGCACGGCACGGCGTACGACGTGTTCCTGGCCTCCCGCCCGCCTGCAGCCGAGCGGCGCGCGATCGACCTGGTGGTCGCCACCGCGCGCCAGACCGGGGCCCGCGCGCACGTCGTCCACCTCAGTGCGGCGGACGCGCTGGCGTGCCTGCGCGGCAGCGGTGTCTCGGTCGAGACCTGCCCCCACTACCTGGTCCTCGCCGCCGAGGACGTGTCCGACGGCGCCACGCAGTTCAAGTGCTGCCCCCCGATCCGCGAGGCGGCCAACCGCGACCGGCTCTGGGAGGCGCTGGCGGCCGGCGACATCGACTTCGTCGTGTCCGACCACTCGCCGTGCGTCCCCGAGCTCAAGCGTGGTGACTTCGCCGAGGCCTGGGGCGGCATCGCCTCGCTCCAGCTGTCGCTGCCGCTCGTCTGGACGGCGGCCCGCGAGCGCGGCCACGCGCTGGCCGACGTGGTGCGGTGGATGGCGACCGCGCCGGCGCGCCGGGTCGGCCTCGTCGGCAAGGGTGAGATCGTGGCCGGCTCCGACGCGGACTTCTGCGTGCTCGCTCCGGACGAGGCGTTCCGCGTGGACGCCGCGGCGCTGCAGCACCGGAACCCGGTCTCGCCGTACGACGGGCGTACGCTCACCGGCACCGTCCGGCAGACCTGGCTGCGCGGCACACCGATCGAGCTGGCGGCCGCCCCGCGCGGCCGGCTGCTGAGGAGGGGAGCATGACGTACTTCGTGCCGAGCGGCGGACTGCCGGGCCAGACCGAGCTCACCACCGACCGCGCGGTCCTCACCGAGGCGTACGCCGTGCTGCCGCGCGGGACGATGCGCGACATCGTCACCAGCCGGCTGCCGCACTGGGACGCCACCCGGCTGTGGGTGGTCGCGCGGCCGCTGTCGGGCTTCGCCGAGACCTTCAGCTGGTACGTCACCGAGGTCGAGCCCGGCGGCGGCAGCACCGCTCCCGAGCCCGACCCGGAGGCCGAGGCGGTGCTCTTCGTGGTCGGCGGGACGCTCTCGCTGACCGTCGACGGGGTGCGGCACCGGGTGGCGGCCGGCGGCTACGCGTTCCTGCCGCCGGGCACGGCGTGGACCCTGCGCAACGAGTCCGACGCGACCGCGACGTTCCACTGGATCCGCAAGGCCTACCAGCGTGTCGACGGCGTCGAGGTGCCCGAGGCGTTCGTGACCCACGAGAGCGACGTGCCCCTGCGGCCGATGCCCGGCACGGACGCCTGGGGGACGCAGCGCTTCGTCGACCCCGACGACGTGCGCCACGACATGCACGTCAACGTCGTCAGCTTCGAGCCCGGTGGCGCCATCCCGTTCCCGGAGACGCACGTGATGGAGCACGGGCTGTACGTGCTCGAGGGCAAGGCCGTCTACCTCCTCAACAAGGACTGGATCGAGGTCCAGGAGGGCGACTTCATGTGGCTGCGCGCGTTCTGCCCGCAGGCCTGCTACGCCGGTGGGCCCGGCCGGTTCCGGTACCTGCTCTACAAGGACGTGAACCGGCATCCGCGGCTGCGGGTCGGCTGAGTGGCGGACCGTCGAAGTCAACGAGCTGTTGGATGTGACCCGCGTCACGTAGCATGGCCGGCAGCGCGCCGTCGTTCGGCATGGATAACCGGCGGCCGTGGTCACCCGGAACCATGCGGATGTCGACGCGTGTGGAGGCGAGATGGCCGAGGTCATCGTCAACGGGACGGCTCGACCCCTGGCGGGCACCCCGGTGCACCGTTCCGCGCTGGACTTCCTGCGCGGGCTCGGCCTGACCGGCGCCAAGGAGGGCTGCGCCGAGGGGGAGTGCGGCGCCTGCTCGGTGCTCGTCGCGCGGCCCGACGGGCAGGGCAGCGCCTGGACCGCCATCAACTCCTGCCTGGTCCCGGCGGCGGCCCTCGACGGGCAGGAGGTGGTCACGGCCGAGGGGCTGGGTACCTCCGGCGACCTGCACCCGGTCCAGCGCGAGCTCGCCGACCGCGGCGGGTCGCAGTGCGGCTACTGCACGCCGGGCTTCGTGTGCAGCATGGCGGCGGAGTACTACCGCCCCGGCCGCAGGGCCAACGGGCACGCCGACGCCGAGCACGGCCCCAACGGCTTCGACCTGCACGCGCTCAGCGGCAACCTGTGCCGCTGCACCGGCTACCGCCCGATCCGCGACGCCGCGTAGGCGCTGGGCGAGCCCGACCTCGCCGACCCGCTCGCCGTACGCCGGACGCGGCCCGCCCCCGCCGCGGCGCCCACCCGGCTCGCCGACCGCGTGGGGGCGCTCGTCCGCCCGGCGTCACTCGCCGAGGCGCTCGCCCTGCTGGCCGAGCACCCGGACGCGACCGTCCTCGCCGGCGGCACCGACCTCGGTGTCGAGGTGAACCTGCGCGGGGCCCGGCCGGCGTACGTCGTCGCCGTCGACCGGCTGCCCGAGCTCCGCCGGCTCGCCCGTGACCCGGTCGAGATCGGCGCCGCACTCACGCTGACCGAGGTCGAGCGCGGGCTCGGCGGCGCCGTGCCGCTGCTCGACCGGGTGTTGCCGCTGTTCGCCTCGCGGCTGATCCGCAACGGCGCCACGCTCGGCGGCAACCTCGGCACCGCCTCACCGATCGGCGACCTGCCGCCTGCGCTGCTCGCGCTCGAGGCGACGCTCGTGCTCGGCTCGCGCGACGGCGAGCGAGAGGTGCCGCTCGCCGACTACTTCACCGGCTACCGGCAGACCCGGCTGCGACCCGGCGAGCTCGTCCGGTCGGTCCGGGTCCCGCAGCCGCTCGCGCCGGTCACGGCGTTCCACAAGATCGCCAAGCGGCGGTACGACGACATCTCCAGCGTGGCCGTCGCGTTCGCGCTCGACGTCGCCGACGGCGTCGTCCGCAAGGCCCGGATCGGGCTCGGCGGGGTCGCCGCGACGCCGCTGCGCGCACTCGCCACCGAGGCCGCGCTCGAGGGGCGGCCGTGGACCGAGGCGACGGTCGAGGAGGCCGCTGCGGTCCTGGCCGCCGAGGGCACCCCGATGGACGACCACCGGGCGAGCGCGGCGTACCGCTCCGCGATGCTCGGCCAGTCGCTGCGCAAGCTGTGGGCGGAGGTGGCCCGATGACGGTCGGACTGCCGCTCCCGCACGAGAGCGCCGCCCTCCATGTCACCGGCGAGGCGCTCTACACCGACGACCTGGTGCTGCGCCTGCCCGGCGTGCTGCACGCCCATCCGGTCCAGGCGCCGCACGCGCACGCGCTCGTCACCCGGCTCGACCCCGCGCCGGCGTACGACGTGCCCGGCGTGGTGCGCGTCCTCACCGCCGACGACGTGCCCGGCGTCAACGACGCGGGGACCAAGGGCGACGAGCCGCTGTTCCCCACCGAGGTGATGTTCCGCGGCCACGCGGTCTGCTGGGTGCTCGCCGAGACCCTCGAGGCCGCCCGGCTCGGCGCGGCCGCGGTCGTGGTCGAGTACGACGAGCTGCCCGCGATCGTCGGCGTCCGCGACGCGATCGCGGCCGGCAGCTTCCAGGGCGCGCGGTCGACCGTGCAGCGCGGCGACGTGGAGACCGCCCTCGCCGGTGCGGCGCACGTGTTCAGCGGTGTCACCGAGATGGCCGGCCAGGAGCACTTCTACCTCGAGACGCACGCCTCGGTCGCCCTCGTCGACGAGGCCGGGCAGGTGTTCGTGCAGTCCAGCACCCAGCACCCCACCGAGACGCAGGAGATCGTGGCGCACGTCCTCGGCCGGCACAGCCACGACGTGACCGTCCAGTGCCTGCGGATGGGCGGCGGCTTCGGCGGCAAGGAGATGCAGCCGCACGGGTACGCCGCGGTCGCCGCGCTCGGCGCCACGCTGACCGGCCGCCCGGTGCGGGTCCGGCTCACCCGCACCCAGGACATGACGATGACCGGCAAGCGGCACGGGTTCCACGCCGCCTGGTCGGTCGGCTTCGACGACCGGGGCCGCCTGCAGGCGCTCGACGTCACCCTCACCTCCGACGCGGGCTGGTCCCTCGACCTCAGCGAGCCGGTGCTGGCCCGGGCGTTGTGCCACGTCGACAACGCGTACTGGATCCCGCACGTGCGCGCACACGGCCGGCTCGCCCGCACGAACAAGACCTCCCAGACCGCCTTCCGCGGGTTCGGGGGGCCGCAGGGGATGCTCGTGATCGAGGACGTCCTCGGTCGGTGCGCGCCGCTGCTCGGTGTCGACCCGATGGAGCTGCGACGGCGCAACTTCTACCGGGACGGACAGGCGACGCCGTACGGCCAGCCGGTCCGCCACCCCGAGCGCGCCGGCCTGGCCTGGGACCGGGTGGTCGCCGAGGGGCGGGTGCGCGAGCGGCTCGCAGAGGTCGAGGCGTTCAACGCGGCCCACCCGCACACCAAGCGCGGGCTGGCGGTCACCCCGGTGAAGTTCGGCATCTCGTTCAACTTCACGGCGTTCAACCAGGCCGGCGCGCTCGTGCACGTCTACAAGGACGGGTCGGTGCTGATCAACCACGGCGGCACCGAGATGGGCCAGGGCCTGCACACCAAGATGCTCCAGGTCGCCGCGACCGCCCTCGGCGTGCCCACGGAGCGGGTCCGGCTCGCGCCCACCCGCACCGACAAGGTGCCGAACACCTCGGCCACCGCGGCGAGCTCCGGCGCGGACCTCAACGGCGGCGCGGTCAAGCACGCCTGCGACCAGATCCTCGCCCGGCTCGAGGGCGTGCCCGGTGGCACCGTGGGAGGAGCGGGTGCGGACGGCGTACCTCGAGCGCATCCAGCTGTGGGCCGCCGGCTTCTACCGCACCGAGGGCCTCCACTGGGACGCCGCGACCATGAGTGGCCACCCCTTCAAGTACTTCGCGTACGGCGCGGCCGCGGCCGAGGTCGAGGTCGACGGGTTCACCGGCGCGTACACGACGCGGCGCGTCGACATCGTCCACGACGTCGGCGACAGCCTCTCGCCGCTGGTCGACCTCGGGCAGATCGAGGGCGGCTTCGTGCAGGGCGCGGGCTGGCTCACGCTCGAGGACCTGCGCTGGGACGACGCCGACGGGAGGCTGCTGACCCAGGCCGCGAGCACGTACAAGCTCCCGAGCCTCAGCGAGATGCCGCCCGAGCTCAACGTCACGCTGTTGCCGAGGGCGCACGAGGACGGCGTCGTGTACGGCTCCAAGGCCGTGGGCGAGCCACCGCTGATGCTGGCCCTCTCGGTGCGCGAGGCGCTGCGCCGGGCGGCCGCCGCGTTCGGCCCGCCCGGCACCAGCGTCGAGCTGGCCTCCCCGGCGACGCCGGAGGCGGTCTACTGGGCGCTCGACGGGGCGCGGTCGCGGTCCCGGGCGGGGGTGTCGGTGCCGTGAGCTGGGTCGACGCGGTCGCCCGGCTGCGCCGGGAGCGGGTCCCGGGGGTGCTGGTCACGGTGGTCGCGGCGCGCGGCCACGCCCCGCGCGACGCCGGCGCGAAGCTGGTCGTCTCGGCCGGTACGACGTGGGGCACCGTCGGCGGCGGCAACCTCGAGGAGACCGCCCTCGTGCGGGCCCGGGCGCTGCTCGACGCGTCGGCGGCCGACGCCGGGCCCGAGACGCTGACGTTCTCCCTGAGCGACAAGGCCCGCACCGACCACGGCCGCCAGTGCTGCGGCGGCGAGGTGACCCTCCTCCTCGAGCCGCTGCCCGTCGTACCGGCCGTCGCGGTCTTCGGTGTCGGCCACGTCGGCCTCGAGCTCGCGCGGCTGCTGTCCCGGCACGACCTCGACCTGCACCTGGTCGACTCGCGCCGTGACCAGCTCACCGACCAGCGCCTGGCCTGCCTGGCCGACGCGGTCGCGAGCGTGCACGTCCACCACGCGCCGGTGCCGGAGCTGGTGCTGGGATCGGTGCCCTCCGGCACCCGTGTCCTGGTCATGTCGCACGACCACGCCGAGGACTTCGCGATCTGTGACGCGGCGCTGCGCTGCGGCCACCTGGGCACCATCGGCCTGATCGGCTCGGCCGCGAAGTGGTCGAGGTTCCGCGCCGGCCTCCTCGTCGAGGGGCACGACACCGACCTGGTGGACCGGATCACCTGCCCGATCGGCGACCCGTCGCTGCCCGGGAAGGACCCGGCGGTGGTCGCCCTGTCGATCGCCTCCGCGCTGGTGCGTGAGCTCGCCCCGGTGCGGTCGTGACGCTGTTCCGCGCCCGGGTGATGGACACCCCGGACGACCCGTTCGCCGGCGGGCTCCTGCGCCACGACGAGGACGCGGGCCTGCTGGTGGTCGACGGTGTCGTCGCCGCCCGTGGGCCCTACGCCTCGCTGCGCGCGGCGCACCCCGACGACGACGTGGTCGACGTGCGCGAGGGCCTGCTGCTGCCGGGCTTCGTGGACACCCACGTCCACTTCCCGCAGGTGCGGGTGATCGGCTCGCTCGGGCTGCCGCTGCTGGAGTGGCTCGACCGCTGCGCGCTGCCGGAGGAGTGCCGGCTCGCCGACACGTCGTACGCCGCGGCGATCGCGCGCGAGTTCGTCGACGGGCTGGTGGGCGCGGGCACCACGTCGGCCCTGGTGTTCGGGTCGCACTTCGGTCCGGCCGTCGACGTGTTGTTCGAGGAGGTGAGCCGGCTCGGGCTCCGGGTCACCACGGGCCTGGTCGTCAGTGACCGCGGCCTCCCGGCGCCGCTGCTGACGACGCCGGAGCGGGCCTACGAGGAGTCCCGGGCGCTCGCGCGGCGCTGGCACGGCACCGGCCGGGTCCGGTACGCCGTCACGCCGCGCTTCGCGTACTCCACGAGCGAGGCGATGCTGAAAGCGTGCACCGCGGCGCTCGAGGACGAGCCCGGCACGTGGTTCACGTCCCACGTCAACGAGAACCCCGCCGAGGTCGCGGCGGTGAGCCGGCTGTTCGCGGACGCCACGCACTACGTCGGCACGTACGACGAGCACGGTCTGGTCGGCGAGCGCACGGTCCTCGCGCACAACGTGCACGCCACCGAGGACGAGCTCACCCTGCTCGCCGGCCGCGGGGCCGCCGTCGCGCACTGCCCCACCAGCAACTCCGCCCTCGGCAGCGGGCTGTTCCCGATGCGCCGGCACGTCGAGCACGGCGTGCGCGTGGCGCTCGGCTCCGACGTCGGCGCGGGCACCGGCTTCTCGCTGCTCAAGGAGGGGCTCCAGGCGTCGCTCGTGCAGGCACTGCTCGGACCCGAGGGGCTGCCGCTGAGCCCGGCCCACCTGCTGTTCCTCGCCACCCGTGCCGGCGCGGTGGCGCTGGGGCTGGACGCCGGCGACCTGTCGGTGGGGCGGCCGTTCGACGCGGTGTGGATCCGCCCCGCGCCCGGGGGACCGCTCGACACCTGCCTCCGGCACGCCGCGTCGCCGGAGGACGCGCTGGCCAAGGTCTTCACCCTCGGCACCCCCGCCGACGTCGCCGGCGTGTGGGTCGCGGGTGACCGGATCCGGGAGCGGCAGCCTAGGCTTCCGTGACGTGCGCATCCGCCTCGACGTCTCCTACGACGGCACCGACTTCCACGGCTGGGCCGCGCAGCGGGAGCTGCGGACCGTCCAGGGCGAGCTGGTGTCGGCGCTCGGGACCGCGCTGCGGGTCGACGGCGTCGAGGTGGTCTGCGCCGGCCGCACCGACGCGGGCGTGCACGCGCGGGGGCAGGTCGTGCACGTCGACGTGGCGGACCCGCCCGAGCTGCCGTCGCTGGTGCGCCGGCTCAACGGCATCCTGCCGGTCGACGTGCGGGTACGCCGGGCGGCCGAGGTGCCGGCGTACTTCGACGCCCGCTTCGGGGCCCTGTGGCGGCGGTACGCGTACCGGATCGCGGACCGGCCGGAGGCGCTGGACCCGCTCGCCCGCGGCCACGTGCTCGCGTGGCCGCGACCCCTGGACGTCGACGCGATGAACGCCGCGTCGGCGCTGCTGGTCGGTCGCCACGACTTCGCGTCGTTCTGCAAGCGGCGCGAGGGCGCGACCACGATCCGCACCCTCGAGGAGCTGTCGTGGGAGCGCGACGGGACGGGGGTGATCGTCGGGACGGTGCGGGCGGACGCGTTCTGCCACAGCATGGTGCGCTCGCTCGTGGGCTGCCTGATCGCGATCGGTGAGGGCCGCAGGCCGGTGGCGTGGGCGGGTGAGATCCTGCGGGCCGGGACGCGGTCACCGTCGGTGGCCGTCGTGCACGCCCACGGGCTGACGCTCGAGGAGGTCGCGTACCCACCCGACGACCAGCTCGAGGCGCGGACCCTGCAGACGAAGGCGAAACGGGTGGCCGAATGAGCGACGAGCACTACTTCAGCGCCGATCCCTCGGTGCCGTTCGAGCGCGAGACCTTCACCTGCGAGGTGTGGGGCCACGAGCTCACGCTGGTGAGTGGCGCCGGGGTGTTCAGCCGCGGGCACCTCGACCACGCGACCGCGGTGCTGTTCCGCGAGACCGGGCCTCCCGTGCAGGGCCGCTTCCTCGACCTCGGTTGCGGGTACGGCGTGATCGGCCTGGCGATCGCGGCCGCCGTACCGCTGGCCACCGTCACCGCCGTCGACGTCAACGACCGCGCCATCGCGCTCGCCAACGAGAACGCCCGCGCGATGGGCGTCCAGGGCCGGTACGTCGCGTGCCGGCCCGAGATGGTGCCGAGCGGTGACGTGTACGACGAGATCTGGTCGAACCCGCCGATCCGGATCGGCAAGCAGGCGCTGCACGAGCTGCTGCTGACCTGGCTCCCGCGCCTGGCGCCGGGCGGCCGCGCGGTGATGGTCGTCGGCAAGAACCTCGGCGCCGACTCGCTCCAGCGCTGGCTCGCCGAGCGGGGCTGGCCCACGCAGCGACTCGCCAGCGCCAAGGGGTTCCGGGTCCTGGAGACGCGGCGTGCCGACTGACCACGAGGCGCTCGACCGGGCCGCCCGCCGGTTCACCGACGTGGTGGCCGCGGTCGAGGGCGCGGCCTGGGAGCGGCCGACCGGGTGCGACGTGTCGGTGCGCGAGCTCGCGGAGCACGTGCTGGCCGGCAACGAGTTCGCGGTGCGGCTGCTCGCGGGCGCGGACGCCGACGAGGCGCGGGCCGGGATCGACGAGATCCGGCTCGGTGACGACGTGGCCGACCAGGTGCGGTCGGTCGTGCGCGGCCCAGGCGACGGCGTTCCGGGCCGCCGACCCGGGCCGGATGCTCCACCACCCCAGCGGCGACCTGGACCTCGCCACGTTCTTCCGGCTGCGCCTGGCCGAGCTGGTGATCCACGGCTGGGACATCGCCGTCGCCGCGGGCGTCGACGCCACGATGGACCCCGCCGCTGCCGGGGTCCTCTGGGAGCTCGCCGAGGCGGCCGCCGAGCTCGGCCCGCCGGGCGCCTACCGGCCCCCCGACGCACCGCCCGCGCCCGGGGCCGGTGTCCAGCACCGCCTCCTGCACGCCTTCGGGCGCCGCCCGCTCACCGGCCCGGGCGGATGATCGGGGGATGCACGAGCTGAACGTCCCGGACCGGCCGCGACCCGGCGCGCTGCCGGGCACCGCGCTCGGCGTCGCCGCCGGCCTGCTGCTGTCCGCGATCTGGTCGTGGGGTGCGTTCGACGTGGCGCTCGCGGTCAGCTTCGTGTTCGCGGGACTCGTCGCGGCGGTGATCGCCGGTGCGCCGAGGTGGCGGTCGTTCGGGACCGGCCTGCTCGTCGGCGCGCTCGTCACCGGTGGCGCAGTCGTGCTGCTCGCCGGGTGAGGTGGTCGCGCTCGGCGGTGCTGGTGGCCAGCGCCGCGGCCTCGGCGTACAGCGCGGCCGCCGCGTCGGCCTCGCCCGCGCGCTCGCGCAGCCAGGCCTCGGCCGCCTCCCGTCGAGGTACGCCGTCAGGCACCTGCTCGAGCGCACGCAGCCCGGCCGGCGCCCCGTCGGCCTCGCCGAGCGCCACGGCCCGGTTGAGGGCGACGACGGGGGAGTCGGTCAGCGCCATCAGCTCGTCGTACCACTCGACGATCTGCGGCCAGTCGGTCTCCTCGGCCGTCCGCGCGTCGCAGTGGAGCGCGGCGATCGCGGCCTGGGCACTGGTACTCGCCGAGCCGGTCCCGCGCAGGGCGGCCTGGAGGACATCGACGCCCTCGGTGATCAGCGCGGTGTCCCATCGCTAGCGGTCCTGGTCGGCGAGCGGGACGAGCGCCCCGTCGGCGGTCCACCGGGCGGCGCGGCGGGCGTGGTGCAGGAGCATCAGCGCGAGCAGTCCGGCGACCTCCGGCTCGCACCGCTCGCAGCCGCACCTCGTCGAGCACTTCGAGGCTCGCACTCGCACCTCAGTACGAGCACTGGCCCGCGCCAGCATCGGGTCAGCCGGATCGCCTCGGCCGCGAGGTCCACGTCACCGGAGTAGCCCTCGTTGAAGATCAGGTACAGCACCTTGAGCACGCGGCCCAGGTCGCCCGGTCGTACCGACGCCGGCGGTGGCGACGGTGCGCTTGGCGCGGCTGATGCGCTGCGCCATCGTCGCCTCCGGGACCAGGTAGGCCTCCGCGATCTGGCCGCGTCGTGAGGCCGCCGACCGCACGCAGGGTCAGCGCGACGGCGGACGCGGGCGTCAGGGCCGGGTGGCAGCAGAGGAACAGCAGGAGCAGCGTGTCGTCCTGGTCCTCTCGGGCCCGGGCGCCGGCTCGTCGTGCACCCGCTCCTCGCGGGTGCGCCGGGCGGTGTCGGCGCGGGTCGCGTCGAGGAACTTCCGCCAGGCGACCGTGACCAGCCACGGCTTCGGATCGTCGGGCGGGTCGTCCGGCCACCGGCGTACGCCTCGACGAGCGCCTCCTGGACGGCGTCCTCGGCCGCCGCGAAGTCGGCTCCGCGGCGGACGAGGACACCGAGGACCTGGGGCGTGAGGTCCCGGACCAGCTCGTCCATCAGTCGGCGACGGTGCGGCGCGCTCGTCCAGGAACGGCCGTACCTCGATCCACTCCTGGATCGGCACGCCGCCGGGGCCGGGCGCCGAGGACAGGTACGCCGCCGCCTCGTGGGCTCGCTCGACGGAGTCGACGTCGATCACCATCCATCCGGCGATCAGGTCCTTGGTCTCAGCGAACGGCCCGTCGGTCACCGGCGGCCGGCCCTCGCCGTCGAACCGGACGAAGGTGCCCTCCGGCGACAGGGCCTGGGCGTCGACGAACTCGCCGCGGTCGCGCAGCTCGTCGGCGACGCGGTGCATGAACGCGATGTGCGCCTCGACCTCCTCCGGCGTCCACTGGTCCATCGGGGGCGCAGTCGATCGGGCTTCGGCGCCGCGGTAGTGCTTGAGCAGCAGGTACTTCATCGTCGGTTCTCTCCTCGGGTCGCTGTGCCCCAGTGTGGTGGCACGTCCCGGGGACGGAGCCGCGACGCGGTCGAGCCGGGGGACACCGGCCACAGCCCCGGTGGTGACTGGCACAGCGGCGGAACCTCGCGGACGAGCCGTTCAGGGTCTTCTACGTGTTCGCGGTCGGCTCGCTCGCGGACGTGGAGTACGAGTTCGCCGCCGGGGGACGTGATCGCGTCCGGACGACGTCCGGCCGGCTGGCCTCCACCGGCACGCTCCACCGCGAGCACCACAACAAGGTCGCCTGCCCGCGGCCGGATCGGGCCAGGACCGTTCAGGCTCAGACGGTGTCTCTGTCGCTTCGGGAGACCTCCGGCGCCAGTTCCGTTGCCGCCCCGGGTTGTCGGGTGGAGCGCCGGGATGTTGCCGGGTTCGCCCGCGGGCGTCCGGGATCCACTCTAGGGTCGCCGCAGGGCCGCACGGTGCGGCCGGCAGGGGGATCGCGGTGGTGTTCAGGACGAGAGTGGCCGGAGCGGTTGCCGGAGCTGTGGTGGCACTGATGGCGGTCGCACCGGCGGGCGCGGCGTCGGCCCAGACCGTGACCGTGACCGACGGCTCGGGCGACACCTGGCAGGTGTTCTGGGATCCCAACACGCCCGACTCGGAGACTTACACGCCGGCGGGTTCGGTGCCGAACGCCGACGTCACGAAGATGACGGTGAGCCACACGCGGAAGCTGATCAAGGTCACGGCGAAGTACGTCGACCTCGTGCAGGACGACACCTACAAGCCGGACATCCGCGAGTGGCTCCGGCTCGACGGCGGTGGTGGTGCGATGCTCAACATCTTCGTCGCCGACTCCTGGGGCAGCCCGGAGGTGTTCTTCTGGAAGGGCTCGCCGGACGTCCCGGCCGCCGGCCGCCAGCGTGCCCGCTGCTCAGGGGTGAAGTCGCGGTTCGACTTCGATCGCAACACCTGGACGACGAAGCTCCCCACCTCCTGCCTGGGCTCGCCTCGGTGGGTGCGGTTCCACGGCGTCAGCGCAGCTCGTGGGCCGGCGCCGCGGACGACGGCACGCAGACGGTCTTCGAAGACAACGCGCACGCGGAGGGCATCGACGACCGTCTCACCGGGGTCACGCAGGCCTGCTTCTCCCAGTGCGAAGGGTGGACCGGAAAGATCCGACGCACGCGTTGACGCCGGAGAGGCGGTCCCGGTTCAGCCGTGCAGCACCTTCCGGAACAGCGCGGTGGTCTCGTCGGTCGCGGCCTGCGCGGCCGCGGAGTGCGGGCCCATGTCGAAGAAGCCGTGGATGAGGCCGTCGAAGGCGCGCACCTCGACGGGTACGCCGGCGTCGGCGAGCGCGGCGGCGTACGCCAGGCCGTCGTCGCGCAGCGGGTCGAACTCGGCCACGACCACGACGGCGGGGGCGAGGCCGGCGAGGTCGCCGTGCCGCGGTGACAGCCGCGGGTCGTCACCGGCGACGTCGGCGAGGTGCCCGACGTACTGCCGGTCGAACCAGAGCATCATGTCGAGGTCCAGGAAGTACCCCTCGGCGTTCTCCGTCTGCGACGGGTGCTCGCGGTACATGTCGGTGACCGGGTAGATCAGCAGCTGCCCGGTGAGCGGGACGCCCTCGTCGCGCATCACCTGGGCGGCCACGGCCGACAGGTTCGCGCCGGCGCTGTCACCGGCGACGGCGAGCCGGTCGGCGCCGCCGAGGACGGCGAGGTTCTCCGACGCCCACCGGGTCGCGGCGATCGCGTCCTCGACCCCGGCCGGGAACGGGTCCTCCGGCGCGAGCCGGTAGTCGATCGAGACGACGACCGCCTCGCAGCCGGTCGCCAGCGTGCGGGCGTTGAGCTCGTGGGTGTCGAGGTCGCCGATCACGAAGCCGCCGCCGTGGAACATCACGATCGTCGGCAGCGGCCCGGTGGCCTCGGGGCGGTAGATGCGCGCCGGCCGCGGCCCCGCGCCACCCGGCACGGTGGTCTCCTCGACCGACGCCACGGCCGGCAGCGAGGCCGGGTCGCGCAGGTCCACGGTCAGCGTCCGGAAGCCGCGGCGGGCCTCCTCGGGCGTCTGCTGGGACATGGGCGGGTTGCCGGCGCCGGCGATCATCGCGAGCAGTCCGGCGAGCTGGGGGTCGAGCGGCACGTGTCTCTCCTCTGGGGACGGTCAGACGAAGGCGTTGACGCCGGTCTCGGCGCGGCCGATGAGCAGCTTCTGGATCTGGCTGGTGCCCTCGTAGAGGGTCATCACCCGCGCGTCGCGCAGGTACTTCTGGGCCGGGTACTCGTCGACGTACCCCGCCCCGCCGTAGACCTGGATGGCGTTGTTGGCGGCGCGGACCGCGGCCTCGGACGCGAACAGCTTGGCCTTCGACGCGGCGGTCCCGAACGGCTCGCCGCGGTCGATGAGGTCCGCGCAGCGCCACACCAGCAGCCGCGCGGCGTCGGCGTCGACGGACATGTCCGAGATCAGCTCCTGGACGAGCTGGAACGCCGCCAGCGGCTTGCCGAACTGGGTGCGCTCCTTCACGTACGACACCGAGGTCTCCAGGCAGCCCTGGACGATCCCGACGCACCCGGCCGCCACGGACACCCGGCCCTTGTCGAGGGTCGTCATCGCGATCTTGAAGCCCTGCCCCTCCTCGCCGAGCCGCGCCGACTCCGGCACCCGGACGTCGGTGAGGAACAGCTCGGCGGTCGCCTGGCCGCGCAGGCCGAGCTTGCCCTTGATCTCGCGCGCCTCGAAGCCCGGCGCGTCCGTCGGGACGAGGAACGCCGTCACGCCCCTCGGCCCGTCGTCGCTGGTGCGCGCGAAGACGAGCGCCACGTCGGCCCAGGTGCCGTTGGTGATGAACAGCTTCTGCCCGTTGAGCACGTAGTCCGACCCGTCGCGGCGGGCCCGCGAGGTCAGGTTGCCCGCGTCCGAGCCGGTGTCCGGCTCGGTCAGGCCGAAGCAGCCGAGCGCGGTGCCGTTCGCGATCCGCGGCAGCCACTCCTGCTTCTGCTCCTCGGTGCCGAAGCCGAGCACGGACTTGCCGAACAGGCCGTTGGAGACCGAGACGATGCCGCGCAGCGCCGAGTCGGCGCGGCCGAGCTCCTCCATGCCGAGCACGTAGGTGACGTAGTCGCCGCCGAGCCCGCCGTACTCCTCGGGGATGGTGAGGCCGAAGAAGCCGATCTCGGCCATCTTCGGGATGATCTCGAGGTCCACCGACTCGTCGCGGTCCCACTGGGTGCGGTGCGGTACCGCCTCGCGGTCCAGGAACTCGCGGGCCAGGTCGCGGAAGGCCTGCTGCTCCTCGGTCAGGGTCAGGTCCATGGAGTCACCTTTCGGGGGCGGGGAGGTCGACGAGTACGGCGAGCGCGGCCCGGTGTGCCTCGGGGGTCCCGAGGAGCAGCTCGTCGGCCTTCGCCCGCTTCAGGTGGAGGTGGGCCGGGTGCTCCCAGGTCATGCCGATCCCGCCGTGCAGCTGGATCGCCTCCTCGGCGGCGTGGGTCGCGGCCTCGGCGCAGAACGATGCCGCGACGTGCACCGCGACCGGGGCATCGGGGTCGTCGGCGGCGAGCGTGGCGGCGGCGTACCGGGCCGCGGCGTCGGCCTGCTCGACCTCGGCGTAGAGGTCGGCCAGCCGGTGCTTGAGCGCCTGGAAGCCGCCGACGACCCGGCCGAACTGCCGGCGCTCCTTCAGGTAGGAGACGGTCGCCTCCAGTGCCCAGCGGGCCACGCCGACCTGCTCGGCGGCGAGCAGGCCGGCGCCGGTCAGCAGCGCTCGGTCGACCGCCGCACCGGCGTCCTCGGAGAGCAGCGTCCGCTCGACGTCCGCGAGCCCGACCTCGGCGAGCGGCCTGGTCATGTCGAGGGAGGAGACCGGCGCGGTCGACGCCCCGCGGACGGCGTACAGCGCGTCGCCCTCGGGCACGAGCAGCACGTCGGCCGGCAGCCCCACGGCGGTGGTGGCCGACGGGCCGCGGCGCAGCGCGGTCGGCCGGACCAGCAGGGCGGCGGTCTGCTCGCCGGACGCCAGCGACGGCAGGATCTCGGTGTCACCGATCGCGACCAGCGCCGTCGTGGCGACCACGCTGGAGGTGAGGAACGGCGAGGGTGCGGCCGCGCGGCCGAGCTCCTCGAGCACCGCCGCGGCCTCGCGGGCCGTCGCGCCGGCGCCGCCGAGGGACTCGGGCACCAGCAGCCCCGGCAGCCCGAGCTCGGTGAACGCCGACCAGAGCGGGGCGGTCACCTCGTCGGTGCCGTCGTAGATCGCGGTCAGCCGCTCGGTCGGCGCGTGCCGCGCGAGCGCCTTGCGCACCGAGGCGCGCAGGTCCTCCTCGACGTCGTCGGCGAGCAGGTGGACGTCGGCGGGCCGGGTGGTCGTCGGCTGGGTCATCGCGGCAGGTCCTTCCACGGCACGTCCTTGTCGACGCGGTGCTCGGTGGGCAGGCCGAGGATCCGCTCGGCGACCACGTTGCGCAGCACCTCGGAGGTGCCGCCCTCGATCGAGTTGCCCTTCGCGCGCAGGTACCGGAACCCGGCGTCCTGGCCGAAGAAGTCCACGAACGTCGGGCGGCGCAGGCTCCAGTCGGCGTACCGCAGGCCCTCGTCGCCGAGCAGGTCGACCTCGAGCGCCGAGAGCTCCTGGTTGATCCGCGCGAACGACAGCTTCATCGCCGAGCCCTCCGGGCCGGGTACGCCGGCGGCGAGCTTCTGCCGCAGCCGCGTGGCCGCGATGCGCGCGACCTCGGTGTCGATCCAGCCGCGCAGCAGCCGCTCGTGCGTCCCGGGCGTGCGCAGCTCGGGCCGGGACCGCCAGGTGTCGGCGACCTTCATCACCATGCCGAACTCGCGGGGGAACGCGCCGCCGCCGATCGCCACGCGCTCGTTCGAGAGCGTCGCGTTGGCGACCTTCCAGCCCTCGCCGACCTCGCCGAGCCGATCGCTGTCGGGGATGCGGACGTCGGTCAGGAACACCTCGTTGAACTCGGCCTCGCCGGTGATCTGGCGCAGCGGACGGACCTCGACGCCGGGCTCGTGCATGTCGACGATGAAGTAGGACAGGCCCGCGTGCTTGGGGACGTCGGGGTCGGTGCGGGCGACCATGATCGCCCGGTCGGCGAGGTGCGCCGACGACGTCCAGACCTTCTGGCCGTTGACGATCCACGTGTCCCCGTCCAGGACCGCTCGGGTCGCCAGGCCGGCGAGGTCGGAGCCGGCGCCCGGCTCGGAGAAGAGCTGGCACCACACCTCTTCGCCGCACCACAGCGGCCGCAGGTAGCGCCGCTGCTGCTCCTCGGTGCCGAACGCGAGGATGGTCGGCGCGGCCATGCCGAGGCCGATGCCGATCCGGCGGGGGTCGTTGTCGGGCGCGCCCGCGGCGTGCAGCGCCTTCTCGACCACCGGTTGCAGGGCGCGGGGGAGTCCGAGGCCGCCGAGGCCCTCGGGGAAGTGCACCCACGCCAGGCCGGCGTCGAAGCGGGCGTGCAGGAAGTCCAGCCGGTCGGTCGACGCCGGCGGGTACGCCGCCAGCAGGTCGTCGACGCGGGACCGGAGCTCGGCCTCATCCATCCGCGGTGTGTCCTCTCAGCTGCCGGGCGATCTCGGCCTTGGCCAGCGAGTTCTTGTGCACCTCGTCGGGCCCGTCGGCGAAGCGCAGGGTGCGGATCCCGGCGTACGCTGCCGCCAGCGGGAAGTCCTGGGACAGCCCGCCGCCGCCGTGCACCTGGATGGCCTTGTCCAGGATCCACTGCACGGTCTGCGGGGTGGCGATCTTGATCGCCTGGATCTCGGTGTGGGCACCGCGGTTGCCGACGGTGTCCATCAGCCAGGCGGTCTTGAGCACCAGCAGGCGCAGCTGCTCCACCCGCACCCGCGCCTCCGCGATCCAGTCGCGCACGACGCCCTGCGCCGCGATCGGGCGGCCGAAGGCCACCCGGCTGCTCGCCCGCTCGCACATCAGCGCGATCGCCGTCTCGGCGACGCCGATGGACCGCATGCAGTGGTGGATCCGGCCCGGCCCCAGCCGGGCCTGGGCGATCGCGAAGCCGGCTCCCTCCTCGCCGACCAGGTTGGACACCGGCACGCGCACGTCCTCGAAGACCAGCTCCGCGTGGCCGCCGTGCTCGTGGTCGTCGTACCCGAAGACCTCCATGCCCCGCACGACCGTCAGCCCGGGGGTGTCGCGGGGGACCAGGACCATGCTCTGCTGGCGGTGCCGGTCGGCGTCCGGGTCGGTCTTGCCCATCACGATGAAGATCTGGGCGTTCGGGTCCATGGCGCCGGTGATCCACCACTTGCGCCCGTTGATGACGTACTCGTCGCCGTCGCGCTCGATCCGGGTGGCGATGTTGGTCGCGTCGGACGAGGCGACGTCCGGCTCGGTCATCGCGAACGCCGAGCGGATCTCGGCGTCCAGCAGCGGCCGCAGCCACCGCTCCTTCTGCTCCGGGGTCCCGAACAGCGACAGCACCTCCATGTTGCCGGTGTCGGGCGCGGCGCAGTTCATGGCCGGCGGCGCCAGGTGCATCGACCGCCCGGTGATCTCCGCGAGCGGCGCGTACTGGAGGTTGGTCAGGCCGGGGGAGTCGGCGTGCTCCCTGGGCAGGAAGACGTTCCAGAGCCCGAGGTCGCGGGCCTCCTGCTGGAGCTCCCTGAGCACCGGCAGCGTCGACCACGCCCAGCGGTTCTCCTGGGCGGCGAGCTGCTCGTGGAACAGCGGTTCGGAGGGCTGGATCCGGTCGGCGAGGAAGCCCTCCAGCGTCCGGATCAGCTCCTGCGTGCGGGCGTCGTGTGCGAAGTCCATGTCAGTCCTCTTCCCTTGACGGTTCCAGGGCGTCCAGCCCGGCGGCGATGAGCGGGTCGAAGCCGGCGCCGATCTGGTCGAACCCCTCGCCGACCGTGGCGCCCTGCAGGAACCGGAAGTGGATGCCCTCCAGGATGACGGCCAGCTTGAAGTAGGCGAGTCCGAGATGGAACCCCATGTCGCCGAGGTCGCGGCCCCGGGCGGCGGCGTACCGCGCGAGGGACTGGTCGCCGGCCGGGTAGCCCGGCGCGAGGCTGACGTCGGACACGAGCCCGGCGGCCGGCAGGGTGGCCAGCCGGTCGTAGACCAGCAGCAACGCCAGGTCGGTGCGCACGTCGCCGAGCGTCGCCATCTCCCAGTCCACGACGGCCTTGACGTGGTCGTCGTCGCCGGTGAGCAGGTTGTCGAGCCGGTAGTCGCCGTGCACGATGCCCATCCAGGCGGGGTCGTCGGCGGGCACCCGTTCGGTGAGCCGGCGGTGCAGCTCGTCGGCGGCCGGGCGGTCGGTGGTCTTCGAGCCCTCGAGCTGCCGGCCCCAGCGGCGGACCTGCCGCTCCAGGAAGCCCGCGGGCCGGCCGAACTCGGCGAGCCCGACCTCGGCCGGGTCGACGGTGTGCAGCCGCGCGAGGACGTCGATCATCTCGCCGGCGATCGCGGCCGTGCGCTGCGGGCCGAGCGCGGAGAGCTGCTTCGACGAGCGGTACGCCGTCCCGAGCACCCGCTCCATCACGTAGAACGGAGCGCCGATCACGTCGGGGTCGGCACAGTGCGCGTACGTCTCCGGCACGGGTACGTCGGTGTCGCGCAGCGCGGTCATCGCGGTGAACTCGCGACCCATGTCGTGCGCGGTCGCCTGGACGTGGCCGAGCGGCGGGCGGCGCACGATCCACCACGACGCGCCGTCGGTGACCTCGTAGGTCAGGTTCGAGCGCCCGCCGGCGATCACCCGCCCGGACAGCTCTCCGGCGATCTCGCCCGGCCGCTGCCCGTCGTACCAGGCCCGGAACGCGGCGAGGTCGAGCCCCGGCGTCTCGTCGGTCGTCTCCCGGTTCACCCCAGCGCTCCTGCCTCGTCGACCTTCTGCTGCAGCCGGCGCATGCCGGCCAGCCACCGCTCGGTGTCGGTGGCGCGGGCGGCGTAGTAGTCCGCCACCTCCGGGTGGGGGAGCACCAGGAAGCGGCCCTCCTCGATGGCGGTCATGGCCGCGTCCGCGACCTCCTCGGGCTCGAGCGCGGAGTCGTGGGAGAGCAGCGCCTGCAGCGGCCCTGCCCCCTCGAGCATCGCGGTCCGCACCCCCTGCGGGCAGATGGCGTGCACGTCGACGCCGCGGCCGCCGTACGTCACGGAGAGCCACTCGGCGAAGCCGACCGCGGCGTGCTTGGTGACGGAGTACGGCGCGCTGCCGATCATCGTCAGCAGGCCGGCCGCCGACGCGGTGACCACGAACCGGCCGCCCTGGCCGTCCGCGAGCCAGCGGGGCACCAGCTCCCGGGCGGCGCGCACGTGCGCCATCACGTTCACGTCGACGACCCGGTCCCAGACGTCGTCGGGCGTCTGCAGGCTGTCCGGGCCGCCGGCGCCGTCGATGCCGGCGTTGGCGAAGAACACGTCGATCCGGTCGAGGGCGTCGGTGGCCGCCTCGATCAGCGCGCCGGGAGCGGTCACGTCGCCCGGGAGCGCCGTCCCGCCGATCTCCTCGGCGACCGCCTGTGCGGTGGCCGGATCCAGGTCGTTGACCACGACGCGGGCGCCCTCCTGCGCGGCGCGGGCGGCGAGGGCGCGGCCGATCCCGCGGCCGGCCCCGGTGACCACCACGCCCTGGCCGGTGAGGGCACCCATCAGTGGCCGCCCGCCAGGGTGACGCCCCCGTCGAGGGTGATCGTCTGGCCGGTCAGCCAGGCGGCGTCCTCGGAGAGCAGGAACGCGACCGCGCCGGCGACGTCCTCGGGGACGCCGAGGCGGCGCATCGGGTAGGCCGCCGCGACCTCCTCCTCGCGGCCCTCGTACAGCGGCGTCGCGAACGCCGTCTTGACGATCGCGGGCGCCACCGCGTTGACGCGCACCGTCGGGCCGAGCTCGACGGCGAGGGTCTCGGTGAGGCTGATCATCATCGCCTTGGAGGCGCCGTACATGCCGATCATCGGCGCGGGTTTCACCCCGGACACCGACGAGATGTTCACGACCGCGCCGCCGTGCTCGCGCATCCAGCCGCGGTACGCCGCCTGGGTCCAGGCCAGCGCGCCGAGGGCGTTGACCTCGACGATCTTCCGGGCCGCCCCGAGGTCGAAGTCGATCAGCGGGCCGGCGACCGGGTTGATCCCGGCGTTGTTCACCAGCAGGTCCAGCGAGCCGAACGTCTCGACGGTGCGGCGTACGGCGTCGGCCTGGTGCTCGGGGTCGTCCGCCTTGCCCGCCACGCCGATGGCGTGCTCGGGGCCGCCGAGCGAGGCGACCGCCTCCTCGAGCGCCTCGGCCTTGCGTGCGGTCACGCAGACCCTGGCGCCCTCGTCGACCAGGCGCTGGGCGATGCCCAGGCCGATCCCGCGGCTGGCTCCGGTGACGACCGCGACCTTGCCGGCGAGTCCCTGCACGTGTCCTCCTGAAAGGTTGCCCACTGACTAAGCGCTTGCTTACCATGCTTGCGATGAGTGCGTCCACCCCCTCGACCGATGCCCGGACCCGGCTGGCCCGGGCCGCGCTCGAGGCGTTCGCGCAGCGCGGGTTCCACGGCACCACGACCCGGGACATCTCCGCCGCGGCGGGCATGAGCCCGGCCGCGCTGTACGTGCACCACCGCTCCAAGGAGGAGCTGCTCTTCGAGCTCGCGCACGTCGGCCACCTGCGCGTGCTCGAGCTCGTGCGCGCGTCGGTGGCGCGCTCCGACGACCCGGTCACCCAGCTGGGCGACCTGGTCGAGGACTTCGTGCGCGACCACGCGGTCGTGCACACCGGCGCCCGGGTGATCAACTACGAGCTGGCCGCGCTGAGCGAGGCGCACCGGGCCGAGATCCTCGCGGTCCGGCACGAGATCGACCTGGTCGTGCGCGGCGTGGTCGACCGGGGTGTGGCCGCGGGAGCGTTCACCACGCCGGACGCGCGGATGACCACGCTGGCCCTCCTGTCGCTGGGGATCGACGTGGCGCGCTGGTACCGCGACGAGGGCCGCTGGACGCCCGACGAGGTCGCCGCCCACTACCGGCTGCTGGCGCTGCGGATGGTCGACGCGGCGCAGTAGTCCGGCGCCCGGCTCGGCATCGAGGCCCAGTGCCGAGGTTCAGCGCCGAGGTCCAGCGCCGAGGCCCTCATCGGGGGTGTCCCCATTCCGACAGAAGCTCACTCGTCTGCCGACGAGCGGTAGGTCGCCACGGCTGAGTCTGGAAGAACCCAACGCCATATCCGGAGCCACTGCCAAGCGGTCGCCAGTTTCGGAACGCCCGCGGCCGTTGGCACGCCGGGTCGAGCGGCTGACTGTCTCGTGACCCAAGTCTCATCGGATGTGACCTACGTCTAGCGCCAATAACGTCAAACGTGTATGTTTCCGGAAATTCGAGTATGAGCAGGGAGTGAAGTTGACCAGTCAGATCGTTGTCGTCGGCCTCGGCGCCACCGGCCGGGCCATGGCCTCATCGCTGATGCAGCGCACCGATGTCGAGATCGTCGGCGCGGCAGACAAGGATCCCCGATCGGTGGGTCAAGACCTCGGCGTGCTGCTCGGTGGGCCGGTGACCGGGGTCGCCGTCGTGAGCGACCCCGCTGAGCTGCCACCGGCCGACCTGGCTGTCGTCGCCACGACTTCAGACCTCAATCAGGTCGCCGACACGCTCCTGCCGCTGCTGGAGCGCTCGTACAACATTCTCAGCATCTGTGAGGAACTCGCCTATCCCTGGCGCAGCCACCCCCAGCTAGCTCGGCGACTCGACGAAACCGCGAAGGCAAACGCCGTCACGGTCCTCGGCAGCGGCGCGAATCCCGGCATCCTCATGGACACCCTTCCCCTACTCCTGACCGGGCTGACCCAGCGCGTGGAGACCGTCCGGATCCGCAGGCGCACGAACATGTCGCGCTACGGAGCGATCCTGTCCAAGTTCGGGCTCGGCCTCACAAGCGGCGAGTTCGAGGAAGCTCGCAGGCGCGGCGAGGTCGTCGGCCACTACGGCTTCGAGCAAGCGATCGGAGCGCTCGCCACAGGTCTGGGGTGGGACCTCGACTCCATCGAAGTCGACGACGTCAACGCTGCGGTCGTGACCCAGTTCGCGCGCATCGGCGACCACGTGCGGATCGAGCCGGGTCAGATCTCAGCGGTCACCCACGCGGCCCGAGGAATCCTCGACGGCCAGGTTGTCATCGACCTTGAGATTACCTTCGGATTCTTCGAGTCCACCGACGAGGTCACCGCCGGCGACGACTACCACATCGTCGGCGAAGAGCAGGCCATCGACCTCCGCTCGTCCGTCGGATTCGACTCCTTCCTCAGCACCATCGCAGCCGCTGTCAACGCCGCTGCCGCGGTCGTCGATGCGGAACCCGGACTCCTTTCGATGGGCGACCTCTCCGCGCGTGCCATCGCGGCCAAGGGCGAACGGCGGGCAGTCGAGGTACCAGCATGAGGCACGACTTCTCGGTTCTCAGCCCCGTCCGCTTCCTCGACCGCGCGGCCGCGGTCCACGGCAAGCAGGTGGCTGTCGTCGATGGCGACGACACCTACACCTACGCCGAACTCCACACACGCGCCCGTCAGCTCTCCGGGGCCCTCTTCGAGCTCGACCTGAGAGCCGGAGGACGGGTAGCCGTCCTTGCGCCCAACACCCTTGAGATGCTCGAAGCCCACTACGGAGTTCCGTACGGCGGCGGTGTCCTCGTGCCGCTGAACTCGCGACTGAGCGTCGCCGAGATCGCCTACATCCTCGATCACTCCGGCGCCCAGATCCTCATCGTCGCAGAGGCTCTCGAGGCCGTTGGTCGCGAAGCGGTTCAGCTGTCACGCGCGGACATCACTGTCCTAGAGGCCGGCGAGCAGTACGAGGCCGCGCTCGCCTCGGCAATGCCCTACCAAGCGCTGCTCCCCGATGAGCAAGCACCGATCGCCATCAACTACACCAGCGGAACCACCGGCAAACCCAAGGGTGTCACCTACACCCACCGCGGCGCCTACCTGCAGGCGATGGCGATGGCCTTCCACTCCGGCATGTCGCTCGACTCGACCTACCTGTGGACCCTGCCGATGTTCCACTGCAACGGCTGGTGCTTCACCTGGGCCGTCACAGCCGTCGGGGCCACTCATGTCTGCCTGGAAGAGTCGACGCCGACACCGTCTGGCAGGCTGTTCGCCAAGCACCAGGTGATCTCACATGTGCGCGGCCCCGACCGTGCTCTCCTCGACGCCCACCGCACCCGAGCAACGGTGTCAGCCTCGACCACTTCGTCTGGGTCGCCACTGGAGGCGCACCCCCGCGCCCGGCGCTGCTTGAGCGCGCACGGAAGAATGGATTCATCGTCACCCACCTCTACGGGATGACCGAGACCTACGGCCCGATCGTCATCAACGAATGGCGCTCGGACTGGGACGAGCTCCCCGAGACGAACGTGACCGGCTCCACGCTCGGCAGGGCATCGCGAACATCGCATCCGACATCGTCCGCGTTGTCGACGCCGACGGCAACGATGTCCCCGCCGACGCCGACACCATCGGTGAGATCGCCGTCCGCGGCAACAACGTGCTCCCCGACTACTACCGCGGCCCCGTAGCAACGGCAGCCGCCATCCCCACGGCTGGCTCCGCACCGGCGACCTCGCCGTCCTCCACCGGACGGCTACATCGAGATCCGCGACCGCGCCAAGGACGTCATCATCTCCGGCGGCGAGAACATCAGCTCGGTCGAGGTCGAAGGGCCATCCCGGACACCCCTCCGTCCTCGAAGCGGCCGTGGTCGCCATGCCGCACGAGCATTCGGTGAGCGCCCCGTCGCCTTCGTGGCACTGCGCCCAGGTGCATCGATTGGAGCCGACGAACTCCGTGCGCACCTCCTCGACAAGGTCGCAAGTTCAAGATCCCTGACCGCTTCGAGTTCTCCGACCTGCCGAAGACGGCCACCGGAAAGATCCAGAAGTTCGAGCTGAAGAAGCAACTCGCTGCCCACAGCGCCTCCACCGACGGCGCCTCCTGACCGAGGTGGGCACGCGCAGCAAACCACACAACCCAGACCAAGGCAAGGAACAAGGAGCACACGATGCTTGAGCCCAAGGACGTCAGCACGCTCAACCTGATCAACGGCGAGCTGCTGGAGGCGCGATCCGGACGCCACCTCGACGTCATCGAGCCCGCTACCGAGGAGGTCCTCGCGCAGGTGCCAGCGCAGCGGCGCCGAGGACGTCGACGCCGCCATCACGGCAGCTGCCGCGGCGTTCAACACCTACCGGCGCACGACGCCGGGCGAGCGGCGAGAGATGCTGAACGCGCTCGCTTCTGCCATCGAGGACGAGGCCGAGCACATCGCGATGCTCGAGTCGCGCAACGTCGGCAGCCCATGCCGGTCGCGCGCGACGAGGTGCCGCTAGTCGTCGACAATCTCCGCTTCTTCGCAGGTGCTGCCCGCACCCTCGAGGGACGTGCCGGAGGCGAGTACATGAGCGGATACGAGTCGTACGTCCGCCGGGAGCCGATCGGCGTGGTCGCCGGCATCGCACCATGGAACTACCCGCTCCTGATGGCCGGCTGGAAGCTCGCCCCCGCGCTCGCCGCGGGCAACTGCGTGGTGCTCAAGCCGTCGCGCCAGACTCCGCTGACCGCCCTGTACGTCGCGAAGCTCGCTAAGGACATTTTCCCATCTGGCGTGTTCAACGTCCTTTCCGGCTCCGCAGCGGACATGGGCGACTCCCTGGTCAGCGACCGACGCATTGGGCTCGTCTCGGTCACCGGCGACACCAGCACTGGCCGCCACATCGCGAAGGTTGCGGCGGACCACGTTGCCAAGGCCCATCTCGAGCTCGGAGGCAAGGCCCCCGTCATCGTCCTCGATGACGCCGACGTCGACGCCGCCGTCGCTGGCATCACCCTGGGGGGCTTCGTCAACTCTGGCCAGGACTGCACCGCCGCGTGCCGAGTCATCGCAACCCCCGGCGTCTACGAGCAGCTGGTCGAGAAGCTCGTTGCCGCCGTCGAGGCGCTCAAGATCGGCAACCCGGCCGAAACTGAGGACCTCGACATGGGGCCCCTCGTTTCCAGCGCCCACCGCCAGTCCGTGCTCGACGTCATCGCCAAAACCGACGGCACCGTCGCCACCGGCGGCAACGCGATCCCCGGCAAGGGCTTCTTCATGGAGCCCACCGTGATCGTCAACCCGAGCCAGGGCGACATCATCGTGCAGACCGAGCAGTTCGGGCCGGTCGTGTCGGTCCAGCGCGCCGCTGACGTCGACCAGGCCTTCGAGTGGGCCAACGACGTCGACTTCGGCCTAGCCTCCTCCATCTGGACCCAGAACCTCAACCACGCAGCACGCGCCGCCCGCGACCTCGACTTCGGCTGCGTCTGGGTCAACGACCACCTCCCGGTGCTCTCGGAGATGCCGCACGGCGGCTTCAAGCAGTCGGGCTACGGCAAGGACATGTCGGTGTACGCCCTCGAGGAGTACACGCGCATCAAGCACGTCATGACGAAGACGAACTGAAGGGACGACGATGAGCAACACGCACGAGCACAATGAGGCCTCGACGGCCTCGGACGTCGTCGACCTCGGCACGCCGAAGTTCCTCGGCGAGATCGAGCAGGCATTCGTCGACAAGTGGCACGAGAACGCGACCGGCTGCTTCTCCTCCGGTCACAAGTTCTGCCGAGAGGTGTGCCCGGTCACGCAGGTCACCCGCAACGAGAACCACACCCCCACCGCCTTCCACTCCAACGTCATTGCGATGGAGAAGGGCCACCTCGACGTCGAGGACGTCGCCGACGACTACGTTCACTGCACCCAGTGCGGTGGATGTGAGGTCCGGTGCCCCAACACCTTGATGGTCGGCGACTTCTACCGAGCCCGCACAGAGACGGTCAAGGTCGTCCGGGCTGCTCGCGCCATGCTCGTCGACAAGGGCTTGGACCGGGAGGGTTGGAAGCTGTGGAACCGCCTCACCAACGAAATGAAGAACGAGCCGGTGCTCGGCGTCGAGGGCGACCAGCCCAACGGGCAGGCCCAGGTCCGCGACTGGGCCGAAGGCCTCAACCTTCCCATCGGCGGCGACACGATCATGTTCGTCGACTGTGAGGCCGCCTACTACCGCACCTCCATCCCACGCGCCACCGCCCAAATCCTGCAGCTCGCCGGCTACCAGTTCGGCCTCATGAACGAGCAGTGGTGCTGCGGTGGTCCGGCCGCCGAGATGGGCTACGTCGAGCAGTCGATGCGGTTCGCCCGCCACAACGTCGACGACTGGCGCAAGTCCGGAGTCAAGCGCATCATCGCCATCGAACCGCACGACTATGTTCACTTCACCGAGGACTACCCCGCCTACTTCGGCGAGGAGTTCGACTTCGAGGTCGTGCAGATCATTGACCTCGTCGCCGAGCTCATCCGTGACGGACGACTCAAGCTGACCAAGCCCATCGACCGGGTCGCCACTTACCACGACCCGTGCCGCCTCAACAAGCGCAAGGGCATCCACGAGGCACCCCGTGAGATCCTGCGCGCCATCCCGGGCCTGACCTTCAAGGACGTCGACCGGGTCACCCAGTGGTCCTACTGCTCCGGCGGCGGCGGTGGCCTGCCGATCGAGAAGCCGGAGATCACCGCCGAGATCAGCCGTCGCCGGCTGGAGAAGGCATCCGAGCTGGAGGTCGACACGCTCGTCTCGGCCTGCGTGTGGTCCGAGCGGCCGCTGACCGCGGCCGGTGACGAGGCCGGCATCGACGTCAAGGACATCATCGAGCTCGTCGCGGAGTCGGCGGGCATCGAGATCGGCGGGAGGGACCCGAGCATGACCGCCATCAATATCGAGGACGAGGTCGTCCAGCGTCTTGAGGCCATCATCGACGAGCCGGGGGCGGTCCTGACCAACAAGTCCAGCCGCTACAACCGGGCCCGGGTGCCGGCCCCGTTTCCGGTGCACCGGTGGGAGGAGTTCGTTCCCGACGTCGTGGTGCTGCCCCGCACGACCGAGCAGGTATCCCAGATCGTCAAGCTCGCGAACGAGTTCAAGATCCCGGTCGTTCCGCGCGCCGGCGGCACGGGACTCGCCGACGGCGCGGTGCCGATGCGCGGAGGCATCGTGCTGGACGTCAAGCGCATGGACCAGATCAAGGAGATCGACCTGGTCAACAACACGGTGACCGTCGGGCCGGGCATCAACATGCAGACGCTTAACGGCAGCCTGAAGAAGCACGGCGTCATCTACCCCGATGACCCCGCCTCGTACGCGTGCGCCCTGGTCGGTGGGCGTATCGGCACCAGCGGCCTGTCGCTGCTCGGGGCGCGCTACGGGCATACCCGCGACCTGGTCATCTCCTTCGAGATCGTCACCCCCGACCGGAGAGATCATCGAGGTCGGCGAAGGCGGTGGGCGCAAGATCCGCAAGTCTTCGACCGGCTACCACCTTAAGCACCTGTTCATGGGTCACCAGGGCACGCTCGGCATCGTCACCGAAGCCACGCTCGAACTCGTGCCACGCGCCGAGGCAGAATTCGCGGCCTTCTTCCTCTTCGAGGACTACGACACCGCCTACAAGACCTTTGCGCTCATTGCCAAGAGCGGGCTGGCCACCCTGGGCGGCGTCATGATGTTCGATCCCGAGAAGGTCGACTACCTGCGTCGCGACGACGAGGCCTACATCATCCAGCCGGACTGGGTGAAGGCAGTGTGCGCAGCATCGTTGTTCGGCACCAAGCTCGAGGTCGAGGTCGGCCTGAAGAAGATCATGGGCTCGGACGTTGCCTCGGTGGGCGGTACATCGGTGACGAGATCGCGGCCGGTGACTGGGCCGCTCGCCACGATCGGTACGCGAACCCGCTGCATGGGCGCGACAAGGACGGGAAGGTCACCCCGATGTCGTGGCACTGCGAAGACGCGGCGATCCCCTACAGCGAGGTGCCGGAGGTTCTCCGCAAGTGGCACGCGATCGCGAAGAAGTACGTCGACAAGTACGACATCTTCGACGACTGGGGCGCCTTCCAGTACACGAACGCGGCGCACAAGCCGTGGGGTGACGTCCTGGTCGAGATCGACATGGGCCTGTGGGAGGACCGTATGGACGAAGAGTCCTGGCAGGCGTTCGTCTCCCTCAAGCGCGAAATCGCGCTCGTCGCCATCGAACATGGGGGGTCGATGTCCTCATGCCATGGCGCAACCCGAGCCGGCGACGCCGAGCTGGTGCCGACTGAGATGGGCGCATCGTGGGAGGTCATGAAGACCATCAAGCGTGCGCTCGACCCCAACAACATCATGAACCCGGGCAAGCAGAGCCTGGACGAGGCGTACCTGGAGGTGACGCCGTGAGCGGCGAGGAATACCGATTCGGACGGTGGATCCCCGAAGAGCAGGTACCGCCGGATCCGGAGCGCGTGACCGATCGGGTCATCCAGCGCTTCGAGCATGTCTTCGAGGTCGATCCCGACCGCATGGGCGTCCATTTCCGCCAGCAGAAGATGGCGACCTGGGACACCAAGCGGATCGTGGCCGCGCGGTGGGACCACCTCGATGCAGTGCACCGTGAGTTCGCTGACGAGGTGCTGCTGGCTGGCGAGGGGCCTGACCCCGGACCGCCGTCGTCCGTGTCCGAATCGAACTGAGGATCACACCATGAAGAAAGTCAGGGCCGTCATCTACGGGGTTGGAGCGATGAACTCCATCTCCACGCGCATGCTCCTCGACAAGGATGTCGAGATCGTTGGTGCCATCTCCCGCAGCAAGGACAAGGTCGGCAAGGACCTCGGCCAGCTGACCGGCCTCGACCGGGATCTCGGCGTGCTTGTCTCAGACGACGCGCGCGCCGTCTTGGCAGAGGCGAACGCGGACGTCGCAGTCATCGCGGTCAACAGCTACATGGCCGATGCCGTCGAGCAGCTGCGCATCTGTGCCGAGAACGGCGTCAACGCCGTGACGCTCTCCGAAGAAGCTCTCTTCCCGTGGAACACCTCGCCCGAGATCACCGAGGAGCTCGACGCCATCGCCAAGCGTACGGGCGCCACCCTCACCGGCACCGGCCACCAGGACACGTACTGGGTCAACATCGTGGCCATGATGATGGGCACCGCCCACCACATCGATCGCGTCACGGGTCACGCGAGCTGGAACGTCGACGACTATGGACCCGAGGTCGCTGGGGACCAGCAGGTTGGCAAGAGCGTCGCAGAGTTCGATAGCTGGCTGAGTGGAGCTGACAGGCCGCCGACGTTCGGTCGGAACGTTCTCGACGCCCTCGTCGCCGACGCCGGACTCACCGTCAAGTCCATCAGCTCGACCACGCGACCCGACATCGCCACCCGGTCGATGCACTCCAAGGCGCTCGGCATCGACGTCGCCGAGGGCGACGTCATCGGATTCACTGACATCGACGAGATCCAGACCGCAGAGGGTGCCGTGTTCGTCTTCGAGATGTCGGGACGCGTCTACGGCGCTGACGACGGCGACATCAACGAGTGGGAGATGGAGGGCGAGCCCCAGCTCGTCTTGTCCAATGGCACCGTCCCGACGCAGATCACGACCTGCACGCAGCTGGTGAACCGAATCCCGGACGTCATCAATGCCGAGCCCGGCTTCGTAACGATGGAGAAGCTGCCGCGCCTGAAGTACCGCGCCTTCGGGCTTCACACCTATCTGGACGGGGAGCGTTCGTGATGATCGGACTGGTGATGGCTGCCGACGGTTTCGGCGACCAGGTGAGCTCGGACGCCTTCGCGCAGAACCTCTTCTACCTCCTAGCCTCAACGGCGGTGGTACCGGCCGTTCTTCGCCTCCTGCTCGTCGACATGGGTCTCGTCCGGTCAGGCAACGTGCTCACCACCGCCATCCAGAAGCTCGTCGCGTTCGCGATCGGAACGGCCGCATACATGGTGGCCGGCTTTGCGCTGTGGAACTACCAGTACAACAAGGCATTCGGTGTGCAAGACGGTCTCTGGCAAGCCGTCAAGGATTGGTGGCTTGGCGGCAACTTCACCAATGAGTTCGCGCAGAAGATCGACCCCGCCGTCGCGCCCGGTGTCGGCAACTCGCAGATCTTCTTCGTCTTCCTGGCGGTCTATGGCGGATTCGTCTGCGCCCTGGTGCACACGTCCGCATCCGAGCGGCTCCGTAGCTTCCCGCTGTACGCCATCTCGGCGGTCATCGGAGGCGTCATCTACCCGGTGGTGCTGTGGCTGACCTGGGGCTCGACGAGCCCGCTGACGAACGCGGGGCTGCATGACTTCGTCGGCGCGTACAGCGCCTATATCTTTGCCGGCGCGTTCGGGTTGGTCCTCACCATGAAGCTGAAGCCTCGGAGCGGACTGTTCCCCAATCCCGGAAGCCCGGCTACCTGGGCACCCAACAACGTGCCCATGGCGCTCCTCGGCGTGGCGGTGCTCATGTTCGCGGCACCATTGATCGTCATGGGGTGCGGATTCTTCGTGCCCAACGACGGCTACTACGGCGTCTCGATGACTACGTCGGGCCTCGGCATCGTTTACACCAACGTTTTCGTTGCCTTCGCGGTCGGCGGGATCGTCGGCGCCATCATCGCCCATGTCACCCGGAACCCCGTCCACGCGATCTTGGGTCCGATCTCTGGGTACGTGGCCAACACGACGAGTTTCGACATCTTCAAGCCTTGGGAGACGATGCTTGTCGCGATCGTCGGTCCCGTGGCAGTCATGGTTGCCTACAACTGGGTCAATAAGAGAGGTATCGACGACGCGAAGATTGTCCCGCTCGCCTTTGCCACGATCATGGGGGACCTCGTCGCCGGCGTGATTGCCTGGGGAACCCCGACTGGCGGCTACTTCGGGCTGGAGGGGAACTACGCCTTCCAGCACGCTGAGATCAATGTTTTCTGGCAGGCTCTCGGCATCGTCATCACGCTGGCCATCGGAGCAGCCTCGGCTTACGTGCTCGTCGCGGTCCTGGGCTCGTTCACGCGGCTCCGCTTCGACGAGCACGACGAGGTCGGGGGACTCGACGCAGCTCTGTGGTCCCCGCGCGATCCCGAGCCGCTGGAGCCCGCGGTTCCGGACCGGCGCGTCCCGGCGTAGTCGAGCCCGACATGGAGCCCAAGGGTCGGTGGCGATGCCGCCGGCCCTTGGCGCGTATTCAGCTGCAATGGTCAGTCGGCGTCAGGCTTGAACGCCGCCAGCTGCCAGCCGGTCCACTCCCCGATGGAGGCCACGTAGCCGAACAGGCTGCTGTCGTCCGAGGGCATCGCGGCCAATCGCTCGCCCGGCATCCAGTTGAGGGCGTTGCTAGCGACTACGGTTCGGTTTTGGTTGACCACCAGAACATCCGGCGCCAAGGTGAACAATTGCTCGGTCATGTCTGCCTCTGCCGACTGAGCCAGCAGGTCCATCGCCACGACCCCGTAGAAGCGGTCACCGTCGAGGACAGGAAACGCCAAGGTGAACACGAGGGCGGCCGCGCCGGAGTAGTCGAGAAACGGCCCCGTCAGGCTTGGCGTCCTGCCTTCCTCGGTGGCGACATACCAGTCCATCCCGACGTAGTTGTAGGCGTCGAGGTCGGTCGTGTCGAAGTTCAGACGCAGACGCCGGACCTCTCCGTTGCGTCGCTGAAGCCACATCATGTACCGATCTACGCCCTCCGCGACGTCCGGCGCAGCGATGAAGCCCGCCCCATTCGCGACGGGAAACCTGGCGATGATCGCCTCGACCGTTGGCGCCAGCCGCTCGACGGCTGCGACGGACAGGTGGGGCTCGGCATCGTCAGTCCTTCCGCGTGTGGCAAGGAGCTCGGCCGCGTAATCGCGCAGCGGAGCCAGGAGGGTCAGTGTCTTCTGCTCGAACCAGTGCCCGGACACGGTCAAGGTCGGCTGTCTCGAGTTTGCATCGCCCCGCGTCATGCAGGCCTCCTTGTACTGTGCAACTGCATGTGGACCGACGTCAGGCGGCCCAGGTCGTTGCGGACGTGCTGCGCGGCCTGTTCGCCCGCGGCGGCGCCATCTTCCTTGCTGATCTGCTCTGCGATCAGCAGATGCTCCGCCGCGACGGAGCGGGCCTCCGCCTCAGGCAGATGCGCCGTCCACAGAAGTCCGACGCTCTCGGCCTGCAGCGCGACTTCGCGTCGGGTCAATAGTTCGGACTTGGTCGCAATGGCGACCTCGATATGAAACCGGCTGTCAGCCTTCATGCGCTCGCCTCGTGTGCGGGCGCCAGCCAGTTCGTCGGCCAGGCGCTTGATCCGGCGGACATCCAACGGCTGGCTTCAGCTCGGCAGCCAGTTGGGCGGCGTGCCGAGCGATGGCCACATGCTCATCGGACAGGTCTCGCAACGCGGTTGCGGGCGAACCACTGAGGCGGAGAACATCCGGAGTCTCGTCCGGCTCGGCGAGCCTGCGTACGGACCGAACCGCAGTTCCGACCCCGGCGGGTCTCGATGAGACCCCGCTCCCGCAGCGTCGCGATGGCTTCGCGGAGAGTGACTGGCGAGACTCCGAACTGTTGGGCGAAGTCGGCCTCGGCAGGGAGACGTTCGCCGTCTGAGAGCAAGCCGAGTTGGATGGCCTCTGAGATGCGGATGATGATCTCTTCGGCCCTGCCAGCGGCGCCAAGTGGCGCGATCAGCGCACTGTGCTCCCCGCTCACAGTTCCTCCTCGGTCGTGCGAGAGGCCAGCGTACTGCAAGCTTGTACAGAAATGCGACACAAGTGTATGTTTTGCCGGCATGAACGGTGACGACGTCGAATTGGTCGGTCCAGACACCGTGGACGGCGACGCCAAGGCCTCAGGCGTAGCGCGCTCGTCACGGGTGCTTCACGTGGGATCGGGTTGGCGGTCGCGTCGCGGTTGGCAAAACTGGGGTTCGACCTCACGCTCACCGCGCGGGGCGGCGAAGCACTCGAGCAGGCTGCCGACCAGCGAGCGTGCTGCTCACGGGCGCGAGGTCCACGTGGTCCCGTGCGATTCCGCGGATCGCGAGGGGGTCGCCGAGGTGGTCTCCGAGCACGGTCGACGTTTTGGTGTGATGGATGCGCTGGTGCTGAACGCCGGCGTTGGCACAGCCGGTCCGGTGGAGTCGACCGAGCTGCGAAGAGTCGACAAGACTCTCGAGGTTAACTTCGTGTCTGCTCTCGTGATGACCCACGGGCTTTCCCGATGCTGCGTAAGGCCGCCGCTTCCCCCGCGTCCGCCGGCGCCCGGATCATCGCGCTGTCCTCGATCACGGGCGCCTACGCCGAGCCTGGGTTGGCTGTCTACGGAGCATCCAAGGCCGCCCTGCTCTCCCTCATCGAGACCATCAACATCGAAGAGTCACCGAACGGCGTCACCGCCACCGCCATCGCCCCTGCCTACATCGACACGGACATGTCGGCGTGGGTCGCCGACGTCGTCGATCCTTCCAGCATGATCCCGACAGGCGACGTCGTCGACGTCGTGGACATGCTTTTGAGACTGACATCGCGTTCGGTGATCAGCCGCATCGTGATGGCGCGGGCCGGCACCAGCGGCTACTGCGCCTGAGATCACGCCCCACTCCTTAACTAGACCACGCGCCGAACGGATGACTATGTACGACCCCAAGGCCACAGCCGAAACGACTCGAGAGTTCGTTCGGCAGCACGTCCTGCCGACCGAGGACCACTATGACGGCGACATCGCCGCGGCGGGCGGCGACGACCTGCGTCAAAAGCTGCAGGACCGCGCGCGGATCGCAGGGATCTTCGCACCTCACGCGCCGGTCGAGTTCGACGGCGGCGGCCTCGGAATGGTCGACCGGGCAGCAATCTTCGAGGAAGCTGGGTACTCGCTGTTTGGTCCGCTCGCCCTCAACATACGCCGCGCCCGACGAGGGCAACATGCACCTCCTCCAACACGTCGCGTCACCCGCCCAACGTGAGCGCTTCCCTGAAGCCTCTGGTCGAAGGTGACGCTCCGTTCCGGGATTCGCGATGACCGAGCCGGCTCCCCGGAGCTGGCGCCGACCCGAGCCAACTCACGACCCGTGCGACCCCGCACGTCTGCCAGCTGGGTACTGAACGGCGCGAAGCGATTCATCACCGGAGCGGACGGTGCTGGGTTCTTCATCGTGATGGCACGCACCAAGGGCAAGGTTGGCGACGCCGGCGGCGCCACGATGCTCTTGGTGGCCGCCACCGCCCCGGGCCTGACGGTCGACCGACATGTCGTCACCCAGGACCGGTCCATGGTGGGCGGTCGCTGCAGAGATGACGTTCGACAATGTCGAGGTCGGTGACGACGCCATCTTGGGCGAGCCCGATCTTGGATTCCGGTATGCCCAGGTCAGGTTGGGCCCCGCGCGAATGACCCACGTCATGCGGTGGACGGGCACAGCGAGGCGGGCGCACGAGGTCGCGGTCGAGCTTGCGGCCGTACAGAGACGCGTTCGGCGGGAAAGCTTGCTGACCTCGGCATGGTTCAGCAGATGATCGCCGACAACGAGATCGACCTTGCCGCCACTCGGGCGCTTCTCCTCTCCGCCTGCGCTGTCTTGGATGACGGCGGCCGCGGGGTCGAAGGAGACGTCCATCGCCAAGACGTTCGCCGGCGAGGCGCTTGCCCGGGTCGCCGATCGTGCCCAGCAGATCTGCGGCGGTCTCGGAGTAGCCGCTGACCTGCCGGTTGCGCCGATCGCTCGAGAACTGCGTCCGTTCCGCATCTACGATGGCCCGTCGGAGGTCCACCGCTGGTCTATCGCCAAGCGGGCGGTGCGACAGATTGCTAGCGAGTCGTGAGCGCCGGCATCGACGGCGACGGCGCTGTTCCCGACCTGGCACTGTGGTTGGGCGAATCGGGGCTCAGATCGCTGCAAGGGTGGCTCGATGCCAGCGGCGTGCCAGTCAAGGGTAGGCCCGCGCCGGGCGGAGCTGATCGCGGGCGGCAAGTCGAATCTGACTTATGCGCTACGCGATGACGTCCACAACTGGGTGCTGAGACGGCCGCCCGTGGCCGGGCATACGCAATCCGCGCACGATGTCGGCCGCGAGTATGCGGTCACTTCCGCTCTTTCCAAGACTGACGTCCCCGTTGCGGCGACGGTCGCCTCGTGTGACGACGAGGCCGTGATTGGCTCGCCGTTCACCATCGTCGAGTTCGTTCGGGGCGCGGCGATCCGGTCACAGAACGATCTCGCGCTGGTCGACGACGATGACCTGGACAGCGTGGTCGACAACCTGGTCGCGTCGCTAGCGACGCTGCATCGTGTGGACCGCGTCGCGGCGGGCTCGCGGGGTTTGGTCGTCTCGACGGCTACGCGTCGCGGCAGCTGCGCCGGTGGGGTGGTCGAATGGGACATCGTCGGACAGCACTCCCCAGTCGAGTGTCCGGCTCGGCCGCCGGCCAAGTGCTGGACCTGCTGCGGGCGCGGGTGCCGCAGCAGCGGTCGGTCGGTGTTGTGCCCACAGTTTCTTCCGGATCAACAACACGTTGTTGGACCTGGAGTCAGGGCAGGTGCGCGCGATCGTTGACTGGGAACCGCGACTATCGGGGACCCCGTCGCTGACGTCGCGCTGATGTGCGTCTACCGCCGTCCGGCCCTCGACTCGATCCTGGGCTTCGATGCCGCCTGGACCAGCGACCGGCTGCCGTGCTCCGACGAACTGGCCGCACGCTACGCACGAGCGGGCGGCGTGGCGTTGGAGCACTGGGAGTTCTGGATGGCGCTGTACGAGCCTTCATCTTTTCATCATCGCCGCCGGGATCGACCACCGATGGCGCAGTGGCGGCACCGTCGGCGACGGCTTCGACACGGCCGCGCACGCCGTCGAGCCACTCATCGACGAAGCGCTCATCTGGGCCCGTTGCTGGGCTCGGAGCAGCTTGAGCCAGCCCTCCGAAGGGTTCGGCCTGATCGGATGGGCGATCCGAGCCGGTGACCGCCTAACGCTTCCTTCTACGTTGAGCGCGCCTCGCCTTCGTATGACGTGACGCCAGTTCAGTTGAGTCCCCGATAGTGGTGTAGCGCGGTCGCCGAGTTCGTCCTTGGGTGGACGTAGACGCGGCCACCGCGTGATCCTTCGAGTTCACCTCTCACAGATCTCTCGAACGGAACATCACGATGACCGCGCCCCACATTGTCGACCCTGCCGGCCTGCTCGGCGAAGCCCTGTCCGAAGCCAGCCCCGATCTGATGCGCTCGCTGCTGCAGCGATCATCAACGCGCTGCTGTCTGCCGATGCCGACGCCATCGTCGGCGCCGAGTAGGGACGCCCTCAGCCGACCCGGGCGGCCCAACGCAACGGCTACCGCCACCGCGACCTCGACACCCGCGTCGGGACCATCGACGTCGCGATCCCCAAGCTCCGCAAGGGCACCTACTTCCCCGAGTGGCTCCTCGAGCGCCGCAAACGCGCAGAGTCCGCGCTGATCACCGTCGTCGCGGACTGCTACCTCGCCGGCGTCAGCACCCGGCGGATGGACAAGCTCGTCAAGACCCTCGGGATCGACTCGCTCTCGAAGTCCCAGGTCTCGAGGATGGCCGCCGACCTCGACTCGCATCGTCGAGGACTTCCGCCACCGCCCCCTCGACGCCGCCGGACCGTTCACGTTCCTGGCCGCCGACGCGCTCACGATGAAGGTCCGCGAAGGCGGGCGCGTCGTTAACGCCGTCGTCCTGCTCGCGACCGGCGTCAACGGCGACGGCCACCGCGAGGTCCTCGGCATGCGCGTGGCGACCTCCGAGACGGGCGCGGCGTGGAACGAGTTCTTCGCCGACCTCCTCGCCCGCGGCCTGGGCGGTGTCCGGCTGGTCACCTGCGACGCGCACGCCGGGCTGCGCGAAGCGATCGCGGCGAACCTGCCTGGCGCCAGCTGGCAGCGCTGCCGCACCCACTACGCGTTCAACCTGATGGGCGTCACGCCCGAAGTCGATGTGGCCGGCAGTCAAGGCGATGCTGCACAGCGTCTACGACCAGCCTGACGCCCCCGCGCTGTCCAGTCCCAGTTCGACCGGCTCCTGGACTACGTCGAAGAGAAGCTGCCCGCGGTCCTCGACCACCTGGCCGCGCTCGCGAGGACCTGCTCGCGTTCACCGCTTCCCGAAGGACGTCTGGACCCAGATCTGGTCCAACAACCCCGACGGAGCGACTCAACAGGGAGATCCGCCGCCGCACCGACGCCGTCGGGATCTTCCCCAACCGCGACGCGATCGTGCGGCTCGTCGGCGCCGTGCTGGCCGAGCAGACCGACGAGTGGGCCGAAGGCCGCCGCTACCTCGGACTCGACGTCCTGGCCCGCTGCCGCATCACCATCGTGCCCACCACCGACCCCGAGATCGGAGCTGATGACCTGCCCGCACTGACCGCCTGACACCTCAACGAGGAGCACGCTGAAGCGCCCCAGGTTCTCTGCCGCTCCTATGCGGGTTGCGGCTCTCAGGTTGAAAGTCGCGTCGTGGGCCTGCTCGAACTCCACGGGAGTCATCATCCCAAGGGTGCTTGTGCAGACGTCGGTTGTTGTACCAGTCGACCCAGCCGGCGGTGGCGTACTCGACGTCACCGATGGTCCGGTAGGGGCCGGCGTGGAAGACGGTGGTGCGGATGCACTCGGTCTTGTAGAGCCCGATCACGCACTCGATCAGCGCATTGTCGTAGGCATCTGCAACTGACCCGATCGAGGGCCGGATGCCCTCCTCGGCGAGGTGCTCGGTGAACGTGATGGAGGTGTATTGCGAATACGGCGTCCGCGTGGCCGATCAGCTCGCCGAGGCACGATCGGGTGGCCCTCCCGGTCGCGCTGCCATAACGCCATCCTCAGCGGGACGTCGACCAGCTCGACGGCCTTGGTCGGTAGCGACGTTCCAGGCAGACGATCTTCTGGGCAAACACGTCGAGGATGAACGCGACGTAGACGAACCCGACCCAGGTCCGAACATAGGTGAAGTCCATGACCCAGGTCCGGTTCGGCGCGACGGCGGTGAAGTCCCGGTCGAGGAGTCGCCGGCCCTCTTCCCGTCCTTGGCCTGGCCGGGATCGTGGTTCGGATCCCCTTGGGGCGCCGAGCCCCTTGCGGACTGAGGTCGGATCGGCTCGATCGACCGCCGCCGGGCGAAGCAGTCGGGCGTCGTGCGCTGCACGGAGCGCGGTCATCTTCCGACGCCCGTACAACCCCTGCGGAGTCATCCGGCGCACGCCCCTCGTTGTCGACCTTCCACGCCAGGTCGCGGACCTGGTTGGTCACCATCGCATCGGTGATCGTCCTGGTAGCGACTGGCCGGTGGGCACGTGCCCAGCCCACGTAGGTCCGCGCGGCGATCTGGCAGCCCTGCTCACGCAGGACCCGACAGATCGACTCGACCGCGTGGCCCTCGTCCCGCAGCTCGTCGATGAACGCGACGATCAGCGATTGCGGGGGTCGAGCTCCCCGGCGAAGAAGATCGAGGCCCGGCGGAGGATCTCGTTGTCTTCCTTGAGCCGACGGACCTTCGCCTTCAGCTCCTTGATCTCCGCCAGCTCCTCCGACGTGGCGCCCTGGCGCTGCCCGCCGTCGATGTGGGCCTGAACCACCCAGCGGCGCACCGTCTCCTTGGCCAGGCCCTCGCGGCGCGCGACAGACTCGGCGGCCGCGGTCAGCGACGGGTACTCCGGCAAGTGCTCCAGCACCTGCCGCACGCACCGCTCCCTGACCGCCGGATCGATTTTATCGACATGGTTCGCATCCTTCCAACTCAAAAGGATGCGGCATCAAACCTGGGGCGCTTCATGGTTCATCCGGCGGTTGCCGGCGCGGGAAAGGCGGGGGCGTATCTGTTCGCCTGACCAGGCGTCCGGGTGCGGTGCCGGTCAGGACGCGAAGCGGTTGCGGTCGGCGAAGCGGGCGATGTCGCCGACGTCGGCGAGGATCCGGGCGGCAGCGGCGGGTCCGATGCCGTAATCTCCATCAGGGTCGAGCCGCTGGCGGTGATCGTGGCCTTGAGTTCGGCCTTGATCTTCTTCAGCTTCTTGTCGACCGCGACCAGGTCGGCGAGTTCCTCAGCGGCCATCCGGCGGCGGGTCTTCCCGGCGATGTCGCGAGGACGCACGGTGGCCAGCATCGCCTTGGCCTGCAGCGCAGAGAGGTCCTTCTTGCATTGGCCAAGGATCAGCTCGCTGAGCAGTCGTTGCAGCCGGTTGAGGATCTGCACCCAGCCGGGCGAGCGTCGCGGCGATCGGTGAGCATCCGCAGTGCCTCGAGGTCACCGTCCGGGGTCACCGTCCGGGGTCAGCGTCCGCAGGCTCGCGGTGCGCAGGGCGACCATCGCGATCGAGTGTGCGTCCAGGGCCTCGGTGTTGCGGTTGTGGCCGGTGTCAAAGAGCAGGTCTTTGGCGGCGAGTTTCGCCGGGACGTCGACGACCCGTTCGCCGGCCTCGACCAAGCTTCTGGCCCAAGGGCCGGCCGGCACCGCTGGCGCCCACGACCGCCCAAGTGCGCTCCGGCCAAGACTTCACGTAGTTGCGCACCGCGGCGTATCCGGCCTTGTCGGTGGTGAACCTGCCGGACCCCAACAGGTGCCCGTGCTGGTCGACGACCTCGATGGTGGCCGACAGCTTGTGGGATCGACCCCGATGATCACGTCTGGCATGGGTGCCTCCTGCACTCCTCGAACCGGTAGGAACGGCGAGGTGGGCAGTGCTACTACCAGTTGGGCAGTCCCCTCTGGAGCCACGCCTCGTCACGGTGTCCGGCGAGGCGCAGTCCAGATGAGAGTGTCGGCGGCCACGGGATGCTGCCCGGAGACGGCCACGAAGCTGCCCGCTGGCGGACATGAGAACTGCCCGCTGATGGTCATGGGATCTGCCCGACACGACGTCGTCTGCCTCGCCGCTTCCGCGGTTGAGGCCCCTTCCTCGGGTGCGCTGGCGGTGCTGAAGCGCCCTCGCTCCCGAGGAAGGGACACCGTGAAGTCTGCCGGGGAGATCATGGAAATCTTGAAGCGTTCGACCTGACCGGGTCGTTTCGCGATGCCGGCGAGCTGGCCGGCTGCTCGCACCACACCGTCAAGCACTACGTCGACCGCGGGAGGCCGGCGGTGAGCTTGACCGGCCGCGCAGCGGCCGCAGCTGATCGATGAGTTCCTGCCCAAGGTCGAGGAGTGGGTGGAGCGGTCCAAGGGCAAGATCCGCGCCGACGTGGCCCACGACAAGCTCGTCGCGCTGGGCTACACCGGGTCGGAGCGCACCACCCGGCGCGCGGTCGCGAAGGTCAAGGCCGCCTTCAAGGCCGGGCAGGTGCGCGTGCACCGGCCGTGGATGACCGAGCCGGGGATGTGGCTGCAGTACGACTTCGGCGACGGCCCGGTCGTCGACGGCGTCAAGACGGTGTTGTTCTGCGCCTGGCTGGCCTGGTCGCGGTTCCGGGTCGTGCTGCCGATGCGGGACAAGACCATGCCCAGCGTCTTCGCTGCGCTGGATGTGATGTTCCGCCGCTTGGGTGGGGTGCCGACCTATGTGCTGACCGACAACGAGAAGACCGTCACGGTCGAGCACGTCGCCGGGATCCCGGTCCGCAACCCGCAGCCGGTGGCGTTCGCCGGCACTACTCGGTCACCGTGCACACCTGCGAGCCGGCTGACCCGGCGTCCAAGGGCGGGACCGAGTCGACGGTGAAGATCGCCAAGGCCGATCTGGTCCCGACCGACACCAACCTGCGCGAGGCCTACGGCTCGTTCGCCGAGCTCGAGGCCGCCTGCGAGGCGTTCTGCGAGAAGGTCAACGCCCGTGCGCACCGGGTCACCCAGCGGCCCCCGGTCGACATGCTCGCCGAGGAACGGCCCGGCTGCACCCGGTCCCGACCGACGCCGCACACGGTCGCGTTCGGCATCACCCGGGCGGTGCCGGCCAACACGCCGATGGTCACCTTCGAGTCCGGCCAGTACTCGGTCCCACACCCTGCTCGGGGCGACGGTCTGGGTCCGGGTCCACGGTGCCGGCGCCGGTGAGCAGGTGGTCATCGTCCACGTCGGCGACGACGGTCCGGTCGAGGTCGCCCGCCACGCGCGCGCCACGCCGGGCACCCCGCAGATCGACGACGCCCATTTCCCGCCCAGCCCGCGGGACCGTTGGACCGCCGACCACGCGCGAAGAACGCCGCGGAGGCGGAGTTCCTCGCCCTGGGCGAGGGTGCCCGGCTGTGGCTGACCGAGGCAGCCGCCGCGGGCACCCGCGGATGCGGGTCAAGATGGCCGAGGCGCTCGCGCTGGCCAAGCTGTTCGACCCCGTCGAGGTCGACTGGGCACTGGGCCACGCCGCGGTCCACGGCCGGTTCGCCGAGGCCGACCTGGCCTCGATCCTCGACCACCACGCCCGCAACCGGGCCGGTGAGCATCGGGCGAGTGAGGACTCCACGCTGACCCAGGGCACCGCCGCCTGGGCCGACTCGGCAGCAGCCCGCCGGGCACGACCACAGGCGAGGTGATCGCGATGACGACGCAAGCCCGATCAGCACCGCGCCGCCGCTGCCGGCCGACCTGGAGGCGCTGCTGCGCCGGCTGCGGTTGCCGCACATCCGCCGCCACGCACCCGAGGTGCTGGCGACCGCGAAGGCGCAACGCTGGGAACCGGCCGAGGTGCTCAAGGCGCTGCTCGCCGAGGAGGTCGCCGGCCGGGAACGCTCCGCGCTGGCCACCCGACGCGCGGCTGCGGGGTTCCCGACCGGGAAGACCTTCGACGCCTGGCAGCCCGAGGCCAGCACGATCCCGGCCCCGACCCAGCAGGCGCTGCGCACCCTGGAGTGGGTCCACCGGCGGGAGAACCTCGTGGTCTGCGGCCCGTCGGGGACCGGGAAGACGTTCCTGCTCGAGGCCCTCGGCCAGCAAGCGGTCGAGGAAGGGCTGAAGGTCGCCTGGTTCACCCTGGAAGACCTCGGCGTCCTGCTGCGCCGGCACCGCGCCGACGACACCGTCACCAAGGCCATCGCCCGCGTCCTGCGCGCCGATCTCGTCGTGGTCGACGACATCGGACTGCTCCCCGTCGCCGCCGACGCCGCCGAGGGGCTCTACCGGCTCGTCGACGCCGCCTATGAGAAGCGGTCGGTCGCGATCAGCTCGAACCTGCACCCGGCCGCGTTCGACGAGCTCATGCCCAAGACCCTGGCCACCGCCACCGTCGACCGGCTCCTGCACCACGCCCACGTCTGCCAGACCAGCGGCGACAGCGTCCGACTCTCCCAAGCACTGGCCGGCCAGGGGGTGAGGCCCTTGACCTGAGCACCTGGTCGGTGGTGGCCACCTGGGCAGATCCCATGGCCACCACCGGGCAGATCTCGTGACCGTCAGCGGGCAGGTCTCATGGCCGCCACTGGGCAGATCCTCGTGTCCCTTGACATGAGAGCCACGCCCAGAAAGCGGGTGGGCAGCTGCAATTGAGAGCGTCCCGCCGGACACCTGGACCGAGTCTGGCCAGACACCGATCCTGCGTGAAGTCTCTTAGCAGCCGCACCGCCCCATCTGCCGATCCGCGCGAATCGGGACACGCCCGGCTCAGAGCAGCCGCAGCGCCATGAGCGGGCACGTGCGCACCGCGTGCCGGGCGTGCTCGTCGAGGTGCGGGGGCACGACCGGGTCCCGGGCGCCCGACCTGCTGAGGGGGAAGCCCCAGTCGTCGACGGTCAGCAGCTCGGGCAGCAGCTCCGCGCAGGCGCCGTGGCCGTCGCAACGCGTCCAGTCGACGTGCAGCCGGACCTCGTGCCGGCTCATCGGCCACCCCCGGTCGGGCAGCGGCCCGCGAGGTGGGCCTCGACGTGCGGCGCGAAGACCCGCAGCGTGCTCGAGACGAACCGGGCGGTCCCGTCCGGGTGGGCGCAGGCGCCCCGGCCGGTGACCAGCCGGGCCACCCGGTCGGCCTCGCCCGCCAGTCCGGGATGCCCTCGTCCGTCCGCCAACCGGCGCAGCGTGCCGGCGATCCGCGGCAGGCCGTTCAGGCACGGCCCGCACTGTCCAGCCGACTCCTCGGCGAGGTAGTCGGCGATCTCGGCGGCGACCTGCAGCGGGCACTGGTCACGGTCCAGGGCGTACAGCACCCCGGCGCCCACCGTGGCGCCCCACGGAGCGAGGTCGTCGCGGGTCAGGCGCGCGTCGTACGCCGACCGCGGCAGCCAGGCGCCGTGGAAGCCGCCGACCAGCACCGCCGGTGGGTCGTCGGCCCCGGCCCGTGCGAGCACGTCGCGCAGCGGCGTCCCCCGGGCCACCTCGACGACACCCGGGTGGGCCACCGCGCCGCTCAGCGTCACGAGCGAGGTGCCCGGGTCCTCCGGCGGCCCGACGCTGCGGAACCACCGGGCGCCCCACCGGGCCGCGATCGCCACCTGGGCGAGCGTCTCGGCGTTGAGCACCAGGGTGGGTCGGCCGCCCACCCCGCGGGTGGTCACCCGCACCAGGGGATCGCGGGGCACCGGCACGCCGCCGTCGAGCTGGCTGACCAGCGCGCTCTCCTGCCCGGCGACGAAGCCCCCGGTGAGCTCGAGCACCTCCGGCCGGGGACGTCGCAGGGCGCCCGCGGCGCGGCGTACCCGGTCCGTGGGCACCTCGGGCCCGACCGCCAGCACCGCGCGCGCGGCGCGCAGGGCCCGCGCCACGATCGCCAGTCCCTCGACGACCAGGTGGGGGGAGTGGTGGAGCAGTACGGCGTCCTTCTGGCTGACCGGCTCGCCCTCCATGGCGTTGCCGACCACGACCGGCCGCCGGCGCGCGCCCGCCACCGCCTCGACCTTGACCGCGGTCGGGAAGCCGGCCCCGCCGCGGCCGGTCAGCCCGCACTCGCGGACCAGGGCCACCAGCTCGGTGCGGGAGAGCACCGGCAGGGTCGGGGCGGGCCCGGCGGCGAGGAGCCGCTGGCTCCCGGTGGGCGCGTCGGCACGTCCGGACGCCACGGTGGCGCTCATGAGGCCCTCACGCGCGGACCTTCCGCGGGGTCCGGCGCCAGCCACGCTCGGCGAAGGACGGCGTGAGCCGCCACCCAGCGGCGAGCAGGACGGCCGCCGCGCACGCCGCGGCGGCGACCCGCAGCCACGTCGAACCAGCGTCGGACCCGGCGCCGAGTGCGTGCAGCAGGGCCACCGGCCACAGCACGTAGGTGCCCCAGTGCACGGCACGGAAGACCCGCGGGCCGACGCGATGGCGCAGCAGGCTGGTGGCGGTGACGGCGACCACGACGTCGAGCGCGAGGGTGCCCAGGCCGAGCCAGAGGGGGCGCCACGTGCCCAGGAACGGCAGCACCAGGTCGACCAGGCGCAGCTGGGCGTAGGGGTCGAGGAACAGGCTCACCACGTGGGCGGCGAGCAGGCCGGTGCCGGTCAGCGCCGCGGTCCGGTGCACGTCGGCGACCCCGAACCGCCCGAGACCCGGGAAGTGGGCGGCCCGAGCGGGTCGTGATGCCGAGCACCACGGCGACGGTGAACATCACCAGTGCCACGATGCCGGTGCCGCGGCCCAGGTCCCACAGGGCACTGTCGAGCCGGCCGCTCATGCCGCACTGCCGTCGTCCGCGCTGTCCGCGGGCCAGCCGCCGATCCGGTGGACCCGACCGTCCCGGTCGACCAGTCGGGCGGCGACCTGCCGCTCGCCCAGCCACGCGGACGCCACGGTGCCGAGGACGATCGCCGCCGTCGCCGCGCTGTTGGCGGCCACGCAGGTCGTGTGCGCGACGCTCACGGTGCGCCACACGGCGTCGGCCGGTCGGCCGGTGCGCGGATCGACGATGTGGTGGACCGTGCGGCCGCCCCGACGCCAGGTGCGGCGCAGCGTGCTCGAGGTCGCCAGCGCCGCGCCGCCGGGCAGGGAGACACGGGAGCGCGGCTGGCCGGCGCCGTCGCACACGTCGACCTGCCAGTCGCCGGCCGGGGCCGGCCCGGCGGTCGCGATGTCACCGCCGAGGGCGACGAGGACGCCGCAGCCGAGTGTCGCAGCCACCTCGGCCGCAGCCCGGTCCGCGGCGGCCGCCTTCGCGGTGGCGCCGAGGTCGAGGTCGATCCCGGGAGGCAGGGCGAGCCGGCGGCCCTCGAGGTGCAGGCGTCGCCAGCCGGGGACCGGTCGCACCCGGGCGACCATCCGGTCGCCGTCGTGCACCAGGCGGATGTCCCGGTCGTAGCCGAGGTCCGAGAGGGTGGCGCCCACGGTCGGGTCCACGGCACCGTCGGTCTCCTCCGCGGCCGCCAGGGCCTGACGGAGGAGGTCGCCCAGGAGCGGAGAGACGCTCACGGAGCCGTCGGGTCCGGGGCGCAGGCGGCGGACCTCGCTGTCGTCGCGGAAGCGGCTCGCGGCGGCGTCGACCGCGTCGAGGATGCGGCCCACGTGCGCGACGGCCCCGTCGAGCACGTCGGGGTCCGTGACGACGACCCGGGCGCGCGTGCTCCACACGTCCCACTCGTGCGCCGCCGTGACGGGTCCGCTCACGTCACGAGCCGCTCGACGAGGCGTGGGAGGCGCCGGACCCGGACCCGAGCCCGGCACCCGAGCCCTGGCTCGACGGGTGGGTGGGACGGCCGGAGCCGCGGTGCGGGGTGCTCGGTCCGGTGCCCGGCGCGACGGTGCCGTGGTCGCTCCGGGACCGACCGTGGTGGGCGGGCCTGCTCGCGGAGTCTCCGGCGGCGCTCGTGGTGCCGGCCGTGCCGCAGGCGACGCTGACGGCGCCCGCGGTGAGTGCGGCGGCGCCGACGAGGCCGCGGCTCCAGTGACGGGTCGCGGTGGTGGCGCGGTCCCGGCTGATCATGGCGAGATACCTCCTCAGGTTCCGGACGAGGTGGCGTGCGGCGGAGAGGGACTGCTGGACGGCGAAGGGGTCGGACTGTGCGTCGGGCTGGGCGTCGGGCTGGGCGTCGGGCTGTGCGTCGGGTCTTGCCGGTGCGGGACGCGCCGTGGGTCGGCGTTGCCGTGGGGGTGGCCGAGGACGCCGGTGCGCTCGACGGCCGCGTGGACGGGCTGCTGGTCGGCGTGCCCGGCCGCAGGGTCGGGCTCACCGCGCTGACGACGGCGGGTGTGCTCGAGGGCGTGGCGGACGGGGTGGCCGAGGCCGTCGCCCGGCGCGCGGGGGACGGGGTGGCGGAGGGGCTCTGCGCGGACGCGCGGTGGTGGCGCCGGTGGCGCCGGTGGCCGCGGTCGTGGTGTCGCGTGGTCTCGGGCCGCGCCCCGGCGGACGCCGGGCTCGCCTGGCTCGCAGCGGCCAGTCCGATCGCCACCGCGGTGCCGAGTGCGCCGAGCACGCCCAGACCGGCGACGGCGGCCTGGACGCGCCGGACCGATGCTCGGCGCATCGCGGTGCGGGTGGAGGGCGTCATGCTTCCCAGCCTGCGCCGCCCAACCTGTGTCCTTCCTGACTGGACGCCCCCGGCCCGCAGGCTCTCCCTAGCCGGAGCGCCACTCCTCGGCCCGGTCGAGGAGGGTCAGGCCGTGCCCCGGACGGGAGCGGTCCGGGACCAGGCGGCCGCCCTCCGGTTCGAGGCAGCCGTCGAAGACGAGGTGCTCGATCCGGTTGTGGTCGTGGAAGAACTCCAGGTGCCGCAGGTGCCAGAGCGCGGTGCAGGCCTGCGCGCTGATCTGCGGCGCGCAATGCGCGGAGAGGTCCATCGACCGGGCGTCGCACAGGGCGCCGGCCCGGCGGAAGGCGGTGATGCCGCCGCACCGGGTGACGTCGGCCTGGAGGCAGTCGACCGCCTCGGCGTCGAGCATCCGCTGGAACAGCGGCAGGTTCCAGCCGTACTCACCGGCCGCGACGCTGACGCCACCGGGCGCGTGCTCGCGCACCGACCGGAGGCCGGCGAGGTCGTCGGAGCTCACCGGCTCCTCGTACCACCGCACGTCGTGCTCACCGTAGATCTCGGCCCAGCGCCGTGCCTCGGCGCGGTCGAACGCGCCGTTGGCGTCGACGAAGAGCTCGACGTCCGGCCCGATCGCCTCACGCGCCACCCGCAACCGGTGCTCGTCGCGATCCGGGTCGCGGCCGGTCTTCATCTTCACGCGGGGCAGGCCCGCGTCGACCCAGCCCGAGAGCTGGTCGGCCAGCTGGTCGTCGGTGTAGTTGCAGAACCCACCGCTGCCGTAGATCGGCGTGCCCTCGTGGACCGCGTCGAGCGCGACGGTCAGCGGGATGTCGAGGAGTCGCGCCTTGAGGTCCCACAGCGCGATGTCGACCGCGGAGACGGCCGTCGAGACCAGGCCGTTCTGCCCGTAGTTGCGCACGGCGTGCCACATCGCCGACCACGAGCCACCGACGTCGAGGGCGTCCCGGCCGGAGACGACGTCGGCGAGCTTGCCCGAGACGACCGGGCGGCACCGGACTGGGTGTAGCTGTACCCCAGTCCGGTGGCGCCGCCGGCGCGGGCGAGGACCACGAGGACGGTGTGGGAGTCCCACTCGAGGGTCCCGTCCGCCTCGGGCTGCTCGGTCGGGATCGTGTAGAGCCGGGCCTCCAGGCCCTCGATCCGTACGTCGGTCGTCGGCCCGGTCACGAGCCCGACCCGGGCAGGTGCTCCTTCACCTCGGCGAGCTTGCCCTTGAAGCCCTTCTTGGCGATCCCCACGGCGTCCTCGTCCCCGCTGGCGAGGGCCTTGGCCGTCTTCTTCATCTGCTGCACCCGCACGTGCGGCGGCAGCGGCGAGATCTGCGGATCGGTGACGAACTCGAGCACGACCGGCTTGTCGGCCGCCAGCGCCCGCTCCCAGGCCGGAACGACGTCCTCGGGTCGGTTGACCTTGATCCCCTCGAAGCCGAGCAGCTTGGCGAACTCGGCCGCCGGCACGTAGGGCACCGTCTGGGTGACGGGGTTCTTCGGGTCACCCGCCTGCGCCCGCTGCTCGAAGGACACCTGGTTGAGGTCCTCGTTGACGAGCACGGCGAAGATCAGGGTCGGGTTCTTCGACAGCAGCTCCTCGGCGTGCGCCTTGACGGTGAGCAGCTCGTTCATGCCGAGCATCTCGAAGGCGCCGTCACCGGTGAACGCGATGACCGGCCGTTCCGGGAAGGCGAACTTCGCGCTGATGGCGTAGGGCACGCCGGGCAGCATCGTCGCGAGCGTGCCGGAGAGGTTCGACTTCATCTCGCCGCGCGACACGATGTAGCGGGCCCACCAGTTGGTCGCCGACCCGGAGTCGGACGTCATGATGACGTTCTCGGGCAGCAGCTTGTTCAACTCGTGGAAGACCAGCTGCGGGTTGAGCGGGTCGGCCTTCTGGTGGGCGCGGTCGTCGAGGACCTTCCACCAGGCGGCGACCTCCAGCTCGATCTTCTCGCGCCAGCTGCGGTCGTCCTTGCGCTTCAGCTTCGGGATCAGCGCACGCAGGGTGTCCTTCGCGTCACCGACGAGCGAGACGTCGTTGGGGTAGCGGACGCCGATCATCTTGCCGTCGATGTCGATCTCGACGCAGGCGGCCTGTCCCTCCTTCGGCAGCCACTCGCTGTACGGGAAGCTGGTCCCGACCATCAGGAGCGTGTCGCAGTTCTCGATCATCTTGTTGGTCGGCTCCGACCCGAGCAGGCCGATGGGGCCCGTCACGAACGGCAGGTCGTCGGGGATCACGTCCTTGCCGAGCAGCGACTTGGTGACGCCGGCGCCGAGCAGCTCGGCGGTCTCCAGGACCTCCGCGGCGGCACCGTGGGCGCCCTGGCCGATGAGCATGGCGACCTTCTCGCCCTGGTTGAGGATCTCGGCGGCCTCGCGGAGCAGGTCGTCGTGCGGCACCATGTGCGGCTGGTTCCAGCCCACCGAGGTCTTCACCGCGCCGTGCTTGCGCGGCGGCTCGGAGTACGACGCCTCCTGGACGTCCTCGGGAACGATGACGATGGCGGGACGACGCTCCGACAGGGCCGACTTGATCGCCCGGTCGAGCACGTGCCGGGCCGAGTGCTCGTCCATCACCGTGGAGACGAAGCCCCCGATGTCCTTGAAGAACGTCTGGAGGTCGATCTCCTGCTGGTAGTGCGCGCCCACGGACATCCGCTTCTGCTGGCCGACGATCGCGATCACCGGCTGGTGGTCGAGCTTGGCGTCGTACAGCCCGTTGGCGAGGTGGATGGCGCCCGGGCCGGAGGTCGCGATGCAGGCCCCGATCTCGCCGGTGAACTTGGCGTGCGCACACGCCATGAACGCCGCCATCTCCTCGTGGCGCGTCTGGGTGAAGATCGGGTCGTTGCCGACCTCCTCGAAGGCGCCCAGGAAGCCGTTGATGCCGTCTCCCGGGTAGCCGTAGATCCGGTGGATGCCCCACTCCTGGAGGCGCTGGAGCATGTACGTGGCGACGTTCGGCACGATGTTCTCCTCTCTCGGCGACAGCCGACGGTCGGACCCCGGTCAGCCGGGGCGGTGCGTGGTGCGGTGGGCGAGGGCGGCGCCGGCGGCCGCGAGACCGCCCGCGACGGCCAGCCCGGCGGCGCTGCGCCCGGCGCGCCGGGCCAGGGAGGGACGGGGACGCTCCCGGGTGAGCCGGCGCTCGGTACTGACGGCGTCCTTGCCCCGGTCCCCATCCCGGGCCAGCTTCATGAGTTGGGCGACGTGAAGCGCGCGTCGACCGGTGCCCGCGTCCGATATCTGGGTCTTGCACGAGAACCCGTCCGCGACGACGAACGTGTCCCGGTCGGCGTCCCGGACGGCCGGCAGCAGGGCCTGCTCGCCGCACTCCATCGAGATGTCGTACTTCCCGGACTCGAAGCCCCACGACCCGGCCAGGCCGCAGCAGCCGCCGTTGACCGGGGAGACGTCGACGCCCATCTGCTCGAGCAGCTGCTGCTCCGGGTCCATGCCACCGGTCGCCTTGTGGTGGCAGTGGCCCCACATCAGCGCGGACGCGCCGTCGGCGAGCTTCGGCGGCTCGATCTCGAAGGTCGTGAAGAACTCGCCGAAGTGGTACGCGTTCGCGGCCAGCCGCCGCGCATCCTCGTCGTGCGGCATGATCTTGGTCAGCTCGTCCTTGAAGACCGCCAGGCAGCTCGGCTCCATGCCGACCACCGGCGTCCCGGCGCGGACGTGCTCGCGCAGCACGTCGAGGACGTTGTCCAGGTAGCGCTGGGCCGCGTCCAGGAAGCCGTAGTCGTAGAGGGGGCGGCCGCAGCACACGTGGCCCTCGGGCATGATCACCTGCCAGCCGGCCGCCTCGATCGCCTCGACGCAGGCGACGCCCACGTCGGTGTGCATGTTGTTGTTGAAGGTGTCGGGGAACAGCACGACGGGCCGGCCGTGCGGGTTCGTCGTGCCGCCCCGTTCGCGGAACCACTGCTGGAGCGTCATCGGGGCGAAGCGGGGCACGGGGCGGTGCTGGGTGACTCCGCCGGCCCAGCGCACCAGGTGCGAGATGCCGGGCGTGCGGGTGGCCGCGTTGGCCAGCTCGGGCATCCGCGAGGCGATCCGCGCGGCCTGGTCGATGAAGCCCATCGCGTACGCGTGGCGCGGCCGCCAGCGCCGGCCGGACTTGTAGTGGTGGTGGAGGAACTCGGCCTTGTACGTCGGCATGTCGACGTTCACGGGGCAGTCGTTCGTGCAGCCCTTGCACGCCAGGCAGAGGTCGAGGGCCTCGGCGACCTCGGTGGACTGCCAGCCGTCGGTGATGACCTCGCCCTGGAGCATCTCGAACAGCAGCCGCGCCCGACCGCGGGTGCTGTGCTTCTCCTCCCGGGTGACCATGTAGCTGGGGCACATCACCTGCTCGGTCTCCGGCACCCGGCACTTGCCGACGCCCACGCAGCGCAGTGCCGCGTGCGCGAAGTCGTAGTCGTCGTCGGCGTAGGCGAACACCGTCTCCGGGTGCGCCGGGTGGTAGTCGGTGCCGAGCCGCAGGTTCTCGTCGAACCGGTAGGGGTCGACGACCTTGCCCGGGCTCATCTTGCCCTCGGGGTCCCAGATCGCCTTGAACTCGCGCATCGCCTGCAGCAGCTCGGGGCCGTACTGCTTCTCGAGCAGCTCGGCGCGCTGCTGGCCGTCTCCGTGCTCGCCGGAGAGCGACCCGCCGTACGACACCACGAGGTCGGCCGCTTCCTCCATGAAGCGGCGGTAGTTGGCGACCCCGTCAGCGGTGCGCAGGTCGAAGCTGATCCGCGAGTGCACGCAGCCCTGGCCGAAGTGGCCGTACATCGCGCCCCGGTAGCCGTGCCGGTCGTAGAGCGCCTTGAGGTCGCGGAGGTAGTCGCCCAGGCGGTCGGGCGGGACCGCGGAGTCCTCCCAGCCCGGCCAGTGGTCGTGCTCGTCCGGCGGGAACGCGGTCGCGCCCAGCCCGCTCTCCCGGATGGACCAGAGCTGGCCGCTCTGGCCGCCCTGCTGCTGGCTGCGCGCGAGCAGGACGTCGTCGGGCGGGAAGTCCTTCTCCTCGATCAGCCAGTCGCGGAAGCTGCGGGCGGTCGCCTCGGTCGAGTCCTGGTCGTCGGAGCCGAACTGCACCATCAGCCAGGCAGCCTGCTCGCCGGTGTCCCCCGGCAGGATGCCGAGCTGGGAGACGTTCATCTGCTCCTCCTGCTGGTCCTCGATCAGCAGGTGGTCGACCGCCTCGAGCCCGATCGGCTTCCAGTGCGCGAGGATCTCGGTGCACAGGTCGCCGGCGGCCGGGCTGTCCGGGCACCGCACCACGACCAGCGAGCGCTCGAGCATGGCGGGCGTCAGCTTGAGGGTGGCCTGGAGGACGGTGACACAGGTGCTCTCCGTGCCGACCAGGGCGCGGGCCACGTTGAACCCCTGCTCGGGGAGCAGCTCGTCGAGGTTGTAGCCCGACACCCGCCGCGGGACCTCGGTGACCGGCCGGAAGCCGGCGCGGATCGCGTCGGCGTACTTGTCGCGCAGGTCGCGCAGCGCCGCGTAGATCTCGCCCTTCCGGCCGCCCGCGGCGATGATCTCGTCGAGCTGGTCCTCCTCGTCGACGCCGACCCAGAACCGCTCGCCGTCGTAGGTCACGACCTCGAGCGCCTCGGTGTTGTCCGAGGTCCGCGGCCCGGGGCCGTAGAGCTGTGACTGCACGGAGTGGATGCCGCAGGAGTTGTTGCCGATGTTGCCGCCGATCGCGCACCGCGAGTGCGAGGACGGATCGGGGCCGAAGACCAGGTTGTACTCGCCGGTGCGCTTGTTGAGCTCCTCGTTGATCACGCCCGTCTGGCAGGTGGCCAGCTGGGCGTCCGGATCGATCTCGCCGATCTCCGTGAGGTACTTCGAGTGGTCGATGACCACGGCGACGTTGACGGTCTCCCCGGACAGGCTGGTGCCGCCGCCGCGGTTGACCACCGGTGCGCCGTACCTGCTGCAGATCCGGTGCGTCTCGACGACGTCCTCGAGGGTCTTCGGCACCACGACGCCGACCGGCACCTGGCGGAAGTTCGAGGCGTCGTTGGCGTACATCGCGATCGACCCCGGGTCGAACCGGACCTCACCCTTGATCCGGCGCCGCAGATCCCGCGACAGGCGCCGGACGTCGACCTCCGCCACCGCCCTCGGGGGCCCGGGGATCCTCGGGTCGCTCTTGGCGGGGATGGTCTGGACGGCGGAACTCACGGCAGCGGCCTCCTCCGGCGGTAGATGGGCGACGCCGACCGATGTCCGGCCGGCGGACGCCTCTGTCCAGTTACCGGCCGGAGGAGCGCGCAAACGGCGCCGGGCCGGATCAGTCGCCGGCCGGCACCGGCCGCGGACCGGCCGTGCTCTCCGCCACGACGCCCGGGAACGCCTCCACGAGACCGGTCAGCCCCGCGTCGGTGCGGTCGACGCCGAGGGTCCGGCGCAGCTGTGCGGTGACGACCTGCTCGATCGCCGGCCACGCCTCGATCGGGGGGAGGTCCGGGGCGAGGCAGCCGTCGGTCGCCAGCGGGACCAGGTTCTCCGGCACGGGGATGCCGAGCAGCGCCGCGATCGAGAGCAGGCCCCCGTCGTCGGCGCCGATCTCGCACAGGTCGCTGAAGGCGAGGTGGCCGGCGTTGTCGAGGACCACGAACCGCTTGGGCGGCCGCATCGCGGCGTAGGCGGCCCGCATCCGGTCGAGCTCGACGATGGTGTCCGCGCTCCCGGTGATCAGCAGGCCGGGCTTCTTCGGCACGGCCGCGGTCGGGTCGTCGTCGAGCGCGCCGACCGAGGCACCGGCCATGCCGACGAAGGTGTCGACGCGCCGGTCGGAGGCGGCCAGCTGCTCGACGGCCCGGCCGCCGGCTGAGTGGCCGACCGCGCCGATGCGGGTGAGGTCGATGCGGCGGTGGAACACGCTGGACCGGCGTTCCTCCTTGCGCGCCATCAGCGTGATCGTCGCGCGCAGGTCGTGCACGTCCGTGGTGGTGCCCGCCGGCCCGCCGAGGACGCGGGTCAGGTCGCGGCTCGGGTGGTCGGGCGCGGCGACCACGAAGCCCCAGGACGCGAGTGCCGCCGTCAGGAACGTCGACTGGTCGCGGAACCCGGCGTACCCGTGGCTGAAGACGACCAGCGGGAACGTCCCGCGCGCCACCGGCACGCCGCGCACGCCGCCCGAGGGATAGGTGACCGACGCGCCGGGTGGCAGCAGGGACCTCAGGAACTCCGGCAGCCAGTCGACCAGGTCGTAGCTGCCGATCGGCTTCCCGGCGACCGCGGCGGCGCGTGCCGGGTACCAGATCTCGACGGGGATGCCCGAGCGGAGTGCGGCGGTCCGCTCGCCCACGGCGTACGGGCCGGGCACGGTGAACGTCGTGGGGCCGACCTCGGGCGCGGCGGGCGCCGCCGCGGCCGCAGGGGAGCTGGTGCCGATCGCCGCGACGGCGGCGACGGCGGCGACGACGGTGCGGACCCTCACGGTTCGCACGCTAGACCCGCGCGGACCGGGCCGTGGCAAAACGGGATGCCGGACGCGGCCGGGTCCCGGAGAATGGTCCCCCGTGGGACATGTGGACGTCGCCGGAGTGCGCTACGAGCTGCCGGACGGGCGGGTGCTGCTGGACGACGTGTCGTTCCGCGTGGGCGAGGGCGCCAAGGTCGCGCTGGTCGGCGCCAACGGCGCCGGCAAGACCACCCTGCTGCGCATCATCACCGGCGAGCTCGCGCCGCACGCGGGCGTCGTCACACGGTCCGGCGGGCTCGGGGTCATGCGTCAGACGGTCGGCGCCGGGCTGGGTGAGGCCCCGACGGTCGCGGACCTGCTGCTGAGCGTCTCCCCGCCGCGGATCCGGACGGCCGCGCGCGACGTGGACGCCTGCGAGCGGGCGCTGATGGAGGCCGACGACGAGAAGACCCAGATGCGCTACGCCGAGGCGCTGGCCGAGTACGCCGACGCCGGCGGCTACGACCTCGAGGTCACCTGGGACGTGTGCACGACGGCGGCGCTCGGGGTCTCGTACGACCGCGCGAAGTACCGCGAGCTGCGCACCCTGTCGGGCGGCGAGCAGAAGCGGCTGGTGCTCGAGTTCCTGCTGCGCGGTCCCGACGAGGTGCTGCTGCTCGACGAGCCGGACAACTACCTCGACGTCCCCGGCAAGATCTGGCTCGAGGAGCGCATCCGCGAGTCCGACAAGACGATCCTCTACATCAGCCACGACCGCGAGCTGCTGGACAACACCGCGACCCGGGTCGTGACCGTGGAGCTGGGCACTCAGTCCACGGCAGGGGGCGGCAACCGGGTGTGGACGCACCCGGGCGGCTTCGCGTCGTACCACGAGGCCCGCCGGGACCGGTTCGCCCGCTTCGAGGAGCTGCGCCAGCGCTGGGACGAGGAGCACGCCAAGCTCAAGGCGCTGGTGCTCATTACAAGATAAGGCGTGTACAACGACGGCATGGCCAGCGCAGTACCAGGCCGCGCAGACCCGGCTGCGCAAGTTCGAGGAGGCGGGTCCGCCGACCGAGCAGCCACGCGAGCAGCAGGTGCGGATGCGGCTCAAGGGCGGCCGCACCGGCAAGCGCGCGGTGGTCTGCGAGCAGCTCGAGCTCACCGGCCTGATGCGGCCGTTCGACCTCGAGGTCTGGTACGGCGAGCGCGTGGCCGTCCTGGGCTCCAACGGCTCGGGCAAGTCGCACTTCCTGCGGCTGCTCGCCGCGGGCGGCACCCGGCCCGACAAGGAGCACGAGCCGGTCGGCGAGGTGGTCAGATCGAGCCGGTGCAGCACCGCGGGCATGGCCCAGCTCGGCGCGCGGGTGCGGCCGGGCTGGTTCGTGCAGACCCACGAGCACCCCGAGCTGATCGGCCGCACGCTGCTGGAGATCCTGCACCGCGGCGACGAGCGTCGCGACGGCATGGGCCGCGAGCAGGCCAGCCGGGTGCTGGACCGCTACGAGCTCGCGCACGCCGCCGAGCAGCGGTTCGAGTCCCTCAGCGGCGGTCAGCAGGCACGCTTCCAGATCCTGCTGCTCGAGCTCTCCGGGCGCGACCCTGCTGCTGCTCGACGAGCCCACCGACAACCTCGACGTCCAGTCCGCCGAGGCGCTCGAGGAGGGCCTCGAGGCCTTCGAGGGGACGGTGCTCGCGGTGACCCACGACCGCTGGTTCGCCCGCGGCTTCGACCGGTTCCTCGTGTACGGCGCCGACGGCGAGGTCTACGAGTCCGACGGTCCGGTCTGGGACGAGGGTCGGGTGCAGCGCGTCCGATGAGCACCCTGGAGATCGTCCCGGTCGACCCGCACGACCCGGACGCGTTCGACGCCGTGGCACGCCGCCTACCTCGACGCCGAGCTGGCCGCCGGCGAGGGGGTCGCCTCGCCGTGGCAGCTCGAGGAGGTCCGGGCGATCGCGCAGGACCCGGGCACCAGCCGGTGGCTGGCGATGTACGCCGGCCGCGCCGACGGGCGACTGGTCGCCGCCGGGATGGCTGATGACCGCCCCTGCTCGACAACACCGACCGCGCCGAGCTCGTCGTCCACACGGTCCCGGCCGCGCGCCGCCGCGGCCACGGCACCGCGATGCTCGCGCACCTGGAGCGGTGGCGCGCGAGCGCGGCCGGACCGTGCTGGTCGGCGAGGCCGCGTGGCCGTACGCCGCGGGCGCCGACGGCGCTGGGCGAGCCCGGACGGGAGTTCGCCCGGCGGGCGGGGTTCGAGCTGGCGCTCGGCGACGTCAAGCGGGTGCTCCGGCTGCCGGTCGCCGACGCCGTCCTCGACGAGCTGGCCGCAGAGGCGGCGGCGCGTCATCCCGGGCTACGAGCTGCGGTCGTGGGCGGGGCCGGTGCCCGACGAGCTGCTCGAGGGCTGGGCCCGGCTGTCCTCGCTGGTCATCACCGAGGCGCCGACCGGTGACCTCGACGTCGAGCCGGAGTACCGGGACGCGGCGGTGATCCGCGAGAACGAGGCGGTGCTCGCCAAGCAGGGCCGGACGAAGTACAACACGCGTCGCGCTCGACCCCGACGGCGACGCCGGTCGCGTACACCGACCTGGCGACCACGATCCACGAGCCCGGCAAGGCCTGCCAGTGCGGCACGCTCGTGGACCGGGTCGCGCGCGGGCGCCGGCTGGGGCTCGCGGTCAAGGTCGCGAACCTGCGGCTGCTGCAGGCCGAGCGCCCCGACATCGAGGTGGTCTCGACGTACAACGCCGAGTCGAACCGCCACATGATCGAGGTCAACGAGCGGCTGGGCTTCCGGCCCGTGGCGCGGCTCGGCGAGTTCCAGCGGCGCCTGCGCTAGCCGCGCCACGCGGACTTGTCGTGGGAAACCCGACCGACACGCCGGTGCCAGTCGGCGTGTCGGTCGGGTTTCACCGGTCAGCCGGTGAAACCCGCCGGCGTGTCGCGCAAGCACACGGGCCCCACCGGGACGACGGGAGACGGACCTGCGTCCCGGTGGGGCCGTGTTCCCTTCTCGAAGGAGAGAAGAGTCGGGGGGCGCTACGAGTTGGACGTGGCGGCGTCCGAGTCGAGCGTCAGGGTGACGGTCTTGCTGTCGCCGCCGTGCTCGTAGGTGACCGTGACCTGGTCGCCGGGCCGGTACGAGCGGATCGTCGCGACGAGCGAGTCGGCGCTGGTGATGAGGTGGTCGTCGACCTTGGTGATCACGTCGCCCTTGGCGAGCCCGGCGTTCTCGGCCGTGGAGCCGGTGGACACGTCCTGGACCTCGGCCCCGTCGGTGATCTGCGCTCCGGAGCCGGCGGCCGCGTCGGAGACCTTGATCCCGAGCCGCGCGTGCGTCGGGGTCTCGCCCTTGGTCATCTGGTCGATGATCGGCATGACCTCGTCCATCGGGATCGCGAAGCCCAGGCCGATCGAGCCGGCCTCGCCCTGGGTCGCGCCGGCCGTGCGGATCGACGCGTTGATGCCGACGACGTGCCCGTTCAGGTCGACCAGGGCGCCACCGCTGTTGCCGGGGTTGATCGCGGCATCGGTCTGGATGGCGGGGTACGTCGTGGCGTTGCCCTGACCGTCCGAGCCGACGTCGACCGGGCGGTCCAGCGCACTCACGATGCCGGTCGTGACGGTCGAGTCGAGTCCGAACGGCGATCCGATGGCGACGACGCTCTGGCCGACCTTGAGGTCGCCGGACTTGCCGATGGTGGCCGGCGTCAGACCGGAGACGCCGCGCGCCTTGATCACGGCCGTGTCCGTGAGCGGGTCGGTGCCGAGCACCTCCGCGTTCGCGTGCGAGCCGTCGTTGAACTCGACGACCAGCGACCCGCCGTTCCCGGCGAGCGCGACCACGTGGTTGTTGGTGAGGATGTCCCCGTCCGAGCTCAGGATGATCCCCGACCCGGACCCCGCACCCTGCGGGCCGGCGACGTCGATCTTCACCACGGAGGGCAGCACCGTGGCGGCGACCTGCTCCACCGAGCCCTGGGGGGCGGGCGTGTCGGAGGAGTCGACCACCTGGGAGACGGTGGGGGTGCCGGCGGCGCCCGCACTCGCGGTTCCGTTGCCGTCGAGCGCGCTCCATGCCGCGGCGCCGCCGACACCCGCCGCACCCCCGACGACCACTGCGGTGGCCACCACCGCGGCCGCCAGACCCGTACGCCGCGATCGGCGCGGGGCGGGCAGCGGCGCCGCCGGCGCCATCGCCGGGGGACCCTCGGGGGGAGGTCCCGGCGGCATCGGGTGCTGGCTGTACGGGTTCTCAGCGGGCGGGGGAGTCGTCGGCTGGTCGTTCATGGCTCCACGATGCGGGGCCAGCCTGTGATCACCCTGAGATCGCACTGGGCGGGAGCGAAGGATCAGCCGTCCTCGGCCGCCTCGACGCGCAGCGTCATCGACTTGAGCAGCGCCGCCAGGCTCGACCGCTCCTGCGGTGACAGGGTGTGCACCACCTCGAGCTCGCCCCGGCCGCGCAGGTCCATCGCCCGCCGCCACACGCGCGCGCCCTCGCGGGTGATCTCGACGTCGACGCGGCGCCGGTCCTCGGCCGCGGGCCGACGCTGGATCAGCCCGGCCCTCTCGAGGGCGTCCAGCCGGCCGGTCATCCCGGCGTTGCTGATCTTCAGGTCGGCGGCCAACGCGGACGGGCTGGCCTGACCCGGGGTGTCACGGATCATCAGGAGGTGCAGGGTGTCGTACTCGAAGTCCTGCAGGCCCACCTCGGCCAGGGCTGCCTGCTTGACGCTGCGGAAGTGCTTGGTGAGCCGCTCCATCCGGACCACGATCGTCTCGACGTCGTCCTCGAAGCTGATGTCGATCCAGTGGTCGCGCCACCGCGCGACGTGCCGGTCGGCCCAGTCCTGTTCGCTCACGCCGCGATCGTAGGTCGGTGGCCGGCGAGCCGGTCGCCGTCACCTCCGCCCCGCCCGGTCCCCGGATGGGCCAGGGGACCCGGTCCAGTCCGGTCGGCCAAGAGTTCGCCGATCCACCACCGCCCCACCCTCAGGGCTGGCACCCTCGGCGGTGCTGACCTACTGGGGGGTAGACACAACCATGCGTACGTCTGGGTCCACGCGCGCTCCGCGCGCCCGTCGTGTTCCGGCGATCGTCGCCGCTCTCGCGTGCGGCCTCGGTGCCCTCGCCGTCCTGCCGCTGAGCGGTGGCGGGGCAGCGGCGACACCACCGACCTGCACGACCGGGGTGCCGGCCACGAACGCACTCGGCCCGGCCACCGGGTGGACCGAGTTCATCGAGACCGACGCCAACCGGCACGACTCCGAGTCCGAGGGGCTGGCCGCCTACGGCGGCAACCTCAGCAACAACGGCAACTGGAACCAGGTCGGGATCAAGCTCGATCACAGCACCTTCCCGGCGACCACGCCCGCGCTGGTGGTCGGCGGCACCAACAGTGCGAACGTGCATCTGAAGGTCGGCAGCGCCTACGTGCAGCACAAGGTCGGCACCATCGACTTCCAGGGCGGTGCCGGCGCCGGCTACCTGGCGAGCAACCCGATCGACTTCGCCGCCGCCTTCGACGAGCTGCGGGCCCTGTCGACGTCCTGGGGCAGCGAGACCGCGACCGGGACGGTGGAGCACGCCGGGGACAGCGCCAACCACCGGCTGCTGCTCACCGGCACCAACAGCGACCTCAACGTCTTCGCGCTCACGCCGGCCGACATCGCCTGGGCGAGCGCCGCGATCCGGCTCGACGTGCCCGCGGGCGCGACCACGATCGTCAACGTCTCGGGCAGCTCGGTCGCCTTCGGCGCGAGCACCCAGAAGATCGAGGCGAAGATCGGCGGTGGCTTCCAGGGCCTCGACGACGGCAACTTCGCCGGCTTCACCGGCCTGGTCTGGAACTTCCCCGAGGCGACGACCATCTCGCTGAACAACGGCGGTGCGTTCGCCGGCGCCATCCTGGCGCCCCGGGCGGCGATCACCGTCGGCAACAACGTGGGGCACAACACCGGCCAGGTCATCGCGAAGTCGTTCGACTCCAACCGCGAGACCCACCTGCCGCTGTTCCAGAGCGACTCGTGCGTGCCCGGGACCCCGCCCAGCGACACCCCGGCCGACGTGCAGATCACCAAGACCGCGTCGGACCCGAACCCGCACGGCGGCGACCTGGTCACCTACACGCTGACGGTCGAGAACCTCGGCGACGAGAGCGCCACGGGCGTCGTCGTCACCGACCACCTGCCGTCCGGGGTCACCTTCGACTCCGCGAGCGCGCCGTGCACGCAGTCGGGAGGCACCGTGACCTGCTCCCTCGGGGACCTGGCCGGCCACGCCTCGACGTCCCTGTGGATCAAGGTGGTGGCCAACCCGGTCGCCGGCGCCGGCAGTCCCACGCACCCGCAGGCCGATCACTGGCTCACGCCGTACAAGGCAGAGGCCCAGGTCGACCTCGAGCCCGGTCAGCAGCGGTCGGTGACCCTCAGCTGCGCGGCCGGCGACATCCTCGCCGACGGCCAGTTCCGCCTCGACCACGTCGACCAGGACACCGGGACCATCGCGGACGACGTGCACGTCCTGAGCTCCCAGCTGGACGGCACAGGCGTCGGCACCTGGAAGGGCGTGATCCGCAACGACGCCAGCGGCCGCGCCCAGGCCAAGGCGTTCATCGTCTGTCTCCCCGCCCAGACCGAGGCCGCCGACCGGCAGACCGGCTACAACGACAGCCACCGGCACCCGATCCTGGCCGACGTCGCGCCCGTGACTGCCACGGCGGCGTACCCGGCGGGCCGCTCGAGCACCACCCTGTCCTGCCCGGTCGGGACGATGCCGATCGCGCCGGGCTTCAGCGCCGTCGGCGGAGGCGTCACCCTCGCCGGCTCGGAGTACGACGAGGCGCACCCGCGGGACTGGACCTTCACGCTCGAGGCGACCGAGGCGGCCACCGCCACCCTGAGCCTGCGCTGCCTGCACACCACCACCGGGCCCGTCTACGGGCACACCCACGAGCTCCGTTTCGTGCACCTCGTTCAGACCGTGACCGTCCCGGGGCACACCGCCGCCGAGGGCCAGGAGTACCAGGTGATCTGCCCCGACGACGCCAAGGGCATCGTCGCCACCTGGAACGTGCCGCCGGGCGTGCGGCACTTCGGCAACGACCCGCGGCTCAAGACCCGCGCCTTCCGGCTGTTCAACGACACGGGCGTCGACAAGACCGCAACCGTCGACCTCCTCTGCCTGCGGGACCGGACCGGCACCGAGGACATGGGAACGGCGACGCCGGTGACCGTCGACAACACCGCGACCGTCTCGGCGTCGTACGACGCGAACCCGCTCAACGACTCGTCGACCGCGACCATCACCGTCCAGCCGGGATCGGCCACGACCGGCACCGTCGGCGCCGGCCGGGTCGCCGGGTCGGCGTTCACCATGCGCGTCGTGTCCTCGATGCCCGGCCGGGGCGCGGTGACCGTGCGGGGATCGGGTGCGGTGCTCGCGAAGGGCAAGGTCGGCCTGCGGCCCGGCGGCACCACCACGGCGCGCCTGCACCTCACGCCGGCCGCCAGGCGCAGGCTCGCCCGGCTCGACACGGTGCGCGTGCGCATCGATCCCGAGCCGGGGCAAGGCGATCACCCGGACGATCCGGGTCGGCTAGGCGTTCGCGCTAGACGGGCAGGCCGCGGCTGCGCAGCTCGGTGCGCAGCGCGGCCGCGTCGGTGAACACGATGGCGTCCATGCCGAGGGCCGCGGCGGCGTCGACGTTGGCCTGCTTGTCGTCGACGAACACCAGCCTGTCCAGCGGCAGGCCCGCGCGCTCCGCGACGATCCGGTACGCGCGCGGGTCGGGCTTGGCCGCCTTCTCGCTGCCCGACACCACGACGTCGTCGAGCAGTGCCAGCACCTCGAACCGCGCGGGGGCGTGCGGGTAGAGCTCGTCGGACCAGTTGGTGAGGCCGAACACCGGTACGCCGGCGGCGTGCAGGTCGCGCACGACGTCCGCCGTACCCTCCACCTCACCGCGCAGCGACGCGCCGAAGTTCGCCCGGTAGGCCAGCGCGTGCTCGACCCAGTGCGGGTGGGTCCGCCGTACCTCGCGCCTCGGCGTCCGCCCACGTCCCGCCCGAGTCGGGGCCGTGGTTCCACGCCATGAAGTCGAAGTCCTCGGCCTCGAGGAACCGGCGCGCCTCGTCCGGCCCCACACCCGCCGCGATCGCCTCGAACGGGTCCCAGTCGATCAGGACGTTGCCGAGGTCGAACACGACGGCGGCAGGCGGCTGGCCGGTGCTGGTCGGCCGCGTCATCGTCGATCGGGTCTCGATACGCGGGTCGCGGCTTCGTTCCTCAGCCGCGCCGCTACTCGACCTGGCCTGATGCGTCATCCGAGCGTCGGGGGTCGAGCTCCGCTCACGCCCAACGCTCGGATGCAGGCACGAAGTCCAGCTGCCGGTCGCCGGTGTAGATCTGCTTCGGACGCGCGATCTTCTGCTCCTTGTCCTGGACCAGCTCGAGCCACTGGGCCAGCCAGCCCGGGGTGCGGCCGATCGCGAACAGGACCGTGAACATCTCCGGCGGGAACTGGAGGCCTCGTAGATCAGCCCGGAGTAGAAGTCGACGTTCGGGTAGAGCTTGCGGCTGACGAAGTACTCGTCCTCGAGCGCGATCTTCTCCAGCTCCATGGCGATGTCGAGCAGCGGGTTCGTGCCGGTGACCTCGAAGACGTCCTCGGCGGACTTCTTGATGATCTTGGCGCGCGGGTCGTAGTTCTTGTAGACCCGGTGGCCGAAGCCCATCAGCCGCTCGTTGCCGTCCTTGACGCCCTGGATGAAGGCGGGGATGTTCTCCTTGGTGCCGATGCGGCGCAGCATCCGCAGCACCGCCTCGTTGGCGCCACCGTGCAGCGGGCCGTAGAGGGCGCCCACGCCGGCCGCCACCGCGGAGTAGGGGTCGACCTGGGTCGAGCCGACCGAGCGGACCGCGTTCGTGGAGGCGTTCTGCTCGTGGTCGGCGTGCAGGATGAACAGCACGTCGAGGGCCTTGACCAGGCGCTCGTCGGCCTCGAAGCGGTGCTCGCTCATCTTGAACAGCATCGAGAGGAAGTTCGCCGTGTAGCTCAGCTCGTTGTCGGGGTAGACGAACGGCTTGCCCTGCGCGTGGCGGAACGACCAGGCGCCGAGGGTCGGCATCTTGGCGATCATCCGCACGATCTGCATGTGCCGGTTGTCGGCGTCGCTGATGTTGCGCGCGTCGGGGTAGAACGTCGACAGGGCCCCGACCGACGCCATCAGCATCCCCATCGGGTGCGCGTCGTAGCGGAAGCCCTGCATGAACTCCTTGACGTTCTCGTGCACGAACGTGTGGTACGTGATCTCGTGGACCCACGACTCGTACTCCGCCTTGGAGGGCAGGGAGCCGTGGATGAGGAGGTAGGCGACCTCGAGGAACGACGACTTCTCGGCGAGCTGCTCGATCGGGTAGCCCCGGTACTCGAGGATCCCCTTGTCGCCGTCGATGAAGGTGACGGCGCTGCGGCAGGACGCGGTGTTGACGAAACCGGGGTCGTAGACGGCCAGCCCGGGCGTGTCCTCCCCGGCCTTGATCTTGCCCAGATCCGCGGCCTTGATGGTGCCGTCGGCGATCGGGACCTCGTACTCCTGCCCGGTGCGGTTGTCGCGGACGGTGAGAGATTCAGTCACCCCCTCAACTTAGACCGCGACGCCACGGCACGCGAAACCCGGTCTCCGCCCGTTGGGACGGCCTCCGCTTTGACCTGCGCAGACGCGCGCCCGTACTCTTGTCAGTCGCGCCTCCTGCCGCGCTCCGACCCAGCCACGGGATCGGGGTGCAGACCCGGAGAACGCCCGGGAGACCGGGCGGGAGACCGGGCCGTGTTCGTCAGAGGGCGTGGCAGCACCACCCGCGGACGGCACAGGGCCGCACGGGACCTACGAACGAAGGAAGTATCCTCCGTGCGCACGTACAGCCCCAAGCCCGGCGACATCTCAGCGCGACTGGCACGTCATCGACGCCACCGACGTCGTCCTCGGCCGCCTCGCGGTCCAGGCCGCCAACCTCCTGCGCGGCAAGCACAAGCCGATCTTCGCCCCGCACGTCGACACCGGTGACTTCGTCATCATCGTCAACGCGGAGAAGGTCGCCCTCTCGGGCAACAAGAAGACCACGAAGATGGCCTACCGCCACTCCGGCTACCCGGGCGGCCTCTCGGCCACCCCGATCGGTGAGCTGCTCGAGAAGGACGCCCGCAAGGCCGATCGAGAAGGCCGTCTGGGGCATGCTCCCCAAGAACAAGCTCGGCCGTCAGATGCTGAAGAAGCTGAAGGTCTACTCCGGGCCCGACCACCCGCACCAGGCCCAGCAGGCCACGCCGTTCGAGATCACGCAGATCTCCCAGTAATCATCTGTTCGAGCACCGAGAAAAGAGATCGGAGAGACATGGCTGACACCAACGAGGTCGAGGAGACCTACGAGGTCAACGAGCAGGGCGTCGCGTACAGCTCGGAGAGCGCCCCGTCCGCCGACGCCCCGCAGCGCCCCGCGACCATCGCCCCCGCCGCCGCCACCGGCCGCCGCAAGGAGGCCGTCGCCCGCGTCCGCATCGTGCCGGGCACCGGCGTGTGGACCGTCAACGGCCGCACGCTGGACTCCTACTTCCCGAACAAGCTGCACCAGCAGGTCGTCAACGAGCCGTTCGCCGCGCTGCAGCTCGAGGGCCGCTTCGACGTCATCGCCCGCATCCACGGCGGCGGCATCACCGGCCAGGCCGGCGCGCTGCGCCTGGGCGTGGCCCGCTGCCTGAACGCCGTCGACGTCGAGGCGAACCGCCCGTCGCTCAAGAAGGCCGGCCTGCTCACCCGCGACGCCCGCGTCATCGAGCGCAAGAAGGCCGGCCTCAAGAAGGCCCGCAAGGCGCCGCAGTTCTCGAAGCGCTGACATCGGCGCCTGGCTGCGTTGTCGGCCCTCGACGGCCGCTCCGCTCAAAGGGCGCCTTCGGGCCTCCGCCTTGCCAGGCATCCGATCTCAGCACTTCGACGACGAGTGCGAATAGGTAGCGAATGGCGCGCATCTTCGGCACCGACGGGGTCCGGGGTCTGGCCAACGGTCATCTGACCGCAGAGCTGGCCCTGGACCTCGCCGTCGCCGCTGCCCGGGTCCTGGCGACCGCGGCGAGTTCGAGGGCGCATCGGCCCGCTCGCCGTCGTCGGCCGGGACACGCGCATCTCGGGGCAGTTCCTCGAGCACGCCGTCGTCGCCGGGCTCGCGTCCGCCGGCGTCGACGTGCTGCCGCCTGCGGGTGCTGCCCACGCCCGCCGTCGCCTACCTGACCGACGCGCTCGGCGCCGACCTCGGCGTCGTGATCACCGCCTCCCACAACCCGATGCCCGACAACGGCATCAAGTTCCTGGCCCGGGGCGGGCACAAGCTCGACGACGCCGTCGAGAACGCAGATCGAGGCAGCGCCTCGACGAGGACTGGGACCGCCCGACTCGGCGGCGACGTGGGCCGGGTGACGCCCTACGCCGACGCCGGTCGAGGAGTACGTCGCCCACCTGGTCGGCACCACTCGACCAGCCGCTTGACCGGGCTCAAGGTCGTGCTCGACTGCGCCCACGGCGCGGCGTACGAGGCCGGGCCGCGCGCGCTGCGCGCCGCCGGCGCGGAGGTCGATCACGATCGGCGCCGACCCCGACGGCCTCAACATCAACGACGGCTGCGGCTCCACCCACCTCGGACCGCTGCGCGCCGCCGTGCTCGAGCACGGCGCCGACGTCGGCTTCGCCCTCGACGGCGACGCCGACCGCTGCCTGGCCGTCGACCACGACGGGCGACGAGATCGACGGCGACCAGATCATGGCGATCCTCGCGCTCGGCATGGCCGAGACCGGCCACCTGGCGCGGAACACCGTGGTGGCCACCGTGATGAGCAACCTGGGCTTCGTGCAGGCGATGCGCGCCGCCGGCATCGGCGTACGCCAGACCAAGGTGGGCGACCGCTACGTGCTCGAGGCGATGCGGGTCTCGGGCTACTCCCTCGGTGGGGAGCAGTCCGGGCACGTGATCATGAGCGAGTACGCCACCACCGGCGACGGCCTGCTGACCGCGCTGCACGTCCTCGAGCGGATGGCCGCGACCGGGGAGAGCCTGCGCTCGCTGGCGTCGGTCGTCACCCGGCTGCCGCAGGTGCTCGTCAACGTCCCCGACGTCGACAAGGCCCGCGCCGACGACGACCCGGTCGTCGCGGCCGCGGTCGCCGAGGAGGAGGCCGCGCTGGGCGACGGTGGCCGGGTCCTGCTGCGGCCCTCCGGCACCGAGGACCTGGTGCGGGTGATGGTCGAGGCCGGCACCCAGGAGGAGGCGCAGGCGGTCGCCGAGCGGCTCGCGGACGTCGTCAAGCGCCAGCTGGCGCTCTGACCCTGCCGCCATGCCCGCCATGCCCGCCACGCCCGCCGGACCCGCCCTCGCCGTCGAGGACCTCGCGAAGTCGTTCGGTCCCGTCCGCGCGGTCGACGGGCTGAGCTTCGCCGTACGCCCCGGCGCGGTCACCGGCTTCCTCGGCCCCAACGGCGCCGGCAAGACCACCACGCTGCGGATGCTGCTCGGTCTGACCCGCCCCACGTCCGGGCGGGCGCTGGTCGGCGGCCGCGCGTACGCCGAGCACCCGCGCCCGGCCCGCGTGGTCGGTGCCGCGCTCGAGGCGTCCAGCTTCCACCCCGGCCGGACCGGTCTCGGCCACCTCGAGGTGTACGCCGCGCAGGTCGGCGTCGGCCGCGCCCGGTGCCGCGAGCTGATCGAGTTCGTCGGGCTCGGCGGGGCCGCCGACCGTCGCGTCGGCGGCTACTCGATGGGCATGCGGCAGCGGCTCGGGCTCGCGACCGCCCTGCTCGGTGACCCGCCCGCCGTCGTCCTGGACGAGCCCGCCAACGGCCTGGACCCCGAGGGCATCGTCTGGCTGCGGCGGCTGCTGCGCAGCTTCGCCGACGAGGGCCGCACCGTCCTGGTGTCCAGTCACGTCCTCAGCGAGGTCCAGCACACCGTCGACGACGTCGTGATCATCGCCCACGGCCGGCTCGTGCACGCCTCGTCCCTCGCCGCGCTCGCCGACCTCGCCGAGCCGGAGACGTACGTCGAGTCGCCCGACCTCGCCGCCGTCGAGCGGCTGTGCCGTGAGCGCGGCTGGGTGTGCCGGCCGGCCGAGCACGGCCTGGTCGTGACCGCGGTGCCCGCCGCCGAGGTCGGCGCGGCCGCGTTCGGGGCCGGCGTCGAGCTGCACCAGCTCGCCAGCCGTGGCGTCGGGCTCGAGGACGTGTTCCTGCGGCTGACGGGGGGCCACGCATGAGGGCCGCGCTGGTGGCGGAGTACCGCAAGCTGGTCAGCACCCGGATGTGGTGGGTGCTGCTGATCGCGCTCGCGGCGTACCTGGGCTTCATCGGGGCGGTGATGGCGTTCTCGACCGTCTTCGCGCCGGATACCCAGGGCGTGTCGCTCACCGGTGTCGACGCGGCCGCCGCGATCTACGGGCTCATCAACGCCATCGGATACGTCTTCCCGCTGGTCATCGGGAGCCTGGCGATGACCACCGAGTTCCGGCACCAGACCATCACCCAGTCGCTGCTCGTGGAGCCGCGCCGCGGGGTGTTCCTCGGCGCCAAGCTCCTGGCGACCGTCCCGATCGGGCTGCTGTACGGCCTGGTCGGCACCGCGGCGGTCGTCGTCGCGAGCGCGCCGCTCCTCGCCGGCTGGGGCGACGGCGCCTTCCTGACCGACGGGCACGTCATCACGGTGCTGCTGCTCGGGGTGGTCGTGACCGCGCTGTGGGCGGTGATCGGCGTCGCGTTCGGCAGCGTGCTGACCAACCAGGTGGCCGCGATCGTCGTGATCCTGGCGTTCACCCAGTTCGTCGAGCCGATCGCCCGGGTCGCCCTGGGCGCCTTCGACAGCCTGTCCGGGATCACGAAGTTCCTGCCCGGTGCCGCGGCCGACGGGCTGATGGGCGCCAGCTTCCTCGGCTCGTACGCGGGCGAGTCGGCCGACCTGCTCCCGCGCTGGGCGGCGCTGCTGGTGCTGCTCGGGTACGCCGGCGTGCTGGCCCTCGTCGGCCGCTACACCACCCTGCGGCGGGACGTGGGCTAGGTCTCGATACGGCCGGTCGCGACCTCCTGCGTCGGTCGCGCGGCCTACTCGACCTGGCACCGAAATCGCAGCCTTCGCACGCTCAGGCTGCGCGGTGCTCACAGCTTGCGCAGGCGCACGTAGCGGACCGAGTGGTCGCGGTCCTTGCGCAGCACCAGGGTGGCGCGGGAGCGGGTGGGCAGGATGTTCTCGCACCAGGTTGGGGCCGTTGATGGTGTCCCAGATCCGCTGGGCCTCCGCGACGGCCTCGTCGTGGCTGAGGCCGGCGTACTTGGAGAAGTAGGAGTCCGGGTCGCGGAAGGCCGTCTTGCGCAGCCGCAGGAACCGCTCGACGTACCAGTCGCGGATCTTGTCGCGGCCCGCGTCGACGTACACGCTGAAGTCGAAGAAGTCGCTCAGGGTCAGCCCGCTGCGGCCGTCGTCGCGCACCCGTGCGGGCTGCAGGACGTTGAGGCCCTCGATGATCACGATGTCGGGCCGCTTGACGACCACCTTCTCGCCGGGGACCACGTCGTAGGTCAGGTGGGAGTAGACCGGCGCCTCCACCTCGTCCTTGCCCGACTTGATGTCGACCGCGAAGCGCAGCAGCGCGCGGCGGTCGTAGGACTCCGGGAACCCCTTGCGCTCCAGCAGGCCGCGGCGCTCGAGCTCGGCGTTCGGGTAGAGGAAGCCGTCGGTGGTCACCAGCGCGACGTTGGGGTGCTCCGGCCAGTGCGCGAGCATCTGCTGCAGCACGCGCGCGGTGGTCGACTTGCCGACCGCGACCGAGCCGGCCAGGCCGATGACGAACGGCGTGCGCGGTGGCTGGATCTGGTGGAGGAACTCCTCCTGCTGGCGGTAGAGCAGGCCCGCGGACTCGACGTACAGGCTCAGCAGCTGCGACAGCGGCAGGTAGATCTGCTGCACCTCGTCGAGGTCGAGCTGGTCGCCGAGACCGCGCAGCCGCCGGATCTCGTCCGCGGTGAGCGGGTTCTCCATCTCGTCGGCGAGCGCGGCCCACGCCGAGCGGTCCAGCTCGAGGTAGGGCGATGACTCGTCGGACGGTCGCGGTGGACCCGCCGTTCGAAGACATGGCGGCGATTCTTGCAGGGGCCCGCGGATAGAGTGACACCCATGTGCGGGATCGTGGGTTACGTGGGTCACAGAGCGGCCCAGGACGTGGTGATCGAGGGGCTCCGGCGCCTGGAGTACCGCGGCTACGACTCCGCCGGCATCGCCCTGGTCGCCGACGGCCGGCTGGCCACCGACAAGCGCGCCGGCAAGCTCGCCAACCTCGAGAAGGCGCATCGCCGACACCCCGCTGCCGGCCGACCACGATCGGCATCGGGCCACACCCGGTGGGCGACCCACGGCGCCCCGAACGACGTCAACGCCCACCCGCACACCGGCGAGGTACGCCGGGTCGCGCTGATCCACAACGGCATCATCGAGAACTTCGCCGAGCTGCGCGCCGAGCTCGAGGCCGCCGACCACCAGCTGCTGTCCGAGACCGACACCGAGGTCGCGGCGCAGCTGCTCGAGCTCGAGGTGCTGGCCGGGGCCGACCTGATCGACCGCGATGCTGCACGCTGGTGCGGCGGCTCGAGGGCGCGTTCACGCTGGTCGCCGTCGACGCCGAGGACCCGTCGCGGGTCGTGGCCGCGCGCCGCAACTCCCCGCTGGTGGTCGGGATCGGCGAGGGCGAGAACTTCCTCGGCAGCGACGTCGCCGCGTTCATCGAGCACACCCGCGAGGCGCTGGAGCTCGGCCAGGACCAGGTCGTGACGATCACCCGCGAGGGCGTGTCGGTCGTGAACTTCGACGGCACGCCGGCGACCGGCCGGCGCTACCACGTCGACTGGGACCTGTCGGCGGCCGAGAAGGACGGCCACGACTGGTTCATGCGCAAGGAGATCTTCGAGCAGCCCCACGCGGTGGCCGACTCGCTGCTGGGCCGGCGTACCCCGGAGGGGCACCTGCAGCTCGACGAGATGCGGCTCTCCGACCAGGAGCTGCGCGACGTCGACAAGATCATCATCGTCGCCTGCGGCACGTCGTTCTACGCCGGGCATGGTCGCCAAGTACGCCATCGAGCACTGGAGCCCGGATCCCGGTGGAGGTCGAGCTCGCGTCGGAGTTCCGGTACCGCGACCCGATCCTCGACTACTCCACGCTCGTCGTCGCGATCAGCCAGTCCGGCGAGACCGCCGACACCCTCCAGGCGATCCGGCACGCGCGCGAGCAGCGCTCGAAGGTGCTGGCGATCTGCAACACCAACGGCTCCACGATCCCGCGCGAGTCCGACGCGGTGATCTACACCCACGCCGGCCCGGAGATCGGCGTCGCGTCGACCAAGGGGTTCCTGACCCAGCTGGTCGCCTGCTACCTGCTCGCGCTCTACCTCGCCCAGGTCAAGGGCACCCGGTACGGCGACGAGATCGCCCAGGTCATGCACCAGCTCGAGGCGATGCCCGGGCACATCCAGTCGGTGCTGCGACGACGCCGAGGCGGTCTACGCCCTGGCCCGCGAGCACGTCGAGACGCGGTCGGTGCTGTTCCTCGGCCGGCACGCCGGCTACCCGGTCGCGCTCGAGGGCGCGCTCAAGCTCAAGGAGCTCGCCTACCTGCACGCCGAGGGGTTCGCGGCCGGCGAGCTCAAGCACGGCCCGATCGCGCTGGTCGAGGAGGGGCTGCCCGGTGCTCTGCGTGGTGCCGCCGGCCGGCCGGGACCAGCTGCGCGACAAGATGGTCAGCGGGATCCAGGAGGTGCGGGCCCGCGGGGCGCGCACCATCTGCCTGGTCGAGGAGGGCGACGACGCGATCGCGCCGTACGCCGACGTGGTGATCCGGCTGCCGCGGGTGCCGGTGCTGCTGCAGCCGCTGGTGGCCGTCGTCCCGCTGCAGCTGTTCGCCTGCGAGCTGGCCACGGTGCTCGGCCACGACGTCGACCAGCCGCGCAACCTCGCCAAGTCCGTCACGGTCGAGTGAGCGCCCGGTGATCATCGGCGTCGGGATCGACGTCGTCGACATCGAGCGCTTCGGCGCGACGCTGACGCGCACGCCCGGCCTGGTCGCCCGGCTCTTCACCCCCGACGAGGCGGCCCGGCCGCTGGCGTCGCTGGCGGCCCGGTTCGCCGCCAAGGAGGCGCTCGCCAAGGCGCTCGGCGCCCCGGTCGGCCTGGCCTGGCACGACGCCGAGGTCCTCTCGGAGGCGTCCGGCCGCCCGGTGTTCTCGATCCGCGGCTCGGTCGCCGCGCGGGCCGACGGAGCTCGGCGTCGCCTCCGTGCACCTCTCGCTCTCCCACGACGCCGGCATCGCCTCGGCGATGGTGGTCCTGGAGTCCGCTTGACCGGGTCGTGTGCCTGGGAACGCGCTATGCCGCGTCACCAGGCACACGACCCGGCAAGCCGAGGGCGATCAGGTCGGCGCCACCTCGTCCGGCTCGTACCGGAGCTCGTAGGCGGAGCAGCGGACGATGATCCGCTTCGTGCTCGTGCAGTCGGCGCGTGCGCCGATGATCCTCCATCGACTGCACCACGTCGATGTGGAAGGAGCCGTCGACCTCGAGGACGAGCGTGTCACCGTTCGGCAGGCGCCACTCACAGTCGGTCCAGCGTCGCTTGCCCGCGCTGTCCGTGCGCGACCGCTGGCCGTCCGGCGTGGGCATCTCGAACCGCCGGCACATCCGGCGGACGTCGAGCTCCGCCCCGGAGTGCGCGCCGCCCGCGATGTCGCCGAGCGTCCGCTTGAAGGGCTTCGACCAGCGCAGGGGGCGCAGGATGTCCACCCACTCGACCATGCGCTCCACCGTCGTCAGCCGTTGCTGGACGGCCGCCGCGAGGACTGCGTGCGCCGGCCGCGGAGTCGACTGGTACGCGGCGAAGAGCAGGATCGCCGGCTCGATCCGGCACATCGGGAGTCCCGGTCGCGGGTGACGCAGCATGTCGAACGGCCGGCGGCTGCGGAAGAAGCGCACGCCGTCCACCGGCTCGAAGCTGAGCTCGTCGTCGACGTACACGGTCACCACGTCGCGGTCCCACCCGGTGAGGCCCTGACAGGCGGCCGCGGTGAGGCCGCCCAGCATGCTGCGGGGTCCGGCGTGCAGGACCGCCAGCCAGCGCAGCTGTTCCGGGGTGAGGGTGCCGGTGACGGTGCTGATCACGCGTGGGGTCCGCTCGACCCATCGGCGCGCCGCGATCTGGTCACGCACCCGGTCCGAGTCGATGTCGTGGTGACGGAGCTGACGCCGAGCCACCATTCCGGCCTGGTCGGCGATCAGGGCTTCGAGGATGTCGTTCATGCCAGAACGTCTTCCCCGATCCGCCGCCTGTCCGGGTCTTCATCCACAGGCCAGGTCGTGTGCCTGGGTCGTGTGCCTGGGAACGCGCTATGCCGCGTCGGCAGGCACACGACCCGTCATGCCGGAGCCCGATAGCGTGGGCCCATGAGGAGCGCGCACACCGTCGAGCAGGTGCGGGCGGCCGAGGCGGCGCTGATGGCGCGGCTGCCGGAGGGGACGCTGATGCAGCGGGCCGCGGCCGGGCTGGCGTACGCCGTGCTCGACCTGCTCGGCTCGGCGTACGGCCGGCGGGTGCTGGTGCTGGTCGGCTCGGGCGACAACGGCGGCGACGCGCTGTACGCCGGCGCACTGCTCGCCCGGCGCGGGGTCAGTGTCGAGGCGTGGCCGCTGTCGGACCGCGCCCACGAGGCGGGCCTCGCGGCCCTGCGGCGCGCGGGCGGTCGAGTCATCGACGGCAGCCCCCGGCGGCCCGACCTGGTGGTCGACGGGATCGTCGGGATCGGCGGCGAGCCGGGCCTCCGCGACGCGGCCCGGGAGGCGCTCGCGGCGGTCGAGGGCGTGCCGGTCGTCGCGGTCGACACCCCGAGCGGTGTGGACGTCGACACCGGCGAGCTGGACGGCCCGCACGTCACCGCCGAGGTGACGGTCACGTTCGGCACCCACAAGGTCTGCCACCTCGTCGACCCCGCCGCGCAGGCGTGCGGCGCGGTCCACCTGGTCGACATCGGCCTCGACCTGCCCGACGCCCCGGTCGAGGCGCTCCAGCCCGAGGACGTCGCCGCCCTGCTCCCGCGGCCCGAGCCCGACGCCCAGAAGTACACCCGCGGCGTGGTCGGCATCCGCGCCGGCAGCGCGCAGTACCCCGGCGCCGCGCTGCTCAGCGTGGCCGGCGCCGACACCGGGCTGTGCGGCATGGTCCGGTACGTCGGCGACCCGTCGGTCGCCGACCGGGTCCGCGCGGCGCACCCCGAGGTCGTCGGCGAGGGCCGCGTGCAGGCCTGGGTCGTCGGCTCGGGCGGGGGCGAGCACGCCGGCGACGAGCTGCGCGCCGCCCTCGAGGACGGCGT